>CAWKON010000054.1:0-272653 GCA_963851225.1 uncultured Alphaproteobacteria bacterium | reverse complement strand
AGACAAATCATAACGCCGTCGATACCTTTAACCAAAAAGTCCTGGATTTATTCAACATGGCTGCAGGCAACTTGCTCCAGCTTAACCAGGTGCTGTCTTGGAACGTCTGGTTCGCGACGCCCGAGCTTGTAAACACGGAGGAGTGGAGCGCCCATGCAGAATGGTGGCGAAAATCCATCGATGCGGATCATGGAAGCCCAGAAGGTCCGGCAAGCCCGGTGAGGCTCGCCGACGGTTCCCTCTTTGAACCCGCCGCGAGCACACTGGAGGAGCTGGTAGAATTTCTTAAAATTATAGCAGCTCTCCTGTAGCCTGCCTTATCCGCGTTACCATCTTTTCGAGCGCCCTGGTGCGGTGCGGAACAAAATATGCTCCGCCGCGCAGCAATTAAGCTTGACTGTGGGCACCGGACAGCTAAGCTTCAACTGCCGCCTGAGAGATGAGCTTTTGACGCTGTTCACTATTGTTGGCCCATGAGGCCTATCCAACCGCCAGACGCGAACCCATAGGCGGATAAAACTTTCGGGCACGGCCACTATCGTTCTGTCTGGATAACTTGAGGGAGGAAACGCCATGACTCGCCGCGGAAAATTGGCGAAAGGGGCGGGAGCCATTCGTTTGATGCCGGCAGAAAGAGGAGCAAAATGAAAAGAGTGTTCATGACACACTACGGAAATACATACTGATTTCTGTCCCTCGAAGATGATGGGAACGGAATGGGCCAAAATAAACCCGGCGGCATTGGCAAAGTGGTCGACGTCCCAGAGGCGAGACCAACCGCAATCTTTGAATTTCTCCCATCGCCGCATGGCCTAAAGAAGTACTGCTCAAAGAGCACAGTTTACGACAATGTGTACCTCTTTGGTAATCTAGATGAAATGGGTCATGCAAATGAATTGACGTTAAAAGGACACTATGGCGTAAACCCGCAGCAACCCGACGAGCATACAAGTTGGCAGGAGCCGAGTTCTAACCTCCCCCGGTTTTCCAACTTACTTTAATCTAGACGATTCAGGGTATCAGCCGGCTGACCTCGCGTCAGCCTTTGACGGGAGCATATACTTCCTCTCATCCAATATAGTGACGGGTATCCGGGACGGGACGCAGTCGGTGCCCCTGACGGCCGCCTATGGCGCCGTAAATCCGCGCTACCAATTGCTCTCTATTCTCTACGCCCCGCCCGTGTCCGCGACCGGAAAATCCTCGGTTGTGGAATACGCGGATGGCAGCTCTATGGGCTCGGCGGTCTCCACGACGAAAGCCTTCTCAAATGACATCAGTGTCAGCGCAAGCGTTAGCGCCTTCGGCGTCGGAGCTTCCGCCGGTTTCGATGTCTCCGAGTCCAGCGCCAATACGCAGTCAGTGTCCGTGACGAAGAGCTTGACAATTACAAAGACCGTAACGGGTTCCGATACGACGGATGGAATCGATCACGATTGGGACGTTTACTTAGTGTGGATCAATCCACAAATGGTTGCGTTGGTCGGTCAAGGAACAGGTCCAGATCTCGATGCGCGTAAGTGTGTTTGGGGCTTACAAGTGTCACCTGATGAAGGTCTAGTATTTGTGCCTTTGACTGGCGGGCAGTTGAAGGGAACAGCGCCTATTTCGGCAGGGGTTAAGAAGATTTTGGATGGCATGGGGATGACCACGACTGATTGCAATAATATCCTCGCGACCAACCCTTTCTCAAGTGACTCCAACGCGCAGCCCGACACAACGCGGTATGTGAAGCTCAGTCAGGACTTCCCTTACGTGCCAGGCAAATACAGCACGGGCTTTACGGCGACGAAGGGCACCACCGTGAGCTCGGGCTCCACTCACGAGGTGAATTGTTCGGTGTCCGTAGGAGTTTCGGCTGACGAAGACTTCGGGGGACTGTTCAAGGCCACGCTCTCGGTGAATGACAAAATGACGTTCACCCATAGCAACACCATCAATAACAGCAACGGATCCGAGCAGTCAGCCTCCGTCTCAATACAGCCCCCTTTAGCCGGCACCTTCCCGGCGGGAAATCGAGGTCTGGGTGGACACCGTGTTCAACACTTTCATGTTCCGTTTCGACGAAAAGTCTTTTGTAACGGCCACGAAATAACGGGTCCGGCATCGAGGCGGCCGCCTTGTCCGCTTTCAAAGGGCGGCGCCTCATGCTCACGATTCCCAGATGAATTCCCCGTCGACTTAGAGCCATTTCCGATTGGGTGAATCAGAAAATGGCTCTAACATTTTGTCTTGTCGGCGCGTACGGTCAGCAGCAAACCCACATAGCTGGGATCCAGAAGATCTGCCGCGCTCGTGCGAAAGTAACCGACATTTCAGCAGTGGCCAGTACTTCAGTTGGTGGCCTCAGTCCCTCGCCGGGTAGATGCCCTCAACCGCAATGAGGTAGTTCGAGCCCGAAACGGGCGCGTGTGATCGCAAGTCCGGCAGGGCGAAATCGGTCTTGCCGTTGCCGCCGTAAGTCGTCCCGAGGAGCGAGAAGAGCGGCATGTTCTGCGAGATGCTCCGCAGCGAACCATCGCAAAAGGCCCAGCCTTTCGGCGCAAAAGTGCCGGCAAAGAGGATGATCTGTCCGAGCAATGGCTCCATTGGTTTTCTCCCTACATGCGCCGACGACCGGATTGGTGAGCGGGACGCGCAATTTGCGCCTCCCGTCTCGCCATATCAAGCGGCGAGGCGGAAGAGCCGCTTCACAAAACGCGCTTCGCCTCCCGCGCCGGATTCCGGCTCAAATTTGCGACCCGACGGGGCTTCAGAGTTAATTTGACTGGTCCTGGGGTGCGAACCAGAACATTAGGTACCCATGGCCCCTAAATGTCCCTGCCGCGTTCCTCGGCTCCGATGGAGTGGTCCCCATGCAGCAAGTAGTGACTATCAAGGCGAAACGCGTCTTAGCCGGGCGGGTGCTGCTTCGGGCGCATTGAGAAAGAAGCCGCCAGCCCGGGGGGCTCCGCGGGCGGCCAAGTGACAAGTGCGATGCTGCGGTTCGTCAGAACAGGATTCCTTTGGGCTTGCCCGTATTGTCGATTAAGCCGAAGTGGTAGTTGAACGGCGAGCTCGTATTGACGCCGAATTGATCATCGAACATGTTGTGAATATACGGCACGACGTGCTGCGCCTTGGCCCATGCGATCGCGCGCTGAAGATAATCCCGCGCGTTGGTGATTCCGATTGGAAGTTGCTGCGAGCCGATCGGGCCGAAGGTGGTGGGCCACCCGGTCTCGGTAACCACGATCTGCCGCCCGGGATAGTTCAACGTCACTTGGTTGTAGGTGTCGCGGAAAGAATTGAAGCCTGTTTCCGGGCTGACCCCGATCGGCTGATTGTTGGCGTCAGCATGGTGCCAGTCCCAGGCCGGGTAGATGTTGACGCCAATGAAGTCGACGAGCGGGAGGAGTTGCGCCGCGCGTCCGTCGGAGAGCCAGAAAGCCGATGTCTGAGACGCCCCCACTGGCGTCTGCGGGAAGTCGCTCTTCGCCTGCTTCAGGTACTTCGGGATGATGCCGTTGTCGATCATGTCCGGGTCCTCGTTCCCGATAAGGACGCCCTCGATGTTGCCCCGCGCCACGGCCGGCTTAACAAAGCGCTGGTAGTCGCCGTCCGTCCAGCCGTGGTTGTCGAACAGGTAGAGCCCCAGCAGCAGGTTCAAATTGGCGTCCTTGGCGGCCTTGCCGACATCGACGGCGCCCCCACCATATTGCGGATAATAGGTCCGCGCGGAACCGAAGTGCTGCCTCGTCGCGGCGAGATCCGCTGCCACCTCAGCCGCTGTCGGGTTCTCCGTGGAATGCAGGCCGTTATAGGTGACGCCGGGATCGTGGAAGGGGATCGCAGGCATAGACGACATCCTGGGTCACTCCGGCAGAAAGCCATGAAAGACCACTTCGACTTCGCCGCCCGAGTTTGTGGCGTCGCGCTGTACATTGCAGATCGGCTGCGACTGGCACGCCTCATAAGCGGGCGGGGGCGGAGACGCAGGGCAGTGGCGCTGAGGCGGATCCGCGCGCGATGTGCAATTGTCGCATCCGCAGGGGTAGACGCCCACGAGGCCCGTATTCTGCCCGAGCGGCTTATTGGCGAATTGTGAGACATTGGGCTGCGAAGACCCGGCGTTCCACGTGCCGCCCCCGCTCATCGCGAAGGCGATCAGGGCATTGGTCCCGGGGACACAACTGATGTCGATCAATTCCTGGGCGCCGGACCCTTGAAAGCTGTTGTTCAATATGAATTCGGCGAGGTTGATGCCGCTCCTGTATTGTTCGGTCGGGCAGTTCAGCGGCGGCGAACCAAAGGTGAAGTTGCCGTTGATGCCCTGCCCCTGGGGCGGGGCGTAGGCCTTCGTCGCCCCGCCTGGGAGGAAGAACCAGCCTTGCAGCGGGTTCACCCGATCCGTCACGAGCGGGTATGGCGTTCGCGTCCTGAACGCACCCAGCGACGGCGCCCAGCGTCAAATAGACTTTGACCTCGGCCCCGGAGCGGTTTGTGATCTTCAGTGTCGTTTGAGCAGCCATGTTTGGATCCCTCCCTTTGCTGTGGTTGCAGGCTACGGCGGGGGAAGAATGCCCATCTCGAAGTCGAGAATATTTTTTGGGTCGTATACGTTCTTAATCCTCATCAACGGAACGAGATTGAGCGCATAGTAGATTTCAAGGAGTTTCACACGTCCCTCCGGCGTGTCCGGATTTGGAACGAGGTCCTTGTCGGGGAAGTTGATGAACGCGCCCTCGGTGTACTGTTGCATCGTTTCGCGAAAGTCCCGGATCCAAGCGAGGCAGCGCTGTCCCAAAGGTTTGTCCGCCGGGTTCGCCCACCATGCCTGGTACTGGAGTATGAAAGGCTTGTCGCGCCATGCGAAAGAGCTCACATCCTGCAGGGCTCGGTTACGTATCTTACCGCCCATGGAATGAAGGCTGAGATAGCGGCGGGCGTTAGGCTCAGGTGGCGACTGGTCAAGAAACGTATTGATACTTTGCGTCGCCGAACTTGAGAAATCCGGGCGGGGAAAGCAGGAGGAAACCTTGTGTGGATAGTAACCTCCGTTGCAGGTTTCTTTGGGCGCTTCTCCAGGGACGAGCGCGCGCAGCGCGGCTAGCGGGGGTCCGGGCTGGTACTCCGGGTGGTGGAAAGCCATGCGGAGTTCCGCTCCCGCGACATTGTGCACGGGATTGAAAGGGAGGGGCTTCCCTCGTCTGAACGTTCCCGGCAACAGGCCCTTCAGAAGAGGCTCGATCCGATCCTTGTCCCCAATAAAGTTACCGCCCACGACAACAGGCACGTCCCCGTGTTCAGCGCAGCTCAGACGGCAGAAGGATGTTAAGTTGACTTCCTGCTCGTTGGGGAAGTTATGGCGCCAATCTTCCATCACCGGCTGCCTCAGGCCCGGATCCTCCCAAGTGATGGAGAACTGCCAGATGGGGTCTGGGACCTTGGTGAGCGACACGTGAAACTCCGTGATGATGCCGAAATTGCCGCCACCGCCCCCGCGAACGGCCCAAAGAAGATCGTTGTAATTGTGGTCACTCTCGTTGACTTGGATCACGTCCCCGTTAGCCGAGATTATTTTGAAGCCGACGAGGCTGTCGCATGTGAGACCCTGGTTGCGACTGTAGAACCCCCAGCCGCCGCCCTGCACGAGTTCCTCCGGCGCGCACGTCGCCGCAGCCGCCGCCGGGAAAGATGACGTTATTTCCCAATGTCTTATCGTACACGTCTTTGAGCTTGGCCCCGACTCCAACCGATACGTTTTCGGGGCTGCCGCCGATGAATGTAATTTGATTGAATGCCGAGAGGTCGATGATCACCACCCCGTTGCCGGAACACATGCCCTCGTGTTGATGTCCTCCGGAGCGGACGCGAACCGGGAGTCCTTCTTGTATCGCGAGTTTTAGGGCGTCCTGTACGTCCTTCTCGTTCGCGCAATAGCAGATATACCGCGGACGGTAGTCAAAGCGTGCATTGGCGATGCGCCGATCGGAATCATAGTCGCGATCACCTGGCTGGACGATTCTCATGGCAACTCCGCACTGGACACACCGGCATCCGGCCCGAATAGAAACCACGATGAGAAGGGGATCACAACTTGTCAAGGCTGTGTCCGGGCTCAGCACATATGAGACGGCGATGGATCTGCTTGGCCGAGAGCTTGAAGATACTCCGCCGGGGTTTGGCCGCCAAGAGCGTCGTGCGGCCGTTGATAGTTGAATCGGTGGGCGAAGGCGTCGACGAAGGTCTGCAATTTGTCAATGCGATGCGGCAAGTCATAGGTGGCGTAGAACGCGTAGCGCCAGGTTGCTTGGGCGCGCTCGACGCAGCCGTTGAGAACGGGGCGCATGGGCGGCAGCACGAAGAGTTCGAGGCCCCGCGCCTGGCATTCCTTCTCGAAGACGGATTTGAACTCGGCTCTACCATCGATCTGAAGGCCGCGAATGGGGAACGGCGCTTCGAGCACGAGCTTGTCGAGCAATGACTTGGCGCTGGTAGCGCTCGCCTCCATCGAGACGCGGCCACACGTCCATTTGGCGATCGGATCGTAGGCGGTGAAGTGCTTGATTGGCATGTCGGGCCTGATGTTGACGAAGAGCGTGTCGATAGCTTGTCATCGCCGATGGCGCTCCAAGGCATGAGAAGGCGCTCGCCGCGCTGTGGCCGAATGCCTTGGTCCAACGCTGCACGGTTCACAAGCATCGTCTCGCGGCTTCTTTTGAGATTCCCGAGAGACGAGACGTGCCGGCTTACAAACGGCAACCGGCGGCCATAGGTTTAACGATTTAGGATTTTCGCTGGTACGTTCGTCGGCATCGCGGCACAGACGTTCCTCGCCTGGGCCTCATTTTGCGTGCATGCCCTGCAGTGGCCGAAAGCTTGGAAGAGGCGGGCGACAAGCTTTTTGCCTTCACGCGGTTTCCGCAAAGCCAATGGAAATCGAGCCGGACCTCGAACGCGATTGAGCGATTGCACGAGGAATTCAAACGGCGGATCAAGGCGCGGAATGTTTCGCCACCGGCACAAACACCGGCCATGTTGTTCTGGGCACTCTTGGCTTCGGGCCAAATCACAATGCGCAAAGTCGATGGCTGGGAGAGCCTAAGCGTGGAGGCTTCCGATCAGATCATTGACCTCGTCGCATGATCATCTAACATCGTCACGCTGGAGATCGCGCCAAAACAAATTCCAACCAAAACCGCGACGGCACCCGCCTCGAACTCACGGCTGTCCGGTTCATGTTGAGCTCCAGTTTAGCGCGAGCTGCTTTGAGTTGAGCGGTGCCGGTTTTTGTAATTGCTTCAGGCGGGTGAAGTCTTTTCGATGCATCAGGTTTGTGCGCACGAGTTCGAGTGGTTTCAAGCAAGGTCTGTGTATTTTGCGCCATCTTGCGCAGCATGCTCAGCAGGAGAAAGGCGATCAGTGCGGCGGCGATCTGAATGCGAACCGCGTTCTCGGAACGGCCTATGAAATGGGTGATTTTCAGGGTTTGCTTCATCACGCGGAAGAACAATTCGATTTGCCAGCGCCGCTTGTAGAGACCGGCGATTTCGCATGCAGGTGCGTCGAGATCGTTGGAGAGAATGCGCAAGGCGCCGCCAGTTTCCATCGTCACAACGATTTCGCGCACCGCGCCTTGCAAGGGATTTTTGCGGCTAAAGGCCAAACGCCCCGGCAAGAAACCGGTGTGGCCGCTCAAAACGCCCGTTCCGGGCTCGACGGGCATGGATTTGGCCGCATTGAGCGGCGTATTTTTCTTGAACCGCGTCACGATGCGGCAGTCCGCCTCGTCAAGCTTAGCCCACCAAGCATAGTCGTAATAACCGAGGTCGAAGACATAAGTCGCGCCCGCCTCGACTGGCATGGTTTTGGCGGCGACGATATCGTTGACAGTGGCCTCGGTGATCATGTGGTAGATCGGGCAGCCGAGATCTGGATCATAGATGACATGCGCCTTGGCGCCGCAGACTTCAGCGGAAAAGCGCGCCCATTGCGCCCCGGCGCCCGCAAGATGCAGGCTCGTCGAATTGATCAGGCGCACCGCGTCGCCCATTTTGCGGCGCAAGCCGCGCGCCGCCATGCCCAGCATATGCGTGAAAAGACCCGAGAAAACCTTGCAATCGCGAGCCCGGTTGGCGCCGGCGAACGTCGAGCGCGCTGGAGCCGCGCCGCCCGCATGATAAAGCCGCGCCTGATGGCTCGCCATCGAAGCTTCGATGCCGCGCGAGCCGAAGAGGCCCCCGGCAATTGGCCATAGAGCAGCGCCAGCAACTGGCGCTTGGCCGTGAAACTGCGGGCCAATTCGCCGGTCCCGTGCTTCTCCACAAGCTGGTCAAACTCGGTCCAGGGAACGAGTTTCAAAATATCGCGAAAGACGGTATTCGAATAAGGCACGGCGCTGATCCTTTTTATGTCCAGTTGAGTCGCAAAACTCTGGACACCCTTAGAATCAATGCCGTGCGCCTCGCCCAGCAAAATCGAACCGGACTGCCGTGGATCGAACTAAGAAACCGCTGTGGATAGCTCCGGGCTAGACAAGAGCTGTGAGCGTCTCGGCTCGTGCGATGTCGCGAAACTGCACGCCGGTCAAGCGGATCGTAAGCCGACCGCCTAGCGCTTGCCGATCAAAATGGGGCGCGGCTCAAACTCCTGAACTGTGGCGCGATGTCAGCGCCGTTGCCTTGCAAAGAGACAGTCGCATCTAATTTGAGATTGACAACCTTTCTTGGGTCGCCCTGGGAATCGACAGCGATTGCATCCTTCGAAAACGTTGAGGCGGAGATATTGATATTGTTGAAGCTTTGGCCTTTGGCAAGTGGGCCGGTTACGAAATACACACTTGATTTAAAGCCGGTGGAAGTTGCCCCTTTTATATTTATCGCTCCTACACCTCGCCCGGACGACGTCGCTATATAGTAATCGTACGCTGTATCTGAACCATTGGATTTGTTGTTCTTGAAATTAAATTGATATCCATCTGATATGAGATATGTAAATCCGAAATTCGAAGCAGACGAGTTAGATACTGATATATTTTTTGTAGATGCCCCGAAGGAGGCTGTCCTATACGGGAGGCTAGGAGGATCATTAATAAACGAAATCATGGATCGGCCGGGAGTTGCCGTCCCATTGGTATTGAACCCCGTCGCGCTGATGTGATCAAATGATACGTTCTCCTGGTAAGCAAGATCGAACCCCAACCCGCTTGCATCGATTTGGATGTTGGAAAAGTTACCGTTCTTATTAAAATCACCTGCAAAACCTTGCGTATACCTCTTTGTCAAATGCATATCCTTGAATGTAAAATCAATACTATTGAATATTATGGCTGCACATGTGCCTTGGCCGGTAAGATCTCCGGATGACAAGCTACCTTGCCAAGTTCCTCCCTCCACGGAAAAACTGTTGTCTCCTTGAAACAGCATGACTTCCGCGCGATGATGGATCGGATCTGGCACGGTCTTGATTACGGCGCCGTAGGCTTTGATATGAATGTTATTGACATTGCAGAAGTTGATGACGACTTGCGGACCGAGTGGCGCTCCCGGTAGACAATCATCTACATATGACGACAGGGTGTACTTTCCGGGGGGAATAAAATAGGTTCTGTTGCTACCTACAGCCGCTCTGAATGCAGGGGCCGAATCGGCGGCATTCACGAGCGCGCCCCACCACGCTACTGACACGAATGACGCCTTTGGCGTGGCAACGCTTCCGATAAAAAGGTGTGCTTCCTTCGGAGCAGTAATTGAGCCGTTGATGGTAACAACGGATCCGTCATCAACAATGATCTTCCCATCCTGGAAAATGACGTCACTGAGCAGGCTCCGAGAAGAACTCATGCGGTAAATTTTGGTCAGCTGAATTGGCATTCCTATCGCCGCCGCGCGAGAATCGGCCGCAACCATTGCCGCTGTATCGTCAGCCACGCCGTCGCCGATAGCGCCAAAGTCGGCGGGATTAACGAAATGTTGGGAAGCCGCGTACCGACTATCTTTAGGTTGCGATTTACTGACGACTTGGCATGTGTCCGTCGCATCGAAATGGCAGTCAGTCCGTGATGTCGCTTGCCGGTCGTTGTCCCAACGTGCTGTCGGCGGATCATTGGCGAGCGCCGAATTTGAACTGCACGCGATAAGCCCGATACAAATACTGAAGAAGAAAAATAGCCCGCGCATTTTCAAGCCTCCAGAATTTGCCGCGTCGCGCATCGCGCTGACGCAGTTGAGATAACACATTGAGATATTTCACAGCTGTGATTATTTGTCTGGCAACAAAGAATCACATCGTGCTACCCTTTCTCAATCGCCTTATCCGAGATGGTAATCAAACGCACCGTGCCACCCGTGACCAAGGCGCGAGACGCTGGCGTGGCTGACGCCTGGCTTCTAGTTATGTATTTAATAACGGTAACAAGGCGGTAATAAGCCGACTTATTAGGTGTCCAAAAAATCGCTTGGTGGTGCAACAATTTGAATTGGCCAGCGAACATGATTCGGTCTGATTTTCCAGGCAAGAAAAACGCCGGCTCATGGCGCTTAAGCTTGTCTGCTTCACAAGGGCGTGTGAAACCCTTCAACGTCGAGTCAATCAGCCGGAAACCGTATTGCACGGAACTTAAGCCCTCACCCTGAGGAAGCCCGAAGGGCTGTCTCGAAGGGCGAGGGTGCCTTGGTAGCCGCGTGTGGCCCATCCTTTGAGACGCGCGCTTCCCGCGGTCCTCAAAGATGAGCACGAAGCGGGCTATGGCTATAACGTGTCTGCGAAAAGCTGGCCAATCCGAGTTGGCAAGTCGAACGCGGCGACGGCGCGGGCCATGTCGAGCAGGTCGAGGCCAAACCATGGCATGACATGGAAAATGAGGCCCCAGGCGAGAATGGCCTGGGCCGCGATGCCGAGGAATGCGCCCGCGAACATCTGGAGTGTCAAACCTATGGCCGCCGGTTGCCGTTTTTACTCCGGCACAGCTTTGCCATCGGGAATCCATTGCAAGAGAATCCGCGCCAGCCACGGAATCCCTCGCGTAAGGGCCACGCCGCTGATGGCGAGATTTATCAGGCTCGGGATCATGGACGAGAGCAAGAGCGCATAGGCCCACCAATATTCCGGCGCCGCCGGATTTTTGGCGATGCCCTCGAAGAGGGCGTCCAATGGCAGGACTGCCTTGCCGCCGCCATGCACGGCCAATTCATCAAAAGCCTGAACGCCGAGCACCATCGTGAGTACGAGAAGCTCAATGATGACACCGGCGAGCGCCGCGTCCACCAGCGCGAGAAGATAGGGCCACCAGCCTCCGAGCTCCAACCCGCGCTGCAACAGCGCCCGCGTCAGCCCAAGCGAAGCCCAGTCGAACAGCGCGTTGAGTAGCGTAAGCAGACCCAGGAAGAGCAGCAAGGGACCAAGGACTCCCCAGCTTTTCAGAGGCGACAGCAACTCGGCCGCGACGAGACAAGCTGCGATCATCACCGGGAGAAACAACGCAAGAAAAATCCTCTGCCATCGCTGTTTGATCGCCATGCCGTAAAAATCCCGAACAGTAGCGGTGGCAGCAGCCACGGCAAAAACGATGACAACAGCTATGACAAAGAAAAATGTACTCCCAGCGATTGCGACAGCAGGTATGGAGGCAAATAAAGCCATAGCGCTAACGAAAACGGTGGCGGCGGCGGTAGCGGGCGCGCCAGGGTAAGCGAAAGGGCCACCGTAAACGATGGGACCAGCAACTGCTGTAGCGAAAAAGGCGGGAGCTAAGGCAGCGAAAGCGCCAGCGCCATCGACCTCGGTGGCGAACACCAAAGCGACAGCGGTAGCGGCAGCGAAAGCGAACCGCCGACCTATGTGTTTCCACCCCGCGTTTAGGTGGGCGCGCCAAAGTACAAGGTAATAAATGCCAATCCCAGCTGCCGCAGTGCCTCTCTGCCAGTCAGGTAGATCAGGCCGGAAACCCAACGCCGCCTCCGCCGAGCCGACGTGGCCGGAAATGGTCCAGATGAGGAAAATCGTCGCGATGGGGTAGATCAAGGCGAGCAGCAGGCAGCGGTCGAAGGCGGGCGCCGTCCACAGCGGCGCGGGTATCTTCAGCCCGAAGGCATGCGGAAACAGCGTCTGGTCCACCATGCCGACATCGCCGAAAAAACGCTCGACCCGATCGAGGAAAGCGGTCAGCCATTTCGCATAGAGCCGCGCCGCGAGATTGCCCCCGGCCAGGCTCGCTCGCAGCCGGTCATAGTCCTGCCGCTCAAGCGATCCTTCCGGCTGCGCCCCCTGCGCCAGCACGCCAAGATAATATTTGTAGATGAAAGGAGCGATGGCAACGCAAAGGCCGCAGACCAAGAGAACCGCAGCCCGTAGCGGCCCTTCCGGCACGAAGCCCGCCAGCAACGCGCCAAATGTCCCGAGCGTATCGCCGATCGCCTTCGCCGCCTCGCTCGCCGCCCCCGGATCACTCAATTTTCTGTCCCCCCTTCAAGCGAAGAAGATAACCCGGTTTGGATATGGGCAAGAAGTATTATCGCGCGGCTTTACCTCTTGGATGCGGCCCTGTAAAACCAGCGCAAAGCAAAGGCTAGCCCGTATTCGCCCCTCGCACCTCCCCAATATTCCACGATTGATCCCGCATGATTTTGCTCCGCTCGCTCGCCTTCCACGCGGCATTTTATTTGCTGACCACCGTGCTCGCGCTCGCCGGGCTGCCTGTTCTCGTCATGGGCCGCCAAAGGGTCCAGGCCTATGCAAAATTTTGGACGGGCTCGTCGGTTTGGCTGCTCGAAGAAATTTGCAAAACCAAAGTCGTCTGGCGCGGCCTCGAAAATCTCCCCCCGGGCGCCTGCATCATTGCGTCAAAACATCAATCGGCGCTCGAGACCATGGCGCTCACGACAAAAGGTGCGGATTTTTCCTACATTCTCAAACGCGAGCTGATGGCGATCCCGGTTTTCGGCTGGTATCTCAAGGGCGCCGGGCAAATTGCCATCGACCGCGCCAAGCGCGGGCAGGCCTTGCCCGATCTCACAAGGCAAGTGCGCGAGGCGATTGCCGAGGGCCGTCAGATGATTATTTTTCCAGAAGGCACGCGCAAGCCTGCCGGCGCTCCACCGGCGTATAAGTCAGGGGTCGGGTATCTTTATGCTGAGTCAGGAGCGGTCTGCGTGCCAGTCGCGTTGAACACCGGCCTCTACTGGCCACGCCGCGGTGTTGCGATCCACCCCGGCAGGGTCACGATCGCCTTCCTCGAACCGATCGCGCCAGGCCTCGACAAGGAGAGCTTCCTGAAGCTATTGGAAGAGAGGATCGAAACAGCAACTGCGGAGCTGATCGCCGGGGCGCTCGCCGCCGATCCTTCGTTAAAATGTGCGCGGGCCCAGCCGGATGCCGCGGTTTCGTAGCGCACGTTTTATGCCGGATTGATGTCACGAAACCGATTCCACCGCACCCCATTTTAGGGATGGCGGAGTCGCTAACCCCGCGCGATTTGCCTGCGGCCGCGCTCAGGCGTTACCGGAATAGGAGGAAAGTTGCCCTAGGTCGATGCCTGCCTTGCGAAACGCCCGCTCATACTTCGAATCCAATGCGGAATCGAAAATGAGAGATGGATCCGCCGGGCAATTGAGCCAGCCATTGTGCTGCATCTCGGCCTCGAGCTGACCGGCCGCCCAACCGGCATAGCCCAAGGCAATCAGCGCCCGGCCAGGCCCCGCGCCTCGGGCGATCGCCCGGAGAATATCGATTGTTGCGGTTAGGGACACGCCTCCCCCAATCGGCAAAGTGGAATTATCGATTGAAAAATCGTTGGAATGAAGAACGAACCCGCGGCTGGTGTCTACAGGGCCCCCATTCACTACCAACATAGAACTTGCCTGCGTCGGCAGACGAATTGCCTCATCCGGGCCGATCACATTGAGTTGCACCAGGAGCTGCGGAAAATCGACCGTCTCCGCCGGGCGGTTCACGATAATCCCCATCGCGCCCTCCTCGGAATGAGCGCAAACGTAAATGACCGAGCGGGCAAAGCGGTCGTCCGGCATCCCCGGCATCGCTATCAGCAATTGTCCATCAAGAAAGTTGCTCGGGCTTTGCCGCGACGCAGTTGGCGGAATTTTCGATCCCATGACACACGCCTCAAGGCAGCCAACCGCAGTGGCGGCAATCGCGGTTGCGATTTTCACCCCTGCGAAATAAATTAACCGGCACATCGGCCACTGACCGGTATTTTTCCATGCAAATGTCCTTCCAGCCTTCAAACTTTGCTTGGAGAGCGGGTGTCCTGTTTGCCTGCGCGAATCTGTCGCCGCTCGTATTTCCGTCCAGCTTACACTGTGATCCTTACGCGAGCACGTGGGCTTTCGGACAGAAATCTTCGTTGCGACTGATTGCCGCTGGGGGCGGCCCGCCGCAAGGCGCCTATCGCGCGGGGATCGAGATCCGCCTTGATCCCGGTGCCCTCACCTATTGGCGCATGCCGGGCAGCGCCGGCGTCCCGCCGGTGTTTTCTTTCGAAGGCTCAGTGAACGCCTCAAAGATTGAAGTTTCGTATCCTGCACCGATGCGAATCGACGAAGACGGAACCGAGGCTTTTGGTTATCGCGACCGGGTGATTTTTCCTGTTCGTGTCACTCCTAAGGATGCCACCCGCCCTGTCTTATTGACCGCTAACGTGTCCTATGCCGTTTGCGCCCGGATCTGCCTCCCGGCCAAAGCGGAGGCGAGCCTTACCCTGCTCCCCGCCCCGAAGGCCAGCAGTGCAAGCCCGGAAGCAGCCGCGATCGCCGCGGCGGAAGCCGCGGTGCCTGTCCGTCTCACGCCGGATCAACGCGATGCCAAAGTAGCGATCGCGCGGGGTGAAGCGGCGCCTGCCCCTACCTGGCGGCTGTCGCTGCCCGGCGGCGCGCAGGACCTCTTCGCCGAGGCCCCCCCTGGCTGGTATTTCGAGACAAGGAAATCCGGCCGCCCGGACGAGTTCCTGATCGTCGAAGCTGAAAAACCGCGAACCGGCAGCCGCGAGCCCGTCCCGGTGACCCTGACATTGCGGAATGAACAGCAAAGCTACGAGTTTGCGGTTGACCTCGATGCCGCTGCCATCCCATGAAGAATAGTCATGAGGGTCCGCTCGCGATCGGGCCGAAGTCGGGAAAAAAGCGAAATTCGCGGGCGCGATTCCGCGATCATGGCGTCGTTGTCATGTGACCTAACGCTGTAACGGCGGGATGATTTTTTGGGGCATGTACAGCTGGCGCCCGATGCACAAGGAGCAGTGATGACAATTCAGACCGGAGATTTAATACCCGACGCAACTTTCACAATCATGGCGCCGGATGGCCCGCAATTGCGGACCGCGGATCAGATTTTCAAGGGCCATAAAGTGATCCTTTTCGGCGTGCCCGGGGCTTTTACGCGGGTTTGCGACAAACACCATTTGCCGGGTTTTCTCGCCAACTTCGATCAGTTCAAGGCGCAGGGCATCGACGAGGTTGCGGTGACCGCCGTTAACGACGTATTCGTCATGGACGCATGGGCAAAAAGCACCGGAGCAGATGGCAAAATCAGCTTTCTTGCCGACGGCAATGGCGATTTCGCGCGCGCACTTGGGCTGTCGCTCGATCTCACCGCACGGGGGCTTGGCATCCGTTCGCGGCGCTATGCGATGATGGTCGACAATCGCGTGGTACGAAAGCTCAATATCGAAGCGGAGCCGGGCAAGGTCGAAATATCAAGTGCGGAGGCCCTGCTGAACCAGCTTTAACGTCCAATCTCTTGCAACGCTTTGCAGTTTGATTCCGGGCCTGGATATGGCGCCGCATAGGGACAGTTAGCCCGCGCGCCCGCAGTCAAGGCGGCGGCGGCGCGCTTTAGCAGGATCGTCCCCGCGACCGCAGGCGCAAACTCTTGCTGCGAACAAAGGAAACGACAACGCCAATTGAGCGGATTCGAATTTTGGAAACCCTACACCGATACATCTTCAAAAGGAGCGCCTGATCATGGGGTCCAAAGACTTTGAAGTCACCCATACAGAGGACGAATGGCGGCACCTTCTCACGCCGGAACAATATCGAGTGATGCGCGTGCATGGCACGGAGGCGCCGGGCAGCTGCGCCCTCAACCATGAAAAACGCCCTGGCGTCTTTATGTGCGCCGGCTGCGGACAGCGCCTGTTCATGGCGGCCAAAAAATTCGAGAGCGGCACGGGCTGGCCAAGTTTTTTTGATCCCCTCGAAGGCAGCATCGAGAGCACCGATGACCGTAGCCATGGCATGGTGCGGACCGAAGTTCACTGCAGCCGCTGCGGCTGCCATTTGGGCCACGTCTTCCCAGATGGGCCGCCGCCCACGCATTTGCGCTATTGTGTCAATGGCGTCGCGATGAATTTTGTTCCCGAGTGAAGCGCGGGCGATCAGCGGATATAAACCGCCTCGATGACCTTGAGCTCTTCCCCCAAAGGATCGAGTTCAAGACGCACCACCTCGGCCATCAGACGGTCACGGAATTTATAAGCCCGCCGCCAGCCGTCGTCCGTGACCGGGGGCCAGGGCGTAAAGCTTTTCTTATCGACCATCAAGGCTTCGCATCGCAAGCGCGGGCCGGATATGTTGCGGGCAATAATATACATGTCGGCTTCAACCCGTGCTTGCTCCTGAAAGGCGCTTCGCGTGCTTTGTGCGAGACACCCTCTGGATACATATAGTCTCGTATTTTTGGAAAATATCGGCAAGATTTTACCCCGGAGGTACGCTATTCAAAAGCGGTGTTGATTGATTGCACGAAAGTGCCACATGGTTTGGCCGCGAAGTGCGATCGGCGTGATCTTCGCTACACTGGTCGCGATCGGCGCCGGACTCGTCTGTCTTCCGGTCGCGGCGCTCGTCGACCCGGTGACGCGAGCGGCCGGTTTTGCCTTGATCCAGTTTGCGGTCTCGGCACTTGCTGGTGCGGATATCGGGGATGGGATTTATGGCGGCGGCTTGGCCGCGCTAACCCGCTTCGTTTGGACGGCAGTCATGACGGTCTGCGCCGTTCCCGTCATAGCCGTGGCCTCGATTGGCGAGATTGCGAGTGTGCGAGCGCTTTCCTGGTATGCCGGCGCTACAGGTTTTGCCGCCGCGTTCGCACCATGGCTTATCCGCGCGGTGTTCCATTTGCCACGAGCGGCGGACGTCAGTTTCGCGGAATTGCGGTTTGCCATTGTGTTCTTCATCGCCGGCCTAATTTCCGGTTCGGTCTATTGGTTTCTCGCAGGTCGAGATGCGGGGACTTAGCTTTAAGTTGTTGGACGACCTGGCTTGCGAGGCGAAGGAAGAGGTCCTGGTGGAACGAGGCCCCGGCTCGCGAGCGTGATGACTTGCGTGTCTTTGCAGCCGCCGCTTGCAGCGCCGCCGGACCCGCAAACTGGTACGTTAAGTCCCGGATATCTTAACCGCCGAACAGCGTATCGAAGAAGTTTTGCTGGCGGGATTGGGCTCGGCGCCTTTGTCCGGAATTCCCAGCATTCGGGATGTCCGCCGGGGGCACCGGCGCGCTGCCGCCGTGAACGGGCGAAGCTGTGTGCGCCGCTTCTCTTGGCGGGGACGGGGGCGACGTGACTTGCCGCGTCGGGTCGGCGGAGGGCGTGCCGAACAAATCCGGCAGCGAGGGCCAGCCATTGTTTTCCGCCATCGGCCCGCGCCCGGAATTATAATCATGCCAGAGTCCGCCGGGGAGCGGCTGCGACGGAATGCCTTGATGGGCAGCGCGCATAAAACGCGACCAGATTTCCACGGGAAGATTGCCGCCGGAGGCTTTTTTTGTCGGCGAATTATCGTCGTTGCCGAGCCAGACACCAGCGACGAGGTGGCTGGTGTAGCCGATGAACCAGGCATCGCGAAACTCCTGGCTGGTGCCGGTTTTTCCCGCTGCCTGCCAGCCCGGCAGCGAGGCCTTGCGCGCCGTGCCCGTTAAAAGCGTCTCCTGCATCATAGTGTTCATCATCCCCACATAGGCTGGGTCGATGACCCGGCCATTGCTGGCTCCCTTGCGCTGATAGAGGAGTTTGCCGGAGGCGGTTTTTACGCGCGAAATAATCTGCGGCTGCACGCCGACGCCACCATTGGCAAAAGCGGTATAGGCCGTCACGATCTCGAGAGGCGTAACTTCGGATGTGCCGAGCGCGATCGACGGGTTGGCGGAAAGACCGGACACGATGCCGAGACGGTGCGCGACCTTGACGATTGCCTTTGGGCCAATCTCCAAGCCGAGCCGCACCGCCACTGTGTTCAAGGACAGCGACAACGCTTGAGTGAGTGTGACCGGCCCAAAATATTCGCGCGAATAATTTTCCGGCTGCCAGCCTTTTACATTGATCGGAGCGTCTTCGCGCACCGAAATCCGGGGTCAGGCCGGCTTCGAGCGCGGCGAGATAAACAAAAGGCTTGAATGCCGAGCCCGGTTGGCGCTTCGCGGCAATCGCGCGATTAAATTGGCTATCGGCGTAATTGCGGCCACCAACCAGCGCCTTGACCGCGCCATCGGGGTCGAGCGCGACAAGGGCGCCTTGGTCAACGCCAAGGGCCGCGCCTTTGCGATCGAGCGCGTCGTCAAGGGCGGCTTCCGCGAGCGACTGCAGGCCTCCGTCGAGCGTTGTCGAGACGGAAATATCCTCATCGATCGCGCCGATCGTATCGTCGAGCGTATCCATCACGAAATCGGCAGCGTAGTTGACCGCGCTAGCGTTTTGGTCCCGGACGGCTTGCGCGGGATGAGCCGAGGCGAGCGCGGCCATCGCATCGGTGATAAAGCCTTCCTGACGCATGGCCTCGATAACTTGGCTTGCACGCTCGGCGGCACCGGACGGGTTGCGATTGGGCGCCAGCCTAGTCGGCGCCTTCATAAGCCCCGCGAGGATGGCTGCTTCGGGCAGCGTCACATTGCGGGCGCCGTGACCAAAATATTTTTGCGCTGCCGCTTCGACACCATAGGCGCCGGAGCCGAAATAGACGCGGTTAAGATACAATTCCAGAATCTGATTTTTCGAATATTTATGCTCGAGCCAGAGCGCGAGGATCGCCTCTTGGATTTTGCGTGAAACTGTCCGCTCCTGAGTCAGAAAGAGGTTTTTGGCAAGCTGCTGCGTCAGTGTCGAACCGCCTTGCACCATGCCGCCGCCTGCAATATTGCGCATCACGGCACGCAAAATTCCTAAAGGATCGACTCCCAAATGCGAATAAAAGCGGCGATCCTCGATGGCGATAAAGGCTTTTGGCAGATAGTATGGCAGATCCGCGATCCGGACTGCTGCGCCTCCGGTATCGCCGCGATTGGCAAGTAAAACGCCGTTTTCGTCGAGGATGGCTATGTTCGGCGGCCGTTTTGGCACCGCAAGCGCGTCAACCGGTGGCAATTTCGTCGCTTGATAGGCAATCACGCCCGCGCCCGCCGCCACGGCCCATACCGTTGCGATCATGCCCCAGTACAGCAACAGGGCGGCAGGCGAACGGCGTTTCCTGGTCACCCGCGATTGTCCGGCACGGCGCGGCATGTTTTCGTCAATCCTTGCTTAGGGGTTTCCGGGAGGCTGGCCGAACGTCAGCTCGCGGCATTCCGCCGCCTCGCGGGAGATTGAGAGGTGCGACAGTGCCGGTTTGATAAATCCCATCCTTTCATTGAAGCCATTTGATTCCGTTGGGGGTCATCCCGCATGGTAGAAGGATTTTCCGAGCTGCCCATCCGCCTTTAAACGTAAGGGCCATATTCATATGAATGCCGCGCCTGGATAGGCCGTTGATATCTTTGCCGGCTGCAGGGAATACAAAGGGTCTTGTTGCAGAGTTCTTGTGCAGCGGGCGAAAACATTAGCGATTGTGTCCGCAAGTTAACAGTAGCGACACATCATTTAACGAGCGGTGTACAATTGAAATTAGCTGCTCCCAATCATTCAGGTGCCATGCCCGGAGAGGGGCGGCAAGCCGATATGCCGCTGTTTGGAAGAAATGATTTGCCTATCATAATACAATCCATTTCGTAAAGGTATGGAAATGTGCCAACGTTGTTAGGAACTAGAGCACTTATTTCAAAACCGAGCGATTCGTAATAATCGATCGCGTCCCGATAGGAGGCTGAGCCAGCGTAAATCCTTTTAAACGCCAGCTCAGATTGTAATCCAACAAAGTTACTAATGACATCGTATCCGCCTTTGACAACGTCGAGGTCATTTCCCTGAGTATCTATTTTTAGATATGGCCGACAAAACCCATACATGTTTTTATATTTATTATAATACTCACCAAGAGTCTTTGTTTCAACTTCAATCATACTAACTATATTTGCTGGTCCTGCATGTATGCCAATTTCGCTGCTTTTTGGTTTGCGCAATGAGCTATATTCAGTGTCTTGCATGATATTGAAAGTAGCCTTCCTGTTCACGCTGTCGAGCGCTACCTCTTCGACAGACCAAAGACCATCGTTCTCCGCCTCGCGCCTTAACCGCGCCGCTATGTCCGGCATCGGCTCGAAAGAAATAATGCGACCTTTGTAGTTGAGCTTTCTGCGGATCTTTCTCGCATACTGGCCCATGTTGGCACCGACATCGAATACACAGTCGATATCAAAATACTGAAAAAAGCGCTCAAGAAAGTCATCCTCGAGCAGGGGGCCAACCCGTCCTTTTCTAGCTACCCGAAGATCCAACAACGAGGCCATATATTGGGCGATCTCCGCCTTGATCGACATTGCGTTACTCTCAAAATAGTTGTCGGTGTTCAACGCTCTCACACGCGCCACAGCTAGGCGTATCAATCGCCACGCCCCGCAGAAGAACTTACTCGACTTTTCATGTCAAACCATCACTTCTTCGCCGGAGAAGAAATATTTATTTTACTTCCGGCGGATTTAGGGCGGGTAAAAGTCTGGCAGTGCGCCGAGGTCTCCGCACAGCCGTGTAAAACCGTCCGCAGATCCATCGCGGCGGCTTGCGATTTGGCGAAAGCCGCGCCAAAGTCCGTCCCTGTCCCCGGCGCAGGCAAGGCGCGGGCATGATGGATCGAATAATAGCCCGATTGGACCGCCCCATGAAAGTTACTCTCGAACGAGCGGCTTTGCTGAAGTCTCTTGGCCATGTGCATCGCGTCGTGGAGCGCCGCAATACGATTCCCATTCTTTCGAATGTCCTATTGCGCGCCGAAGACATGAGCCTACTCCTGAAGGCGACCGATCTCGACTTGGAAGTCACCGAGCGCTTGGCGGCGGACGCCGGGCCCGCCGGCGCGACCACGGTTCCCGCGCATATCCTCTATGAGATTGTCCGCAAGCTGCCGGACGGTGCGCAAGTTTCGCTCGAATCGCATGGCGAATCCGGCCAGTTGCAGCTGCGCTCCGGGCGTTCGCGGTTCAATTTGCAGTCCTTGCCGGACAGCGATTTCCCCGACCTCGCCACCGGCGAATTCGCTCACTCTTTCACCCTCGCGGCGGGCAACCTCAAGCGGCTGATCGACAAAACCCAGTTCGCGATTTCCAATGAAGAGACGCGCTACTACCTCAATGGCATTTTTTTGCACACTCCCGATGTCGAAGGCCACATGATGTTGCGTGCCGTCGCGACCGATGGGCATAGATTAGCGCGGATCGATATTCCCGCCCCCAATGGCGCGATTGGCATGCCAGGCGTGATCGTGCCGCGCAAGGCGGTATCCGAGGTGCAAAAACTCATCGAGGATCCGGGCATGGACGTTCGCGTCGAAATATCGGCGGCAAAGGCGCGCTTCACCTTCGGACTTTCGGCCGGTGCGGGACAAGTGGTGCTCACCACGAAATTGATCGACGGAACCTTTCCCGACTATGTACGCGTCATTCCTTCCGGCAACGACAAACGCCTGATTGTCGACCGGGCGCCTTTCGCGGCCGCGGTCGACCGGGTTTCGACGATTTCGTCGGAGCGCGGCCGCGCCGTCAAGCTTGCCGTGGCGGACGCCAAACTTACGCTTTCCGTGACCAATCCCGATTCCGGCTCGGCGATCGAGGAACTCGACGTCGATTATGATTCCGCGCCGATCGACATCGGCTTCAACGCCCGCTACCTCCTCGACATTACCGAGCAGCTGGACAGCGACACCGTGCTGTTCAAGTTTGCCGACCCCGGCTCGCCAACGCTTGTGCAAGACCGCGATGGCGCGGCCGCCCTTTATGTGTTGATGCCGATGCGGGTGTGAGGCGGCGCAGTTTTTTCTTCGCCGGGTCCGAAAGAAGAAAAGTAAAATCCTATCCAATCGCCCTTGCCGGCCCCGATTTAGTAAATGGCGGGCGGATTAGATGGGCAGGTTACGGGGAGACCATGATCAGATCTGCGCTCATGAACGTGATGACCGCCGCCGCCCTCAAGGCGGGGCGCGGCTTGAAGCGCGATTTTGGCGAGGTGGAAAACCTGCAAGTCTCGGTGAAGGGACCGGGGGATTTCGTCACCGCTGCGGATCACAGGGCCGAAAAAATTCTCCATGAGGAGTTAAGCAGAGCGCGGCCGGGCTATGGTTTCGTGATGGAGGAAAGCGGCGAGATAGAAGGCACCGACAAAAGCCATACCTGGTTCATCGATCCGCTCGATGGAACCACCAATTTCCTGCATGGCTTGCCAATATTCGCGATTTCGATCGGTCTTGCCCGCGAAGGCCAGATCGTCGCGGAACTCGTCCATAACCCGGCAAATGGCGACATGTTTATCGCCGAGAAAGGGCAAGGCGCCTACCAAAACAACCGGCGGCTGCGCGTCGCCGCGCGGCGCGATCTGGCCGAATGCCTGATCGGCTGCGGCATTCCGCATCTCGGCAAAGCCAAGGAGCATCCGCGCTTCATGGCCGATTTCGTCACGGTCATGGCGAAGGCCGGCAATCTTCGCCGCCTCGGCGCCGCCGCGCTCGATCTTTGCTTTGTTGCCTCGGGAAGTTACGACGGCTTTTGGGAGCGTAATTTGCAATCCTGGGATGTCGCGGCTGGAATTATCATGATCAAGGAGGCGGGAGGTTTTGTGACCGACGCGGATGGTGGTGCCTCGATGCTGGCCAAGGGGTCCATCTGCGCCGGCAACGAGGCGATCCAGCGCGAGTTACTGAACCTGATCCGCAACTGACCCTGGGCTGAAGCGGACCCCAATTTTGGAATCAGCAACCTAGACCATGCTCGCTTCAAGTTGATGAGCGCATGGTATCCCTATCTTTATTTTATCGCACTATCTCGTCCAAAAAGCCCCCAACTCTCTCGGGTCTTGCACTCATTCGATGCGACTTGACAAACAGGCTTGCCACCCCCGCTTCAATTGCGTATCGGATGGGCGCGCTTTTGAGCAAAACCCGCCGGCGCGGGAAAGAGCGGAGACTTCGTGTTTTTAACCCAAATTCAACCGCTCGTCGCACAGCACGGCTATTGGTTCGTCTTCCTCATTGTCATGCTGGAGAGCGCGGGCGTTCCTCTGCCCGGAGAAACCGTTCTGGTTCTGGCCTCGATCTATGCCGGAGCGACCGGTCAGCTTCACCTCCCCCTTGTCATCGCCTGCGCGGCGGCAGGCGCGATCACTGGCGACAATATCGGTTTCTGGGTCGGCCGGACATGGGGTAGGAAATTCTTGCTGCGCTACGGCAAATTTATTCACCTTCCGGAAGAAAGGCTCATCCTCGGGCAATATCTCTTCGAAAAGCATGGCGGAAAAATCGTTTTTTTCGGCCGATTTTTTGCCTTCCTGCGCGTTCTCGCGGCGCTGCTCGCGGGTGCGAACAAATATCCATGGCCGCCATTTTTGTTCTTCAATGCGGCCGGAGGCATCGTTTGGGCGCTGGTGTTTGGAATAGGCGCCTTTGTGCTGGGCGATTCGATTCATCGAATCAGTGGCCCGCTTGGGGTCATCGGACTTGTTGGTTTCATCGTCGGCGCGATCGCTATTATCTACATCGTTCGCCGCGAGGAAAGAAAGATGGAGAAGAAGCTCGCAAGGAGCAAAGTGGATCTTTCCACGCTATCATGACATGGGCGCCGGCCGGGCGCGGCAAGCCGCGACGCGAGGCCAGGCAATTGCCCTGGCATCTTCCCCAGTCTACCATTACATTAGAGCCGCGGAGCTGCGGGGTGCGTGTTGGATCAGCATTCCCGGGGCCTTATCGATCTCCAAGGGAGCTGTCCCTGGCCTTGCCCGTGGGCTTGGCCACACGGCGCCCACCTACGTTGTAGGTTCCCGGGATCGATATCCCACGGCCATCGTGGCCCCGCGCTTGCAATTCTTCCAGCCGGTTGCGACATGGTCCTCACGAAGTCGGCCCTGCGCGCGCGGGCTTTGGCGCAGCGGGGCGAGACGAGCACCGAGACCGCCGCCGCTTACGCCCAGCATCTCGCGGCCGAAGGGCTCGTACTCGTCCTGCGCTTGCGCCCGGCGATCGTCTCGGCCTATTTTCCTCTCGCGGGCGAGCCCTCGACCTTGCCTCTCCTCGAAAAACTTGGCGAGGCCGGCATCAAAACCGCCTTGCCAATCACCGGGCGGCGGGGGACGCCCCTTACGTTCCGGCTGTGGCGGCATGGCGAACCGACCCTACCAGGTAAAATGGCGATCGAGGAGCCCCTGCCCGCCGCGCCAGAAGCCGCGCCCGATCTTTTGTTCGTGCCTCTGGCCGCGTTCGATCGCACGGGGCACCGGATCGGCTATGGCGCGGGCTTCTACGACCGCACTTTGGCCGAGTTGCGGGCCAAAAAGCCGATTTGCGCGGTTGGCGTTGCCTATGCGAGCCAGGAGTTTCCAAAAATTCCGCACGAGGAACACGACGAAAGTCTCGATTTCGTGCTCACGGAGCGCGAGTTGATCAGCTGCCGGGTGCTTCTTTAGTATGCGCCTCCTGGCTATCGGCGACGTCGTCGGCCGGGCCGGCCGCGCGGTTCTGTTGGAAAATTTGCCCAAATTGCGTCGGGCATGGGGGCTCGACTTCGTTATTGTTAATGGCGAGAACGCGGCCGGCGGATTTGGGATCACCGAGAGGATCTGTGCCGATATTCTCGCGGCGGGCGCGGACTGCGTGACGCTTGGCAATCATGCTTTCGACCAGCGCGAGGCGCTCGTCTTCATTGCCCGCCAGCCGCGTCTGCTCCGGCCGCTCAACTATCCGCGCGGGACGCCCGGTGGCGGTGCCAACCTCTTCGAAACGGCTACCGGCGCCCATGTACTTGCGATAAATCTCTTGGGCCGCGTTTTCATGGATGCCATGGACGATCCTTTCGCGGCGATCGCGCGCGAAATATCGGCCTGCCCCTTAGGAGTTGGCTGCGATGCATTGGTTGTCGATTTCCATGCCGAGGCATCGAGCGAAAAGCAGGCGTTCGCGCATTTCGTCGATGGCCGCGTGTCGCTCGTTGCGGGCAGCCACACCCATGTGCCTTCCGCCGATCATCAGATCCTGCCAAATGGCACGGCGTTTGTGACCGACACCGGAATGACGGGGGATTATGATTCGGTGATCGGAATGGAAAAGGAGGAACCTATTCGCAGGTTTACGACAAAGCTGCCCGCATCGCGGTTCGAACCAGCATCTGGTGCGGCAACTCTCTGCGGCATCGCTGTCGAGATCGGCGCCACGGGTCTTGCGGTGAAAATTGCACCGGTGCGTATTGGCGGCAGGCTTTCGCAAGCGCGGCCGGAATTCTGGGAGGCTATTTGAGAAAAACGTAAATGTCGGCCTCTAGGTTGGCGTCGTCCGGCTCGGTCGTATCGGTAAGATATTCCTCGAGGAAACGGTTTTGCGATTCGAGCCCTTTTTCATCGAGAAAAGCGGTGATGAGATCATAGGTTGAATCGATATCGTCATAGGCGCCGCGATGCAGGAACTTGATGGCCTTGCCGGAAGGGGACTCGCCAATTTTCACGCCATCGGAGAGCTCCTTGCCCTCGGGATTTCCGGCAAGCGGCACCATCGCCTCGAACTGAAAGTTTTTGTCACCGGTTGCCAGAAACAGTGCGAAAGGATGTCCCGTCTGAGTTAGCCCGGCCTTTTTGATGGCCCCTTTGACCTTGGCTATCTCGCCTATTACCGTCTTGAAACCGTTCGCCCATTCCGCGCTTGCGCTCGTGAAGGCCACTGGATGGGATGTGAGCTCAAGGGTCACCGCCGAGGCGTCGTCCGGTACCCCCGGCGGGGGGCTGGAGCCGGTTTCGGCGGGAGCGGAGGGAGCTGGTTTTGGGTTGACATCAGGCGAGACAGGGGCTTGCGCTGTACCTCCGGCATCGGGCGTGGCGGCGGGGGCCTGCGCAAAAGTGGGCCCCGATTGCGCGGCCAAGACCGCCAAAAACAGGCCGAAGGCCAATTCGACGCTGCGCGAATGGGTGATGCTGACTAACCTCATGTACCGCTCCAAAATTGTGGTTTGCGCCAACGACTCCATTCTCGATTGCCCGTCGCGCGAGACTGCGCCAATCCTCGCACAGAAAAACAACGGGCTGCGTTAAATCTCAGTTCCCGCCGAGGTTTTTCTATATGATGGGGGAGCAATTCGCGTGCCGCGCCTTTTGTTCCCGCAAACGAGACGAAATGGCCGGCCGCAGCCAAGGCCGGTTTCGCAATTAGGTACCTTCTGCGGGCCAATTTCCGTTAAAATGAGGCGGCCCGCAGTCCGATGCCAGACGGATGTGAAGCCATGGATGAAAGGATTTGCTCCGTTTGAGCCCGCTCGCAAATAGGCGCATCGTCAAAATGAATGGGCTCGGCAACGAGATCGCCGTACTCGATCTGCGCGGCAGCGGCTTGAGTGTCAGCGGCGCGGAGGCGCGCGCGATTTCCCGTGGCGAAGGCCTTTCCTTCGATCAGCTCATGGTGCTGCATGAACCGCGTTCGGCCAAGGCCGATGCATTCATGACGATTTACAACAGCGACGGTTCGCAAGCCGAGGCCTGCGGCAACGGCACGCGCTGTGTCGCCTTTATTCTGACGCGAGAAACGCCACGCGAAAGGCTTGTCTTGGAGACCGCCGCCGGGCGGCTTGAATGCCTGCGTAGGACCGAGACGGTTTTTGCCATCGATATGGGTTGCCCGCGCCTTGCCTGGAACGAAATCCCGCTCCGCGAGCCATTTCATGACACGCGCAAGATCGAATTGCAGATCGGTCCAATCGACGCGCCAATTTTGCATACTCCCTCGGCCGTGAACATGGGCAATCCCCATGCGATTTTCTGGGTCGATGACATCGAGGCCTATGATCTTGCGAAAATCGGCCCCTTGCTCGAAAATCATCCTATTTTTCCCGGAACGCGCCAATATTTCGCTCGCTCACGTCGCTTCCCGCACGCACATCGCGCTAAAAGTCTGGGAGCGTGGCGCGGGCTTGACCCGCGCCTGCGGTTCGGCCGCCTGCGCCGCCCTCGTCGCGGCCGCGCGGAAGGGCCTCACTGGCCGCGACGCCATCGTCAGCCTGCCGGGCGGCGATCTCGAGATCGAATGGCGGGAGAGCGACGGCCATGTCACGATGACCGGCCCGGTCGAATATCGAATTCGAAGTGCTTCTCGATCCCGTTCTCTTCAAGGACATCGCGGCGTGATATTACCGGAAGCGCGATCCACAAGATGTCGAAGTCTTGACCTTCGGCTGCCGGCTCAATCTTGTCGAGTCGGAGGCCATGCGCCGCGCCGCCTTGGCGTGCGGGCGGAGCAATCTCGTCATTGTGAACACCTGCGCGGTGACAGCAGAAGCGGTGAGGCAGGCGCGGCAAACCATTCGCCGCGTCAAGCGCGAGCGGCCCGAAGCCGAGATCGCCGTCACCGGCTGCGCGGCCCAGATCGATCCAGATCGATTCGCCGCCATGCCGGAAGTTTTCCGGGTGATCGGCAATGCGGAAAAAGCCGATCCGGCGAGCTGGACGCCTGGCGGCGGCATGGGCAGGTCTCAAACATCATGACGGCCAAGGCCGCTCCAACGATTTTGCGCGAGGGTGTCGAGGATCACACTCGCGCCTTTCTTGGCGTCCAGACCGGCTGCGATCACCGTTGCACCTTTTGCATCATTCCATTCGGACGCGGCCCGTCGCGCTCGGTGCCAATGGATGCGGTTATCCGCGCGGCCCAACGTTTGACGAGCAAGGGTTTCCGCGAGATTGTCCTGACCGGCGTCGATCTGACATCCTATGGCACCGATTTGTGTGGCGGCCCTGCGCTGGGAGATCTCGTCAAGGCGATTTTGCGCGCGACGCCAGAACTCGAACGGCTGCGGTTGTCCTCGATCGACTGCATCGAGGCGGACTTGGAACTCGTTGACGCTTTCGCCAATGAGCCGCGCCTCATGCCGCATTTCCATCTCTCGCTGCAATCGGGCGACGATCTTATTTTAAAGCGCATGAAGCGGCGCCATAGCCGCGCCGATGCAGTGCGCCTGTGCGCTGAATTGCGCCGGTTGCGGCCCGAAATCGTGTTTGGCGCCGATCTGATCGCGGGTTTTCCAACCGAGACGGACGCCATGTTCGAAAATACGCTCGCGCTTGTGGAAGACTGCGGCCTGACGCATCTGCATGTTTTTCCGTTTTCGGCGCGGCCCGGAACGCCGGCCGCGAAAATGCCGCCGGTCCCGCGGGAGATCGTGAAGGCAAGGGCCAAGCGACTTCGCGAGGCGGGCGACGTAGCAATACGCGCGCATCTCGCCGCGCAAGCGGGAAAACTCTTGCGGGTTCTGACGGAAAGTGGCGGGACCGGCCGCACCGAGGATTTTTCCCGCGTAAGAATTGGAGACATTCCGCCCTCGCAAATGATCGAAATGTTCATTACGGGCAACGACGGCAAAATGCTCGAGGCGAAGGGCCGAGGGTAAGTATCCCTGGCAAAGCCGGGGGCTTTAAGGGGTGAGCCGCTCAAAGCGGCTATGGGGTCGCTGACGCGGCCCCGATTTCTTTGGGCTGCCTAAAGGCGACTACGCAGCGTCACCGCCACAGATTCAACTGCTCCAATCGCATGTCCTCGCGTTCCTAGTTGCGGATATATTCCCGGATCACCTCTTCGTCCCGCCCCACGGTCGAAACAAAATATCCGCGCGCCCAAAAATGCTGCCCCACGAAATTGCGTTTCCGTTCCGCATAAACCCGCACCAAATGGATCGCGCTCTTGCCCTTGATATAACCGACCACCTGAGAAACCGCGCATTTCGGAGGGATCGCAATTATCATGTGAACATGGCCGGGCATCAAATGCCCCTCCTCGATCCGGCTCTCCCTCTGCGCGGCCAATTTTCTGAACACCTCCCCAAGATGACGCCGAAGTTCGCCGTAAAGCGCCTTTCTGCGGCATTTGGGAATGAACACGACATGGTATTTGCAGTCCCACCTCGTGTGACTTAAGCTCTCATATTCGTCCATCGCGAAATTTCCTCATCGTGTGCTTGGCGGCTCACGACGGGAGATTTCGTCGGTGGACTGCTGAAAACGTCAAACTCCTACTATCACCCCGGCAAAGCCGGGGGAACTCCCTTACGGTTTAGCTGATATTTGATAGATCGAGCTTGCTTTTCATGGATCTCGGCTTTGAGGAGATCGCCGACAAAGTGCTGAGGTTCATGCTGCCGTTTAATGGCCGTTGCAAGGGTCTCGTCGTAGGCGTTTCTCATGCCATAGAGCTTGAGTGCGTTCATCATGTCGAGCGCAATCGGCGACAGGGGCATGCTGCAGCCTAAGTGCTTTCGGGGTGAGGATGATCGGAGAAGGACCGGGATGGCGCCGCCGCGCGAGAATGTTGAGAATGACATCGGCGCTATGAAGCCCTTCAGTCACGGCTTCAGCGCAGGCAACTTCGACCGCCAGCAATCCGTCCGTCAGCACGGCGGCAAGACCTTTGACCGTCTGGCGGTCGCCGTCATCGGAACCGGCAAGTTTTCGCCACACGCGCTCCAAGGCGGCGGGCAGTACCCAATCCTTGAACGGAGCGCCATTGCGCAAGGCGCCCGGCTTGCGAACCAGGATCGGCACGTAGTGCCACGGATCATAGATCGTTTCGCCGCGCCCATAGCAGCGCGGATGCTCCGCAACGACGCGCCCCTCCTGGCGGAAGACGATCCGATCGGCGTAAGCGTAAATCTCGACCGGCCGGCCAATGGCGTCCGCGCTGACCGAGTACTTGTTATTGTCAAAGCGAACCAGGCAGGTCTTCGAGACGGAAGCCGGCAAAGCGTGGAATCCATCGAACCGGCCGCGATAGGCAACGTGCTTCGGCCGCTCCTCCTCGAACATCTCCCAAATGGTGTGCTCGGGACGTTCTGGATGCAGAAGAGCCTTGGCATAAGCGATGAGCTTATCGGTGAGCCAAGCATTTAGCTCGTCATAGGTCTTGAACTTCAATCGGGGCGTGAAGACGCGCTCGCGAACGAGACCCACCTAGTTCTCGACCTGACCCTTCTCCCAGCCAGATGCAGGCGTGCAAGCGACGGGCTCTACCAGATGATGGGTGCACATTTGCAGGAACCGCCGATTATATTGCCGGTCCTTGCCGACGAAGATCGTCTCCACCGCAGTTTTCATATTATCGTAGATGCCGCGCGTGCAGGCGCCTTTAAAAACGGCGAAGGCCCGCTCGTGGGCGTCGAACACCATCTCCTGCGTCTCGCGGGGGCAGGCGCTGACAAACTACATCATGCGGCTGTGGCAGAGACGGACGTGCGCGACCTTCACGATCGTCGTCACCTCATTAATCACAACGGCCTCATGGCTCCAGTCGAACTGGTAGGCCTCGCCGGCGCGAAGATCAGCAGAACATAGGCCTCGGCGGCCGCGCTTCCGCGCTCCTTCTCCCAGCTCCGCGCGTGCCGCCAGACCGAACTGTAGCTGCCATTATAGCCAAGACCTCGCAGCTCTTCATAAATCCGGATCCGTGTCAGCCGTTCCCGCGGCGGTCTCAACGCATTGACCGAAAGCAGCTGGTCAAGTGCCTTGCGCCAAACCCCCATCCGAGGAAGAGGCTGGTGCTTACGCTCGTAATGGAGCTCCGTCTCACCCGAGCGCAGAACCTTGCGCACCACTTTGCGCGAGACCTTCAGCTCTCGACAAATCTGCTTGATCGACTTTCCCTGAACCAGCGCAAGACGCCGTATCTTTGCAATCGTCTCCACAACCAACATCCAAAAACAAACGCCTCCGATAAAAACCGGAAGCATTCTGTCGAACCCGCATTAAGGGGTCCCATTCGGATGAAAACGACCCCTCAAACAGGGTCCCTATTCCATGAAAAGTCACAAGGCTAGCCTGGAAAAAGGAACCATCCGTGCCAGTTCGGCGTTCACGTCGTAGATTGCGGGGAATTACTACGAAGCGGCGTAAAATTTCTCATTTCCGAATCCGTGGGGGGCACATGGGCACATCCTTAAATCAATTGATGAAAATTGCACTTTTGTTGACCGCTGTTAACGCGACATGTGCCCTCCTTCCGGTGACGGCTCATGCGGGCTCTGTTCTCGTCGACATCGACAAAACAAATCAACAAATGACAGTTTCTTTAAATGGAGTAGAAAGATATCAATGGCCGGTATCCACTGGCCGAGTAGGATATTCAACTCCATCGGGAACTTATGTTGCCACCTCCATGAACGAAATTTGGTATAGCAAACAGTGGGACAACTCTCCCATGCCCCATTCCATTTTCTTTATGAGAGACGGTCATGCTATCCACGGCAGCTTCGAGGTAAAGAATCTTGGCAGACCCGTCTCGCATGGCTGTGTGCGCATCTCGCCTAAGAATGCCACCATACTTTTTGCGCTGGTGAAGGAGAATGGCCTGGGAAATACCCAGGTCGTGGTGGGCGGCGATACCCCGGGGGGCGAGTATAACGTCGCCGAGGATGAGACAGGTCCAAGCGGCGAGTATAAGGTCGATAGGGGTCAGCCACGTCCACGCAGGATCAGACGCTCATCCGGCGTTCCCTATTACACTGGATCCCAGAGTCACTATGGATCTCCGTGGCCATGGACCTATTCACCTTGGTGAAGGCCAAGCTGTCGCGCTTGACGGAGGCGACTTTGGAACAAGGTGTTGGCGAACAACACGGCCGGTTTAGCGGCAAAGTTGGCGCAAATTGTTCGCGGGTCGGCCTTTTTGAGTATCATCGATTTGCTCACGGGCAAGTTCCGATGGGTTTGGTCAACCATCGAACATAAGTTGTGTGATAATTTTTATACAGTTCGCTGAAAGTGGTGAACCCGAGGGGCCTTCCTGTGGAAACAGTAACGCCCCCGCCGCCTAAATTTTATTCAATGATTTCACAATTCGGTGCATTGTCGGATCGACAGAACGGCGTGCTGATTGACGATGGCGTAGCAATAATCTGGAGCTACACCATAGTCATTCGTACAGCCAGAGTGTTCCAGCCGTAGAGTTCGGCGGCCATAGCGCCACGTCGATTGCCGCGACGGAGAAGTGACCGAGTCTTAACCGTACGGGGCGACGAAGCTTAATCATTTTTCCCGGTCCTGAAAGTGACCGCTCAACGAGAGAGCCTCGCCATGTCGTTCAAGGTCCAGATCGGTCCTCCTCAGATTTCGATCCATCAGGGCCAGACCGTCCTGATTAGCAGCCCCGACGGGCAAATCAATTGGCCAAGCGAAAGAGGCCTTTACTTTCTTGATACGCGCGTCGTTAGCAGTTGGACTGTCTACTCCAATGGAGAACCTTGGGAGTTACTGAACGGCGGCCCTATCACTTATTACGCAGCGCGCATCTTCCTTACCAATCGGTCTTTCGCGACGGAAGCGGGTATCATCGCGCCTCGTACGCTCGGCTTAACCATCGGCCGTTGGATTCATCGTGGAATGCACGAGGATCTCGACATTACGAACAACAGTATGAAGCCGGTAAAATTCCAGCTTGAGATCGCCATCCGCTGCGACTTCGCGGATCTCTTCGAGGTCAAATCAGGCAATATTGTCCGCCGCGGGCGGATCACAACCGAATGGGCGCAGACTCGCCAACAGCTTTGCACGACCTATCGCAATGGCGATTTCAGCAGAGCGGTTACAATTTCCGCGCATCGCTTTCCTAAAGAGGCAGTCTATGCAAATGGCCGACTTAGTTTCGAGGTCGCGCTCAAACCCGGAGAAGCTTGGCATACATGTCTTCTCTATACCTTGACGGACAACGACGAACATGCGGCCCCACCAAATGATTGCACCGAGCATCATCCTAAGTCCAGCCACGCCGAAACCCTTGCCGATTGGCTGCGGACTGTGGCAAAAATTCAGACCAGCAATGAAGAATTCTATCGGCTTTTTCGCCGCGCGCTGGAAGACATGGCCGCGCTTCGCATGCCTATCAAAGGGATGGACCATACCGTCTTTTTGCCTGCCGCCGGGCTTCCTTGGTTCATCGCGCCATTTGGACGCGACAGTCTCATTGTCTCGCTGCAGAACATTTTGATCTATCCGGAATTTGCGAGAGGCTCATTAGACATCCTCGGCTCTCTTCAGGCGAAGGTAGACGATCCCTACCGGGACGCCGAGCCGGGCAAGATATTCCACGAATTGCGCTACGGTGAGCTGGCCCATTTCAGACTGATTCCGCACACGCCTTATTATGGCACTGCGGATGCCACGCCGCTCTATTTGATCACCCTGCACGCGGCTTGGCGCGCAACTGGCGATCGAGCCTTACTGGAGCGGCATCTTGAGACCGTTGAGGGCTGTCTGACTTGGATCGATAATTACGGAGACCGTGATGGGGACGGCTTCCAAGAATACCAGACGCGATCGCCTGTTGGTTACGAGAACATGGCTTGGAAGGACTCTGGCGACTGCGTCGTCTATCCGGACGGCTCGCTCGTGAGAGGACCGAAAGCACTCTGTGAGCTCCAGGGTTATGTTTACAGTGCTTGGCTCCGCACGGCTGAGGTGTTTGACGCGCTCGGAAAAGGCGATCGCGCGGCGAAGTTGCGGGCAAAGGCCGCCGCCCTGTTCGAACGGTTCAACGCGGCATTTTGGGACGACGAACTAGGTTTTTATGCCTATGCGCTCGACGGCGACAAGAAAAAAGTCCTGACTGTCGCCTCGAATGCGGGCCATTGCCTTTGGAGTGGCATCGTGCCGCGTGAACGGGCCAAGCTTGTTGTGGAACGTCTGATGGCGCCGGACATGTGGACAGGATGGGGCATCCGCACGCTCTCAGCCGATAATCCGGCATTCAATCCCTACAATTATCAGACTGGATCGGTGTGGCCGCACGACAATGGAATCATCGCAATGGGGTTTAAACTCAATGGCTTTGGCGCGGAAGCGGGCCGGATCGCGCATGACATCAGCATTGGCGGAAGCTATTTCCTGCTGAACCAATTGCCTGAGCTCTACACTGCGTTTCAACGTGATGTGATGACGTTTCCGGTACAATATATTGGCGCCAATGTACCGCAGGCGTGGGCTGCTGGATCGATCTTCATGTTGACGCAGGCCATGCTGGGGTTTCTGCCCGACGCGCCACGGAATAAACTCTATGTCGACCCGTTGCTCCCGGAATGGTTGCCGGACTTAACGATACGCGATCTTCGGCTAGGCCGGCACAAATTCGATATTCGCTTCTGGCGTGAAGGCGAGCGAACCGAGTTCGAAGTGCTTAACGGCGATGCAAGTTTGGTTGAAGCTTGTGAAGTGGGAGTCAAAGCGGCACAGCTACGGGGCCACGCGGCCGATATAGGTCCAGGGGGTGAGAAATGATACACACCAATGATCACGCAGGACGGGCGGAGCCACTGACTCTTGCCATCGACATCGGCGGCAGTCATCTCAAGGCGGCAGTCCTCGAAGAATCAGGAGAGATGTCTTCAGACCCGGCGCGCGTCAAGACGCCGAAGCCAGCCACGCCAGAGGCAGTTGTCGCGGCGTTGATCAAGCTCTCACATGGGCTGGGACAGTTTGATCGGATCTCAATCGGTTTCCCAGGGGTCGTGCGCGCGGATTCCGTTTTGACGGCTCCCAATCTCGGTACCAAATTGTGGCATGGTTTCAAGCTTGGTGCAGTTCTCGAGGAAGCATTGGACAGACCAGTGCGCTTGCTCAATGATGCCAGCATCCAAGGCCTAGGAGTTATTACCGGCTGCGGTCTCGAATGCGTTTTGACGATGGGCACGGGCATGGGTTTTGCTTTGTTCCGCGACGGCGAGATCGCACCACATCTAGAACTCAGCCAGCATCCCATTCGCAAGCGTAAGACTTATGACGAGTATGTGGGCGAGGCGGCGCTTGAGACTGTCGGCCGGCGACGCTGGAACAAGCGTGTGCGCAAAGTTATCGGCATCCTCGAAACTGTTATAAGCTATGACGTGTTATACATTGGCGGGGGCAATGCGAAGCTGATAGAGTTTCCATTTCCAGCTAATGTGAAGATTGTTTGCAACACTGCTGGAATCACTGGGGGCGTGCGCCTTTGGGACGGACGAATGAATCAGGCATTCGCCGACCGGCCCCCCGCTTTTGCCGAACAGCCGGAAATCGTATGACTTCGCGGCTGAGCAACTGAAGCACCTGCGGACGACCAACCCCATCGAAAGCTCATCGCGACAGCCCGCCGCCGAACAGTGCGGTCCAATGATTGACTCTCAAACAAGACCGCGCTCGCCATGAATTTCAAGCTGACCGAGCTCGCCGAGAAAAACTGGCGTCGCCTCGATAGCTACGACCAGTTGCCGAAAATAATTCTCGGTGTAAAGTTCACCGTCGGAATTGAGGTCGTCAAGGCGAAAGCTTAAGCCGTTGCCACCTGACCCTTTCCGTCACCACGATTTAGTGATAGCTCTCGCTGACGACCTTTGGTCCCGCTAGACCTAGTGAGCCTACAGAGTTCTCAGGATATGAAAAAAGGAAGGTCATGTTACAATTTAGTCTCTTGATAGACGCTTGGCTTTGATAAGCCCCGGCAGAATTTCAAATGCTAGGCTCAAACCAATGTGAGGGGATGTGCCAGCTTGCAAAACCATGACCGCTGAACCCATGCTACCTTCTCAGAATCCGAGGCGCGATGCGCGATTCCTTCGTCATCGGTCGCATTTTCTAGAATATGTCGTTCCCTCAATCGAATGTGGCCTTGAAATCGGTGCGTTCGATCTCCCGTTCATCGAGCCATCAGAAGGACGATGCGATTTTGCCGACTGGAACACAGAAGAGTATTTGAGAGACGTGGCCAAGCGTCTTCCAGGACATAATCCTGAGTATGTTGTGCCAGTGCAATTCAACCTTCGCGAAGGATACGATCAAATCCTGGATAGGTATGACTGGATCAGCGCTTCGCACGTCATTGAGCACGTGCCCGATATTATAGACTGGCTAGCGCAATTGCACTCAAAATTAAAGGCAGGAGGAATACTATTGCTGGTTATTCCAGATAAAAGGTATACGTTTGATATCTATAGACGTGAAAGCACGTTCACGGATGCTTTGGTGGCCCATAAATCTGCACTCAAACATCCATCGTTTGCGCAAGTGTTTGACCACTTTTATTATAGTGCACCCGATGTGATCGCCCACGACGTATGGGCTGGCAATCCAGTTCCCGGCCCTAAGCTGGATTATGCGGAGTCTTTGATGCTAGCTGAAAAGGCCGAGCACGCATATTCGGATGCCCATTGCTGGGTACTGACGCCAGACAGTTTTTTGGCCCTCATGCGATCGCTCACGGATTCGCAAATGTCCAGCTTCCAGCTTGTTGACCTGCGCCCAACAGCCAGAGGCATGCTCGACTTTTCAGTCGTGCTGCGCAAATAGACGGGCGGGAATCGACGGCTTCTATTGGCGAAAGACGTGGCAACCGGAGCATGTCGAACCCAACTGACCTTAGAAGCGAGGTGGCTCGTACCGAGGTGTTCCATTGGCTACTGTAAGCTTGGAACCAAATGGCGCCTAATACCAGGATGACAACAATCCGGAGGATGCCGGATTTATTTTATTGGTGCTCGAACGCTAAGGTGGGGTAGATAGGCAGTTAATGATAACGGTGCACTCGGATAGGCAAATGCCTGCACATGACGTCGAGCGGTTTCCATTAATCGTTTTTGTCCACGTGCCAAAAACCGGTGGGACCACCGTAAATCGCGTGCTGTGGTCATGCTCCCATCGAGGACTGGAGCACTACAGAGAGGGGATCCCAAACCCCAAACTTCTTTACGGTGCGCGTCGTAGCGATTGGCTCAGCGCGCATATTCCCAGAGAGGTTTTTGCTTCTTCTTTGGTGTGGCTGGACCGTCCTATAGAATATTTTTCGGTCGTTCGTGAGCCTGTTTCTCAACTCCTTTCGCACTTGAACTGGCAGTTCGAAATCCATACCCGCGGTCCAGATTTCTTGCGTGAATTTCCTCCCTCGCGTCTGGAATTGTCGGAAGAAGTGCGGGCAACAGACTTTTCCAAGACTTCCTCAATAATTGGGCTTCTCCTTCGACACGCGGAACTTTTTCTTAACTGCCAAGCTATTTACGTCCTCGGATGCGAATACGCGTTGATTTCAGACAGCGACCTTGCCCGCAGGGTGGAGAGCTATTCATATATCGCAACCGAAAGTGATTTACCTTCCCTCTACAGAGCATTCGGCTTCGCGGCGCTTCCCGGCTGGTGCAACGAACTGCGCGAAAACCAATCCCAAAAACTCCACTTCGATGCGACCCTTTTTCACAGCAAGGAAATAATGGACTTTCTGGCCGAGCATCACTACCATGATTTTCGCGTCTATAATTGTGTCCGCCAAACCTCTTGGTCTGCCGGAGAACGTAGCCCGTTCCGGCCCGCTTTTCCAATTGTCACAGCTGAAAACTATGACGAACAGGCTTATCTTGCAAACAATCCAGACGTGGCCAAAGCCTTGAAAAGCCACAATTGGCGTTCCGGTTACGATCATTTCGTGGCGTTTGGCCGCGGGGAGAAACGCCGTTATCTTATCTTGCCTTGCGAAGCTGGCGCGCAGAAGCCGCTAGCACGCCGCGAAATAGCGACAGCGCTTTCGGAAGACCCATCATGAGTTATTCTCAAGCCAACGTTAGAGCAATGCAGAAGCAATCTGCTGCTTCGACCTGAATACAGATGATATGTGACATGGCGAGCTCGACTCCCCGTTTAAACGAAATAGTTAACGCCGAAGCGTTCCTCTGGGGCGCGGAAACCGCCGTATCTTATCATGGCGCGGCCGCATCGCACATGGACCAGCAATGGACAACGCTTATCGAACCCATTCTGGCCCGCTATCCTATCGATTACAGCAAGACAATCGACTTCGCGGCCGGGTATGGCCGCAATACGCGCAAGCTGCTGGAGGCGGGCGCAGGTCATGTGACCATGGTGGATGTTAATCCTGAGTGTGTGTCGCATTTGGAAACCCATTTTCCACGCGACCGCACGAGTGCCGTACGCAATGACGGCGCCGGCCTCGAGGGTCTCGACACGTCGGCATTCACCTTTCTCTACAGCTTCGACGCGATGGTCCACTTCGATCTTGAAATCATCCTTTCCTATATCCCGGAGTTTGCCCGCGTCTTAGAGGCGGACGCTTACGCGTTCGTCCATCATTCGAATTATACGGCTAACCCTGGCGGCGATTTCAGGCAAAACCCGCATTGGCGGAATTTCATGAGCGCCGCTATTTTCAAGCATATTGCTGTTCGTTCTGGCTTTGATGTTGTCCACCAACAGATATTAAGTTGGGGCGAGCCCGATAACGACTGCATCACGGTTCTCAAACGCACAGCGCATGGATGACTGGCAGTCCCTGATCTGGAAAACGGCACGCTGGTAATGGAATTTTCGCCCGGGTGTTATTCCGCGGACCGCCGCCGCGAGTTTGTTTGCACGCAATGCGGGGTGGAAGAGATGTGGACCGCGACCCCCACGTAATCTAGCTAGTCGGGTAATAAATATGTACAACGAAGCATCAAAACTCATAGCACGCGAAACTGTGAATTCTGCAGAGGTCGCATTTAAAAGGCATTCAATCTCTGGTGAACAAGTTGATTCGGATATCGCAATAAGAGACCAGATGTTTCAAGGCAGGGAGGAACATTACATGCTTGTTGGTTCCGGCGCCTTGGCTGCTATCCAGGCGATTGCCTGCGTCTGGAGAAAAAGCGAGTTTAAATCGATCTTAGATTTTGGGTGCGGCCATGGCCGGGTCTTGAGATGGCTGCGAGCTGCCTACCCCAATGCAGCTGTCGTCGCGTCCGATATTGTGGAGGACGGAGTCATGTTTTGTGCCGAGAAATTTGCAGCGACTTCATGGCTTTCTACAACTGATTTGGAGACGTTGAGCACACCTGCGAAATTTGATTTGATCTGGTCAGGATCTGTAATTACTCATCTCCCAGAAAGCTCAGCAAGAATACTTTTGAATAAATTTGTTTCATGGCTGAGGCCCGGTGGTATCGCTGTATTTTCTAGTCATGGGCGCAAAGCTTTACGCTCTCAGGTCTATGGTAAAGTCGATTACCTGACGGGGGGCAATCGAACCGCTGCAATTCGCGGATATTATCGGGATGGATATGGTTATGCGGACATTCCAAAGTCGCCCGGGTATGGTGCCTCATTCGTCCAAGTTGATTGGTACTGGCGCTTCTTTGAGGAAATTCCAGACGTTAACCTTGTAAGCGTGACCGAATGTGCCTGGGACCTCCACCATGACGTCGTTGCGGTGATGCGCGCTTAGTTCTTCCGTGAACGAGATGGAATCCGCGAGGTCGAACTGGGGATTTTGATCTTTGAAAAAACGCGCTGAACGAACGAGAACAGGATGAAGTCTTTCGCTGACCCGCTTATGGGAATGATCGTTGGACGCACAAAACGGGACGCCACGCTGCTCCTCCAGTCGGGATTATTCGATTTAGGGTTTTATGCGTCCCAGGTGGGTGCGCACGAAAAACCCAGTGTAACCCATTTCTTGAAGCACGGCTGGCGGCGCGGATTGAGCCCGTCGCCGTTTTTCGACGGCGTGTTCTACACACTTGCCTATGCCGACGTGAAAAACGCTGGTTGGAACCCCGTATTGCATTATATCCGGCACGGGTGGCGGGAAGGCCGGACGCCGAATCCGCGTTTTGATATCGCGGGATATATCGCCAGTCACCCGCAGGTCGATTTCCAGTCGATCGATCCATTACGGCATTGCATCGATAATTACCGTTCTCTCGAATGGGGGAGAGCAGGTTCCAAACTCGCTGAACCCGGCGCCATCGATTACCGGGCGCTCGCCGCCGAACAGCGCAAATTGGAAGCCTTGTTCGATCGGGAATATTATCTTTCAATGTATGAGGATGTGCGCAAGGCGGGGATCGACCCGTTTCTCCATTATACCCAACATGGATGGCGGGAAAATCGAAACCCCTCTCCTGAATTCGATACCTGGTATTTCCTCAAAAACTATCCCGAATTTGCCAATGCGCAAGACTCGCCGTTGCATCAATTCCTGCGCGCCGGGATGCCGGCGCATTGGAAGCTGCGCTCGCCCGATTCGGTTACACTAGATCCGGCGGATCAAACCCACGCTGCTGCTGCCGCGGCAACGGGCAGGCTGCGGCTCGCCGTGCATGTCCACGCCTACTATCCGGAGTACATAGAGGAAGTCTATCATGCGTTGACGAGAATTCATTTTTCCCTCGATCTCTTCGTGACGGCTTGCACGGCAGCGGACGTGCGATTCATTTTGCACTATTTGGCGCGGCGGAATCCGCGCTTTTCCTTCAAAGTTCAACTCGTCGAGAACAGAGGCCGCGACGTCGGACCGATGCTGACCGCGTTTCCACAGATGTGGAGTGATTACGATATCGTCGCCCATCTCCATTCGAAAAAAAGCCCGCACACAGACTTTGGCGGCAATTGGCGGAAATACGCGCTAGAACAGATGTTGGGTGGACCGGAATTGGTCGACTGCATAATGAATTATTTGGCCGAGAATGAAGATGTTGGATTCTTTTTTGCCGACAATTACCGGGACATCAAAAAATACATCGAGTGGGGCGCTTGCGGGCCGTTAATTGATTCCGCTCTCGAGCGCGCAAATCTACCCAAAATGGAAAGACCGAAAATAGCGGAATTCGCGGCCAGCTCCATGGGTTGGTTCCGTACGTCCGCTTTTCGTGTTTTGGTTGACGCTTTCACTTCGTCTGAAGACTTCGAGCCGGAGGAAGGTCAGCTCGACACAACCGTCGCGCACGCGCTTGAACATGCGTTTCCTCTCATCGTCAAAGCGCAGGGATTTCGAGCTGTTTGCTATTATCCGAAGCGGCGATCGCAATTGCCCGCGTTCGAGCCAAGACACGTCAGCATTCCCGCTCCTCGCAGCGCCGAAAAGGGTTGGATGCGCGACGACCCGCGCAGCGCCGGGCAGCCGCGCGCGGCCTTAAAGCCAATCAGTCGCGTGTTCGACGCACGCCGCCTCGACATTCACTGGGTCATTCCCGATTTCATTCGCGGTGCAGGCGGCCACATGACTATCTTCCGATTTGTGGAGATTTTGGAGCGCTTGGGACACCGTCAAACGATTTGGGTTCAAAACCTGGGCGATAATCCAAGCGATGTAAAAGCCCGTATCCAAAGGTGGTATCGCCCCGTCAACGGGAATGTCTTTGTCAATTACCTGCCGGACGATACGCGGCAAATGTCCGGCGACGTGATCATCGCAACGGATTGCTGGACCGTGTATCCCGTGATTTCAACGCCGAACTTCAAGGAACGCTTCTACTTCATCCAAGACTACGAGCCCTTTTTCCATATGGCCGGAGAAAATTATCTCGTGGCGGAGCAAACTTATCGAATGGGGCTTTGCGGGCTGTGCGCCGGTGATTGGCTCACGCAAAAAATGCAGGCGTTCGGCATGTGGGTCAGGAAGTGGGAGTTGGCGGTCGATCACGATGTCTACTTTCCGGAGCCAACGGCGGAGCTCAATTATTCGAGTGCTCAAGAAATCCGCATCGCCTTCTATGCCCGGGGCTATACGCCCCGCCGGGCGAAACGGCTCGGCATCGCCGCATTCGAGGAGTTGCATCGCCGTGGTTTTCGATTCCGTGTGGTGATGTTCGGCGAAGTGCCGGAGAACAACGCCCAATCCTTTAGTTACGAGGAGAGGGGTATCTTGCCGACAGAAAAACTTGCAGAGGTCTACCGCAAATGCCACATTGGCGTCGTCTTTTCCACGACCAACTACTCACTTGTTCCGCTGGAGATGATGGCCTGCAACCTGCCGGTCGTCGAGATCGATAGCGAAAGCACGCGCGCTGTTTTCAAGGATGGCGAGGTGTGCTTCGCGGCTCCCGATCCGGTCAAAATCGCCGATGCCATCGAAGAGCTTACGCGCGACCCTGGCTTGCGGGCTCGCCAACAGGAGAAAGCGCGCAACTTCGTTGTGGATCTCAATTGGGAAAATAGCGTCCGCTCGGTTGAAACCGCGATCCTTGACCGGTTGCGCGAATGTGGTTTTCAAGCAATTGAACCCGAGCGAATCTGCGCGCCGGCGCTCCATCGCAAACCATGCGCCTCGGTCTTCCTCCCGGCCTTCAATGCTGGACTACAATTCAAAACCGTGCTTGAGCGGCTGACGGAACAAGATACGCCTTTTAAATACGATATTCTCGTGATCGACAGCGGCTCGTCCGACGGTACGCTCGATGTCATCAAATCCTTCAAGGCGAAGAACGTTCGCCTACAGCAGATTGCCAACAAGGAGTTCCAGCACGGGCGCACCCGTAATTTGGGGATTGCCTCGACCGAAGGGGACTATGTGGCCTTGCTCACTCAGGACACGCTGCCAGCCAATCGCCATTGGCTCGCGCGGCTCATTGGCGGCTTTGCCGTGTCCTCGCGCGTTGCAGGGGTGATCGGGCGGCATAGGGCTTACCCAGAGCATGGCCCGTTCCTCGCCCGTGACATCAACGCGATGTTTGACCGCTTGGCGGATTTCGATCCGCTCTATTCCTTGGAGCAGGGTCTTCCATCCTTCATTTACCCGGCAGGGCTTCACTGGCAAATGACCCTCCAGTTCTATTCCGACAACAATTCGGCCATGGCGCGGTCCGTTTGGAAGGTCCTTCCTTATCCGGAGATCGATTGGGGCGAAGATCAAGTCTGGGCTTGGGAAATGCTGAGGGCTGGCTTTCACAAGGTTTACGTCGATGACGCTTGTGTCTTTCATTCGCATCGCGATACTTTCGCGAATTGCTATGATGTTTCCGTCAAGGAGGGAATGATGTTCGCGCGGCATTTTGGCTGGAATTTGCATCCAAATCCGGCGGCCCTCGAATCAGAAATCGAGCGCGCGAATCTTCACGACACGCACTGTGCCGTGGCGAACAAAATCTCCTTCAAACAATTAAATCAGCAAAAACAGCGCAACAAGGCTACCATTGAGGGGCGCGCGCATGGCGCGGCGCTCGCGCGAGTTTCCGCACCGTTATCTTAGGGCGATGCAACGAACGCCGAATCGCTTATTTGAGGATAAGCGAAGGTGACCCTCGTTGGTTGTTGCGATTCCAAGGATGCCCCGATCGCCAAATCCGAAATCATCACCTCAATTCAAGCGAGAGTGTGGCGCAGGTCAAGATTTTGGGACGGCCGGCATCAGTCCGCTTTGCGTAGCATGTAGAGATCCTGGTACTGATTCCCCTTCGCTCCTTCCGGAACGGCATCGACCATCTCGAACCCTTCGGCGAGCGTCCCGCGCATATAAGTTTCGGGATGAAAGGCCACACAGAGGTTTCCCCCGGGGTATTGATCGAAGCGGACGACGGGCCGCCCCGCGCTGAAATCTTCCAGTTCCTTGGCGGTGAGACGCCCTTTAAAAGCGTTGCCATGGGCCGTCAGAAGGAGAATTCCACGCGGCCTCAATATTCGGCGAAATTCGTCACGCCATGCTTTTTGTGCCTTGATGTCCAAGTGAGTGAAGACCGAAAACGCATAGATCAGATCGAAACTTTGGCTGGCATAGTTGAGCTTAGCGGCCATCGAGTTATGGCTGACGCTCGCGAAAGGGACACAGCGCCGGCATGCCTCGACGAGATACTCGTTAATGTCGGTTCCCCAGATTCGCGTATCCGCGAAGCCGTTCCAATACCGGATGACCCGTCCACACCCGCAGCCGAAATCGAGGACGTCCTTGAGACCTTCGACGGATGTCCCGTTCCTTTCAAGCGTCTCGCGGATGCAATCGAACCCCCGCCGTCCCATTTCAAGAAAGCCGGGAATGTCGGCCGAACCGGACACCAACAAGCGAGCCCAAACGCCCGGTACCGGAAGTTTCTCTTTGTTGCCGCCGAGCCAGAATTGAAAATTGTGGACTAACGCTTCCGGAGACAAAATTCTAGCAAGCATTCGAACTTTGAAAGCTAGTGGCATCAACCGAAAAGCTTGAAGCAATGCAACGGTCTCGTGTTTCAAAGCCGCTCTATTCAACGGAAATCCCCTGGATAGCCCTTAAATTCAGCCTTATGCTGGGGCATATTGGCTTGTCTGTCAACGCATGGTGGCGATTGCGTGAAAATCTCAGTGCCCTCCGGAAGGAAGTCGAATTCTTGAATCTGACAAGTCTGTTGTGATTGCAGAATGCGGCCTGATTCGAGGGGGCCGTTGATGTGGACCACCCAAACCGATCGAAATCAAGTGTCGACAACTCGCGCAATCCGAACGACCTGACGGACCCGGAATGGGCGCAAATCGAAGCGCTGATTCCTTCGCCCAATTATGGGTGACCGCAAGCGCAACGCCGATATGCGCGAAATTGTGAATGGGCAACGCAAGCTCTGCAAGCGAGATTGCAAAGGACCGTGTATGTGCCGAACAGGTGGTGCCATAATGCCAAGTTCCCAAAGACCTGGCGTCGAAGAGTACCATCGTTTATTATTTCGACCTGTGGATCCACGACGGCACATCGGAGGATTTCCAGAACATCGGGCGAGAGGTCAGCCATCTCCTTATTCTCGTGTCTCACTTCAGTTCGCCTCATACTCAGAATGTTTCGTAATCAATGACCAACTTCGCGGACCGGAGTTAGGGTCCGTACCCAATTGAATTGAACCTCGCATCATGATTCAAGCTCGTCAGGAGGGCTTGAATTCGTGGCGGACAATTTCTGGCTCAGCGATGAGCAATGGGCGGCGATCGAGCCGCATCTCCCGATGGTCCACACCGGACCTGAACGCAAGGACGATCGCCGCGTCATCAGCGGGATCATCCATCGGTTGCGCGAGGGCTGCCGTTGGCGTGCGCTTCCCGACGAATATGGGCCGTATACGACGGCCTTCAACAGATACAACCGCTGGAGCCGACGCGGTCTTTGGCAACGGATCTTCGCGGCGCTGGTTGCCGGCGGCGATCCCCCAGCGCTCACGATGATCGACAGTTCGGCGGTCAAGGCGCATCGCTCGGCGAGCGGCGCCAGAAAAAGGGGGCGCAAAATCAAGCCATTGGCCGCTCGCGCGGCGGGCGCACGACAAAAATCCATGCGCTCGTCGACGAAGAAGGCCGTCCGCACGCCTTCCTGCTGACCGGCGGACACGTCGCCGACATCAAGGGCGCCGCGGCCTTGCTCGCGGCGACAGCGCCAAGCGAACGGTTGATCGGCGACAAAGGCTACGACGCGGATCATTTGCGCCTGTTCCTGCAAACACGCGGCACGACGCCGGTCATTCCCAACAAAATCAACCGCAAGACCCTCTTCCCGTTCGACGCCGAACTTTATCGCCTGCGCAACGTCATCGAGAGAACCTTTTGCCGGTTGAAAGACTTCCGGGCCATCGCCACCCGCTACGACAAAACCGCTCGGAACTTTCTCGCCGGCCTGTGCCTCGTCACCGCGCTCTGCTATTGGCTCAATTGAGCCCAGACCCTAAGACATTTTATAGCGGCCAGCCATTGCAAAAAATTCTCCGATGGTGACAATTAGTATTTCGTTGACAATTAGTATTTCTATAACTCATAGTGGCGTCGTTAGAACCTAATTCAAAAGCCCTCACTGAGAGAGAGGAGTGCCCGAAGAGCCCGTCTCGAAGGAGGAAACGCCTCGAAAGCCGCGCGGCGCATCCTTGGAGGATACCTTTCAGGCCTCTTCCAAGGATGAGGGCAAGGATATTGAAGCAAGTTCTTGCTCGCCATAAAATCCGGCGCGCTCGGCTTTAATACGATGAGTATTGGGGGATGCCATTTAAGCTAAGTTAGAGTTCGCGCACTTATTTTGATTGGAGCAAAACATGACTAAACATTCAATCGAGGTTTCGTTCCTTGTGTTCGTATCCATTGCAATGGCGTTATTCGACGCGGTCTTATTCGCGGGCCAGGCCACGGCACAATCAGCCGCAAACATAACCTACCACGCCGATAATTCACGAACCGGCTGGAACAGCCGGGAAACAACGCTGACCGCGACAAGTTTCCCGAAGAACTTCGGACCTCTAAGCACGGTAACCCTCGACAGTGAGGTCGATGCACAGCCGCTCGTCGTCCCAGGCGTCCCAATCACGAGCGGTCCGTTTGCGGGCACTGCACATGACGTAGTTTATGTTGCGACGCGAGCCAACACGGTCTATGCAATTGACGCGTCACTTGGAACCATTCTTCTCAGCACAAACCTGGGCGCGCCCGTTCCGTCGCCCCTTGGATGCGGCAACAACGCGCCGCCTGTCGGAATTACCGGCACACCCACCATCGACCTCTCGACGAGAGCCTTATATGTTATCTCTTACGTCAATGGCACCCCTCCAATCTATCAACTCCATGCCCTGAGCCTAGGCAGTTTGGCGGACACGGCCGGTTCTCCCGTCACTGTCGCCGCATCGCATGTTTTGACGGACGGCACTACTTTAAAATTCGATGCCGCGCATCAGCGCCAGCGACCAGGGCTGCTCGATTTAAACAACCATATTTACGCCGGGTTCGGCGATTTCTGCGAAAATGATAGCAGTTCGCGCGGCTGGGTCTTGGGATGGGACGTGTCCACCCTACTGCCGCTCCCGTCGAACCAGCTTAACAACACCCGAACGACCGATCCCGGCGTCACTCCCCCCATTTTCTTGAGCTCGGTCTGGATGTCGGGCTACGGCATTGCCGGACGAGGAACCAATCTGTTTTTCACGACAGGAAATTCTGACTGCAATTTCAACGTATCACCTGAACAATGCCCCGCGCCCCCCACTTATGATGGCAAGACCAATATTCCCGAAAGCGTGGTGAGTATCAATTCAGATTTGACTGGCATTCTCGGCATTTTCAACCATCCCAATGAGTCCCTGCTAGACAAAGCGGATTTAGATCTTGGTTCCGGGGGAGTGCTCCTGGTGAACCCAATGCTGAGCACTAATCCATTGCTGGCCGTGGCGGCCGGCAAAACGGGAGTTTTGTTTTTGCTCCAGCAGTCAGCTTCTGGCGGCTTGTCGCTGTCTGATTACCACCTTTTGGACCCGTGCTGGTGCGGACCGTCCTATTTCATCGGTTCGGATGCGATTGGCCGGGTCGTGAGCAGTCAAGGATCGAGTCTTCAAACGTGGCAGGTTAGTTACTCACCCACGCCCCATCTAACTCATGAAGGAACGGCAACTCTCGCGGCTGACGGGCAAGATCCCGGGTTTTTCACTTCGGTATCGTCCAACGGCATCGCGACTGGAAGCGCTATAATATGGGCGGTTTCGCGTCCGTCCGATCCTAATACGAATTTCGTCACCCTTTATGCATTTGCAGCGCAAGCATCAACGTCTGGTAGCTTGCAGCAGCTCTTCTCGGCAACCGCAGGAGTTTGGCCATTTACTGGGACGAACGCGAATATTGTCCCAGTTGTTGCAAATGGAAAGGTCTATGTTGCTTCCTACAAAACTCTCGCGATCTTCGGCGCCACCACCGGCACCTCCACGGCTGCAACCATCGCGCCGCTGCCAGTTGCGTCGCCGGATAGCCCTCACGCCGTTAGCGGGACGCTCCTTGAAGTCAGTGGAGAAACGCTCACCTTAACAACGCGCACCGGCAAAACCACAAAGGTGGACGCTTCTCAGGCGATCAAGGACCAAAAAGTCGGAGCTCCTCTGAAACCAGGGCTCGCTTTTACTGCGCTAGGGTTGTCGTTCAATGATGTTGGCGTGCTGAAGGCAACGGCGATTATCCGGGCGAAGGGTACTTCAGGCAATTCCTGGCCGAAGGATCACTGAAAATCAGTGAACGATTCCTGCAAATCGCTGGGCGCGAATTTGTCGGCGCATGCCCGATCGCTTGCGGGTTCTCTCGATGCCTCGCGGGTTTTGTACCGTTCCTCTCGTACGGAAAAAGCGGCAATCCCGCCTTCAACCGGGTAGCACTCCGGATTTTCCAGTAGGATCGTTTGCTCCGGTTTCTTAGGTAGATGGCCGGCCGCTATAGCAATCTGTCTGCGCCAGCGTTGACGGATCAAGCAGCCGGATCGCGGTGGAGAAGGGTTGCCCGTACCAAGACAAATAAATACGGAGTTGGCGTGGCTACCCTCTCGCCAACAGTGGGACGCCGAGCGGGGGGAAGCCGGGACATGATCAAGAATCTTCTCTCGATTGCAGGGTCCGATCCAACCGGCGGCGCGGGCATCGCGGCGGATTTGAAGACCTTTGCCGCGCTTGGCTGCAACGGCATGGCCGTCATAGCCGCGCTCACCGCGCAGAATACGAAAGGGGTCAGAGCGGTGCACGTCCCGCTCGCGAGTTTTGTCGCGGCGCAGATCGACGCGGTTTTCGAGGACATCAATGTCGCCGCCGTCAAGATCGGGATGCTCGCGTCTGCCGCTGTCGTCGCGGCGGTCGCGGAGAGGCTTGCGTTTCATAAGCCCCGCGTCATCGTCCTCGATCCGGTGCTCGTCGCGACGAGCGGCGAAGCTTTAAGCGCTGCTGATGCAAGCGAAGCAATCGTCCAGCATCTCTTTCCCCTCGCTACCCTAGTCACGCCAAATATCTCCGAAGCGACCCGCCTGTCTCATCATACTATTCCGGCGGATAGCGAAGGCCTGCGCCACGCCGCCGCGCTTCTGCATGGGCGCGGCGCAAAAGCCGTGCTCGTCAAGGGCGGCCATTTGAGCGGAGCGACATCGGACGATCTCCTGTTCGATGGCGCGTCGTATCAGCTTTTTTCCGCCCCACGCATCGCAACGCGCAACACGCATGGCACCGGCTGCACATTATCTTCGGCGATCGCGGCCTTTTGCGCGCATGGCCTTGAACTTAGAAATGCCATCGGCGCCGCAAAAACCTATCTCACCGGCACTTTGGCGGCGGCCGATCAGCTCACCGCCGGCCACGGGCCCGGGCCGGTCAATCATTTTTACGAACTCTGGAAACGCTAAGCGTCTCTGAACGGGAGCCATAGGTTTTCGTTGTAACGTGGGCCTCCGCCAAACTCGAAATCCCAAATCGTGCTCTATTTTCGGGCGGATGGACGCTTTCCAAACAGCGATGTTTGGTATAAGGATGCTGCAATCGCGAAGATGGCGCCCTATACTGTGGGCTCGCGGGCATTTCTCAGAACAAACGCCGTTTGGCTAGGGTTAGACCGGCAGGCCGTCCGGACGCTGCAAATTTGGTTTAGGCACGAAAATGAAGCTGCGCAATATTGCGATCATCGCGCATGTCGATCACGGCAAGACGACGCTCGTCGACCGTCTGCTCCAGCAATCCGGTGCCTTCCGCGAAAATCAGCGGGTGGCCGAGCGAGTCGATGGACTTCAAACGATCTCGAAAAGGAGCGCGGGATCACGATTTTAGCCAAGGCGGCGTCGGTTTCCTGGAAGGACACAAGGATCAATATCGTCGATACACCAGGCCATGCCGACTTCGGCGGCGAGGTGGAGCGCATCTTGTCGATGGTCGATGGCGCGATCGTCCTCGTCGACGCTTCAGAGGGGCCGATGCCGCAAACCAAATTCGTCGTCGGCAAGGCACTGAAAATTGGGCTGAGGCCAATCGTTGCTGTGAACAAGGTCGACAAGCCGGATGCGCGAGCGAGCGAAGTTGTGAACGAGGTTTTCGATCTCTTCGCGGCGCTCGATGCCACGGACGCGCAGCTCGATTTTCCGATCCTTTACGGCTCCGCGAAACAAGGTTGGATGGCAGATCGCCCGGATGGCCCGAAAGAAGGAATGGCGCCGCTGTTCGATCTCGTGTTGAATCATGTCCCGCCGCCGCATACGGGCGAAGGCGGGTTCCGAATGCTCGGCACGTTGCTCGAAGCCAATCCCTACCTTGGACGACTCATCACCGGGCGGATTTTTGCTGGCTCCGTAAAGCCTAATCAAAGCGTTCAGGTCCTGGACCGCAAGGCCAATGTGGTCGAGCAGGGGCGGGTGTCCAAGATCCTGGCGTTCCGGGGTATTGAACGTGTGCCGATCGAGGAGGCGGAAGCAGGCGACATTATCGCGATCGCCGGACTTGAAAAGTTCAATGTCGCCGACACGCTTTGCGCGCCCGATGTCGCGGAGCCTTTGCAGGCGCAACCCATCGATCCGCCGACCTTATCGATGACGTTCCTTGTGAACGATTTGCCGCTCGCTGGTACTGAAGGCGACAAGGTCACGAGCCGGGTCATCCGTGACAGGCTTTACAGGGAGGCCGAGGGCAATGTCGCCTTGCGGGTCGAAGATTTGCCAGGATCGGACTCTTATATCGTCTCAGGGCGCGGCGAATTGCAGCTTGCAATCCTAATCGAGACCATGCGCCGCGAGGGCTTCGAACTCGGCGTATCCCGGCCGAAAGTCGTCTTTCAAAAAGACGAGGCCACGAACCAGCTTTTCGAACCGATCGAAGAAGTGGTCATCGACGTTGACGAAGAGCATTCCGGAATTGTCGTGCAAAAGATGGCCGGGCGCAAGGCCGAGATGATCGAGATGCGGCCATCCGGCGGCGATCGCCTGCGCCTTGTGTTCCATGCGCCGACACGCGGACTCATCGGCTACCAGGGCGAGCTTTTGACCGATACCCGCGGTACCGCGATCATGAACCGGCTGTTTCACGCCTACGCTCCTTGGAAGGGCGAGATCGCGGGGCGGCGCACTGGCGTTTTGATTTCCAGCGACACTGGCGAATCGGTCGCCTATGCGATGTGGAAGCTCGAGGATCGGGGACCGATGATGATCGAGCCAGGCTGCAAGGTTTATCGCGGCATGATCGTGGGCGAACACACGCGGGACAACGATCTGGAGATCAACGTTTTAAAAGGCAAGCAGCTGACCAATATCCGTGCCGCCGGCAAAGACGAGGCGGTACGCCTCACTCCGCCGATAAGGATGACGCTCGAAAAAGCACTCGCCTATATCGAAGACGACGAGCTTGTCGAGGTCACGCCGAAATCGATCCGGCTGCGCAAGGCGCTGCTCGACCCCAACGCGCGCAAGCGTGCGTTCCGCGCCAAGGAAAGCGCCTGACACCTTCATTTGCGCCTATTAGCCCAGCACCAAGCCGAGAGTTCTTGGCGGAACGGACGCCAATGATAGATTTTCTCGGCATTGGGGCACAGAAATGTGGCACCACATGGCTCTACGAACGCTTGGCGCAGCATCCGCAAGTCAGATTTCCGGCCGGTAAGGAGATCCATTTTTGGGACCACCATTTGGACCGCGGGATAAATTGGTGGATCGCTCAGTTCCCGGAGATCGCACCGGATCTCAGGCAAGGAGAGATCACGCCGGCCTATGCGATGCTCGGGCATGAGGCGATCACCACCATCCGTTCCGTTGCACCACGCGTCCGGCTTTTTTACAGCATGCGCAATCCTATTGCTCGCGCGTGGGCGCTTTCGCTGATGGTTCTCGTCAGAGCCGGGCTTTCCATCGAGGAAACCCCGGATCAATGGTTCATCGATCATTTTCACTCGCGGCAATCACGTCAGCGTGGGGACTATTTGCAGTGCATCCAAAATTGGCTCGCGGTTTTTCCCGAAGAGAGCCTGCAATTGATCGTCTTGGACGACATTTGTGCCGATCCCCGATCGGTCCTGATTAAACTCGCCCATCATCTGACCATAGACCCGCTCTATTTTGCCGCGGCGAGCCTGACAGAACTCAGCCAACGGGTGTTCCAAGGTCCTAATTATGATATTCGTGGTCCCTTATTGGAGTTGCTTCGCGAACTTTATGCCGCCGATATAAAACGCCTTGGATGCCGTCTTGGCCGCGACCTGACCCACTGGCTTCAATGGAATGGCATGCGATACGGATGATTGCGGTGTGGCAATCCAACCACGCGCGAGCGTGCATTCCGCACCAAGGAAAGCGCGTGAGTATCGCGGGCAATCGTACCAAAATGTTTCACGTGAAGCATTTTTGTAAGGTCGAGGCGGAAAATCTTACAAGAAAGAAGACAACGGCTGCTTCTCTGATCACGTAAGATCGCGCGAATTTTAGGTGCAATCGGAATCTGGAGGCGGTGAGGCCGCGACGCCAGTGGCGTATTGCGCGAGGAATTTCCGATGTAAGATTTGCGCGAATCGGGGCTCTTGTGAATGGCCGCCGCCGATCCAAGTTCGGCAGGATTTGAAAAATTCTTCAGGACTGAGGCGCCTGGCCAGACATTTGCTCAATGACCAACTCAAGCCACTTAAGCTCGTCCGGCGACAATCCTTCCACAAAGGCCCGCGCCGCGTCTGAATCGCGGGACTGTACGTCAATCATAAGATTGGTGGCGGCGCTGGCCCATTGCTCCCACAGGGCGGGTTCGTCCCGCTGCTGCGCGACGGCGCGCATATCGGCGAGCATGGCCCGCGCCGCGTCTGAATCGCGGGACTGTACGTCAATCATAAGATTGGTGGCGGCGCTGGCCCATTGCTCCCACAGGGCGGGTTCGTCCCGCTGCTGCGCGACGGCGCGCATATCGGCGAGCATGGCCCGCGCCGCGTCTGAATCGCGGGACTGTACGTCAATCATAAGATTGGTGGCGGCCTTGGCCCATTGCTCCCACAGGGCGGGTTCGTCCCGCTGCTGCGCGACGGCGCGCATATCGGCGAGCATGGCCCGCGCCGCGTCCGGATCGCGGGATCGAAGGTCAATCATAAGATTGCAGGCGGCCTTGGCCCATTGCTCCCACAGAGCGGGTTCGCCGCGTGTCTCCGCCGCGGCGCGCATATCGGCGAGCATGGCCCGCGCCGCGTCCGGATCGCGGGATCGAAGGTCAATCATAAGATTGCAGGCGGCCTTGGCCCATTGCTCCCACAGAGCGGGTTCGCCGCGTGTCTCCGCCGCGGCGCGCATATCGGCGAGCATGGCCCGCGCCGCGTCCGGATCGCGGGATCGAAGGTCAATCATAAGATTGCAGGCGGCCTTGGCCCATTGCTCCCACAGAGCGGGTTCGCCGCGTGTCTCCGCCGCGGCGCGCATATCGGCGAGCATGGCCCGCGCCGCGTCCGGATCGCGGGATCGAAGGTCGTTCATCAGATTGGTGGCGGCCTTGGCCCATTGCTCCCACAGGGCGGGTTCGTCCCGCTGCTGCGCGACGGCGCGCATATCGGCGAGCATGGCCCGCGCCGCGTCCGGATCGCGGGATCGAAGGTCAATCATAAGATTGCAGGCGGCCTTGGCCCATTGCTCCCACAGAGCGGGTTCGCCGCGTGTCTCCGCCGCGGCGCGCATATCGGCGAGCATGGCCCGCGCCGCGTCCGGATCGCGGGATCGAAGGTCAATCATCAGATTGGTGGCGGCGCTGGCCCATTCCTCCCACAGAGCGGGTTCGCCGCGTGTCTCCGCCGCGGCGCGCATATCGGCGAGCATGGCCCGCGCCGCGTCCGGATCGCGGGAGGGAAGGTCGTTCATCAGATTGGTGGCGGCCTTGGCCCATTGCTCCCACAGGGCGGGTTCGTCCCGCTGCTGCGCGACGGCGCGCATATCGGCGAGCATGGCCCGCGCCGCGTCCGGATCGCGGGAGGGAAGGTCAATCATCAGATTGGTGGCGGCCTTGGCCCATTGCTCCCACAGGGCGGGTTCGTCCCGCTGCTGCGCGACGGCGCGCATATCGGCGAGCATGGCCCGCGCCGCGTCCGGATCGCGGGAGGGAAGGTCATTCATCAGATTGGTGGCGGCCTTGGCCCATTGCTCCCACAGGGCGGGTTCGTCCCGCTGCTGCGCGACGGCGCGCATATCGGCGAGCATGGCCCGCGCCGCGTCCGGATCGCGGGAGGGAAGGTCAATCATCAGATTGAATGCGGCGTTGGCCCATTGCTCCCACAGGGCGGGTTCGTCCCGCTGCTGCGCGACGGCGCGCATATCGGCGAGCATGGCCCGCGCCGCGTCCGGATCGCGGGAGGGAAGGTCGTTCATCAGATTGGTGGTGGCGTTGGCCCATTGCTCCCACAGGGCGGGTTCGTCCCGCTGCTGCGCGACGGCGCGCATATCGGCGAGCAAGGCCCGCGCCACGCCTGAATCGCGGGAGGGAAGGTCAATCATCAGATCGACCGATGCCATTGCCCAAATGAGCTCAGGCGCGCCCTTGAAGTGCGGCGACTTGCGAACAACAGGTAGAACGGCATGGTTTGGCAAGTCGCGATGGGCAAGCAGCATGAATTGCGCCATGCCAAGCGGGTCGAGGCGCCATGCGAGCGCACAAAAGCCCGCGCGATATGTATCGGAGAAATCTTCGTTCGCGAGCCACCCCAATGCAAAATGCTCGCCCACAATGTCCGGCTCAAGAGGTGCAATATTTTCCCCTGACGCCCGTCCCGTCATCGCCCGAAATATCGCCGGGTGCCGGTGAATTTTCCAAGATGGCGGCAAGAACAATTCCGCCGGTGCGCTTTTCAGCGCGGCAACCGGGAGGCCGCGCGTCATTGTCGCAAGAGCCAGCAGACCTTCTTCCTCGGGCGTCGCGCCCGCTGGCTTCCAGAATTTGTCGCGCGCGCGATTGATAACATCCTCAAGCAGGCGCGCGGAGTCGAAATGGCGGATGTCGCGGCCAGCGACCATCGCATCGGCCATAAAGTAGGCAAAGAGCGGCCGGCGCTCAGGATCGATTGTTTCGAGCGCGGCCAAAGTTTCGATTTTATCGGGCAGCGGCTTTTTGGCCTCGTTCAGAACGAATTCGAAAAACGGCCAGGAGTCGGAAAGGGCTAAGAGCTGCAGATCTTCGGACCCATGGTCGTCTTTGACCCGCGCCTTTTCCGTTCCGGTTCCGACAATCTTGTCGAGCCAGTCGCCTTCGCGCATGCGCTCGATTAGAAGAACGCGCACTGGGGCGGAAAGACGCATTGTGCCATCGGTGCGCCCCCGGCCAGACAGCGCGCGCAGCAGCTTGCCGGTGCGCTCGGTATCGCGCGCGGCGTAATCGACGACGATCAACGTCGGCACGAGCGGCTGCCAGCGGACCCAATCCGGCTCGTCTCCTTCTTGGGACAGAAATCCCGCACGCCACTCACTGAGAAGGGCAAGACATAGCTCCAGCGCCAAGCGGCTCTTGCCAACGCCGCCCGAACCATGGAGCACCATCCAGCGGAAAGGCTGCTCCTGGCCGGAGAGAAAATCGCTAATTTTGTCGATTTCGGTCTCGCGGCCAATGAAGGGCAGGACGCGGGCAGCGTAAATAAATCTGTTGGTCTTCTTGTCTTCGATATAATTAAATCGCAAGACCGGGGCGCGATAATCGGCCTCCACGCCCACTTGCAGCAGGGGTTCTTCGAGGAGAAATTTCTTGGCAACGAGGAAACTTGTGTCGTTGACGGTTTCCGGCTTGACACTGGCAATGTGGCCAACGCCACTCATTACCTCGTAATCCGGGCTCCATTGCCCCATCGCGCTCACTTGGCCAACGATGGCGTCGACTGCGGCCCCAACATATTTGGTACGGACATATCTCTCGGGTTTGGCCTGCCCCAGTCTCTGTTGAGTGTAAGCAAAAAATCTGAATTTGGGTCGAGGTTCTTGACCTGAGGACTTGAATAAAGCACGCGCTTCAAGAGCGTAGCGAGCCCAGATCCCTGATGCGGCGTGGCAAAGGTCAAAAGGCGGCTCACCCGCAGCGGCTGACGGCTGTTGATCCTTTCCGCAATATAGGACCGCGCGATCAGTCCTCCCTGACTGTGGGCGATGAGCGCAATGTCGGAATAGTCTCCGTAACGATTGTCGATCCGGGTCTTCAAACTTGTGGCGCAAACGGCAAGCGAAGGCTGCGATCCGAAGAAGCCGGTGTCGTATGCAACCCTCTCCACGTCGTAGAGTTTTGAAAGCTCGCCATCCGCGTGGATCAGCTCAGGAAATTTTCCCCAGGTGCTGTCGGGGTCGCCGCCAAGGCCGTGGATGAACAGAACGAGCTTTTTCATCACGATATAGTATTATTGTATCAAAGTGGTCGCGCAACCTACCTTGTTTTGGACGAGCGACCCAAACTCGCATAAACTCCACGCGCAATTAACGCAACAACATCATGAGGCCGATGGCGGCGATGAGCCAAAGCGCGATATGGCCGAGCCGCGCGCCCCGCGCTTGCGCCTCGCCGATCTTCGCCAGCACGCCCTCCGACAATTCGAAACCTTCTTCGGCCATGCTCTCGATCTGAGTGATGATCTTCTCGCCGTCGCAGCAAAACCGAAGGCAGATCGGCGGCGAATTGCGCCAGCGCGTCGATGCGGCGCGTTTTACGTCCCGCAATCCTGCCGATGGGGCCGAGGTTCTGCGCGCAGCCAGCCGCCGACGACAGGCTCAGCGGTCGACCACATGTTTAGCTTCGGGTCGAGCGGCGCCCGACGCCTTCGACGACGACCATGGTCTTTTGCAACAGCACGAGTTCCGTCCGCGTCTTCATGTCGAAGAGCGCCGGTGATTTCGAAAAGAAGGGTCAGCAGTTTGCCATGGAAATCTCGATCCGCGGTGCGGGCATGGATCGGCTCGCCGATCGCGCGTATCGCCTGCGCGAAATCCTCGACCCTGTGATAGCGCGGCACATAGCCGGCCTCGAAATGGACCTCCGCGACGCGCTGATAATCGCGCGTGATGAAGCCGTAGAGGATTTCGGCAAGAAACCGCCGCTCCTTGAGCCCGAGCCGGCCCATGATGCCGAAATCGACCGCGGTGAGTCGGCCCTGTCCATCGACGAACAAATTTCCCTGATGCATGTCGGCATGAAAGAAGCCGTCGCGCATCGGCGTGGCGCAGGAACGATTGAATGACGGTGCGGCCGAGATCGGTGCAAATCGATAGCCTTTTGCGGCGAGCGCCTTGATGTCGGACAGCGGAGTGCCGTCGATCCATTCGAGCGGTCAGCACCTCTTTCGTCCGTCCGGTCCCAATCGATCGCGCGGAACGCGGAAGTCATTGTCCTTGCGCGGTATTCTCGGCAAATTCCGAAGCCGCGGCGGCCTCGAGACGGAAATCCATTTCCATCTTGACGGTGCGGGCGAGGGTATCGACGACCTCGACCGGTTTCAGGCGGCGCGCGTCAGTAAACCAGTGTTCGGCCATGCGCGCCGCGAAATACATGTCGCCGAGGTCGCGTTTGAAAAGCCGCTCGACACCCGGGCGCAGCACTTTGACGGCGACTTCGCGTTCGCCATCGCCGTCTTCCACGAGCGCCCGGTGAACCTGGGCGATCGAGGCGGCGGCGACCGGCTCTCCGAAACTTATAAAGGTGCGGTCGAGCGGTTCTCCAAAGGCGGCCTCGATGGTGGCGATCGCGACCGTGCGCGGAAATGGCGCCATCCGGTCCTGCAGAAGTTCGAGTTGCTGGACGATTGCCCCGCCGACGACGTCAGGCCGGGTCGCGAGGAATTGGCCGAGCTTGACATAGGAAGGCCCGAGCCGGCTGATCGCGTTGGGGAGATTGGCAAGACCCTTCGGCGGTTTGCCGGCGGCTTTAGCACCCGAAGTCCTCGCGCCGGACCTAGCTAGCAATCTTGCCAGGGCGAGCGGCAGCCGCGCGGGCGCCGGCAGAATCGACGGATCGATGTCGCTGAACACGCCGGCCCGGGCCAGCACGAAAACCGCGCGCGCGAGGCGCAGCGAAGAACCGAGGGAAGAACGCAAGACCGTTTGCCCTAGTGCCTGGCCGGATCCGGAAGGACCGGATCGCGCTTTGATCGGTACGGCTTGCGAACGATCGGACGGCGGCCGCCTGCCGTGCTTTTAAGAATCATGGTCTTGGCCGCCCTGAACTTGCAGCATGATCCACTCCAAACAGTCCATGGTTTTGGCAGACTCATGCCTAAAGTTTCCAGCCTGAGTGAATGGCGACGATGCCTCCCGAAAGCCGCGTGAACGAAGCCCGCTCGAACCCCGCCCCGGCGATCTCGCCGCAAAAACTCTCGGCATCGGGAAACCGCGCGATCGATTCGACGAGATAACGATAGGGCTTTTCGTCGCCCGCGACCAAACGTCCAATCAAAGGGATGACGCGAAACGAGTAGGCCTCGTAGAGACGGTCGAGGACCGGCACGTTCACATTCGAGAATTCAAGACACAGAAATTGTCCGCCGCGCCGCAGAACCCGGTGCGCCTCGGCCAGCGCCCTGTCGATGCGCGGCACGTTGCGAATGCCGAAGCCGACCGTATAGGCGTCGAAGCTGTCATCGGCGAAGGGTAACTCCTCGGCGTTTGCCTCGACGAAGTCGAACGCCGCCGCCAAATCGCGCCTGGCGGCGCAGGCGCGCCTGCGTCCCTCCTCCAGCATAGCGGCATTAATGTCGAGCACAACGACCTCGGTCAACGCCGAGCCCGCCTTCGCCACCCGGAAGGCTATGTCGCCGGTGCCACCCGCCACATCGAGATGCCGGAACCGGGTTTTCCTGGACGGCTTGACCCTCTGACAAGAATATCTTTCCAAATCCGGTGGAGGCCGCCGGACATCAGATCATTCATCAGGTCGTAGCGGGACGCGACCTTGTGAAAGACCGCGTCAACCCGCGCCTGCTTGGCGTGCAGCGGCACGCGGGAAAAACCGAAATGCGTTTCTTCAGCCATTTTGTGCGCTGTTCGATGCGGGGGCGGGTTAACGGTGGGGTCCTATTTGTGGAGCATACAGCGGGCCATGCGCCATGGCTATGGCGGGCGGCGGCGCCTGCAAACGAGACCGAGGTAGAGCGCGAGCAGTGTGGCGATGGCGAAGAAAAACCCGTTGGGCGGGATGAGATCCATGCCGAAGCCGACGAATGGCGGACCGCCGAGCATGCCGAGCGAGAAGAGCATGATGAAGGCGGAATTGGCGCCAGCCAAGTCGGGCCCGCTGTAGCGCGAGCCGAGGTGGGCTAAGCCGACGGCATAAAGGCTGCCGACACAGCCGCCCCATAGGACTAGCATGGAGCAAAAGAGAACAAGGTGCTCGGACCCGGCAAAAGCGAGCGCGAGAGCCCCGCAGAGGCCGAGGGCAGCAAGCGACAACAATAATTTGACTCTGTTCACATGGTCCGAGACGAAGCCGATGGGGAGTTGAAACAAAATATTTCCGAGCGCGAACAGGCTAACGAACAAGGCTCCGGTTTCGGGGCTAAGACCGGCGCGAAGGGCATAGACGGGAAGGAGGCCGAGGCTCGCGCTCTCGATTGCGCCATGCAGCAACCCCGCGAGAGTGGCGGCGGGAAGGCTGGTAAGGAAGCCGAGAACAGGAACGCTTGGAGTGCTCTCGATCTCGGGCGCCTTGCCGCTCCAAAGAACGATCGGCAAAGCCGCGAGCGCGAACAGGACCGTGGCCACCACGAAAGGTCTGGCGCCCGCGATGCCGGCAAAACCAAGGATCAAGGGGCCGGCGGCAAAGCCGGCCGCCAGACTGGTTTCGTAAAACCCCAATACGAAGCCTCGCTGCCGGGGCGGAGCGATCGCGTTGATCCAATACTCGCTGGTGACAAACAATATGCTGAGAGCGCCGGCAAAGACTGCGCGAATCGCGAGCCAGGCCCAATAATCATTTGTCAAGGAAAAGCTTAAGAGACTGACGCCTGCGATCAGGAGCGCTAGCAAAAGCAGCGGCTTAATACGAAATCGGCGGGCCAAGGCCGGAACAAAGGCAGCGCCAGCGAGGACCGCGAACCCGCCGGCGATGGGGTTCAAGCCGATCGCACGTGCACTAAATCCTTGCCCCGCAAGGCGCAGTGCGAGCAAAGTCATAGTCAGCGAAAGACCCATCCCGACAATTGTGATCGAGGCAATGGCGGACGCAAGCCGAGGGATCACATCGCGGCGGGCAACGGATGTTTCCCGGCCGCCGGGGCGGGGCGGAGCGTTCACGTGCGCTTACCTTGGCCTACGGCGCCGCCGGCGCGGCAGGCGTTTTCGAAGTTGTTATGGCGCAAGGCCCAAAGATAGGGCGGCGCCAAATCCGCCTTGACCATGGATTTTCCGGCGCCAGCGGGCACGACCATGACGGGGGTGGACATCGTTCTCTCCGTCCAGGGGCCAACAGCAAACAACTCGCTTAGCGTTTCGCGGCTCCCCTATCAGTTTGCCGCGTATGTGGCGATCCGAAATTGGGCCGGCCGTCCCTGCGCGCCGCCCGTTTGCCCTTCGCCGGATGTGGCCGCCTTTGGCGCGGGGCGGTTTCGCTCAAGAGCTCGAAGCGAAGCGCACCTGCGAGCGGCGCGGCTTCCACGAGCCTGACGGTTACGATGTCGCCGAGCCGATGCATTTGGCCGGTACGCGAGCCGATCAAGGCGTGGCGCGCCGGATCATGCCGGAAATAATCGTCGCCGAGCATGGCCGCGGGAATGAAGCCATCGGCGCCGGTCTCGTCGAGCTTGACGAAAAGCCCGGCGCTGGTCGCGCCCGATATACGGCCTTGGAACGCCGCACCGATCTGGTCCGCGAGATGGGCCGCGATCAGGCGCTCGGATGTCTCGCGTTCGGCCGCCATAGCCCGGCGCTCGGCGGCTGAGATTTTGGCCGCGATTTCGGCGAGTTCCTCGTTGCTGATCGAGGCCAAGCCGCCGGGCCCGAGATTCAACGCCGGATCAAGGCGCGATGCACAATGAGATCGGCGTAACGGCGGATCGGCGAGGTGAAATGCGCGTAGCGGCGCAGATTGAGGCCGAAATGGCCATAATTTTCGATCGCATATTCGGCTTGCGCCTGGGTGCGCAGCACGACTTCGTTGACGAGATGCTCGTTGTCCGTGCCTTTTACGCGGGCGAGAATCCCATTGAATTGCGCAGCGCGAAGAACCTGGCCTTTGCCAGACTTGATCCCGATCGAGGCCAGAAATTCCGCAAGATTGTTGAGCTTTTCGAGCGAGGGCTCATCATGCACGCGATAGATGAAAGCCTGGTGTTTCGCCTCTAGCACCTCGGCCGCCGCCACATTGGCGAGGATCATGAATTCCTCGATGAGGCGATGCGAGTCGAGCCTTGGCGGGATCGCGATGGACTTCACCGCGCCCTTGTCGTCGAGGATGATCTTGCGCTCGGGAAGATCGAGATCGAGCGGCCCGCGTTTGTCGCGCGCGATTTTGAGCGCGGCATAGGCCTCGTAAAGTGGCACGAGGACAGCGGCATGGAGCGGGGACCGTGGCCTCGTCCGGTCCATGGTCGATTGCCGCCTGCGTCTGCGCATAGGAGAGTTTCGCCGCCGAGCGCATCATGACCCGATGGAAGATATGCTGGAGCTTATGGCCGTCGGCGGCGATGACGATACGGGCGGCAAGCGCCGGGCGATCCTCATCTGGGCGCAGCGAACAGAGATCGTTGGAAATCCGCTCCGGCAGCATCGGCACGACGCGGTCGGGAAAATAGACCGAATTGCCGCGATCCTGCGCCTCGCGGTCGAGCGCGCCGCCGGGGTGCACATAGGCGGCGACATCGGCGATGGCGACGCGCAAAATATAATCCGCCGGGATTGGCTGGATCGGGGTCGCGCTCCGCGTGAACCGCGTCGTCGTGATCCTTGGCATCCACCGGGATCGATGGTCACGAGCGGGATCGCGCGCCAATCCTCGCGATGCGCCATGCTTGCGGGTCTCGCCTGCTCGGCTTCGGCAATGACCTCTGGGCCAAAGACATGCGGAATTTGGTGTGCGTGGATGGCAATGAGGCTGATCGCTTTTTCGTTGTCGAGGGCGCCGAGCCTTTCGCGCATTTTTGCCGTGGGAAGACCAAGACGGGACGTGCGCAAGACCTCGACGGCCACGAGATCGCCGTCGTGCGCCGTGCCTTCGTCGCCCGGTCCGACACAAAGTTCGCCGCGATTTACGTTTTTCTTGTCGATCGGCACGATACGGCCGCCGCCGCGCGGATCCGCGCGAAAAATTCCCGATGCACCTGGCGTTTTCGCGCGCGGCAAAAGTTTGATGACGCGCCCGGTGTAGGCGGGCTCGCCTGGCTCGGCGCCTTGCGCAAGTTCCACCCGCATCAGGGCGCGGTCGCCGGGGGCGGGCGCGGGCGGTCCCGGCTTTTGCTTGGGCCGGGCCATGACCAGGATTTTGCGGCGCAGGTCCTTGGCTCGTGTCCCATTCGGCGGGCGCGGCGAGGAGATCGCCGTCGCGGTCGCGCGCAACCATTTCGGCCAGAACGACCCCCGGCAGGAGGCCAGGCTTATGCAAGCTTTTGCGCCGCCTTTCGATGGCGCCATCGGCTTCGAGGTCTTTCAGGAGGTGTTTAAGGGCGATCCTCGCGGGGCCCTTGATATTAAAAGCCCGGGCGATTTCTCGTTTGCCAGTTTTTTCTGGTGCCTTGCCGCCCAAGGCCTCGCGCTCGCGGGCGATGAAGGCCAGAATTTCTTCGCGCGACGGTAGCCCTTTGTCGCATCCCTCGTGCGACGCCTGCACGGGTCCAGATATATCCTGGCCGGATGCGCTCTCGGCCGCGACTTTTTTCACGCGCGCTTAGCCTTTTGCGATTTTTGCGCCGGTGGCTTGGCGGCCGGTTTTCGCCGCGCCGCCGCCACCTTTGCCGCTGTTTTGGGCGCCGCTGATTTAGCCGTTTTTGTTTTTGCCGCGGCTGGCTTCGGCGCGGCCCGCTTGGTTTTTTTGGCTCGCGTTTTTGTGCCCGCCGCGTCCTTATCCTCGATCAAGCGTATCGCCTCTTCAAGCGTGATCGTCTCGGGCGACATACCACCTTTTAATGTCGCATTGACCTTGCCATGATTGACATAGGGCCCGAAGCGTCCCGCGCGCACGGTGACCGCTCCGCCCGAGGGATGTTCGCCAAGCAGGCGGCCCTGGATCGCGTCCGTTCCCCCCCTGCCCCGCCCCTTTCGCGGCGACAAGCGCAACGGCGTCTTCAAGCGTCAACGTGGTGGCGTCGGCATCGCGCGGCAATGTCGCGTTGATTTTGCCGTAATTGACATAGGGGCCGTACCGCCCGGCCTTGACCACGACCTCGCCGCCCGCTCGGGTGCATCGCCCGAGCACCCGCGAAGGCGCGCTCGCGCAGTCGCCGAAACGCCGCCCGGTCAAGCCGCTTTCCTTGGCGACGATGAGGTCGATCGCGCGATTGCCGCCAATGCTCAGAATATCGTCGTCCTTGCCGATGTTCGCATAGGTCTTGCGGTGCTGGACATAGGGACCGAAGCGGCCGATCCCGGCCAGGATCGGTTCCTTTGTCTCGGGATGTTTGGCGATCTCGCGCGGCAGCGAAAGCAAGCCGAGTCGCCTGGGCCAGGGTGAGTTCAGCCTGGAATCGATCGTTTTTGGGCAGCGAGACCCGCTTTGGCTTTTCGCCCTCGCCCTGCTGCACATAGGCGCCAAAGCGGCCGTCGCGCAGGGAAATCTCGTCGCCAGTCGCCGGGTCCTTGCCCAAAATCCTGGACGCCCGGCTCGCTCGCCATTGGCGCCGCCATCCGCGCTTGGTGTCCGCCAGGGTGCGGGTGAATTTGCATTCAGGATAATTCGAGCAGCCAATGAAGGCGCCGAATTTGCCGAGTTTCAGCGAAAGCTGGCCGTTGCCGCAGGATGGGCAGGCGCGCGGGTTCGAGCCGTCTTCCTTGGCGGGGAAAATATGCGGGCCCAGAAGCTCATTCAGACTGTCCAGCACTTCCGTCGTGCGCAGATCCTTGATGCCCGTCAAGCGCGCCGGAAAAATCCGCCCAGAAATCGCGCAGCACCTGCTTCCAGTCGAGCTCGTGATTGGAGACAAGATCGAGCTGCTCTTCGAGACCGGCGGTAAAATCATAGCCGACATAGCGGGTGAAAAAACTCTCCAAGAAAGGCCGTCACGAGGCGGCCCTTGTCTTCGGGGATAAGCCGCTTCTTGTCGAGGCGGACGTAGTCGCGTTCGCGCAAAACCGCGAGGGTCGAGGCATAGGTCGAGGGCCGGCCGATGCCGAGCTCCTCCATGCGTTTGACGAGCGTCGCCTCGGTAAAGCGTGGCGGCGGCTCGGTGAAATGCTGGCCTGCCTCGATTTTATCCTTGTCGAGGCTCTCGCCCTTGGCCATCTCGGGCAGACGGCCGCCCTCTTCGTCCTCTTCGTCGTCGCGGCCTTCCTGATAAAGCTTCAAAAATCCGTCGAAGCGAATGACTTGGCCCGGTCGCGCGAAGATCGAGCGTTTCGCGTCACCCGCTTGCGCCGCAATATCGACCGTGGTGCGTTCGAGTTCGGCCGATTCCATTTGGCTCGCGATGGTGCGCGTCCAGATGAGTTCGTAAAGCCGCTTCTGGTCCGGTTCGAGGCTCGCGCGCGACATGTTTTGGGAGGCGGGCAAGATCGGTCGGGCGGATTGCCTCATGCGCTTCCTGCGCATTCTTGGCTTTCACGGTATATTTGCGCGGCACCTTCGGGACATAGTTCGCACCAAACTCCTTGCCGATGACGCTGCGCGCACTCGTGATCGCCTCCGGCGCGAGATCGACGCCGTCGGTGCGCATATAAGTGATGAGACCCACCGTCTCGCCGCCGATTTCGGCGCCTTCATAAAGCCGCTGGGCGAGCTGCATGGTGCGCGCCGGCGCAAAGCCGAGCTTGCGGGAGGCTTCCTGCTGGAGTGTCGAGGTTGTGAAGGGCGGCGGCGGATGCCGCTTCGCGGGCTTCGCCTCGATGCTCGCCACCGAGAATTTGGCCGCATCGAGGGCCGCTCTTGAAGGCTGTCCGCTTCCGCTCCCGTGCCAATATCGAGGCGGCTGATCTTTGTGCCATCGGCCCCCACGAGCCGGGCGACGAAAGGCGCCCCGGCCGCGGTCCGCAAATGCGCCGCGATTGACCAATATTCGCGCGAAACGAATTTCTCGATCTCGAGCTCGCGGTCGCAGACCAAGCGCAAAGCGACGGATTGCACCCGCCCAGCCGAACGGGCGCCAGGCAATTTGCGCCATAGCACCGGCGAAAGATTGAAGCCGACGAGATAATCGAGCGCGCGGCGGGCGAGATAGGCATCGACAAGGGCCGGCATCGATCTCGCGCGGATGTTTGCATCGCCTCGAGGATCGCGGATTTGGTGATCGCGTTGAAACACGACCCGCTGGACAGGTTTCGTCCCGAGGACTTTTTTCGCCTTCAACACTTCGAGGACGTGCCAGGAAATCGCCTCGCCTTCGCGGTCGGGGTCGGTCGCCAGAATGATCCGGTCTCGCGCCCTTCACCGCCTTGGCGATTTCCGCTAGCCTTTTGGCCGATTTGGAATCGACATCCCAAAGCATGGCGAAATCGCGGTCCGGATCGACGGAGCCATCCTTCGCCGGCAAATCGCGAACGTGGCCATAGGAAGCATGAACTTCATAGCCCTTCCCGAGATATTTGGTGATCGTCTTGGCCTTCGCCGGCGATTCGACGATGACGACATTCATGCAATGGTCCTCGTTTTGCCAATGGTTCTTCTTCCGGCGCGCTGCCAAAATCCCGCATATAATCTCAAAATCGAACGGCCGCTTCCGCTCCGGCAAGCCTGAGCACGGAGCTTGACTGAAACCTGACAGTGCGAGAGAATGGGGGAGCGCGGGCCCATAGTCAAATCGGGGAGGAACGTGCGTGCACTTTGAACCATTTTGCTTCAAAGAGTATTGGCCAAGCCAGAGTATAGCATCGGCCAGGCGTCCGCGATTCGCAAAGCTCGTGGCTTCTCTTATCCCATTTGCCGGAAGAGGCGTGAGCCGGACGTTCCAAGCAATATCGGGTTACGAAACCAGACGGAGCAGTACACGCCCGCGTGGCCGGTGCATTTTTACTTTTTAATAGCGAGGCTCTGAAACTTGGTGCCTGGAGGTGCCCCATCCGGCGAAAGTTCGAATGCGATAACCGCTCCAACCGCGTCGGTCGGAAAATCGACCGTTCTGCCCGCCGTTGCCGTTGGCATCGGTTCGAATCATTCCGAGCTGGCGGAAGCATTTTAAAACGACGTGATAGTTTGTGTTGGGGGAAACCCCAGCTAGGCGTATGCGGCCGAGGATGTGGCACTCGTGTCGGGAGACACCGTCACGGACCCGGCGACGACGGCTGAACCCGCTGTCAACGACATTCTCATTGGCGCAGCTGCCTTCGTCCTGGCGGACAAGTGCAACCGTGATGGCAGTCATCGACGATAACGGGAGCTGGACCGGGCAAGCCGTGCCGTCGCGCGCCGAAATCGTGTAGTAATAAGTCTTGTCGCCGCTGCCGATCTTCACGACGCTGCCGATCGTTGCACCGGCCGCAGCACTATCGGCCGATGTGAAATCGGCATGGTCGTTGTACCAGCACGTCAGCGGTTGATTTTGCGCAAATGCGGCACCCGCGGCCGGTAAAACCGCCGTCGCGGTCAAAATGTCTTCCACATGGTTTTCATGGGGTTCCGATTTTCGATTAGATCGTTTCCCAGCAGCGCTTAAACCGCTTCGCGCCGGAAAATGCAACAGCTGATTCGTGCTTCACGATCTTCTGAAGGCGGCCCCAAAGAAGGCAATCTTGAGGTGAAATCCATAGCACGCCCAGGATCGCTTGAATATTCCGGCGCCACGCTCAGGGCCCTGTGGAAACGCCTGACCGGCCAGAAACTAATGTGGGTGGATCGCGCCCATCTCCGTCAAACGATCGTGACAGGGCCGATTCTCGGTCCTATAGAACAGGGCCGATGGTCAACCCGGCGAAAGAGCCCGTATTTCCGCACCGGCATCTGCTCGGGATCGAGGGGCTTTCCGCGCCAGACATCGAATTTCTTCTCGATCTTGCCGAGGCGGCGATCGAAGTGTCGCGCCAGGTCGAGAAAAAGCGCTCGACCTTGCGCGGGCGGACTTTGATCAACCTCTTTTTCGAGACCTCGACACGGACGCAATCGTCCTTCGAGCTGGCCGGCAAGCGTCTTGGCGCCGACGTCATGAACATGTCGGTCGCGACATCGAGCGTCAAAAAGGGCGAGACGCTGATCGATACGGCGATGACGCTGAACGCGATGCGGCCCGACATTATCGTGGTGCGCCACGCCCAGGCCGGCGCGGTGCATCTGCTCGCGAAAAAGGTCGATTGCGCGGTCGTCAACGCGGGCGATGGCGCGCATGAGCATCCAACCCAGGCGCTGCTCGATGCGCTCACCATCCGGCGCAACAAGGGCAGGATCGCAGGTCTCACGGTCGCGATCTGCGGCGATATCCTGCATTCGCGCGTCGCGCGCTCCAATATTCTGCTGCTCTCGGCGCTCGGCGCGCGGGTGCGCGTGGTCGGGCCATCGACGCTGCTGCCCGCGGGGATCGAGCGCATGGGGGTCGAGGTTTTCCGCGACATGCGCGCCGGGCTCGACGGCGCCGACATTGTGATGATGCTGCGCTTGCAGCGCGAGCGGATGCAGGGCGGCTATATCCCTTCGGCCAAGGAATATTTCCGCTTTTTCGGTCTCGACGAGGCAAAGCTCGCTATGCCAAGCCGGACGCGCTGGTCATGCATCCAGGACCGATGAACCGCGGCGTCGAGATCGATTCGCGCGTCGCCGACGGGCCGAGGAGCCTCATCCGCGAGCAGGTCGAAATGGGGGTCGCGGTGCGGATCGCCGTATTGGAAGCCCTGGCGCAGCATTTGCCGAATGGCTGAGAAGCGAGTTTCAAGTGAAACATTCCTCCACCTCTGCCATTGCCCACCAGCCGCTGGCGCTGGTCAATGCGCGGCTGATCGATCCGGCGCAGCTCCGCGAAACCATGGGCGGCGTCCTTGATCGTCGATGGCGTTGATCCGCGATCTTGGCGCCGCCGTTATGCCGGCAAATCTCCCCGCGCACGCGCGCATCCTCGATTGCGGCGGCGATTGCGTGGCGCCCGGGCCTCATCGACATGCGGGCCTTTATCGGCGAGCCTGGCGCCGAGCATCGCGAGACGATCGCGACCGCGACGGCCGCGGCGGCGGCGGGCGGCGTCACGACGATCCTTGCCCGCCCCGATACCAATCCGCCGGTTGACGAGGCGGCGGTGGTCGATTTTCTGTTGCGCCGCGCGCGCGATACCGGCCGCGTGCGCGTGCTTCCCTTGGCGGCCCTGACGGCGGGCCTCGATGGCGCGGAAATCGCCGAGATCGGCTCTGCTGCAACAGGCGGGCGCGGTGGCCTTCAGCGATGGCGCGCGCGCCGATCCGCAATGCGCGGGTCATGCGCCGCGTCATGCAGTATGCCCGCGATTTCGATGCGCTCGTCATCCATTACGCGGAAGACCGCGATCTCGCGGGCGAAGGCGTGATGAACGAAGGCGAATTCGCCTCGCGTCTCGGTCTTGCCGGAATCCCGCGCGAGGCGGAAGCGATCATGCTCGATCGCGACATCAGGCTCGTGAAGCTCACCGGCGCGCGCTACCATGCCGCGCTTGTCACGACGGCGCTTTCCCTGGATATCATCGCCAAGGCCAAGGCCGATGGCCTGACCGTCACCTGCGCCACCTCGATCAACCATCTGACCCTCAACGAAAACGACATCGGCGATTACCGCACCTTTTTGAAACTTGCGCCGCCGCTGCGGCACGAAGACGAGCGGCGCGCGCTCGTCGCGGCCGTGGCGTCGGGCCTCATCGACGCCATGGTCTCGGACCACAACCCGCAGGACGTCGAAACCAAGCGCCTGCCGTTCACCGAGGCGGAAGATGGCGCGATCGGCCTGGAGACCATGCTGTCCGGCGGGCCTGCGGCTCGTGCATTCCGGCGAAATTCCGCTCGCGCGTCTCATTGCCAGCATGACCATCCGGCCGGCCGAAATCCTCGGGCTGCCGCAAGGAAGGCTCAAGATCGGCGCGCCGGCGGATCTGATCCGTTTCGACCCGGATGAGCCTTTTGTCGTCGATCCGGCAAAACTGCATTCGCGCTGCAAGAACACGCCCTTCGACGAGGCCCGCATGGAGGGCAGGGTAAAGCTCACCATGGTCGCCGGGGAAGTGGTCTACGAGGCTGGATGACAGTCCGCATGCACGCTCGCCGCGGGCTCATTTCATGCGGAATTTATTGCGGATGCCGAGGCCGAAGAGAAAGAGGAGAATGGTGCCGAGGATGGTTTGAAGGGCGGCGAAGATTTTCAAGAGCGCGGGCAGACGTTTGATGGTGGCGGCGTCGAAAAAATCTTTGCGAAAGCCGAATACATTGAGTGTGTTGGCGATGCTGAGTCCGGGGGATTCGCCAGGGCGCGACCGCGTCGGATAGCAAGAGCACCAGCGTACCGATTGCCGCCACCGCGAAAAGCGCATACATCGGCCGAGCATAGCTGCGGCCATAATCGGAAACGAGTCCATAAAGCGCGATCGGCCATGCCTCCCCATGGGCCAAGCAGCACGCGGCGCGATTGCAATTCGAGGGCGAAAAAATCGAGTTCGTCCTCGTGCTTTTTCAGCCGGTCCATTTCGAGCTTGAGACACGCATAAGCGTCGATAAATGCCCCCGCCTCGTCCTTGTCTTTTGGCTTCGGCGGCCATGTGATGCCGCGCCAGACGGTGCCCTGGTGAAGCTTGGCGCCGAAGAACTGAGGGGGCTCCTTGTCGAATTTTGCCCCCTCGAACGAAGTCTCCCCTTTCATCTTCGCGTTGACGAAGCTGCTTGACTTTTCAAAGGTTGCGTTAGCGAAATGAGTCTCGCCGCGGAATACCGCGTCGTCGAACCAGACTCCTTGCGTGAATGTTACGCCGTTGAACTTCGGCCATTGGAAAAGCGCCTTGTCAAACGAAACCTTCCGATGGAAAATTGCCTCGGTGAAGTTCGCTTCACGAGAAAACATGGCTCCACGGAACCAAGTTTGATCGCTGTCAGTCACAGCACCGATGCCGAAAGTCACACGGTTAATAAATAAGACGTTTCCAGCGAACGCGGCATGCTCAAAAAAAGTCTGACTGCGGAACGTGGCGCCAGAAAAGTCCATTTCTGTATCTGGCCCATGCAGGAACGGTTTAGCTAGGAACTTGATGCTGTTGAAGTGAGCCTCGTCGCAGAAAGTCGCGTTTTTGAAGCTGACGTGTCGCCAAAAAGTGGCGGTGTTGAAGCGCGCGTGAACACCTGGGAGAAAACCGCGCCCTCAAAGGAGCAATCTGTGAAGAGAAATCCTTCAAAGGTGATTGGGTCGTCGAATTGAACATTCTCAAAATGAACGAACGAGGCACTTTTGGGCAACGTTTCGTGAGAAGCCTTGCCGCGTGCCGAGAAATCCTTTTCGATCTCCTACAATTCTTCTGGCGAAAAAGGCGTCAGTTCTTCCATAGGGTACCGCTTCTCGCCGATGAGTTTCTCCCGCGTTTCCGGGTCGAGATTTGCGGCAAAGTAACGGTTCCAGGCAGTCCGATTCTTATCTCTTAACTGCTGATCGCCGATATCCGGCACGCCATCATAGAGCGTCGCCAGCCAATACCATGAATTATCCTCGGCCTTGATTTTCGGCGGCTCTGGCTCCCCTGCCCGGCTCTCCGGTCGTTCCGCATCATCCCCCATCGCCGCCTGTCTCTTCCTCATGAGAATTGCCGTGGTAGCGCAAACCTCGTGCCGTCTCGCCCCGAATTGCCGCAAAAGACAAACGTTTCCGCCAATCGCACCAAGACAAGAGGCGCTTATGTCTTGCGGCCTTGTAAGGTTTTCGGCCCCAACCTTACCAAAATGTTTCACGTGAAACATTTTGGTAAGGTTTTGTACCACGACCGGACAAGATTGATGCTTCACCAATCAGCCTTGGCCTTCGACAACAGCGCGGCAGGCCAATCACAGCGCCGCGCATTTTCCGATTCGCGCTTAAAGTTTTCTTAAATGTTTCGCGAAATAGTTTCCAAACTCCCACGAAAACGATTGGAAACTCACATGTATCTCTCGCTTGGACAGGCCGCCAGGGAAGCGGGCGTCGCCAAATCCACCATCTCGAAAGCCTTGGCTTCCGGCAAGTTATCCTACCGGGAAAAAAATTCGGACGGCTACAAGATCGATCCGGCCGAACTTTTCCGCGTGTATCCGAAAACCTCGAAAACCGAGTGCGGATGAAACCGCTCTCGAACGATTGGCAACCGGGCGATTCCGGCGCGGAAACCATCCCCTATTCGGCGAAATTCGAGATTCAGCTCGCCGGATCTCAAGAGTCTCGTCGCCGAAAAAGACCGCCGCATCGCCGATCTCGAAGCCGACCGCGCGCAGCTCCGCGAAGACCGCCACCGGCTCACCGAGAACTGGCAAGAAGAGCGGGTCAGGCTCCTGAAATTGCTCGAGGACCAGACCGGCACGGTAAAACTCCTGACCGACGAGCGGAAAAAGCGGCGGCGGAGGCTACAACGCACGTTCTGGCAGCGGGTGTTTCGGCCGCAAGCGGGCGATGCGGCGTAAATTGCCCTCGCGCCCCTTCACGAGTCCGGGGCGTGGTCACTTTGTCGCCAGCGGAGGCGCGGTAGGATAAAACGAGTTCCGCGCCCCAGGATCCCGCGATGTCTTCGCCCTACACGGTCCATGTCGCGCAATCGATGCGCGAGATCGACGCCGCGCAATGGGACGCTTGCGCCAATCCTGAGATGAACCCGAATGGCCCGGGTGAGCTAGGCCCAGTGGCCGCGCCCGGTGTAGACCCCTATGAAGCCGAGCGGTTTAATCCTTTTATCACCCATGCGTTCTCTGACGGCGCTTGAGACGTCGAAATCGGTTGGCCCGACGGTCCGGCTGGACCAGCACGCATGTTCTCGTCAAGGACGCGGGCGGCCGTCTCGCCGCCGCCGCGCCGGCCTATATGAAAACCCATTCCATGGGCGAATATGTGTTCGATCATGGCTGGGCCGATGCCTATCACCGGGCGGGACTGCACTATTATCCAAAGCTGCAAGTCGCCGTGCCCTTTACGCCGGTCACCGGCCGAAGGCTGCTGATCGCGCCAGGGCATGGCGAAGCGGCGCGCGCAGACGCTGATTGCCGGACTTCGCTCGCTGCGCGAAAAAACCGGAGCCTCGTCGATCCACATCACTTTTCCCACGCGCACGGAATGGGAGACGCTCGGCGCTAGCGGCTTTCTGCAACGCACCGGCCAGCAATTTCATTTCATCAACAAGGGTTACGCGGATTTCGACGCGTTCTTGGCCGATCTTTCTTCGCGCAAGCGAAAGATGATCCGCCGCGAACGCAAGGACGCGCTTGGCCCTGGCATCGAGATCGAGCTCCTTACCGGCGCCGATATTTCGGAAACCCATTGGGACGCATTTTTTCTTTTCTACATGGATACCGGCGCGCGCAAATGGGGGATGCCCTATCTCAACCGAGCTTTTTTTCGCAAGTGGGCGCGTCGATGACGCGATCATATTCTCCTCGTCATGGCCAAGCGCAACGGCCGCTATATCGCGGGCGCGATCAATTTTCTAGGGCAGGACGCGCTCTACGGGCGCAATTGGGGGGCCATCGAGGATCACCCCTTCCTGCATTTCGAGATCTGCTATTATCAGGCGATCGAATTCGCGATTGCGAATGGTCTTTCGCGGGTCGAAGCGGGCGCGCAAGGAGAACATAAGCTAGCGCGGGGTTATCGCGCGGTCGCAACCTTTTCGGCGCACGACATAGGGGACAAGCGGTTTGCAAGGGCGATCGACGAATATCTCCAAAGAGAGCGCATGCATATCGACGAGGCGCTCCGCGACTATGGCGAACTCGAACCCTTCAAAAAGGGGTTTTGATTTATTCCGGGCACGCTTCACATCGAATATCGAACCCATGAAGGAGCGCACCGATGCCTGCACCGGCCTATGACGAGACAAATATTTTCGCGAAAATCCTGCGGGGCGAATTGCCGTGCCATAAGGTCTATGAGGACGATGTGGCTTTGGCCTTCATGGACATCATGCCCCGCGCGGACGGCCATGTGCTGGTCCTACCCAAAACACCCTCGCGCAATATTCTTGACGCCGATCCGCTGATTTTGGGCAAGCTCATCGCGCGCGTGCAAAAAATCGCGCTTGCCGTCAAATCGGCGCTCGCCGCGGATGGGATCACGATCCTTCAATACAACGAGCCGGCCGGCGGCCAGGTCGTGTTCCATCTGCATTTCCACGTCCTTCCGCGTTGGAACGACGTGGAGCTACGTCCGCACTCGGGTGCGCAGGAAAAACCCGAATTGCTCGACGGCTTTGCCAAGAAAATCGCGGCGGCGATTAAATCGGACTGAGCACCTATTGACGATGCCGCACGAACAAAAATTGTCATCCTTTACCGCGCGGCAAAATCAGCAACTCAACAATCAGAAAATATTGAGCAAATGTCCGTCGGCACCCATAACCGAGATGAGCTTATGATAATGATAATGAAAGACTGCCTTCAAGGCATAAGCTTGCAGCACAAACGGATCGGGACGCCGCTGTAGCACTTTGAAGATGGCGCGCCGGTAATGGCGGCGAAGATCGGCTTCTTCGACGGCGGTCTGCAGCCTCAAAACGATGACGCCAAGGAAAATCAGCGCTTCCAACTTGAGGACGAACCGGCGGACAGGTTGCCGGCGCAGTAGTGCATCACGGGAGGCGCTTGCTCCCAGGCCGCCTTCGAGATAGAGCAAATCCAACCGAGCGAAATAGGCGTTCGGATTGTAAAGAGCGCGCAGGACCCGCAAATATCCGTCCCGCAAGGTGTCGCGGTCCATACCGAGAGGAATGACATTCGTTCCGTAAGGCGTGCGATCTGCGGGATCGATCCTGTCCTCTTTGGCCAACCTATCATAAAGGGGCGTCTTAGGGATCGCGGAGAGCATTCCGACCGAGGTATGGACTACGCGGGCCTGCTCGACGAAACGGATCTGCCGATCGAAAATGTCGGGGCCGTCATTGTCGAAACCGACGATCATCCCGCTCCAAACCTCGATTCCATAGGCCTGGATGGCGTGGACCTTTTCAGCCATGGTACGGTTCTTACCGCGAAGGTTTTGCAGCTTGCCGGTTTCACGCAGTAAATCCTCGTTCGGGGTTTCGATCCCGACAAAGACAGAACGGACATTTGCCTCGTCCATGAGAGTGAGGAGCTCCGCGTCATCCGCTAGATCGAGCGAAGCTTCGGTAAAAAAAGTCATCGGATAGTCATGCGTCTTCTGCCAGACGATCACTTCGCGTAAAACTTGTTTGATCGCCTTCTTGTTGCCGATCAGATTGTCATCGACGATAAAGGCGGCATTCACCGATCGGGTGCGGCGAATCGCCTCCAGTTCGGCAATAATCTGAGGTACCGTCTTGAGACGCGGACGCCGGCCGAAGGTTACAATGATGTCGCAAAACTCGCAGGTGAATGGGCAGCCGCGCGAGAACTGGACCGGAGCGACGACATAATGGTTCATCTTCAAAAGGTCGTAGCGAGGCGGCGGCACCTTGCTCATGTCGGTGCGCTCTGCCTGCTCGTAGCGCGTGACATGTTTCCGTTCGGCCCAATCGGCAAGAAATTGCGGCCAGGTCTCTTCGGCTTCCCCCACGAAAATGGCATCGGCCAACGCACCAAAATAATCTTCCTGCACGCTAACCCATGGACCGCCGACGACTGTGAAACAGCCCCGGCCTTTCAATTCCTTGAGAATTTCCGTCATCCGGAATCTTTGCACCGTCATGCCCGTAACGCCGACGATGTCGGCCTTGGCACAAAGAGCAAAATCGATTTCTTCGACATTCTCATCGATCAAAATGACTTTGTGCTCGTCGGGCGTCAGAGCCGCAAGCAAGGGCAAGGCTGAAACCGGCATATTGGCGCGCTTGCCAAGCTTGGCAAATAGCTGAAGGGCATGCTCCATGCCCCAATAGCTCGCCTCAAAACGGGGAGTGATGAGCACAATGTCGGCCATCTCTATTTCTCCGCGAGCGCATTTATATTCGACCGAACAAATCCAACTCCAGCATGTACGAATTAGACATGACCGTTCCAAAGCACGGCGAGCGATTTGCGGTGATTTGAAGGCATTTTGAATGCATAAAGTGATGTAAAGCCGCACCTGCCGGGAAGATTACCCCTCTGCTGCCCGAAATTTCGCGCAACCCGCGCCGCGTGTCAGTGTGACAGGTCCGGCTCCTCGCCTCGGCCAACGGTTTCGGTCTCGTCGCCGCCCGGCCTATCCTCGTCTAACTCGTCGTCTCCCCCCTCGCCCTTGAGGCGGCGTTTCGCGCGGCGCACTTCTGGTTCGGGCCGCACGCGTTTTTTGCCAGCTTCGACGATGTCGCGCTCTGGGCGCGGCAACACCGGGCCTTCGGGAAAGACAAAGCCCAATTTCTTGATTCCATCGTCTTCCGCGGTGACGACAACCCGCACCGTGCCACCGTTTTTCAACCTGCCAAACAACACTTCATCGGCAAGCGGCGTCTTGATCGCAGTTTGGATCACGCGCGCCATCGGCCGCGCGCCCATTTGCTCGTCGTAACCATGTTCGACCAACCAATTGCGCGCCTCGTCAGTGAGTTCGATCGCGACATTGCGGTCCGCGAGCTGGGCCTCGAGCTGCATGATGAATTTGTCGACGACCTTGGCGATGACCTCGGCCGGCAGATGCCTGAATGTCACGACCGCGTCGAGACGGTTGCGGAATTCCGGCGCAAACATCCGGTTGATCGCCTCCAAATCCTCGCCTTCGCGCTTCGTGCGAGTAAAACCGTAGGCGGCGCGCTGCATGTCGGAAGCGCCGGCATTCGTCGTCATGATCAAGATGACGTTACGAAAATCGATCGGTTTGCCGCTGTGATCTGTGAGTTTGCCGTGATCCATGACCTGCAGGAGAATATTATAGAGATCGGGATGCGCCTTTTCGATCTCGTCGAGCAGCAGGACACAATGGGGATGCTGATCGACCGCATCGGTTAGCAGTCCGCCCTGATCGAAGCCGACATAGCCCGGAGGCGCGCCGATAAGCCTTGATACGGTGTGGCGCTCCATATATTCTGACATGTCGAAGCGGATGAGCTCGACGCCGAGGCTGACCGCGAGCTGACGGGCGGCCTCGGTTTTGCCAACTCCAGTCGGCCCCGAGAAGAGATAGCTTCCGATGGGCTTTTCGCCGTCTCGCAACCCGGCGCGGGCCAGTTTGATCGCCGATGTCAATGCCACGATCGCGTCGTTCTGGCCATAGACGACGCGCTCCAGGGTCTCTGTCAGATGTTCGAGAACCTCGGCGTCGTCCTTGGAAACGGTCTTGGGAGGAATCCGCGCCATCGTTGCAATGGTCGTCTCGATTTCCTTGATGCCGATTGTCTTTTTCCGTTTCGGTTCCGGGAGCAGCATTTGGCTGGCCCCGGTCTCGTCGATCACGTCGATAGCCTTGTCCGGCAATTTGCGGTCATTGATATAGCGCGCCGAAAGTTCCACTGCCGCCTTTACGGCTTCATTGGTGTAGCGAAGTTTGTGGAACTCCTCGAAGTAGGGTTTCAGCCCCTTCATGATTTCGATAGCGTCGGAAATCGAGGGTTCGTTGATATCGATCTTCTGGAAGCGGCGCACGAGGGCGCGATCCTTTTCGAAATATTGCCGGTACTCCTTGTAGGTCGTCGAACCGATGCAGCGCAGCACGCCTTGCGCCAGGGCGGGCTTCAAAAAATTCGACGCATCCATGGCACCGCCCGACGTTGCCCCGGCTCCGATCACAGTGTGAATCTCGTCGATAAAAAGAATAGCCTTTTTGTGATTTTCGATTTCCTTCATCACTTGTTTCAGGCGCTCCTCGAAATCGCCCCGGTAGCGAGTGCCCGCGAGAAGCGTACCCATGTCGAGCGCGAAAACTGTCGCCTCGGCGAGGACTTCCGGCACGTCGCCCATGACGATCTTTCGAGCGAGACCTTCGGCGATCGCCGTCTTACCGACGCCCGGATCTCCGACCAGCAGAGGGTTGTTCTTGTGGCGGCGGCACAGGACCTGAATGGTACGCTGGACTTCCGCTTCGCGCCCGATCAAAGGATCGATCCGTCCATCCCGCGCCTTCTTGTTGAGGTTGATGCAGTAGGCATCCAGCGCACCTTCCTTTTTCTTCAACTCGCCGTTTTCCTTGGCGTCCTTTGCTTCGCGCGCCTCGGCCTCCTCGTCGGTGCCGCGCGGGACCCTCCGAGAATCGGAAAGGCCCGGCCGCTTGGCTATTCCGTGGCTGATGTAATTGACCGCGTCGTACCTGGTCATGTCCTGCTCTTGCAGGAAATAGGCGGCGTGGCTCTCGCGTTCGGCAAAAATCGCGACGAGCACATTGGCGCCGGTGACTTCTTCCCGCCCCGAAGACTGAACATGAATGACCGCCCGCTGGATGACGCGTTGAAATCCCGCCGTCGGCTTGGCATCCTCCCGGTCATCGCTCACCAGATTGTCCAGCTCCTGGTCGATGTATTCGCGAAGATTCCTTTTCAACAGATCAAGATCGACCGAACAGGCGCGCAGGACCGCGGCGGCGTCCCCGTCGTCGGTCAAACTGAACAGCAGATGTTCGAGCGTGGCATATTCGTGACGCCGCTCGTTGGCGATTGCCAAGGCCCGGTGCAGCGATTGTTCGAGATTGCGGGAGAAGGACGGCATTGGCTCCAACCTCTCATTTTTTTTCCATGATGCACTGCAGGGGGTGCTGATGCTTGCGGGCGTGATCCATGACCTGCGTAACCTTCGTCTCGGCGATTTCGTAAGTAAAGACACCGCATTCGCCGACCCCATGTTGATGTACGTGTAGCATGATCCGCTTCGCCTCTTCCGGACCCTTATTGAAATATTTTTTCAACACGGAAACAACAAACTCCATCGGCGTGTAATCGTCGTTCAGGAGCAAGACGCGGTACATGCTCGGATGCCGGATTTGGGTCTTCGGGCGTGTGATGACAACCGTGCCTGGCCCAGAACCGCCGTCGCCATCCCGGCGTGGGTCTTTGGCGGCCTCAACTCGAGCGGCCAAAGGCGGCAATGCCGCGATCGTGCGCACGACGCTGTCAACCCAATCCCGCGATAACCGGAAAGCTTTTTCGCTCAGCACCAAAACCTCGCCCTTCAATATTGTCCGCAACACTAATCGGCAGGCGGCGACGGGCAAGAGCGGACCTCCAGCGAATGCCGCGTCGAACCGTTGCCGGCAAGCCAGAAACGATGGCCCCGCCGGCGGATTTCAATCAACCGCCTAATATTAGTCCCTGTTCGCGTCGTGGGCCATACGAGTTTTTGGGCAAAAGTAACCATTTTCACGCCGTTCACGCCACAAGGCGATACCGCCGCGGCGGACAAACAGGCGATAACCGCATGTGCAACGGAAAGCCTTGGCAACAAAAAGCCCGGCAAATGCCGGGCTTTTCAATTTTGGTGACTTCTTGTGATTAAATATTGCTGCCCGCGTATCCGTAGGCAATTGCACTTTTGTGAATATCGCAAGTATTTAAATCATCGCCAGCGACCAAGGTGTCTTCATGGCACATCGGTCCGCGAACTAAAAACTGTAATTTGAAACCTATATCTTGGCACCCTCGATCTTAGCCGCCCCTTTTTCGATTAGTATCAAGTCACGTTTGAAAAGGTTGCAATAGAGATCGCTTATTTTCACAAAATACGCTACGAACTCTGCACAAACCGATTTTGCATAGTCACTCTGTATCTGAATGACGCCTTCCAAGGATTTGGCGCGGCGCAGTTTCTCGAGAAACGCAGAGCCATTCTCCAAAGACTTTTTCGAATAATCATTTGTTTCGGCGGCAAACATCTGCAAACTTTCGGAAAAAGAACTCGCCGCCGATGCCGCGCCCTCAACTCCGTCTTTTCCAAATTTTTGCAGATTTTCTAAATGCATGGCCACAGCACGATCTTCGACCACAGGATGACCCGCGCTCGTTTCCGTCACGGGATAATCTTCCCTGGTTTCGGCCACGAGAGCTTTGCGGGTGTCGGCCCCGGACGCTTTTCCGGTCTTGGCTACGGAGGATTTCCTGGTCTCCATCACGGGATGGTCTTCCCCCGGCTCAACAACGGGCTCTTCCTTGGCAGCATCTAGGGGGTCTTCGTTCGTCTCGGTCATTTCAATATCCTTCGCCGATGATGCGTTGCATTTCGCTTCTGCCGCGACGGAAACCTCCGTAGAGGTTAGACTTGCGGAACTACGCCAACACGCCTAGAACCCACGTGCCTGCGCGAATACAGTATTTCATTGCTGTAAAAAGAATAATTTAGTCTGCGAAAAACAAGTCGAAACTCAAAGGCTCGGCCACGGCCGACCCTTCCAAACTCAGCGCATCAAATCGCGGTTATTCCGGACGGTTCGAATTTTCGTCGCGTGATTGCCAAAATCTTCCGGCCAGTCCGGTTAAGCCTAGCTCTTTCCGTTGAACATTTTGCTGACCGCAGATTCGACCGGCTTGAACGCCTCCTTGGCCAGACTGGAATAGAGATCGCCGATTTTCGTCGCCTGTGCGACAAAGCTGGCGTAGGAGGTCTTCCAAAATTCGGACTGGATCTGGATCGCCGTGTCGTAGGACTTGGCGCCGAGCAATTTTTCCACAAAAGCGGAATTCGCCTCTATGGACTTCTTGGAATAGTCGGCGGTTTCGGTGGCGATAGTTTGGAGAGTCTTGGCGAAGGACGTCGTTGCCTCGGCAGCCGCACCGAACTGCTCCTTGCCGTATTTTTGGATGTCTTCAAATTCGTATGCCATGTCACTTCCTCGATCGTTGGTGCGCCGGAACCCTGACGGAGACGGCTATACCTGCGAGTTGATTTGCCTCGCCCTGAACATAATTATCGCATCGCACAAATCACGTCAAGCCGATGTTGCACTGCATTATCGATCCAAACCAAACCGCAGCGGCCGCCGCGAGTCGGAGCCTTAACGAACCTCTAACCGCGCCGAACTCGCAGACATTGCGGTGGAATATCCTCCAGCGGTGTGGCAAGATTCACGGCCTCCACAGTTGGGATATAGCAGATGTTGACATTTGTTGCGACGTTTTGCCGCATAAATCAGACCAGGCTAGAGTTGGCCTTTCGCAATTTGCAGGTTTGGAATTGCACCGGCTCCCAGGCGTTTCGAGCGTCGCCAATCCCTGTTTGCCAGAGACCGAACACCGCTCAGGTGACGCCTAAACCTTTCCCTTGTATACCTTGGCGACCGCAGTTTCGACCGGCTTGAAGGCCTCCTTGGCTAGATTGGAATAAAGTTCGCCTATTTTCGTAGCCTGCGCGACAAAGCTCGCGTAAGAAGTCTTTAGAAATTCGGACTGAATCTGGACCGCGCTTTCGTAGGACTTCGCGCCGAGCAATTTTTCCGTGAAAGTAGAGTTAATTTCCATGGCCTTCTTGGAATAATCGGCAGTTTCGGTAGCGATTGCTTGGAGCGTCTTGGTAAACTGCGTCGTGGCCGCCGCCGCCGACTCGAATTGCTCCGTGCCGTATTTTTGGATGTCCGCAAACTCGTTTGTGTTTGTCATATCTTTGTCCTTGATGGTTGCGCACCGGTTATCGGACGCCCGAACCATTGAAAAAGCGAGATTTGCCTCGCCAGTTATCGAATTAGTGCACTGCACAACGATTGTCAAGATTATATTGCACCGCGTCATAAGCACCCCCAAAGCGATTCCGCCGCCTCGAACCGGAGCCTTAACCAACCGGTAACCGCGCCAGAATAGCATTCCTCGGAGAATTATCCGGCGGCGCCCCAATGACACCAGCCTGTCAAGGACCGGGGACATTGCAAATATTGAAGTCTTTCGCGACGTTTTGCCGCAACAGGGAGGCCGCGGCCGGTATCGGCTTGGTCCTGGCGGCGGCGAGCTTCCTTGCTCCACCCGCCGAGGCCCGCCATTGGCGCCACCACCGCCATGCTTGGTCGCAAACCGATTTCGAAGGCCGTCGGCATCACAAGGAGTCCGTTTTCGCCCTCCATACGCACGGAGGCAGCGGCACATCGAACATCGCTGCAATCGTTGTCGACGGCAATTCCGGCCGGACGCTTTATGCCCGCAATGAAACCGAATTGCGCTTTCCAGCCTCGATTACAAAGGTGATGACACTTTACCTTTTGTTCGAACAACTCGAACAAGGGCGGCTGCGGCTCGACAACGATATTCGTGTCTCCGCCCATGCGTCGGTGCAAAAGCCGACCAAGCTCGGCCTGCGTCCCGGCGAAACGATCAAAGTGGACGATGCGATCAAGGCGGTCGTCACCCGATCCGCGAACGACATTGCGGTCGCCATCGCCGAAACCATCGCCGGTGACGAGCAAAGTTTCGCCGGGCTTATGACGCTGAAGGCGCATGCTCTTGGGATGAATAGCACGCATTTTGCCAATGCCTCCGGCCTGCCAAATGACGAACAGGTCACGACAGCGCATGATCTTGCAATTCTCGGGCGGGCGATTCAGGAGCGCTTCCCGCGCTATTACCGCTATTTCGCAACCCGCGCCTTCACCTATCGCGGTGCCACGATCGCGAACCACAATCATCTCCTCGACCGCGTTGAGGGAATGGACGGAATCAAGACCGGCTATACAAGCGCCTCCGGCTTCAATCTTCTGACCTCGGTAAAGCGCGGCGGGCATTATATCGTCGCCGTGGTCCTCGGCGGAAAAAGCGCACGGGCCCGCGACAAGATCATGGCGGATTTGATCGAAGAAGAGATCGAAAACGGCGCGGCCGCCCGCACAGCGTCTACGTTATCCGGCACCGATATCGATGGTCGTCTCGCGGAAGCCGTGGAGAGGCCCGGCCCAAGCCTCCGCGGCGCTGAATTGCCGGAGACGATCGGTTCGAAGCTAGCCGTCACGTCAAACGCTTCAAGTCCCGATCATGCCGTCGATCCGATCCAGATTGCTTCGCTTAATGCCGATGTACCGCCCGGAAAATCCCGGCCGGCCTTTGTCTCCGGAGCGCCTAAACCAGGAACCGCCGCGGCCCATGCGGCCCTGGCCGAATACGATTGGAAGCAAGCAAGTCTCGATGGTTCGACTGCTCGCGGCCGTCCAGGGCACGGCAGAGAACTCTCGACCGCAACACCTTCCGCGACGGGCGCAAACGCCGGTCGCGCCCATAGCACCGATAAAATCGCCGCCGCGATTGAAGAGTCGCCTCAAGGCGGCGACGCGAAAGGTGCCGGCGTTCGCCGCCCGGCGGCAGCGCGAAGCGGCTGGATGATTCAAATCGGCGCGACTGACGACATAAGCAAGGCGACCGAACTCCTCGCCCGCGCCAAAGTGAAAGGCAGCACAACCCTCGCCACCGCGCAAGCCTTTACCGAGAAGGTTCAGAAGGGTTCCGGAACGCTCTACCGGGCACGCTTCGCCGGCCTCGAGGAGGGCAGCGCCGAACGTGCCTGCAAAACCCTCAAACGTTCAGGATTTTCCTGCTTCGCAACGAAAAACTGAAGCAAGTGCCGCAATCGCCGCGCCTGGCTCCCCCCAGGCCATCCACCAGGTACCTACTGATGACGCCGCGTCAGCACATCCTTGGCTTCGTTGACACGAGCCGCGAGATCCGTCGACCCCCCGTGATCGGGATGCAATTTCTTCATCAGCGAACGGTGCGAACGGGCGACTTCTTCATCCGAAGCGCCTTTCTGAAGCCCCAAAACTTCATACGCTTCCTCCTCGGTCATCGTGCCAGCGCGGCGTCCCGCGCGTCCTCCGCGCCCCGGGTGGCGCTGGTACTGCGCTGCCGTACGCCATCCGGGAAACCGGCGGTCGAGATAAGCTTCCATCAGCCTCGCGCCTTCGGGATCGTCCCGGCAACAGAGGTCATGGAGGGCTTCGCACTGCGGTCTTGTCATCGCGTCCAGTGACTTGCCTTCGTCCGGCCCGGCCAGCACCGTCCCCCGCATTTTGCCTGTGCCGTGATCTAGCTCCATCTCGATCATCGCCGAGCGCACGCACGAAACCTTTTGCGTCCTTGACCCACTGGAAAAATTGAACATCCGCGGGAGCGGCCCGCCGCGCCATCCAAGCAACCAAACGCCAAGTCCGCCAAGTCCAAGTGCCATGTCGAAACGTCCCCGAAGCAATAAAACCGCCGCCGCGAGAAGCGCCACGCTGCCGCCGCCGCGCTTGATCACGTGCGCGAGTGCGCGGGGATCCGCCGCCACGAACGCCTTAAGTGCGCCAAGCGCGAGCCAGAATAGGAAAACTCCGCCGAGAAGATAGATCATTTCATGCCGCCGGTTCAGCGCATTTGCGACAAGAGGTGATCCGCCGCCGCTGCACCGCGCGCGCGCGCCTCGAATTCGAGCGCGCGGCGGCCTCCAGCGGCATAAGCGGCCGCGGCTGTCAGAAGCGCGACGAGCCGCTCGGGCGAGGATAAATCGAAAGCCGCGTAGGCGCCCCCAGTCAGCAGCGCGATTTTCCGGAAAGCCTGCTCAGCGACACTATCGCGCCCCTCTTGGAACACGAAGGCCTTCACTCCCAAAAGCCCGATTTCGGCGGCCAGCCCAGCCAAAACGTCGAGCCGCTCTTCCATCGCATCGCCAACGAAGACCAGGGCACGAACTGGGGTTTTCCGCGTTTCATCGAGGACATGCCGCAAGACTTTTTCAATCTGCGTCTGGCCGGCGCCCACAGCGATCTTGGTCATGAGCGATGCCAAGCTCTGTCCCCCGGTCACGAAGGGCGACGCCTTGCACTCGGAAAACCCACGGTAATAGACGAGCTGGACATCAAGCCCGCCATGCGCCGCCGCCGTCGCGAACATTCGCCCCTGCACGCTTTGCGCCATGTCCCAGGTGGCTTGCCGGCTCATCGTGGCATCGAGCGCGAAAATAAGCCGGCCCCGCCCCGAGCCCGACACCGCCGGCAGTTTCGCCGCAGCCTCGAGAAATTCGTCGATCTGCGATTTGGCGCTGGACTTCGGCGCGATCACGCCGCCTTTGTCCCCTGGTTGACCCACTTGTCTCCTCGCGAGTTAAACTTTTTCATAATCTACTATAGATCGTACTTGCGGAGCGCGACGGCAAGCATTTTCGGCATCAGTGCCGGGGAAAGATGCCGGTAACGCCCCGCCCGATGTGCGAACCCGGGACCTCAGCGCGTCGAAGTTCAATCGACCTCATATTTGTCGATGGCCCAAGTTTCCGCTTGCGCCTGCGCGCGCCATTCTTGCCAGGCAGGCAACGCCATCATCGCATCCATATACGCCCGCGTGCCTGGCGTGACCGCCACGTCATAGACATGCAGCCGATTCACCACCGGAGCGAACATCGCGTCGGCCGCCGAGAAATCGCCGAAGAGAAAGGCGCCAGCTTGGCCGAACTCCCCGCGGGCCTGCTCGAAAGCCTGTTCGAGTTCGGGCGACATCGGCACTTGCCTCGGGAGTCAGCTCACGCTTCTTGACCTTGCGGCGCATGTTCATCGGCAGTAGCGACCGCAGGCCCATGAAGCCCGAATGCATTTCGGCGGCGAGCGAACGCGCCTGCGCCCGTGCCGCTCGCGTCGCGGGCCAGATTGTGGTCCGGGGATGGGCTTCGGCGAGGTATTCGATGATTGCAAGCGAATCCCAGACAACGACATCGCCATCGTGTAACGCCGGACACTTGGCGGAGGGCGAGTAGCGCAATATGTCCACCCTAGTCGCGTCGCGACCCAGGGGCACCACGATCTCGTCAAACGCTAAGCCGAAATGCCGCATCAAAATCCACGGCCGGAACGACCAGGACGAATAGTTCTTGTTGGCGATGACGAGCGTGGGATTCATGGGCGCTGCCGGCTGTTTCTGCGAAATTTGTTGTGGTTGGCGCAATTTTACCGGATGCGCGCGGAAAACCGGGCCGGGGCCGATGGCCTTCCATCGTCTTCCCGCTTTCCAATCACTCTCGCCGCCCTCAAGGCGCGGGAAACAGCGCGTCTGTCTTACCTGCCAGCCGGTAGGCCAAAAGACCGATCCATTCGCGGACGCTGTAATCGAGCATAATGACTTTGTCGATCACGAAGGTCGGCAGCAGAAAATCCCGTTCGTCGCCATAGGTTTGATAGGCAACTGGATAAGGTATTACATTGAAACCCAAATGCCGGAATATCCCGACGGAACGCGGCATGTGCCAGGCCGAGGTCACGAGCAGCCAAGTTTCGCCCGGCGTCGGCTTGACGAGATCGCGCGTGAAGGCGGCATTTTCCCATGTATTGCGGGACTTCGCCTCAAAAATCATGCGCTCTTCCGGCACGCCCAGCGAAAGCCAGAATTTTCGCACGCTGGTTGCCTCCGGCGGCCCTTCGCCTCGCAAAGTACCCAATCCGCCAGTGAAGACGAGCCGCGCGGCAGGATAGCGCCGGGCCAACTCGACTGCTGTGGTCAATCGGCTGCCATCCGAAGTCAGGGAGAACTGGCCGCGCGCTTCCGATCTTTCCGAATCCACGGCGCCGCCAAGGACGATAATCCCGGCAGGCTCTGAGATGTTAGCGGGCGGCGGCGGAAACCGCCCCTCCAAGGGCTGCAGAAGTAACGCTCCTAGCGGGGTGAGCAAGCAGGCGGCAAGCGCGATGATCGCGCCAGCCATAAGAGCCCGCCCCACCCGCACGAAGCGGGTGAATCCAAGAAGCATCCCCAAAATGCCCACGAAGATTGCCAGCGATAGCGGCTCGGCAACGAACCAGAAGATTTTCGAGGCGATAAAAAACATACGGTCTCCGGAAAATGATTCAGATTGCATTTCGGCCCCAAAATCTTGGGACGCTTACTGCTTGCCCCCGCTATCGGGTTCCACATCCGGTTCATGAGCGGCCGGAAAGGAGTAAACACCGGTGAGCCAGCGGTGAAGATCGACGTCCGCACATCGTTTCGAACAAAACGGGCGGATGATGAAAGCGGCGGCCTTGCCGCAAACGGGACATGGCCGGGCGGGTGCTTCGCCCGGTTCTTCAACAAACCGGTTTTCCGTTTTTGCGGCCGACATGGGTTGGCTGGTGCTTGGGATTGGACGGCCAATTATACTCTGTTTAGCCATGATACGTGTACCGGAAACCCTTCGCCGGCAAGCAGCAACATGGTCTCGTAAAGCGGCAGACCGGCGACTGCGGAATAGGACCCAATCAGCTTTTGCGCAAATGCGCCGGCAAGGCCCTGGATCGCATAGCCTCCAGCCTTGCCGCGCCACTCACCCGATCCGAGATAGGCTTCGATTTCGGCAGCAGACAGCCGTTTGAGGCGTAGCCGCGTCTCGACCAGCTTGTGGCGCGCGCGCCCCTTTGGCGTGATGAGGCAGACGGCCGTATGAATGCGGTGCGCCCGGCCCGACAAAAGCCGCAAGGACTGCGCCGCCTCCGCCACAATCTCGCATTTTGGGAGAATGCGGCGGCCGACGCTAACGACCGTGTCGGCCCCAATGATATAGGCACCGGCAAGCTCGGGACGGCTTGATGCGATGCGTGCGGCGGCGCTCACTTTTTCTTCCGCCAGACGTGCCGCCAGACTGCGCGGCAGCTCGGTCTTGCGCGGGGTTTCATCGAGATCGACGGGAAGAAGCGCGTCCGGTTCGACGCCGATCTGTTGCAGGAGTTCGAGCCGTCTAGGGGACGCGGACGCCAAAACGAGCCGTGGCCGCCAAGCCCTATCGTCCCCGGTCACGGCGGCTATCCATTGTCGAAATCTCGATCATTTGAACCGGTAGGTAATGCGGCCCTTGGTCAAGTCATAGGGAGTCATTTCCACAAGGACCTTGTCGCCGGTGAGAACACGGATTCGATTTTTGCGCATCTTCCCGGCGGTGTGCGCGATAATCTCGTGTTCGTTTTCTAGCTTGACGCGAAAGGTCGCATTCGGGAGCAATTCGACGACTGTCCCTGGAAATTCGAGCAATTCTTCCTTCGACATTTGTTTCCTTGAATTAAGACCGCCGTCTCTCCACGCGCGGCCCCGCAGCACTTTCCGCGCGGACCCTAATCGAGAAACGTGCCTTTGTGAACTGGCCGCGCGGGCTTTTGAGTCCAGCTCGTATGACGCTTATGTACAGATCATCAGGGCAGAACCCGCACGCGGGAATCCGGAGCGAAGGGCAAAATGCCGCCGGTCATCTCCGTGCTTGCGCAATCGGCGGCGCACCAGGGCCCGCCGCGCTAGCCTGGCTCGCGGCGTCCTCTGCCGCATAGGCGTTGAAGCGGCGGATGGCTAAGGGGATGGTCGCCAAATAAACCAAGGTCAGACCGATCAACATTTCCATCGTAAAGGTCGCAAGCAGGAGAAGGCAGGCGGCAATCCCGAAAAGGACGGCAATCACATATTCGCGGGGTACGCGGCCAATCCTTTTACCGGAAAAATGCGGGATACGGCTCGCCATCAAAAAGGCCACACTCAATACATAGGCGATTTCGAAAGGAACCAGTGCACGGATATTGGGAACCGCGAGAACTGAGAGATTGAGATAAAGCGGCAAAAGCCCGACTATGGCGCCTGCCGGCGCGGGCATGCCGGTGAAAAAATGCGCATGCCAAGGCGGCCGGTCCGGATCGTCGATCATGACATTGAAACGGGCGAGGCGCAGCGCAGCCGCAATCGCGAAAACGAGCGCCGCGAACCAGCCGAAACTTTTTATTTCGTGCAGGCCCCAGGAATAAAGGATGAGAGCCGGCGCGACCCCGAAAGCGACGAAATCAGCGAGAAAATCAAGTTCGGCGCCAAACCTTGAGGTGCCGCGCAGCGCGCGCGCGATTCGTCCGTCCAATCCATCGAGAATAGCAGCGACAATGACCGCTACGACGGCGGTTTCGAACTGGCCCTCGATCGAAAACCGGATCGCGGTCAGGCCCATGCACAGGGCCAGCAAGGTGACGAGATTGGGCAAGATGACGCGCAACGGTACCGCGCGAAGTCCGCGGCGGCGCGGCGGTGCGGAAGCAAATTTTTCAAATTCGCTTGCCTCGCCACGCAGCCGCGTGACTTTTCCGTCGCGGTCTTGGCCGCCAAGGTCGCGGCGAAGACCGAGGGGAGGATCATTCATGTCCATGCTCATTTGGCCAGCATAAAGGGGCAGGTTCGCCGCCACAAGATTTGTTTGTGGCCGAATTACCGGCCTGAGCCTGGTTTTGCGAAGATCGGGTTAATCGACGAGCGCGACATTTCTCGTGATACAGAGGTCGATGAACCCGCCGGGCCACAATCTGAACACTCTCCCGGCCAAAGCCTTGGGCTTGACATCTATTTGGTCGAGCCGCACCGATTGGATTAGGCTATCTATATACCGTGGGCTTGAAGAGGAGGCATTTGTGGCGGATGTGCACGAGGTTGAACGCGCTCTTGCTGATGCAATAGAAAAGCGGATGCTGGAGGGAAGCGGAAAACTGAGCAAGGTAACCACTGTCGATTCCGTCGTGCAGGTGATCTTCGTGGGGGTAACCGACGATGCGCATGTGTTCGACACGCTCAGTGGTGCGTTGCTCGATTTACGCATCCAGTTGGAGGTTGTGCCAGATCTCGACGTGAAAATCCGGCGAAAGTAATGCTTGCCGCGCCTTTGGGCGTTCGAGCAAATCGGTGAAGCTACCAGTCAGCTACCCCAGCCCGGCAAACAGTCAGTTAGCCGCTCAGCCCAGTTCGCGTTAACTCTCCGTCCTTGAAGCTATATTGCGTGCACCAAGACAACGAGCCGATAGGCAAAGGATGTTGCGCGCAAGGATTACGCAGTAGAAGGAAGTCATAACCAAGAGGCGACGCACCACTACTTGGGCCAGCGAAGCTATGTATGACGGCAGAAATTGCGGAATATTCTTTGTCTATAAAAGGCGCAGTATTTATAAGTACGCCGACGTGCTTTTTTATTACATCCTCACGTAGCAGATATGGTTCAGAAACAGCTAGAGAGTCTCTATCGACATTGACCACGAATGGCCCCACCGGAAAGAGTGATTGAATAATATATGGATATTCGAACCCACATGTCGCATCTGGTATTCCTAAACCATTAATTGCGATTATGTAACCATCATCACTGCTTACAATGTTTTTATTGACCCACTCGAGCCAACGCTTAAATTTCTCATCGAGTGCATTAGTGTAGCGCAAAAGGATAAGTTCTCTTGGCACATAGTTACCAACCCCCATCACTGGAAATGGCACTTTGTCATTTCCATTTCCCGCCTCCGGTGCAATTGCTTCCGCCCAATATTTCTTACCGGCAACCTCAAGGAAAAAGTCCGGGCCGTGGCCCTTTGTTTTATGGACTTTGAGTTCCTCGATCCTCCAATGAGCAGAAAAGATACATTTCCCAAAAGCGTTGGCGAAAGTGACGTTTGGCTTCTGTTAGAAAGAACCCGTCTCCGTCACCTGATGGTTTGTACCGCGTCCATAGGTATTCAACGAACGCGCGGTACCGCTTATTATGTGGTAAATCCCTTATAGGCTTATAATCAATGTCGATGTCTGAATTGTCAGGACCGTTAAGAAAGAACTTCACGCTATAGCTCTCCGAATGTGTTGAAACCTGATTCCACCAATCAGGCCACGAATCTGGCTTGGCTTTATGCCCGCCGGTTTGAAAAAATGATCTTGCACCACTTCGCGCATTTGCCGTGGGGAGCTTTTTGCCAATCCTGTCAGAGTTTGTCTAGCAACACCACGTGTGGGTTCACAGCGGCCATAAATTCGTCTACGAAGCCATTTTGGCCGGAACAGCAAAAGTCCGGCTTTGTCTACAGGACGCGCTGCGGCTTTCAAAAACGGACGCGGCCTTTTTTATGTGCTCAAACGAGATCAAATGCCCAAGCGGACGGATATTTCGACGATTCTGATTATCGGGGCCGGGCCGATCATCATCGGCCAGGCGTGCGAATTCGATTATTCCGGCACCCAGGCCTGCAAGGCATTGCGCGAAGAGGGATACCGGATCGTCCTCGTCAATTCCAATCCGGCAACCATCATGACCGATCCGGACTTCTCGGATCGCACTTACCTTGAGCCGATCACCCCGGAAATCGTCGCCAAGATCATCGTCAAGGAGCGCTACGCCATTCCGGGCGGCTTTGCGCTGTTGCCGACCATGGGCGGCCAGACCGCGCTCAACTGCGCGCTCTCCTTGAAAAAAATGGGGGTGCTCGACAAATACGCGGTGGAAATGATCGGCGCCAGCGCCGCAGCGATCGACATGGCCGAGGATCGCAAGCTTTTCCGCGAGGCGATGGCTCGTATTGGCCTTGCGACGCCGCGCTCTCATCAGATCAAAACCTTGCCGCAAGCACTTGCTGTCCTCGAAGACATAGGCCTGCCCGCGATCATCAGGCCGTCCTTTACCATGGGCGGGACCGGCGGCGGCATTGCCTACAACAAGGCCGAGTATATCGACATCATCGAGGGCGGAATTGATGCTTCGCCGACGAATGAGGTTCTGGTCGAGGAAAGCGTGCTCGGCTGGAAGGAATTCGAATTGGAGGTTGTCCGCGACATGGCCGACAATTGCATCATCGTCTGCTCGATCGAAAACATCGACCCGATGGGCGTGCATACTGGCGATTCGATCACCGTCGCCCCGGCGCTGACCTTGACCGACAAGGAATATCAGACCATGCGCGACGCGGCGCTCGCGGTGTTGCGCGAGATCGGCATCGAGACCGGCGGCTCCAACGTACAATTCGCGGTTAATCCAAAAGACGGCCGCATGGTCGTGATCGAAATGAACCCCCGCGTTTCGCGCTCCTCGGCGCTGGCCTCCAAGGCAACAGGTTTTCCGATCGCCAAAGTCGCCGCCAAACTCGCGGTTGGATTTACCTTGGACGAGATCGCCAACGATATCACCGGGGGCACGACGCCCGCTTCCTTCGAGCCCTCAATCGACTATGTCGTGACCAAAATCCCGCGTTTCGCATTTGAAAAATTTCCCGGCGCGGAGCCGATCTTGACAACAGCTATGAAATCGGTTGGCGAGACCATGGCGATTGGCCGGACCTTCGCCGAAAGTCTGCAAAAAGGATTGCGTTCGCTCGACATCGGACTGGATGGTCTCGACGAAATCGAAATAGAGGGGCTGGGGCTTGGCGACGACATGAATGTGTTGCGCGCCGCCTTGGGACGCCCGACGCCCGACCGGCTGCTTGTCGTTGCCCAAGCGCTGCGCCTTGGCATGCCGGCGCACGAAATTTGCGAGGCCTGCGGCATCGATCCCTGGTTCGTCGCGCGCGTCGAAGAAATTCTCGCCCTCGAAGCAAAGGTTCGCGCGCATGGTTTGCCGAGCGATGCCGCCAATTTGAGGATGCTAAAGGCGGCAGGCTTTTCCGACGCGCGCCTTTCGTGCCTTGCGGGCGTGACGGAGAATGAGGTGTCCGGCCTGCGCAAAAAACTAGAACTGCGGCCGGTGTTCAAGCAAATCGACACTTGCGCGGCGGAATTTTCATCACCCTCGGCTTACATGTATTCGACCTACGCGCCGCCTTTTGGTACCGCCCCAGCTTGCGAATCGCAACCGAGCGCGCGCAAGAAAATTGTCGTCCTGGGCGGCGGTCCGAACCGGATCGGGCAAGGCATCGAGTTCGACTATTGCTGTTGTCATGCGAGCTTCGCCCTGCGCGAGGCCGGTTTCGAGACGATCATGATCAACTGCAACCCTGAGACCGTCTCTACCGATTACGACACGTCTGACCGGCTCTATTTCGAACCCCTGACCGCCGAGGACGTCCTTGAAATCCTTGCCAAGGAAGGCGAGGCCGGAGAGCTCAAGGGGGTGATTGTGCAATTCGGCGGCCAGACGCCGCTCAAACTCGCGCACGCGCTCGAACAGGCGGGCATTCCTATTCTCGGGACATCGGTCGATTCGATCGATCTCGCCGAGGATCGCGACCGTTTCAAGCAGCTCCTCGACAAGATCGGCCTGAAGCAGCCGATGAACGGAATCGCCTATTCTGTCGAGCAATCGCGCTTCGTTGCCGCCGGTCTCGGCCTTCCCCTTGTCGTGCGTCCGTCCTATGTGCTGGGCGGGCGGGCGATGGCGATTATTTTCGACAAAGCGGCGTTGGACGCCTATCTGCTCGAGACTCTTCCGGGCCTCGTTCCCTCCGAGGTCAAGGCACGTTTTCCAAACGACAAGACCGCGGCAAATCGATGCAGTGCTCGGCAAGAATCCGCTTTTGTTTGACCGCTATCTGTCGGACGCGATCGAGATTGACGTCGATGCGCTTTCAGACGGCAGTGAGGTCTTCATCTGCGGCATCATGGAACACATTGAGGAGGCCGGAATTCATTCTGGCGATAGCGCCTGCTCGTTGCCGCCGCATTCGCTTTCGCCCGCAACGATCGCCGAACTCGAAGCGGAGACCAAGAAGCTTGCCCTGGCGCTCGGAGCCCGCGGCCTGATGAATGTGCAATATGCGTTGAAGGACAATGAAATTTACGTCCTTGAAGTCAACCCGCGCGCGGCGCGAACGGTACCATTTGTCGCCAAAGTCATCGGCGTGCCGATCGCCAAGATCGCGGCGCGGATCATGGCCGGGGAAACCCTGGCCAGCTTCGGGTTACGGCCGGCGTGTCTCGATCATACTGGCGTCAAGGAAGCGGTATTTCCATTTGCCCGATTTCCAGGGGTCGATACCGTGCTCGGGCCGGAAATGCGCTCGACCGGCGAGGTCATCGGCCTCGATCGCTCGTTCCCGGCCGCTTTCGCCAAGAGCCAGCTCGGCGGCGGCACGAATGTTCCAAGGACAGGCACCGTCTTCGTTTCGGTGCGCGACATCGACAAGCCGCGCGTCCTCGAAACCGCGCGATTGCTGGCGGGGCTTGGCTTCAAGATCCGCGCGACCGGTGGCACCGCGCGTTATTTTGATGGCGCGGGTGTCAAGACGCAACGTGTCAACAAGGTTTCGGAAGGCCGGCCGCATGTCGTCGACTTGATCAAAAACGGCGACATCCAGCTTGTGTTCAATACGACGGAAGGCGCGCAGGCCCTCGCCGATTCGCGGTCGTTGCGCCGCGCCGCTCTCTTGCATAAGGTGCCCTATTATACGACCCTCGCCGGTGCAATCGCCGCGTCGCAGGGAATTCGTGCCTATCTCGCAGGCGATCTGGAGGTTCGTGCGCTGCAGGACTATTTTGGCTAAAGCGCGGCTGAACTTGCGCACCGGCGCAGTCGCGGATTGGCAAAACACCTCTTGCGGCAAATATCCGGAAGGTGTCTGTTGCCGTAAGGCGCGGATGCAAAGCCCTTATGACAAGCGCCGCGCGAAACGGCATGGCTTCCCCGGTGAAAGTGTCCCGATGGAATAAACACCCGGCGCAGGCGGAAATTGTGCTCGGCAAGAACCGGCGAACCAAGAGCATGATCTTTGCAAGTGAGAATTGGTTTCCGCGCGCATGATCCCAAAAAGTTGCAGACTTTTTGGACGAGATCATGCGATAAAATAAAGACATTGAGACCATGAACAATTCACCTTGAAGCGATCATGGCCGGGCAGGTCATCGAAGTCGAAGCCCTTGGGCTTGACCGGATAAAAAGCCGGTTCACGCTCCGGTTGCGGAGTGAACGGCAGACGTGAAAGAGTAATGAGCATGGACAAGTTCCCCATGACGGCGGGCGGCTACTCCGCCCTCGAAGAGGAGTTGAAGCGGCGTCAGCAAGTCGAGCGTCCGCGCATCATCCAAGCGATCGCCGAAGCGCGGACGCATGGCGACTTATCCGAGAATGCCGAATATCACGCCGCCAAGGAAGCGCAGGCCTTGAATGAAATGCGCATCGCCGAGCTCGAAGACAAATTGTCGCGCGCCGAGGTTATCGATGTATCAAAACTCTCCGGCAACACGATCAAGTTCGGCGCGACGGTGACGCTTGTCGACGAAGACACGGATGAAAAGAAGACATACCAAATTGTCGGCGAGAGCGAAGCCGATGTGAAGGCCGGACGGGTCTCGATCACCTCGCCGACGGCGCGCGCCCTGATTGGCAAGAAAACCGGCGATTCGGTCGAGGTGAATACGCCAGGCGGCGGCAAGAGTTATGAGATCCTGAACGTTGCTTTTCAGTAATCCTTAGCCGATCCGGCGGTCATCTCATCGAGCGATTGCTTAGCCAGGGAGGACGCCGCCAATCGGGCTACTTCCGCAATCAACGGGTGTTGCCCGGGCCTTCAGGGTGCAAGGGACTCGCGCCCAAACCTTGGCGGCCACGCGTTCCAGAGCGATGGAAGCGCGCGCGGTCTCGGCGTGACTGAGCCAAGTGTAAATCCGGTTTTGCGTTGGCATCATAATGTTGACCAGCGCTGGAAGGACTAAGCTCTTGCGCTCCAGCGCTGCCCACGAAGGCAGCCAACAAGGCTGTGGCGAGCCGCATCATCCTGCGCGCTCGGCCATTGCACTCATCGTTTGAGGCGACCGAGCTTACGAACAAAACCAAACTCCTTCTTCCTTCCGCAGGGTCCCGATCATCGACAGGCTGTCTATCCCGTTTAGCATGCGATTGAAGATCACGAGCGCAGCACGGCCTCTTCGGGCCGCGTCAAGTCTCGCCAGTTTCCGTGATGTGCGCCAGATAGTCAACTCGTCAATTGCACCGCGATTTCCCGCGCCATGAGATGTCCGCTTCGTCTGCGACGGCAAGGAGGTACGCCTGCTTTCCGGAGCCGTTTTGCGGCTTCATTTGATCGCCGCAGATGAAACCGACCAAAATTTAGAGAACTATTAGGATAATGCTTCTGCCGAGACGCCGTGTTTCGGTGGCGGCATCTCCACATATCGGCGCGATTGGAAGCCTTCTTCAAGTTAAGTTTATGAACCGAAGACAGGCATCGTTCTTGCACTGCACAATAAATATGTTGCGTCGCAACCAAACCAACCCTATGTTGGATCAGGCGTCTCTTTGCGAAGACAGCGTCATTTGGGTCCAAATGACCCACATCCCGCCCGCTTCGGCGCCAATTCATGAACAGGAGGCCAATCATGAGACGGAGAAAAAAAGCGATTTTTGCGATAGCTTTTGTTGGCATACCAGCTACGGCCAGTCTCGGCGTGGCACCAGAAGCAACCTCCGCATTACCGCGGACCATGAGACCTCTGCAGGGCGTCAGCTTTGATATCGGAACGAAACGCGCCGTGAGCTACTTCTTGAGTGATGGAAACTCATGCAAACTCACTCTGATGTTGGCCGAGATAGTCCACGACGGCGAGGTGAACGGTCTGACGGCCACCCGTGTGAGGGTCGCGATCGAAGCTGGCAAGGCTGCGCAGCTTGATTCAGTCGAGGGCAAGACGCTGGAGTTCAAATGCCACAGTGGGGCGCATGTGATGAGCGTCGCGGCGTCAAATCAGGCCACGAATTGGTAGTACATCGAATAAAATGTTTGGCACTGGCGCGAGATTTCAAAGGCAAATTGGTTCGGCGTACGCCTTTGCCCACCTAGCCAAAGAGTTGCGTCGTCTAAGACGCATTCGGTTTCAGCACCTAACAATTTAGACTACCTTCCAGCGCGCCATATTCGGCGCGTGCGCGCTGGGCCATGAATATCACTACCGCGGTGGTCACAGGCGAAGGCAAAGGCGACGGCGCGCGTCTTCCCCGTGAAAAATATCACACCATATATTGCCCGCCATTGATGGTGAGCGTCGAGCCGGTGATGAAGCCAGACTCTTCGGAGACGAGAAAAACAACGCAGCGGGCGACTTCTTCCGGTTCGCCGAGGCGGCGCACAGGAATGTGCGGCAGGACGGATTTCTCCAAAACCTCGGCCGGAACCGCCTTGACCATGTCGGTCGCGATATAGCCGGGGCAAACGGCGTTGACGGTGATCCCCTTGCCCGCGTTTTCCTGGGCGAGCGATTTGGTGAATCCTATGTCGCCGGCTTTCGACGCGTGTAATTGGTCTGGCCGACCTGGCCCTTCTGGCCATTGATCGAGGAGATATTGACGATCCGGCCGAAGCCGCGCTCGCGCATGCCCTCGATCACCGGGCGCGTCATGTTGAAAAGCGAATTCAAATTGGTGTTGATGACCTCGATACCATTGCTCCGGCGTCATTTTGTGGAACATGGTGTCGCGGGTGATTCCCGGCGTTGTTGACGAGGATATCGACCGGCCCGATTTCGTGACTGACTTTGGCGAGCCCTTCGGCGCAGGCCTTGTAGTTCGAAACATCCCATTTATAGACCGGGATTCCCGTCTCCGCCTTGAATTTCGCCGCCGCTGCGTCGTTGCCGGCATAATTCGCGGCAACCGTGTAACCCGCCGCCTGCAAGGCCTTGCTGATGGCGGCGCCAATGCCGCGCGTGCCGCCGCTGACTACCGCTACCCGAGCCATGAGTTTCGTCCCTTTGGTTTTTTGATTGACGCACAGCCTCTTGTTGTCAATTTGCGCCACGCACAAAATCATACGTCCGATTACCGCTCGACGGTGAGGGCAATGCCCATGCCGCCGCCGATGCAGAGCGTGGCCAGGCCCTTTTTTGCGCCGCGGCGCTGCATCTCGTGCAGAAGCGTTGACGAGGACGCGGGCGCCGGACGCGCCGATCGGATGGCCGATCGCGATCGCCCCGCCATTGACATTCACGATCGCCGGATCCCAGCCCATGTCCTTGTTGACGGCCAAGGCCTGCGCCGCGAAGGCTTCGTTGGCCTCGACGAGATCGAGATCCTTGACCTTCCAGCCGGACTTTTCGAGCGCCTTGCGCGACGCGGGGATGGGACCGGTACCCATGATCGCCGGATCGACGCCCGGCGGTCGCCCAGCGAGCGATGCGGGCAAGCGGCGTCAGTCCCCGCGCGGCGGCGTCCTTGGCGCTCATCAGGACGAGCGCCGCGGCGCCGTCGTTGATGCCCGAGGCATTGCCGGCCGTCACCGTGCCATCCTTTGTAAAGGCCGGTTTCAACTTGGCGAGCGCCTCGAGCGTCGTTCCGGCGCGGATATATTCGTCCGCATCGACCACGACGTCGCCCTTCCTGCCGCTGATCGTGAAGGGGACGATCTCTTCCTTGAAGCGGCCCGCCTTTTGCGCCGCCTCGGCCTTGTTTTGCGAGGCGAGCGCGAATTTATCCTGCTCTTCGCGGCTCAACTGCCATTTCGCCGCGACATTTTCTGCCGTCTGGCCCATGTGGTAACCATTGAACACGTCGGTCAGGCCATCGCGAATCATGGTATCGACGAATTTGAGATCGCCCATCTTGGTGCCGGCCGCGCAAATGAGCGCCGTGCTGCGACAGCGACATGCTCTCCTGGCCACCGGCGACGACGATTTTGGCGTCGCCATTCGCGATCTGTTGCATTCCGAGCGCCACCGCGCGCAGGCCCGAGCCGCACACCTGGTTTAGCCCGAAGGCCGTCTTGTCTTGCGGAATGCCCGCCTTGATTGCCGCCTGCCGGGCCGGGTTTTGGCCCTGACTCGCGGTCAAGACCTGGCCGAGGATCACTTCATCCACTTCGCCCGCGTCGGCCTTGGCGCGGGTGAGCGCTGCCTTGATCGCGGCGGCACCGAGCTCATGCGCGGGTGTCGCGGCGAAGGCGCCGTTAAAAGACCCCACGGCCGTACGCGCCGCGCTCACGATAACAATTTCATCCGGCATTGGGGTGCCCTCTTGGACATTTGACCGCGGCATGTCGCGCCACGAGCTTTTCTGTTATGTTAACACTCCGCAGGCGCCGCTTGCGAGCCACGGCTCCGGCTTTCGTATCACAATGGACGTAATTTTTCGCGAGTCGCAATGCTGCAACGGTTTTTGCGACTGTCATGCGTATATACTTATATACATTCTCCTGACCATGCAAACGTCTGCTCGCGGCCGTCGCAAGGTCCAAACGCGGTTTGCCCCCGCCAACCCCTTGGCGCTATCAAGATAAACCTGCTTAGTTCTAAACATGACTTCCATGCAGCAGGCGACTGGTCATGGCGAAGGAAAACAACCCTATCACGATCAAAAAATACGCAAACCGGCGGCTCTACAATACTGACACGAGCGCCTATATCACGCTTGAGGATCTCGCCGCCATCGTCAAGAAAGGCGATGATTTTGTGGTCTTCGACGCCAAGAGCGGCGAGGACATTACCCGCCAGGTGCTGACCCAAATCATTTTCGAGCAGGAAGGAAAGAACGGGCAGAGTCTTTTGCCAATCAACTTCCTGCGTCAGCTCATCCGTTTTTATGGCGACAGCATGCAGATGCTGGTGCCGAGCTATCTCGAATTCACCATCGGCAAATTGGCCAGCGAGCAGGCCAAATTCCGCGAGAAGTTCGCCAAGAATTTTGGCGGCCCCTTGACCGCGCCAGTCTTTGGCTCGATCGAGGAACAAGCCCGCAAGAACATGGCGCTTGTTCGAGCAAGCCCTCGCGATGTTCAGCCCGTTTGGAAATCCGCTCCAAACGCCGCCGGGAAAGCCTGCGGGCAAACCAGCGGACGAACCGCCGGAAGAGCTTGCCGGGCAAAATTCCAACAACGATCTCGAGGAAATGAAGCGCCAGCTCGATCAGTTGCGGAAGCAGATCGAAACGCTTGTGCCCAACAAGTGAAACCAAGGCCCACTTTGCCTCTTCAATGCTAACTTTGGTTCTTGTGGCCGGAGCTGTTAAAGCATCCAAACGCGTCTCCCCGGTTACGCAGCATCCCAGAGCAAGCTTATGATCAAAATCCTTTAGGAAGCCATCGCCAAAGTTCTCACGTTGCCGGAGGCCGATCAAGAAGAGGCCGCACAGATCCTTCTTTGGGCCTCAGAAAAACATGATACGCCGGCGCCACTCGATGACGAAACGATTGCAGCGATCGATGAGGGCATCGCTCAAGCTGGGAGGGGCGAGTTTGCGTCGGCGGAGGAGATCACGGCGCTTTGGAACCGCCATAGATGACCGTCCGTTACACGCGACGGGCGCAGCGGGACCTCGAAAGGATCCTCGCCAATATCGCAAAAGAGAGCCCGCAGGGCGCTCGCAAATGATGCGCGCATTGGAGCGAGCCATTCGGACAATCGAGCGGTTTCCAAACTGCGGTTATCGCGCCGGGCACGGTAATGCTTTAGGACTTACAGTTACGCCGTACTCTTATGTTATTTATTGGATCGTCGAGGGCGGCAATGCTCAGATCGTCCACATCCACCACGCAGCGCGGCGAGTGTGGTGATCGAGGAACCCGGTTGCGATCTTGGGGCGCTCGTCTCGCTCGTGTGAAATAAATAAGCGTGGCGCAGATAGGATAGCCGCCCGACGCTTCAAGGGCCGAGCGAGGCAGCTCCTCGTCATTTTCCGCACGGGCTCTCTTCGCACGAATTGCCCGGCCAGCCCGGCGGCGCGAGTTCGAAGCCCGAGAATTCGAAGCCCGGCGCGACGCTGCAGCCAACGAGCGTCCACGCTCCCAGGCACATAGCGGTCTGCCAGCAATGCGCCGGAACGGCGAACTGCGGGCGCTCCTCGGCAAAGAGATCCGGGCCGAGACGATGCACGCTTATCTTGCTGCCGTTTTGCGAAATGCTTATTTCCAAGGGCGCCCCGGCGTAGAAATGCCAGACCTCGGTGGCATCGACCTTGTGCCAGCGCGAAATCTGGCCGGCGTCGAGTAGAAAATAGATCAAGGTCGAGACGGCCCGGCCCCGCGCGTCCCGCGCCGCATCGCGAAAGGTCTCGCGGAAATACCCGCCCTCCGGATGCGGCTGCAATTCGAGCAGGCGGACTATTTCGGCGGCGCTCCGGCCATGGCTGGGATCAACTGGCATTGCGCTGTAGCATCAAGGCTTCTCTGAAAGGGAACGGCGCGATCACAATTTGTTCTTGCGTTCGCGTAATTCGGCGAACACAGCCGCGGGATCGGATCCCGCCATGCCGAGCCCGGCCTGAATCATTGGGTCGTCGGAACGCAAAAAAGGATTCGTAGCAAGCTCGACTGTCATCGTGGTTGGAAGGGTGAAATCGCCGGCCTCGCGCCGGCGCGCGACCTCCTCTGCGCGCTCCTTCAAAATCGCGTTCGAAGGATCAATGCTCAACGCGAAACGAGCATTGGCGAGCGTGTATTCATGGCCGCAATAGACCTGCGTTTCGCCCGGAAGGGCGGTAAGTTTCATCAGCGAATGATACATCACCTCGGGGCCCGCATCGAAACAACGGCCGCACCCCATTGCAAACAGCGCGTCGCCGGCAAAGAGGATGCCTTCGTCCTCGAACCAATAAGCGACGTGGCCGGCAGTGTGCCCCGGAACCTCGATGACATTTGCTTCGAGCGCGCCGATTACGACCACGTCGTCCTCGCCTATTGCGAGGTCGAGGCCGCGGATCATTCCGGCCTCCTTGGCCGGGCCAATGACGCGCGCGCGGGGAAACTTCGCCTTTAGTCTCGGGATGCCCTGTATATGATCGGCATGACGATGGGTGATCAAAATATCCGTCAGCTGCCATTCCCTCGCCGCGAGCGCGGCCAGGATCGGGGCCGCCTCGGGCGCATCGATCGAGGCCGTCGCGCGCGTGCGCGGATCGTGGACGAGGACGGCAAAATTATCCTCGAGGCAGAGGAATTGGTGGATGTGGGCGCCCATGGCATGTCTCCTCTTCGCCCGGTGGTAACTAGCGAATCTGCAGAAGAAACCCCGGGCCGCGTTTTAAACAGCGTTTCCGGCGATTGAACTTTGTGACCTGAGCTTCCTTCATACCGGTAGACCGCTCTGCGTTTGACTGTGGAATTTGCTAACCAGGGGTCCCTAAATTAACTTAAAAAATTCGCGAGGCATTTTGAAGTGGGGGGAACACGATGACCAACGCCGACGGTCCCGACAACGATCGCAGAATCAGCCAAATTGGATTTGGTATTGCGATAGTGGCGGTGGTGATGGTTGTTGCCGTTGAAATCCTGAACATATACTGGGTATTGCACCAAGAATGGTATTTTAAGGACGTGTTGAGAGAACATAACAATGCAATTGTCCTGCTGCCCGAAGCTGCAGGCATTGCAATTGCCATTGTCGTTTTCCTCCGGCAAACAGATGGGCCAATCGAATTCGAAGGGCTTGGATTCAAACTCAAAGGCGCTGCCGGGCAAGTTATTATGTGGATACTGACGTTCCTCGCCATCACCGTGGCGATAAAGCTCCTCTGGTGATACCCGCTAGCCACGAACTCTACCTCAAACGGTTTCCCGGTTTCGCGGCCATTACGGCCTGGCAATGGATAAGATAATAATTTCAAACAATTAGTGGAATTCCAGGAAAGCAAATACCATTCCGGCATGACGCCAGTGGCCAGACGCGGTAGAATGGCCCATGCCAATTGACGTGATCGACCTTCGTTCTTTCTACGGTTCGTCGCTTGGCGATGTCGCGCGGCGTGTCGTGCACAAGATTGTGCGGCAGCGGTTTTCCGAACTGCACCGGCTATTCGATCCTCGGTGTCGGCTATGCGACGCCCTATCTCGAAGTTTTCCGCGAGGAAGCCGTGCGGGTGATCGCCTTCATGCCGGCCGAGCAAGGCGTGGTGAATTGGCCGTCTCGGGTTTGTCGTCTTCGGCGCTTGTCGAAACAACCGCGATGCCTTTGCCAAATTCCTGCATCGACCGCGCGCTTATCATCCATGCGCTCGAAATCACCGAGCATCCGCGCGACCTCCTCGCCGAAATCTGGCGGATTTTAACGCCCGGCGGGCGGGTCGTCGTCGTCGTGCCAGGCCGCTCCGGCCTCTGGGCGCGGCTTGACCGGACCCCTTTTGGGCATGGCCGCCCCTATTCGCGCGGCCAATTGGCCGAACTGCTGCGCGAAATGTCTGTTTTCCCCGACTCATTGGTCGGAAGCGCTTTACTTTCCGCCATTCCAGCGCCGGACGTGGCTGCATGCGGCAAGCTTTGTCGAAGAGATCGGCGTCACCTTTCACTGCCTTGCGGCGGGGTTTTGATCGTCGAGGCCACTAAACTCTTGTACCGGCCGATCACCGTGCGCAATCCCTTGGCCTATGCGGTGCCGAACCATCAGCCCGCCCTCGTGCCGGAACCAGCCGGCGTTTCGCCCCGGCTGCGAGCTTGTCCCGAAGGCTGGCGGATGCGGCGGCAATCCAGTTTCCGAACCTCTCCTCATTGCCGCGCTCCGGCGCTGGGAGTCTTGCTTCAGACCGAAGCATTTGGCCAAGAACAAGCCGCCATGCATAAGGCCTTCGCCGTCGATCCCATGACCGAGACCGGGCGAAAGATGCCACTGACAAGGAATTCCGGACCCGCGCCAGTTGCACTGCCGAAAGGAAAAGCGCTTCCGCCGGGAATAACGTCGTCCTCGCTGCCATGGATCAGAAGAATGGGCGGGATTTTCCGGACAAGCTTGGACGTGACGGCCTGATCTTGATGCTCCGGCGGCGACAAGCTCGCCGGAATAGCCAAGAATGGCCGGCAGGCGGCCGCGCGCGCCGCAATCCGGCATGAAGCGCGAGCATCGTCCCTTGGCTGAAGCCGACCAAAGCCAGCTTGCTGTCGTCGAGGCCGTGACGATCGAGTTCGGCATCAAGAAAGGCGTCGAGAACCGGAGCCGCCTTGTTGACCCCGGTCCAGCGTTCGCCCGGGTCGCGCATGGTCAGACGGAACCATTGGCGCCCGCCTGGGATTTGGCCGCAGGGCTCCGGCGCGTTGGGCGCGACAAAGGCCGCGTCGGGCATCAAATTCCGCCATTGCTGGCCGATCGCGATCAAATCATTGCCGTTGGCGCCATAGCCGTGCAGAAATACGACGAGCTGTTTTGGCCGCCGCCGATTTTGCCGGGAGGCGTGGTCCATCGAGCGTTACCGCCATATTCTGTGTCCGCTGGTTTTGGCTTTGCCGTTTCCCGCTCTCCTGGGGTCGGATGCGATACGATCACTCTTGAAATGTCGCTTGCGCGGCCGGGTTCTGTACGGCCTGGAGCTATAAGACATGACCCGGTCCTTTACCAACCGCGTTTTCCGTTTCGCGCCGTCCTCCAACGGCTATCTTCACCTTGGCCATGCCTATTCCGCCTTGCTGAATTTCGACTTGGCACGCGCGAGCGGGCGGCCGCTTTTTGCTGCGGATCGAGGATATCGACATCGAGCGCTGCCGGATCGAATTCGAACAGGCGATTTACGAGGATCTCGGCTGGCTCGGGCTCGCGTGGGAAACTGCCAGTCCGCCGCCAATCCGAGCATTTTTCCGAATATGCAAACGCGCTTGACAAGCTTTCCGCGCAAGGCCTGACATATCCTTGCTTTTGCTCGCGCGGCGACATCATGGATGCCGTCGCCGGGCGAACCGGCTGGCCGCGAGACCCGGACGGCTCGCCGCTCTACCCAGGGACATGCAAGCATCTTTCGGGCGAGGAAAAACAACGGCGAATATCGGCTGGCCAGCCGGCGGCGCTGCGGATCGATATGGAAACGGCCATCGCGAAAGCCGGCCGCAAGCTCGCCTGGCGCGAAATGGGTCCCACCACGCATGCGCGTGAAGTGGCCGCCGAGCCGGCTCTTTGGGGGGATGCGACGCTTTCCCGCAAGGATATACCGGCAAGCTATCACATCGCCGTCGTTGTCGACGATGCTCTGCAAGGCGTGACCGATGTCGTCCGGGGCGAAGATCTCTTCCTAGCGACGAGCCTGCATCGATTGTTGCAGGTCTTGCTCGATCTCCCTGCTCCGGCCTATCGCCACCATGCCCTTTTGCGCGATGCTTCGGGTCAGAAATTGTCAAAAAGTTCAAGGGCAAAATCGCTGCGGGCTCTGCGTCAGGAAGGAGTTTCCCCCGCTGCGGTAAAAGAAAGGCTTGCGGCCGATCCGATCCTTGCCGGGGGATCGTGTTAAATTGCGCGAAAGCTGTTCCTTGTCTGCGAGGCTAGCTCTCATTCCAATGGGCAAACGCACCTTTCCAATGGGTAAACGCACCTTTGCCTCCCCGGACGAATTCGCCGCCTTGAATAAACCGGAAATGGGAGCTTGGGACAAAGAGGCAATCGGCCGAAGACGTGGAAAGGTTTGGCCTAGTGGCGTGCACCGTAATCTGCGAAATATGTGCCAAACATCGAATTTGCTCTTTCCCCGAATGCAAACACCCAAGGTGCGGTTCTCCAGATGATTCCCAAGCTCTCTTTGAAGTCACGGTATGCGGTTATAGCGATCCTTGTGGGTCTCATTGCGCTGATGGAGACGCGCCAGCCTTTTCCGTCTTTCCGGCTAGCCACTTTCGTCCTCGCTTTCTTGGCTTTGGTCAGCATGGCTTCGCTGCTGCGCGGAAAGCTGCGCGACGGCGTTGTCGTTTTGGCCTCGCTCGCCTTCGGACTATCCATGATCGAAGCCACGGCCACAATTTTACAGGCCAAGGTCCCGCCTGCCGCGCCGAACACCTGGTCGGTTGGCCAGCCCGTCATGGGCTGGGGAGCCCCACGTGCCGGACGTTTCCATGATGAGAAGACGGATCCGAAATCCGGTGTTCCGATATACAGAGCGGATTACACGTTCGATACGAATTTGCTGCGTGAGACCCATTCGGCCGAGACCGGCCCAACCATCGTTTTTTTTGGCGATTCCTTTACCTTCGGACAAGGTCTGAACGACGCCGATACGATGCCCCAGATCTTCGCGGATTTGCTCGGCCGCAAGCAAAGAGTGCTCAATCTTGGTTTTCCCGGTTACGGGCCGCAGCAATTCTTGGCGGAACTGCAATCGGGCCGTTTCGACGGCGTGATCGGCGCGCAGCCGCGGCTTTTCATTTTCCTAACGGCGGCTAGCCTGCATGTCGAGCGAACGGCTTGCAAACCGATTTGGGTGCGCTTCGGACCTCGATATGTGCTGGAAAATGGCAAGCCCGTGCTGAAGGGAACATGCTACGCAGGTGTGAGACTGTGGGCGCGGGAATGGCTCGAGAATGCGGCTTCTTATCGTTTTTTCGTCGAGCCTTATCTTCAGAAAGCCACTCACGAAGACGTTGAGCTCTATCTGAGGATCCTGCTCGCCGCGGTGAACCTGGCAAAGGAGAAATACGGGGTTGCTACTCTCGTGCCTTATCTCGCCAACCGTGTCTATCTCCATGGAACGGGTTTCAGCGATGACGAGATCGTCCAAAGGTTGCGGGATGGCGGCGCCAACGTTGTCGATGCTTCGCTCCTAAAGGAGGAAGCCAGCGGAGCCATAATCACCATCAAAGGCGACGGTCACCCAACGCCATTGGCAAACCACCTCAGAGCCTCGCTGCTTGAGGATTACATCGAAAATCGAATGCCTGGGATTCTGGTTGCGGGACCGCATGGCTCCAACTCCGATGGCTAATCCACTTTTGAATAAACCGAAAATTGGGGCATGGGATAAAAGAGGCAATTGGCCAAGAGCTTTGCCAGGCTTGGCCCCGTGGCGCGCGCCGCGATCTTCGAAATATGCGCAAAGCATGGTATTTGCGCATTTCCTGCGAATGCAAACAGGCAATGCGCGGTTCCGCCCATGAACTGGAATCTCTCTCGCAAGTGGACTTATGCGATTCTGCTGGTCCTCCTTGGCCTCTCCGCTTTGATGGAGATGCGCCATTCATTCCCGCATTTCCGGCTAATCACTTTCATCCTGGCCTTCCTGGCCTCGGCCTGCATGGCTTCGCTTGTGAGCGGCAAGTTGCGCAACGGCCTTGTCATTTTGGCCTCGCTCGCCTTCGGCCTATCCATTGTTGAAGCCACGGCCACTGTTTTGGAAAGTAACGCCTCGCTCGTCGTAACGAATGGCTATTTCGCTCCCAAGCCGGACATCGGCTGGGGGCCGCAGCATCCAGGACGATTCCACGCCGAGAAAACAGATTCAAAATCCGGTATCCCGATTTACAAAGCGGATTACACGATCGATTCGAATCTGCTGCGCGAAACCCGCTCTGCAGAGACCGGACCAACGATTGTTTTTTTCGGCGATTCCTTTACCTTCGGAGAAGGACTGAATGATGCCGACACGTTACCGCAAGTCTTCTCGGATTTGCTGGACCGCAAGCAACGAGTGCTCAATCTTGGCTTTTCCAGCTATGGACCGCAGCAATTCTTGGTGGAATTACAGACTGGCCGTTTCGACGGCGTGATCGGCGCGCAACCGCGGCTTTTCATTTTTATGACTATGGCCGAACATGCCGAGCGAACAGCTTGTAAGCCATTCTGGGTGCGCCTGGGACCTCGATATGCGCTGGAAAACGGACAGGTCGCACTGATGGGAGCCTGCTACGAGGGCTTGAGTCTTCGGATGCGGGAATGGCTCGAAGACATGGCTTCCTATCGATTGTTCATCGAGCCTTACCTTCGAAAGGTTACTCACAAAGACTTGGAACTCTATATCAGGATCTTGCTTGCCGCGGTTAACCTGGCGAATGAAAAATATGGCGTCGCGACTCTGATCCCCTATATCCCGGCCGGAGCTCGCTATCTCGCGGGAACGGGTTTCAGCGACGACGAAATTATGCAGAGGCTTCGAGATGGCGGCGCTATCGTCGTGGACGTTTCCCTTGCGGCAGAACTCGTTACCGGCGCCAAACTTACCATCAAGGGCGACGGTCATCCAACGCCATTGGCGAACCGCCTCAGGGCGCCTATAATTAAAAACTACGTCGAAACGCGGATGCCTGGAGTTCTGGTTGCTGGACTGCACTGACTGGCCCAAATACCGGGAGCCGGCTGCCGCAGCTTATTTGCTGATTTCCGACGAATGGGAATAACTCCCCGAATGCAAGCACGGTAGGCGGGGTTCCACCCATGAGCCGCAATCTCTCCCACATGTCGCTCAATGCGGCACTATTCATCCTACTTTGCCTCATCGCGCTGATGGAAGCGTGCCAGCCTTTCCCGTATTTCCGGCTGGCCACGTTCATCCTTGCCTTCTTGGCTTTGGTATGCGTGGCTTCGCTGCTGCGCGGCAAATTGCGCGACGGCCTTGTCGTTTTGGCCTCGCTCGCCTTCGGCCTATCGATGCTCGAAGCCATCGCAACAATTTCGGAGACCAAGGCGTCGCGTGTCGTCGCAACGAAGGGCTTGACGGTTCTCTGGCCGGACATCGGTTGGGGACCTGGACATGCCGGACGCTTCCACGCCGAGAAGACAAATTCGTATTCCGGCGTCCCTATTTACAGCGCCGATTACACAATCGATTCGAATCTTTTGCGCGAGATACACTCGGTCGATACCGGTCCGACGATTGTTTTTTTCGGCGATTCTTTCACATTCGGAATAGGCGTAAACGATGCCGACACGTTGCCGCAGATATTCGCGGATTTGCAAGGACGCAAGCAAAGAGTGCTGAATCTTGGCGTCGGAGGCTTTGGCCCGCAGCAATTCTTCGCGCAATTACAGACTGGTCGTTTCGACGGCGTGATCGGCGCGCAGCCGCGGCTTTTCATTTTTACGACATTCGCCGGACATGCCGAGCGAACCGCCTGCAAACCCTTTTGGGCACGCTATTGGCCTCGCTTCGTGCTGGAGAACGGCCAGGTCGCGTTGAAAGGAGAATGCTTCCAAGGCTCAGGCCTGCGGATGCGGGAATGGCTCGAGGATATGGCCTCCTATCGGTTGTTCATCGAGCCTTATCTTCAAAAGGCAACTCAGCAAGACTTCGAGCTTTATATCGGGATGGTGCTCGCCGCGGTGAACCTCGCCAAGGAGAAGTACGGTGTCGCGACTCTCATCCCTTATATCCGGGACAATGAGCTATCTCGAGGGAAAGGGTTACAGCGATGACGAAATCATTCAGCGGTTGCGGGATGGCGGCGCCGTGGTCGTCGACGTTACGCTCGCGAAGAAAGACAGCGGCCGGCGCCAAACTCCGCATCGAGGGCGACGGCCATCCAACGCCATTGGCGAACCGTCTCAGGGCGCTCATAATCAAAGATTACATCGAAAACCGCAATCCAGGGATTCTAGTTGCAGGAGTGCCCTGACTGGCGCAAGAATCCGTCAGTCAGGTTCGAAAGCGTTTTTATAATCGCGGGCGAGCGCGGGGTTCTGTTTGCCCTTGTAAAGAACGCAGTTTCCGGCCGCGAGAAACTCGATTTCGGTCCCCATGAAGCAGGCAAACGCATCCTCCGGCGTGCAGACGATCGGCTCGCCGCGCACGTTGAAACTCGTGTTCACAAGCACTGGACAGCCGGTCAGTTGCTCGAACCTCGAAAGCAACGTGTAGTAGCGCGGGTTCGTCTCTTTATGAACGGTCTGGATGCGCGCTGAATAATCAACATGGGTGACGGCCGGAATATCCGAGCGCACGACGTTCAATTTGTCGATGCCAAATAGTGCTTGCTCCTCGGCCGACATCTTGCGGCAGCGCTCTTGTTTCACATTGGCGACGAGCAGCATATAAGGCGAATCCGCGTCGATCTCGAACCAATCGGCCACACGCTCACGCAGCACCGACGGTGCGAAGGGTCGGAAACTTTCCCGGTATTTCACCTTGAGGTTTAGCGCTTTCTGCATGGCGGAAGAACGCGGGTCACCTAGAATCGAACGATTGCCGAGCGCGCGCGGGCCAAATTCCATCCGGCCCTGATACCAGCCGACCGCTTGTCCGCTCGCGAGCGCCTCCGCCGTCCGCTCGATCAGTTCCGCATCGTCGACGACGCCAAAAACGGCGCCAGCTTCCGAAAGCCGCCGCTCGATATCGGTTTGTTCGTAAACCGGCCCTAGATACGACCCCTGCATTGCGTCCGGTTGTTGGGTGCCGCTTTTGCGATCTATCCCTTGATTTTCAGCGTGATAAACGGCAAGCGCCGCGCCGAGCGCGCCGCCCGCGTCGCCGGCAGCCGGTTGGATGAAAATCCGGTCGAAGCTGCCGTCGCGAAATACCTTGCCGTTGGCGACGCAGTTCAAAGCCACGCCTCCGGCGAGGCAAAGATCCCGCAGCCCACTTTGCGCCGCAAGCGAGCGCGTGAGGCGCAGCACCACTTCGTCGGTTACCGCTTGGATCGAGGCGGCGAGGTCCATATGACGCTGTTCGAGCAATTGACTGGCACTGCGCGGCGGCCCGCCGAACAACGCATCGAACCGTTGATCGGTCATTGTGAGACCGGTACAGAAAGAAAAATAATCGAGGTTTAGCCGGAATGAACCGTCCGGCTTCACATCGATCAAATGTTCGAAGATTGCCTGTGTATATTTCGGCTCGCCGTAGGGAGCGAGCCCCATGACTTTATATTCGCCGGAATTGACCTTGAACCCCGTGTAATAGGTAAATGCCGAATAGAGCAACCCGAGCGAATGGGGAAAATGAATTTCCTTGATGATCCGCAAGTCGTTGCCTTGGCCGAGCGCGGCTGAGGTCGTCGCCCATTCGCCGACGCCATCCATTGTCAAGACGGCCGCCGACTGAAATGGAGACGGATAATAAGCCGAAGCGGCATGCGAAAAATGATGTTCGCAAAAGCGTAGCTTAGCTTTGTCGCCGAGCTCAGGCGCGATTCCCGAAAGTTCGCGGAGGAGAAGATCGCGCTGAAACAGTTTTTCACTTATCCACAGCGGCATGGCCTTGCGAAACGAGGCAAAGCCGCGCGGCGCGAATGCGAGGTAAGTTTCGATCAGCCGTTCGAATTTCAGGAACGGCTTTTCATAAAAGACGACGCGATCGATGCCGCCAGCGCCGGTCTTGGCCTCCTTTAGGCAGTAGGCTATCGCGTTGGCGGGAAAGCCTGGGTCATGTTTCTTGCGGGTGAAGCGCTCTTCCTGCGCCGCGGCGACGATAGTACCGTCGCGGACGAGCGCAGCGGCACTATCGTGATAGAAAGCGGAAATGCCAAGAACGAGCATGTCCGGCCCGTCAAAAAAGCGTATAGATAAAAGGCGCGACGACCGAGCCCTGGCTCAGCACGAACAAGCCGCCGAAGATCAGGAAAAGCAAAACAAGGGGCAGCAGCCAGAATTTTTTTCGCGCGCCCAGGAACTCAAAAAGCTCGGCAAGAATCGACATTTGGTGTTTCTCCTCAAAACTGTTTTTTCATGGAGTTCTGGCGGGGGATTGGGCGGTTCGCGTTCGATCCAATATGTCCCGGCCTGGGAATTCATTTTAAGACGCAGAAGATCCTCGCCTTTCCAGCGCAGATACCGGCCAACCGGAACGACCGCCCCGAAGAACAAAATGCCCATCGCGACAGGATTGATGATTCTGCCCAAGGCGAGACCCAGCTTGAACCAGCCGAGGTTCAGCGGCATCAACCAAGCGGGGCGAAGGAGCGCAACTGCCACGGTCGCGGCAGACAGAACGATCAGCCCCCATTTAGGCGAATTGGCGTGGTGAAACAATGGCCATACGCCCAGGATCGCGAACAGCGCGCCGAACACAAGGCCAAATTTCCGATTCGACCCGAGCTTTATCTTACGGAAGCTCGTTACTGTTTCATGTGTTTGCATCAGGCACCCGTTGTTGAGGTTCCCTCGCGGAGCGGTGGCCGCAAGCCAAACAAAAATCTTACAAACCGCGGGCGAATCTGCCTCACGGGCTCATTTCCCATTGTAAAAAAAGTCAAGGCACGCGTCTGGCCAGGCCGAATTGTTCGCGCAAGGCGAATCGCTTATGCGAGATTTCATGGCGGACATTATTCTGGCGGACAAACCGAAAGTCGACACAAATTGGGTAGCCCTTAAATCAGCGGCGGTGCATGGAAATGCGAAGAGGTCCAAACGCTTACCGCATTTCGGGCGATTGCGGAACAGACTGGAATCGGCTGGCCAGACGACGCGGCCGGAGCAAATTCGCAAGATAGCACCGCGACACGCCACAGACAATCGTCTTTCGTCTCATTACTGGCGCTTTTGCGGCGTACTGGCGCGGACGTTCCGCGAAAAATGGTGATCATCATGCGAACAATCGTCCTTTTTCTAACTCTTCTTACCCTATCAATGGAGTCGGCGAACGCCGATAAAGCTGCTGCCCCGGCTAAGGTCCACAAGGTCTTCGACATCGTCCGCAGTGGTGACAAAATCGGCACCGACACTGTCGATATCGAGCGTCAGAACGACACAACGACGGTCAAGATCAAGACAGACCTTTCCGTCAAGGTAATGTTCGTCGAGGCCTATCGTTACGAACATTCCTGCAATGAAATCTGGAAAAACGGGCAATTAATCGCCTTTAAATCGCAGACCAACGACAATGGCACAAAACATTCCATCGCCGTCACGGCCGGCCCCGACACGCTAAGCATGGATGCCGACGGCAAGCATAGCAATCTGCCGAAGACGGCCGCACCAGCAAGCTTATGGGGCAAGGACGCAATTCATCAGTTCGACGCTTTCGACCCGGACACTGGCAAGCCCATGTCGATCGAAGTGACCGACCTCGGTGACGAAGCCTTGACTATTCATGGCGTAAAGCATGAGGCCCATCACTATAAAATCGCCGACACCCTGGGCGGAGACTTTGCGCGCGAGCTCTGGTTCGACGGCGATACGCTGGTACGAACCAAAGTAGTCGGCTCCGATAATTCAGTGATACTTTCGGATTTGCGGTAGAACCGGCCGCCTTCCCGCCGGGGGACCAAAATTCCGGCTGGACGAGTCGGCTGTCTAGGCTCGCGGCAGCCTTTGGGCTGTCAGCATCCGGACATTCGCCACATCCGAATTGGCTGTCTCCGTCCAGCCGTCGTTGCTTTGCAGGGACGGTCCCTCACGGCGTAGCGAAAACATGGCCAAACCAAGCCGGCGAGAAGATCGTAAGTAAATGCTTCGCCATATGTAAAATTACCGCATATCGAAGCTACATTAAAACTTTCTGCGTGTCTTGCTCGGGCTCGCAAATTTTGCATGATGGACGCGCCCGCCGCGGCCGCCTAAAAGCAATGGCGGCGGCATGGCCTGGGTGGCACGCCTTGACCTGCGTGCCGCCGTACTGGGGCCTTGGGTGTTCAAAAAAATCCTCATCGCAAATCGTGGCGAGATCGCCTGCCGGGTGATTGCGACGGCACGGCGGATGGGCATTGCGACCGTCGCCGTTTATTCGGACGCGGACAAGACCGCCCCGCATGTAGATATGGCGGACGAGGCCGTGCGAATCGGTCCGCCGCCCGCGGCAAAAAGCTATCTCGTCATCGAAAACATTGTCGCGGCCTGCAAGGCGACAGGCACGGAGGCAGTGCATCCGGGCTACGGTTTTTTGTCGGAGCAAGCGGCGTTCGCACGCGCATTGGACGCCAACAACATCACCTTCATCGGCCCGAACCCAAAGGCCATCGAGGCGATGGGCGATAAGATCGAATCGAAGAAACTCGCGCAAGCGGCGGGGCTTGCGACCGTGCCGGGATTCCCCGTGGTCATCGACGACATAACGCAGGCCGAAAATACCGCCGATGCCATCGGCTATCCGGTGATCATCAAGGCGGCAGCCGGTGGCGGCGGGAGGGGAATGCGCGTCGTCTCCGCGCGTTCAGAGATTGCGGAAAATTTTGCCCGCGCGCGGTCGGAAGCGACATCCGCTTTCGGCGAAGGACGGGTTTTTATTGAAAAATTTATCGCCGATCCGCGCCACATCGAAGTTCAGGTACTGGGCGACAAGCACGGAAAAATCATCCATCTCGGCGAACGCGAATGTTCCATCCAACGCCGCCACCAAAAAGTAATCGAGGAGGCTCCCTCTCCATTCGTTGGCGAGGAAACGCGCCGCAAGATCGGCGAATCGGCGATGGCACTTGCCAAGGCGGTCAACTACGATTCGGCCGGCACGGTCGAATTTATCGTTGGTAAAGACAATGTTTTTTATTTCCTCGAAATGAACACACGGCTGCAGGTCGAACACCCGGTGACGGAATTTGTCACCGGCATCGACCTCGTCGAGCAGATGATCCTGTCAGCGGCCGGCCGGAAATTGGAGATCGACCAAGCGGAAGTGCATTTGGAAGGTTGGGCGATCGAAACTCGCATCCTTGCCGAAGACCCGGCGCGGAATTTCTTGCCCTCGACCGGCCGGCTCAAGTCCTACCGGCCGCCTGCCGCAGGCGAGCGCGACGGTGCGGCCCTGCGCATAGATTCAGGCGTTTGCGAGGGAAGCGAGATCTCGATCCATTACGATCCACTCATTGCGAAGTTAGTGACCCATGCGCCCGATCGCATGGCGGCCATCAAGGCTCAGGCGCAAGCCCTCGATTTTTTCATCATAGAAGGGGTCCGCAACAATCTTGATTTTCTCGCCGCCGTGATGGGCCACAAGCGCTTTCGCGCAGGGGAACTTTCGACCGGCTTTATTCCTTGCGAATACTCGAGCGGGTTTACTCCCCCGGTACCGGAAGGCGAGCTTGCGCGCGTATTCGCAAGCGTCGCGGCGGCCGCGGATCATGTGGCGAGTGAGCGCGCGCGCCGGATTTCCGGTCAGATGCATACCCCGCGCCCAATGCGGGCTGCCTGCTCGCGCGCGGTCATGCTCGGCAAAGATCGGTATGATGTGACGCTCAATTCCGGGGACGAAGGGCTCGTCGTGCGATTTGAGGAGACTGGCGCCGCGTATCCTTGCGTCTCGGATTGGATACCAGGTAAGCTGGTCTGGGAAGGCAAGATCGGCGGCGGCAAAATCGCCGTGCGACTGCGCCCCATTCTGAATGGATATGCTTTGGCCCACGGTGGAGCGGTCGTCGATGCGCGCGTCTATACGCGCCGCGAGGCTGAACTTGCCGCGCTCATGCCAGAGGAAAAAGCGTCCTGCGGCTCGAAATTGCTGCGATGCCCAATGCCCGCCGTCGTGAAATCGATCGAGGTGCTTGCCGGCCAGGCGGTCAAATCTGGTGAAGCCCTCTGCGTCATCGAGGCGATGAAAATGGAAACCGTTTTGCATGCCGAACGCGATGTCACCGTGAGCAAAATAAACGTAAAGGCGGGCGACTCCATTGCGGTCGATGCCGTCATCATGGCCTTTGCGTGAGGGCGGCATTTAGCGTGACCATGCCGCCCCCGAGATCTACCCCGCTTTGCCGCCGTCGATTTCAGGCGGCGACAGAGCATTTTCGAGCGAAGTGGACACCGGATCGCGTTAAGAAAATGCGATAAAAACAAAAATGTAGAGCGCTTTCTGATTCCAGTGAATCAGAAAGCACTCTAGGGTCAGGACTCAATTATTTGGTAGCCAGTAGACGACTGCGGCGATGAAGCAGAGCGCCGAAAAGTAAATTTCTGCGAGCTTGTCGTATCGTGTGGCGATGCGGCGGAAGTCTTTCAGCCTCCCGAAGCATCGCTCGATGACATTGCGTCTCTTGCAGGCAGTTTTGCTGTGCCGGATTTGCTTCTTGCGGTTGGATTTGCTCGGAATAATGGCCTTGATGTTGTGCTGCTTCAGGTAGGTGCGAAACGCATTGGTGTCATAGGCCTTGTCGGCGAGCAGCTGCTTGATCCCCGCAACCAGGCCGGCGCAGTCTTCTGCCATGACGCAATCGGCAGTGTTGCCAGGGGTCAGGATGAAGGCCCAAGGCCTGAGATATTCGTCGACAAGAGCGTGTATCTTGCTGTTTCTGCCACCCTTCGTGACCCCGATGGCCTGAAGCTCGGCCCCCCTTTTCCACCGCTGGCGCAGCGGTGTGCCTTGATATGGGAACTGTCCAAGGCGACCTCGCCCGGTGGCTCGGAGGGTGCGGCGGCCGTCTCGAATATCTTCTGCCAAATGCCACGATCGCTCCATCGAGCGAAGCGATTGTAGATGGTCTTCGCGGGGCCGTATTCCCGTGGGCAATCGACCCAGCGGCAGCCGATCTTAAGGACATGCATGATCCCGCTCAGAACACGCCGATCGTCGTGGCGTTGCGGCCCGGGTTGGTTGGCCGGCAACAAAGGCTCGATCTTCGCCCATTGCTCGTCCGTGAACCAAAAAAGATGCTTGTCCATCGGCTAGCCCTCCAACGCGGTGACTAGCCTCTTGAATCAAAACATAATTAATCAGATCTTAACCCTAGATCCGCTTGCTCGACACGACCCTGCAACGGTTGCAATCAATCGACTTGCAGCGACTTTAGCTTGCGATGCAGGGCCGAGCGCTCCATGCCGACAAATTCTGCGGTGCGCGAAATGTTGCCGCCGAACCGGTTGATCTGGGCGACCAAATATTCCCGCTCGAAGACTTCGCGCGCTTCCCGTAAGGGAAGGTTCATCAACTTTTCGCCGCCGGGGCCATTCGGCGTCGACGGAACGAGCGCGCCGATCTCGGAGGGTAGCATATCGGCGGTAACCTCCGCCTCGGGATCGCCGGCGGCGAGAATCATCAACCGCTCCACGTTGTTGCGCAATTGCCTTATATTGCCGGGCCAATCGTGCGATTGCAGAACCGCCATCGCGTCGGCGGCGATCAACCGCCGCGGCATGCCGGTTGTAGCCGACAGCTGTTCCATGAAAAAAGCAATGAGTTCGCTAATGTCCTCCCGGTGTTCGCTGAGCGAGGGGACGCGCACTGGTACGACCGCGAGCCGATGAAAAAGATCCTCGCGGAACGAACCGCCGGCGATCAACGCCGCGAGATCGCGCGAGCTCGACGAGATGATGCGGACATCGACATAGACGCGGGTCGCGCCGCCGACACGGAGAAAATTCTGCTCGACCAGCACCCGCAAGATCTTGCCCTGGGTCTCCCAGGGCATATCAGCGACTTCGTCGAGGTAGAGCGTGCCGCTGTGTGCTTCCTCGAGCGCGCCAACCTTGCGGGCCGTTCCTTCTTTGGCTTCGCTTCCAAACAATTCCATTTCCATCGTTTCCGGCGCGATCGTCGCCGAGTTGATGGTGACGAAAGGTCCGTCGGCGCGGGCCGACGCGTCGTGAATGCAGCGTGCGGCAAGTTCCTTGCCCGCGCCCGGCGAGCCCGTAATCAGAACCCGTGCATTGGCCGGGCCGACCCGCTCGATGACGTGGCGCAACTGGTTGATCACGGCGGATTTTCCAACGATCCGGTTGGCTCCGCCGGCCCTTGTACGCAATTCGGTAACCTCGCGCTTCAACCGCGAGGCTTCGAGCGCGCGCTCCGCAACCAAAACCAGGCGGTCCGCCTTAAATGGCTTTTCAATGAAATCATAGGCGCCAAGCTTTATCGCGGAGACCGCGGTTTCGATATTGCCGTGACCGGAAATCATGACGACCGGCAGCTTTGGGTTCTGCTCCTTGACGATCTTCAGCAACTGCAAGCCGTCGAGTCGCGAGCCTTGTAGCCAAATATCGAGAAACACGAGGGTTGGGCGTCTTGCGCCAATCGCGGCCAAAGCCTCGTCGGAATTCTTGGCCGTGCGCGTGCCGTGGCCTTCGTCCGCCAATATTCCGGAAACGATTTCTCGTATGTCCGCTTCGTCGTCCACTATCAGAATATCGCTCGGCATGAATTTCTTCACCCTCCCTTTCCAGCTTCGGCAGGCACGGATTTGTCAAAACCCCCAGCATGATCTTGCCCGCCATGATCGTGTTCCAAAGGAAAATACAGCCTGACCCAGGCGCCACGCCCTGTCGGCGCATCCCGCAATTCGAGCCCGCCGCCGTGGTCGGCGAGAATTTTAGCGACGATCGGGAGGCCGAGCCCCGTTCCGTCTGCGCGCGTCGTCATGTAGGGTTCGAGGAGCCTCTGCCGGTTCTCCTTCGGAAAACCGTTGCCGTTGTCGATCACGTCGATGGTGACGGTGCGTCCGGCAACAGTGGCCGCCACAGATATCTTTCCCTTCGAAGCCGGGTTCGCCGGTGTGCGCGGCAATCCCTTCAGTCGCGTTCTTAACGATGTTCGTCAAGGCTTGGGCCAAAAGCCGCCGGTCAAACGGCACTTGGACCGGATCTTGCGGAAGCCGCTCCTCAAACACAATGGCCGGATGTGCGACCCGCATCAGGAAAAGGACCTGGCGCACACATTCGCCAAGATCGCCGCTTTCGAGACGGGGTTTCGGCATCCTCGCGAACGACGAAAATTCATCCACCATGCGTTTGATGTCGTCGACTTGCCGGACGATTGTATCGGTACACTGGTCGAAAATGTCGCGGTCTTGCTCGATCAGACGGCCATATTTGCGTTTCAGCCGTTCGGCGGACAGCTGGATCGGAGTCAGCGGATTTTTGATTTCATGGGCGATCCGGCGGGCGACATCGGCCCACGCCGCTGTCCGCTGCGCGGTCACGAGATCGGTGATATCGTCGAGCGTCACGACATAGCTCTTGTCGGCGCGTTCGCCCGGCTCGCAGGTGATGCTAACGTTGAAAAGACGATCGAGGCCCCCTCGGGTAAGTGAAATTTGACCTTGGACCAGCCGGGATTGACCGGAACGCGCGCCGGCCAGCATGTCCTCTAGTTCGGGCAGCACGGTTGCAATCGATTGGCCCGCGATCCGCGCGGCCGTTTCGCCATCTCGCGGGAGCAATTTTTCGGCGGACGGATTGAGCACGGTAACCTCGCCCTTCCGGTCCGACGCCTACGACCGCGACCGGAACGCCGGAAAGAACCGCCTCGGTGAAAAGCCGCCGCTCGTCGATGAGCTTGCTCGCCGCGATCAGCCGTTGCTGCTGCAGGCTCAGTTCCGAGGTCATTTTGTTGAAGGTTTCGCCAAGATGGGCAAGATCGCCCTCGGACTTGTGCACCGCAACCTGGACGTGGAGATTGCCGGAGGCGACCTCGTCGGCCGCCGCGATCAAGCGCCTCATCGGCGCCACGAGACTATCGGCGAAGGAAAGACCGAGCCAGGTCGCGGACAAAAGCATGATGAGGGCGATCAGAACGAACATCGCCGCGAATGCGATCCTTATGCCACGCCGGTGATTGTCGAAATCATCGTAGAGAGCGACAAGCTTGGCGGCCTGGCGCGGAAACTCCACCGTGAACGGATCGACTGGCCGGGCCACATATAAAAAAGTGTCCTCGAAGGAAAGGAGCATCCGCAAGGCGACGAAAGTCCGGCCTTCATCGAGGATCAGGCACTCGGGCTCGTTTTTTCTTGCGACGTCGAAATCGCGCGAATCAGGGCGCACGACGGCCGTGCCAACTGCGGCGCCGGTGTCCACCCGCTCGACCACCGTGCCGTCGGACTTCATAAGCGCCGCGGCGGTGAAGCCAAGAGAACGCGCCCGCGACGTGAAAAAACCACGAAACCACGACCGGTCAAAATCGAACGTCGGTTTGGCCAGATCGAGATCTGATGCTGTGAGCCTCGCCTCCCGCAGCAGCGACCAGCATTGACCTTCATGAAACAAATTTGCCGCCTCGATCGTGTTTTGCACAAAGCCGCGCCCATCTTGCATGAAGACCGGATTGAGACTGCGTTCCAGCGTCACCGAACCGACCCAGGCCATCAGCAGAGCCGGCGCGGCGGCAATGATCGAAAAAAGTCCGACTATGCGAATATGCAGTTCCGCCCCGGCGACGCCCGCCCGGCGCGCCTTGAAGAGGGCATAAGCTTCGGCGAGGACGAAATAGAAAACGAGGAGGATGCCAAGAATATTAGCGGCAAAAAGCCCTAGAACGACAGAATCCGTCGGCGCAATCGGCGTATAGCCGGAAAAAATCAGAAAACTTACGAGCCCAATGAACAGGGCAAGGATAACGGCCACGGGACCGAACCGGGCCGTAAACCTCGGATGGTCATTGTTTCTACCTAAAAAAGCCCGCCACGATACTTTTTGATTACCCATGTTTGCCGGCAAAAAGACTTGGAAGGGTCAGGCACCGTGCATGTTAGGAATGAGACGAATCGCGTTGCCATATTATCACGCTGTTGCAAGATTACGACATTTCAGGGGCCGGATGAATGTGCATTGCACGCGCGCTTAACCGGAGCGCACCGACGCGCACCTATTATTAATAAGTAAAGCGATATATTATATCCAGTCTAAGCGTCTTAAGCTGCGGGGCGGATCACGGATGCGGCGCGCGCATCCACCTGATGTCGAGATCACGAACTTTCTTGCGCAATGTATTCCGGTTCAGCCCCAAAAGTTCGGCGGCCTTGATCTGATTGCCGCGGGTCGCGGCAAGCGCCGCGGCAATCAACGGATATTCGATCTCCCGCAAAATCCGGTGATAGAGTCCGGGGGGCGGCAGGCTCGTGCCGTGGTCCGGAAAAGCTCGGCGAGATGCCGCTCCATCGCGCCGGCAAGCGTCGGGCGTCGCCCGGGCGCCCCTGGCCTGCCCTTTCTCCGGATCCCGCACCGCCGAATAATGCGGCGCGGTCCCCGGCGTATCCGTGCTAAGTTCTATATCGACCAATTGCGCCGTGACGGCTTCTTGCGGATAGAGCGCGGCGAGCCGCCGCGTGAGATTTTCGAGCTCCCTGATGTTGCCTGGCCAGCGATAGCGCTTGAGGCGATCGAGGGCTTCGGGTTCGATACGTTTGAGCGGCAAGCCTTCGGCGGCGGCAAGCACGAAGAAATGTTGCGCCAGATCGCCTATATCCTCGATGCGTTCGCGTAGCGGCGGCAGCCGCAAAGGGACGACGTTCAACCGGAAAAACAGATCCTCGCGGAAGAGGCCTTGGCGAATCAATTCGCCCAAATCTTTATTGGTCGCGGCGATGATGCGGACATTTGTCTTGATCGCGCTGCGGCCGCCAACGGTCGTATATTCGCCTTGTTGCAGCACGCGCAAAAGCCTGGTCTGCGCCTCCATCGGCATGTCGCCGATCTCATCGAGGAAGAGGGTGCCTCCCTCGGCCTGCTCGAAGCGCCCGGCGGAACGCTGATTGGCGCCGGTGAATGCCCCCTTTTCATGGCCGAACAATTCGCTCTCGATGAGATCGCGGGGAATTGCCGCCATGTTGATGGCGACGAATGGGCCTTTCTTGCGTTTGCCATAGTCGTGCAGGGCGCGCGCGACAAGCTCCTTGCCGGTGCCGGATTCGCCGGTGATCATGACCGTCAGGTCGGTTTGCATCAAGCGCGCCAAGGCACGGTAGATTTCCTGCATCGCAGGAGAGCGCCCGACGAGAGGCATGCCTTCCAAATCTACGTTGGGTGCGGCGCGGACGCGGTTTTTTGGTTCGCTCATCGCACGCCCGACGATCGAAACCAGTTGCCGCAAGTCGAAGGGCTTCGGCAAATAGTCATAGGCGCCGCGCTCGGACGCCTTGATCGCGGTCATGAAGGTATTTTGCGCGCTCATAACGATGATCGGCAGATTGGCCGCAATTTTTTCATCTTCGGCAGCAGCTCGAAGGCATTTTCATCCGGCATGATGACATCGGTGATGACGAGATCGCCTTCGCCCGACTGGACCCATTGCCAAAGCGTTGCCGCGTTCCCGGTCGTACGCACGTCGTAGCCCGCGCGCGATAGAGCCTGACTGAGGACTGTCCGGATCGCTGTGTCGTCGTCGGCGACGAGAATATTCCCAGTGGCCATTAATCTGCACCTTCCCGTGGACGGAAAACCGCCTCGCAATTGCTGGGTTCTAAAAGACTTGCTTGGTTTCCGCAGATCCGGCTAACCCTAGCCGTGGTCACGCCCTGGCCGCCGCGTACATGGGCATGAGAACCCGGAACGTCGTGCGGCGGGGAACGGATTCGCATTCAATGGTTCCCCCGTGATCACCTACAATCTTCGCAACCAAAGCAAGCCCCAGGCCAGTTCCGGCCGGTTTGGTCGTGAGGAAGGGATCGTACAGATAGGGCAACAATTCTGGCGCGACGCCGGAACCATTATCGCGGACGCAAAATTCGAGCGGCAGCCCCACCGGAACTTTGGCGCCGGGAATTTGCAGGCGCACGCCGGGCCGGAAAGCGGTTGTCAATTCGATCTCCCCGTCTCGGCGCGACTTCGCCAATTGCTTCGGCGGCGTTCTTGACGAGATTCAAGAAGATTTGGATGAGCTGATCCTTGTTGCCTAGAACCTGGGGAAGCGAGGGATCGTACTTTTCGTGAAAGCGGATATGCCGCGCAAATCCGGCCTGGGACACTTTTTTGACGTGGTGGAGCACGGCATGGATATTGACATTCTCGCGCGCGGCGGGCCGCCCTTCCGAAAATGCGCTCATCCGGTCGACAAGTTTCACGATCCGGTCGGTCTCCTCGCAAATCAGCCTGGTTAGGCCGCGATCGGCGTCTGTCGCCTCGGCTTCAAGCAATTGCGCCGCCCCCCGAATTCCCGACAACGGGTTCTTGATTTCGTGCGCGAGTACGGACGCCATCGCGGCGATTGAGCGCCCGGCGCCCCGATGGGTGAGCTGCCGGTCGATTTTTTCGGAGAGAGAGCGCTCCTGCAACATAATAACGACACCCCCCACGGGGTCCTGGAGTGGCGTCACGAAAATATCGACCAGCCGGCTGACTCTCGGCTTCGCCAAAATGAGATCGACTCGATATTCATTAATCGCCGCGCCACTGGACTTTACCTGCTCGACCAGTGAAAGAAGCGGCGAGATGGCCACGACGAGATTGGCTAGTTCCAACTGCCGAAGGGAAGTCCGGCTGATCCCGAAAAATGCCTCGGCGGCGGAATTGGCTTCGGCTATCCAACCGTCTGGCAGGACGGCGACCACAGGATGCGGGAGGGCGTTCAAAAGTTTGACCGCGCCGCTTCCAGCCGAGGCCGTCCCGGCCGGCGGCGATCCAAGCGAAGCGAAAGATTTGCTCATGCCGCCTCAGTCAAAGAAGGAGCGTCGAACAATTGACAAAGGGTGGCTCTCACCGCGTTGGGACACTCAAGCCCCACCAGACGCTGGCGCAGGGCAGCGCCACCTATGACGCCCGCCCGCTCGGCATAAGCGGCAAGATGCTTGCGCGCATGGCGCAAGCCCTGCCCGGCTCCGAACATTTGAAGCAGCGCCTCGTAATGTTCGAGCGCCGCGCTTTTGCGCTCTGCCGAGGGCGGTTCGGCGCGGACTTTGCCATGCGCCAGATAATGGGCAACATCGCCAACAAACCAGGGCCGCCCGATCGCGGAACGGCCGATCATCACCGCGTCCGCACCGGACTGCGCCAAAATTTCCGCCGCGTCCGCGAAGCTCGCACAATCGCCATTCGCGGCAACCGGAATTGAAACCGCTTGCTTCACCTTTGCAATTGCGGTCCAATCCGCCTTTTCCGAGTAAAACTGGCACCGGGTCCGACCATGAACGCTCAGCATAGCGATCCCCTCCGCTTCCGCCAGCCGGCCGAGTTCGGGAGCATTCAGCGAGTGGCCATCCCAGCCGAGCCGCATTTTGAGCGTGACCGGGATGCGCACGGCCGCGATCGTGGCACGAATAAGCAAGACTGCAAGGCCAAGGTCGCGCATCAAATGCGATCCGGCATAGCCGCTCGTGACCTTTTTTGCCGGGCACCCCATGTTGATGTCGATCATGGCAGCGCCGGAGTCCTGCGCAAGCCGCGCCGCTTCCGCCATGACATAGGGGTCGCGGCCGGCGATCTGCACCACGTGAAGCCCAGCGCCGGAGTCCTCCGCCTTCAGCCGGTTGGCGGCATCGCCGCGGGCGTAGTAGCCGGCGGCAACCATTTCGGAAACGGTCAGTGAGGCGCCGAAACGGTACGCCAGACGGCGCATGCCAAGGTCGGTAACCCCCGCCATGGGCGCGAGAAACGCGCGACCACCGAGCCGCAGTCCGCCAATTTGGAGAGCCGCGCCGGGGACGTTGCCTATATTTTTAGCAAATCCAGCCATGCCTACATTATAGACACCTGGTGCAACGCGGCAACCATCAAATTGCTTATTCCAGCATCAAAAAGGGAAAAATTGACGACATGGGTAAAATGAACGAGGGTCACTCTTCTTGCAACCCGGTGCAAGCCGAGAATTTATGAACCCAGCGTCAGAATTGGCGATCCTCGTGGTGGCGGCCGGACGAGGCGCACGTGCGGGGGGAGGAATTCCTAAGCAATACCGGAGCCTTGCGGGCCAGCCGCTGCTTGCGCGGACATTAGGCGCCCTGATGCGCGCAGCTCCCGGCACAATTGTTCATCCCGTTATTCACCGGAATGACTTCGACCTCTATCGCGCCAGCACAATCCATTTAGAAACAGAGTTCTGCCTCGCTAACCCAGTGTTTGGCGGGGCCACGCGACAAGCAAGCGTCCGCCTGGGCCTTGAGGCGCTTTCCGCGCAACAAATTCCCCCGGCAATTGTCTTAATCCACGATGCCGCACGATTGTTTGTGAGCGGCACGTTAGTTCAGCGCGCTATCGCGGCCGCGAAAATCCATGGAGCCGCCGTCCCCGGCGTGGCCCTCACCGATACGATTAAAGAGGTCGATCCGCAGGCGTCCGTCATCGCGACCGCGCCGCGTACGCGGCTGCGGGCGGTGCAAACCCCACAGGCGTTCCGTTTCGATCTGATCTTGGCGGCACATCGAAAAGCTGCCTCGGCGGGCGATTTGGAACACACCGACGATGCCGCCGTCGCGGCGTGGGCCGGGCATCGCGTCCATGTCTTTGAGGGAGAGGCGTCAAACATGAAGGTGACCACCAGTGAGGACCTCGCTTTGGCCGAGGCGAGGCTGATGAGCAATTTGACCGACGTCCGGATCGGGCAAGGCTACGACGTGCATGCGCTCGGGCCAGGCGACCATATCTGGCTTGGAGGATTAAAAATAGTGCATGATCATGGACTTGTAGGCCATTCCGATGCCGACGTCTTAAGTCATGCGATCACCGATGCCCTGCTTGGTGCCCTGGCGGATGGCGATATCGGGCTCCATTTTCCGCCGGGCGATCCGCAATGGCGGGGTGCGGCCTCGCGGATTTTCCTTGCCGGCGCAGCCGCGAAGGTGCGCGCGCGGGGCGGCGTCATTGCCCATATCGACGCCACTCTTGTCTGCGAACGGCCGAAGGTCGGACCGCACCGCGACGCGATCCGGGCAAGTATCGCCAAAATCGTGGAAATTCCGCTTGACCGTGTAGCGATCAAGGCAACGACATCAGAAGGTTTGGGGTTTACGGGGCGCGAGGAGGGCATCGCGTCGCTTGCGCTCGCAACAATCCGCCTGCCGCTCTAAAGCCTGTTTCGCAATGACTCGATCATTGTTTCAATCCTGACCCGCGCCACGCCGGCGCAGCGGCAAATGTCGTGCTCTCCTGTCAGCTCCATTCTGCCGTCGCGGCCGGTTGACCGTTCGCAGACTCGATAACTTGACTATTGACAATAATCTGTTAAAGTCAATTATCAGCAAATCCCTTACTTTCTGCGAAAAATGCGGGGAAGGTCGTTAGGCCTAATGAATCTGTCCCAAATGAGGCTGGTTGCTTCGACCGGATATTCTGCCAGGAGGTTACAAATGGGCAATTGCCAAGCGTCGTTGAGGTTTATCGGAATTACGGCCGCCGCGGCAATAGCCGCCCTTACCGGGACGGCACAAGCCCAATCAGGCGCAGCCGGCACGGCGCCGGCGGCGCGCCAGGTTTTTATGAGAGACGTGCCGCTTGCTAGCGCTACCACCGCGACGGCCGTCCGCGCGATCCGGCGGCCGCGGACAGGCATACCGGAAAGCACCTACCAGGCGCTGAAGGCGCAAGCTGCCAACCCGCACGGCGGCGTGCCGCTGCCCGTCACGATGAACGGACCCCCTCAGCCGCAACCAGCCCCAGGGGCCCGCCGGGAAACCCCGGTAGCATTCCTCAATTTCGACGGCGACGCGGAATTCGAATCCTGCAGCTCTGATACGCCGGCCGATCAAGCCCTCGCCATCGGCGACGGCAAGAACCCGATCCTCCAGGCGGTCAACGTTTGCCTTTCCGTCTACAACAACGCGGGAACGCGATTGGTCGGCCCGACAGACTTGGTCTCGTTTTTTGGCTTGCCGGCGGGAACTTTCACCAGTGATCCGCGCGCATTGTACGATTGGTACAATCATCGTTTCATCGTCACCTTGCTTGATAGCAGTTGCCCCAATGGCGGCTGCACGTCCTCCACCAATAACTACGACATTGCGGTTAGCCAAAGCGATGACCCAACCCTAGGGTGGTGGATCTATAGAATTCCGGTGCATAGCGCGGCTAACGCTATTCCTGACTTTCCGAGAGTAGGTCAGGATATGGCAGCGACTTATCCAATTACGACAGGCACGGCATTTCCCGGCGCCATTTACCTCGCCTCCAACCTGTTTTCCAATCTTTCTGGTGCGTACCTAGATGAGGAGTGGCTGATCCTGCCGAAGGCGGCGATGTATAATGGCCAAGCATTCTCATACTGGGTCTTTAGCGGCATGATCTCCGGCGGCGTCGTTACGGATTCCACGCAGCCGGTGAATGTATGGAGCCCCTACGACAATCCGCGCGCCGAGTTCCTAATAACATCGCAAAACTTCTACTGCATCGCCCTCTGTAACGGTCTCACAATCTGGGCGATTTCGAATCCATTCGGTTTCGTCACCGGCGGCCCTAGCCCCGAACTCTCGAGCGTTGTGATTGGCACATTTCATAATTATGCACTGCCGCCAAATGCAATTCAGCCCGCCTCAAGCATCCTTATCGACACGAACGACACTAGGATTTCTGGCGAGGCAACCTATCAGTCGGGATCAATTTATGCATCGAACCACACGGCCAACGGCAGGGGCGGGGTTGCCTCTCTCGTCTATCGGATCCAACCGCAATTGAACTTCAACGACAACACGCGGTGCACTGGAGCTTCCCTCGACCTCTGCCCGCAGATCACCGGGGCAACGGAACTCAACGACAGCATTATAAATTACGGCGGTACTTCCGCCGCATATTTTGCGGTGCCCCAGCCTGATCTGGAGGGGAACGTAACTACGGTGTTTACCTTCAGCTCCACAACTGCCTATGCAAGCCTTATGTATATTTCGCAGCGCGTGACGCAGGCGAACAATACCTTCGTCGACAATGGGTTAATCCTCCAGGCCGGGTCGGCCCCCGCCTATACCCAACTCCGCTGGGGAGACTACAACGCCGTCGCGCCCGCCGGAGTTTCCTACAAAGGAGGAGACGGCGGGTTCGTTTCAATGCCGGGCGCCGGCTTTTCTGGCATGTATGCCTCGGGCAACACCTGGCGCACCAGAATCGGGTTCACCAGGTTCACCGGACCTGGCCAGCCATAAGCGCTCACCGGGTATATCTGAACGGGGGAGTACCGAGGGGGAATTTTCCACGTCGGCGCGTCATCGCGCCGGCGTAAGATTGTGGCATTCATGGCCAAAATCGTGGAAATTCCGCTCGACCGTGTCGCGATCAAGGCAACGACGTCGGAGGGTTTGGTTTTATCGGACGCGAGGAAGACATCGCGTCGCTTGCCCTCGCAACCATCCGCCCGCCACTTTAAGCCACGCCTCTCAATGACCTTATTTGGAGCAGGCATGTGCTTGATGGGCAACCGCGTCAGAGGCGATCGGGCGTTTCCGCCCACCCATGTATACCGGCGCACGCTCCGGCCGGCTCCTTCGTGCCACCGCACCGTTGACGATTTAACAAAATCGACATCCCAGAATCAGGGGGTGTGGAGGAAGCGGTTTAGTGATAATCGATCCGGGCAACGGGGTCCAAATGAAGCTGGTTGCTTCTGCGGGATGTGTTGCGAGGAGGTTACAAATGAGTAATTACCAAGCATCGTCGAGGATTTTCGGAATTGCGGTTGCCCGCGGGAATGGCCGCGCTTGCCGGGGCGGCGCAAGCAGCTTCAGGTGGAGCGGGCGCGGCGCCGGCGGCGCGTCAGGTTTTTATGAGAGACGTGGCAAACGCCAGCCCTGCAAGTATGGCGGCTTTCCGCGTTCACCCGCTGCGGAGAGGCATGCCAGAAAGCACCTACCAGGCGCTTAAGGCGCGAGCCGCCATCCCGCACGGCATGCCGCTGCCTGTCACGATGAAAGGCCCCCCTCAGCCGCCACCACCCTTGGGGACCCGCCGGGAAACCACGGTAGCATCCGTCAATTTCGACGGCGATGCGGAATTCGAAGCCTGCAGCAACGATGCGCCGGCCGATCAAGCCCTCGCCATCGGCGACGGCAAGAACCCGATCCTGCAGGCGGTCAACGTATGCATTTCCGTCTGGAACAGCAGTGGAACGCGCTTGCTTGGCCCGAAGGACCTGGTTTCGTTCTTTGGTCTGCCCGCGGGCACTTTCACCTCTGATCCGCGCGCATTGTACGATTGGTACAATCATCGCTTCATCGTCACCTTGCTTGACACCAGTTGCCCGAATGGCGGCTGCACGACCTCCACCAACAATTACAACATTGCGGTCAGCCAAAGCGATGACCCAACCCTAGGGTGGTGGATCTATAGAATTCCGGTGCAGAGCGCCACCAATGCTCTTAACGACTTTCCAAGAATAGGGCAGGATAGGGCAGCGACCTATCCGATTACGTCAGGCACGGCATTTCCCGGCGCCATATACGTCGCCGGCGACCTATTTGACAACAATTCGGGTGCGTATCTGAAAGAAGAATGGTTGATCTTGCCGAAGGCGGCGATGTACAATGGCCAGGGATTCTCATTCTGGTTCTTTGACGGCATGACCTCCTTCGGCGGCGTCACCGTGGATCACACGGCGCCCGTGAACGTGTGGAGCCCGTACGACAATCCGCGCGCCGAGTTTCTGATCACGACGGAAGACTTTAACTCTGGTGGCGGCGTCTGCAGCGGCACCTGTAACGGTCTCACGATCTGGGCGATTTCAAACCCGTTCGGCTTCGTCACCGGCGGCCCGAGCCCGGAACTCAGTAGCGTAGTGATCTCCACAGTTAATAATTATTCTTTTCCGCCGAACGCAAGCCAGCCCACTGACAACAACAGTATCGACACGAACAATGTCGGGATTTCCGGCGAGGCGACTTATCAGTCGGGATCCATCTATGCATCGAACCACGCGGCCAACGGCACGGGAGGGGTTTCCTCGCTCACCTATCGAGTTCAACCTCAACTGAACATCAACGACGGCGCTCGTTGTACTGGAACTTTCCTCAACTTCTGCCCGCAGATTACCGGGGCGACGGAACTAAACGAGAGTGTCTTAAATTATGGCGGTACGTCCGCCGCATATTTTGCGGTGCCGCAGCCAGATCTTGAGGGGAACGTTAATACGGTGTTCACCTTCAGCTCCACAACCGCCTATGCAAGCCTTGCCTATATTTCACAGCGCGTGACGCAGGTGAACGATACCTTCGTAGACAACGGGTTTTACCTAGAGCAGGGGTCGGCCCCCGCCTATACCCAACTCCGCTGGGGAGACTACAACGCCGTCGCGCCCGCTGGAGTTTCCTACAAAGGAGGAGACGGCGGGTTCGTTTCAATGCCGGGCGCCGGCTTTTCTGGCATGTATGCCTCGGGCAACACCTGGCGCACCAAAATCGGGTTCACCAGGTTCACCGGACCTGGCCAGCCATAAGCGCTCACCGGGTATATCTGAACGGGGGAGTACCGAGGGGGAATTTTCCACGCTGGCGCGCGATCGCGCCGACGTGGCATTGCGGGATGGTGGATGCAATTTCGCTGCGCTTCACGGTGAAGCGCGCGCGGTCTTGCTGTCTTTGTTCGCAAGGTCATATCCAAAAGCCGCCGACTATTGGGATAATGCGCTAGCGCCCGCCAGGCTTTCAAATAGGCCGGAACCATCGGTCCCGCCAATGAGCGGATCGATGAGATTTTCCGGATGCGGCATCAGGCCAAGAACATTGAACCTCTCCGAATATATCCCGGCGATGTCGTTGACTGATCCGTTTGGATTGGCGCCGCGATCCCTTGCGCCTCGCGCGTCGGAATAGCGGAAGGCGACGCGGCCTTCGCCCTCGATGCGCGCGATCGTTTCCGCATCCGCGACGTAATTTCCCTCACCATGCGCGATCGCCACTTTGATGATTTGGCCCTTGGCGTAGCGGGATGTAAAGGGCGTATCAACTCGCTCGATGGTCAAATGCTGCATCCGGCAGACAAAGCGCAAATTGGCGTTACGCATCAGCACACCAGGCAATAGTCCGGCTTCAACGAGGATCTGGAAGCCATTGCAGATGCCGAGAACGAGACCGCCTCGTCCGGCATGAGCGCGCACGGCGTCCATGATTGGTGCCCGCGCGGCAATGGCGCCGCAGCGCAGATAGTCGCCGTAAGAAAAGCCGCCTGGAAGCACAACAAGATCGGTGCCGGCGGGCAAACTATGTTCGCCATGCCAGACGATGGAAGGTTTAGCTTTGGCGATTTTTTCCACGGCGCGGAGCGCATCTCGCTCGCGGTTTGAGCCGGGGAACAGAATGATGGCGGCTTTCATGGAGCGGGTTATTTTTCCCCTCATGTTCACTTATGCGAGCAATCCGCCACTCGCGGAAATCTAGAGGATTTCTACTTTGAAATTTTCAACGATTTGGTTGGCGAGCAATTTCCCGCAGGCGCCGCGAAGCAATCCTTCCGCCGACGATCTATCGTTTTCCGCGAGTTCGATCTCGAATATTTTTCCTTGTCGCACGCTGTCGATACCAACGATGCCAAGCGACTTGAGGGCACCCTCGATGGCCTTGCCTTGCGGATCTAGAATACCGTCCTTGAGTGTGACGACCACCCGCGCTTTCATCGGTTCGAACTTTGATGGTGCCAAAGAGCAGGTTTATAGGATGGTGTGCCGGCTGCCGGCAGACCTAGCTGCAAAAATAAAATACCGGAGGCCGAGGCGCCAATCGCCGCAGCCACCGGCAGCTGCTTTCGATCACTGGACGAGCTTCGGTCCACTGGCGCGGGGCTGCTCGTTTTCCTGCAAGATGCCGAGCCGTTTTGCGACTTCGGTGTAGGCCTCGACCAACCCGCCGAGATCGCGCCGGAAACGATCCTTGTCGAGCTTGTCGTTCGATTTGATGTCCCATAGGCGGCAGGAATTGGGGGAAATCTCATCGGCGACGACGATGCGCATCATATCGCCTTCCCACAGCCTTCCGCATTCCATCTTGAAATCGACAAGCCTTATTCCGACGCCCAGGAAAAGCCCGGATAGGAAATCGTTGACCCGTATCGCGAGCGACATGATGTCGTCGATTTCCTGCGGACTCGCCCAGCCGAATGCCGTGATGTGTTCCTCGGAAACCATCGGGTCGTTGAGCGCGTCGTTCTTGTAGTAGAATTCGATGATCGAGCGTGGCAACTGGGTGCCTTCCTCGATCCCCAGGCGGGTCGAGAGGGACCCCGCCGCGACATTGCGGACAACCACTTCGAGCGGCACGATTTCCACTTCCCGAATCAATTGCTCCCGCATATTGAGGCGGCGAATGAAATGGGTCGGAACGCCGATGTCGTTGAGATTTTGAAAAACGAACTCGGAGATCCGGTTGTTCAATACCCCTTTCCCGTCAATGACCTCATGCTTCTTGGCGTTAAACGCGGTGGCGTCATCCTTGAAGTGCTGGATGAGTGTGCCCGGTTCGGGGCCCTCGTAGAGGACCTTTGCCTTGCCTTCGTAAATGCGGCGGCGGCGATTTATTGGGATTAACCGTGGCTTGAGATGATCCATGGGTGGCCGTGGCTCCTTTGAACGTCCTATGTCCCACATCCGGACGCCCCATCGCACTAGACGTCAAAGGCGGGCGGGAGCAATAGGCTATGCGCTTATTTGTTGCCGCGGATCGGTGGCGGCGCAGCTCTTTCCGGGGCCGGAACAAGCCTGCCAAATCCAACCTATCCGAAAGCTTATTTCCGCACAATGCCAAGCTAACACTACGCCGGCTGGCAAAACGAGATATCTACAGGACCGGTCCCTCCATGTTGATGAGGCCGCCTGTCATTAGCAGAGATTCGCAACGGGATATAGGAAGAAATCGAGCTGCAACGTCGCGGTGTAAGGCATGGCGCTTCGAAAAAATTTTGCTATTATCGCATGGGTCCCGTCGCAATGCGGAGACGCAACACGTACATGGGGAGAATCATGACGACTTTCGACGAGCGTGAGCATGCTTTCGAAGCGAAGCTCGCCCATGACGAAGAACTGAAATTCAAGGCGAGGGCGCGGCGTGACAAAAGACTTGGACTTTGGGCCGCCGGGAAACTCGGCAAGACCGGCGCGGCGGCGGAAGTCTATGCGGCTCGCATAGTCGCCGACGATGTCGCGAAAGGAGGCCCCGGCCAAATTCTCAAAACCTTACGCGCTGACTTTGATCTCGCTGGTATTGCCATATCGGACCTCGAAATTCGCAAACAGATGGAGGCGCTTTTCGCGGCGGCAGTCGAGGAAATCACCAAAGGCACCGTTCAGGGGAAGAAGAATCCTGGCCACGCCTAACAGCGATACTAAGCGGAAAAAAGGGGACACGGCCAGGGGAAATCAATATCGCGGGCTATCCGGAGCGGCCGTGACCGCGCCGGCAAGGCACAACAACGCGCCGCGCGCCCGCGCCATGCGATCGTCTTCGCCGGGAACGCCGGGCTCACTTACGAACGCGACGAAACTCGGCGAACCGTAATCCACAATATTATTTGTTTAGCGCATTTATCCTGAGACTGAGCCGCGAGACTTTTCGCGCCGCCGTTTTGGCATGCACGATTCCTTTTTGCGCGGCGCGCATGACCAATGGCTGGGCGGCACGCAGAGCGGCGGCCGCCGCGCCTGGGTCACCCGCGGCAATCGCCTCTTCGACCTTGCGGACGTAAGTGCGCATTTGGCTGCGGCGCGACCGGTTGACAACGGTACGGCTCTCAATTTTACGGACGGCCTTCTTGGCCGAATGTGTGTTCGCCATCAAACAATATCCTGGTCATGGGCTAATGCGAGAACAGCCTTCGACGATTGAAAGCCGGTAAGGCATCGCCTCTCGATCATGATTTTCGCACCGGAAACCAGCTTCGCGATCATGCAAACACGAAGGGTCTTTCGCGCGAACTTAAGGGTTGCGCCACTAATCACGAACCCTCCGGCCCGTCAACGTTCAATACCGGCGTCGGCGGTTGGCGACCACACAGAATAACCCATTGCGCGAAATCGGGGATCCGGCCGTGTCAAGAAGGATCGCTCCTTTGTTTCCTGAGCTTGGCCCAATAGGTCAAGGCGCGCGCGCAGATCTCGCTCGAAGCCCCGGTCCACCGGCCGGTAAAGTGTCTGACGCTCCAAGGCCTCTGGCCAATAATTTTGGCCTGAAAAGCCTTCCGGCTCGTCGTGATCATAGGCATAGTTCGCGCCATATCCTTCGTTCTTCATGAGTTTTGTCGGCGCGTTAAGAATGATTTTGGGCGGCATCAAGGAGCCGTGGTCTTTGGCAAGCCGCGCCGCGCCCTTGAAGGCGGCATAGGCCGCGTTCGACTTCGGCGCCGTTGCGGCATAGATCACCGCATTGGCGATCGCAAGCTCGCCTTCGGGAGAGCCTAGAAAATCATAAGCATCCTTGGCGGCGACGCGACCGTGAGCGCTTGGGGGTCGGCAAGCCCAATATCCTCGACCGCCATGCGCACCACCCGCCGCGACGATGAACAGGGGATCTTCGCCAGCATCGAGCATGCGCGCAAGATAATAAAGCGCCGCGTCCGGATCGGAACCGCGCACGGATTTATGCAGGGCGCTGATCAGATTGTAATGGCCCTCCTGTGCCTTATCGTAAACCGGGGCGCGCCGTTGGACGATCGAAGCAAGCGTGGCGGTATCGAAAATTTCGCCAGGCTTGGCGGCCCGCCACGACTTCTTCGGCGAGGGTCAAGGCGGCCCGGCCATCGCCATCCGCCATTCGCACCAGAGCTGAGCCGGGCATCGGGATCAAGCGGTAAAGCCCGCGCCTCGCATGCTTTCCGCGCGGGCAAGAAGTTTCTCGATGGCCGCCGCATCGAGGGTATGGAAAATCATCACCCTGGCGCGCGACAAAAGCGATGCGTTGAGTTCAAAACTCGGATTTTCAGTCGTCGCGCCGATCAAAGTGATGGTGCCATCTTCCATGACCGGCAAGAAACTATCCTGCTGGGACCGGTTAAAGCGATGCACCTCGTCGACGAAGAGCAAGGTTCCCTGGCCCGCCCTGCGCCTGCCGCGCGCTTCCTCGAAAACTTTCTTAAGTTCGCCAACGCCAGAAAAAATCGCCGAAATCTGCACGAAAGCAAACTTCGTCTCCCGCGCGAGGAGGCGTGCGACCGTCGTCTTTCCAGTGCCCGGCGGACCCCAGAAGATCAGGCTGCCAAGCGTGCCCGAAGCGATTAGCCGCGTCAGAGCGCCGCGGGGCCCCAGAAGATGCTCCTGACCGGCCATATCGGCGAGGCTTTGCGGCCGCAGCCGGTCGGCGAGCGGATGGGGAGCGTCCTTTTCAAGATTGGCGGCGGCGAAGAGATCAGTCATCTGCCTGCAAATCTGGGCCGCGCGCACCGTCATGGCAAGCGCGGAAATAGAGCGGAGGCCTGGAGCAGTTAAGGTTAAAAATATCTATTTTATAGCTAGCCAAGCTTTAATCAAATTCCGCACTCAGATGGGTCATGCACCACTTAAGATAATGTATAAAAACTGTATCTAGCTGTAACTTACTTAACAATTCAATCAAACATAAAATTTTATCGAAGCCCGCTTGTGGCATGGCTGGCCATTTATAAGGTCGGGAGCAAAACAACTATGAATAACCGTTTCAAAATATCGCCAAATTTCTTAATCGAGCGCGCGAAGACCGCATGGGCTCGCAAAATCGCGCCGGCCCATAACCTACTGCCTGAAAGGGCCGCCTTCATCGCGACTATTTTCGCGGATTACGACCTAAGCTCGCGGTGCCCGCCGTCTCGCCCGCGACGGAACAGCCTCCTAATCACCGGGGCGAACCGACTTGCCGCGAAGACCCGGTGGTAAGTAATAATATTTTACGATTATTATAATATATAAGTCATATCAATGTTCATCATCTCCTTTGTTTCGCAAAAAGGCGGTTGCGGCAAAAGCACGCTTGCGGCTTGTCTCGCTGTGGCGGCGAAAGAGGCGGGAGAACGGGTTTTTGTTCTTGATCTTGACCCCAAGAAATCCCTTGCACGCTGGGGATCTAAACGAAATGATTCCAACTTGCCGGTCCAGGCGGTTTCGCCGGCGGGGCTAGCAGCTGCGTTAGCCTATCTTTCAAAGCGCAATATGAGCCTTGTCATTGTCGATACTCCGGTGTTGGAATCGGCAAGATCGCTCGCCGCGATAAAAGTGGCCGACCTTTGCATCGTACCGGCGCGGCCAGCCATTTTCGACATTTGGGCGGCCGAGGTGACTGGCCGCAAACTAAAACTCATGGGCAAGGAGTTTGTTTTTCTGCTCACTGAATAACTACCGGCTGGCGCCGATAGGTTCATGCTCGCGCAGATACTTAAAATGGGCGTTTCCCCCACGCGGGGCGCCCATTTTAAGGAGTCAGTCTATGACCAAAAAAACGGCTAAAGCCTCTTCCCGTCTGAAGACGGGGGTTTAAATCCAAAAAACGGACAATTAATACTCGCTCTTATTGTTCGTGGAGATATTCGCGCACGGTTTCGAGGAACCTTACGATGGAAATCGGTTTTGACAGATAGGCCTCGCATCCGCCCTGCCTGATTTTTTCCTCATCGCCCTTCATGGCGAAGGCGGTAATGGCGATCACCGGAATATGGCGCAAATTCTCGTCCTCCTTGATCCATTGGTGACCTGAAGTCCGGAGACCTCGGGCAATTGAATATCCATCAAAATAAGATCGGGTTTATGCCGGCGCGCGAGATCCACCGCTTCGACGCCGTTGCGGGTCTGCACCGTCTTATAGCCATGCGCCTCCAAGAGGATCGTTGAACAGCTTCATGTTCAACTCATTGTCTTCGACGATCAGAATGCACTTTTGCATCGGAAATACCCGGTCCGGGGCAACGGACAATCGACGCCCCGGAAGAGTCCAGCCGACCCTGTCATTAACTGATAGAAATTGACGAAAGGGAAATCGTTATCATGCAAAACTTCAATTTTTGGACCTCTCCGGCCAAACCGCCAAAGCTCACGAAATCCGGCGCCGAAGTCATTGCCATCGAGGCTTTATGCTTTTTGGCCGCGGATCCCGTGCGGCTCGAACGTTTTTTGGCTTTGTCCGGCATTAGCTTGGAGAATTTGCGGGTGGCGGCGGCGGAACCCGGATTTTTGGCTGCGGTCCTCGACCATCTCGCCTCCGATGAGCGCTTGCTCCTCGCCTTTGCGGCCGACGCCGGGCAAAACCCGCAAACGATCGCCAAGGCGCGGGATATCTTGTCGCCGCCTTTGGAAACGCTCTGACGCTCCACACATTTGGCGGGTAACCCCGGCCCGTGCTAAGTAACGCTATTTAACCCCTTAAACTGGAGCCTCGCATGGTCTGGCCTCTGCCGCAACACCCAAAATGCCAACCCGCGCGTGCGGATGACGCGCCTGCCGCCGCCCGCGCCGTGAAAAAACTCGATCTTACCGTGCGATTGCGCCGCAACCGCAAGACGGACTGGATCCGCAGGCTCGTCCGCGAAAACTCCTTGACAGCGGACGACCTCATTTGGCCGGTCTTCCTTTGCGAAGGGGAAAACACAAGGGAACCAATTGCCTCTATGCCTGGCGTCGAGCGCCTCTCCGTCGACGAGGCGGTGCGCGCGGCGGCCGAGGCGGCGAGCTTGGCATTCCGGCGCTCGCGCTGTTTCCCTTTACCGCGCCTGTGCTACGCAATCGCGCAGGCAAGCGAGGCGCTCAACCCCGAGAATCTTGTTTGCCGCGCCTGCCGCGCGATAAAACGCGAGGTGCCAGACCTTGGCCTTATCACCGATGTCGCACTCGATCCCTACACCAGCCACGGCCATGACGGGCTTTTGCGCGGCGAGCGGATTGTTAATGACGAGACGGTCTTTGTCCTAGTGGACCAAGCGTTGAACCAGGCGCGCGCGGGCGCCGATGTCATCGCGCCGTCCGACATGATGGACGGCCGCGTCGGCGCGATCCGCGCCGGTCTCGACGCCGAGAACTTCGAAGACGTGCAAATTCTATCCTACGCCGCCAAATATGCCTCGGCCTTTTATGGGCCATTCCGCGACGCGGTCGGCACCAAGGCGACGCTCATTGGCGACAAGCGCACCTATCAGATGGACCCGGCCAATTCCAACGAGGCGTTGCGCGAAGTCGCGCAAGACATTGCAGAAGGCGCCGACATGGTGATGGTAAAACCGGGCCTGCCCTATCTCGATATTATCTTCCGGGTAAAGGAGCGCTTTGGGATGCCCACCTTCGCCTATCAGGTCTCCGGCGAATATGCGATGCTCATGGCGGCGGCGGAGCGCGGATTTATCGACGGCGACAAGGCCATGCTCGAAAGCCTCATTGCGTTGAAGCGTGCCGGCGCCGACGCGTTCCTTACCTATTTTGCCCCGCGCGTGGCGAAGACGCTGAAGGAGATGGCTTGAAAAATTTGCGCTGCAAACTGGAAATCATTTTGCACCGGAATTATGCACCAAAAAAATCCTGTAATTTCAAAGGCCTAATTTTGGTGCAGAATTCTTACAGACCGTGTGAAAGGTCCGACTGACGGGATTCCATCGGCGCTGGCGTCCGGTTAGAATCGGGCATGACACATATTTCCGGCCCGGAGCGCTCGCAACTCCTGCTATTGCCCGAGGCGATTGTTGATTGCGTCGGCGGCGACAACGTTACCGGCGTCGCTTTTGAATACGCGGTTGCCGAGGCGGATCCAGGAGCTCTGTTCTAAACCGTAAGGGAGTTCCCCCGGCTCTGCCGGGGTGGCAGTAGGAGTTTGACGTTTTCAGCGGTAGTGTCCTGAAGGTTCAGCAAAATCGGCTGCGGTAGCGGTCATGGTATGCGGGTGATGTTGAAATTCACCGACCCGGTGGAAGGGTGCACACCATGACCAAGCGAGAAGGTAAGGCGGAGATCATCGATGTCAAAGGACTACTGGAGCAAGACGAAGATTTCCTCAGATCGGCGGTTGAGCGTTTAGTCCATGCGGCTCTGGAAGCGGAGATGACGGAGGCTGTTGGAGCGGCGAAGAGCGAGCGCACGGAGCGGCGGCTTGGCTACCGTAGCGGCTACTACGAGCGCTCGCTGGTGACGCGGGTTGGGACGCTGGAGCTGCGGGTCCCGCAGGACCGGGCTGGCCGCTTTTCGACGGAACTGTTCGAGCGCTACCAACGCTCGGAGAAGGCGCTGGTGGCGGCGCTGGCCGAGATGTATGTGCAAGGGGTCTCGACCCGGAAGGTCAAGGCGGTCACCGAGGAGCTGTGCGGTCACGAGTTCTCGGCCTCCTCGATCAGCGCGATCAACAAGCAACTGGACGCGAGCCTGAAGGCCTTTTCCGAGCGCCGGCTTGAGGAAGCCTTACCCTATGTCATCCTGGATGCGCGTTACGAGCGTATCCGCGATGCCGGTGTGATCGCGAGCCAGGCGGTGCTCATTGCCGTTGCGGTGGATTGGGAAGGGCGGCGCCAAGTACTTGCCGTAGAGCTGGCCAATCGCGAGAGCCGCTCGTCCTGGAAGGACTTTCTGCTCGCCCTTAAAAGACGCGGGCTATCGGGCGTCGAGTATGCCGTGTCCGACGATCATCCCGGTCTCAAAGCCGCGATCCGGGAAGTCTTGCCCGAGGCGGCTTGGCAACGCTGCTACGTGCACTTCTTGCGGAATGCGCTGGACTATGTGCCGCGCAAAGTGGATGACGATTGCCTCAAGGAGCTGCGCTGGATGTACGATCGCCGCGATCTTGCCGAAGTCAGACGCGATCTCGCTCAGTGGCTCGCAAAGTGGCAGGGCAAATACGCCAAGCTTTGCGCTTGGGTCGAGGACAATATCGAAGAGACATTGACCTATTACCGGCTGCCGCTGGCCCACCACAAACATATGAAGAGCACCAACATGCTCGAACGCGTGAACCAGGAGATCAAGCGGCGCACGCATGTGGTGCGAATCTTCCCCGCAGCCGAAAGCTGTCTGCGGCTGGTGCGGGCGCTCGCCGTTGAGACCCACGAGCACTGGCTGGAGGCCATCCGCTACCTCAACATGGAGCATCTGCGCGAGCACAAGAAAGAGGCTTTGCGGGCCTTGGCCGCCTGATGGCGGCCGGGCGCGCCCGCATCACTTCACGCCATACTTCACGCCATGGATTTTGCAGAACTTGACTTACACAACTTTTTCAGAAGTCCATCGAGGAAACTCCGATCGTGAGCCGCCAAGCACACGAGACGGAGAATCCCGATGGACGAGTACGAGAGCCTAAATCACACGAAATGGGAGTGCAAATACCATGTCGTGTTTATCCCGAAGTGCCGAAGGAGAAGTTTGTATCAGGAGTTGCGAAAGCACTTGATCGAAGTATTTCGGCGGTTGGCGCAGCAGAAAGAGAGCCGGATAGAAGAAGGACACTTGGTGTCAGATCACGTGCATATGTTGATTGCGATTCCGCCGAAGTATGCGGTGTCGCAAGTGGTGGGGTACATCAAAGGCAAGAGTGCGATTCACTTGGCGCGAACCTATGGGGAAAGGAAGCGGAATTTCACAGGGCAACATTTCTGGGCAAGAGGATACTTTGTGTCGACGGTAGGTCGAGACGAGGAACAAATACGAGCGTATATCCAGAACCAGGAGCACGAAGATCGCCGACTGGATCAGCTGAACCTGTGGCGCTGACCGGCACCGAAAGGTGCCACCCCAAGACGGGGCCGCGTTAGCGACCCCAGATAGCCGCTTTGAGCGGCTCACACAATAAAGCCCCCGGCTTTGCCGGGGATACTTACTGCTTTGTTCCCCCTGCCGAGGGAGGAACCACGCTGGACAGGGGAACGGGAATCACATTCTTTTTTCATTAACAGATAGCAGCCACGCCTTAGGCACACCGGGCGATATCTTTTGGCTGCAGGAACAATCTTCCCGTGGAACTGCTTGCTCTTGGCAGGCGTCGGCGGGCGCCGGAATAAGGTATTCTGCGGTGATTTTTCCGCCGGCTTCGCTAAGCCCGCCTGAATGGGGCGAGAACAGCCCGCCCTCACGATGCCAGGCCGGTCGCCAAGCACACCGGGATGGTCAGCTTGGCCGAGACGATACCCGCGTCCAGCTGGCCGCCCCGCAGGGTGTACAGCTCCACGTACGCGTTCGGGTAGACCGTGGGAAGGGTCTGGCTTGGGTAGTCGACCCTCCCCCCGTTGATCGACCCGGAGGAATTGGTGGTCAGATCCCCGAGCTGAACCGGCGTGCCGGTGGTAAACAACCCGACTCCATACTGCGAGCCGCCCTTGAGGTTGGTCGCGTTGAGGACTAGCTCACACGAGCCCCCCTCGTACGCCGGGTTGGAGCTGACCGGGGTCAACGTCGGCGGTTTAAGGCTGCACCCGCCCACGGCCGCCGTCCAGACCAGCGCGGCAAAAGCCATCGCGACCCCTCGGGCTGACATTGGCATCTCAAACTCCTGACTTATGAAGGCTCTGTTGCATCGGGGAGCTGAGGCGCAGTTTGCCCCTTTTATCTGGGTTCATCAAGCAACAAGACGGAAGAGCAGGTTTACAAAGCGCACCTCTTCCGTCCGCCTCCGTTCAAGCATGAGGCACTGCCGCTTACGGATCATGCACATGACCTCGAAGCCTTTGATCGTGGCCGAAGCCGTAGGCAGGGTCTTGAATCCGCGCGTTGGGTTTATCACCCGCTTTAGGTCTTGATCTCATAAATGGGATTCACAAATCGGCAAAGGAGTGATTCAACCTTTCTGATCATGGAGGTTGAGATGGCGCGCTTTGATCTGACGGATTTCGAGTGGTCTGTGATTGAGCCCCTTGTTGCCGAACAAGCCGCGCGGGGTTGCGCGGGTCGATGACCGGCGGGTGTTGAACGGCATCTTCTGGCGGCTGCGCACGGGCGCGCCTTGGGCGGATATTCCGGAGCGCTATGGTCCACACACGACCTGCGTGAACCGCTTCAACCGGTGGCGCAAAGCGGGGGTCTGGGATCGGCTTTTGCACGCGGTTTCAAAGGCTTATGATGGCGACATCCAGATGATCGACTCCTCCTCGATCCGCGTGCATCAGCACGCCGCCAACGCCAAAAAAAAGACGACCGATCCGGTTGCATGGGTCGCTCGCGGGGCGGGCTGACGACCAAGATCCACGCGCTGGTCGATGCCTGCAGGCCTGCCGATCGCCTCTCAAGCTGACCGAAGGCCAGGCTCATGACGGGCGCAGCGCCGGCGACATGCTCGGATCGCTCGCCGCGGCAATATCCTGCTGGCTGACCGCGCCTACGACTAGCGACGCCCTGCGCAAGACCTCGCCGCAGCGCGGCGCATGGGCCAATGTCAAACTCATGCCCAACAGCAAGAACGTGCCGCCCTTCAACAGGCTACTCTACCGCAACACAAACCTCGTCGAGCGCTTCTTCAACAAAATCAAGCATTTCCGCGCCATCGCAACTCGCTACGACAAACGGCCGAAAACTATCCTCGCCGGCGTCAAACTCGCCTCACTCCGGCATCTGGATGCGGTTTAATGAGTTGATGACCTAGGGTGATTATGCGGAACTTGACACAGAAGGGCGAATCTGGTTAATCGCTCTCGCATGCGACAAGCAGAGAACTTCCGAAGTTTCTGTCAAGCCTTCTTTGCCGAATGGCTCACTGCGATGAGTGGCGCTCTTAGCGTGCCGCTCTCGGTTGGGGCATATTTTGTTCAAAATGATCTTGCCAAGGGTGCTCTGGCGGTCACAGCGATTGCATGCTTCATTTTCGCGGCCTATCGCGTTTGGAAAGCGGAGCGTATGAAGGTATTAGAGGCCGTATTGAAGTACGGCCCTCTTCGTCTAAGAGAAATAGAGGTACAAGAGGCGCATGCTGCCGAATTACAAGATCAAGTTGAAGAAATGCGCCGTCAGAGAATTCAGCAGGAAAAAGAAAACGACCCTATACATAGATTATTATCTGAGAAACTCCTTGGAACAGTTAATAAAAGATCATCTACAGATCGCAGCTAACCTGTTTATAGATTTATGATAACAATAGTGTTTACTGAATACGCTTCCGCCTCCCACGGTCCTTTTTGCGCCTTAGAGTTTGTCCGGGAAGATCATATTGGATTGCATAGCTTTCTTAACATGAGACGGATGGACGCGAGCTTGACGAACGCGAGCGCTTTGCGATTGAGGCATTCCCAATCCTTGGCCAGCCTTCGGCATCGCGCGAGCCAAGCAAAGGTGCGCTCGACGATCCAGCGTTTGGGCAGGACGACGAAGCGTTTTGCCTGATCGGATCGCTTGACGATCTCGACGTTCACGCGCGAGAGGATTTTCTTCAGTCCATCTTGGAATCCTGCGCCCTGATAGCCGCCATCGGCATAGAGCTTCAGAAGGAACGGATAGAGGCCAAAAAGGCTCGCCATCAAAAGCACGCCGCCGTCACGATCCTGCACATCGGCGGCATGCACAATGGCTTGCATCAAGAGGCCCTGCGTATCAACGAGGATGTGCCGCTTCTTGCCCTTGATCTTCTTGCCCGCGTCATAGCCATGCGGGTCGATGCAAGGCCCCCTTTTTCAGCGCTTTTCACGCTCTGGCAGTCGATAATCGCGGCGGAAGGCGATGCCTCGCACTCTGCTCTTTCGCGACATTCGACATAAAGCGCGTGATGGATGCGATCGAGCGTGCCGTCCCAGTTCCACAGATCGAAGTAGTCATGCAGCGTCGAGCGCGGCGGCAGGTCCTTCGGGATCGCCCGCCATTGGCAGCCGGTGCTCAGAATGTACATAAGTCCGTTGACGATCTCGTGCAGATTCACGGTCCGCTTGTTGCCCCCGCGCCGGGCCGGCGGAATAAGCGGCGCGATCAGCGCCCATTCTTCGTCGGTCACATCGCTCGGATAACGCAGGCGGTTTCTGTCATAGCGTGCGCGATTCTGTCCGTCCACATCGGCGATCCCTCCTCGAATCAGGCCGCCTCCCTTGAATCATAAATGACTTTTCAGATTCAAGATGTTCCCGGACAGACAGTAAGAAACTTTCAACGAATGAGACAACTTGGTCTGGCGACTAGTGATACGTTTCGCGCTGAAAATCTGGTTTCCGCAATAGCAAGCGCACAGAAGATGTTTCGTCCAAATTCGCAATCGGGAAATCTTTGAATAGCTGATGTGTGAATTCCGGTCCTTGCACGCCAAAATCGGCGCGCGGAATTATCGCACCAAAGTTCACACGCTGTAGTGGCATGGAAGTGACATTATGTGGATTGTCACAATTAGTAAAGAGAAACCCTTCGGGCGCGCCGGTCACGACAGCACCGCCATCGTGGCGACGCCACCACAACATTTACGGCGTGTGGTGTTAACGATATAATTGTGATCCAATTCCTGGTCCTAGGACGAAACCGCCTTGACTTGAAACGGCTCGCTTTCAATAAAGAGCAGGCGCGTGCGCGGGCACGCAGGGTGGGGCGCGTAGCTCAGCGGGAGAGCACTCCCTTCACACGGGAGGGGTCACAGGTTCAATCCCTGTCGCGCCCACCACCTGCTTTCGGACGTTGAACCCCGTCATCGGTACAAGCCCTCTAACCCGCGACCGCGATCGCTTCAGCGGGAATCGCTCGCTGTCGCAATTACTTTATTTCGTTCCAGGATCTTTGCCAGGAAGCCGGCAACTATAGGGGATCGTTGCCGAGCAAACACATCGGGCGGGCGGAAAACCGTTTGAGACGGCTCTTGGGTTTCATCCGACTACAGGGTGTGGTCGCACCGTGCCTGCCGCGGTCGGAGACATGATCGGCGGCGGATGAGCAAATTTTGGCGAGGCGAGTTTTCTGGCGACGCATTAAAGGAGGCTTGCACGCTTGCGGTCGGCTGGCGGCGTTACATCTTGGCCCGGCGCGTGATGGCCGTCCCCGTGGTGAAGCACTTCCTTCAACCTGTTGCGTTCGAAAACGATGACGACGAAAATCGACAGGAAAAAAGGAATCAGCAAGTAGAAAAGCCGGAAGACCAGCAAAGCCGCCAACACCTGAGTTTTTGGCATCTCAGGCATGGCCCCGATGAAGAACCATTCAAAAACGCCGAGGCCGCCGGGCGCGTTGGACCAAAGCGCGCGCCGAAAACGAGGCGATGAACACCGCGAGCACGGCGAAATAGCCGGGGTTGCCGGCATCCGGCAATGCGAAATAGATTATCCCTGCCGCCCCGAGGAGTTCGAGGGGCGCCGCCAGCATTTGCCGGGCGGCGATTTCCAGGTTTCGGATATTCGAGCCGGACCCCTTTTATCATCAGGGGCCTGAACCGGAAAATGGAACCGATCACATAGACCGCGACGACGCCGAGGAACACAACGCCCACCAGCCGGGCGGTCGTTGGATCGGTGAGAAACCGGAACTTTTCCGGCAGCATGCCGTGGAAGCGGCTTAATTGCTCCGGCTCCAAAACCGAAATGAGGCCGCCGAGCAGAACGGTGCCGAGGACGAACGTCAATGAGCAGACGGCGACAAGAATCGCGACTTGCGCCGCGCTCAAGCCTTTCGAGTGATAGGCGCGGTAACGGACCATTCCGCCCGAAAAAACCGTCGCCCCGATATTGTGCGCGAGTGCGTAGGTCGTGAAGGAGCAAAGCGAGATAAAAACCCAGGAAATATTCTTCACGCCGAGATGGAGAAGCGCAATGCGGTCGTACCAGGCAAGCGCCGCATAAGCGACAAGTGTGGACAGGATCGCCAGCACATATATGCCGGGCGAAATCGATTTGAGGTATTCCCAGACCTCCGGCCCGACCGCTTCGCCTTTGAACTCCCGGTGAAGAAGCCAGAGCGACACAGCGACCGCGGCGAAGCCTATCAGCGGCCAAAAAAAATCAAGAATGCGCTTCATCGCTCTCCGGAGGACATGGCCGGCCGCGCCGCGCCGTGAGCCCCGGCCCGCCATGTCCGGCGGCATCCCTGCACGATGTGCGCCCCGATGGCAAGGGGTAACTTGAGAAACCGCGGGCTCAAGCGGAACCGCCGCCATCCTCCGCGGCAATGACAATGAATCAGCCTGAAGAATTCAGACTTGAATGCGCCGCGACGAATGTCCTGGGCTTCGCCGGCTCGCTCTATCCGGCAGAAAGACCGGCGTCCTTGCCGCCGCCTTCAAGAACCCGCGCCGTTGCCGGGATCCGGCAAGCGTTTCGTCGAGAAACTGGCGGGCCTCGTCAAGCTGAACTCGCCAGTTCCTCCGCCGAACGCTGCAAATTGTCCTGCCGGGTGCGCGCCGCACGCGCATAAGTCGGGTAGGCGAAATGAGAGATATCGGAAATTCCGGAGCGTTGCTCCTCCATCGCGATTTCACGCTCGAGTTCCCGCGCCATCTTGGAAAACTCGGCGATCATCGCTTCGATTTGTCGCGACGCGGCGGCGCGTCTCCTCGATCTGAAAGCGCCTGAGACGTGCAAGAGTATCCCGCGACTTCATTGATTTCAACTCCAAGACGCGGGCACGGGTCGCAGCTTATAAAGGCCCAATGCGAAACATGGCCTGACTCATTGTATCGACGAGGCTTTGGCATCCGGGCGCGACCGGCATGGCGGGAGTCAACCCCAGCTGAGCCCACGATTTCGGAGCGGTTCAACTTTGCCCCAGTAAAGTTGCCCATTCGTTACCGGCGACCGAGCCGTGCGCAAATCTTTCGGTGGTGGCCGGCGTGTATAGTTGCTCTAGGCTATCGGCGAGTACGACGCCCCGGAGGCAACCGCGGTCTCGTGCGGCCTTACTCCAGCAGGATCAAAATTTGGCCATCGCTGTCCTTCGTCGCGCAAGCTTGGTGCGCCAAGGTTTAGCGGCAAGAGACGGAGACACGAATCAACCGCCTGACCGTGGCAAGGCAGGCGGCGGCAAGCCGTCTTTTCAGAGGGAATGTTTTTGTTAACCAATGCCCGTTAAGGTTACGAAATTCGTAGCGAGCCACGCTTCGCGGGACAACCGGCCCGACCAGCCGCCGCGAGGGACTTCAAGCGATCTTGCGCGCCGGCAAGGCGACCGACGGGGGGAAGGCTGGGACCTCACATGCGCGTTCTACTGATTGAAGACGACAGCGCGACGGCGCAAAGCATAGAGTTGATGCTCAAATCCGAGAATTTCAACGTCTATACGACGGATCTCGGCGAAGAAGGCATCGATCTCGGCAAGCTTTACGATTACGACATTATTTTGCTCGATCTGAACCTGCCCGATATGTCGGGCTATGAGGTCCTGCGCACTCTGCGGTCGCCAAGGTCAAGACGCCGATCCTCATCCTTTCGGGGCTCGCCGCGATCGAGGACAAGGTCAAAGGCTTGGGGTTTGGCGCCGACGATTATTTGACCAAGCCATTCCACAAGGACGAACTTGTCGCGCGCATCCAGGCCATCGTCCGGCGCTCGAAGGGCCACGCCCAATCGGTCATCGCGACGGGCGATCTTATCGTCAATCTCGATCAGAAAACCGTCGAGGTCGCTGGCGCGCGGGTGCATTTGACCGGCAAGGAATATCAGATGCTGGAGCTGCTCTCGCTGCGCAAAGGCACGACCCTGACGAAGGAAATGTTTCTCAACCATCTCTATGGCGGCATGGACGAGCCCGAACTGAAAATCATCGACGTTTTCATCTGCAAGCTGCGCAAAAAACTCGCCAATGCGAGCGATGGCCGCAATTATATCGAAACGGTTTGGGGACGCGGCTATGTCCTGCGCGAGCCGGGCGACGACGAGGAACGAATCACCGCCTGAGCCTCATTGCCGGCATGTGCCGCCATGGAGGCCGCCGCTCTGAAAGTCCGGAGCGGCTATCCGCCCCGGACCTCGGACGTTGGCGCGCGTCTCTAAAAATTGGTGCTCGCCATTTTCAATTCCAACATGTGCCAACGCGTTGATTTTGCATTCTGTCCTTGTCGATCAAATGGGTCTGTCTGATCGGGACGCGCGCTAAGCAGTGCGGCGAAATTTCACGCTTGGGAAGTCGACTGGAACGTCGAGTGCCATGTTGACGTAATTGGTGTACAGATTGAGTGCGGCATGGGCGATAATCTCGACGCTTCGACCGCCGTCGAAGCCCGCTGCGCGCAAAGTCCCGATATCCATGTCCCCCACCTGCCCCCGCTGCTCGACCAGTTTAAGCGCGAAGGCGAGCGCGGCCGCGGTCTTGGGTCATCCGAGCGCCCGACCTGAGCCTCCGCCATGTGTTGCCCGCTCGCGCCGGCATTTTTGCCGAGCAGCGTATGCGCGGCGAGACAATAGGCGCAGGCGTTCCGGTCGGCGACGGCAACGGCGATCTTTTCGCCGAGTTTGGTGCCAATCGTCCCCGCTCCAAGCGCCCCGAACGCGCTCCACATGCTCTTCAAGGCAACCGGCGAATTCGCGACGGCGCGGCGCGGAACATGTTCGGCGCCGTGCCGAAGGCGCCCTTGATCTTATCGAGCAGCGGATTCGCGGCGCCGGTTGCGGGATCAACAAGGTTCACTCTTGGCATGGGATATCTCCTTCCATGTAAAAAGGCGGTCGGCTCAGAACCGAAACTCCGATTTAAGCGGCACTCCATGTCTTCCTCAAATCGAGGTATCCGGCCGGCCCGCGCACCCGGACAAGTCGCTACTCATTAGAAGGGCGCTCGTCATGCTGGATTTTTGGTCGATTTCGACATGTTCAATCTTGATGAATTGGATACGTACAGAGTGTCTACTTGAAGGGAAAATATCTCAGCGCGCATTTCATTCGGCGCATTTATTCTCAAACTGGACCGTCGCGATACCAATGAACGGCTAACGGCCCACCACGTCCATGACCGTCGTCAACTCTGCGTCCTTCTCCCCTGCTGGGTCCGTTGCCCGGCGCAAAAAAGGGCGCCTCCTGCGAGACGCCCTTCGACCGCGTAGCCAGGCGTGGGAGGGAGCCGCCCGGCTCGCGAAGTTAGGCTGCCCTTGACGTCGCAACCGCCGGCTTGGCCGCGGCGGCCGCAATCGGGATCTGGCGCGGTTTCTGCGCCTCGGGGAGTTCACGCATGAGGTCGACGTGTAGCAAGCCGTTTTCAAGGCTCGCGCCAGTCACCTGGACGTGGTCGGCAAGCTGGAAGCGGCGCTCGAACGCGCGGGCCGCAATGCCCTGATAGAGCACTTCCGGCTTCGCCGTTTCGCCCTCGCCGTCGCGCTCCCGCGAACCACGAAGGGTGAGGGTATTTTCCTTGGTTTCGATCGAGAGATCGGTTGCGGCGAAACCCGCGACCGCCACCGATATCCGGTAGGCGTTCTCGCCGGTGCGCTCGATATTATAGGGCGGATACCCCGGCATGGTTTCGGGCCCGGCGGCCTGATCGATCATGTTGAACAAGCGATCGAACCCGATGGTCGAACGGTAAAGGGGGGAAAGATCAAATTGACGCATCTCGCTATCCTCCTTGAATGAAGCGACAACAAATGTTGCGGTGCGACGATGTCCCGGCAGTTTCGCCGGACCCGTCGCCTCCGCTTGCGCGTCCTGAAGCGGCCCGCACAACCTTGATGTGGGAATGGCGTTTCCCATTGCAAGAGGAGCGAATTCGGCCGCTCATGTTTCGGCCCGCGCCCGCGCCCAGCGGTTAAAAGAATTAGCGGGCGGCGCGCTGGAGCTGCCGGCAAGAGTGCGCCGTGCCCGGCGACGGGCGGTCCAAAGTCCTATATAGCGACGCGCTTCGAGGCCGATCTATTGACCTCCGATTTAAGCCGCTACGCCCGCGCCATACAAGCCCGGCGCAAAAGTAGAGCTGGCGTCGACAAAGGCAGCCGTCTTGTCAGGGAATCGCGATAATCAGGCGCTTGCGACCGGGCGCCCGCGCTCATCGATAACGCGCTCGCCATTCTCCTTGAAAAATTCGCCTTGCTGCGGCGGCAAGAGGTCGATCACGAGTTCCGAAGGACGGCAGAGTTTTACCCCTTTTGGCGTCACCACGAGGGGGCGGTTGAGGAGAATAGGATGCGCCTCGATTGCGTCGAGCAAGGCGTCCTCGGAGAGTTTGCTGTCGCTAAGCCCCAATTCGCGAAAAACCGGTTCCTTATCGCGTACCAGGGCACGCAGCGTCACGCCCGCACGGGCCACGAGCTGACGTATCAAGGCGCGCGCCGGAGCGGTTTTCAAATATTCGACGATATGCGGCTCGATGCCCGCGTTGCGGATGAGGCCAAGCGTATTGCGCGACGTGCCGCAACGAGGATTATGGTAGATGATGACATCCATTGGCGTCACGCTCCATGCGGACAGCTGCTCGCCTCGTCTTGGTAACGCTCGCGCTGTCCAGTGCCGATTGTGGACAAAAACTCGACTTACGCAAGGGAAAACCCCAGCGCCTATTTGCCGGTGATGAGCAGAATTTTGCCTAGGTGCAAGGACGATTTCATCATCTCATGCGCCTGATGTGTCTGTTCGAGCGGGAAAGTGGCAAAGATCAGCGGCTTTACCAAGCCCTTGTCCAACAGCGGCCAGATTTTTTCACGCAATGCCGCCGCGACCTCGGACTTCTGTAGCACGGTCCGCGCGCGCAAGGCGGAGCCAGTCAAAGTCAGGCGCCGCAGCATGATGGGCCGCAAATCAAAATTCGCGACCGTCGCCGATTGCAGGAATCCGATTTGGACAAGACGGCCTTCGGCCGCCATCACGGCGAGGTTCCTAGGCAGATAGGCTCCGCCGACCATGTCAAGCACGACATCGACGCCATGCTTGCCGGCGATCTTCCTCGTCTCGTCGACAAAATCCTGGGTCTTGTAATCGACCGCGAAATCGGCGCCGAGCGTCTTGCAGAAGGCGCATTTTGCGCTCGAACCGGCGGTTGCGATGACTCGTGCGCCACATTGCTTCGCCAGTTGGATCGCGGTCGAGCCAATGCCGCTCGATCCCCCGTGCACCAAAAATGTTTCGCCAGGAGCTAGCCTGCCGCGCGTGAAAACATTATCGAACACGGTGAAATAATTTTCCGGTAGGCCCGCCGCCGCGACGACCCCCAAAGCCTGCGGCACCGGCAGACAGAGAAGTGCATCGGCAAGCGCGTATTCGGCGTAGCCTCCGGAGCCGACCAGAGCGCAAATGGTGTCGCCTTCCTTTGGCGCGCTCACGCCTTCCCCTCGCGCGACCACACGGCCCGCGATTTCGAGGCCCGGAATGGCGCTCTCGCCCGGAGGCGGCGGATACACGCCTTCGCGCTGCAAGCAATCGGGCCGATTGACGCCTGCCGCGGCGACCTCGATCAAAACCTGGCCTGGGCCCGGTTCCGGCACCGGCGCCTCACCGGTTTTGATCACGTCCGGGCCGCCATGCCCTTCGAAATGAACCTGCCGCATCCTCCGCATGATATTGTCTGCCTTGCGCGTTCGCAACAAGAGGATCGGGTTTCCGTCACGCCGGTTTCATGAAGAAATAGACGGTCAGCACAAGCCCCACCGCAACAACGAAGCCTCTGACAATTGGGGCCGGTATTCGCCGCGCCGCGTGCAATCCGGAATAACCGCCCGCGATTGCGCCGATCGCGACGACAATCGTCCATTGCCAATGAACGAGACCGGCAATGATGAATGTAACAACCGCCGCCGCGTTCATCAGCATGCCAAGTAGAATTTTCAGACTGTTCATCAGCCAAATGTCACGGAGTCCGAAAAGTGTGAGCGACGCAAGCATGAGGATGCCAATGCCGCCGCCGAAATAACCGCCGTAGACAGCGACCAACCCTTGCGCGGCGAAAATGCCGGCCCGGTTCAATTTGAACTTTTTTGCGCCGCCGGGCAAAAAACTTCCGGCCGCGAAAATGGATGTCGCGAAAAGAATAAGCCAGGGCACGATACGGCTGAAGACTGTTTGCGGCGTGACGAGAAGCAGGAGGCTGCCGATGAGGCCACCGGCAACGCTTATCGTTGCAAGGACAGGCACATTTATGCGGCTGTCGGCAGTGGCCGCCGCGAGACCGTCGCGTGCGAAGTAACCAGTGGCGATCTGGCCCGGGAACAGCGCGACAGTGCTCGACGCGTTGGCATCGATTGGCGGCAATCCCGCCGCGATCAATGCCGGGAAGGTGAGAAAGGAGCCCCCTCCGGCAACGGCATTGACGAAGCCTGCCGAGAAAGCCGCGATTGCCACAAGGCAAAAAATCATCATTTCCTCGATGCCCTGACAAAAGCTACAGCCAGGGAAATCTGGCCGAAAAGCATCGCCTGGCGGAAAATGTTATTTGTTAGACAATAAAGATGTTTTGACGAGCAAAAATATGGTTATCTTAGGGTCCGTACCCAATTGAATTGAACCTCGCGTCATGATTTAAGCTCGTCAGGAGGGCTTGATTTCGTGGCGGACAATTTCTGGCTCAGCGATGAGCAATGGGCGGCGATCGAGCCGCATCTCCCGATGGTCCACACCGGACCTGAACGCAAGGACGATCGCCGCGTCATCAGCGGGATCATCCATCGGTTGCGCGAGGGCTGCCGTTGGCGTGCGCTTCCCGACGAATATGGGCCGTATACGACGGCCTTCAACAGATACAACCGCTGGAGCCGACGCGGTCTTTGGCAACGGATCTTCGCGGCGCTGGTTGCCGGCGGCGATCCCCCAGCGCTCACGATGATCGACAGTTCGGCGGTCAAGGCGCATCGCTCGGCGAGCGGCGCCAGAAAAGGGGGGCGCAAAATCAAGCCATTGGCCGCTCGCGCGGCGGGCGCACGACAAAAATCCATGCGCTCGTCGACGAAGAAGGCCGTCCGCACGCCTTCCTGCTGACCGGCGGACACGTCGCCGACATCAAGGGCGCCGCGGCCTTGCTCGCGGCGACAGCGCCAAGCGAACGGTTGATCGGCGACAAAGGCTACGACGCGGATCATTTGCGCCTGTTCCTGCAAACACGCGGCACGACGCCGGTCATTCCCAACAAAATCAACCGCAAGACCCTCTTCCCGTTCGACGCCGAACTTTATCGCCTGCGCAACGTCATCGAGAGAACCTTTTGCCGGTTGAAAGACTTCCGGGCCATCGCCACCCGCTACGACAAAACCGCTCGGAACTTTCTCGCCGGCCTGTGCCTCGTCACCGCGCTCTGCTATTGGCTCAATTGAGCCCAGACCCTAGTTGGTTCCGCGTGGCTTAAACCGGCGGCGCGGCAAACTCGTCACGTACTCTTTTCCGGTCGGCTACGAGGTTCTTGCGCAGAAACCCTTGGCTCAATCTTAAGAAAGCACCGCATTCCTTCCCTTTGGCGGGCGCCGCCCATGACTTCTTCGACCGCAACCAAAGCGCGTTTGCGAAACGATCTTGACGCTTACTGGATGCCGTTTACCGCAAATCGTGCGTTTCAGCGAAACCCTCGTATTCTCGTTTCTGCCAAGGGAATCCATTATTTCACTGCCGAGGGCCGTCCGATTCTCGACGGCATGGGGGGCCTTTGGGGCGCGAACGCCGGTCACTGCCGCGCAGCCATTGTCGAAGCCATCAGAGCGCAAGTAGGCGAGCTCGATTTTTCGCCGACGTTTCAATTCGGTCATCCAAAAGTCTTTTCCCTGGCAAGCCGGATTGCGTTGCTGGCGCCGGGAGATTTGAACCATGTGTTTTTTACAAATTCCGGTTCGGAAGGCGTAGATACCGCGCTAAAAATCGCCCTCGCCTATCACAATTTCCGTGGCGAAGGTGCCCGAATGAGATTCGTCGGGCGCGAGCGGGATTATCATGGCTCTGGTTTCGGCGGCATGGCGGTCGGCGGCATCGCCGCAAACCGAAAACACTTCGGCACCAGTTCAAGCGGGGTCGATCATCTCTGGTCGACCTACAACCGCGATAAACAGGCCTTCACGACGGGCGAGCCGGAATGGGGGGCGCAACTTGCCGATGAGCTTGAAAAAATCGTCGACCCGCACGATTGCTCGACAATCGCGGCGGTTATCGTCAAGCCTATCCCGTTAACAAGTGGCGTCCTGCTACCCCCCGTCGGCTATCTCAACCGGCTCCGGTCGATCTGCGATAATTATGACATCCTGCTGATTTTTGACGAATTCGCCAGCGGCTTCGGCCGTGTAGGCTATACCTTCGCGGCCAAGCGCTATGGCGTGCTTCCTGACATGATCGTCTTCGCAATCGGAATAACATCGGGCATAGTACCGATGGGCGGCGTCATTGTCCGCAAGCCGATTTACGACACATTCATGGATGGCCCGGAGCAAGCGGTCGAACTGCCGCACGGCTGTGCCCATTCCGGGCAACCTTTGGCTTGCGCCGCCGGTCTTGCCGCGCTCCGCCTCTATGAGGAAGAAGAACTCTTCGCACGGGTGCTCCAACTTGAATCCTTATGGGCCGACGCCGTGCACGGTTTGCGGCGGCTACCCAATGTCCTCGATATCCGAAACGCTGGGCTCAACGCGGCGATCGACCTTGCGGCCAGGGGCCCCCGCGGCACGCGCGGTTTTGCGGCAATGGATCGCGCCTTCCGCGACTTCGATCTTCGCCTGCGCGCCACAGGCGACACGCTCATTCTCGCACCGCCATTGATCATCAGCGAGGCGCAGATCGGCGAGCTTCTCGAAAAAACCGCCCGGACGATCACGGCCGTTGCTTGAAATCGGCCGGAGGCCAGGGCTCGAGAATGACCCAGTCCCCCCCCCCGTCATGGCATTCCCCGGATCAATTGCGGGAATTGAGCGGGCATTCCGTCTCCCGGCATAGGCGTTTGAACGTGAACAGCCGTGGCTCAACTCCAGGAATGACGGCGAGAGTCACGAATAATGAAGTTTGGTCCAAAGTCTCGCGGATGATGACTCAATTGCGCTGGGTGTCATTTCGGGAACCAGGCCCAAATATTAATCCAATACCTTGTATTTTTTGAACCAGGCCTGCATCGCCGTCCAGGCGTCTTGCGCCGCCTCCGCGCGATAACTTTGCCGGTAGTCGGCAAAGAAACCATGTGGCGCGCCTGGGTAGATCTTGAATTTTGTCGTTTTTCCCGCGGCGTCCAGTCTTTCCTTCATTGCCTCCACTTGATCGGGCGTGATGTTCGCATCCTCCGCGCCGTAAAGGCCGAGCACGGGCGCCCTCACGTCTGCGGCAAGATCGAAGGCGTTTTTTGGCATGGCCGCGCTCGGGGGATCCATCAGGCTTCCGTAAAAGGCGACACCCGCCTTGAGAATGGGGCTATGCGTCGCATAAAGCCAAACCGTGCGGCCGCCCCGGCAGAAGCCGATGATGCCAAGCCGGTCCGTATCGCCGCCCTGCGCATTGGCCCAAGCAACGCTCGCGTCGAGATCAGCAAAAAGCTCATGATCGGGTTTGCTATTGACCAATGCTATCAGCTCCGAGGCGTCAGCGATCTTGGTCATGTCGCCAAGCCGGAAATAATAATCGGGCGCGATTGCGAATGCGCCGAGCTTGCCAAGCCGCCGTGTCACATCCTTGATGTGCTCGTGCAGGCCAAATACCTCCATCGCAACGAGGATCACCGGCGGCTTTTGCGCGCCCGCGGGATTCGCGTAGTAGACCGGCATTTCGTCCCCCGCCACTTTCACTTTCGCCACGCCAGCGGATAGGCCGTCCGAACCGATTTTGATTGCCGCCGCGCGCACCGGGCCGGCGGCAAGCGTGTAGCCCATCGCGGCGGCGGCGGCGCTCGTCAGACAGTCGCGGCGCGAGACGGCCGCACCGGGCGAAGGTTCGTTTACAGGGACGACGAGTTCCACCATCATGACATCACACTTTTCGTTTGGTGGCGAGGTTCACCCGCTGTGGAGGAAATCCAGAGTCCCCTTTATTGTCTTTTGCGCTTATTTTCTGACTGGATTACAATAGAACCTCTATCTAAGGTTTCAAGCGCAACCAAGCATAAGCTCAACGTCATCGGAATCTGTACAAACTCAGGAGTTCTCTTATCGAGATCATTTTCACGTTTACGAGTATTTCTGCTTAACTCACGAGAAAGTTTCGTGCTTGTCCAATTGTGAATTGTCTGCCTGCTGACGCGAAGGATAGTCGCGATTTCGGAACGCGTATAGTTGTGGTCAAAGCACCATTTATCGAATTCTGGGATTGTCCTTACAAGCTTCATTGGTTTAAAGCCCGCAGAATTCGTGCAACTAGCTGCTTCACCGATGGAAGGCTTATTCTCCCTTCGCCCTTTAATTCGAAAGCCCACCTCAGTGTCAGCGCCGAAACACCCCGCTCAGCTGGTCTTACTGTTTCGTCGGTCTGTCCGCATATTGTCGTTGGTTTGGTGTCAAATTTTTTGACAGCAGACATATCGCGCTCCATCACTCCTAGTGAACGCGATGGAAAATATGCCGACAAAGTTAACAAACGGCCATAGCGCTAGGAACTTTCTTCAATCTTCCCGGCGATCGTTTTATTACGCGGGTTTTGGCGGGGACCTCGCCTATCCGCCGTAAGCGTGCGCTGGACCGCATCCTGCCATCCCGCGATCAAGCGTTCCCGCTTGGCTTCCGCCATGCACGGTTCAAATATTGCGCCGCGCGCCCAGGCGGCGGAAATGGCGGCGATATCGGGAAATATTCCAAGCGTAAGTCCAGCCAGAAAGGCTGCGCCCTGCGCGGTCGCCTCGAGCATGGCCGGCCGCTCGACCGGCGCTGCGATGATGTCCGCCAAAAATTGACAGAACCAGTCGTTGCCCGCCATCCCGCCATCGGCGCGCAGCGTGCGGGGCGCTCCGCCACCCGTGATCGCCTGCATCAGGTCGAAAGTTTGATAGGCGGCCGATTCCAACGCGGCGCGGACGAAATGCGCCGGGCTTGAATCCAATGTGAGACCGCAAATCAGTCCCCTCGCGTCCGGGTCCCAATGCGGGGCGCCGAGCCCGGCGAAGGCGGGCACCAAATAAACTCCCTCGTTGCCGCCCGTGCTCGCTGCCATGGCGCCGGATTGCGATACATCCTGGATGAGACCGAGCCGGTCGCGCAGCCATTTGAGCGTGGCTCCGGCGGCAAAAATCGATCCTTCTACGGCGTAGGTAGGCTGGCCATCCAGGCGATACGCCATGGCCGTAAGCGTCCCTTGCGCCGGGGACAATGCCTGTTGGCCGGTGTTGAGCAAGAAGAAACAGCCGGTGCCATAGGTCGCCTTCGCCATTCCAGCATCAAGGCAGGCCTGGCCGATCAACGCCGCGTGCTGGTCGCCCGCCATGCCCGCGACCGGAATTGCCCCGTCGAACAAGCCCCCGGCCGTGACCCCATAATGAAAACTGTTGTCATGAACCTCGGGGAGGAGCGCCTCGGGAATATTGAACAGTTTTAGAAGATCATGGTCCCAGCATTGGTGGTGGATGTCGAACAGCAAGGTTCGCGAGGCGTTGGTGGCGTCGGTTGCATGCACCGCGCCGCCGGTCAGGTGCCAGAGCAGAAAACTGTCGATGGTGCCGAAGGCGAGTTCGCCGCGTTCTGCGCGCATCCGCGCGCCCGCCACGTGATCGAGAATCCAGGCAAGCTTTGTCGCCGAGAAATAAGGATCGAGAAGCAAGCCCGTGCGGGCGCGAACCAGCGTTTCAGCTCCTTCCTGCCGCAGCCGCTCGCACTCCGCGGCGGTGCGCCGGTCCTGCCAGACGATGGCGGGATAGATTGGTGTCCCGTCCTCGCGCGCCCAGACGACCGTGGTTTCCCGCTGGTTCGCGATGCCTATCGCGGCAACCGGCGCATCTGATTTTGCAAGCACCTCCCGCGCGGTCTGGAGAACGTCCCGCCAGATCGTCCTTGGATCGTGCTCGACCCAACCCGGTTGCGGATAGGATTGCGCAAATTCGCGTTGGGCGCGGGCGAGCAGCCTTCCCGATGCGTCGAAGAGGAGGCTCCTCGTTGAGGTCGTTCCCTGATCGATCGCAAGAAGATGGGCCACGCGGCAGCGTCCTGGCGGTTGCCGGTAAACGAAAGGCGGAGCCTTTGGCTATCCCGCATTTCGATGATCTTACCTCAAGGGCCGCGATTAGCGATACTGCTACCTTCCCTCCAGCGGTCTCTGTCTTTCAAACATGAGCCGGCTTGTCGGCGGGCAGCTGCGCCTTCGCCTCCGTATTCGCGACGCTGCTGGTACGATTGCGGAAGCTGAGTATTCAAGACCTTATACATCCGGGATGCGTGGCATCGCAGCTTCGGCGGTTGGACTTGCGCAGGGGATTTGGGCGTCGCGGGCCCGGCGGTTGCTTTTGGCTGACGCCGTTGAAAAACTCTGTTCCGGCGACACGCAAAATTTGCACGGCGTTGCGCGTGAGCATAGAAGAAAGATGGGGGATGCAGAAATTGGCGTTCATGTAGCAGGCGACAACCGTAGCCACGCTACGGCAGCATTGATCACTAATTTTTGCTTAGAATGAAATTTGATTTGAAATCTTGAGGCAACCCAATTTCCGACTTTAACAACAGCATTGAACCAAAACGGCCCTACTTGCCTTTAATGGCTCAAAAAGGAAAGACCGCCTTTGCGGCGGTCTTCCAAATTCGGGATTGGGGCAATTATCGGGGCCCTTGGAGCAACGGCCTCAAGTTACCGCCAGTGCTAAAATAGGCCGGGAAGCACTTCGGTGCCTTCCAAAATAACCGACTGCAACGCATTCGGGTCAAGCCCCAACGCCTTCAAGATGGTCGGAGCGACCTGCATCGTTTCGATCGGGGTGGTCACCGTTTTGGCAGAAAGGCTCGGATGTGACAGTAACATCATTACGTTGGTGTCGTCATGTGAAAAGCCACCATGTTCGGCCAGCTTTTTAGTGCTACCAGAGTAGGTAACCCCGATATTCGGTGTGACCAAGATATCTGGCGTGCGCGGGTCGCCATTCGGTGGCAAGCCCGGGGCGTTGAAGAGCTGGGTGAGCGCCGGGCCCGAGAAAATCTCCCCAATGCCGGCAATATTCGCCGAGGCTGGAGATTGCGATTCTAGCGAGGCCACCGCCGTACCCGTCGTGCAGCTGTTGTTTAGCCAGATCAGAGAGACGTCATCTTCGGTCGGCCCGATCCCAGTGGGATTAGACGGCGATTCGGACAAGGGAATGCAGTGGCTGTTGTCCAGGATGGTCGCGGGCGATGTCGTTACCGGCCCTGCCGATGTAATACCCGTGTAGCGGGAGGAGTTTACGGGACTCTGGCCGTGTTTGGCGGTGATGACGATGAGCGTGGAACTATAAACGCCCGCCGTCTTTAATGCGGAAATAATTTTGCCAATCGAAGCGTCAACGAATTGGATTTCGCTGAGCAAGGAGGGCGAGGGCGTGCCTATGGAGTCCAGGTAACCGCCTGTTAGGCTCAGCTTCTTTTCGATCAGCTTCTCGCCGACGCTCACCGCCTGGAAATTCATTCCGAAGATGGTCGGCACTGGAGCCGGCGCCATCCCATTATGCGTCTTGCCGTTGGCCTGATTGACGATCGCGTTGACTTTTAACATATCGTAGCACTGAATATTCTGAAAGCTATCTGTCCACGCATTGGTTGGCGATACCGCAGTCTGATCCGGAAGAGGATTGCAGGCCGTGATTTGCGGCAACGCCACCGGAATCGAGTTGATCTCCGGTGAGTAATAGTCATCGAGATTACCGCCATTGCCCGGGCCCGAGACTGACGAGTAGGAGGGATGCTTGTCAGACCAAGCAGTGTATCCGCCAGCCTTGTAAATCACGCCGAAAATCGTATTAGTCCGCACAAAGTTCCACGGATAAACCGGCGCGCAACCCTTGGCTGGATCTCGCTCCAGTTTCTTGGGATCGATCGATGCGATGCCACCGTCTCCGCTGGGGGCGCCCCCGTTGAGAAGTGTCTGATCGATATCGATCCCTTCGTCGAACTCAGTGGTTGTACCTGTCGCCGCCGTCCCGGTTTGGCATGCGCCCCCCGCTACGCCATTCCCCGTCGCAATCGTCGGCGGATCGAGCGACCGGTCGTAAGCCACGTCGTAGAATGCTCCCACGCTGCGCGGCGATCCGCCGCTCACGATTGCCATGAGTCCGGGGAACGAATCGGATGGTTTTGATGTGGATGTATCGAGATAGTTGATACCGGTCGCTTTGAGTTCCAGCGAGATTCGGGCAATAAGGCTTGCCTCCGTTTGCCCCGCTAATTCCGTTTGCACAATTGATGAAGTCCACCGAATGCATGCCGTCGATGCTGATCAGCAATACATGTTTGACGTGGCTATCACCGCCAGCCGCCGCAGGGGCGGGGTGAGCGGCCGCAAGCCCCAGCGCCAATGCGCCGGGAGCGACGCATGACAGCAGCTTTTGTGACACCGAAAGTTCTTGCGACATCGGATTTCCTCCCGTGTTGTGATTATGCAACGATGCACGAGAGCGCTAACAATGTTACTTGACACGGCGATGACAGATAGGTGCCAACCCGATGGCCTTCCTGGCTAGTTCCTAGGTCTTGTTGACAAATGCGCGCATCCAAATCCGGATGGTGGCGATATGGACGAAGCCGAGATAACTCGCCATGGTTTTATCGTAGCGGGTCGCCAGCCTTCGTGAGTTCTTGAGTTTATTGAAGCAGCGCTCGATGCGGTTGCGCAAGGCATAGATGTGGCCATTGACTGGGATTTGAACCTTGCGGTTCTGTCGCGTGGGAATGACCGGCGCGGCACCCTTTTCCTCCAGCGTTTCGCGAATATGATCAGAATCATAACCGCGATCGGCCAGCAGGACTTTGGCCTCCGGCCCTTCCGCTTCCATCAAGGGGTCAAAGCCCGAATAATCCGAGACCTCGCCTGCGGTGATCTTTGCGGCTATCGGCAGTCCTTCGCCGTTCGTGCGGAGGTGAATTTTAGTCGTGAAGCCACCTCTTGAGCGCCCAAGACCCTGACTCGGAGTCCCCCTTTAGCGCCGGCTGCGCAGTGATGCGCCCGGATAATGGTCGAGTCGATCATCTGGACGCTTTCGCCGACACCTTCGGTCTCGTTCAGGGCTTCAAGCAGGAACTCCCATAATCCGGCGAGCGTCCAGCGCCGGAACTGTCGATAGACCGACGACCATTTGCCGAAATGTCCGTGCAAGTCGCGCCACTGCGCTCCGGTGCGGGCGATCCAGAAAATTCCATCCAGAACAAGCCGATGATCTTTAGGCGGGCGTCCGCTATGCGCGCCGCGAACCGTCACGAATGGCTCAAAGCAGGCCCATTCCTCATCCGACATCAATCCCCAAATCAAGCGCGCCTCCTTTCGAAAGCGACCTTAAATCAGAACCTTGAACCGATGGGAATCCTATTTGTCAACGCGTCCTAGTCGCCCACGATGTCTATGGCGAACTCATGGAGTTGTACGCTGTTCCAATTTTATCGTTCACGCGCGCGTCAACATAGGCGCTCACACGCGCGCGTTTGGGCGGCGAAAGATGCAGGACCAGTTTCGACCTCCGCCGCAAAATATCCTCCGCGGTCAGAGCGAATTCCTGACCGATGAGATAATCGATCTCGGCTTGAAAGAGTCCCGCGCCAAAATCGATACCGAGATCGTCAGCACGACGCGCTTTGCCGAGAATCAACGCCGCTCGCGTGCCGTACGCGCAAGCCAACCGGCCCACAGTAGCGGCGTCGAGCCAAGGATATTTGCCGCGCAGCGTGCGCAAGAACTGTCCGAAATCGCCATCTTCCATGTCGCCGCCGGGCAGGGGAGCCGTCGCGGTCCAGCGCCGCGCGCAAAGCGGCTTCAGATAAGGCGCAAGCCGCTCGATTGCATCCTCCGCCAAGCGCCGGTAGGTGGTAATCTTGCCGCCAAATACCGAGAGAAGCGGCGCGCTGCCCTTCGGGGCGTCGAGATCGAGAATATACTCGCGGGTCGCAGCGGACGCATTCTTCGCGCCGTCATCGTAGAGCGGCCGCACGCCGGAAAAACTTTCAACTACATCGCGCGGGGCTAACGGATTGCGGAAATAACGCGACACCGCGGCGCAGAGGTAAACGATTTCGTCCTCGCTTATCTGTGCCTTCGATGGGTCTCCCTCAAACGGGATCTCGGTCGTGCCGATGAGCGAATAATCCATTTCATAAGGCATGACGAAAATGATTCGGCGATCCTCGTTTTGCAGGACATAGCATTGCTCTCCCTCGTAAATGCGGGGCACAATAATGTGGCTGCCCTTTACGAGACGGAGTTTTTTACCGGAATCGTTGCCGATTACCTCGGTCAGCACGTTGGCGGCCCAGGGTCCGGCAGCATTGACGAGCGCGCGTGCCGTCACGGTCTCGGTCGCCGCCGCGCGCTGATCTACGAGCGTCGCCCGCCACATGCCTTGCTCCCGCGCAGCGGCGACGCAGCGCGTCCTAGTGCGAATAGAAGCGCCCCGTTCCCGCGCGTCGACAGCGTTCAGCACAACAAGTCTGGCATCGTCCACGCGGCAGTCCGAATAAGCAAAGCCGGTCGTCAGATGCTCCTTGAGCGGGGCGCCTTCCTTGGCCGTGTGGAGATTGAGGCGGCGCGAGCGGCCCAAGCGGTTGCGGCAGCTAAGCCAATCGTAAAGAAAGAGACCGGCCTCGATCATCAAAGCAGGGCGCAACCCCTTGTCGTGCGGCATGATGAAACGCGCGGGCCAAACGATGTGCGGCGCGATGCCAAGCAGCACCTCCCGCTCTCGCAGCGCTTCGCGCACGAAGCGGAACTGATAATATTCGAGATAGCGCAGCCCGCCATGAATGAGCTTGCTCGACGCCGACGACGTAGCGCTAGCAAGATCGTCCTGCTCGCAGAGCATCACCTTTAGGCCGCGCCCGGTGGCATCGCGCGCGATGCCGGTGCCGTTGACGCCGCCGCCGATAATAAGGAGATCGACGTTTGCTTGCCTATCATTCATGCCCAAGGGCATCTCCGCGGCGGCCTTGTCAACCGCCGGGCGGAGTCGAGCTGGAAGGGCTCCGCGCCTGTCCACCCAAAAATCATGTCAAAATTCAAGCCGGACGATCCGGCATAAATCGCCGGCCCCCGCGGGCGGCGCGTGCGGCTCGCGAACGACCAGACATTGCGATTGCGCGAGAATCCGCAAGAGCGAGGAGTCCTGGATCTCGAAAGGGGTCGCGACCGGCAGACCTGTTTCGCTCGGCCGCAAGGTCGCGCGCAAATAATCTTGGCGGCTGTCGTTGCCGCGCAGCGCCTTGCCGAGAATCGCCGGTTCGCTCTCTTCGCGGCCCGCGTTAGGATCGCCGCACAGCGCACGCACCAAGGGCACCAAAAAAACGATTCCGGCGACGAATGCGGCAACGGGATTTCCCGGCAGGCCAAGGATAACCATCGGCCCAAGCCGGCCATGCAGCATTGGTTTGCCGGGCCGCATCGCGATCTTCCAAAAATTCAGTTCCATGCCCTGCCGGGCCAGCGCCGGTTTGACGAGATCATGATCGCCGACCGAAGCGCCGCCAAGCGTCACCAAAACATCCGCGGCCGCGCGCGCGGCGGCGATGCGTTCTTCAAGCGCGTCCAATTCGTCCCTCGCGATGCCGAGGTCCTGTGCCTCGCCGCCCGCGGCCTCGACGAGCGCGGCAATCGCGTAGGAATTCGTGGCAACGATTTGATCGGGGCCAATGGTCGCGCCAGGAGGCACCAATTCGTCGCCGGTCGCGAGAATTGCGACGCGGGGGCGCCGGGCGACCGTAACCTCGGCGAAATTCATCGCGGCGGCGAGCGCGATGTTCGATGCGCCAAGCCGCGTTCCGGCGGCAAGCAAGACCTGGCCCTCGACGAAATCGATCCCTTTGGCGCGAATGTGGCGGCCGCTCGTCACACCTTGCAAAGGTTCGACAAAACCTGCTTCCACGCGGGCGTTTTCCTGAATCAAAATCGTGTCGCAGCCATCCGGCACCGGCGCGCCGGTGAAAATCCGCACGGTTTCCTTAGGGCCAAGGGAACCCGGGAAACCACGCCCGGCGGTGCTTTCGCCAATCTGTTTTAACTTGACCGGCAACTCCGCAAGATCACCCGCGCACACCGCGTAACCATCCATGGCGGAGACCGCCTTGGGAGGTTGGGTCCGCTTGGCGGCGAGATCCATTGCTAGTGTCCGTCCCACCGCGCGTTCGAGGGCAACGTCCTCACTTCGGCGCGGGTGGGGAATATTCGCCAGAATGCGCGCTCGGGCCTCGGCTACGGAAAGCAGCCCATCGTTATTCATGGTTCATTCAGCTCTTGCATTGGATGCTTACTTCAACTTCGAATAAAAAGGAGACAATTGTGGGCCGTAAGCATTTCCTTAAAAAAATTGGATTGGTTCCGGTCCTGATGCTGACAATAACCGCGGCAGCATATGGACAAAACAGCTTTCCGCCGAATGGCACAAAGCCCCAGCCGCCCGATACCCGAAAAAAACTGCCAATAAATCCAGGAAGCACCTCGCGGCCTAACCCAGGGGTTTGTCCCGTACTCGAAAGAATTGGACCATTCCAATCAAGCGATGACGCCGAATTTGCCGCGCAATCGGCAAGTTACCAACTTATCCAGACGTCAGTGATATATAGTCAGGGCTGGTCCGATTCCTATTTCAACCCTCTTCGATATTATTTCGACGCCTATCTTTTTATCCCATGCAATTAACTCATAAGCGGTTAGGCCGGCAAAACCTCGTCGCGCGAAAAATCGCCGGACTTGCCGCCGCTCTTGTGCATGAGCTTGATCGCTTCAATCCGCATCGAACGGTCGGCTGCTTTCAACATGTCGTAGATCGTGAGGCAGGCAATGGAGACGGCGGTCAATGCTTCCATTTCGACGCCGGTCTGGCCCAGCACCTTGGCGGTCGCACGGACCCTTATTCCGGGCAGAGCCGCATCTGGTTCAAGTTCAGCTGAAACCTTGGTCAAGGCCAGCGGATGGCAGAGCGGGATCAATTCGTGCGTCTTCTTGGCTGCCATGATTGCGGCGATCCGTGCCGCCGCAAAGACATCGCCCTTCTTGGCGTTTCCCGACAAGGCAAGATCGAGCGTTTCCTTTTTCATCACGATCCTGCCTTCGGCGATCGCGACGCGCTCCGTCGCGGCCTTGCCCGAAACATCAACCATATGCGCTTGCCCAGCGGCGGAGAGATGCGTGAGGTCCGGCATGACGACGATTCGGTCCTAAGGGAGGCGGGTAGGCAAATATCATCCGCGCTGGGGTTTGCAACCGCGCGTTGGCAGTTCGCCGAGAAGAAGCGCCCGGGCCGCCGCCGCGACATCTTTCTGGCGCATAAGACTTTCGCCGACGAGAATGGCAGCAATCGCCATGCGCCTTCAAACGCATGCAATCTTGATGCGTAAGGATGCCGCTTTCGCCGACGACGATCCGGTCCGGCGGAATTTTCGCGGCGAGCCGTTCGCACGTGTCGAGCGACACTTTGAAGGTTCGCAAATCGCGGTTGTTGAGCCCGACAAGCCGGGTCTCGAGCGGCAACGCGCGGGCAAGCTCGGCTTCCTCGTGAACCTCGACAAGAATGTCCATGCCAAGATCATGCGCCGCGCGGGTCAAGCCGTAGGCCTCCGCGTCGGTGACGCACGCCATGACGATCAAAATGCAGTCCGCGCCATTTGCCCGAGCTTCATATACTTGGTAGGGATCGAACAAGAAGTCCTTGCGAAGACAAGGTAAATTCGTTGCTTGCCGTGCCCCGGAAAGATCGCCGAGACTGCCCTGAAATGAAGGTCCGTCGGTGAGCACCGAGAGGCATGCCGCGCCCCCCGATTGATAGGCGCGGGCGAGGGCAGGCGGGTCGAAATCGGCGCGGATCAACCCTTTCGAGGGGCTCGCCTTTTTAATCTCCGCGATCAAAGCCAGATGGCCGGTTTCGCGCTTGGCCTCGATTGCCTTGACGAAGCCGCGCGGCGGATCCTGGTCATGCGCCTTGCGCGCCAAGGTCTCGAACGGCATGCGCACCTTGGCCGCCGCGATTTCGCGCCGCTTATAAGACTCGATCGTCTTTAAAATGTCGGTCATCGCAATCCTTTGGCGGCTGCAACGGCAACGCGATTCAGCGGTGGCGTTGCGCGGTTCGAGACTTGCACGAGTTTGGCGAGCGTAGCGGCGGCGAGGCCTCTCGTCGAGTGCCGCCGCCGCCATTGCCGCGCCGTGTTTCAAATCGCGCGGCCTTGCCGGCGACGGCGAGAGCAACCGCCGCGTTGAAAACCGCGATATCGCGATAGGCGTTCTTGGCGCCGCCGAGCACGTCTTGAAGCGCCGCCGCGTTGGCGGCCGGATCACCGCCGGAGATACTAGCGAGCGGCGATCGGGAAAGTCCAGCATCCTCGGGTATGATTTCAAAGGAGCGAATATGGCCATCCTCGAGCGCGGTGACGAAGGTAGGGCCGGTGATCGTTGCCTCGTCGAGGCCGTCGGAGCCATGCACGAGCCACGCTCTCTTGGAGCCGAGATTGCGGAGCACAAGCGCGAGAGGTTCGAGCCAGCCTCGCGCAAAGACGCCCAGCACCTGGAATTCGACCCCGGCCGGATTGGCGAGCGGGCCGATGAGATTGAAAATGGTGGGCGTGCCGAGTTCGGCCCGGACCAAAGCGGCCTGACGCATCGCCGGATGATGCACTTGCGCCGCCATGAAGCCTATGCCCGCCTCGTTGATGCAGGTTTCGATTTCACGCGGCGCCAATTCCAAGCCGACGCCGAGCGCGCCCAAGACGTCGGTCGCGCCGGATTTCGACGAGGCGGCGCGATTGCCGTGTTTGGCGACGGGAACGCCGCAGGCGGCGGTAATCAGCGCCGCGAGCGTCGAGATATTGCGCGTCCCATGGCCATCGCCGCCGGTGCCGACAATATCGATCGCCCCGGGCGGCGCCGCGACCCGCACCATCCGGCCCCGCAGAGCGGCGGCCGCGCCGGTGATTTCAGCGACCGTTTCGCCGCGCGCGCGCAGCGCCATCAGGAGCCCGCCAAGCTGGGCCGGGGTGACGTTTCCCGCGAAAATCAATTCGAACGCGGCCCTTGTTTCGGCCTCGGTCAGGCTCGACCCGGTCGCGGCCTTGGCAATCAGCGGCTTGAACGCATCCATTTCCGGCCTTTAAATACTTCAAACCCGCGAAATGGCGGAGCCTGAAATCTGGGTCCGCCGCTCATTCTCGTTCCAATGTGCCGCGAGGTCGAGAAAATTCTGAAAAATGCGCAAGCCATGCTCGGAGGCGATGCTTTCGGGATGAAATTGCACGCCATGCACAGGAAGCCGTTTGTGCGAAATCCCCATGACAAGACCATCGGCCTTCGCCGTCACCGTCAAGACTTCCGGCATGGTGTCGCCGCGCACGACAAGCGAATGATAGCGCGCCGCCCGGAACGGGCCATCGAGGCCGCGAAAAACCGCCTCCCCCTGGTGTTCAATCGATGTGAGCTTGCCATGCACGGGTATTGGCGCGCGAACGATCTCGCCGCCAAAGGCCTCGCCGATCGCCTGATGGCCGAGGCAAACCCCAAAAATAGGAATGGTTGCCGCCGCGGCCGTGATGAGTTCGAGGCAGATCCCGGCATCGCGCGGAGTGCAGGGTCCGGGCGACAGCACGAGCGCGCCGGGCGCGGAACCCATGATCTCGGCAACGCTCATTTTGTCATTGCGAAGCACCGTGACATCCGCGCCGAGCGCACCCAGGAAGTGCACCAGGTTCCAGGTGAAACTGTCGTAATTGTCGATAAGCGTAACGGTTGTCATGCGCGGATTTCATCCTTCCCACGCCGTTTTGGGCCGCCCACGCCGCGAGGTCAAGGCTGATCGCGGTCAGCTGCCCTAGTCGCCAATGTCTTCGGCGGCGGCCCGAAAATCACGGTCGCATGTAAGATCAGCGCGCGCGGTCTCCCTTCGATGATCCGGCAAATTCGGCCCGATCCATTTGTCGTCGAGGTGTTTGGCCGCAATCCCGAGACCCTGAAACCCAGGCTCAAGGCGGAACCCTCGTCGCATATTTGGACCGCGCGCCCGCCCCTCCTTAAAGCCTGCGCTCATGCAATCGATGTCCAAATTGTCGATGAATATGGCAGCGGCCACCACGGCGGGCAGCGGTTACCAAGCCACTGCGATTCCATCGAGGCGAGGGTCGGAGGCGCCACACAACGATTCGCCATCAATGGCATTGGCCTGGGCACTGCCCTCGAAGGACCTCATGAAATCATGAGGCTGTATCCAATCGGCGGGAATTTCCTCGCCGGTAACGATGTCGTGCCCAAGAGCCTTGAGGCCGCCGGCAAAATTTGAATCGGGATGCTGCTCGATGGAGATTCGACGGCCGTCGAGCACTCGCACGCGCGGAGCATCCACCGCCTGCTGCAGGTTCATTCCGCGATCGAGGATATTGACGAGAATCTGAACTGTCCCTGCGGTTGCATATTAGCACCCATACAGCCAAAACTCAGCTTTAGAGAACCATCGGGCGCAAGCATCATTGCGGGAATAATCGTGTGGCGCACGCGCTTGCCTGGAGCGGCATGATTCGGATGGGCTGCATCCATCTCAAAATCAGCCCCGCGATTGTGGAGGATGATCCCGGTTCCGGGAACGATGATGCCGGACCCGAACACGTTGGAAATGCTTGTGATTAGGGAAACAGCATTGCGATCGCGATCTGCGACCGTGAGGTACGTCGTGTCTCCATAGACCCGGCCCGCGGGAGGGTTGTCGAGCGCACGATCTGGCTCGATTAGGCCGCGGCGCTCCCCGAGATACTCTGTTGAGAGGAGACGTTCCACGGGTGTCTCTACGAAACGAGGATCGGCAACGTACCTTTCCGCATCGGCAAAACATAGCTTGATGGCTTCGATGATCAAATGGCTGGCCTGGGCTTCATTCTCGTTGAATAGGCGCGTCAAATCGAAGCCTTCAAGAATACCTAGAGCCATGAGGGCCACGATGCCTTGGCCATTTGGCGGGAGCTCTAAAATGGTATGGCCCCGGTAGCTGGCGCGGATTGGCTCGACCCACTCGGCTTGCACCTTATCAAAGTCCTCAATTTCCAAATAGCCTCCGGCGTTTTGCAACGCGTTGAGGATGCGGTCTCGAACCTCGCCTCCGTAAAAGGCAGAGCGACCTCCCTTCGCAATCAAGCGCCACGTGCGCGCGAGGTCTTTGTGTCGGAAAATCTGCCCGGCCTCCGGTGCCTCACCTCCCGGCAAATAAGGGTTCGCGCCAGGCGAGAAATGCTGGAGTTTCGACGCGCCCCACTTCCACACTTGGCTTACCTTCGCGCTCACGGCAAAGCCATCCTCGGCATAGGCTGCGGCAGGCTCAACAAGCGTGGAAAGGTCCATAGACCCAAATCGGTCGTGCAGCGCAAGGTAGGCATCGAGTGCGCCGGGGACAGAGACGGTCGCAGCGCCAGCCTTTGGCATAGAAGAAAAACCCGCGGCCCGAAGGTTATCGATGGTCAGTCGGGAACCCGAGCGGCCACTGCCATTAAGCCCAATAAATGCGCCATTCCAATGCACGAGCACCATGGCATCGCCGCCGAGCCCGTTCATCATGGGCTCGGTTACGTTGACCATTGCCGCCATCGCGACTGCGGCATCCGCAGCATTTCCTCCTGCCCTGAGGATGTCCCGGCCCACGGCTGCAGCGATAGGCTGGCTGGAACAAGCCATACCATTCTTTGAAAAAACTGGAGCGCGCTGGTTATTGAAGGGGTTCATGCGGGTTTGAGGTCCCAGGTTTGGGATCAGCAATTGCCGCCCTTTTGGCGATGTGGCTATTTCGTAATAAACACATTCTGGCGCGGAAATTTTTCAAAGATCGCCGCATCCTGAGAAAAATTCGTTGCAAGAATATCGAGGGGATTTCCGGCAATCCATTGGGAGAGATTAATGGTCTGATAGTGGCCGCTGTTGAAGACAATAAGAATACGTGCGTTGACCGCCCCGGTGTTTTCAATGGAGTGGCCGAATCCCTGCGGGATGTATCCGGTATCTCCTTTGCCGAGGTTTTCTTGACGCCATCGCCCATGTGAGCCGAAAAGGGTCACTCTGAAATCGCCGTTGAGCACATATTGCCACTCGCTGGCATTCGGATGCCAATGCAGTTCGCGCAGGGCGCCCGGCTCCATCTCGAGGACGACCCCCGTCATGGTCGTGGAAATGGGGAACTGAGAACCATCCACACGCCACTCAACACCGCCGTTGAATGTCTCGTAGGGCTTCTGGGAAAGAAGACTGTATTTGTGCGTTAGCGGCGGCGCCTTCCAGCCCTGCAGAGGAACGGAGGGAACAACAGGCGGGATCTTCCCCTTGGCGAAATAAACCTCGTTTGCCGGGAAGCTGTCGAATGTGGAGGCTGGAACACCGAAATTCTTTGCGAGCAATTCCTTTGGAGCATGGCCCAGCCAGTCGGTGATGCTAAAGGTGCCGAACTCGGAAAAATACCCGTTGTCAAAGACGAGGACGAAATGGCACGGTTTATCGCCCAAGGTCTCGATGACATGGGCGTGACCGCGTGGAAAATACCAGATGTCGCCCGGACTAAAATCATTGGTCTCCGAGCAGCCCTGCGGGTCGATGACCGTGGTGCGCACTAATCCTTCAGTGACAAACGCCCATTCCGCTGCCGTGGCATGCCAATGAAGCTCCCGCATCACACCAGGTTGCATGCGCATCGAGACGCCTGCGAGGGCCTTGGATATTGGCAATTGGACCACTGTGGCCTCTTTGCCGTAGCTGCCCTCCATCACTCGTCCTGCGGACTTTTCCAGTTCGAACTTGAAGGTTGGAAGCTCCCTCCCCGAAGTCACTGGATCTGGAACGTTATTCTGGAAACTATTGTCGCCGCCTTCGGAACTGATAGGGATGTTGGAAGTGAACATAAAAGCTTCCTCTCAGGCATTGCTCGTGCGCGTTATATGGGACGCTACCCCATTTGTGAAGATCGTAGCTCGAGCTCGCAGGCCGCGGCATCGGCGCCTTCAGGTTGAGGCCGGCAATGGCGCACTTGCGCCTATGCACGCCGTTCGGCCGATCATCGCTATTCAATTGTTTTTAAAAACCAACTCTTCAAAAATACACATCCAAAACGAAACCCTACCGCACATGTAAGCTTGCGCAAAATCCTTGGTTCGTACGACGCCGCGATTTGCCGAGATACTATTACTCAGAGTGTCAATCGTACCAAAATGTTTCGAGACCTGGGTGCGGGGGTTTCTTATTTTGTTGTTTGACGCGGCTTTGGCGATTTGCCGGGTTGGAAGCACTGCGGCTGGAAAATTCTGGTTGAGCTGCGGCCGCCCCGCTTCTCGCGGGCTTTGCCGCGGAGCGCTTTTGCCGCCGCTCAGGCGGTTTGCAGCCGGAGGGAGCGCTTCATATTGTAAGCGATGGCGGCAAGACGCACTTGCAATCTGGCTTTGGCCAAGCCCATCCACCGCATCGCGCGAAAGTGATAACTGCGCTTCCAGGTGCCAAAAATTTTTTCAATGCGCGGCCGGATGGGCTTGAGCGGGCGATTATGTTCTTTGAGCGCTTCGGCCTTGAGCCAGCGATGGCCCTTGCGCAAGAGCTTCGCGGTCCCGCCCTTCGCTTCGATCGCCGCCCCGGCCGAGAGCGCATCATAGGCCTTGCCGCCATAGACCTCGCCCGGATCATCGGGAATGATCGAAGGAGCAATGTTGACATCGGCCTCGTTGGCGGGCGCCGTCTCAACCTCGCGGATGATTCCCGTGTCCTTACCGGCGGCAATATGCGCCTTATAGCCATGCATGGGCGCGCGGCTCTTGTGCTTGGCCCAGGCGGCTTCGTGATCGCCCTTGGACGCCGGGCCAATCACCGCCGCATCGATCAGCGCGCCTTTGCGGACAGCGGCGCCTTTGGCTTCGAGATCGCGCGCGATTGCTTCAAACAAGCTCTTGTCGAGATCCTGCGCTAAAAGCAGGCGGCGGAAGCGCACAAAGGCGGTGCGCCCGGGGGGGTCTTCCTCGCGGGCAAAGCCGCAAAAGCGGCGGAAGCTCGCGCGGTCCGCGAGCGCTTCTGCCAGCATCACATCGGAAAGATCATACCAGCTTGCGATGAGCAGCGCCTTGAACATCGAAAACGGCGGCCAAGCCTTTTCGCCCATTGCCGGAGCATAAAGCCCGGTCAAGGTGCGGCCCGCGGGCTCCCAATCGATCAAGGTCAAAAGCGCATCAAGGCTCGTTGGCCGCACAGCCCTTGCGCCGAAACGAAAACTCTCCTGCCCGATCTGCCGCAGCGCCATGATCACCTCCAATCTCATTCGATGAAATCGAATCATAGACCGCAGTCCGCGACAAGCATTCGCAGAAACTTGCGCACAGGTCTCGAAACATTTCGGTACGATTGAGCCGCGATCATCGTACATTCGCATGGCGCGTAAATTGTCTTTTGAACAAAATCTTTTGTCTGGTTTGGGAAGATGCGGCTTGGGTGAGCTGGCGCCTTAGAGGCTGTCTTGAAACATTGATTTTGGGGTGGATGACTGGGTCCGAATGTGATTCCAAACGGTTGTCGAAGCCAGTTTGGAGAAGGTCATGTGGAGCCCGGTCACCCGTAAGCAGCATAGCCGCGATCACCTGCGTTATGGAAGCGATTTGACCGACGAAGAATGGGCGGATCATTTCTCCGTTTGTGCCGCCGCCGGCGCAGACGGGGCGACCCAGGCGGTGGTCGATGCGGGAGATCACCAATGCCATCTTCTATGTTCTGCGGGCTGGTTGCGCTTGGCGCATGTTGCCAAAGGATTTTCCGCCGATGACCACGGTCTATGGTTGGTTTCTGCAATTTCGCCGCGAAGGCCTGTTTGAGACCATCAATCATCACCTGGTCATGCGTGACCGCGAGCGGGCCGGTCGAGAAGCCAGCCCATCGGTAGCCGTGATCGACAGCCAGTCCGTCAAGACGACCGTAACTGGCGGCCCGCGCGGCTATGACGCCGGTAAAAAATCAAAGGCAGAAAGCGCCACACCACGGTCGACACCGATGGACGAGCGCTGGTGCTCCAGGTCTATCCCGCCGACATCCAGGATCGTGACGGGGCGATCCTGGTCCTGAAGGCATCCCGGCAAACCCATCCTTTCGTGGAGTTGGCCTTCGCCGGTAATGCCTATAACAGCGGCCGCGTCAGGCAGGCCACTTCAATCGTGATTGACATCGTCACGAGGCTCATCGACCAAGTTGGTTTTCATATCCTGCCACGGCGCTGGGTGGTCGAGCGTTTTCATGCTTGGGTCAATCGCAATCGTCGTCTTGCCAAAGACTTCGAAGGCACAATCGCCTCCGCGGAAGCTTTCCTTTATGCAGCCACCGTCATGCTCCTCTTACGACGCTTGGCGAGGCGCGCATGAGTTTCGAGTCAGATGGGGTGATTGGGGTCTTGGCCGAGGGACGATGAAGGCGGCTGCTCCTATCGAGATGTGAGAACGTGGCCGGTGTCGAATCGCCACGAGCATCAGGAAGGAACAGCCATGAAGTATTTTGCCGGACTGGACGTTTCATTGGAAGAGACCGCAATTTGCGTAGTCGACGAAACTGGGCAAATCCTCAAGGAGACGCGTACCGCGAGCGAACCGGAAGCGCTCGACGCTGTCTTCTCGGCCCTCGGCCTGCCACTTGAGCGTTTAGGGTTGGAGGCTTGTTCATTGACGGCGTGGCTGCATGGCGAGTTGAAAGCCGCCGGGTGGCCAGTGATCTGCATCGAGTCGCGACGAGCCAAGGCGGCTATAGGCGCCATGCCGGACAAGACCGGCCGCAACGATGCGCGTGCTATCGCACAAATTATGAGAACCGGATGGTTCCGCGCGGTGCATGTAAAGACATCGGCCTGTCGTTCCTGGCGTTCGCTCCTGATCGCGCGCCGAACCGTTCTCAACGAGATGCGGTCGATTGAGAACGTGGTTCGGGCGATCTTGCGCGAAACCGGCTTGAAACTTGGAACACCGGCGCGAAAAGATTTTATCGGCCGCGCCCGCGAGCTTATCGGGGGCGTGGATGCTGTGGTGCGCATGATCGAACCTCTGCTCGAAATTCCCGGCGTGATGCTGCGAGAGTTCGCAAGACTGACCAAACAAATTCTCGACGTCGTGCGGAATGAGCCTATCTGCCGCCGATTGATGAGCGCTCCGGGCGCCGGTCCCCTGACGGCTCTGGCCTTTCGAGCGACGATCGGTCAGCCGGAGCGGTTCCGCAAATCCAGGGATGCCGGCGCTCACCTGGGTTTAACTCCGCGACGGTATCAATCCAGTGAAACTGACGTCCAGGGCCGGGTCAGCCGGAGCGGCGGCGAGCTGGCGCGCACGGCTCTTTATGAGGCGGCGCATTCGCTTCTGGTTTGCAGCAAAAAATGGTCCAGCTTGCGCGCCTGGGGCATGACGATTGCCAAGCGTCGCGGCATGGCGAGAGCCCGGATCGCGGTCGCCCGCAAGCTTGCGGCCATCCTCCATCGGATGTGGGTCGACGGCGTCGAGTTCCGGTTCGGGAGTGAGAAGGCCGCTGCCGCCGGCGCCTCAAGGATGCTCGCCGCAACCTTATAAAAGGGAGAGTGAACCAACTGGAATTCGAATCCGCGCGAGCGGAACGCGTCGTTCCCGTAGGGACGATGGGCAAGGCGATCTCGTTTAAAGTCCTGAACCTGGGGGCGTAAGCCGGCAAGGCCGTGAAACAGATTGAGACGTTTTGCTTTCCTGACCCAATCATGCGGCGGCCTTCGCGCCAGCCGCGAAGAGAAGCGAGTAACCTACGAGAACGAAAAGCCACCGATCGCGAAGGTAAGAGCAGGAGCAGCTTGACTTTGACGACCCCAATCAGAGAGGATTCTAAACCAGAGCGAGAACTCTACACGTCTTGCGGATCGATCGTACAAAAAAGTTTCACGTGAAACATTTTGGTGCGATCGAGGCGCGAGAAAATCGTACCTTCGCAGGGCGCGCGTTTGTGTTTTGGGCGGATTTTTTTGTGCGGTTTGGCAACAGCCGGCTTGGCGGTGGCCCTCCGCCGCTCCCGCGCACCCTGTTTAAATTGGCCGTCCAGTTTCAACTTGACAGCGGGCAAACTATCGTGCGCGCTGCCGCGCGTCATTCTTTGATCCTGCTAATCCGGGATGCCGACGTGCAGCGCCCTGTTTCTTTCCATAATCTCCTTGCGCATTTCCTTGCGCATCTTGCCTGCTTCGAACAGGCGCCGTTCAATTTCGGTCTCGATCTCGAGAGGCGGGACGGGGCATGGGCCGCCGTCCTCCTTGCGCGCAACCATGGTAAAATAGCATGAGTTAGTGTGGCGCGCCTCTTGGGTGGTCAGATTCTCGGCGATCACCTTGATGCCAATTTCCATCGACGTCCTGCCCGCGTAGTTGACATTGGCCTTAAAAGTTACCAATTCGCCGACCCTGATGGGTTCCTTAAAAATCACCTGGTCGAGCGAGGCGGTCACCACATAATTTTTGCAATATCTGGCGGCGCAAGCGTAAGCCACTTGATCGAGCAGCTTCAAGATGATGCCTCCATGGACGTGGCCGGAGAAATTGGCCATGTCAGGGGTCATGAGAAAGGTCATGAACAGCGATTTTTCTTGTTTGCTCATGTGGGTATGCTACCGGTTTGCGGGTGCGGTAGTTATCCAGATAGCCGCGCGGGTCCCGCCTCACAATGTCAGAGCTTATACACATAAACCGCGCCGCCGGCGGACAAAAGCGATCGCTTGGGTGAAACCGGCGTTCCCCCGGCAAGCCATCGAACTTTTCGCGCCAGGTTCCGTTTTGATGACTTTGTAAACGGCAGCTACGAGGTTGCCTTTCTCCACGGATGTATGACCGGAACGCGCGCCCGTTCATAGTCGTTTGTGTCGGCGACCGTTGGACCGTGTTGCAGGGCGGTCGCGGCGATGATGAGATTGGGCTGCGAAAAAGTATGGCCTTCCTTAAGGCCTCCTCGACCAGAAGCCGCCTTTTGGGCCGTTGATCGTTGGTTCGCACTGCAAAAGGATCAGGGAACATGTAAGATTGCGCAATTGGGCGTGGTGCGGGTGCGTTGACATGCTAGCGATCGTGAGCGCTATATGCGCGGATACCGGGCACGAACTGCGTGCCGATGTCTCCTCCTAATTCCATTTTCGATATTCGGCCACGCGCTGGTAACGGCACACGGGTCGCGCTGCGAAAAATTGCCGCCGCGTGCGCCAGTGAGCGCCGCAATCCACCCCAATTAAGGTGTCCTAACAGCTTTCGTGGAACGGCCGATCCATTCTCGCAACAATCTTCCCGGTTCGTCGCCATAATGATCCTCCTTAGCGAGTGCTGCCGAACATGTAAGATTGCGCAATTGGGCGTGGTGCGGGTGCGTTGACATGCTAGCGATTGTGAGCGCTATATGCGCGGATACCGGGCACGAACTGCGTGCCGATGTCTCCTCCTAATTCCATTTTCGATGTTGGGCCACGCGCCGGTAACGGCACATGCGTCGCGCTGCGATAATGCCGCCGCGTTCGCCGATGAGCGTCGCAATCGCCGCCATGGCGATCCTCCAAAGCGAGCGCTGCCAAACATGTAGGGTTGCGCAAATCTGCGCAGCGTTGGAGCGTTGACATGCTAGCGATCGTGAGCGCTATATGCGCGCATGCCGGGGACGAACTGCGTCCACTTTGATGGCTGCCCCATCACAATAAGTCCGGCACATCCGGTTTCGCAATGAGTCGGTGCCCAGCCTCTTCCACCGCGGCGGGCTCATCGACGTTTGCCAGAACTAATCCGTGAAGAACCATCCGCCATTTTGTAGTCATTGAAGCAATAACTCGCAGGGCGACGAGGGCTTCCGCACGCCATGATCACAATCGCAATCGGAACCACGAATGGTGACATTCAGCGCAGGCCAGGAAGCGGCTCGCTGTCTCTTGGAAGGGCGGCAGCGTTACACTTGTCTTGCAGGAGGGACACGCTCAGGCAAGACTTTCCTTATTGTCCGCATGATTATAATGCGTGCGCTCCAGGCAAAGGGTTCGCGCCATGCCATCTTGCGCCACCACGCCAATGCGGCGCGGGCTTCCATCGCGCTCGGCACGCTTCCGCAAGTCGTGCAGCTCTGTTTTCCCGGAATGCGGCTTAAGGAGCATCGTCAGGACGGTTATTTTGCGCTCCCAAATGGCTCGCGTGTCTGGATTGGGGGGCTCGACGACAAGGACCGCGTCGAAAAAATCCTCGGGCTCGAATATGCCACCGTGTTTCTGAACGAAGCCTCGCAGATCCCTTATTCCTCTGCATTAATCGCCTTTACGCGGCTGGCGCAAGTGACACGCGGAATGCGTCAGCACGCGTATGTGGATCTCAATCCGGCTGGCAAGTCGCATTGGACCAACGTTCTTTTCGGCGAAAAACGCGATCCGGTTTCCAAGCAGCCGCTTAAAGACCCGGAAAATTACCGGCGTGCGTTTTTAAATCCTCCTGACAATATCGAAAATCTTTCCGCCGAGTTTTTGGCAAGTCTCGAAAATCTGCCTGAAAAGCAGCGTAAACGCTTTTATGAAGGCGTTTATGTCGATGAAGTCGACGGTGCACTGTGGACGTACGAGACGATCGATGCCGGCCGACGCGCGCCCGAGGATATCCCCGACGAGAAGCGTGCGGCGGTGGTCGTCGGCCTCGATCCCTCAGGCGCCGCGGGACGTGACGATCTCGGCGCGGACGAAATAGGCATCGTCGTCGCGGCAAGAGGATTTGATGGAGATTGCTATATTCTCGCGGATCTTTCCTGCCGCGAGGCGCCCGCGGTCTGGGGAAAACGGGCTGTCGTAGCCTTCCATGAATTTCGCGCCGATTGCATCGTGGCCGAAAGCAATTTCGGCGGAGAAATGGTTCGCGCGACCATCCAGGCTGCGGACCGGAACGCGCCAGTACGCCTTGTAACCGCAAGCCGTGGCAAGGCAGTTCGCGCCGAGCCGATCTCGGTGCGCTACGCGCGAGGCCAAGTGCATCACGTCGGCCGGTTTGGCAAGCTCGAGGATCAGCTCTGCGCGTTTTCCTCCGGGGGCTACACGGGCAGCGGCAGTCCCGATCATGCGGACGCCGCGATATGGGCGCTGACGTATCTTTTCGGAGCCGATGACGGGACCGGGATTATCGAATTCTATCGGCGCGAGGCCAAAGGATTTGACTAAGCGTAGTACCACAATCAACTGCCCACGCAATCGCGCCCGCCGGGGTGCAATGAACAACCATCAAAATGCGCGAAGGAAACAGCATGGCCGAGCGTGGCGCGGGGCAAAGAAGCTGGCCGCTTAGTCCCTATGAGGTCAATATCAGCTTTGCGAGGGCCAACGCTGCCGAGGATGCGGCAAACTGGTTCGGCCCCTTAACGCCAATCTCGCCGCTCGCGCCCCCCGAGGTTGCCGGGCGGCAATGGGATTATCCGGCCGGCTTCAATCTTTCGACGCTCTCGCGTCCGTTCGAGCCGATTACATTTTCGACGTTGCGCGCGCTCGCCGACGGTTACGATCTTTTGCGCCTTGTCATCGAGACGCGAAAGGATCAGGCTGCACGGCAAACCTGGACCATCGCCGCGCGGCATAATGGAGCGCGTTCGGCGGCGGACTCGGCGCAAATCACGACGCTGAAAAACTTTTTCGCCCGGCCGGACGGCATCCATGGCTTCGCCGATTGGCTGCGTATCCTCCTCGAAGAGGTTTTCGTGACCGATGCGCCGGCGCTCTATATGAGCCGCGACCGGAGTGGCCAGCTGAAGGCGCTCATGCCGCTTGACGGGACCACGATCAAACCGGTGATCGACGCTTGGGGCCGCATTCCGCAGCCCTATCTTGATGGCGACAGGCTTGTCTATCCCGCCGCATATCAGCAGATTCTGAAAGGTTATCCGGCCATCGATTATTCGGTGCGCGACCTGACCTACCGGCCGCGCAATCCGCGCGTCAATCGCGCCTACGGCATGAGCCCCGTCGAGCAGATCGTGACGACGGTGAATATCGCCTTGCGCCGGCAATTGTACCTTCTCGATTATTTCGCCGAGGGAAATATTCCCGACAGCCTGATCGGTGTCCCGGAAACTTGGACGCCGGATCAAATCGCCACCTATCAGAAATATTGGGACGCCTATTTCGATGGCGATCTCGGCCGCCGCAGGCGGGCCAAATTCGTTCCCGGCGGCGTCGCGAAGACATTCATTCAGACAAAGGAGCCAGAACTCAAGGGGCCGTTCGACGAATGGCTCGCGCGCATCGTCTGTTTTGCTTTCTCGATTTCGCCTCAAGCTCTCATTCAATCGGTCAACCGCGCTACTGCGGAAACCCAAAAGGAGCTTGCCGAGGAAGAAGGCCTGGCGCCAATCCTTGCCTGGGCGAAGGCGCTCATCGACGATATTTTGGCAGCCGAATTCGACGCGCCGGATCTCGAATTCGTTTGGAGCGTTGGACCCGAAACCGATCCCGCGACGCAAGAGACGATACTTTCGGGCTATACATCGAAAGGTATCTTGACCATCAACGAGGCGCGCGCTGCCTTGGGCCGCGCACCGCTGATGGAAGCTTCCGCGAATAGGCCGATGACGCTTACCAACGCGGGCTTTGTCGCGCTGCCGGAATAGGAGCCTGTCTCGATAGCCTGGTTAGAACCTAAACCCTCACCCGTGAAGAAGCCCGAAGGGCTGTCTCATCCTTCGATAAACTCTGGATGAGGGGGCGCGGTGCTTCGGCAGCCTGTGCGGCGCATCCTTCGAGACGCCCGCTTCGCGGGCTCCTCTGGATGAAGGCGAGGTTTTTGCAACAGGCCTCAGGTGAAACGCCGCGCTATCGGCCTGTTCATTCCAAGTTTTGGATTGCATGCACGCTCTTGTCTTTGGCAAGGTACGGCGCGGCCTGCGCTAAGGTGGCGGCGGGCAGCCGACTGCATGGCACTGAGACGAACGATTGGGCGGCCCTGCGGTCTCTCGCTATCGCCGCGCAACATTGACCCGCGGCGACGAGGCGGGCGCGCAACGGGCGCTCGACGCGAGCGGGCTGACCCAGCTTTCGAGCGATGGCGCGGTGCTCATGCGCGCCGTCGCCGGTTCGCTCGGGGATCGGCCCGCTCGATCTGCCCAAAGCCGGCACGCCGAGGCTGCGGCGCGCGGAAGACATTGAAGCATCTCGGACCTCATACGTACCTCTGCAAACGGTGCACTTTACCCACAAAATGCGGTCGGTAGGCAATCGCGATCGCAGCGACTCTGTTCGCCGCCGCTTTGAACGTAAGGGCTTTCGTGTCCCCGTTCTCAATCCTTTCCAAGTGCAAGGAGCATCCATGTCCGAGCTGCGCATGTTCATTCCGATTACAAAGGTCGACGCGGCCCAGCGCCTCGTCTATGGCCTCGCGACCGCCGAGGCCGAAGATCGCGTAGGAGAAATCTGCGATTATGCTTCGACCAAGCCGCTTTATGAAAAATGGTCCGAGGAGATCGCGAAATCCAGCCGCGGCAAGTCCCTCGGCAATCTCCGCGCGATGCATGGACCAGTCGCAGCGGGAAAAGTGACGGCCATTACATTCAACGACGCGGGAAAGCAGATCGAGATCTGCGCAAAGGTTGTCGATGATGGCGAATGGGCAAAGGTCGTGGAGGGTGTTTACACCGGCTTTTCGCAAGGGGGAGCCTACGAAAGACGGTGGACTGACGCGGATGGGCGTACCCGATACACTGCGGCGCCGAACGAAATCTCGCTTGTCGATTTGCCGTGCTTACCACAAGCGACCTTTGAAATGATCAAGGCCGATGGGACAAGCGAGCGGCGGCAATTCGGCAAGGGAATGGATAACGTCGCACGGCTGGCAAGCCTCATCGAGGAATTGGACTGGTTGCAAAATGCCTCGGCATCCGAAGAATTGACCGAGCAGGACAATTCCGCCATGCCCGGCGAATTGCGCGATCTCGTTGCACGCGCTTCGGCTATTTTGCGAACCATGGTGAGCGAGGAGACCGCGGAACTTGCACGGGACGGCGCTTCGCTAGCGCCGATGACAATGTTTGCCGCGCCGCTAAAAACCGCGCCTCTAATGGCCGCACCTCTTAACAAGATTGGCGCCCGGAACAAAGCGGAAGATCAAACCAGGATCCAGCAGTTGCACGACACCACGGTTGAACTTGGCGCCGTTTGCGAAACACAAAAAGGAATGCGAGGCGGTTTGGAAAAGCGCTTCGATGTGCTTACCGAGGCGATTGCCGATGTGCTGCGGCGGGTGAAGAACATCGAAGAGCAGCCTTTGCCTCTTCCGCTCTTGGGCCAACCGCGAGCGATATCAAAAGCCGAGGATGTGGGCGGCGATGCCCATGATGACGGCAGCATTGAGAGGCTGCTCGCGAACCCCGAAGCTCTGTCGGTTCTCGCCATCAAATTGGCGCAGCGCAACGGCCGTTCGCCACTGCGATGAGCGTCTTTCCCAAGCGCCCCGCTCGAATGCCGGAACACCCAATTTTTTACGATAGCCTTACACACACACGCACGCGCGATAAGCTCCTCGTGTATCCACGCGGGGCGCTCCGTCGCGCCAAAAGGCACGCAGTCAAAAACGTTGGCCACGAAAGTCCCTTCAAACTTCCCTGCGGCTAGGAGCAACACATGACCATGCAAACCGATTTTCAGAGCATTCTGGACCGGCTTAAGACCGCGCAGCAGCAGCCGCTCGGCGACCCTCGGTTCAAGAGCCTCATTGGGCTCGAAAAGAGCACCTTTTCGCAAAGTGCGAGCGCTACCTCCGGGCTTACCTTTTACGATCTGGAACTTGGCGCGAAATTTCTTTATCCGGTTCTAACCCCATTGCGGAACATGATTCCCCGGGTTTCGGGCAAAGGCGGCATCCAGGCCGCTTGGCGGGCGATCACCGGCGTCAATACCACCGGCTTGCGATTCGGCGTTTCGTCGGCAAATCGCGGCGGTGTCATGGCCGTTGCAACCAAGGACTATACCGCAGCCTACAAAGGCATCGGTGTAGAGACGAGTGTCGATTTTGAGGCTCAATATGCCGGCCAGGACTTTGACGATGTCCGCGCCATAGGTGCCAAGACTGGTCTTGAGGCCCTCATGCTCGGCGAAGAGGCCATGATCCTCGGCGGCTGCACATCGACGCCGCTTGGCACGACGCCGACGCCGACACTAACGGCATTGACCACGGGCGGTACTCTTGCCGCACAGACATGGTCCGTAATTTGCGCCGCGTTGACGCTCGACGGCCTTATGAATGGAAGCATCGCGGCCGGCGTGCAAGGACAAATTTCCCGCACGAATGCCGACTTATCGGTAGATACCTTCGGTGGCGGCGTCGCGAGAAAGAGCACAAACGTAACCGTCGTCACGACGGGCACGACGAGCTCCATTACCGCCAGCGTTACGCCGGTCTCTGGTGCGCTTGGCTATGCCTGGTTTTGGGGTGCGGCCGGCGCCGAAGTGCTTGGGGCGATCACGACGATCAATTCAGTTGTAATCACCGCCGCCGCCAGCGGCACGCAGACAGCGGCTTCTCTCGGTGCCAATGACAACTCTGCGAACGCGCTCGCTTTCGATGGGCTCATCTATCAGGCGTTGATCCCCGGCTCTGGCTCATACGTTTCCGCGATGGCTTCTGGAAGTGCCGGAGTTGGCACGCCGCTGACTTCGGACAGCGCAGGCGGCATCGTCGAGATTGATGTCGCTCTAAAGTCCATGTGGGATAATTACCGGCTTTCTCCCGACACGATGTGGGTCAATTCGCAGGAGGCCTTGAATATTTCAAGGAAGATCCTATCGGGCTCGCAGACCGCCGCGCAGCGGTTCGTTTTCGAATCGTCGCAGGACTTGGTGGGCGGCGGCATCATGATCCGCACTTATCTGAATCGGTTCTCGATGCAGGGTGGCAGCGTGATCGACATTAAGGTGCATCCAAACATGCCTGCGGGAACCATCCTCATGACGACGAGGATGCTGCCCTATCCGCTTGCCGGCGTTGGCAATGTCGTGCAAATCCGGACACGGCAAGATTATTACCAAATCGAATGGCCGCTTCGTACCCGAAAATACGAATACGGGGTCTACGCCGACGAAGTTCTGCAAAATTATTTCCCGCCATCATTGGCATTGATCACAAATATCGGAAACGGCTGAGCATCAGGCGCGCTGCCTCTATCCCGCCGCGCGCCTGACCCAGGATTTCACGGAGATAAAGCGATGGCAAATTCCGTAGCGCAATTCGACACGCTCGGACCAACCCCAGTACTCTTAAAGGCGGGCGCCGGAACGCTGTTTGGATACGACGTAGGAAATTCCGATTTTAGCCCCGCTATGGTGCTATTTTACGATAAGTCGTCGCCGCCTAATTACGCCACCGATACGCCGCTCCTCAGAGTTCTGGTTCCCCCTGGGTTGAACGCACTCCGCTCCTCGGCGGCAGGAATCGCGTTCACCACGGCGCTTTGGGTTCTCGTCAAGACATTGCACGGGACGCAGCAGCGAAATGTCAGCGGCCACGCCGAATATTTATAGGACAAGGCTCTTTTCAGATGGTCAAATTGCGGGCTCCAGATGGCATTCTTTCGATCGTTCATGATGGCGTCGACGTTCCAATCGGGGATGACCGGTCCGTTGATGCAGACGAAAATACTGCCGAGGTGTTTAAGGTGCATGGATTCCGTCCATGGGGCCGCGGTGAGAACGCTGTTGCAATCGATGCCGTGCCCCATTCGCACATGTTCCTGGATTTGCTAAAGCGTCCCCGTCGCCCCTTCGACGTGCTTCCTGCCGAAATCCTTCAGGCCAGCTTGCCGATACCGGCCCAAGTTGCCGTAATTCCGCCAGACGCCGCAGAAACCGGCGGCGAGCACGAACAAAACATTTCGGGTCTCAACCGGCGGGCGCTTTTCGCTTTCCTCAGAGCGAAGGGAGTGCCAGTGGCCCTACCTATTACCAATGAAGAATTACGCGCCGCGGCACGCCGCGCATGCGAAGGCTGAGCGGTTCCAATATTCTGACAGAGCCGCCCGGGCGCGTCTGACTTTGATGGAGACCGGCAGCTTTTCCAAAGGTGCGTCCTCCACACGATGACAAGTGCCTAACAGCAGGGCCGTAGCCAATGGCATCTCCATTCGATCTTGTCAGGTTGGCCGATCTCAAAAGTTGGCTCGGTATCGCAGGAACCGATGACGACGTCCTGCTTGCGCGATTAATCACGCAGATCAGCCGCGCCATCTTCAATGAAATCGAGAGACCCGCGATTTTGCCTTCGGCCTATACCGAAACCTATGACGGAGGCGACGAAACTGCGATTATGCTCCGGCAATGGCCGGTCACCGGAGTGGTTTCTTGTACCGTGGACGGAGTAGCAATCCCCCCTTCGCTACCACTTCTCGCTGGCGCGAGCGCTCAGATTGGCTATGTTTTGGATTCTTCCGATGCTCCCCCGCCAGGAGCTATGCAAAGGTTGTCGTTGCGCGGGTATCTTTACACATGTGGTGTCCAGAACGTCACGATTTCATACAGCGCAGGTTACCAGATTACGAACGAAAGTGTGGTCATCCCATCGACGCCTCCATATAACGTTACGGCGCAGGCTCCTTATGGCGATTGGGCCAGCGACTGCGGCGCTTTTTATTCGAATGGCATTTCGCTAACAGCGGTTACCGGGACTCTTGCCGGCGGGCAATACGCGGTCGCAAATGGCGTTTACGATTTTGCGCAAGCGGATGCAGGCTCCACGGTCCTTCTCACCTATGGCTACGTGCCGGCCGACCTCGCATCCTGCTGCATGGATTGGGTAGCTGAGCGTTATGCTTATCGTTCGCGCATAGGGCAACATTCGAAGTCGCTCGGCGGACAGGAGACGTTGGCGTTCATCGTCAAGGATATTCCCGATTTTGTGACAAGTGCCTTGTCGCCCTATCGCCGCGTGGTCATGCCATGATCGATGTCGAATTCGATTCGCAGGCGGTGCAGGACGCGCTGTTGGGCCAAGCAGATGCACTTCGCGGTGCTCTAGAGGCTAAAATTCAACAGAAGCTAGCCGGCGAAGTCTTACAGACCCGTTCCGGCGCTCTTGCCGCCTCGATCGTCTCCTCGATTGAGAATGATAGATTCAGATACCTCCGTCTCGATCTCCAGCACCGGCGTTCCATATGCGGCGATTCAGGAATTCGGCGGAAAGACGGCTGCCCACGATATTGTTGCGGTGAAAGCCAAGGCTCTGGCCTTCAGCGTGGGAGGGGCCAGGATTTTCGCAAAAAGCGTGCACCATCCAGGCTCGACAATTCCGGCGCGATCCTATCTCGGCAGCTCGCTTGCGGAGATGGGTGACGACATAAAGTCTGGCTTCAAACAAGCAATCCTTGAAGCGCTGGGCCAGCAGTGACCGTCGCCGCGCAGCACTGTATCCTTGCCCTGGAATACAAACAAGCCGTTTAAAAATGAGGAAGCCGGATGGCGGGGACACCACGCGAGAGCGCCATTTCGGCACTCATCGATATCGTCGCCAGTGCCTATCCCTGGACGCTAGGGCCAACGAGGCGCCTCAAACTCTGGAGCGACGTTCCCACGGCGAGCCGGCCCGCCTGCTTTCTTTTCGAGGGCGGTCAGGAAACGTACTCCTGGAACGAGTCCGCCCTTCCGAAGCGCATCATCGAAGTCAAATTGTTCGTTTATCTCAATGCCAAGGACCCAAGCATTGTAGGTGCCGCGCTGCTCAATGGCGTGATGGATGCTCTCGATGCTGCATTCGCGCTGTCAGGGAGCGACCTTGCGCTGGGTCGAAACACTCTGGGTGGCGCTGCCTTCCATTGCAAGATAGATGGCAAGGCTTTGAAGGACCCGGGCGACCTCGACGGCGATGCGCTCTTGATCGTGCCAGTGAAGATCGTTCTCCCATAGGAGCCAGTCGATGCCAGAAGAAAATGCGCCAGCTGCGCCAGACGGGATCATTGCTCCCGAGCACCAGCGCCACGTCGAAATTGCCGCGTTGATCGACCACTGGCATTTCGAGAGCTTTAACAGCACACGGCTGGGCCACGATACGGAACTCTGGAACCTCGTGCTTGCCGCCACGCAAGATTTGAAATCGCGGCTCGCCGCGTTCATCAAGGAGACTTAACCCATGTATTCCTTCGGATCCGGTGTGCTGCTTGGAACCCGCACGGACATCGCAAACGCGACCCCTGTCAATTTCGGCCTGGTGCAGGAAGTGACGATTGAAGAAACCGCAACGGTCAAGGAACTTCATGGCCAAGTTCAGCGCCCCCTGGCAATAGCCCGGGGCACAATCAAGACAACTGGCAAAGCAAAGGTCGCGCGCATCTCGGGGATGGCCTTCGCCAATCTTTTTTATGGTGTCGCGCCCTTGCCTGGTCAGTTTGCGACCTCTTTCGCTGAAGCCGGTACGGTCGCCGCCACAACACCGTTCACGGTAACCGTTGCCAATGCCGCGAACTTCGTGGACGATGATGGTGTACTCTATGCGGCGACCGGATTGCCCCTTACGAAGGTCGCTTCGGCGCCCGCGAGCGGGCAATATTCCGTCGCCCTTGGTGTTTACACTTTCAATTCGGCTGACGCCGGCAAAGCCATCCTGGCGAACTATACTTACACGGTAAGCGGTACGGGTCAGAAATTCACGGTGGCCAATCAACTTCTCGGAACAACGCCAACCTTTCAGGCGCTCTTCTACACGACGTTTCAAGGCCAGGCCATTTCACTGAAGCTCAATAATTGCACATCAAACAAATTAAGCTTTCAAACAAAGCTTGAAGATTTCGTCTTGCCGGAATTCAATTTTTCCTGCTTTGCCGATGCGTCCGGCAACGTGATGACCTGGTCGTTCGCGGAGGTATCCTAAGATGCGGCCGCGGCCCGAGACACTCCGGCTCGGCGCCTGCGAATGGCCGGTGCGGCCTTTGACTTTGCGCCAGGTTCAAGAAATCGAACCCATCCTTTTATCGAACGCAGCCGAGACAAAAGGTAACATCACGGCAGCACTTACTATTGTCGCAATCGCGCTGGGGCGCGATCATGCCGCGGCCGCCGCCTCGCTCGGCGACATCGAGGCGACAGCGCCCGAAATCGGCGCCGCCATGGCAACAGTTTTGCGCCTTGGTGGATTTATTGAAACACCGGCGCAAGGAGATTCCGGGTTGGGGGAAGCGCAAGCGGGCGAGCTCCGTGCAGAGGATCCGCCCGCATCGACTTCGGCTTCATCTACGCAAAACTCATGACCGCTTGCGGTTACACGCCAGTGCAAATCGATGAAATGACGTTGCATGACATCCTCGGTCTGTTTACATATTGGCGCGATTTTCCCCCGGTCCACGAAATCTTGAAATGCGTTTATCGCATTGAGCAAAAGCAGGAGCGGCACATCACGACAAGTGAATGTGATCCGAGCGGAATAGGCGGACTTATCGCACGGTTTCCCGACGGGCGTGTGCGGGTTGCAGACGTTCGGTGAGGTTTTGTCGATAGGGTGATGCCGGCGGCGAGATCCGCCGCCCGATACCTATGATACGATTTCCGGCTGATTGACTTGATGTTGAAGGGGGATTCACGCGGCCTTGCGAAGCAGATAGGCTGGATCGCCATGAGTTGGAGGATTGAACGCATGGCGGCGGTCTACAAGCATTTGAGTGCCGAGGAGTTGGAAGCGCGTTACGTGAGATATCAGGATGCCACAGCAGCGCGGCATTTTCAGATGATCTGGCTTTTGGCGCGCGGTCACACAGTTTCGCAAGTGGCGGCAACGACAGCCTTCGGCGAGCGATGGATCGAACAATTGCTCGCCCGTTACAATGCCGAGGGGCTGAGGCTCTCGGCGATTTGCGCCGCCGCAACGGGGCATCGGCGACGGTCTTGAAGCCCGAGCTTTTGGCAAAGCTGCGCGACCGGCTTCGCGCGCCGCCACCCGATGACGGGCTGTGGTCGAGCCGCAAGGTCGCAGACTGGATGGCAGGGGAGCTTGGTCTCGCCTCTCTCGCGCCGCAGCGCGGCTGGGAAGCGCTGAAAGCGATCGGCTGGTCGATCCAGGCGCCCCGTCCGAAAAACCCAAAACCGGCTTCGCCCGAAGAGGCGGCCGCGTTCAAAAAAAGCTTGCGGACGCCGTTGCCGAGGAGACCGCGAAACACCCCGGCAAAAAGGTCGAGGTCTTTGCGACAGACGAGCATCGCATCGGCCTGAAACCTGTCACGCGCCGCGTGTGGGCGCCCATCGGCGAACGTCCAATTGCGCATGGCCATCACCGGTTCGACTGGCTCTATGTCACGGCCTTTGCATCACCGGCCAGCGGTGAAACCTTCTGGTATCTTTCTAACGGCGTGTCGAAAGAATTTTTCGAGGCCTTGCTCGAAACCTTCGCGCGCGAAGCCGAAGCGGGCTTAGGCCGCATCATCCTGCTCGTGCTCGACAATGCTGGATGGCATGGGCCAGCCAATCTCAAAACCCCGGAAGGCATTCGCCTTCTTTATCTGCCGCACTATAGTCCAGAGCTGCAGCCTGCTGAAACCCTATGGGCGCTCGTCGACGAGCCCGTCGTCAACCAGCACATCGCGACCATCGAGGAACTCGAAGAGAAAATCGCTCAACGATGCGTCGCCCTCGCCGACGAGCCCGAGCAAATCCTAAGCCGCGCCGGCATCCATTGGTGGCCACAACCAATCAATCCGAATTAATTACCCGGAAACCGTATCATGCGTCTTTGAGTGGTTGGTTGAGTGGCGCACGGCCCACGGTGTTTCGCGCCGCGCCAGTTGCATAATCGCGTCTTTGCTCAATTTTCTCTACGCGACTATTTGACCGGGGTTACGTGCACATTGCGTGCGCCATCATCAAAACCGGGTGCGACGGCGATAAAACCTCGTCCGTGAACTGGGGCCGCGGACTCGGCCATTAACTCAATCAAGGCGACCGGATGGATGAATTCATCCTTAAAGCAGGGATAGATTTGGGGATTGAAAACGCGGCGTAACCACCCCAGAACCATCATATGTCGCTCGGAATTCTTAAGGTCTGGGTGGAAAGTTACCCATATGTCATAGAAGTGATTAATTCCGATTTCTACTGGAACCAAACGCGCGCCCAAGGCGAGTGCATAGGTCGGCAAATCCCGATTCCGGCACCCCGCTCAACGGCGTAAAGTAAAGCCGAACTTGCATTGGTTCTTATACCGACAGCTCCTTCAACATTGTGCAAATTCAATTTTTCGGCAAAGACAAATTCTTCAAATTGTGGTGAGATTTGTTGCAACAGTCGATGGTGACGAAGATCGTCCAACGATGTCGGCAAGCCGAACAGCCGCCGATAGCTTTCCGCGACGAATGGATAGACGTGCATACGGCCAAGGCGTGTTACGATCATGTCCGGATTTGACGGCCGCGTGAGTTGAATAGAAATATCGGACTGCAACCGGGAAACATCAGCAATTTCCATGGTACAGGTCAGTTCGAATGTGAGCATCCGGTTGGCGTACTGGAACTCGATGAGTTTTGGCATGAGCCAATAAGTGCCTAGGCCTTCGGTGATTGCAACACGTACCACGCCGCGTACGCGCTCATCAACGATCTTGGTACGGCGCATGATGTCGAGGCTGCAACGTTCCATGGCGCGCACGTCGGCAGCGAGCAAATTACCGTCGTCGGTTAGTGTCACTCCAGCATTCAGGCGATTGAATAGGCGCTGTCCAATCGCGGCTTCCAGCCGGTCGATGCGGCGTACCACGGTCGCGGTATCAATTGCCAAACTCTTTCCTGCGCGCCGGAAGCTCCCGCTGTCCGCACAGGCTAGGAAGAGGTGGAGGTAGTCCCACGACACTGAGTGGGATAGGTTCGTAGTTTGCTGTCGCAAGGCCGAAACACCCCGTCGTGAACTTTCCCGCATTTCGGGCCCCTAGATCATAACTATAACCTCATCCATAAATCGCACAAATTCTACGGATGGAAAATGGCTTTCAATCGGCTCCTAGCACCTGCGGGGCGCAAGACGCGTAGTCTCGATCATCTGCCTTTGACCTGCCGCTATGAGGTTCGAATTGCCGCCGACAATGAGCTTCCGGATCTGGCGTCATTGGCGGAACGGCATATCCCAGGGATCATCAATGCGTGTGAGACCGCGCGACTACTGAATCTCCATCATCGAGGCAGCGTATTCACCGTTCTTCGCTGCGAACGAATCGTGGGGGCCGCAGCTTTCCTATATCTCAATTCTGTTGGATTGGCGCAGCTTAAATCCGGCATCTTCCCATATCGCACACCGCAATTGGACCATCTGACTCGTCCTGGGGAGCCGCCCGCGGCTATCTATGCTTGGGTTCTTTGCCTTCCCGCGATCACGATCGGAGCCATCGGTAACATCATGCGTTGGCTTCAGCGCCCCCCTTATCGGCCGGCAGACATTTTTGCCGGTCCAGGAACGCCAGGCGGAATGCGCTTTAGGCGAGACGTTGGTTTCGTCAAGACCGGTGTGCCAGGCTTATGGGTATACCGGCGTCCTCCTCACGCGATTTTGGACTATTTTAGCCTGGAGGCATAGTGGTGAATCCCCCAAAGGAGATAGATAAGCCGCCGCATGTTTCCGCCTGTGCCCGGATACAAAGTAATCGTCGTGCAAAAATCAGGATAGCGCGCAGTTTTGACGATCTTTTGATGGTTTATTCGGTTCGTTCTGCTGTTTATATTGCCGAACAGGAGTGTCCTTTCGCGGAAGAATTCGACGGCAACGACCATTGCGCTACTCATTTTATTGGATTTATCAGAGGAGAGCCGGCCGGTTGCATTAGGTTGCGATACTTCCACGACTTTGCGAAGCTGGAACGGCTGGCCGTATTAAAGCGATTCCGGAAGTCGCCCCTTGCTTTCGAGCTTGTCCGCTCCGGCATCGATCTGGCGCGCCGCAAAGGCTTCCGGCGAATTTATGGGCACGCGCGCGAAGGCCTTGAACCTTTCTGGGCGCGCTTCGGCGGAAAACCGATCGGAGCAGATAGGCACCTCACCTTTTCCGGGTTCCGCTATACCGAAATGGCGGTCGACGTGGAGCCTCTGGCCGACGCGATCACGCTCGATAGCGGCGGATATGTCATATTGCGCCCAGAAGGCGAGTGGGACCGGCCCGGTATCCTTGAAACATCGGCGGGCCGCCCGGTCCGCGATCCAAGGGAAAATGTCGTGCAACCCGCGCGCATCTCGGCCTAACAGCCATTCGCCAAACCATGTATTAAAAAGACGGACAGGCGGAGTTTGCTTGCGCCGATGCGGCACTTATCTCGGTCTTAACGCGTCCGCGGCATGCCCAGTTTGACTTCAGTGCCGCGATTCTTCGCGGCCGTTGTTTTGACCAATAAGCCAATATTCTCGAATTGTCGATAAGAGTGTCCGGCCCTACGAATATGCGCGATTAGCATATAAATTTGAGTGACAAGAATAACGAAGACTTAGGCAACGAGAGAGCCTTGGAGCCAGCAGGACAAATTGGATTCACACCAAAACTTTGGTGCGGGCACATCCGAAGCAAGGACCATGGCACATGGCAGATGACGTCACCATAAGATTTACCGCCGACGTTACCGGCTTGCAACAAGGGATGCAGCAAGCGACCAGCGCGGTTGAGGCGACGACCACTGCGTTGCGCAACGGCGCCACACAGATCAACACTAGCTTCGCTTCACTGTCGCAAGCCTACGGGAGCGCTGAAGCAAAGAAGATCGCTACGCTGCAAACGGCGAGCGACACTGAACTTGCGATCGCGCGGCAAAATGAGCAAGCGCAATATGACATCGCCGAAAATGGCGTGAGAAAGCAGGTCTCGCTCGTCAAGGAACAGGCTCAAACGGCGCAGATTTCACGCCAAGGCGAGCTTGCCAGTCTTCTTGCGCTTGAGACGCAACGTGAAGGAATCGAGCGTCAACACCTCCAATTCCTGGAGAGCACGTATCAACAAGGAACCGTTGCTTACGCGGCCGCTCAGCGCAAGATCGAGGAACTCGCCAGCGAATCCGCTCTCAGGAGGCAAGAAATTGAGCGCAATGTCAACCAGGAGATCTATACCGACTACAGACGCAGCTTCGAGCAAATTGATTTAACCGTAGCGTCCTCAATCACCGGCATGATCACGGGTCATTTGAGGCTGCGCGACGCGGCACGGAATATCCTTTTGCAGATCGTCCAAAGTTTCGTTCAAGCCAGAGTGAAAACGGTTGCCGATTGGCTCGCGGGCATCGCGGCACAGACGGCCGCTACAACCACAGGGGAAGCCGCGAAAACTGCGGCCGTCACCACTGGCGTGGCGGCGCGGACCGGCGCGGAAGCCAGCGGATCAACGGCCGGCATAGCAACCACCATCGGCGGCGTTTTGAAAAGCATCACGGCCTCGGCGGGCGAGACGTTTGCGGGCATCTTCGGCTTTCTGTCGCCTGTCATGGGTCCTGCGGCGGCGGGTCCTGCGGCGGCCGAGGAGGCGACCGTGCTTAGCGTTGCAACTGGGTTGGCATCCTTCGCGGGGGGCTCATGGAGCCTACCATACGACATGGTAGCCCAGGTTCACCAAGGCGAAATGATCATGCCAGCCGGACCTGCCGCGGCCTTTCGAAGTATGATGGAACCGAATAGCGGCGTCGCGGGGACGGTGCATGTGCATCATGCGACGAATTTCAACGTGTCGGCGATGAATTCGCAAAGCGTGCGGCAATTCTTCAAAGACCATGGCAGAACCATCATGCACACGATCAACGAAAGCGTGCGCACTGGCTCACATATCGGCATGTCGAAGCTCGGGGCACCGTGACGGCGGCCGACGTTGCACAATGCCAAACATAATTGCAGACGAAAATCCCTTCCAAAAGTGCATCGCGAATGTCCGAAATATCGTAGGACTTTTCGCCAAAGGACAAAGTTATGTCTGTGACCCCAGGTCTAATTGCTCTCGTGAATGCGCCGCAATATGGGGCTGCAAATTTATCGGTCCCGCCCGCGCAAGTTCCGGCTTTGATCGGCACTGTTGGCCCTATTCCAGGTGCGCCACTGTGGGTTCTTGCTGGCACCTTTAAGGGCATCTTGTGGTACAATCAGCGGCCCACCGGCTCATTAAGCACGGGAGATTGCTATTACGACGTAGGCCGCGGTTGTTTGCTCGTCACTGACGGCGCCAGGAATTGGTTCAATCCGATCTCTCCGGCACTCCCGCCAATCTAGAGTCCTTCTCGCGATTCTGATCGGCGAGGCATTTTCCGTTGGCCAATTCATCTCCGTGCTTGCGACGTCGGGCAGTGCGGGTCTCACCAGATTCATTGTTTCCAAGCTGCATCCATGAAGAACCTCGAAATGCGCGTAAATTGGCCGGTGATTATCCGTAGTGGCGTCAATCGGTCTTCTTTGGTCATCCGTCAAGTTAGCGGCCTTCGACCTGGCCAACTTTTTCATGTGGCATTATGCGAGTGGCAAGCGATTGAGGATGAGAAGCGGCACTGATGCATGGACTTCGTCAATGGCGTCAACCTCCTGCCCGCGACAGGAGAATTCACCTATTCCACGACGGCGCACAGTGGCCAACGCGTCACCGAACTTTCGATGTCCAGTGTCGACACCTATTACGACAATTTCAACGGCGGCACATTTCCCAAAACCGACTATTCCTATTCGATTGACCAGCTTCAAGCCGCGTTTCCCGCTTGCACGACCGTGGCGGTCGTCTGCGCTTGGTTCGGGAACTCGGATGACTTGGCCATCGCGAATTGCCAGATTTATCCCGCGACGACATACGTCAATAACGGCTCGATCATCAACCCGATGACCGGGTTGCCATGGCCAGTCATCTCGCCGTCCGCGTTTCAAAAATGGAACGGTTCGACGTGGACACCGGACCATTGGATGGTGTCAGGGCTCACGGAAACATCCGCCGGACTCATTCCGATTTCGTCCTCCGGCAGCTCCTTCACATATGGCGGCACGCCATCCGATCAGTCGATCGTCGAGTGCATCGTGAATTTGAAGGCGCGCGGGCTGCGCGTCGTGTTCTATCCATTCATTCTGATGGACGACAGCGCGAAATCCTGGCGTGGGCGCATCACCTACTCGCCGGACGTGTCGGCCGCCGCAGCAAGCGCTGTGGCAGCGTTCCTCGGCACCGCCGCCACATCGCAATTTACCCGCGATGTCACAAACAAGACGGTGTCATATGCTGGTTCGCCTACTGATTTTACTTACCGGCGCATGGTTCTTCACTATGCTAATTTGTGCGTGGTTGCTGGCGGTGTCGACTTACTTCTTATTGGTTCTGAGTTTCGTGGCTTGGAAACAATACGCGGGCCTGGGTGGACGCTTGCCGGCACCACTGACGGAGGTGGTAAGGCAATTTGGGATTACCCCTTCGTCGCCGGAATGATCACGCTTTCAGACGATGTGCGCAGCGTCTTCGACATGGCGGGCTTCACGAAGGATTTGACCGGGCTCCACAATCTCATCTCTTACGCGGCCGATTGGTCGGATTGGATGGGCTGGCAGCATAATGGATCCAATCCATCCACCGGCACCAATGGCCAATGGCCTCACCTCGATCAGCTTTGGTCGCACAACAACATCGACCTCGTTTGCTTCGACAACTATCTGCCGCTCTCCGATTGGACGACGGGCAATGGAAATCTTCTTCCGGCCACGGGGATAAGCAATAATCTCGATATCGCGAATTGGAGCGCGCCTGCCGCATCGGATAGCGCATACGGTTATGGCCACGCGGCGAGCGACCCTGTGGTTTCGACGGCTGATTACGGGGCTGTCGCAGGGCAAGCTCCGGCGTCAAGGCTGGATTATGGCCTATTGAGTGCCGCGCCTGCATGGCCGCCGGCGCCTGCCGTAATGAGCAATTTGGGGCTGTCCGGGCCGCCCACTTTGAACTCTAAGGCCTATCTCAAGGCGAACATTGAGGGCGGCGAGAAGTTCAATTGGTACTATTCCGACTCGAACAATCTCGGCCGCGGGAACGATCCGCTCGGCTCCGATCTGCAAGTCTCGCTCCCGGAAGGCGTCCGCCTGACTCAATCGCGCAACCAATTTTTTGCCGGTCAGCAGATTCTCGGCAACAAGCAGCTCCGGTGGTGGTGGAACAACCCACATCAGGCTGTTTACGATGCGCACGACGGGTTTGGCGAAATACCGCACGGACTAAATACCGAATGGGTTGCACAGTCCAAACCGATTGTCTTTACGGAATACGGTTTCCCATCTTGCGACAAATGCACGAACCAGCCGAACGTTTTCTTCGACGCGAAATCGACAGAAAGCGCGACGCCATTTTGGTCGATATGGCAGCCGTCGGAAGGCGGTGGGTTTCTCCCCACGCCAAATCAAAATCTCTCTCTGTTGGCGCTCCAAGCAATCTACGAATATTGGTTTGTGGACGGCCACAACGCGGTGTCCGGCGGCGGCGTGAAGATGATCGAGCCGGCATTCTGTTCGGTGTGGAACTGGGATGCGCGGCCTTTCCCAGCTTTCCCAAATCTAGTGAATGTTTGGGGCGACGCCGGCAATTGGCAGACGGGAAATTGGCTGAACGGCAAGGGGCCTTTTTTGACGCCGCCGGTGCCGGATCAACCAGGTGGAGTTCAGATGCCGTTTAATTTTCCTGCTCTTCCCGGGCTTTCCTGGAGCGTCCACAAACGGCCATCGTTTTCGACCCGCGTAGCAAGCCATGTGTCCGGCCGCGAGGTGAGGTTGCCGTTTTATGCAACCACGCTTTACGAGTTCGAGCTCACGATCGACGGGCTAGATTCGAACGGCTCCTACCCTGGCCTCGGGGCAAACTCGCTGCAATCGCTCGTGGGCCTTTACATCCAATGCCAAGGTCAATCTGGGACGTTCCTCTATACCGACCCCACAGATAATTCGGCCACCAATCAGGCAATCGCGACAGGCGACGGGAGCACAACGGCCTTCACCTTTGTTCGCACGCTTGGCGGTGCGACGGAGCCTGCGTCGTGGGTCACGACCGTCACGAATGTCTATCTGAACGGCGTGAATCAACCGTCCGCCTGGACTCTCACGACACCCAATACGCTTACCTTCGCAACCGCGCCCGGTAATTTGGTCGCGATCACGGCGAGCTTTTCCTTCGCATTCAACTGCCGGTTTCTCGACGATCAAGAAGACTTCGAGAATATTATGAACGGGCTTTGGCAGGTGCAAAGCTTGAAGTTTAGGAGCGTGAAGCCATGAGGGAAGAATCCGAAATGGTAAAGAACGTTAAGAAGATGCTACCGGATTTTTACACCGAAGACGATGCAGACGCATGGCTCTACACCGGCAACGCGGCCATTCGCAATGCGCGGCCTATCGATCTCATCGAGGCGGGCCGCCTGCGGGAAGTCGTCGCCATTATTGAGCAACTCGAGGCCTAAACAGGAGAGTCCCATGACATTTGGTGAAGCTATCGAGGCGTTGAAAATCGGCAACCGCGTTTCCCGTCCGGAATGGGCGGAGCATGAGATATGGCTCGAACTGGCTCCGCTTGTGGCGCATGGCGATCTGCCACAGATTTTGTCTATTCATGACGGAAAATCCATCCCATGGCCTGCCCGGCACGAAGACCTTCTCTCCGAGGATTGGTTCATTCCCGATCAAGTCACCGCGCACACGGGCGATCCTGGGGCATTCTAGGACCATGCGAGCCGCCACGACTGCGCTCATAAACTACATCGACGCGCTCCGGGCCAAGCCGGACGTACAAGCCATCGTAGCCGACTGTTATACATTCACGCTACGCACCGGCTTGATCTTGACCTACACCAATGCCGACGTACCGGTGTCACTCAATGGCTATGTCTTTTCGGCGAACTCCATCCTCATTGATGGCATGAAATTCAAATGCGCCGTCGGCCTCGCGGTCGATCAACAGCAAATCACCATGTCTGCAAGAGCGACTGATACGGTTGGCGGCGTCCCTTTTCTGCAAGCGTTGCGAAACGGGGTGTTCGACGGCTGCGAGATTCAGCGCGAGCGAGCATTCCTGAATTCCTGGTCGGCCGCGGATGCCGCCAGCCCGATCGGCAGCGTAATTCTCTTCAAGGGCCGGATCGGCACGATTGACAGCATTGGCCGCACAACGGCGCAGATCACCGTTAACTCGGACCTTGTGCTGCTCGATTTGCAAATGCCACGGAATGTCTATTCGCCGGCCTGCCAGCACGTGTTGTACGATTCCGGGTGCACGCTCGTGAAAAGCGCATTTGGCACGTCGGGCACGGTTGGCGCCGGTTCGACAAACTCGACGATCAATTGGTCCGGCGCAAGCACGAATTTCAACCAGGGAACGATTACGTTTTCATCGGGGATCAATGCCGGGGTCACCGCAAATGTCAAAACCGCGGTCGCCGGCGTTTCTGTAAGCTTATCTTATCCGCTGTTGAACCCGCCAGCAACCGGGGATGCCTTCAGCGTCAATTTCGGCTGCGATCATACACAGTCCACTTGCACGAACAAGTTCAACAATCTCGCGAATTTCCGCGGCTTTCCCTACATCCCGCCAGTAACCTATTCGATCTAAGCAGGGTCCGTCCAGGGAGCTTTAACTTGCGTTATGTTGGCAAATTCATCGGGCATCTCGAGATGCTTTACGAGGAAGGTCTTGGGCCGGTCCTCGCGGTTATCGGTATCGGGTGCATGATTCTCGTAGTGATAAACCTCTACTCTTCGTCTTAGAAGCAAATGAGCAGCGAAGACGATCAACGTCGCGCTGTCGTGCGCGAGGCGCGTTCCTGGGTTCGCACGCCCTATCACCCTCAGGGTGATATCAAGGGCGGCGGGGTTGACTGTGGCTTATTGCTCGTTCGCGTCTTCGTCGATACCGGGTTCTGCGCGCCGTTCGATCCGCGCCCCTACGCCGACGACTGGTATCTGCAGAGGTCCGAGGAGCGTTATCTCGGATTTATCTTCGATCGCGCCAAGGAAGTGGCCGCGCCGCTGCCAGGCGACGTGATGGTCTTTCGCTATGGGCGTTGCTACGCGCATGGCGGCATTGTAACCGCGGTGAGCCCGCTGACCATCGTCCACGCGTTCCAGCCTGCGTTGGTCGTGCTTGAAGAAGAAGTGGCGCGCAACCCGGCTCTCTGTAACGCCGCGCGCCTCCCTAAATTTTTTAGCCTTTGGTCGAAAGATCGGGATTGGCCTGGCGCTTAGCGCTGCGGCCTGGAGCACGAAATGGGTTTTCTGAGACAGCACTCGACCCCGGCGGCATACATCCCGCGCTACACCGGCTTGCAGATTCAGACATCCAGCAATGCGGTGCCCATCGCAATCGTATATGGGACAAATAGAATCGCGCCGAACGTGATCTGGACGGGCGGGTTTTATTCAAAACCAAAGTATAATAAGAGCGGAGGCAAGGGCGGAGGCCAGCAACTTCAAGGTTATACATACTATACGTCGTATGCCATGGGTCTTTGCGAAGGGCCGATCGGCTATATCCGTTCAACGTTTTTCAATCAACAGTTTTACTTTGGATTGAATGGGTCTGGTATAGAGCAGGCCACACTTGGCTATACACCGCAAACGCCATGGGGTTATTTGCAAGCGTACTTCCCAAAGCAGGCGCTCGGATATAATGGTCTCGCTTATGTAGGCTCGTTCAATTATAATCTTGGGTCGAGCCCGAACCTCCCGCAGTTCTCCTTCGCGGTCTCCGGCATAAACAGTATTTGGGCCGGTAATGTCGTAAATGGGTTAGATTCAGATCCGGCGCTCATCATCCAGGACTTTCTTACCAATGCTCAGTACGGAGTGCTTTTTCCAGCGGCAAGCATCGACGCCACGACGATTTTTTCCAGCTCGACTTCCGCGGTAGTCACCATTTCGATTGCCTCCCCTTGCGTTGTTACCTGGACAGCGAACAGCTTTGTGGCCAATCAGGCCATCACTTTTTCGACGACCGGTGCGCTCCCCACGGGGTTGACGGTGGGAGACGCCTATTACGTCGTGGTGCCCGGAACGAATTTCCAAATTTCCGCGACGCCCGGCGGCACCCCGATCAATACGTCCGGGTCTCAATCCGGCACGCAGTCCGCGTCCTCGTGGGATTCCTCCTACCAGAATTATTGCCGGGCTGTTGGGCTCGCAATGAGTTCCGGCCCTCACAAATCAAGAGGCCGCAAACAGCATTCTCGCCCGCTGGTTGCAGCTCACCAACACGGCAGCCGTTTGGTCCGGCGGAAAGCTTAAAATCATCCCCTATGGGGACACGACAATCACAGGGAAAACCAGCATTGGAAATGTCACGTTCAGTCCAAACGTGACGCCAGTATACAATTTGACGGATGACGACATTATCCATGAGGACGGCAAAGACCCCATAGAAGTCGTTCGTTCCGATCCTTATTCAGTCTCCAATTGGCAGCGCCTTCAAATCAACCAACGAAAGCACTATTACGACACAACGCCGATCGAAGTTTTTGATCAAAATGCGATCGAGCTTTACGGGCTTCGCATGGCATCCGACATTACCGCGGCGGAGATTTGCGACTCGAAGGTAGCACAGATTTCCGCGCAATTGATTTTGCAACGCGGTCTCTATATCCGCAACATGTACAATTTCAAGCTTTCATTCGAATATTGCCTTCTCGAGCCGATGGACCTTGTGACGATCACGGATTCCGCGCTCGGCCTGACGAACACCACAATCAGAATTACGTCGATCGAGGAGGATGATGGTCTTCTCTCCGTCACCGCCGAGGAATTTCCAGGCGGCATCGCTACCGGGGTAGAATATTCAGTTGAAGAGAACTCGAGCAATTCGACGAACCAGGCCGTCGTGCCCGCGCGCATCAATGCGCCGGTTATCTTTGAGCCGCCGGCTTCGTTCACCGGCGGCGTGGCGCAGATATGGGCCGCGGTATCCGGTGGCATAGCGACGGCATACAAGCTCGCCGAGGACAATTCGACTGGCACCCACGCGGCAAGCCAAACAATGCTATCGGCCCGCGCCGTTGGCGATACGGTGTACTTCTCGATTTACGCTCAGGCGATCGAAAGAACCATGGTCCGGCTCGCCGGCGACTGTGGCGCCGGGGTTATCGGCTGCGAGTTCGATCTCGTCGGCGGGACGGTTCAAACTCCGGACTCCGGGATAATTGAGGCGAACATAACGGCCGCCGAGGGAAATTGGTTTCAGCTTTCTATCTCTTTCCTTATGGCAGCGGCCATCGCTCCAACGATCAATGTCCAGGTCGAAACCGTTTTCGGTTCGCACTCCTACACGGGCACAACAGGGGACGGAATTTATATTTGGGGAGCCGAGTTCGCTTGGAACAACCCAACGAACGGGGTTACTCAATCGTCAACCTTTCTTCCGGCATTTTCTGCATTTACCGGGGCGACTTACACGGTGAACGCCGTCGCCATACCGGAAGGCGTCGCTGGTGTCGCCGATCCGAATTGGGGCGGCGCGTTCGTTTGGATTTCAACCGACAACGCGACTTACGGCCAAATCGGGACCATCTCAGCGCCTTCGCGCCAAGGTGTAACCATGACGGCCATGGCTCCAACCGATACGACCCTTTCGGTGAACCTGGAGGAGAGCGGCGGCCAGTTGTTGAGCGGGACCGCCACTGACGCGGCTAACGGTGTAACGCTGTGCCTCATCGACAATGAGTTGATCGCTTACCAGACGGCGACGCTTCTTGCCGCGCCGCCGCCGAATGCGTATTCGTTAACGGGGATTATCAGGGCATTTTACGGTACCTCCGCCGTCTCGCATTCGATCGGCGCGCCGTTCACGCGGATCGATAGCGCGATCTTTCAATATCCTTTGCCGGCCGCATTTGTCGGTGCCCCGCTCTACTTGAAATTCCAAAGCTTCAATATCTTTGGCCAGGCAGTCGAGGACCTATCCGAATGCGCGGTCTACACCTATACGCCAACCGGCGCGGGTCAACCGATCGGGCAGGTGACACAGGCATTGGTCGCGGGGACAAGTCTCGACTTTGGCCGCGTGACCGCTGCCGTCTCGGAAACGGACCAATGGGGACTTGTCAGCGACGGATTCCGTCTTGCCACAGCCGATCTTGGCGCCGGAATTCCATAGTGACGATTTAGTGCTTCAATGAGCGGCGCCAATATCGCGAGTTTCTCTAGGGTCAGGACTCAATTATTTGGTAGCCAGTAGACGACTGCGGCGATGAAGCAGAGCGCCGAAAAGTAAATTTCTGCGAGCTTGTCGTATCGTGTGGCGATGCGGCGGAAGTCTTTCAGCCTCCCGAAGCATCGCTCGATGACATTGCGTCTCTTGCAGGCAGTTTTGCTGTGCCGGATTTGCTTCTTGCGGTTGGATTTGCTCGGAATAACGGCCTTGATGTTGTGCTGCTTCAGGTAGGTGCGAAACGCATTGGTGTCATAGGCCTTGTCGGCGAGCAGCTGCTTGATCCCCGCAACCAGGCCGGCGCAGTCTTCTGCCATGACGCAATCGGCAGTGTTGCCAGGGGTCAGGATGAAGGCCCAAGGCCTGAGATATTCGTCGACAAGAGCGTGTATCTTGCTGTTTCTGCCACCCTTCGTGACCCCGATGGCCTGAAGCTCGGCCCCCCTTTTCCACCGCTGGCGCAGCGGTGTGCCTTGATATGGGAACTGTCCAAGGCGACCTCGCCCGGTGGCTCGGAGGGTGCGGCGGCCGTCTCGAATATCTTCTGCCAAATGCCACGATCGCTCCATCGAGCGAAGCGATTGTAGATGGTCTTCGCGGGGCCGTATTCCCGTGGGCAATCGACCCAGCGGCAGCCGATCTTAAGGACATGCATGATCCCGCTCAGAACACGCCGATCGTCGTGGCGTTGCGGCCCGGGTTGGTTGGCCGGCAACAAAGGCTCGATCTTCGCCCATTGCTCGTCCGTGAACCAAAAAAGATGCTTGTCCATCGGCTAGCCCTCCAACGCGGTGACTAGCCTCTTGAATCAAAACATAATTAATCAGGTCTTAACCCTAATGCAATGAGGACTCATTGTGCTTGCAGGCAATGGGACTCCACGACTGCGTATTTGAAATGGCGCGGGAAGCAGCGACAGCTCGCTGGGACTGCTTTTGAGCACACCCTTGCTGGTCCCCATTGGCGTTGTCTTTCTAGCACGCAAGGATTCGAAGCAACGCGAGAAGATGTGGGGCGCATGGCAATGATCGTCATTTAACCAAGTTCCGTCAGCGTGAAGCGGGTCCACTAGGAGATTTAAGAATGTCGGTTCAGGTCCAACTTCGGCGCGATACGCTCGCCAACGTCCTTGCCAATTATGGCGCGCAGGGAGAGGTCTTTATCAGCACGGACACGCACGAGCTATTTATCCAGGACGGCGCGACGAATGGCGGCTTTAAGGCAAGCGCGGTCCGCGGAGTCTTTGGCTCATTTATGCAAATGAATACGCTCGAAGGCGGCATCGAGACAATTACGACGGGCGGCACGACCTATTCGACGGTACTGCAAATCCCGGCCCGCGCCATGGTGATCGGCGTATCGCATCGCGTCATCGCAGCGATTACGGGCTGTACCGCCTTCGAAATCGGCGTGACGGGGACGCCCGCCATGTTCGCGACCGGGTTAGGGACAAGCGCGGGATCGAACAACGCCGGCATCGGTGGGCCGAACAATTTTTATTCCGCGACATCGTTGCTTCTGACCTCCACGGCGGGCGGCAATTTCACGGGCGGCACGATAAGGCTATCGATCCAATATCTGACGATTGGTCCGCCGCCTTCATAAAAGGCGCTGCGCCTCTTTTTCTGCCTTTGATGCATCCCGCCATCCTTCGACCAGCTCAGGAGGCGGGATTTTTTACGCAGCGAGAACGGGCCATATCGACAATTCTTTACCAATCTAAGTTCGCCATTTGGCTCAGGAGGCCAGATGTTGTCACACGTGAGAAGGAGATAGAACGATGACAGGCGCACCGAACGACATTTCGGCACCCGGCAATTCCATTATGATTCACTCGCTTCCCGCCTCAAATCCGGCTGGAACATCTGATACTGTGGCATTGCCGGTGCAGGGCGTCACTGGCGGCATCCCGTTGCCAGTTTCTGCCGCGTCGCTTCCTCTTCCAGCTGGTGCCGCGCAGGATGGCACGGATGCAACCGGCGTTACGGCGCCGACGGGCGCCGTTGGCATACGCGGCTGGCTTTCCGGAATCTACAGCAAACTCGCGGGTTCGCTTGCGGTCACCGGTACGTTCTGGCAGGCGACGCAACCAGTCTCTGCCGCGTCGCTTCCTCTTCCGGCCGGTGCCGCGCAGGATGGCACGGATGCAACCGGCGTTACGCCGCCGACCGGCGCCGTTGGTATACGCGGCTGGCTCTCCGGAATCTACGGCAGACTTGCCGGCCCGCTGGCGGTCATGGGTACGTTCTGGCAGGCGACCCAACCGGTCTCTGCCGCGTCGCTTCCTCTTCCGGCCGGTGCCGCGACGGCCGCAAATTAACTGGCGCCGCTCCCCGCCGGCACAAACGCGATCGGTTCGATCATCGGGCGCACGACCATGGCCACCGTGACGCCGCCGGTTACATCGAACGGCGCTTACACTGCAGGCAATGTGCTCGGCGGTCTGATGACGTTCCCAATTGGCGGCGCTGGCAGCGGCACTCTTATGTCCTTGCGGGTAACCTCCAAGTCGATTCTCACTACCGCGCTTCAAGCTTATATTTTTAGCGCAAACCCGGCAAATTCCACTTGGGCCGACAAATCGGCGCCGGCAATTAATCCAGCCGATATTGCCTCTTTGCTCGCAATCATCCCTTTGAATGTGCCGGTTAGCGGGCTCGGTACGCATACCTTATGGACCGTCGGCGGGATCGGGACACAATTCGTCGCGTCTAAGCTCTATGTTGTCCTAGTTACCGTGTCCGCAGCAACCTTAACGTCTACATCTACATCAGACATTACAGTGCAGCTTGGAGTAAGCGACGATTAACCGCTGACATTGTTTCCAAGAAAATAGGCAAACGAAATGCGCAAGATCAATTCTAAACTACCATTTGTGGGAGGTTATAGTATCAACCTCGCCAAACCAGTCAACACGGCACTCCCTACAATTTCCGGAATAGTGCAAGTTGGCCAAACCCTCTCGGCCTCTACGGGGACCTGGTCGAATTCGCCGGCGAGCTGGGCCTACCAATGGCAAAACGAAGGCTCCGCCATCAGCGGCGCGACGGCCGCGACGTACACTTTGACCTCCGGCGATATTGGGGGCCTAATTACCGTTGTGGTGACGGCAACGAATTTAGCGGGGTCAAGTGTTCCCGCGATAAGCCCCCTGGCCGGTCCAACTATCGGCGCGACGGTCTTCTACGTGAGCCAATCGACCGGCAACGATTCCAATGAGGGGACGCTTGCGGCGCCGTGGCAAACCATCGCGAAGGTAAATGCACAAAGCTTTGCGCCAGGCACGTCGGTCTTGTTCAAGCGCGGCGACGTCTGGCGGGAGCAGCTGAAACTCAAGCCATTCTATAGCGGGATCGCCGGAAATCCAATTGTCGTGGACGCATATGGAACCGGTCTCAATCCGATTATCCAAGGATCCGTGTCGGCATCCGCGACCACCGATTGGACAAATATCGGGACGAACCTTTGGCAGAGCGTGAAGACGTTCCCCCCTTCTGGAGGAACAAATGGCCTCCCGTACAACGCGGCCAACGAGGTGTCGAACCTTCTGTGGGGGCTCTCTGCGGCACCGGCACCACTCCCGGCTGGAGCGCTTTTCGCCTCCTTTGGTGTGCAGACCGGGCTCGCCGGGCTGGCCGCTTCCCCTACAGCCAGGGGTCAATGGCAATTTGTGACGGCCGCGGGCCCGGCGCAATGGACGGTGCAAGTCTATTCGGTCGGTAACCCCGCAACGGCAATGCCAGGCCTGGAATTAGCCATAGACCAATGCGGTATTTATAGTAACAATATTAATTATGTAATTTACCAGAACTTAACTGTACAGTTCTGCGGTGGAACAGGTATTGTACTTAATACCGGAAACAATATGACTGTGAGAGATTGCATTGTTCAATGGATTGGCGGCGGAAATTTGGGCGGGGCAGGAACAAGGTATGGTGACGGCATAGATTGGGATGACCATGTTGATACGATTTTGATCGAGAGAAATTTTATATATCAGGTATGGGATGCAAGCGTCGGTGGAGAAGGCCCCGGCGTAAATGGTTACGCAAATAATGTTACTATAAGAAATAACATATTGTGGAAGATGATGGGAGCTGTTGTTAATTTAACTAGAGAAGGTTCTGGATCAAACACGGTCAACGGATTTTATGTTTATAACAACACATGCTATGATACTACAGGATGGGCTCTCGGGCAGAGAACGAATGGCACTCAAGACTGGATTGTCAACATAACGTCTGATAGTTTTGTCACAATCAGCAATGTATTTATTGAAAATAACACGTTCGCTGGGTGCTCGCCGCTCGTTTTTCTTTTGTCACAATATGCTGGCTTTGCTCTCAATGGGATGCCAATGACCCTGGACTATAACAATTGGTCAGAGCGTGATGGGAGCGCACCCTACTTAGGTGTGACAAGCGTCAGTAATCAGTTGCTTGCGCCATGGGCTGCCGCCTTCGGGCCGCCCGCCAAAGAAATTCACGGGTTGATCCAGGTCGATCCAATTTTCACAAGCCAATCAACCGGCAATTTCATGCCCGCCACTGGATCGCCGTTGCAAAATGCAGGCCTAAATCTTTACAGCAACGGCGTCGTTTGGGATTTCTACAAGCAACCGCGCCCGGCGACCGGCCCGTTCACCATCGGGGCGATTCAATGAGCGTCGACGGGACTTTGGCATATCGTGACCGCGATTTCAAACCCGATTCGATGGAAATCTCGTATCTTCCTCGCCCGCGAGGCGATCGCGAATTGGCTTCGCGAGCCAAATGTTCATGTGACGATTGTTGAGGCAGCCCATGGCGCGCGGGGTTACGATCTTGCCGATATCGGTGACCCTACGCGCGTCGCGCATGTCCCCGTGCGAGCCTACACTTTGGCGTGGTCCAAAGAGAATTTGTTGAACATCGGGATCAGCCGTCTTCCGCATAACGCAAGATATATCGGGACCTTTGATGCCGACGTCCACTTCCGCAAATCCGGGTGGGCCACGGAGACCATTCATGCGCTCCAGCTCTATCCGGTCGTTCAGCCTTGGAAAACAGCCTACGACCTCGGCCTAAACGACAATCATGTCCAGTCGCATGGGAGTTTTGCGAGCTGTCATCACCGCGGCAAGCTGGTCGCTCCCAAAGGTCAGAGATATTGGAGGCATAATGGCGGATGCTATGATTATCCGCATAGTGGATCTCGCATGGTGCTGGGTCAGGAAGATTCTCGATAAAATCTGCGGACTATTCGAGCTCGGCGGCATGGGCAGCGGCGACCATCACATGGCCCTCGGCCTCGCGGGCCTCGCGAATGCTTCCTTGCCGGACGGCATCGGAGGCGCATATCGCGACGCCGTAAAGCTTTGGGAAGATCGCGCGCTTGCACATGTAAGCGGTAAGCTTGGCTACGTGCCAGGGACAATTGAGCATCGCTGGCACGGAGACAAGACGCGCCGCGGCTACATAAGCCGCTGGGATATGTTCATCAAACATCAGTTCAACCCGCACACCGACTTGAAGCGCAACAGCTAAGGCGTGCTTGGGTTTTCCGGCAACAAACCTGACCTCGAACGCATGTTCGACAATTATCTTCGGGATCGAGAGGAAGACTCAAATATCATCGGATGAGTTTTTCGTTTTCTCCACTCACCGCGAGGGCCGCCGAAAGGCGGCTTTTTTTATTGGAGCACATGATGGCGGCTGAAAATTTCCATGCGTGTCTCGCGTTCACGCTGACCTACGAGGGCGGCAAATCAGACGACCCGCAAGATCCTGGCGGCCGGACAATGGAGGGCGTGACGCAAGCGACTTATGATGCGTACCGCAGAAAAAAGGCCATCGAGCGCAGGGATGTCTTCATGATCGAAGCCGCCGAGCGCAATGACATTTATCGCAACGAATATTGGGATCGCGTCAAGGCCGGTGCAATGCTTCCAGGCGAGGACCTCTGCGTGTTCGACCTCGCGGTAAATAGCGGACCGGCGAAGGCTCTCGCCGTAAGGGCCAGTGTTCTAAAGACGGCGAACATATCGACCAGCGATCTCATCAGCGGTATTTGCGCGCGCAGGCTTTCATTCCTGCATGCGCTGCGCACCTGGAGCCGATTCGGGCGCGGCTGGGGGCGACGCATCGCCGCATGCGAAGCACTTGCGATCCGAATGGCATACGGAAAGAAAGCGCCGAAGGTTCTCGCCCGCAAGGCCGGAGAAGCGAACGTCCATTCCGGCAAGAAGTCCGCCCAGGCAGTCGTCGGCGGCACGATCGCAGGAAGTGCCACAATCGCTCACGCTATCCATGGCGGCATGAGCGGCGCGGCTGAAACCAGCATTTTGGCTGTGGTCGCGATCATCGCCGGAATTTTCTTATTTCACGCGTGGCGCCAGAGCCAGCGCGCCGCCGCATTCGTCACGGAGGCAAGGCAGTGATCCAACCATTGGTTGATACCCTTACCGTCCTTTCCCTCATGATCACCGGCGTATGGCTCGAAGGTATCGGCGGCAAGCACAATCTTGCCGACGAGCTCCTTGCCCCCGTTCCTCTTGGATTAGGTGGCATCATCTTCGTGCTTTTTGAAAGGCTACCCGCATGAAAATTATCGACGCGATTGGCGTTGCTTTTATCGTTCTTGGAATTGTGACGACGGTCATGACTTTCGTGGCGGCACACCGGCCGATCTCAGATGTGGAGTTGGTCACGGTTCAGGAAATCGCGCCACGCGGCGTTGGTGGCAATCTTTAGAAAGGGAAAACGTTATGCACGATTTTGTCATCCTGGCGCTGGTCGCCATAATCTACATCTTCATTGTGAAGCCGAAGATCAAACAATACCGCGAGGTAAGCGGGATCATTGAAAAGGCCGATGCAGCGGGCGCTTCGCTTTGGGGAAAACTCTGTGCGCGGCTCAGCGGGTTCGAAACCGTTATTCTCGGTTCGCTCGCTGCAATCTTCCCGCAATTCCCGGCCATCCTTGACGAAATCAACGGATTCACCGGCTGGAACCTTTTCATGGCATCCAGCACGGCGGATCACGTGGCCGCAGGCCTCGCCGCTGCGACCGCCATCACACACGTTTACGGGATTGTCGCGGCGGCAAAGTTGGTGCCCATCGCCCCCGCGCCCGCGCCAACCCCAGCGTCGAAGGTTTGAGGGAAAGCGAAAATGCTGGCACTTCTTATGCCTATTTTGAATTCTGTCCTGGGCGGCGTCATCAAGCCATTCGTCGCAGCCTGGACGGATTATGAGCGGACGAAGCTCACGACCGGCGAGGCAGGCTTCGAGGCCGCGACAAAGTCGGATGCCTCTGTCATGCAAACCGCTCTCACGGCGGACGTGCAATTGAGCGCCGTGAAGGTACAGCTTTATGGGACGCCGGCCTATCGTGTTATCACCCTAATCGCCGGACTACCGCCTGCTGTACATTTTGGGCTCGTGTACATCGACACCATCTTGGCAAGCAAGGCATTCCTTGGCGCCGCCTATTTCGGCGTGCCAAAACTGCCTGCGCCCTATGACACGTTCGAATGGGCTATCGTGTCGAGCTTTTTCCTTGTCCACGCGATCAATCTTGGCAAGTCGAACGTTGCCTCTTGGCTCAGCGCAAGGAAATAAATGGGGTGCCAAACCTGACGGAGTGAACTTTTCTCGCGCCATGAGAGACTTGCGACGCTAGCTGCGAAATGAATGCGGCGTTGCAAAGTCTAGCTATTTGCCCGCGGATGCACACTCTCCTTGTCCGCACTCAAACACATATGAGACGATTGCGGGATTGAAGAGGGTCTCCCAAGCTGAGGTTGCAATCGACAACTTCAGGAGACCCCCCATGCAAGTTTTTGGCTTGCCCGGTCATCTTATCCGCAATGGTCGTTCGGCGTCGCGTCTTCTCGCGGCGAAGACCCCAAATATCGAAGCCGCGAGAAGACGCGACGCCGTCGTCCGCTGGCGCCGGGCGATGGCGGACGGGCTGACTGCCAGCCAGGCCGCAAAGGCGGGCGCCGCGCGCCAGCCTCTACCGCTGGCAAGCGCGCCCCGAACCCCTGAGCCGCAGGCCGCGCCGGGTGCGCCGGCCAAGCTGGACCCCGGCGCTGGCGGCAGCGGTGGAGCGGCTGCGGCTGGACTTTCCCATGTGGGGCCGCGAAAAACTGGGGCCGCTTTTGCGCCAGGACGGGTTTGCCGTCTCCAACGCAACCGTCGGGCGCATTCTCGCCAAGCTCGTCGCGCGCGGCGTAGTCATGTCTGTGCCAGCCTTGCGCAAGCGCCCCTATGCCCGCCGTTGGAGCGCCAAACGCCGCTTTGCCACCCGCCTGCCGCGCGATCTGAAAGCCACCGAGGCCGGCGCCATCGTCCAGCTGGACACTGTCTACATCAATCTCACGCCGGAAAAAGCGGTCAAGCACTTCACCGCCTATGACCCGGTCGCCAAATGGACGGTCGGGCGCGCCTACAACCGCGCCACCGCCCGCTCTGCCGCCCTGTTCCTCGACAAAATCATTGCCAACATGCCCTTCCCGGTCAAAGCCATCCAGGTCGACGGCGGCTCCGAGTTCATGGCCGAGTTCGAACAAGCATGCCAGAAAAAAGCCATCCGCCTCTTCGTCCTGCCGCCAAAATCGCCCAAGCTAAACGGCGGCGTCGAGCGATGTAACGGCTCATGGCGCCATGAGTTCTACGAAACCTACGACCTGCCGCCAAATGTCGAAGCCCTCAACCCAATCGTCGACAGCTACCAGCATCTCTACAACCACCACAGACCACACGGAGCACTTGGCGGAAAGACACCTTTCGCATACGCTCAAACCCAATCAGCCAGGAGACCGCCACAGTCTCATATGTCCTGAGCGCGGACACGCCTTTGCGCTCCGTTCCGGGCGTGCTATGAGCCGCTGGCAGCTCTTGAACAGCGCTAGTTTGCAAAAATCCGTCTCCCCGCGAACTCTTGCGGCGATGCCGCCGCGAGGCAAACTACGGAGTTGGCTTTGGCTTTGATCCCCCGGCCCTCGCTCAACGAAGCACTCACATTCGACGATGTGCTGCTTCTGCCGGGTCATTCGGCAGTCCTGCCCGGTGCTGCCGAACTGAAGACGAAACTCGCGTCCACGATCAGTTTGAACATTCCAATAGTCTCGTCTGCCATGGATACTGTCACCGAGGCGAAGCTCGCGATCGCGCTTGCCCAGGCCGGCGGCATAGGCGTCATTCATCGTAATTTCGATCCTGCCGAACAGGCCGAAGAAGTTCGCAAGGTCAAGCGCTACGAAAGCGGCATGGTGGTCGATCCGATCACGATTTTTCCAGATGAAACACTCGCCGATGCCCTTGCGCTTATGCGCCGATACGGGATTTCCGGCATTCCCGTGGTCGAGCGCGGCCCAAGCGGGAAACCGGCGAGGCTGTGCGGCATATTGACCAACCGCGATGTCCGGTTCGCCGACAATTCGTTGCAGCCCGTCAGCGAACTGATGACGAAAAATCTCATCACGGTCCGCGAAGGCGTGAACGAGGAAGAGGCGCGGCGCCTCCTGCATCAGCATCGCCTGGAAAAGCTAATTGTCGTTGACGAAGATTTCCGCTGTGTCGGCCTGGTGACCGTTAAGGACATGGAAAAGGCGACACTGCATCCCGCCGCCTGCAAGGACGCCGAGGGTAGGCTACGGGTCGCTGCCGCCTCGACCGTGGGCGACCAGGGTTTTGAGCGCGCGCTCATGTTGATCGATGCCGGCGCCGATTGCATCGTGGTGGATACGGCGCATGGCCATGCGCAGGCCGTGCTAAATCAGGTTGCGCGATTGAAGCGTGCATCGAACAAGGCCGCGCTCGTCGCAGGCAATGTGGCGACCGCGGACGGGACGAAAGCGCTGATCGATGCTGGCGCCGACGCGATCAAGGTGGGAATTGGCCCAGGCTCCATCTGCACGACCCGCATCGTTTCAGGGGTCGGCGTGCCGCAGCTCACCGCGATCATCGATTGCGCCGAAGCCGCGCGGGCCGCCAATGTCCCGGTTATCGCGGATGGCGGCATTAAATATTCCGGCGATCTCGCGAAGGCGATCGCGGCGGGCGCCGGTTGCGTCATGATCGGCTCGCTGTTTGCCGGAACCGACGAAAGCCCCGGTGATGTCTATCTTTATCAGGGCCGTTCGTTCAAATCCTATCGCGGCATGGGGTCGGTCGGCGCGATGGCGCGCGGCTCAGCGGACCGCTATTTCCAGCAGGACATCACCGATCAATTGAAGCTTGTCCCGGAGGGCGTCGAGGGCCAGGTTCCCTATCGTGGCCCGGCCTCGGCGATCTTGCATCAATTAGCCGGCGGGTTGCGCGCCGCGATGGGCTATGTCGGAGCCCCGGACATCGCCGAATTCCAAGCGCGCGCGCGGTTTGTTCGCATTTCGTCGGCGAGCCTGCGCGAGAGCCATGTCCATGACGTGGCGATCACGCGCGAAAGTCCGAACTATCCAGCGGGCGAATAAACAGTTCGCGGCGATTGCCTTCGCCGTTCGTTCTATTCGGCCGAAATTGGTATGTTTGATATTTTGGCGGGAAACTTCGACAAGCTTGCATCTATCCAAATGATCACTGCTATCCTTCGCGACGGCGTTTCAGCATTCCTCAGCGCGGTAGCCTAGCGATGAGCTTTTCATAGAGCGGGTTTTCCGCCGCAAACACATAGTCTTGCGCGGCGACGCAGACATGGGCCGCGCCTTGCGCGATCAGCCAATCGGCGAGCGGCACCGCTCTGTCTTTTGGGCAGTTCAAGGTCAGGTGCCCATCGGCTCTCTGGAAGCGCGCGCGGGCAGCAAAGGCTGCCTTCGCTTCCGCGAACAAAATATCATCCCATTGTGGCAGAGCGGCAGAGACCTCGCGCGTAGTGCGCGCCTCCTCTTCCGCCACGATGCGCGAGAGAATAATGCGGGCGGTTTCGCGGGAACCTGGGCTCCAATCAGCGCGAAGCGACGCCACGAGATTGGCTTGCGAGCGCAAAATCGTGCCGTCGTCGAGAACTTTAAGCGCATTGGCGTCAAGCGTCGCGCCGGTCGTCGTAATATCGACGACGAGTTCGGCCTTGCCCGCCGCCGGAGCGCCCTCGGTTGCGCCAAGGCTCTCGACGATGCGATAATCGGCGACATGCCGCGCGGCGAAAAAGCGCCGGGTCAGATGGACATATTTGGTTGCGACGCGCATCCGCTCGCCGCGCCGCGCCCGGAAGGCCGCCGCGACGTCCTCCAAATCCGCCATAGTCTTCACGTCGATCCACGCGCGGGGCACGGCAACCACTACATCGGCTTGGCCGAAGCCGAGCGGCGCCAAAAGTTCGACTTTCGTTTCCGGATCGGCAATTGTTTCGCGAACAAGGTCTTCGCCGGTGACGCCGAGATGCACAACGCCAGACGCAAGTTGCGCGACAATGTCGGAGGCGGTCAGAAATGCGATCTCGATATTGTCCAAGCCTGACAGAGTTCCACGATAGCCGCGCGAACAGTGCACGAGTTCGAGCCCAGCGCGGGCGAAAAAAGCCGTGGCGTTTTCCTGCAACCGCCCTTTCGATGGAATTGCGAGCACGAGGGGTTTTTTGGCGCCGTCTAAACTCATGGCGCTATTGCTTCCGCGCTAATGCGGTCGATCCAAATCGCCGCGCCGACGGCGGCAGTGGGATTTTGTGCGCCAAGCGTTTGGGGAAGCTGGTCATAGCGCCCGCCGCCTATGACGGGCTCTTCCGCGCCTTGCTCGTGCGCCTCGAAAACAAAACCCGTGTAATAGTCGAGATTACCCGTGAAGCGCGCGGCAAAATGGAGTTTCTCGGTATCGAACCCATGCGCGGCAATTAACCCAAGCCGTTTGTCGAAACTGTCAAGGACGGCGGAAAGATCGATTTTGGCGTCGGCGGCAAGCGCGCGCAATTGCTCGGAAGCCTTATCGGCGCTGTCCTCAACGCCCAAGAATTGCGCGATGACCGCGCGCTTTTCCGCGGAAAATCCCGAACCGGCCTTGAGAGCCGCTTGTTCGAGGAAACGATCGGCGATTTCTGCTGGGCTGCGACCTCCCGCCGGGACCACGCCCGCAATGGTAAGAAGATCTTCGACGAGTGCGCGTGCACTTTGTTTGCCGGCGCCTTCGAGAACGCCGAGCAAGCCGGAATGATCAGTGCCATTCAAGCTCGAGCTCAGGATCGTGTCGAGGGATTTACCTTGACTGTGGCCGCGAGCGATTCGGCGGCGCCATTGAGGTGGGAGATCGAGCACTTCGAGAAGCCTAGAAAACAACCCAGCATCGCCGATCCGCACAATTAGGGGTGAAGAGACGGCTAGATGTTGTTTGGCAGCACCTGCTGCTTCGAGCGCGAGAGCGAGGATTTCCGCGTCCGCCGCCTCTCGGCCGGGGCGGCCGAAACTCTCGATTCCGGCTTGGATGAATTCGTTTGGTCGGCCTGGGCGGAACCGAAAAACAGGCCCACAATAGGAGAAAGCGGCGCGCTCACCCGCGGACTTCGTGGCGAGATAGGCAGCCAGGACGGGAATTGTATATTCCGGACGCAGGCAATAGTCAGCGCCAGAAAGATCGCTTGTAAGATAAAGCTGGGCGCGCAAATCCTCGCCGGAATCGAAGAAGATCGACGCCGGCTGCAAAATGGGCGGCTCACAGCGCGCGTACCCGGCGCCGGCGAGATAAGCGATAATGAGTTCGGCACGCTGATCGGCAATAGACAAAGCCCTGCCCCGGAAAGCTCAAGGAAGTTCGCCTTTCTTAGCAAGGCGAGCGATGTTGCGCGACAGGTTTTGTGCACAATAGCAAGACCAGGGCGAGGTTCCACATTCGGTGGCAAAAAGGGCGCTGATTCTGTCGCAGTTCGGCCGCCTATTAGCCTCGGGTTTTGGCAAGGTCACAAAAAGCTTCAATGCGAGGCCGTTCGCCAGAGAAGCCGTTCCCGCGCCTTCTACCGGCGCTGAAGGACGACAATATCCTGAAAATCATGAATGCCGCCCGCCCATAGGGAGACAACCCTAAAACGGCTGCTCCATCGTTGCATAATGTAGGAAGCCCCGACGAACGTGTTCCCGTAGGCGTAGGAGCGCGAGGTCAAATGTCCATTCAGAATGCCAAAGTAGAATCCTTTTCCCGATTCCAGTCGCTTGCGTGCCTTGCTCAGCTCGCGCGGCGAAATAGCCATCATCGTGCGGATTTTCTCATCGTTCTCGGCGCGGAAAAGCGCCCTTTCGCCGGATACCGTTAAAAAGAGATATGCGCCGGGCAAACAGACACGTTTCAACTCGGACAGATAAAATGCGCAATCTTCCTCGTTCATATGGGTGAAGACGGAGACGCTGGATACGGCGTTGAACGTGGCTGTCGCCAAAGGCAGGGGCTCGCGCGGCAGGGTTTGCACCGCGTCCACCCACGGCAGATGCTCAGAAGTCCAGCCAATGTTGCGCGGATCAACATCTACACCTGTGTACCGCCCGCGAAAGCCCTTAAACATGCGCGCCAGCCGGCCCACCCCCACCCCGAAATCTAGCCAACGATCAAAGTTTGCGAGAGGCTTGGGGCTCGACCGCGACAGCGCCGCAAAAATATCGGTGCCGTGAACCGCAAACTCCTGATCCGTTTTGCATCCGGACGAGTTGTACATGAGGTCGGGCGGCGGGAACGGCGCCACTTTCGTAAGATTTTCGTCCAACTCAAAAGCGACTGACCGATTGAAACGCAACCAGACGTCCAGGCCGCTATAAACACTCGGAGTCGTAGCTTCCGCCATTTTGCCCGGGACCATGGACATTAGCTGCTCAACACCTTTCGCGCTTCGTCTAAGGCCGCCATTACTGATTTATTAGAAAACTTGAAACCAGCCGAGCGGAACTCGTCAAGCGCGCTTCCCTGCGGATGACATAACCGTCCTTGGGCCTCCGGCACAAGCCTTCGCAGCAATTGATCGGATGCCTGCCTCTAATTTCATTTGGGCGCGGCCTCCTGACGAAATGGGTTCCCCGACAAGCTAGGATTATTTTGCAAGTTCACACCCTGATTCAAACGTGACGCGCGAGAACCGTTTGGACGGACTCAACTAGCCGATCTTCCGGAACAGCTGAACTGCGCGTTGGCGCGAAGTTCGAGGTAATCGGCGCGATCCTTAGTGGAGGCGGCGAGTTCGGCGCCGAGCACGAGATCGCGGATTGTCACTTGCGGGCCATCTTTATGGTCGCGTTCGTTTGAGCCCTGGATGACGGCGCAGAGCGAGCCGCGCTTATCGGCATATTTGAGCTGCGCGTTCATGCCGCCTAGCCCGAGATAGAGTTCGGCGCTTGATGTTTTCCGCGCGAAGTCTTGCGACAAGCTTTTGGTACTCGGGCGAGCTGATCCTTGTCGAGGACGAGAACGACAACCGGACCGCGCTTTGCGCTGCAATGACGATGGGCGAATTGATCGCTTTCAGCGCGGAATACGAGACGCGACACGCCGATCGAAAAGCCGGTCGCCGGGACGTTTTCGCCGCGAAAACGGCCGACGAGGCCGTCATAGCGCCCTCCCCCGCCGACCGAGCCGAAGCGCACCGGCTTTGCCATCCTCGCCCTGTACTGAGGAAAGTGAGTTCGGCCTCGAAGACCGGGCCGGTGTAATATTCGAGGCCCGCGCACGACGGAGGAATCGAATACGAATGCGGCCATGGCCATAGCCGCCTGATCGGCAGACTTTCGCCATCGCTTCGAGTTCGTCTAGGCCTTCATCCAGATTTCGATTTGCCGACGACTTGCGCCATACTCGGAAGGACCATTCCTCATCTTGAAATGTTTCTTCGCCCGGAAGGTTCTAGATCGGAGGCGGTTCCATCGCGTTCGCGTGCCAATTTTGAAAGTTCTTCGTTTCCCGTGAAGTACCGGGTGGTCACATAGCGAATGACCTGGTCACTCTCGATTTCGTCGAGCCCCGCCCCTTTGGTAAAATCGCCGCTCTCGTCCTTGCGCCCCGGCCCAAGCAGAAGCCGTACCCCATCCGGCCCCAGCCGATCGAGCTTATCGATCGCGCGCAGCACGGTCAGCCTGCGTCCCGCGTTCTCTTCCCCGCCAAGGCCGATCGCCTCCATTACGCCGTCGAGCACCTTGCGGTTGTTGACCTTGATGACGTAATCGCCGCGCTTGATCCCAAGCCGCTCCAGCGTATCCGCCGCCATCATGCACATCTCGGCGTCGGCCGCGACGCTCGCCGCGCCGACCGTATCGGCATCGAACTGCATGAATTGGCGAAACCGCCCCGGCCCCGGCTTCTCGTTGCGAAACACGTATCCCGCGCGATAGCTGCGATAGGGTTTTGGCAATTTGTCGAAATTTTCCGCGACATAGCGGGCGAGCGGCGCGGTCAGATCGTAGCGCAACGAAAGCCAGTTTTCGTCATCATCCCGGAACGAAAAAACCCCTTCGTTCGGGCGATCCTGATCCGGCAAAAATTTGCCGAGCGCCTCGGTGAATTCGATCATCGGCGTCTCGACCGCCTCGAAGCCATAAAGCTCATAGGTTTCCTTGATGACGCCAAGCATTTTTTCCGTCGCGGCGATCTCGGCCGGCACACGGTCGGCGAAACCGCGCGGCAATTTCGCGCGGCTGCGCGGCCGCTTGCATGTTGTTTTTCTTGCCGTTCATTTCTTCTCAAGACCTGCATGGACCCTGATCTCCTTAGGGGCGGGAACGCCGCCGCGGCAAGCGCCGCATTTAATCAAATTGGCGTGGCCCTTGGAGCACACGGAAAACCCCCTATATTTGCGCGGCGGAGGGAGAGCTCCGCCAGTCCCAAGGGGAGAATCCCAATGTCACCCGAAGAACGCCAGTTGCTGACAGGTTTGTTCGACCGGATTCGCGGCGCGGCCACGCGCCGCGCGATCAGGAAGCCGAAGGCGTTGATCCAGGACGCAACCAAGGCTCAGCCTTACGCACCCTATTTTTTGGCGCAGACCGTCCTCGTCCAGGACCAGGCGCTGCGCGCCGCCAACGACCGTCTGCAAGAACTCGAAGGCAAGGTCAAGGAATTCGAAAGCCAAGCAGCGAGCGGGCCGCGTTCCGGGCGGATTTTTGAGCGGGCTTGGCTCGCTGTTTGGAGGAAGCGGCCCCTCGTCCGCCCGCGCGCGCCCGTGCCGCCGCCTGCGGGCAGCCGCTGGAGCCAACCGCCGCCGCAGGGCGGCTGGCAACAGCCCTCGCAAGGCTATGCTCCGCGCGGCGCCGCGCCGGGCCCCTGGGGCGGCCAGGGCGGCAGTCCGGGTGGCGGGTTTTTGACCGGCGCGCTCGGCACCGCGGCAGGGGTCGCGGGCGGTGTGCTTCTCGCCGATTCAATTCGCGGCCTCTTTGCCGGGCATAATAATTCGCTTGGCATTGGCAGCGGGCTTTGGCGGCGCGGGCTCCTGGAGTTTCGGCGGCGAAACCATCGTCAACAATTATTATGGCGACGGGCAAAGCCTCAGCCAGCAGGACGCCGCCCAGGACGCCCAGCAAGACGCGGCCGACGACGCCCACAGCAAGCCGCTACCAGCAGGACGCCGACCAGGATCAGGACGACATCCAGGACGCCTCGGACTATGTGCTCGGACGATTTTGGCTCCGGCGACGACGGCAGCTACGACGTCTAACGTATCGCGCTTTCGCTTGAGAGTAAGCCACACTGACATGGGCGCCGGCGGGTAGCGGCGCCCCTGCCGCAGGTCAGTCAGTTTCTTCGCTCCAGCTACGGCCATCGCGTTCCACCAAGGCGATCGCGGCGGCGGGCCCCCAAGTGCCCGCAAGATAGGGCCGCGGCGAGTTCGTCCATCTGGTTCCAAGCCTCGCGGATTGGATCAATCCAGCGCCACGCTGCCTCGACTTCGTCGCGGCGCATGAACAATGTTGCATTGCCGCGGATGACGTCCATCAACAGCCGCTCATAGGCCTCCGGCGCGTGGACGCTGAATGTTTCGGCGAAGTTCATGTCGAGCGGCACATGTTGCAGCCGCATCCCGCCCGGCGCCCGGCTCTTTCAGCATGAGCCAGAGTTTGATGCCCTCATCGGGTTGCAACCTTATTACGAGCCTCGTCTGGGAAATCCTGCCCGAATTCGACGGGGAAAATCGAATGCGGAACTTCCCGGAAGACGACGATGACTTCCGAGACCCGATGCGGCAAACGTTTGCCGGTGCGCAGATAAAAAGGTGTGCCCGCCCAACGCCAATTCGCGATTTCCACCTTTAATGCTACGAATGTTTCGGTCTTGGTGTTCGCGTTGCCGCCTCCTGGGCATAGCCTGGCACCGCGCCTCCTTCGCCCGCGCCAGCGCGATATTGGCCGCGCACCGTCATCATTGCGGCATTGCTGGAATCAATCGGCACCAGCGACTTCAAAACCTTGAGTTTTTCGTCGCGCACCGAATCCGCGTCCAAGGAGGCGGGCGGCTCCATGGCAACAAGACATAACAATTGCAGCAAATGATTCTGCACCATGTCGCGCAGCGCGCCCGAGTTTTCGTAATAAGCAGCGCGGCCCTCGACGCCTAGCAATTCGGCAACGGTGATCTCGACATGATCGATATGGGCGGAATTCCATAATGGCTCGAAAAGCGCATTGGCGAATCGCAGCGCCATCAAATTTTGCACCGTCTCCTTGCCGAGATAATGATCGATGCGGAAAATCCGCTCCTCGGGAAACACCGCGCCAATCGCATCGTTGATAAACGCCGCCGAGGCACCATCCTTGCCGATTGGCTTCTCAACGATGATGCGCGACGCTGGCGTGATGAGCGAATGCGCGGCGAGTCGCTTCGGCGATCCGCCCGAAATGATCCGCGCCGGTCGCGAGATAGAACGCCCGCACGCGCGAGGGATCTTCATCGAACACTTTGCCGAGGAGATCCCAGCCCACCTCGCAGTCCATGTCGAGGCAGATATAATGAATCATTTCGAGGAAATCTTGATCGATTCACCGGGCACGGCGGCGGCGAACTCCTTTAAGGCCTTGGCGATCGTCGATCCGGTAGGCGGCCCGATCCAAGGGCCGGCGCGATATGCCGATGATCCGCGCCGGTGGCGCGAACTGCGCACCGAGAAAACGGCGAAATAGCGCGGGAAAGAGCTTGCGGCAGGCAAGATCGCCAGTGCCGCCGAAAACCAGCCAAATCGAAGCAAGCGTACCTTCAGGACACGCGAAACCATCGCTATCGTCCGCATTTCGGCGGTTTATGCGTAACATAGCCCATCGGCGATGCCAGGCAAGAGACGCGCAGGAGCCATGCGTGGCGTCGTGCCGCCGCAGGTTGTGATTCCGGTCAAAAAATGGGACCTGTAACGACGCGCGGCAGCATCGCTTTCCGGTTCATTGTCTTGAGCACCGCCTGAACGACATCGAAGGTGGATCGCCGCGTCAAGGTTTCGTAATTCCGCTCCTCGCGCAGTGCAGAAATTCGATCTGAGTCTTTGGTAAGACACTTCAGATTTTGCCACCGGTAATTCTGGGCTTCCAGTTCAAGGTGGAGCCCGTAGCTGCCGGAGAATCAACTCATTTGGGATAGGGCCGACCGAACGGAAACGGAGGTTCTTCGTCATCATCAGCATGCCCGTAATAGCCGCCGAAGAACGGCGTCCCTACCCCTTCGACCGGGTCGAAGACGCCGTAGCGATAGCCCTGATTCGCCGGAACCCAATAGTTGTAGCGCGCTGCGTCGGCGGCGATCGCAAAGAGGACGGGGTTTTGCCACGGCGGGCGCTGGTGGCGGACACGATAGCGCCAAGCGCCAATGCGATAGCGGATTGGCAGTGGATAAAAGCCAAGCCCACTATCGGGATCGCCGACGAAGGCAACAAAGTGTCCCGTCCGCCTTCTCAAAGTGCGATGCGCACGAAGCCCGTGCAGTCTGGTACCATACCCGATGCTGCGGATGAAGCTGCCGTGAAGCGCGCCGCTCCAGTGCCTACGATAGACATCCCGTTCGGACGGCGAATGCGCCTGCGCGGCCACGGCAAATGCGCATATTAGGGCCGCGGCAATCGCGAGAACCCATGCCTTCCAGTCCCGGCGCATCGCCCTTCTCTCCAAACTTTGCTGCTTCATGAGTGACACCGAGGTGGCACGCTAATCTTATCGCAACATGCCGCCAGATCCTGATCCCAGCTTCTTACCCTCCCATGCGCGGCAATGGTAAGTTTGCGCAAATCGCCAATCCTACCAAAAGGTTTCAGGCCAAACTTTTTGGTACGATTACGCGTAATTTCGCTCATAACTGTCTCACGTGCCCATCAGCGCCGCTACATGCGCGGTGGCGGAGCTGGCGAGCCCTTCCAGGTGGTAGCCGCCTTCGAGCACCGAAACGATGCGGCCCTTCGCATGTTGTTCGGCGATTTCCATCAGCTGCTCCGTTGCCCAGGCAAAATCTGCTTCGACAAGATCAAGTCCGCCGAGCGGATCGAGCCGGTGCGCATCAAACCCCGCCGAGATAACAATCAAATCCGGGCAAAACGATTTTACGCGAGGCAACAGCACCGCTTCCATCGCCTCCCTAAAAATCTCGCCGTCGTTGCCTGCCCTAAGCGGCGCGTTGACGATATTGTCGTGCGCACCGCACTCGTCGCGTCCGCCGGTGCCGGGAAACAGCGGCATTTGATGCGTCGAAGCGTAGAGCACCGAGGGGTCGGACCAGAAAATTTCTTGGGTTCCGTTGCCGTGATGCACGTCGAAATCGACGATCGCCACCCGTTCGGCACCATGCACGGCTTGCGCGTGGCGCGACGCGATCGCCGCATTGTTGAAGAAGCAAAACCCCATTGGCGAGGCGGTCCCGGCATGATGCCCCGGAGGACGCAACGCGGCAAAAGCGTTTTTGACGCCGCCGCGCATGACCTCGTCCACGGCCGCCGTGGCAGCGCCGACGCAATGGCCAATGGCATCAAAACTTTGCGCGCTCATTACGGTGTCTGGATCGAGGTGCACTCTTCCCCGCGCGGGCGCCGCAGCCTCGATCGCATCAGCATAGTGCGCGGGGTGAACACGCAAGATTGCCGCTCGGTCAATTGCCGGGGGCATCCGCCCGGATCAGCGCAGCGAAGCGCTCGTGTTCAAGGGCCTCCGATATCGCCCGGACGCGACCGGCCCGTTCGGGATGGCCAGGCCCAGTATCGTGTCCCAAATACGAGGGGTGGCTCAAGAAAAGCGTGGTCACTTCGAAAAACTCGCGGGACGCGGCTAAGAGCCAAGTTTGAGATTGCGGCCAATGTCCATCTTCACGGCCCTCCCCTTCACTTATGGCGTCCCAAACCTTCTGTCCATTTGGCTCTGCGCCGACGATTGGTGTGCTCCAGCGGGTGAGCCTAGCGAGAGCTGCCGTGGCGCAAATCAAGCAATCGTACCAAAATGCTTCACGTGAAGCATTTTGGTACGATTTGGGCCGAAAATCTTACAACTGCTCGTACATTTGGTGGACTTTGGGCGAGTGGGATCGCACGGAAAATATGTATTTTCGGCGGTATTTCCGCGCTATGGTCTCTTCGTTGGCTAATGGCGGGGGCAAAGTATGCTCATTCTCATAGTTGGGATCGTTGTTTTTCTTGGCGTGCATAGCCTCACGTCCTTTCGCGAGACGCGGGCGGGTCTCATTGAGCGGATCGGCCGGGGACCATTCAAGGGCATCTATTCACTGGTGGCCATCGCTGGTTTCGCGCTCATCGTCTGGGGCTTCTCCCGCTACCGGGCGGAGGGGTTGATCACGCTGTGGACGCCGCCCGCATGGACCCGGCATCTGACAATAAGCCTCATGTGGTTCTCCCTTCGTGGCGCTCGCCTGCATGAATCCGGCGCCTGGAAAAATCAGGGGATGGCTGCGCCATCCTATGCTGGTTGCCATAAAAATCTGGGCGCTGGCGCATCTTCTGGCCAACGGCGATGCGGGCGGCCTGCTTCTCTTCGGCTCGTTTCTCGCCTGGGCTGTCTATGACCGCATCGCCGTCAAAAAGCGTGGCGACCTGGGCGCTCCCCGGATCGAAACATTCACGCGCGCCGACGCGGCCGCGCTTGTGGCTGGAACGGCTGCCTATGTGGCGATGATTTTTCTGCATCCGATCCTCATCGGGGTGCCCGTATTCGGCGGATGAGCCTGGCGAGCGCTGCCGTGGCGTAAGCAAGCATTCGTACCAAAATGTTTCACGTGAAACATTTTGGTACGATTTGGGCCGGAAACCTTACAAGGGCTCTTACATCTGGCGGGCTTTAGAGAGGTAGGATAGCACGGAAAATTGGTACTTTGAGCGGTTCTAGGGTGCGGACCCTGGACTGGCGCATTTGACCCGAGGCGGACATGAATGCGCTGACTGTTCGTTTTGTGGAGTGCCGCGGGCTTTTCGCGGAACAGGCGGAATCGCAAGCAGGGTTGGATTTTGCGCATTGCCTGTCGGCCAAGAAAAAGAGCCCCTTGCGGGGCCCTAATATTGGTCTGCGATAAAAATCAGCCGCCGCTTTGCTCCTTGGTTATAAGCTTGAGCCAGCCCTCGACCTCGGGGCTCAACTTGCCGGTGCCCGCGAGCTTAAGGGTGGGGGCGAGCATGCCAGCGTCGGAAAGCGGGAGGGGCAGGATACCTTGCCCGCCCATGCCGTTGTTGGCCGTGATCTGGCCATCCTTTGGATCATCGACGAGAATGCGGCCCACGAGGTCGAGCTTGTCCATGTCGACCACATCGATGACATTCGCGAACTTGCTCGCCACATAGGCGTAGTAGCCGCCGCCTTTCTTGAGCCCGAAGTTGGCTCCGTGGCAGCCGGGCTCACAGGGCAGGCTCTTCACGACCTTGTCGGTCTTGGTGTCGAGGATGGTGATGGTCGAACTCAGGAAATTGGCGGTGACCACATACTTGCCGTCGGGGCTCACCGGAGTTCTGGATGGGCCCTAGCCCATAGGCCTCGCCCTTATGCTCGCCGCTCACCGGGTTGTAGTCCTCGGCGAGGTCGATGTCCTTGAGCTTTTTCTTTGCGTCGATGTCGATGACCGTCATTGAGGACAGCATTGCTGGCGGCGTGCCAAGCAGGTTGGCGACATAGGCCTTGTGGTTCCTGCCGGGCCAAACCGCGATGGGGATGACGCCGCCGGTGGGGATCTCGGTCATCTGTTCGGTCGCCAGATCCACGACAGAGACGCTCGATGCCAACGCGTTCGGGGTAATCATGTATTTCCCATCATCGGTGATGACATGGCCGTGCGGTCCGGAGTGGGGCCCGACATTGATGCTATGAAGTGCCGAGGGGTGTTCGCCTGGCGCAAGCTCGAGCACCCGGTCCTCGCCGTTCAGGGCAACGTAGAGGGTGCCGGTCAGCGGATTGGTCATGACATGGGAGGGGTTGTCGCCGACAACTTGTGAGTCGTAGACCTTGCCGCTCGCGCGGTCGAAGGTCGTGAGCTTCTTGTCGAACCACTCGGTCTGGTAGATCAACTTGTAGGCTGGGTCGCTCCACATATTGTGGGGGTGATTCATGTTGGTTTCGACGCCCTTCACTTTTTGTTTGACGGTCCAGTTGGAGGCTTCGACCTCCGTGGCCGTGCCGAACTTTGTCTTGCCGCTCACCCCTTCGAACTGAGTATCGACCCAGACCTCGCCGATGCCCGGAGTTTGGGGCTGCAACAGCGTGTTCGGCATTGAGAAGTCGAGGGCGCTCAGCTTGATCACGGTGCCACCGAGGTTAATCGGCAGATCCGGGAGCTTCACCTCCCACGTAGGCTTGCGGTAGTCGCGCCAGAGTGCCGGCGTGTTCGTGACGAAGAAGGTGCGGAGAATCTTCTTCGCGATGTCGCTCGTGGTCGGGATCTTGGCCCCGGTGACCAGCTGCAGTTCTGCGCCGATGTCGAGGCCCTCGGTCTTCGGATCTTTGACGATCACCGCGCCGAACATATAGGGGTGGACTTTGCAGGTGAAGACGTAAAGCCCGGGCTTTTCGAAGACATGGGTCACGCTTGAGTCCGAGGGCTTCTCCTGATCGATCGGAAAACCCGCCGCCCCCGGCTGCCACGCGAGGCTCGTGATGGTGTGATTAGTGTTGGTCCCGGAGCCTATTTTGATGAGCACCGCCTCGCCGGGCTTGATAACGACGAGGGAGCCGCCGGACTTCTGGTCCTTGAACCAATGGCCCGGCTCATCCGTCATCTCGAACACGGCCGCGGGGAGAACGCCCCGACGGCTGATGATTTCGTCCTGCGGTTGATCCGATTTGGGGGCTTGCGCGTTTGCCGCGAGCGAAGCGAACACGAGTGCAATGATCGCCAAGGCGATCGTGTGAAAAGGATTGTGATTTATCTCCAGATTCCTTTGTTTGTGCGGTTCATTCGACTCATTCGATGACCCGGAAGGTTCCCATCATCCCCGACTGCATGTGCTGGATGACGTGACAGTGGTAGTGCCAATCGCCTGGACCCACGCCTTCCCCTGCCTGCACCACGAAGGCCTGGCGGCTGATGGGGGTCACGTGGAACGTGTCGATCACGCTGGTCGTGCCGGGCTCGATCCAGCGGTGACCGTGCAGATGAAAGGAATGGATGGCGGTGCCGATCCCAATGACGTGAAACCGGACCTTCTCGCCGAGCCTCGCCCCTACCGTGGGATTGGTCCAGAGCGGCACCTCCTTGTCCCCCTTGACGATATGGTTAAGCTCCTGGCCCCAGAAGGTGGTCTCGTGCATCCAGAGGATGAACTCGCGCTTAATGTCGGAGAGGTCGACGTCGACTATCTTACCGTCGATGAGGGCGGGGATTTTGCCGCTCGCCGGGTTGACGATGAGCGTCCCGAATAAGCCCTTGTCCTCGGCCCCCACCATGGGGTTGCCCATGGTATGATCGTGATACGGCCAAGTCCCAGCAGTGCCGGGCGCAGCCGTCCACTTGTAGGTGTATGGCTTGCCCGGAAAAGCGGCCTCGTCGGCTACACCATTCAGCATTTTCATCGTGCCATCGCTGTCGATTTTGTAATGGACCCCGTGGACATGAATGCTGACCGGCTGGGACGAGTTGGCCACTCCATGGATTAGCGTCACCTCGGCGGTGTCGCCCTCCTTCATGACCAAGGTCGGACCGGGGATAGTGGGGCCGCTGGCGTAGCGGCCGGTGACATCGCGCTCTTCCCCGTCGGACGACTTGATCTTGTGGCTGACCATTTCATAGGCAACCTGGCCAGAAGGCAGGGCGCTCGCTTTAAGGGTTATAAAATGGTGATCGCCGACTGAGGCCGGGCTCGCTCCGGGCGAACTGGGGGCCGGCATGAATGATAACGCGACGGCAAGGGCGGCAAGGAATGATAACGAGACGGCGAGCAAGCCCATCGGGGGGTGGAATTTTATCATCGCATCGTTCTCCCTCGGGCTCAGAACCGCACTGCATGCCCGCGATCCCTGTGATCGCGCGCTCGCCAGTTTGTCCCGACGCACCTTAGATGCGATAAGAAGTCGAGGCCTTACCTCGAAGGGTCAGAGGAATTTTCCTTGCCCGCGACTTCGAGAAGCGCAAGGTAAGCCTCTTCGCACTCGCGGCATTGATGCATATGATGCTTGACCTCGGGCAACAACGCCGCGGCGTCTTGTCCTGCAACCTCGAGGTCCACGTAACGTGGAAGCTCATCGAAATACTCGGAGCACAGCATCTCATCTCCGCCCTTCGTCGCGAAGATGGTGTCTATCAAACGGGTAAAATCTGTTTGTTTCATCTCTGTCTTCCGTGCAATCAATTATGAGATGCGTTCGACAGGGTAACTCTTACCTTCCGGCGAGAGGGGGGAGCTCGGTCCAGGTTCGTCAAACACGGCGATGAGGTCTTTGTGCGTGATGCCTTGGGCGAGCAAGGATTGCTTTAGCCGCTTACGCGCGTCGTGGATGAGTTTGTAAAGACTGTTCCGGTTGGTGCACAACCACTCTGCGACCAGATCCAAGGGCATTTCTTGGAAGGCATGAGCAATGAGCACGGTCCGTTGCCGACGGGTGAGTTCGGTATCTATGAGACGCGTCAGCACCGCCCACGCCTCTCGCTGCTGAAGACGGCGTTCCGGTCCAGGATCTTCGATAGGCCAGGCTGGCAAAGCCTGCCCAAGTTGAGCCCTTTCGATGGTCGCCTGTCGCCACCGGCGACGGCGCAGCTCCCCGAGCACTACCCTGACAGCGATCGAAAAGGCCCAGGTCATAAACTGACTTTCGCCACGGAAGCCATCGAGTTTCGCTTGAATGACAAGGATGGCCTCCTGCACACAATCTTCGGCCAGGTGCTGGATTTCCTCGGCGTGCACGGTCGCTTGGACGACATAATGTTTGGTCAGATATGCCCTGATCGCCGCGAGCAATCGCTTTCGAAGCTCCGCCATGGCCGCGTCCTGGCCCCTGCCCCCCTCCCGTAGCGCTGTCAGCCACTCTGAATTGGATCTTTGTGTCATTTGTCCATGATGGCTTTATATATGCTGCCGCCAACATCAGCGCGGTGAAAGTTCGACGGCGAAACGTAACACCGGCTCGGAAAAAAGGCCATTCATCTTCAGGTGCGCTCAAACGCCTGCTTCTGGCGCAACGTGGACCAATTGAACAGACCCGCGAGCTGCTCCCCACGAGGCACATCTTCACCTCGAGAACTGCCTATATCTTAGCCGGTGCGGGACGACGCCGATGATGCCGAGCGGCGCCGAAGCGAAAGCAGGTCCAGGCTGACGGCCGCGTCCGACTTCGGGCGGAAATTGACGAGATGGAGAGCCGGTTCCTTCAGGTTATCCTTTTGCCCAATTGCGAGACAGTGCATAATGCCTTCTTCGATCGAAGATTTAAGTCATGAAGGTTCAATACTTCGCGGACACCGACACTTTATACATCGAAATACATCGAATTTCGGGATTACGATATTGCCGAGACCAAGGATCTCGACGATCATGCGGTTCTCGATTTGGATGATAAGGGCAATGTGTGCGCGATCACATTCGAACACGCGAGCGAACGTACCGACGTGCATCGATTGACCGTTGAAGGGATAGCGGCGTAACCGCCGTTCGCCGCCTGGCAGCCCTCATCGCGAAAACTGCTTGTATTTCAGCCGGTGCGGGATGACGCTGTCGATTCCTAGGCGGCGCTTTTTGTCTTCCTCGTAATCAGCAAAATTGCCTTCAAACCATTCGACATGGCTGTCGCCCTCGAAGGCGAGCATATGCGTCGCGATGCGGTCCAAGAAGAAGCGGTCATGCGAGATGACGACCACGCAGCCCGCGAAATCGGTGAGTGCTTCTTCAAGGGCGCGAAGGGTGTCGACGTCGAGATCGTTGGTCGGCTCGTCGAGCAGAAGAACGTTGGCGCCCAATTTCAGCATTTTGGCGAGATGCACGCGGTTGCGCTCGCCGCCCGACAAATTCGCAACTTTCTTTTGCTGATCCGGACCCTTGAAATTGAAGGCCGACGTATAGGCGCGGGAATTGACCTCGCGCTTGCCGAGCGTAAGAAGCTCATTACCGCCGGAAATCTCTTCCCACACGGTTTTTTTGCCTTCGAGCGCGTCGCGCGATTGATTGACATAGCCGAGATGAACAAATTCGCCAATCTCGATCGTGCCGGCGTCCGGCTTCACCTCTCCGGTTATCATCCGGAACAAAGTGGTTTTGCCGGCTCCGTTCGGGCCGATCACGCCGACGATGCCGCCGGGCGGCAATTTGAATGAGAGATCGTCAATGAGCAGCGTGTCGCCGAAACCCTTCGAGAGATGCGAAAATTCGATGACATTGTTGCCGAGCCGCTCGGCCACGGGGATAACGATCTGCGCCGCCGCTGGCGCCTTGTCGTTCTGCTTGGCGAAGAGTTCCTCATAGCGCTGAACGCGGGCCTTCGATTTGGCCTGGCGCGCCTTGGGGCTCGCCGCGATCCATTCGGACTCGGCCTCGAGCTGACGCTGCCGCGCCTCCTCCTCGCGGCCTTCCTGGGCGAGGCGCTTCTGCTTTTGTTTCAACCAGGCGGAATAATTGCCTTCGTAAGGGATGCCGCGGCCGCGATCGAGTTCGAGAATCCACCCCGTGACATTGTCGAGAAAATAGCGGTCGTGGGTGACGATCAGGATCGCGCCGGGATAAGCGCGAAGGTGACCCTCCAGCCAGTTGACGGTTTCCGCGTCGAGATGATTTGTTGGCTCGTCGAGGAGCAATAGTTCCGGCTGTTCGAGGAGCAGCCTGCACAGCGCGATGCGGCGGCGCTCGCCGCCGGAAAGTTTATCGACCGCGAAATCGCCGGGCGGACAGCCGAGCGCGTCCATCGCCTGATCGACCCGCGCATCGAGGTCCCAAAGGCCCGCAGCCTCGATCTCGTCCTGCAATTTGGCCATTTCATCGGCGGTCGCGTCCGAATAGTTCGTGGCGAGTTCATTGTAGCGGTCGAGGATCGCCTGCTTTTCCGCGACGCCTTGAATCACATTGCCGTGGACATCGAGGCTATTGTCGAGCGCCGGCTCCTGCGGCAAATAGCCGGCGCGGGCGCCCTCGGCGACGAAGCCCTCGCCCGAAAACTCCTTGTCGATCCCGGCCATGATCCGCAAAAGCGTCGACTTGCCCGCTCCGTTGATGCCGAGGACACCAATTTTTGCGTCCGGATAGAAGGAAAGATTGATGTTTTCGAGAACCTTTTTTCCGCCTGGGTAGGTCTTTGTCAGGCCCTGCATATGGTAGATGAATTGCCGCGCCATGGAGTTTTGCTCTTTCCGCCGGAGGACTTTGAATTCGAAGGGTTTATACCAAATTTCGATAGTGCGGACTCATACCGAAGCGGTCTTTGCACGTTCACGATTGTTATGGACTTAGTAGTGGTTTGGGCGAGCCATTTACCGTGGGGATATGTTAAGGTTTGGCAGATCCCCGGTTGTGCAAATTAACAACCGGCCCAGAGCTGAGATGAACACGTTTTAGGTTATCGCGTGCCGGTGGCGCCGGTGCGGCCGCTAGCCCGCCTCGCCCGCGCACTGTTGCGCCTGCCACACGCAAGCTTTTCATTTTACACTTAACGGGATTTCGTCGCAGTTTTGACGAAATGCCGAGTCCAACATGGGTCGCGCAGGGGCGTTCACTTTGGTGGTGCGCGACGATATCGAAGCAATCGGGCTATGCAATGATCCATTCGTCTCCGCGGGATCGCAAGACCAAGGCAATTGCCGAAGCGCTGGCAATAATCGCTGACGTTCATCCTGAACTCGATTCACATGGGCCGCGTCCTATTCGTGAGCCAGACGAATGGTTGTGGGAGTGCGCCACCGAATTTTGCGCCGCGCTGGACCGCTTTGCAGATCGCGCTATGGAAATCAAGAGATACAATCGGCGGGCTCCGTCCGCACCAGCCGCCCGGGCGCTCCGTGTTGCACCAATCCCACACCGGCTATCTAATTATTTCCCCGGCGAGACTTTGCCGAAGTTTTGACGGAATACCGGGACCAACATGCGGTCACGCTGTTCGAGGTGCCGCGGCAGCGCGAAGCAATCGGACGATGGATTCGGCATAAGTCCAATATGTGGCCTTACGGTCAACCTCATCGCAAGCTTGCATGGAGAAAACACCAGGGATCCCCTCATGTCCACAATGCCCTCAATCATCGTTCTCGCGATAACGGCGCTGATTGTTTTTCGCCGCGAACTCACCGCCCGTCCGGCCGCGCCAACTTCGAAGTCAGCGCACCGCCGTCAAGTGGTGTCGCTGCGGCAATCCAAGCCGGGACTTTGTCCCCCAGCTTGATCGCTTCCGCGCTGATCCCGGGTTTGTTTCCGGTGGGATATCCCCCCTAGGATGCCAGTCGCGATGACCGCCAAAGACACGATGAAGGCGTTTTGATCAGCCAAGGCCCCCGGCAAGCCATTGAAACATGGCGGTAACGGAACCGTGGGCTAAGGAAAAACCGCGCTCTAAACGGAAGAGCACGTCACTCCGACTGTTCGTCGTCCGCCGAGGTAAGGCTCTCGCGGCGCACAGCGCCGAGCTCTTCCGTGAACTGAAGGAGCCTTGTGCGTAGCGATCGCCGCAACTGCTCCGCACTGCCTGGAAATTCCCGCAGGAACTCGGTGGAAAAGCTGCCGCGATATGCGCAGAACGGTCGAGGGTTCGCGCGCGATCGCCGTCGCGGGACGCCGCGTTTGCGTCACCAGCGCGAGATCGCCGATGAGCCCCGGCGGCCGGACGATCCGTGCCGGCGCGGCACCGTCGCCGGATGCATCCATAGCGATCGATCCGGCAAGTACCACGAAGCCGCCATTGGATATTTCGTCGCGGCGAAACAAAACATCGCCTGCGCGCAGAACGCGTGTTTCGGCGGAAAAAGCGATCAACCGCAGCGCTTCCGGCTCTATCGCGGCAAACGCCGGAATGCGCGCCAGTAGGCCGACGTCGTCTTCCAATCCCATGCCGGCATTTCCCTGACCGCTAGCCTTTCAAGGGATTAGCTTATAGCCGCCGGCCGACGTGACGAGAAGCTGCGCCTTCGCCGGATCACGTTCGATCTTCTGGCGAAGCCGGTAAATATGTGTTTCGAGAGTGTGGGTCGTGACATTCGCATTGTAGCCCCAGACTTCGCGCAACAACACTTCCCGGGAGATGACGCCTTGTCCGGCGCGATAAAGAAACCGCAGGATAGCGGTCTCCTTTTCGGTCAGCCGAAGCTTATTGCCTTTTTCGCCGATCAGATGTTTGGCACCCGGCTGGAACGTATAAGGGCCGATCCGGAACAGCGCCTCTTCGCTCGTCTCATGCTGGCGCAAATGCGCACGGATCCGCGCGAGCAGCTCGGCGAAGCGAAACGGCTTTGTCACATAATCATTGGCCCCGGCATCGAATCCCGCGACCGTGTCGGTTTCGGAAACATGCCCGGTCAACATGATGACCGGGTTATTGAATCCGTCCTTGCGCAATTGCCTGACCGCCGCGCGGCCATCCATATCCGGCAAGCCGACGTCCATGATGATGAGGTCAGGCGTCTGTTCGCGCACCGTGTCGAGTGCGCCCTGCGCAGTTTCCGTCTGAACGGCCACGAATTCTTCGTGCAAGGCAAGCTGCTCCGCCAAGGCCGCGCGCAAATCGGCGTCGTCGTCGGCGATCAAAATCTTTAGAGCCGGGGTCATCAACCTGTCCTTGGTGAAGCGGGCTTGCTGGACTTAATAATTGGCGCGGACTGAAACTGGTTCCTCCGCGTGGCGCCGCTTCGTCTGGTATTGCATCCGCGGTTCGACTCGAAACTCCATTGTTTTCCTGCCGAAGCAGGGCCAAGAACGCGCATTCTGCGTGAAAACCGGAACAGTTTCAACTTCGTTACATTCGCCGCGCGGCGGGAATATCCGCTTCGACACGGCGAATCGCATTCCGTGAAAGCATAGCCATTCATGAAACGGGTTGCAAAAAAACCAGCGAAATCTTTTCCGCGCTGGCCCGGCGGCGTCAAGCGTGGTCTAAGCTGCATAGTGGCAACCCGCTTGCCGCGCGAGTCCCAAACCCAAGAAATCCCGCTTGGCAGGTTGCACGCCGGGCCGGTTGTGCTGCGCTGCGCCATTGGATGCGCGGCGATCAGGCAATTCAAGCGGGAGGGCGATCGCGCGACCCCTGCCGGAGCCTTGCGCCTTCTCGGCGGCTTTTTCCGGCAAGACAAGATTTCGCGCCAAGCTTGGGTTTCGCCGATGCGCCCGGTCAGGCCAAGCGATGGCTGGTGCGACGATCCCGATAGCCCGCTCTATAACCGGCACGTGGCATTGCCTTGCCGGGCGAGCCACGAAAAACTCTGGCGCGAAGATCGCCTCTACGACCTCGTGCTCGTGCTCGATTACAATATCCGTCCGCGCCGGAAAAATCGCGGCAGCGCGATCTTTCTGCATTGCGCTCGGCCGGATTTTGCGCCAACCGGGGGCTGTATCGCGCTGCACCTCGGCGATCTGCGCCGGCTGCTGCCGCGTTTGTCACGCAAGACGGTTCTGACGATCAGGTGAATGTCCGTCGCGAGACTCTATCTTAACCCCCATTGCTTTGGCCGCGCGCCGCCTCCATGATCGTCCAGAGCGCCCGCGCGGCGAGCGATGGCCCAAGTTTGGGCTCCCGCCTCGCGCGCGCAATCGCCTCGGCGATTGTGTCGATCGCCCGGCCGAGGCTTGGCCGTGTCCAAGCGCGAAGATGCCGCTCGAAAGCCTCCTGTTGCTTGAACCCCACGCCGGCGAAACCCGAGCCTCCGCGAATCCCTTCCTCCGGATCGCGCCGCGCGCGATGCAGGTCCATCGCGTGACGCAACGCCGCCGCGAGCAGCGCCTGGTAATCGCTGGCTCCCGCAAAAATATGACGCAGACGCGCATCGAGCGCCGGGAAGCCACCATCGAAGGCCGCGTCCACCGCCTCGTTCAAAATGAGGTTCGACGCGTCGCAGACAACGGCCGCAACATGATCGAGGGTGATTTCCCCCGCGCCATGCGCGTAAAGCACGAGCTTTTCAAGTTCGGAGCGCGTCGAAAGCCTGTCCTGGCCGAGCTGGGAAACGAGAAACGCCTTGGCGTCCGGCGCGATTGACAGACCTGCCGCGCGAACTTCCGCATCGATCAATTTTTCGATGTTCTCCGAAGAATCAGGATAGCATTGGATCGCTGCGGCGCTTCTTTCGCGTTCGCAAAGTGTCCGCAAAGGCGCATCCTTCTTCAACGCACCGGCTTCGACGACGATCGTGCAATTGCGCGGGGGTGCCCCGAGAAGCGGCTCGATCGCGGCAACAAACGCCTTGCCCTGCGCCTCGATCCAGATTGCCCGCCGGCCACCGAACAAAGGAATTCGTATTAGCCTCGCCGGCGAGGCGCCCCGAATCATTGGCAAGCGCGTCGCCGCCGATCCGCACGAGCTGAAAAGGGTCCTTCGGATCATCGACGGCGCGCGAGACAATTTTCCGCGCCCGCTCGGTGACGAGCCCGGCGTCGCTTCCAAACACGAGGTACAAAAAAATATGCGATGCCGGGCGGGCAAGAAAACGCTCGGCGTCGTGGGTTTTGACCGCGACCATCGGCGCCTCCCTGTGTCTATGGTCCACATGCCGTTTGTCTTGATCGCCCCCGGCACACTTCTTCGCTGGAGCGGGTCGCGTTTTCTGGCCGTGGTCGTTTACGACTTAAAGCGGAAACGGAGCACAGGCACGAAACATTTGCCGCTCAGTCCCAAATTCGTCGGATTTCCTCAATGCAATAATAGCTTGGCAAAAATCGCCACCTGAAAGGCGAGCACAAATCCCATCATCATTTGAGGATGGCGGTGTCGGTTTTGAGCGAAGCCACGTCGTCATCGCGGTTGCTAAGAGACGCGGCGGCTTTCAGAGCCTTGTCTTCTGGGATGTCGATAGAGCGGAATGCCTCAAAACCTTCCTTTTGCATTACAGTCAATCGCAGTCTCCGCTCCTGATGGGCGTGTCCGCTTATCTGACAATCTTCTTCTAAGACAAAACGGCGCCAGAGTTAACTGGTATTTTCTTCGTGCTAGCGTTCATAGAGTTGGGCGCCAAGACCACCGCCAGCTATCCCCGCGTGGCGATTGCGGCCGCGATACGCGTGCGAATCTCATCGGCGAGCCGCTTCGCGTCGCGGATCTCGGCATCGCGCGCGGCACGAAGGTTGGAGAACCTTTGGCTCGTCCGGTCGTAACTTGCAACGACGGTCGCCTGACCCTTCGTAATCGGCTCGGTACCCCCAACCGGCACCAGCCGGTAATCCGCGTTCACGACAACGTTCGCGGCGCTCGGATATCCGCTCACCGTATCGAGCAAGGGCGTTTGTACATTTTCCGCCACGGTCACGATCAGCCGGTACTTCGGTACCACCTGCGACCCGGTGCCGTTTAAGCCGAAGATTAGCTCGTTACCGAGGTAATGGCCGAGCCGATTGGGGATCGGTTCAACCTTTATGGCCTGCAATTCGGAAGCGACATCGCCGCCCGCGCTAAGCGGCCCATAGAGCGGCTGGATGCATCCGGAGAGGGACAGGCCCATTTGCAGCGCGGCGAATGTGCGCAAAAGCGCCCGGCCATGCCACTGCTCAAGCAACCACATTGATGATCCTTTGCGGTACGATGATAATCTTCTTCACGGGCTTGCCGTCTAGCGCCCGGCGGACCGGCTCGAGCGCGAGCGCGGCGGCCTCTATCGCGGCATTGCCCGCGTCGCGCGCGACAACGAGGTCCGCGCGCTTGCGCCCATTGACCTGCACCGGCAGCGCAATTGTATCCTCGACAACAAGCTCCCGGTCCGCAACTGGCCAGGCCGTCCCGGCCGCCAAACTCGTGTGACCGAGAGCCGCCCAACATTCCTCGGCAAGATGCGGCATCATCGGCGCGGTCATCAGCACCAGAAAATCGGCGGCCTCGCGGAAGGCCGCTCGGATGTCTTGCCCGATGGTTTCGCTTTCGACCGCGCCGATCGCCCCTGACAGCTTGTTTGCCAGATCGTGCACTTGCGCGACGGCACGATTGAACCGTAACCGCTCGACGTCTTCCTCGAATTTGATCAGGCTCGAGTGAACTCCCCTGCGGATTTCCATCGCGGCCTGCGAGGGATTTTTAGGTGGAGGCGTGCCAGCGGGCGCGGCGAGGCGTGCGAGTTCGCCAACAAGGCGCCATAGGCGCTGGACGAATTTCGCGGCGCCTTGCACGCCCTCCTCGGTCCAAATGACATCGCGCTCCGGCGGCGAATCCGAGAGCACGAACCAACGCGCGGTATCGGCGCCATAGGCCGAAATAATATCATCGGGATCGACCGTGTTCTTCTTCGATTTCGACATCTTTTCGATCGCGCCGATTGCCGCTTCCTCGCCGCTGTCGATGTGGAAGGCGCGCCTTCCATCAGCCCCCGTCTCGACTCTGACATCAGCTGGAAAAAACCACTCGCCAGCCTTGGAACGATAGGTCTCGTGAACAACCATGCCCTGCGTGAAGAGCCCAGCAAAAGGCTCCGTTAGCGCGCCAATGTGACCCGTCGCCCGCATCGCGCGCGTAAAAAACCGCGCGTAAAGAAGATGCAAGATAGCGTGCTCGATGCCGCCGATATATTGATCGACCGGCAGCCATTTTTCTATCCACGCGGGAGTGGTTGCCGCCGCGCCGTTCCACGGATCGGTGAACCTTGCGAAGTACCAGGAGGAATCGACAAACGTATCCATCGTGTCGGTTTCGCGCCGCGCCAGTGCGCCGCAGGCAGGACACGCAACACGTTTCCAGCTGGGATGCCGGTCGAGCGGATTGCCGGGCTCGTCGAAGCTCATGTCTCGCGGCAATTCGACCGGCAGATCGGCCGCTGGAACCGGCACAACGCCGCAGGCAGCGCAATGAATGACCGGGATCGGGCAGCCCCAATAGCGCTGGCGCGAAATCCCCCAGTCGCGCAGGCGATAATGGACCTCGCGTCTGGCCTGCGGCCGGTTGCCGAGGGATTTTGCTTCGAGGCGGCGGGCGACTTCTTCCTTTGCCACTTGCGTCGTCAGCCCATCGAGAAAGCGCGAATTGATCAACACGCCGTCGCTTTCATAGGCGGTGGTACCGACCCTAAACGTTCGCGGGTCTTCGCCCGGCGGACAGACCACCGGCGTATTGCCAAGGCCGTATGTGTTGACAAAATCGAGATCGCGCTGATCGTGCGCCGGGCAGCCGAAAATCGCGCCGGTGCCATAGTCCATCAACACGAAATTGGCGACATAAACCGGCAGTTGCCAATCCGGATCGAAGGGATGGCGCGCCTTAAGCCCCGTATTGAAACCTTTCTTTTCCGCCGTTTCGATCGCGGCTTCAGACGTGGCACCATGATGGCATTCGGCGATGAAGCCTGCCAACCCCGGGTCGTTTTTGGCAATCTCCGCCGCCAGCGGATGATCGGCGGCCACGGCCAAAAATTTGGCGCCGAATAGCGTGTCCGCCCTTGTCGTATAGACTTCGATCTCGTTTGTTTTGACCCCCGGCGCCGGATCGAGTTCGAAGCGGAGCGCAAGCCCTTCCGAGCGGCCAATCCAATTCGCCTGCATGAGGCGAACCTTTTCCGGCCAGCGGGGAAGCTCCTCGAGGGAGGCTAAAAGATCATCGGCGAAATCGGTGATCTTGAAAAACCATTGGGTCAGCTCGCGCTGCTCGACAAGCGCGCCGGAGCGCCAGCCGCGCCCGTCAATTACCTGCTCATTTGCCAGCACGGTATGATCGAGTGGGTCCCAATTAACCTTGGATTTCTTGCGCACCACCAGCCCGGCGTCGAGGAAATCCAAAAACATCTTTTGTTGATGCTTGTAATAGGCGGGATCGCACGTCGCGATCTCGCGCGACCAATCGAGCGAAAGCCCCATCGCCTTCAACTGGCCGCGCATCGAAGCGATATTGGCATAAGTCCAGTCCGCCGGATGCGTCTTATTGTGCCAAGCGGCGTTCTCGGCCGGCATGCCAAAGGCGTCCCAACCCATCGGATGCAGCACATTGAATCCGCGCGCGCGCTTATAGCGGGCTATCACGTCCCCCATCGTATAATTGCGGACATGGCCCATGTGGATGCGGCCCGACGGATAGGGAAACATTTCCAGCACATAATATTTTTCGCGCGGATCCTCGTTCCGCGTGCGGAAGATTTCTTTCTCCTCCCAAATCTTTTGCCATTTGGGTTCCGCCACGCGGGCGTTATAGCGCTCAGAGTCCATGGGCTTGTGATCGTCGATCGCTTCGGTAAGCTGGCCTATATATTAGGCCTACACAGCATTAATTAACGGAACTCGGTCAATCACTCCCCGTCAAGCTCGTGTTTCAGTTTGCAGTTCGGCTTTGCGCCAATAGCGGATTTCGAGGGCTGGATCGCCTAGAGCATTTTCGAGCGAAGTGGGCACCGGTTCGCGTTAAGAAAATGCGATAAAACAAAACTTTAGAGCTGCTTTCTGATTCCGCTGAATCAGAAATCGCTCTAGGCGCTCACAGGCAAGAGCGCCAGAGGTCTTCCTCCCAACCGCGGACAAACTGTGCTAAGCATAGCTTGGGGCCACGGCCAAAGCCCTATCGGCCCGAAGGAAGGGACCAAATGCGTTACATTCTTGCTGCGATCTTCGTTTGCGCGGTCGGTATGCCCGCGGCGTCCGCACTGCCAACGGTCAGCCCGAATTCGCTTTCGGTATTGAAATCGAACCTAATAGTGCATGTAGGAAAGCGTAGTCGCTCGCACAGCACGCACTCTCATCGTCACAGCCGCAGCGACGGAGGCATCCATCCTCTGGTCGGAAGCGGTGATTATTAAGTCGGTCGTCGATCGCTTAAATCTCGTTTCAAATGCCCGCGCGGAACCCTTATGCGGTCCAAGGATGCCACTGATCTGTGCGGCAAACTTGAGATTTAGTGCGGACGCCGGTTCCATATTGGGCCCTATGCAACTCATCCAAAAAGCGGTAGTTGCTACTAGACTATCCAGCAGGGTGAGCGTATGCTTGGAACTATCCACAAGGGAGGTACGACGATGAAACGCCTTGTAGGTGTTGTCGTATTATGCAGCGTAGCGTCAATTCAAAGCCCGGCCGGGGAGCTGAAGCCGTCACAACAGCCGGTTATGCAAGCAGGTCTTTTTACGCCGAATTCCGGGATCATCCCACCTTTTAAACCTTATCCAGAACGTAGCTACTTGCTCTATCAATTGCACGCTCGATAATTGTAGCAGGGACTGCGCTGCTGGCAAAACCTGCAAGACAATGTGCGACGCTGGCGGCAACAGTCATTGCGATTGTGAATAATCGTAGCTTAGAGCGTTTAAGTTTAATGAATTGGCCGTTTGCCAAGCTGCGCAAAATAAGTTGAAAGAGACCATAAAAATACTTCGTCTTTTAGTATGTAACGCGGCAGTCATCTTAGCCGTTACGTCAGCGACGAGCGGCTATGCACGGACCGAATCGGATTGTACGGCGGCTTCGAAGGAGTGTCATTCGAGGGGTGATAATTTTCAGGAAGCATGTCGCAACCACTGTGAGGGCCGTTCGGGCGAAGACGAATGCTCGTCTCGTTGCGATGACAAAGCGGACGCAAAAAGTCTGCGGTGTGATCAAATTTTCCAATCTTGCTTGGCCCAAGTCCGGGCGGAAGAGGAAAATGAAAAGCCTTCCCCCTTTATTCCGCACATCCAATGCTTCGGAGGAGGGACATGTCGTCACTGACTCTTGGAACTGCCTTGTGCTTGGGGTACTGCCCTCAGTGCCGGGTCAAGCACGTTTACAAGGCATTACGCGTTTGCGGTGACAGCAAGCTTAGCATAAATAACTAGCGTCATCGCGAGAGATGCTTAAAGTCGCTCAGCATAGGAGTAAACAATGGGAGAGAATAGATCTGCGCCTACCACTAGTGCCCTGCTCGTTGCTGCAGCAGCGGTAGTTACTACTCCCGCAGCTGCCAACAACTTCGCGGCACCGCATGCTAGGGAAATATCGCAACGGGCGGATTTTATTAACCGTCTGAGGAACATGCACAGAATTGATGACGAGAATGCCAAGCTGCTACTAGCCGAAGATGACGGGAGTAGCGGTAGCGGTAGCGGTAGCAGTGGCGGGAGCGGTAGCGGGAGCGGTAGCGGGAGCGGTAGCGGCGCGACATCCGCCAGATAAGTGGATTCCTCAGATCACTTCTCGATCTGAGGGTCTTCTTTCTGTGGCAGAAGGCTGTTCCGATGCCAAATTATTCCAGTTATCAAGAATTTTTTGACGCAGACGGCGTAGTTGTCGTTCGAAATTGTTTTCGTGACTATATCGACTTGCTAAAAGCAGGGTTAGGTGAGGTTAGCAAAATAAACCCACCTATGTGGGGTAATAATGAAGATATTCCAGCGGACCAATCATTCGATAATTTTCTTTTCCCATATTTTTATTCGGCAGCGGTGCGAACGTTTATTGAACAATCGCCTATAGGCGAAATTGTCGGAACTATGCTTTGTGCTCATAAAGCCAGGATGTTTTTTGACCAATTTATCGTACGGCGGAATGCGTGCCAAAAATCTACGGAAATTCATCAAGATTTGCCTTTCTGGCCTATCGTTGGGCATCAGACTTGCGGAATATCGATTCCTTTAGAGGGAGTCAATGAGGGCGACGGTCCGCTTTTCTATCTGCCCGGTAGTCACAAAATGCCGGTTCTGTTTTCCAACTATGAAAGGCACGGCTTGCCACTGATGAAGCGAAGTGATTTCGCCGTCGAAGCACTGACGTGGTCGCTATCGCAAGGTGATGCAGTGCTTCATAACCCTCGAACTGCCCACTGGAGTGGACCTTGCAAGCATGGGCATACTCGTGCGGTCTATATCGCGGCGTTCGTTGGGGAATGCGAAAGATTTCTGCCCCGCCCCGCAGCGATGCGATTTCCTATTCCGCTGGAGCTTGATGTGGATGCACAGATCGCCGGGCCGATGTTTCCAATAATTTGGTCTCGGCAAGATCCGGTGTAGTGGCGATCGTTCCCGTGGATCGGAAGTTGGAATATGGAGGCCGTGCCGCGCTTCAACTACGTCCCTGTGTCATCAGGCAGACGTGCAGAAATCAACAATTTCGCAACGCGGGGGTTGCCCCGAAAATGGCATCCTTTTGAGTGATGCGGTGGGGCATGAAAAAGTCCGCCAGAGAGGCGGGCTTTGTGGGATTCCATATGGCGGTTTATGCGACTTACGTCGAAGTCCTCATTCTTTGGAATTTTCACTATTAGAACTATTAGAATCGCTACTATATCCGTCATTCCTATGCGGATCTGCCTTTATGTTGCCGGGGTCCCCATAACTCGGGCGGCGAGTAGGCTCTTGGTTCACACTAGGACTGTTAGGTGGCGGATCGTGGCGTCCGACCCCCTCTGATTGAGCGAATGAAGATGACGCCGTTGTAATGAACGCAACACTAAGAACGTAATGTGCAAGACGCTTCATTAGATCCTCCATCTGAATTTACTTGAGATAAACCGCGCGGCGATGTGACCACATGTTGCTGTCAGGCAATCGACCCGTAGCTCAGACTACAATTATTGAATTGCAGTAGGCCAAAATCGTTCGCATCGTGCTTTCAAGCGATCATTGCAGAGGCGGTCAGACGATGCAAGTGGATCGCCTGTGCGCCCGGTGCATCTCTTAAAAATGAAAGTTTTTGAGAGACGGGCGGTGCGCCTGGCTGATCGCCCTAAGTCCCATGAAATCACCTCTTAAAACTCATTCTTGATTCCTGCCTCTCAAAAGATCGCAGACCAACGAGTTTCGAGCAGTGCAGAAGTCAAAAATTTTGCTCGGAACTCATTCGATTGAAATCACGACGGTTTCTCCCTGCAGAAATCAGTCGCAAAACAAAGTACATTATCGGCAGGACATCAGCGGTAGCTTGTCGGCTCCAGGCCCCAAGCCGGAATTCAAACCGGCCCGCCCGCCCCCAGCTACGCCGCGACATTCAAAGCCATTTCCGCCGTGATGCGCATCCATGGAACGAAAATCGCGCCCGGCTCATTCCGCTCGATTAAACCGGCGCCAATCAACAAACCCAGATCGGCGTGCACGCCCCTGTAGTCGCGATCAAGCAACTGCGCAAGCGCCCGGACCGAAAGGGGGCCGCGATTGCGCAGTTCTCGCAACAAGCACCATCGATTGGGCGTCAGCACCTTCAGCAGGCCTTCCATACTCTCGAATGAGATATGGCTCTGTACTTGTTTTCGCACGCCTTGATCCAATCGCCGTGCCATTTCCATTGAGCGACGGGCGAAGCCATCAAGGGTCTCAACGTGCAGTTTGACCTCTCTCATTTTCGATCTCCATCCTCACATCCCGCCAAAAATCCGAAACAAGCGTCGCGAACGTCGTGAACTCGTACCGTTCTTCGCGATCCCGATAGTGACGATGATCGCCCTTCCTTGTATCATTGTCGTAGCCAATGATCCGCTGACCATCGCGTCCATAGAAGAGCGAGTATTGTGCTCCCAGCGTGCTCCGTAATAGGAATACGAAGGAGGATGCTCAAGGCTTACGCTCCTCGCGCCATTTCTTGACGGTGGCCAGCGTATTCTCGATGTGTTTTTCTGCGCTGGAATCGGAGTAGGCGTAAAGAATTTTACCGTCTGGCGAAATCACATAGGAAATGCGGTTGGCGAAGAGCGAACCCACAAGCGGAACGTTAAACCCCGCGTCATAGGCTTTGATCACCGAAAAGCCGGGGTCCGCGCCGACCGGGAATTTGTCGCGGCACTCTTTGCTTGAGAAGTCGCGCTGCACCTCGATCTTGTCGCCCGAAATTCCAATGACGCTCGCGCCGGCGGCCGCGAAATTCTCGATATTTTCGGCAAATTCATGCGCCTCGACCGTGCAGACGCTGGTGAAGGATTTGGGATAAAAGTAGAGAACCACCGGGCCTTTTTTCAAGGCCTCGGCGAGGGAGAAGGTGAACTCCTTGCCCCCCAGTGCGGCGTCGACGGTGAAATCGGGCGCGGCGTCGCCCGGCTTCAACGCCGCCCATGCGGAGGAAGCGAAGAGGCCAAAACAAAGAGCGAGGAGCGGGGCCGATGGTTTCACTGGGCGCATCCTTTGTTTGGTACTCGTCTTTTGACAGTTCAACCAACACATAATGCCACCCGGTTCAAATCAACGCTGATTGATCGGAAGAGGTTTTCTGCTGTTCGTCATCCGGCATTCATTACCAATTTTCCGTGCAATCCCACATATTTCAATCCCGCCCGGCGTATGATGCCTTGTAAGGTTTTTGCCTGCCAATCGTACCAAAATGCTTCACGTGAAACATTTTTGTACGATTTCCCTCTGAATGAGACACGTCCGCGCGCCCGGTTGAACTTGAGAGGCCAAAGCGTTGCAACAGAGCAAAAAACCTCCCATGACGGCCGTCGAGCGGCTCGCCTTGGTGCGCGCCCGCATTGCCCGCGCGGCCCGCGACGCCGGTCGCGAGCCGCAAGACGTGACCCTCATTTGCGTTTCCAAGACGTTTGGCACGCAAGACATAGAGACCGTAATCAGCGCCGGAGAGCTTGTATTTGGCGAGAACCGGGTTCAGGAGGCGTTGGAGAAATGGCCGCCCCTCAAGGCGAACTACCCTGGTCTCGAACTCCATCTGATCGGCCCCTTGCAGTCCAACAAGGCGCATGATGCCGTCGCATTTTTCGACGTGATCGAGACGGTGGACCGCGAGAAAATTGCCAAGGCGCTTGCCCGAGAAATCCAAAAAACTTCGCGCCATCCCAGCCTTTATGTCCAAGTCAATACCGGCGCCGAGCCGCAGAAGGCGGGCATCCTGCCGCAAGAAGCGGATCGCTTTATCGCAAGCTGCCGCAAGGGCTATGGCCTCGAAATTTCAGGCCTCATGTGCATTCCGCCCCTTGACGATCAGGCCTCGCCGCATTTCGCGTTTCTGAACCAGATCGCCACGCGCAATGGGATTGCTGCGCTCTCGATGGGAATGAGCAATGATTTCGAGCTCGCGATCCAACTCGGCGCGACTCATGTAAGAATCGGCAGCGCGATTTTTGGAGAACGCTGAGGTGTTATTGAACTCGATGAACATCTGGAAACTTCATGCGCGTTGGTGCGCACTTGCGTTTTCGACGAGCGCGCCGTAGAGCCAATGCTGCAACGCAACATTACGACAAGCGAGCTTAGCGATACATGGTGTCTTCAACTGTCTCCGCGACGAGCAACACGCCAGTTCCGCCAGGAAAGATCGGCATCCTTCTCGTGAACCTTGGTACGCCCGATGCCCCCCGTTTTTGGCCGGTGCGCCAGTTTCTCAAGGAATTCCTATCGGATCCGCGGGTGATCGAGACACCCCGGATTTTCTGGTGGCCGATCCTGCACTTTATAATTTTGGTTTTGCGCCCAGGCCGGATCGCCAAGTACTATGCCGCGATTTGGAATAAGGAGTCAGGCGAGGGTCCTCTGAAGGCGATAACAAGGTCGCAGGCCGAAAAGCTTGCGGCGTGGATCGGCGCCGGGGGTCTCGACACGAAACGGCCGCACGCGGCGCGCGACAACTTCTTTATCGCGTGGGCGATGCGCTACCGCAAGCCGGATATCGCGCAAGGAATCGCGAACCTCAAGGAGCACGGCTGCACAAGAATCCTGATCCTGCCGCTTTATCCGCAATATGCCGCCGCCACGACGGCGAGCGTCAACGACAAGGTGTTCGAGACTCTGAGGGCCATGCGATGGCAACCGGCGGTGCGGATCGCGCCGCCTTATTTCGACGACCGCTCCTATATCGACCTGCTGGCGACTTCCCTCCGTGCCGGGCTGTCGCGTCTCGATTTCATTCCCGACACGATCCTCGTGTCCTTTCACGGCCTGCCGAAGGCGACGGTCGCCAAGGGCGATCCCTATTATGAACAATGCCTCGAGACATGGCGGCTCTTGCGCGAAGACTTACGACTTGGCGCGGACCGCTGTCCAATTAGCTTTCAATCGCGGTTCGGCTCAAAGGAATGGCTGCAACCTTATACTGCGGCGATGGTAAAGAGCCTGGCGTCGCAGGGGACCAAGGGGTTGGTCGTCATCGCACCTGGGTTTTCTGCCGATTGCCTCGAAACGCTTTATGAAATCGACGTCGAATGCCGCGAGATTTTCCTCGAAAATGGAGGTAAGAATTTTGCTGCGATTCCTTGCCTCAACGATTGCGGACTCGGCATGATGCTCATTCACGATCTCGTAGCACGCGAGCTGAAGGGCTGGATCTAGGGCTGCCGTTGGACAAACAAGACAATGCGCCGCAAGCCAGCCACAGGGCCGTTCCTAATTCCCGGCCGGATAGGTCGCAGGCAGGGGATTGAACCCCTGCGGGATTTTGTTCTCGATGCCTTGCCGCCTGTCTTCGGTCGTGATTCCGAGCGTGGCGCAACCGCGCGCGCCATAATGCGGGAAGGAATTGACCGCCTCCTCCGGGATGCTCGCATAGCTGCCGGGCAACAAGGGTTCAAGTCCGAGCATGCGTTTGGGGTCGAAGGCGGAAAGTAGATCGCCCGCAATGTCAGAGTTGATGTCGCGCGGCCCCAGATAATTTTGAACGAAGCTATTTGGACCGTTGAACGGCGGCGCGCGGCCGGCAGCGAGCGCCTGCGCCTCGTCCGGCAGGCTCGCGAGCGCCGGAAGTCCGAAGATGGCCTCGATCGTCTCGATCAGCGCATTGTGATCGCCTTCGACGTGGGAGACGGCATGCACCCGCGCTAACGGCGAAATCACGATAAGCGGCACGCGAATGCCTCGTGCGAGCGGCAGGCCGTCCGGCCCATAGGCCAGAATTCGCGGCGGAACGTGATCGTAGGAACCGTCCGCCTCATCGTAAGTAATGATAATCGCGCTCCGCTTCCAAATCTCAGGGTTTCCGGCAATCGCGTTAATGACGCGCGCGGCCATCGCTTCGCTGATCTGACGGTCGCTATAGGCTGGGTGATCGTCGTCGCCCCGCTTTGCCGCGACGATCGCCTCAGCCTTTTCGGCAGGCGTGCCCGGAAGGACATAGGGCGTCTCTTTGGCGATATTGGCGGAGCCGCCACGAAGGAAGAAAACGCCGCCGTCTGGCGGCAGCGCGCCTGCCGCCATATCGGTGAAGAAATCGCCGAGGCCGCGCAAATTGCCGCTGAGCGCCAGGTTGTTCGCGATATAGCTGAAATATTGTGGCGCCTCGTGATGCTTGATGAAGCCATCGTGCGAGGCAGTAGCGCCGGTATCGGATGGCTCGTGATCATAGCCTTCCTGGTACCAGCGCCAGGCGACCGGATTTCCATTCTGACGGGCAATATACTCAATGTCCTGTTGGATACCGGCCAAATCGGTTTCTGGAGCAACACGGCTCATCGCTGCCTTCACGTCGCGTCCGAGCAAGGTGAGCGGCAAGGAAGCGAATGTGAGACTCGTGGCAATGTTGCGGTCCGAATAATTTTCCCTCGCCCCAGCTGGCTGTCTATTCGTCTCCGTGAGGTCGAATTGCGAGCTGAAAAATGGCTGCGGGTTCTTGACGATTGGCCAACCTGCTATCGTTCCAGAATGGGTGACATCGGTCAAGGATGCCTCTTCTAGCCCGTGCTTCACCCATTGCGTTTCGCCCGCCTGGCCGGCGATCAATGCAAGCGCGTTAGGCGTCGAGGGCGAATTTTCGGTTGCGAATATATTGTCGAAGAGGACGAAGCGGCTGGCATATTGCCACAAGAACGGAATGGTGTCGCAATCGATGTGCGACATCACGAGACGGGCGAATTGTGTGCCTCGCGCCTCGTTGGCGGCACCGCCATTCTCCGCGAAACGGCTATATTCGTCGAGCGCGAATTGATCCATCGCCGCAAAGTTTCCGGAGATATGAAGTTTTCGCGCGAGGCCAAGATGGCTATGATCGGAACTGTCGAAGACATTGGCGTTTTCATTGGGACCAATCAGAAATGGCTGGACGCTTACCGCCTCGCCGCTCGCGAGGCTCTGATATGTCTGGGTGAAACCCGGCGTATTCTGGGACGAGCGCGGTTGCTGGCCGTCCGAGTAAATTCCATTGGCGCCGGGGAACGTACCGAAATAATGATCGAACAATTCATTCTCGTTGAAGATCACAAAGACATATTTTATTGCCGCGCGGAGGCGTTCGATCGTCTCTTCCCTGGAAAGTCGAGGCTCCTCGCCCTTCGTCCAGTCCCGGTAAAACGGTAACTCATCGGAACTTGGATCAGGTTGCAGGGTCACGGATGAAATGTGCGCGTCCTGCGCAAAGCCTCTTGTCGTGGAAAGTTGCACCAAAGCCGCCGTCACTAAGATGCCACAAGATTGGAGAATAAATCGCAGCACGAGGCCCCCAAATTCCTTTAGCCCAAGCAAGCGGAGGTTTGCCAATTCCCCTTTTTACAATCCTGGGACGACAAATAAGTGTCATAATAGGCGAGCAAAGGCAAAGCGATCCACGCCCCATGACACGCGCCAAACTGCACTATTGTCCGTGGCTTGGAAACTGGACTATTTGGAAAATATCGGCTAAAAGGGGCCGGTGATCGGTACCGGACAAGGTTAAGTTTGGCCGCCTGAGCCGCGATCGTTTAGGCGAATGCGTCACCGGAATCGAAGTGTTTTTGTCAGCGCGGCCTCCCAGAAGATGCCGGAGGATACTAAATATTTAGTCCTGCCCGGCTTTGGTAGCGCAGGCATCGGATCGAGCGGCCACGCGAAAGCTAAATCATGCGAAAAGACGCGAATGCCGCGGCGTCTTAAGGCGGCGGCGTTCGTTTTTTCGATCCGCGAGACTTTCTTCACATGCAGAGGTTACAATGGCGATTGAGCGTACTTTTTCTATTTTGAAGCCCGATGCGACGCGGCGAAATCTGACCGGGGCGATCAACGCCATGATCGAAGAGGCGGGGCTGCGTATTATCGCGCAAAAGCGCGTCCGGATGACCCGCGAGCAGGCGGAGACCTTTTACGCGGTCCATAAGGGTACTTCTTACTTTGGCAGACTTATCGCAATTATGACCTCCGGACCGGTGGTCGTTCAAGTTCTTGAAGCCGAGGATGCGATCGCAAGATACCGTGACGTCCTTGGTGCGACGGACCCGGCAAAGGCCGCGCCCGGTACCATCCGCAATCAATTCGCCCTCTCGGTTGGCGAGAATTCGGCGCATGGGTCGGACAGCCCGGACACTGCGGCGGACGAGATCGCGCAATGGTTTGCCGGCAATGAGATCATGGGGTGGGAGTGCAATTCAGCGGTTCGTGAAGTTCACAGCAAGCCTGCCGTCGAGCTTACCTGCTGAAATCTGAGTGTTCTGCGCTTGCCAGCCCGCAGGCTGTCACGGCCCGGCGCGTCAAACTTGTTCGAGCCTCGCGCCCTTCGCCTTTTCGACGACCAAACCAAATGCCTCTGGCTGACTGATCGCGAGTTCCGCCAGGACCTTTCGGTCGATTTCGATGCCCGCCTTGGCAAGGCCATCGATGAAGCGCGAATAAGTGAGCCCATGTTCGCGCACCGCAGCGTTCAGGCGCTGAATCCACAAGGCACGAAAGGTCCGCTTCTTGGCCCGCCGGTCGCGTGTCGCATATTGCATCGCGCGATCGACCGCTGCCTTCGCCGCCCGGATCGTATTCTTCCGGCGGCCGTAAAAGCCCTTGGCGGCCCTTAATGTCTTCTTGTGCTTGGCGTGCGAGGTGACGCCGCGTTTCACGCGAGCCATGGCTCAATCTCCGGATTGATGATGCTAACAAGCAAACGGCAAGGGACTTTCAGCCGTTCGGCAGAAAGAATTTTATGATGTTGTCGCCATCGCTCTTGAACAAGACATTCGTGCCGCGCAAATTCCGGATCTGCTTATTGGTCCGCTTGATCATTCCGTGGCGTTTGCCCCTTTGCGCATAGAGCACCTTGCCTGTCGCGGTGATCTTGAAACGCTTCTTGGCGCCGGACTTGGTTTTTAGTTTGGGCATTTTGCTCAATCTCCGCCGGGCGGCAAGCGCCCAAAAAGAACCGCCACGGCAGCCCTTCGGCCGGGCGGTTCGGAGCCGCGTTTTATAAGCAAAGCGGCACAAAAAGCAAGACCCGCGAAGACGGTTGCTCGTGCTTGCCGGGCAAGCTGCACTTTCAATCTGCCACCGCCGCGCGGTCAGCAAAAATGCGGATGGTTCCATGCGTTGCAAGGCAGGCGGCGGGCAGCGTCATATCGTTGGCGAGAACGCGCGCAAGAATGTCTCGCTTTCTTTGGCCAGACACCACAAACAGGATTATCCTGCTCGATTGAAGCGCTGGATAGGTGAGTGAGATGCGCGGCTCGGGCTTTGCCCCTATGATCGACGTTACCCAGGCGGCGCGCTCGTTGAGCGCCTTCGTTCCAGGAAACAGCGAAGCGATATGGCCGTCCTCGCCGAGACCGAGCAAGGTCACGTCGAACAATGTCCGCTCGGACTCGAGCGTCTTGCTCCCATAATAGGCCTGGAGTGTTGCCTCGTACAAACCTGCCGCCTCTTCCGGCGTCGCGGCGTTGGTTGGAACGGGGTGGATTTGCGCGGCAGGGATCGGCGCATGGTCGATCAAGGCTTCCCGCGCCATGCGAAAATTGCTGTCCCGGTGGTCCGGCGGCACAAACCGCTCGTCGCCCCAAAAAAGATGAATTTTCTGCCAATCGAGCGACGCGCCCAAATCCGCGAGCAATTCGTAAGCGCGCTTCGGCGTCGCGCCGCCGGAAAGGCAAAGGCTAAAACGCTCAACGGCGCCGGAAACCCGTGCCGCGACGACGTCCACGACTCGCCGCGCCAAGGCTTCGGCGTCCATCTCGACCTCGACGATCGGATTCGGGGTCATCGGCACATCACTCCAGCTTTTGAGGCCGTCAGACGGTCTCAAAAATTCTGATGACGGAAAGGCAGCGGACATCGTTTAGCGACGATACGCGCGGCCGCGACGGTACGCGCCACCGTGGTACACTCCCCCGCGACGGTACACTCCGCCGCGGTACACGCCGCCGCGATACACTCCGCCGCGGTACACACCACCCCGATATACCCCGCCACCGTAACCAACCGCGGGGTATCCCACTCCGTTCGGCCGGCAGCCTCCGTATGGCCCCCGATGATAGCCCAGGCCACATCCACCCGCGACGAGCGTCACACTGGAGCTCTGCTTGGGAATCGGCGATATTGAAAATGCGTTGGCGTCAAAGGCGATCATTAAGGTAGCCAAGGCGGCGATGATGCCCGATAGGCAAACTGTCTTTTGCAAAGCACGTTCCTCCCAGTAGTGAAATAACACCCAAAACGCAGTGGAACATCTGGATTAAGGGCTCACTCATACGACCGTAGCATCAGCCCGTGGTCCAAATCCAGCGGAAGAATCTCACGCTTCCTTCCCTCGGCAAACTCGCGTGGCCAAGGCGGCGTAGCGCCGCCCCATTTGCCTTATCTGCCAGTTGCGGGGTCGTTTCACTTTGTACCTTCTTCCGCCTTCAACAAATCAACTCAGCGCGACGATGCGCGCCGATCCGCTCAAGAAGTCCGCAGGCAGCGGCTGCCGTATTTGGCAAACCAAAAACTATGGAAGCGGGTACCGAAGGGTTTATCACGAACGTTACACCAGAGCCCGATAGCGCGCATTTCATCGATATCTTGCGCAGTTGCCGATCTGTGGACACCCAAAACGTAATCGCCACCCAAAAGCAGATTATAATTGCAGTTTATATACCGGTGGTGCAGCCAGTGATGCTGAGCCAAATACTTGAAGTTGGTTGTTTGCGCCATTACCCTGATTAGAGTCGGTCCCCGCTGCATTACGGAATCGTACCGCATATGCAGATATGGGTGGACAAATTGCGCGAGCAGCGGCCATATAAAAATGGGTACTAATGCTCCAATCGTGAACCAACCTCCTCCCAAGCAACACAACAATACGAAGATGGGCAGTGTCGGTGCCACGTACTTTGCGTAGTCCTTAGGTTGACTGCCGAGAATTACGCCGTATCCGCATTCGATGACGTCATTGGCGCGTTGCGATCTCAATCGCCTATCCAGCCTGGACCGCTCTTCATCGCTGCCAAACTGGGTGACGTGATTTGTTCTGAATGTAAGAGAGTGGTGAACCACATGGTGTGAATACCACGCATCGAGCAAGGCCTGACCGGGCCGGCCTGCCTTCCCGTACCAACGTCTTAATCTGGGGCTGGCATGCTGGATAGTTCGATGAAAAAACAACTCACACACGCTAATCGTAAAATACCCGCAGATTAGACCTGTGATGATTGACGCTACAATGTTTAACGTGGTCATGACAGATACCTCGCGTCTCTTTCGCGCGAAATAAGGAGGCGAGGGATTATTTGCCGGCAGGATTTGCTGAGGTGCGCTCGACATGGCCGCCGAATTTGAAGCGCATCGCCGACAAAAGCTTGTCGCCAAAGGTGTGTTGCTCGCGCGAACGAAACCGCGCAAACAGCGACGCGGCGAGGACGTTGACGGGCACCGCCTCTTCAACGGCCGCATCGACGGTCCAGCGGCCTTCACCCGAATCCTCGACCGCGCCCGTAAAGTTTGCAAGGGAGGAGTCGTCAGCGAGCGCCATGGCACTCAGATCGAGTAGCCAAGAGGAAATCACGCTGCCGCGCCGCCAGACTTCGGCGATATCGGCGATGTCCAGGGTAAAGCGTTCGGTTTCGGGCAGCGCCGCGCTGGCCTTGCCGCGCAAGATGTCGAAACCCTCCGCATAGGCCTGCATGAGGCCATATTCGATGCCGTTGTGGATCATTTTGACGAAATGCCCGGCGCCCGCTGGCCCCGCGTGAATATATCCGCGCTCGGCCCGGGGATCCCGCGCCTCCCGCCCAGGCGTGCGCGTGATATCGCCTTGGCCCGGCGCCAAGGTATTGAAAATCAGATCGAGGTGATCGACGGCCGCCTTTGACCCGCCGATCATCATGCAATAGCCGCGCTCTAAGCCCCATATCCCGCCGGAAGTGCCGACGTCGACGTAGGCGATGTTCTTGGCTTCAAGCAATTTTGCTCGCCTTATGTCGTCTTTGTAAAAAGTGTTGCCGCCGTCGATCACTATGTCCCCCGCGCTCACCAATTCGCTCAGGGTGTTGACCATGCCTTCGGTGATGGCGCCAGCGGGAAGCATCACCCAGACCGCGCGCGGAGGGTCGAGTTTTTTGACGAGGTCCGGAACATCCGTGGCAGGCGTCAGACCTTCGGCCGCAAGTTCCGCGACCGGCCCTGCCATCCGGTCGTAAACGACACAACGATGTCCGCCGCGATGAAGGCGGCGCGCGATATTGGCTCCCATTCGGCCAAGGCCAATCACACCCAGCTGCATTGCCAAACCTCACTGTTCGGGACGGGTTCGTTCCCATATATACCCTATTGCAACGATCCGGCACAGCCGGTGTGCGGGAGGGCGTTCGACGGGGTTGCGACGTGGATGAACTTTTTAAAGGTATCTTCGACAAGGCCCCCGACATAATTCGCGAAGCGGCTCAAAGCCCATTGGGGCTCGCTTCTTTAATCGCCCTGGTACTAGGCGTCGTGGGAGCCTTTTTATTTCGAAATGCCACCGGAAAACTCAAGCTGGCGGCCTTCGCGTTGATCACTGGTGGACTCCTTGGGTTGTTCATTTTTGCGAGCAATCCAAAGCCGCCTCCAAATCTTCCGCCGCCAGACAAAAATAGACTGGAAAAGACCGCACTCGGAAAACAAGCGGCAGCAAAACTGGCGGAAGGGGACCGCCTGAATCTTTCCGGGGCAAATGATGAAGCCCGCTTAGCATACTACGATGCCGTTAGCTTCTATAAGCAGGCCGGTGACCATTTGGGACAGGCGAATGCCCTTTTGGACCTCGGCGTGTTAGAGGCGAAGCTCGGCCACAATGACGCGGCTACCGAGGCCATTCACGAGGGGCTCTTCCTTTATAAGCAGGAAAACAACTCCCTTGGACAGGCAAATGCGTTATTCCAGCTCGGGGGCCTGGAAAGGATGCTCGGGCGGAGTGTCCAAGCGCGCAATGATTTTGAACAAGCCAACGGACTTTATAAGCTGGCCGGCGACCGGCCTCGACAGGCCATAGCCCTTGTCGCAATTGCCATGTTAGAGGCGGGAGGCGACCGCAACGACGAGGCCCGGGAAGCGTACACAGCAGCGCTCGCCCTGTTCAAAGAGGACGGTAATCGCGCTGCACAGGCCAGCGTCCACTCCGCGCTTGGCGATCTCGACCGTAAGCTTGGTCATTATATTCCAGCCCGCGACAGCTACAACGAGGCCATCGAACTCTTCGTAAAAGAACGGTTCCGCCTCGGTCAGGCGATTGCTCTATCCGGTCTCGGCGATCTGGAGCGCATATTTGGCAATTATGATCAAGCCCGCACGGCCTACACCGACGCGATCACTCTGTTCAAGGAAGAAGATAACCGCCGAGGAAAGGCCGGCGCGCTTTCGGGACTTGGCGATTTAGAGCGCAGCCGCGGCCATGATGAACCCGCGCGCGACGCCTATAGTGAGGCCCTCGTGCTCTATAGACAGATCGATGATCGCCTCGGAGAGGCCAATACGCTTCTTGGGCTTGGTCAGTTGCAGCGAAAACTTGGCTACAATGAGGAGGCCCGCACAGGCTACGATCAGGCTATCACTCTGTTCAAGCAGATCGGCGACCAGCAAGGAGAAGCCAACGCGCAATTCAACCTCGGCGACTTGCACATGGCATTGGGCAAGAACGATGAGGCCCAGGCTGCTTATGAGCAGGCAATTGCCGTCTACAAGCAAATTAATGATCGCCTTGGACAGGCCAATGTGTTCCTCCGCCTCGGCGATTTGAATTGGCGAACTCTACGCAATAGTCCCGCCGTCGACGCTTATCGCCAGGCGCTTGACCTCTTTAAGCAAATCGATAACCGGCCCGGTCAGGCCAACGCGCTCCGGCAATTAGGGGAGATGGACCGGACCGTGGGCAATCGTGAAGAAGCCCGCCAGGCGTTCGCCGATGCTATGGCTATTTATAAGCTGATCGATGATCGCCCGGGACAGGCCGATGTCCTCTTCGGCCTTGGCGTGGTGGAAAGTCAACTCGGCCAATTTGAACAGGCCCGCGACGCCTATCGGGAAGCTGGTAAGATCTATAAGCTAATTGAAAATCGGGCCGGACAGGCTGATGTTCTCAATTCGGTCGGTGTGATGGAAGCTAAACTTGGCAATTACGAGACTGCCCGCGATTCTTACCGCGACGCTTTGACTATTTACAAGGACACCGATGACCGCAGCGGACAGGCCAAAGTCCTCTTTGGCCTCGGGTTGCTTAATACTCATAAAAATCCAAGACAAGCGGTGCTTTATTTCGCTCAATCTGCTCAATTATACGAGATGATCGGTATGACGGACGCGCATGACGCAGCGTTGCGCGAAGCGGATAAGCTTTCCAAAAAATAAATTTTACTGACCAAAAACAGCACGGCGTTCGTGCCGGCACCGCAGCCGGGCCCTCAGCGCATCACAAACGGCGCCTGGAGCGATTTCTGATTTGGTGGAATCAGAAAGCGCTCTATGTTTTTGTTTTATCGCATTGTCTTAACGCGAACCGGTGTCCACTTCGCTCGAAAATGCTCTATTCGCGGACGACGCGCGGCAAAAATTGGGTGCGCATTGGGACCGCAAAACTTTGCCGCTGCTCGGCGATGGCATGGCGCACCTGGTTCAAGGCGAGCGTCAACGCGCCCATCCGGTTGACGCTCAAGGCATGGACCGCATCCGGCGCCAGCGCCAGCGCCAGAAGCTCGTCGGCTTCCTCCTCGTAGCCATCGAGAAGTCCGGCATGTCTCGGCGCTTCGCACGGCCTTGGTGATTTCGAGCAGCCGGCGCAGGATCTTATCGGCGTCCGTTGGATTTGTCGCGCGTAAGTCTCGCTGCAATCGCCGCGAGCCCCGTGCCGAGTACGCTGAGACACATCGCGCCGATATAGAAAGCATCACTGTATTTGTCGAAGAAGCTTTCTTCCTCGTCGTCAAGAAAGGCGAGCGCGCCAGGATGCACGGGGAGCGCCGCGCCCTTGTCCGTAGGCTGGCGCTTCGATACGGTTCGCAATCGGAATCCGCGCGGCGATGCCGGGACGCGCCGCCAGCAAGAGCCGGGTCAGTGCACCGGCCGTTTCATTGCCAAGGCTACTCCGCGCGACAAGTCTTGTGCTCACCCCGAGGGTATCGAAATCCTCCGGCGGTTTCGGCTGTGCGCCGCCGAACGCGCCGCGCATGACCTCGACCCCTTCGAAAGCCGGCGAACGCTGTGCGATCGCCTTCGCCTCCGCGATGGGAAGGAAGACCGGCTGGTCCACCACCGGCCACGGCAACCGCGTTGACCGCCTCGGTCAAATCCTTCCGAGCCGGGCGCGCCGACGGCGAAGAACCGCGTCTATCTCATTGTTTTCGATCGCCCGCGAAAGTTCCGCGAGGGTCAGGTATACGCGCCCAACCGAGGCCGGAGGAACGTCATATTGAGCAAGCGCCGTGTCCAGAAGAAGCTGATCGTCCATTTTCCCCGGCGGCTCGGCTTGCAAAATGCCAACCTTATGCCCGCGCAGATCGTTGATTGCATGCAACCTGCTCTCCGCCGGCACGAACAACACGGCCGCATTCCGGTGCATGATCAACACGGTCTGACCATTCGGCGGCATCGCGAGATCGCTGCGCACGACCGCGAGATCGGCATGCCCTTCCTGGAGCGCGCGCGACGATTCCTCCAGATTATCGACCGCGACCAATTTGAGGCGAATGCCGTCTTGTTCTTCAGCGAAATGATGCGCAGCCGCAGCCAGGATCGCCTGATCGTCGCTGTCGCGCGAAACCGCAATTCGCAAGAGGTTCGGACGTTCATAATAGTAGATTGCCGCGCCGACGGCGGCAATCGCTAGCAAGCTTACGGCGATCGTTCCGAATATAAGACGGCGCATCCTGTTTTCTCCGTCCAATTCAAGGGCATGAAAATGCCGAACAAATCTCCCCCAGGCAATTCCCGTGCTAACGAGCGAGCGCTCGTGGCCGGTTTTCGAACTTGATCTGCGTTCGCGGCAAAGACATGGCATCCGCGAAGGTTTCGCCAATGAATATGACGCAAGGGCCAGACGGTCCCGGCGCGAGCCACTTTCGCCGCGAGATTTCCGATTGTGCCGCAAATATGGCGTTCGTCCGGGCAGGTCGCGCGCTCGACCAAAAGCGCCGGCGTTGAAGGGTCCATGCCATTGGCAAGCAACCGCCCGGCCAAGGGCTCGAGCGTTTTCACGCCCATGTAAACGACGGTCGATGCCCGCGAATCGCAGAGCGCGCGCCAATCGATGTCGCCTGGAAGCTCTCCGTCATGCGCATGGGCTGTGATGAATTGCAGCCTGCGGGCTTTTTCGCGGCTCGGTCAGGGAAATTTGCATCGCGGCGGCAGCGCCGAGCGCGGCGGTGACGCCAGGAATGACCTCAACCGGAATGCCGGCCGCCCGCAACGCCGCGATTTCCTCGTCGGCGCGCCCGAAAATCATCGGATCGCCGCCTTTGAGGCGGACTACGCGTTTTCCCTGGCAAGCCAGCGAAATCATGCAGCGCAACGATATGATCCTGCCGGCAGGACGGCTTGTAGCCGCGCTTGCCGACAGGAGATTTTTTCCGCCTCGCGCCGCGCCATCTCGACGATGGCCGGGGCCACGAGATCGTCGTACAACAACAACGTCGGCGGATTGGAGCGCGCGCAAAGCCTTGAGCGTCAAAAGTTCGGGATCGCCGGGGCCCGCGCCGACAAGCGCAACCGATCCGGCGGCGCCGCGGCCGCCCGCTTCGGCCTCGTCGAGCAGCATGGCAAGATCGGCCTCGGTGGGACCATGCTTTGCCCGCCAGCGCCTTGCGGCTGAACAGCTCCCAAAAGCGGAGGCGCGTCTTCGAGGGCGTGTCGAGCAGCCTTCAACTTCTCGCGCCACAGTCTTGGCTTTTGCGTCCAAAGCTTGATCTCGCGCGGAAGCAGGGCTTCTAGCCTGCCCGCGCATCGCCTGAGCCAGATCGGGCGCGCCTCCACCGGTCGATATGCCAATGACGAGCGGCGAGCGATCGACGATCGCGCCGAACTGAAAATCCGAAAATCCGGGCTTGTCGATGATATTGAGCGCGACGCCCGCGGCGCGCGCGGCGGCCTGAAACTCCGCCGCCTCAGTCCGCGCTCTCCGCTTCGACGATGGCGAGCGCGGCGCCGCGAAAATCCTCAGGCTCGATCCGGCGCGCGACGACGGACAACCGCGGGGCAGCGGCTCGCCAAGGCAACGAGACCCGGGCAAGGGTCAGGGCTAAAAACGTCGAGCGTTGCCCCAGCCGCTTGGCAGAGCTCGGCCTTCCAGACGACGGCATTGGAGCCGCCTGCGATAACCACCCGTTTGCCGGCAGAGCAAAAAATACCGGCAGGCAGGCAACGTCCCGCATCAGAGGGCCGCGATCCTCCGCATCTTCGCCGGGGTTGAGAAAATCTCATTCATCCGCGCGTTTTGTCCCTTTGGGTTACTATGTTTGCTGCTGGTTTGCCCTCTCATCGGCTAAAAAAACAAGCGCATCAGCCAGCCAGGGGCACTGTAATGCGGCTCAGCGCGACACTGCGTTCCCGCTTCAGACTGGCCCCCGGCCACACGAGGATCAAACCGTCTGCTGCCGCCATGCAAGTCGACGATGCACGAGCAGTCCATTGCATAAAGTATAGCATATGGCTTCTTACCAGCCAATCGGCGCGAAGGCAACGTAAAGCATCTGATCCCGCGGCGGTTTCACCGCACGAGGAAACTTTCGCTTGGTATTCGTCATGATACATCCAAACGCAAGCTTGGCTGCGCTTGTCCTTGCTCGCCCTGCTCGCCTTGGCTCCAGCACACCGCTGCGGCGGCCGGCGGCGTCTTCGTGCCGAGCTTTTGGGACCCGCATCATCGCGCCGCCAAGCCCGATCTGAGCGGCCTGCGCAGCCTGCGGTTCCTGACCGAGGACGATTATCCGCCGTTCCATTTCGCGCTGCCGGACGGAACGCTCTCCGGCTTCGACGTCGATCTCGCGCGCGCCATTTGCGAGGAGCTGAAAATTACTTGCACGATCCAGGCGCGCCGCTTCGATACATTGATCGACGCGTTGAATGACGATCAAGGCGACGCGCTCATGGCGGCCATCCGCATCGATCCGCAAACCCGCGCGACGCTCGATTTTTCCGGGCCGTATTATACCACTCCGGCCCGTTTCGCGGCCCTGACGGCGATATCGGCGGAACCGGCAACTCCGGAAAGCTTGCGCGGAAAAATCGTCGGCGTCGAGGCAAAAAGCGCGCATGAAGCCTATCTCGAGAGGTTTTTTCCGGACACGGTCCGCAAACCCTACGAATTGCAAAAGCTGCTGCGCGAGGCTCTCGTTAAAGGCGAGATCGATACGATTTTCGGCGATGGAATATCGCTTAGCCTGTGGCTCGACAGCCAGGAGGGACAGCGCTGTTGCGGCTTTCGCGGCGGCCCTTTATCGACGCAAATTTTTTGGCGAAGGCGTTGGGATCGCGGTGAAGAAAGGCAATTCGCAATTGCGTCAGACGCTCGATTACGCGCTTGCGGCGCTTGCCGCGCGGGGAACCTATACCAATCTCTATCTCAAATATTTTCCGCTCGGATTTTATTGAGGGCGGAGCCTAACCCTGCCCGTCGCGCACAGGCGCCTTAAAGATAGGCTTCAAGTTCTCGCGCGGCCTGTCGCGGCGGCCGTCGCAGATTGAATGCGCTCACGAAATTGCCGCGCTTGTCCATGAGATAGACGACCCCGGTGTGATCCACCGTATAGTCGCCAGGATTGTCTCCAGGCACTTTGCCTGCGTAGACGCGAAAGGACTTGGCGATGGCCTCGATTTTTTGCGGGTCTCCGGTCAGCCCGATGATGCGGGAATCGAAGTTTTCGAGATAGGTCTTCAAAACATCCGGCGTGTCGCGCTCGGGATCGACGGTAACGAACAGCGCGGCAATTTTTTTATCCGGACCAAGCTCCTTGAATATCGCTGAAATATCAAACAGCGCCGTAGGGCAAAAGTCGGGACAATGAGTGTAGCCGAAAAAAACGAGATAAGGGCGTCCGGCAAAATCGGCATTCGTCATCATCTGGCCATCCTGCCCGATCAGGCTAAAAGACCCGCCGATTGCGGGCGAGCCGAGATTCGCACGGCCTGGCAGGACGCCATATACTAAGCCGGCGAGGGCGGCGAGGCCCACCGCAAAGCCAAGGACAATATAAAGAAGCTGGCGGGAAGCCTGCTTTGGGCGGATTTTCTGCGACGCTTGCTTCATGCCATTAAACTAATCAAAATGCGCGGTGAGCACCAGGGCAGGAGAATAAAAAATCATCGCGCGGTACTGCGCGGCACGGGGGCAAGCAGCTTAGCATTGTCGCTCACGCCTGAGTATGGTAACTTGTTGAAATTAGTGGCCATATAAATCAGAGTCGCGAATAGGCTGAATAGCTGAATAATGGAATGGTTTCCGACCGGGCGAACCATGAGACAGATCTGTTTTCGCTCTATTGGCGTGCATCCGCTGGCCGCCGCCGCGGGCGCCGTTTTCCTTGGCTCAGGTGCGGCGGCTTGTCCGCCCGGGGCGCTCGGCGTTGCCCGCACCTTGGAGGTCGGGACATCCGGCGGCTTGCAAGTGGGGCTAAAAACCTATCCGCGGACGCTGGCGCTCGACGATCGTGAAATAGTGCTCACCTTCGACGACGGACCCTCGGCGCAAACCACTCCAAAGGTGCTCGACGCGCTTGCCAAGGAGTGCGTAAAGGCGACTTTTTTCCTCGTCGGCCGCAATGCGGAAGCATTGCCTGCTGTGGTCAAGCGTGAAATCGCCGAAGGACATACCGTCGGCCACCATACATTTTCGCATCCCGCCGCGACATTGCGGAATTTGAGCGAAAGCGCGGCACGAGAAGAGATTCTGCGCGGCTTCGAAGCGGACGACAAAGCCGCCTATGGCACGGCCAGCGGCGCGCCAAAAGTTCGGTTTTTCCGTTTTCCGGGCTTTGCAGATACGCCGGCGCTCGTGACCTGGCTTTCGGCCAAAAATATCGCGGTTTTCGGCGCCGACTTTTGGGGCTCGGACTGGGCCGCCATGACGCCGCAGGCCGAACTCGCCTTGATCCTTTCGCGGCTCGATAAGGAACAGCGAGGGATATTGCTCCTTCACGACACCAAAGAGCAGACGGCCGAGATGCTGCCCGATCTCCTGCAAGAACTCAAAAAGCGCGGCTATAGGATCGTCAATATTGTACCCGGAACGAACCCTGCCCCAACACGCGCGGCCCCAGAAGGCTGGACATCGGCGACGGAGAAGATCATCGCCAACGTTTTTTCCAAGGCGCATCGCGCAGAGAACCCGAAATAAGGGAAACTCCCAGAAGAAATTACAGGCGGCGCGGCCGGCGGCCCCTTGTCACACTTGCCCAAGCGGGCACTCAAACACCGTCCGCCATCTTTTGATTTGATCAGGGCCGATGACCGGAATTTCGGTTTCGATTGCGCGCAACCGGTCAAAGGCACAAGGCCCCTTTGGCACAGCGAGCGTCTCGCAAATTCCAGCCAGCACCGCCGGAGGAATTGTCTTGTAAAGAAGACTTAAATGCGGGTTCAACCTATAATTCACGAACCGAGAGTTGCGATCTCGTATCGCATCGGACAAGAGACTAACGCTGTTGGATTTCTGAAATTGTATGAACAGAGTTTTTGTGTACTCGCTCGTGTGCTCAATTTTCACCGGCGTTAATTCTACATGCGAATACAGACTTGCCGCTCCACGCGCCATGGCGTGGGTTTGATCGTCATGGGAAGGTCCGCTAAATATGGTAACGTGCGGCTCGAAATCGATAGCATCGTATTTCTTCGCCAATTGTTGGATGATTGCACGCAACTCCCCGTTGAGCGGTTCGGCCGGAAGAAGCCAAAAGCTATGCTCGGTGTAGCCGGAGAATTGCGATTGTGGTTCAGCTTGCATGGTTATCCCTGTTTATATAGGTCCAGCCGGCTGTTGCCTGAACCGGTAGTTCGTCCTGCGCGTGCCAACATTCCAGCAAACTCCGGCGCAGTTGTGGACACCCAGAGTATAAATAAGCGCTAATATAACCCGCTTGCCGCGTTCATAGGGCGAATAGGTCCGTGTCCATGGCCGCAAGCCGCTACGCCGTTCCACGCATCAAAAACCGCCCTCCTATCCGTCCCAAAATGGTGCAAATGTCGCGCGGCCCAATTGATCGCGGGGTGGGCATCCACTATGATTCCAGCTTTATATATAACTTATAAGAATTGGGGTACGAGGTGCCTGCCGCCGTCATGCGCATACTCGTGCTTGCAAATCAAAAAGGCGGTGTCGGCAAAACCACGACCGCGATCAATCTCGGAACCGCGCTTGCGGCGATCGGAGAAAAAGTACTTATTGTCGATCTTGATCCGCAAGGCAATGCCTCCACCGGCCTTGGAATTGACCGCGAAAGCCGCAAGTCTTCGACATACGATGTCTTGAGCGGACATCAGCACCTAGGCTCCGTTCTCCGGGAAACCGGGGTTCCCCGCCTCTCCATCGCGCCTGCGACGCTCGATCTGGTGGGTTTCGAGCTTGAAATCGCGGCGCGCCCGGATCGCGCCTTTTGCCTTAAGCAAGCTCTCGATGTGTTCGCTGAGGAGCAGAACGCTGTCCCGGCCGAGGAGCGCTTCACCTATGTTCTCGTCGACTGTCCGCCTTCCCTCAATCTTCTCACAATGAACGCGATGGCTGCCGCGCATGCCGTGCTCGTGCCGCTCCAATGCGAGTTCTTTGCACTCGAAGGGTTGTCGCAGCTGTTGAACACGGTGGAACAGGTCAAGAGCAGCCTCAACCCAGGACTGACCATGCATGGCATTGTTCTGACGATGTTCGATTCGCGCAACACGCTTGCCGCACAGGTGGTGGCGGACGTGCGGGGTTTTATGGGCGACAAGGTCTATGAAACGGTCATCCCGCGCAATGTGCGGGTGTCCGAAGCGCCATCGCATGGCAAGCCGGTTCTTCTCTACGACCTTAAATGCAGCGGAAGCCAAGCCTATCTAAAGTTGGCGTCGGAAGTGATCCAGCGCGAACGCGGGAGCGGAGGGTAAACATTATGTATAGTTATACATATAATGAAATGAAAGAGTTGTTGGTGTTTGCATCCATGAGAACATTCTAAAATTGGGGAACCGGCTTATGAAACCCAGTAAATCCGCCGAAGAATTGCCGCCGCGGCTCGGGCGCGGGCTTGCCGCGCTTCTCGGCGGCGCGGAGACGCTTGCCGCCGCCACGCGCACGCGCGGCCAGTACAAAATTCCGATCGAATTTCTCCGCCCCAATCCCCGCAACCCACGCCGGAATTTCGGCGAAGAGGGCCTCGATGAGCTGGCCGCCTCGATCAGGGAAAAAGGCATCATTCAGCCGATTCTCGCGCGCCCCGTGCCAGGCGCTACGGATGCTTACGAAATCATCGCCGGAGAACGGCGCTGGCGGGCGGCGCAGCGCGCCGGACTACATGAGGTGCCGGTTGTCAGCTTCGAGGCTGACGACCGCCAGGCGCTCGAGCTGGCGATCGTCGAAAACGTCCAGCGCGCCGACCTTGATCCCCTCGAGGAAGCGTCCGGCTATGAGCGTCTTGGCGACGAATTCCTCTATACGCAGGCCGATCTTGCCAAAGTGATCGGCAAAAGCCGCAGCCATGTCAGCAATTGTCTGCGGCTTTTGAAACTGCCTGAACGAACCAAGGCGCTCCTGCGCGAGGGAAAAATTTCCGCGGGCCATGCGCGGGCCTTGCTGTCGAGCCCCGCGCCGGACGCGCTCGCCGAAAGGATTGTCGCACAAAACCTGTCGGTCCGGGATGCCGAAAAGCTGCTGGAGGGCGGGGCGGAAAGTTCTGGTACCAAGGGCCAGGGGCCGCGCAAGCGAGGTGGCGGAGATAAAGCCGCCGATACAAGGGCAATGGAATTGAGGCTGATGGAACAGCTCGGCATGACCGTGACGATCACGCAGAGAGAAGGCGAGTCCGGCGAAGTGGAGGTCCGCTACAAAACCCTCGACCAGCTAGAGTTTCTCTGCCGCCGCCTGCAGGGGGATTAGGCAAGCCGGCAATCTTTCTCGACCCGCGAGCAACGTCAAGACGATCATCCCTCTTTGGACGGGGGATTTCGTGGTCAGAAATCCTATGCCTCTCATGCCCATGCGTGCATCACCTATTTGGCTGGAAGCTCGAAGAAGCCGCGCCGGGCGAGTGCCAAAGCCGTGCGGCCACCCCCATCCGAACCCCGTCCGGCGTCGCCACGTGCGGCGAACGTTTAGCAACATCAGCAACCCCTGATCAGGGGGCGCGGGAGGATGCGATTTCGTGCCAATTAATCCGGGCGATGCGGGAATAGGACGAATGACTGAATGTCACGGCAGGAGTTCCGTGATACACGTTTGGCCCATTCCCGGGGAATGCCAGTCAAAATGGTTCAGGGACGCGATCAGGGAGGCAATGATGGTTGACACTCCGACGGCGGCGACATCTCAGAACTTCGAGGCGGTGTTTCCGCCGATGTATTATGATTCCGCGGTCGAGCAAATGGTCCACGGATTCAACGTCTCATCCGATGACAGTTTGACGGCATCGATCACCGCCGGCTCGCCGTACTTCAAGGTTAGTAAGATCGATGTTTGCAACTGGATTGTCGTTCGGCCGCCAATCCCGGTCCCCGATCCGGGCGAGGGGCCGGCGCCACGTCCGGGCAGTCCTCCCAGGCCCATCCACCTACCGCCTGTACCGCCTCCGACGCGAACGCTTTCGGCCTGTCGCGACCTCCGATGGGGTAACACCATTGGCTGTCAAAGGGGGGCAGTTCGCTCGGTTTTGGGTAACGGCGAATGTGCCTAAGGGGCCTTGCCGCCCGGCGGTTTCACCGGCACGGGCGTAATCAAGGGGAAGAACTTAACGATTACGGTGGGGCTCCAAGGCACCTACCTCGGCAACCTGCTCGGGAACGTAATCGTCGAACCGCCCACGGTGGTTCCGGGACAGTCGGTTTTCGTGCAGGTCTTCGACGCCAGCGGCAAACCGTTCTCGGATCCCAGTGTTACGATCACTATGCTGGGCGTCCGGACGACGGCCCGCTATTACCAGTTCGCGGCGGCAGGCAACTTCGACCTGATCGTCAACGCGGCCCGAGGTCCGCTCAGGGAAAGCACCAAAGCAACCATTCAAGTGGCCGGGGAGCCCTTGAAATATCGCTCGACGCTTGGGCCACCAGCGCTGACCGCGATGCCGATCATCCAGGTGACGCAGGATCCGGGGAAACCGTACGTCGCAAGCTTCTCTTTGGACACTCCGCGCTTTGTTGGGCGAATACTCGCTAAGACCCACCCCACGAGCGCCTCTGCCGGTGCGCCGCAAGCTCCGGTAACGCCTGTCAGCCAAGCTCCGGTCGACGCTCTGGGTGATGAATTCGCGAAGGCGATCGCGGCCTTGCCACCGGAGCAGGTCATACGGATTGCGCCGAAGTCGACTGTGACGAGCGCTGGGACGGCAACGAACTCGGCTATCTCTGCGCCAGTCGCCCTGCGGACGCCGCCCATGGCGACTAGTTACAATTGGGATTTTGGAGATGGGCAAGTTGTCACAACCCAGGCGCCGACTGTATCCCATGACTATTTCCCAGCGATCGAGCCAGATAAGGTTGAGCACAGCTTCGCCGTCACCTGCACAATCGTGCATGATAATTTGACCGTTAAGCGAACGCTCGTCCTGCATTCCGCCTACGGCCTCTGCCGGCAGGCGACTGGGATTATCGTACCGCCTGTTACTGGCGACGTATACGCGACGTTCCAGCACGTAGCGTTTTCAGGTTCTATGGTCGTTCATAACCTGGAGGCCTACCCAATCACGCTCAACAGTATGGCTTGCGTTCCGCTGAGCAGTGACCCGAGCGCCGAACTGCCGTCTCCCCAATTCACGACTATGCAGGTTCCAGTGGTCTTGGACCTCAACTCTGCTATGCTGCTGGGCGTCTACATCAACTTAGACCAGTTGCAACAAGCAGCAGGTGCGCTGGGACCCAATGTCAACGGCTTTACTGTGTACTACAGTGGGAGATGCTCGACTTCGGTAAAGATCCCACGGCAGGTGATCAAGGAACCTTGATTTCGGTGCGCTTTTCTTACACATTTCTAATCAGGCTCTCCGATTTCAGGTATGGTTTCGGCAGTGCTGCCCCCAGAGTGGGGTTTCTCGAATTGGGACTTTACCTCCGCGCAGCGAGCCGTGTCGGCTATCGCCCTCGATCCGACGCTCCCGGTTAGCAAAGCCGGCGGACAAGTATTGGACCCTGCAACCAAGACTGTGGCGATCGCTCTGTCCTCGAGAATGCCCGACACTGCAACGCTCGCTCAAGCTCGCTCGGCTGTCCAGACAGGATTGTCCAGCATCGCGATCAAGGTCGGTGCGCTCACTGCGAAGGGCGTTGTTTTCCGGCCGCGTGGACCAGCCGGATCCGGGTCTGCACCACCAGTTAAGCGACTTGATTCGCCGTTCAATCCGTTAAACCCGCCAGCGGTCGCAGAAGGCAACGAATGCTACCCCGACGATATTTCTGATGCTGATTATGCAACAGCCAACGCAGAGCAGCTCGTCTGTCAGTTGACCGGCAGTACTGAGACCATCACCATGCCTGCCTCGTTCCAAAATGCGCAGCAAGGCGATGTCATCCTGTCTCCGGCTCCCGCCGGAGGAGGGGACATGATCGCAGCAATGTTTAAAGCGCTCACTCCTCCGCAACATCATGGCCACTCCGGAATCATGACTCGGAATTTTTTGGAAATCACGCACTGCACGGCTTCGCCTGATCGCATAACGGCCAACCTGAACAAGATTTTAGTCGGGATCCCTACCAGCCTCAAAGGTGACATGTTGCAATATGGTTGGCCCGGAAGCATCACCCAAAGCATCGACGATGCGATCAGCTCATCGTTGAAGGATCCGGGCGGTGCCTCATACGGGTTCAGCTCATTCAACCCCGGTACGATAGGGGACGGGTTTGAACTCATCCCGCCGCTCGTCGTGAAGCCGTTGCCTGACAACGAAGCGAATTTCCGGCCAACTCTCCGCAAAGTTGCCGATACAGCGCGATCAAAGGGCGCGCAATACGATTCGAACGGCAACCTTGTCACGAAGGGAGGCTGCTATTATTCCTTTTATTGCTATACGAAACCGGAAATTTCGGCTGGCTTCACCGACCCTGCGGGGGCTGAGGCCGGTTGGGCGCAAGGATTGTCGCCGGCAGTCTGCTCATCCTTTGTGTGGCTCTCTATGAAGGAAAACAATGTTGCACTTGTCGCGCCAAACCAGGACGAGAAGCTCTCCGATTTCTCACCAAGCGCGGTCGCCGGCGGCGCCGAGGTCGGACCGGCAACACTCGATGGCCTGATCTACTATCCGCAGGCCGAGAGGCAGCAGGGGGCGCAGGCGCTCTACACAATGTTTATGAATCAGGCGTTGAGTTCAGGAAGACGGTTTGGGGACCATTCCTGGTATCAACAGTACGATCGCGGGGCCTCTCGCGGATCAGCTTATCAACTGTTTCGCATTCGGAAACCCGAACATGGTGGGGTCGTCCGCGTGGCAGAATCCGGGCGACGGCAACGCGGTGAGTCCGGATAACATCATCTGGTGGAACCCGCCGTGCTTCGGATATGCCGAACCGCTGCAGTACCTTCCACCGCACACCGAGCAGTACGCCACTAGCGCTTGGAAAAAGGTCATCACCTGGGGTTCGATCAAGGGGACGGTGCGGTCTAGCGGTGCTCCGGTTCCAAATGCGCACGTCTGGGCCTATCTCCCTGGCGGGGATGGGGTCACGGGTGGCGGCGGGAGCTACACCCTGAACCACATCCCGATCGGGCAATATCAGCTGAAGGCCCAAGCGACCCTCACGACGCTGGGTGTGAGCGTGGAAGCCACTAACGGCTTAGATGGCCAGCCGATCACGCTAACCGCGGCTAACCCGAACATCGTTCAGGACATCGAGCTGCAAGGCCTTCCGCTGGTCTATCGGCGGCTGGACTTTTCCTATTCAATAAACTGCGATCATGGGGATGATAACCCAAGTAATACGCATGGCGTGCAAACCGCGGGTCCATATAGCCATTCGCTATTTGTCAACCCTGGGAATCTGACGGACAGTTACACATACTCATACGATTACGCTGGCGGCGGGTATTTCCATATCAACTACGTATTCACGATCGAGCTCCTATTTGGCGGTTCAATTGCACTGATAATCACAGGAACCATGTACAACGACGGCAGCGGCGACCAAAAGGACCAATACACGGTCGGTCCCTTTATAATTCCCATGGGCCACTGGCAAAGCGGGGGGATGAGCATGGAATATAGCCAATTCGGCTATCACAACGGACCCGCCAATTTCACCTTCGTTGCGACGAACAATCAGCAGACCGGTTAGCGGTACCTCCGCCACTCATCCCGGCTGGGGGTGGGAGCAGGTCGGTCATTTCGATGAGGATCAGCGGCGGGCTGCTCAACCACCGAATCGAGCGCGCGGCGATGCACGCGAGCCGCCGCCGCCGGCCTGGGCTGCAAAGCCTTGCCGGAAAGCCGTCCGGTCAGATCATTGACCTCGCCGCAAGATGCGGCAATCTCGTCGCGCTGGAGAGTTGGCCAAAATCCATTCCGGCACAAGTTGCGACGCGGCGCCCGCGGATCGCGCGCGGGAACCTTGGTGGCCGCCTCTTCGCTGCAGGCTTGGCGTTTCGTCACGCGCGATGATGGGAGGATGCTATACACAAGCTCGCGATGACAATTGCCGCATCTGCCGCCATCCTTTGCCTGAGTTCCCTAGACTGGAGCGCCAACGCGATGACCGGTCCGGAGCCATCGAAAAGTCTCCCCGGCACAAATACCACGCCGAGGCAGGAGGCCGCATGCCAAGGCTGGGGCCCCCCGTATTGCCCGCCCAGGATACGTCTGCAGGTGCGGGCCTGTATCGTTGCTGGTGCCGCCCCTGCCACTGACCTGCGAAACGGCGATGAATTCCCGCCTCACGCCGCCTTTTGCTTTGGGCGGCCCTCGGCGGAATAATCATCGATCAGCGCGCGGGACATCGCGCCCGGCGTGAATTTGTAGGGGCCCGCCTCGCGAACTGGAGTGACTTCGACGCCGGTGCCGGAGACAAAACATTCCTCGAATCCGCGTAGCTCGTCCGGCACGATGCGCCGTTCAATCACCTCGATGCCGCGCCGCCTCGCGAGGTCGATCACCGTGCGCCGCGTGATCCCATATAAAAATCAATCGGCGATTGGCGTGTGGATCATGCCTTTCGCGGCAAAAAGATGTTGGCACCGGGTTTGCCAATATCGGTATGCCGCAGTATCCGCGCCCTCCCCTGCACACTTACCGAATTTTTTCCCTTGCGGATCAAATCCTGACGTCGTGCCCGTTCATGGCCGCTTGGTTTGACAACATATTCTGCTGCGCATCCTAACTCCTGTCGTTCGAGGTAAGGCGCAATCGAATGATTCATGCTGTACTTTGTAGTTAACGCAGGCCATTAGGATGCCGAATTGCCTTCTCATGGGTTCATGCGATAATATCACGTTGAACCCTGTGACCGTCGAGCTGCCTTAGCAACAGGAAGCCATCAAAGAACTTCCGGAAGCGGCGAACTGGATGGTGCGCCGCCGATGCGCCAGGGAACGCGGCCAATGCGGCCCAATCATAGCCAAATACCGGGTGTACCGGTGGGCGAAAACCGATTTGGCGGCTTATGGTAATGCCCGGAGCTGACCTGACTCATAATTAACGAATGTCGCGGCCTTCGCCGCTGCGACGGTTCGCCATTTGGATACCATGAAGACGGAGCTCGAAACCATTGTTACTCGAAGGCGTAAAGTTATTCCAGCCGAAGAAATTCGCTGACGCGCGCGGATTTTTTTTCGAAACCTTTAATGCGCGGACCTACGCAGACGCGGGCGTTTCTTGTGTGTTCGTCCAGGACAATCAGTCATTGTCGCGAAAAGCCGGAACGATCAGGGGCCTGCATTTCCAGCTCCCTCCGGCGACCCAGGCCAAATTGATCAGGGTCTTGCGTGGCGCGATCTTCGATGTGGCGGTCGATTTGCGCCGCGGCAGTCCTAATTACGGCCGCTGGTGTTCGGCGACGTTGACGGCGGATGGCGGCGAACAGATTTTCGTGCCGCACGGTTTCGCACATGGCTTCTGCACGCTTGAACAAGATACCGAGGTTGCCTACAAAGTCGATAGCTTCTACGCGCCGTCTTGCGACGCTGGCTTGCGCTGGGACGATCCCGGCTTGGCGATCAAGTGGCCAGTCCGTCCCGCCGACGCGGCGGTCTCCGAAAAGGACGCGGTTCTTCCCTTATTTAAAGATTTCGTTTCGCCGTTTGACGCATGAGGCTATTATGAACAAACGATTTATGGTCACGGGAGGCGCGGGCTTCATCGGATCGGCAGTAGTGCGCCACCTGATCGAGACGAGTGCGCATGAAGTCTGCGTCGTCGACAAACTGACATACGCCGGAAACCTCGATAATCTCGCCAGTGTTGCCAGCGATCGGCGCTATCAATTCAAGCAGGCGGACATTTGCGACGCGCGCGCGATGCGGCAAATCTGCGAGAGTTTTCGCCCTGATATTATCATGCATCTTGCCGCGGAAAGCCATGTCGACCGGTCCATCGATGCGCCCGGCGCTTTTATCGAAACCAATGTCGTCGGCACTTACGTGCTGCTCCAAAGTGCACGCGACTATTGGCAAAAGCTTGAGCCGACAGAGCAGGCGCAGTTTCGCTTCCACCATGTTTCGACCGACGAGGTGTTCGGATCGCTCGGCCCGGATGGGTTGTTTCAAGAAACCAGTCCCTACCAGCCGAATTCGCCCTACTCCGCGTCAAAGGCCGCCTCCGACCATTTGGCGCGGGCGTGGCATCATACCTTTGGCGTGCCAGTGCTCCTCTCGAATTGTTCCAACAATTATGGGCCCTATCATTTTCCCGAAAAGCTCATCCCGCTCGCCATTCTGAACGCGCTTGAAGGCAAGCCCATCCCGGTTTACGGAGACGGCGGCAATGTCCGCGATTGGCTATTTGTCGAAGACCATGCGAGCGCGCTGGTCCAAATCGCTCTACTCGGGCGACCGGGCGAAAGCTACAATGTCGGCGGCACGAGCGAAGCAACCAATCTCGACGTCGTGCGCCGGATCTGCGGTCTGATGGATGAAATGGTGCCGGACAAGGAGCGCGGATCGCACGAGCGCTTGATCACCTATGTGACCGACCGGCCGGGGCATGACCAACGCTATGCCATCGACGCAGGCAAGATTAAACGCGAACTCGGGTGGGCGCCGCGCGAAACCTTCGCCACCGGTTTACGCAAAACGGTGCGGTGGTACCTTGACCATCCGCAGTGGTGGCAACGGATCCGGTCCGGCGTCTATCGGGGCGAACGGCTTGGGACCGTGGCATGAATGGGCCGATCCTCGTTTTCGGTGCCGCGGGCCAACTTGGGCGCGAGGTAATGGCGCTCGCCGAAGCCCGCGCTATCGAGGCGGCTGGTTGCAATCGCGCGAGCGCCGATATCACGGATTTCGCCTCCGTTACGACCGCAATTCTTGCGGTTAAGCCGCGCCTCGTTCTCAATGCAGCCGCCTATACCGCCGTGGACAAAGCAGAAAGCGAGCCGAAGGCGGCCTACGCTGCCAATGCCTTGGGCGCGGAAACGATCGCGCGCGCGGCTGCCTTGCAACAGGTACCGGTCATCCAAATATCCACGGATTATGTGTTCGATGGCACAAAAATTGGCGCCTACGTAGAGACCGATCCGGTCGCGCCCCTTGGCGCTTATGGTAAGACGAAGGCCGCGGGCGAAGTTATGGTCCGGCAAGCAAACCCGCGTCATTTCATCCTGCGCACTGCGTGGGTCTATGGAAGATACGGTGCGAATTTCCTCAAAACCATCCTGCGGCTATCGGCCGAACGTGACGAACTGCGGATCGTCGCCGATCAGCACGGTTGCCCAACCGCAACGCAAGACATCGCGGAAACCATCCTTGCGATCGATCGCGCTGTCGCCAACGGCATAGAAGCTCCTGGAACCTATCATTTCGCGGGCAATGGCGTCACGACCTGGCACGGGTTCGCCAGCGCCATTGTCGACGCCCAGGCGCAAGCGACAGGTCGGCGGCCGAAGGTCTCGCCGATCGCTACCGCGGACTTTCCAACCCCGGCCCGGCGGCCCGCCAATTCCGAACTCGACAGCAGCCTGTTTGCTTCCGTCTTCGGGTATCGCGCACGCGATTGGCAAACCCGCGCGCGCGAAACGGTCGAAATGCTTCTCAAGGAAACACGAGCCGCAACATGAAGGGCATCATTCTCGCGGGCGGGTCTGGCACCAGGCTCTATCCGCTGACATTGGTGATTTCCAAGCAATTATTGCCGGTCTACGACAAGCCGATGATCTATTATCCACTGTCCGTCCTCATGACTGCCGGTATCCGCGATATTTTGATCATCACGACACCGCAGGATCAGAGTCTATTCAAGGAGTTGCTTGGCGATGGCGGCAGGTTCGGGATCCATCTCAGTTTCGCGGTGCAGGACCAGCCGCGCGGGCTCGCGGACGCCTTCAACGTCGGGCGCGATTTCGTCGGCGGTGAACGCGTCGCGCTGATCCTTGGCGATAATATTTTTTATGGCCATGGCCTGCCAGATCTATTGGCGTCGGCGGTGGCAAGACCGAAAGGAGCCACGGTTTTTGGCTATGTCGTTTCGGACCCGGAACGCTATGGCGTCGTCGAAATCGACGCCGAGGGGCAAGCCATTTCGATCGAGGAAAAACCCACGCGGCCGCGCTCGGCGCTGGCGGTCACCGGACTTTATTTTTACGACAACAGCGTGCTCGATATCGCCGCCGCCCTAAAACCTTCGGCGCGCGGCGAACTCGAAATCACCGATGTCAACCGAGTCTATATGGAGCGCCAGCAACTTGGGGTGGAGATCATGGGCCGCGGCTTCGCCTGGCTCGACACGGGAACCCACGAGAGCCTTCTCGAGGCCGGCAAATATGTCGAAATTCTCGAGCGCCGCCAGGGTTTGAAGATCTCATGCCCAGAGGAAATCGCATTTTATAAAGGTTTTATCGATCGCGACCTTTTGGTTGCGAATGCCCGCAGCTATGGCAAGTCTGGCTACGGCAATTATTTAGCCCGCCTCGCCGACGCCGCTCCGCCGTAAGGACCAGCCAGAGTCTGCATGGGCCATACCCGCGCGGTTGGCGCGGGAGAGCCGGAAAAACCCTTCGTGGTTCCGCCGAATCATACCACTACTTCCCACGGAGCAATGACACAACGATAGAAGAGCAAATACTTTTCGTTCAGAACGAGGTCTCCGTGATGTTTACGCCACGGCTCCGGCGGCGCGGGTGTTTTGCTGCGCCTCCCAACATGTTGTAATGCCGCGGACGCGGGGTGCGCGCCGTGACTACCAACTCCCGCTGTTGTATCAAGGCGGAGTTAAGCCAGTTTCAAGCCCCTATCAGACAAAGCAAATCCATTGCCCGCCGCGCTAGCCATCCTCCTTGGTCTTCTCAGCCTTTGTCCCGCGATCGTTACCGTGGATGGAGCTGTTCTGCCCTGCCTCATTCCGTTGCTGCTCGCGGCGGGACTACTTGTCGTTGCGGTCAAATTGCCGCCGGGCGAGGCGCAGCATATGGCCGCCGTGGTTTCGCGGCCTATCATCATCGCCGCCGCCTTCCCAGCGGTTTTCATGATCGTTCAGTTATTGCCATTGCCATTTTTAGCAAACCCGGTCTGGACGAGCCTGAGCGCCGGCTTTCCGCATGGAATTACTGGAAGCATTAGTATTGACATCGGTGCCACGGTGATCGCCTTGGTGCGCTATCTTTCGGCACTCGGCGCGATAGTGCTGGCAGCCGCTGTCGCAGTCAACCGCGACCGGGCCGAGTCGGTTTTGATCGGCACGGCGGCGGCGGCAGCCCTGATATCTTTTGTTGCCCTATTCGATGAGCTTTTCGCGTTCGGCTTCCTCGCGACGCGCGAAGAAGCGCTAGATTGCGCTTGTCTTGGCGTAACCCTTTCGGCCGCTTGCGCCGTCCTCGTCCTTGAGCGTTCCGAGTTCGCGCCGGTCCAAGTCTGGCCAAACCCAAACCAAATTTCTGCTGGCCTCCCTCGCCTGCTTGGCCGCCTTCCTGACCTGCGTGGGCGCGGTCGCCGCGACGCGATCAGGTTCCCTGGCCTTCGCGGCAGCCTCTGGGTTCCTGACGTTTTGCGCCGCCGTCGCGATTCGCCGCTGGAATCTTGGACGCGTGGGCGCCGCCGCGGTTGGCGCCACTGCTGCCGTCATCGCGGCCGCCCTTGTGACCGCGGCGGCGAGCGGCCAAGACCCGCGGTTCGCCTTTGCAAATATTGACCCGGCCGGCGTCGAACTTACTCAGCGCCTCCTGAACGATACACCTTTCTTCGGAGATGGGGCCGGCAATTCCAGCGCTTTAATACCGATCTATCAGCCCAGTAACTCCGGTTCCAGCACCGCCACAATCGTTACGGCGGCGGCAAAGATTTCGATCGAGATGGGCAAGGCGGCACTTTGGCTTTTTGTAGCCACGGCGGCGTTTTCGGTATTCGTGCTTATGCGCGGCGCTTCGCGCCGCGGCCGCGACTGGTTCTACGCGGCGGCGGCCGGTGCTTGCGTTGTCACGCTTATGAACCTTGCTTTCGTCAATGCCGGATTCTCTGGCGTGGCGATCGCCTTGCTGTCCTCCGTCATTTTCGGGCTCGGGCTTATTCAATCGAAAGGCAGGGTTGCGTCGTAGCGCATCACCAAAGTCCAAGATGAATTTCTAGCGAGTGTTGACGACAATAGCGGTCATTCGGCGTCGAACTGAAACGAAACCCGAAATATCGACGTTATATCGAGGAACCGGCTATTGCGTGTTTGGGTCGGCAGAACAATGTAACCATGGCCGCCGCATTCAAAGTCGTCGTCCTTCAAACAGGGCGCGGAGGAAGTGGTTTAATGTCCATCAAACAAGGAGACGAGGGTTCAGCGGGTTAGGGTTTAGCGGGTTTAAGGGGTGAAATTCATGGCGCGCCTTTTATTGAAGTTGTCTGCGAGCTACCTGACAGGGGCCGGAAACATGTTGAGACGGAAGTCGAGCCAACCGAGCGTGCCGAGTGTTAACAATATCGCGATCAACGGTGGACCAGCCGCGATGATCATGAAGGAGACACGGCGAAAGAAAAGGATCGGATGAGACAGCCGGCAACGAACCCGACCGTATTGTAGACTATCCTGTCGCGCTCGACCGCATTACGGATCTCGAGCTGCATTACTGGAACGCCGGAAAGCTCCGCATTCAGTCCCGAACCGGCGAGATTTTCGGCCATCCTCGCCCGGATCTCGCCGACGGCATCGCGCAGCCTGTTGCCCTCGACGGCGGACGAATCGAGCGCGTGGACAACCAAGGTAAGCTCGCCGCCATTCGACAAAAGCTTTCCACGGATGATCTCATTGCCCATCACGCGGCGGACCAATGCGTCATAGGCGGCGCCCTCAGGCAGCTGATCTGGAAAGAGCGGCGCCGGAATCGCGCCGTTTTCCGGCGGCTGACGCGCCGAGAAAATCGAGATGATGCCGCGCGTACCGTCGATCAGCTGAAGGTCGGTGACGAGATCGCGCAGTTTCTCGATCGATTTGCGCGCGAGCAGGTCCCTTCATTCGACAACGACGAGCACATCGAACTCGCTCGACGGAAAACGCTGCGTCACCTCCTCGTATTGCTTGAATTCCGGCGTATTCGAACGGAACAATTTGCTAAGCGAATCGTCGACCTTGAGCCTTGTGACGCCGAAACCAGCAGCACTCGCTACACCGGCCGCGACAACGGCGACGGCAAGGGGAAAGCGAAGCAAGACTAGGGTCAGGACTCAATTATTTGGTAGCCAGTAGACGACTGCGGCGATGAAGCAGAGCGCCGAAAAGTAAATTTCTGCGAGCTTGTCGTATCGTGTGGCGATGCGGCGGAAGTCTTTCAGCCTCCCGAAGCATCGCTCGATGACATTGCGTCTCTTGCAGGCAGTTTTGCTGTGCCGGATTTGCTTCTTGCGGTTGGATTTGCTCGGAATAATGGCCTTGATGTTGTGCTGCTTCAGGTAGGTGCGAAACGCATTGGTGTCATAGGCCTTGTCGGCGAGCAGCTGCTTGATCCCCGCAACCAGGCCGGCGCAGTCTTCTGCCATGACGCAATCGGCAGTGTTGCCAGGGGTCAGGATGAAGGCCCAAGGCCTGAGATATTCGTCGACAAGAGCGTGTATCTTGCTGTTTCTGCCACCCTTCGTGACCCCGATGGCCTGAAGCTCGGCCCCCCTTTTCCACCGCTGGCGCAGCGGTGTGCCTTGATATGGGAACTGTCCAAGGCGACCTCGCCCGGTGGCTCGGAGGGTGCGGCGGCCGTCTCGAATATCTTCTGCCAAATGCCACGATCGCTCCATCGAGCGAAGCGATTGTAGATGGTCTTCGCGGGGCCGTATTCCCGTGGGCAATCGACCCAGCGGCAGCCGATCTTAAGGACATGCATGATCCCGCTCAGAACACGCCGATCGTCGTGGCGTTGCGGCCCGGGTTGGTTGGCCGGCAACAAAGGCTCGATCTTCGCCCATTGCTCGTCCGTGAACCAAAAAAGATGCTTGTCCATCGGCTAGCCCTCCAACGCGGTGACTAGCCTCTTGAATCAAAACATAATTAATCAGATCTTAAGTGTCTGACTCGAAAGTTCATGAGGGATTACAGAGTTTTCGTAGCATGAGGCGGATCGACGCGATACGCAGAAACATCAGGGCGCTGAGGTTGAGGTTCTCCCAGTCTTTGGCCAATCGGCGGCAGCGGTTGAGCCATGCAATCGTCCGTTCAACGATCCACCGCTTTGGCAAGGTTACGAAGCCTTGCCTCTGACCGGATCGCTTGACGATCTCGATTTTCAGATGGGGCAGAGTTTTGCCGAGCGCACCGGCAAAGATCGGCCCTTGATAGGCGCTGTCGGCGAACAGTTTTTCAAGAAAGGGGAATCGGCCGAACAGCGTCGAAAGCAACGAGACGCCGCCGTCGCGATCCTGAACATCGGCCGAATGGACAAGAGCATGCATCAACAAGCCGTGTATGTCGACGAGAATATGCCGCTTCTTGCCTTTGATCTTCTTGCCCGCATCGAAGCCGTGCGGATCGATCGACGCCCCCCTTTTTCGGCGCTTTTCACGCTCTGGGAGTCAATGATCGCGGCAGTGGGGGAAGCCTCGCGTTCCGCCCGCTCGCGGCACTTTTCATAGAGCACGTCATGAATGCGATCGAGCGTGCTATCAAAACCCCAATCGCAAAAGTAACGGTAGACGGTGCTGCGCGGCGGCAAATCCTTGGGAATATAACGCCATTGGCATCCCGTGCTCAGCACATACATGATGCCGTTGAGCACTTCCCGCATGTTGGCTTCACGTTTGCGGCCTCCCCGTCTGGCCGCCGGAATGAGCGGCGCAATATACGCCCATTCTTCATCGGTCAGGTCACTTGGGTATCGTAAATGGTCGCGATTGTATTTCGCCCGGTTCTCATTCGTCCACATCGGCGGCCTCCCCCGAATCAAACCGCTAACTTTGAATCACAAGTGATTCACGCCATTCAACAGCTTTCGAGACAGACACT
>CAWKON010000053.1:0-43029 GCA_963851225.1 uncultured Alphaproteobacteria bacterium | reverse complement strand
CGCCCCTCTCTAAAAATCTGCCAAAGTAGTGTTAGGCTAAATAATCCTGCCATGCAATAACAGGCAGGAGTTTTGGTGTCCGCAAAATATCGCGGGTTTTTCCAGCTTATTTCATCCATGCCGATGCCCGTCCATCCTGGCCTTCTGGCAGGCGCGGCACGCGCCCATGGAGGAACGTCGTCCCCGGGGAACAGACCGTATTGCGTCAACATCCAGCATTCGTTATAGTAAAAAAATGACAGACAGGTGATTAATACCTGCTTGTTGTCGGCGATGGAGTTCGCTGAAACTGCTCTGTTAGGCTGATGACTCCTACGGTTGCTCCGCTCGGTTCGCTGGGTGCGGGGGACACATGGGGTGTCGCAATAGGGTATGCAATTTGCGGCGGGTGCCGCGTTGCCTGATTTCCCCCAACCGTCCCACGTTAAGGTGAATGCGCGCTAAGCAGCCTCAGCGCAAACGCTGGAGGCTCGTTTATGCTCAATTGGATTGGCAACTTGCTTCAACCGTTTGTCGTGTTGGCGTTCACGGCATTGATTGAAGTCGTCGCTGGCCGGCTTGATGACCCGTCAATCGAAGCGGGAACAACTTTGACCTAGCAGTAATCGCGATTCGTATTTCGTAGAGAGAACGCCACCACATTGCCAAAGCTGTTTACCGTGCGAAGCGTATGTTAAACGAGAGGAAACGTGATGAACAAAGATGCCGAACAGAAGTCATCAGTGTCTCCGCAGAGTGGAGAATCCGACGACGCTATCGCGAGAGGAAATTCTAAAGGCCGAGGTTGCAGCGAAGGACAAGCGTGCGGCTGCCGTGTTTTGGTGGATTTAATGGCTATGCGGGCGGTCATTCCGCTATATGTGATCTATGCGATTTATCTCTATTGGACTTTGCCAACCAGCTCTTACCTGTCGAAGGGCTATTGAGGCCCCGTGGCCTTCTCCCGTTGGGGCTAGAGCACGATCTCGAGTATCTCGCCTTCGCTGCCGGCCTCGCACGAGGTTCGCTTGCGTGCCTTTTCATCCACTCTTAACCGATAGGGTGAATCATGACCGGAGTTTGGGCCCTCGCGTCCTTGTGGCTCAGCCTCGCGCTCGTCGCGAGCCTGTTTTCAATCTGGTTCCGAGTTTCGACGGCGCTTTCGGAAATCATCGTTGGAACCGTCGCGCAATTGATTATCGGCGCCGTCATTGGCGCGGCCGTGCTCGGCACCGATGAGACCTGGGTCAAGTTCTTGTCCGGCGCCGGCGCGATTGTGCTGACGTTTCTGGCTGGCGCTGAGCTCGATCGCCCAGGTGTTCAAGCTCAAATGGAAGGAAGCAGCCACGGTCGGGCTAGCAAGCTTTTTTTGTCCCTTTTTGGGATGTGCCGCCGCAGCCCATTATCTGCTGGGATGGGCGGTGATGCCGAGCTGGCTTGCCGGGGTTGCGATGTCGACGACTTCGGTGGCCGTCGTCTATGCCGTGATGCTCGAATTCGGTTTCAACAAAACCGAGTATGGCAAGACGATTTTGGCCGCTTGCTTCGTCACAGACCTCGGGACGGTCGTAGCTCTTGGTCTCATCTTCGCGCCGTTCACGATAAAGACCATGATCTTCCTTGGAGTTGGCGGCGTGGTGTTCGTCGTTCTTCCTTGGCTCACGCCTCGCTTCTTCAAACGGTACGGAGGCCGGCCTTCCGAGCTCGAAACAAAATTTCTCCTTCTTTGCCTGCTCGGCATGGGGGCGCTCGCCACCTTGGGCCGACAGTGAAGCGGTGCTCCCCGCCTATCTCATCGGAATGGTGCTCGCCGGGACCGTCGGTAAGGATCATGCATTGGTCCGGTGCTTGCGCACGCTCACCTTCGGATTGCTGACGCCGTTCTATTTCATCCGCGTCTTCCGGGGGCTTTCGTTTCTATCCCCGCGTTGATCGCGGCGCCCGCTGCTTTCGTTTTTTTCCTGATAATCAAAATTGCCACCAAAGTTATCGGCGTTTATCCGGTGACCAAATTTTTCGGCTCGCCGAACAAGGAGTCGATGTACACAACCCTTCTGATGTCCACGGGTTTAACCTTTGGGACGATCTCCTCTTTGTTTGGATTATCGCACAAAATCATCGACACGGGCCAGTATTCAGCCCTTGTCGCCACTGTGATCGCGAGCGCGGTCATCCCGACGGTCATTGCCAACGCATTCTATCTGCCGCACCATCTGTTGCCGGAAGCCGAGCTGGAGGACGCGCCAGGCGAACAGGCGGGCGTTGTCTCCTTCCGGCAGGCGGGCAAAAAAGCAGAATGATTCGGGAGGCGTCCGATGTTCAGCAGAATCCTTCATGCCAATGACGGCTCGGAACATGCGTTTCACGCGCTGACCCTGGCGCTTGCGATCGCGAAGCAAAACGATTCGGCTCTCCACATGGTTTCCGTCGAGGAGATCGACTACATGCCGGAGTTCGTTGAAGAGGTAAGAGAAGAAACCGGAACCGCGGCCCGGCGCTTTCGCACCGTTCTCCAGCGCGCGCGGGCAATGGCCGAAGAAAACGAGGTGAAACTGAATACCCATGTTGTCGCCGGACACCCGGTGCGCTGCATCGTGATGCTTGCGGCCGACCTCAAGGTGGAATTGCTTGTTATCGGGGCGAGAGGCCATTCGGCATTGTACGAGCGGCTGGTCGGGAGCCGTGCCGATCGCATCATGCACCTTGCCCAATGCCCGGTGCTCATTGTGAAGTGAGGAGTTTGACGCAATTCAAGTCCCCGGCAATGCAATGTTGCTGCGGGTCTTCACCGGCGAAGACGACCGGTATGACCACCATCCCCTTTATGAAGCGATTGTATGAAAGCCCGCGAAATGCATCTTGCCGGCGCCACAGTGCTGCGCGGGCCGATGAGCTTTGGCCATTCAAGCCGCCTCCACACCTCGAAAATCCTGCGCTTATCGGAAGATTTGCCGGTTGTGATCGAGATCGTCGATAGCGAGGACAAGATTAACGCCTTTCTGCCGGCACTCGATGCGATGATGGTAAGCGGGCTTGTTACCTTAGAAAAAGTGCAAGTCCTTCAATATGGATCGACCAGCATCATCCAAGGTAATTAGTGCAAAGAGCATGACCCGGATAAGTTGATCGGCTTTCTCGATAAGGACATGTTCAAAATCAATGAACCCTATGGATTCCATCCCGATTACGTTAGTCCGTGTAGAGCACGCGCTCTAGGAAGACGCCGGTTGTTTTTCTCCCACCCATTTGTTAAATTTACTATGTGATGTGACAGTGGGACGGGGCCTCTATAACGGCCGAGTATCGTTATATATAAATGTTACATAGATATAGTATTTCGCGCGGTGCGATCGAAACCGGCCCGGAGGGTTTCTCCGCGACTTGTTCATGCCGCTCGCCTCGTATGCCAGTCGTTTATGGTTCGGCCTGGCTTATGGAGTTCTTTTCTCTCTACATAATCGAGACAAGGATTTAGAGTATATTTCAATGTATTATTGATAATATATTTGTAAATTTATATAAAGCCTCGGGATAAGCATACGTTATATCGCGTAGTTTGCGGAGCTAAAGGGGGGAGCGAAATGAACTTAGCATCCTATCTAGATATAAACCGAACGATCGCTAAGCCGGGCTTCAGCCGATGGATGGTGCCGCCGGCGGCACTGTGCATCCATCTGTGCATCGGCCAAGTCTACGCCTTCAGCGTGTTCAACTTGCCGATGACCAAGCTGCTTGGCATTACGCAATCCGTCTCCGGATGATTGGAAGCTTACCGAACTGGGCTGGATCTTTCAGCATCGCCATTTTCATGCTTGGCGCATCGGCCGCCGTGCTGGGACGCTGGGTCGAAGAAGGCGGACCGCAGGCGCGCCATGTTCACCGCTGCACTCTGCTTCGGTGGCGGCTTTCCTGGTCGCCGCCTTTGGGGTCGTCGATGCACAATCTCTGGGTCGTCTATCTAGGCTACGGCGTGCTCGGCGGCATCGGCCTCGGGCTCGGCTACATCTCGCCCGTTTCGACGCTGATCAAATGGTTCCCGGACCGGCCGGGCATGGCGACCGGCATGGCGATCATGGGCTTCGGCGGCGGCGCCTTCATCGCCTCGCCGCTTGTCGGTCTGGCTGATGCAGCACTTCTCGACGCCAACGCATATCGGCGTGGCCGAGACGTTCGTCGTGATGGGCGTCGTCTACTTCTGTCTTCATGCTGGTCGGCGCGGCGATCGTCCGCGTGCCCGCGCCGGGCTGGAAGCCCGCAGGCTACGTACGCCGCCGGCGCAAGCCCAAGAAGCTCGTCACCGACCAGCAACGTCTATGTCTACCAGGCGCTGCGGACGCCGCAGTTCTGGCTGATCTGGTGCGGTGCTCTGCCTGAACGTCACGGCCGGCATCGGCGTGCTCGGCCAGGCCTCGGCGATGAGCCAGGAGATGTTCCCCGGCCGGGTCACGCCGGTCGCCGCGGCCGGCTTCGTCGGCCTGATGAGCCTGTTCAACATGGGCGGCCGGTTCTTCTGGGCGTCGATCTCCGACTATATCGGCCGCAAGAACACCTACTTCGTGTTCTTCGCGCTCGGCACCGTGCTTTATGCCGCCGTGCCGCTGACCGGCCACGATCGGCAGCGTCGCCCTGTTCGTCGCTGTGCTTCCGTGATCATCATCAGCATGTATGGCGGCGGCTTCGCCACCGTGCCGGCCTATCTGCGCGGACATGTTCGGCACCCGCTATGTCGGCGCCATCCACGGCATGCTGCTGACCGCCTGGTCGGCCGCCGGCGTCTTCGGGCCGGTGCTGGTCAACTACATCCGCCAATACCAGATCGATCACGGCGTGCCGAAGGCGCAGGCCTATAACGTCACGATGTATGTCATGGCCGCGCTGCTGGTCGTCGGCTTCCTCTGCAATCTGAGGGTGAAGGCGGTAGATGAGCGGCATCATATGGAACATATGAAGCCGATTCGGTCGGCGTGGCGTGAATGAGGGAGGTTAAAATGCAACGCAACAACGGAGCGGCGGCACGACGTGGCTGCAACTGGCATCTGGTCTGGGGCTTTGTCGGTATTCCGTTGGCCTGGGGCGTGATCGAGACAGTGCTGAACGCGCTGAAGCTGTTCCATTAGATCCTGATGATTTTGGATCGTTTCAATCCAAAATCATCAGCGTGAGCGATTCCAAAGGTTGGGAGCGGGATGCGGGTGGAAAACCGGTTTCCACGTAACTCCTCCCAATCGCCGGGATTTAGCCGGCTCCAGCAGGCCGGGGTTCCAGTAGTCGACTTTGGCTATTGTTTCTTGTCCGGGGATGCAGCGGTGTTGCCGGATCGCCCGGCTGCCCGTCAAGCAAGGCCAAATCCTTGATTCCTGGCATGAATTTCCCGTTCGAGGTGAAGCCTTATCGCGCGGCTGTGGCCAACCGCCGTGCTGCGCAGCGCGGAGAGAGATTTTTCAGCGCGTTCAAGAAGGGCTTTGACCCTCCGTCGGCGCGTTTCGTGTACTTCCGGCATGCGGCATCCTCCGGCAAGGCGGGCGGGGCACGGCCGCCCGCTCGCCAATCCGGGCCCGCCAGGCATATCGATCAAACACCAAGCTTAAGGCAGCAGTGCGGCAATTCTGATTAAAGTGAACACCTGCGAACCCCCAATGAACCGGGAGGTTCCATCATGTACGCGCCATGAGTTCGACGGCGAAACCGTAAATGCGCGACCGGCTTGCCTCTGGCATCGCGGCAAGAGTTTCGAGATAGATCTGACCGGCATGGCACAGTTTTTCGTCAGCGATGGGCGGATTGCCAACCTTGCCATCGAGCAAAATTTCAATCTCTTGGGTTTCGAGCCCCCTTTCGCGCAAGGCCTTTTCGAGGGTGTCGAAATCCGTATCGGTCGGCGCTTCTCTTTCGACCCGTTTCACTTCTCCGTCATGAATGGCATCGACGCCGGCAATCCCCATGGCCGCCACAAGGCCGCGGTTTTGCGCCGAGAATTCGAAAAAGCCGCTGCTCTCGGCACCATTGAGAAAATCGACGCAGAGATGCGGATCCTTGGCCGCGAGCGCTTGCAACATTGAAGACTGCAATTCGAAAATGCGTTCCAATGCCGGGTTGCCGGCTTTGGCCGCCAGAACCCCGCGTGACACACGCAAAGAACGAACGGCTTCCGCCATGAGGAAATCGGTGCTTCCAACCTCGTGAGCCGTGGCAAGGCGCTTCGAAAAAGCCGCAAGAAAAGATCTCATATTCCAAAGGAAAGATGATTTTCAGACGTTCAAAAAATGCGGCGTATTCCGGCGTGGTCTTGAGCTTTTCCTCAAGCCCATGCTGCGCGGCGGCGATTTCATAAGGCGTGGGTCCGGGCTGGCCCGCGCCCGGGGACGCCGTCGCGCTCAAGGACGGGGATGTCTCCGGACGGGTCGCCTGTTGCAAAAGGCTTGCGCCGGCGATGATCCCGGCAAGGGCCGCAAGGCCCAAAAGCACGCGCCGCAAAATATTCACGCGAGCAGATCTCCGAAGCCGGGTTGCTGGAAACAGAAGCCTGGACTTTGCCCAAAACAGAGCAAACCAGCAAGTCCGGATAAAGTCCGCATTTCAACCCCGCACCGACGTGGGCGGCGGGCATGGCGCTGCCACCCACAGAATCTTCTGCGCTCACCCGCGGATTTTGCAAGCGCATGGCGGGCATCTTACTTCCGGACTTGACGAAACGCTGGTCAACCCTCCAGTTTGCGGCGCACCAAAAATGGACGGGAGTCAAGATGACCGAGACCGCGCCGCCAGACCGCCTCCATATGAGCAACCGTACGAAATTGGTCCATGCCGGGCGCCGCGCGAGCGAGCAGCATGGCTTCGTCAACACGCCGGTTTATCGCGGCTCAACCGTGCTTTTCCCAACCTTGGAAGATTTTTCGGCGCGCAAGGCACGGTTCTCCTATGCCACCAAGGGAACCCCGACGACGGCGGCACTGGAAAGCGCATGGACGGAAGTGTCCGGCGCCGCCGGAACGGTGCTTGCCCCTTCGGGCCTCGCCGCGATCACGCTCGCCCTGCTCACCGCCGTCAAATCCGGCGATCATATCCTTGTGACGGACGCGGTCTATCTCCCCTCCCGCATCTTCTGCGATACGGTTTTGACCCGCATGGGCGTCGAGACAAGCTATTACGATCCGGCGCTCGGCGCGGCGATCGAGATCCCTGATCCGGCCGAACACAAGCGTGATTTTCATCGAGACGCCCGGATCGCAAAGCTTTGAAGTTCAGGATGTTCCCGCGATCGCCGCGGTTGCGCGGGCTAAGGGCATTTGCACCATCCTCGACAACACCTGGGCAACGCCGTTGTTTTTTCCACCGCATGCGCGCGGCGCCGACATGGCGGTAGAAGCCGGAACCAAATATTTGGGCGGCCATTCCGATTTGCTTATAGGGCTTGTATCCGCCACTCCGGAATGGTTTCCAAGGCTCAGAGCGACCTTCGATGCCTTTGCGATGTGCGCCGGGCCGGAGGACGTGTTTTTGAGTTTGCGCGGCCTGCGCACGCTCGACCTTAGACTGCGGGAGGCCGAGCGTCAGGCCCTCGATCTCGCCCGCTGGCTTGCAGCCCGCAAGGAAGTTGTTCGGCTCCTGCATCCAGCACTTCCCTCCTGCCCTGGACACGCCATATGGAAACGCGACTTCCTCGGCTCGTCAGGGCTTTTCTCGGTCCTTCTCGCGCCGTGCTCGCGCGCGGCGCTTGCCGCCATGCTCGACGGGCTGAAACTGTTTGGCATGGGCTATTCCTGGGGCGGCTTCGAAAGCCTTGTCATTCCTTTCGATTGCCGGAACTATCGCAGCGCCACGGAGTGGAATCCGCCGGGTCCCGCCTTGCGCTTTTCCGTCGGGCTTGAAGATATCGACGATCTGAAGGCGGATCTCGGCGCGGGTTTCGAGAGGATGCGAGCCACGGCTTGAAACGGCACGCGCCGAAAATCACGAAGCCTGATTCTTAGGCATTTGCCTAATACCATAGCAACAACTCGGGAATGAGATGAATGAGAGGTTTGCGGCCAAAGGGGAAATTCGCCTGGTCCGCCCACTGAAATCGGCATTTTTGCTATTAAATAGTGTGGTGTTAAAAAGGCTGATATTCATGCGGCGGGTTTATTCGCCGGCGGGATGAATGTCCTGGCTGCGGGAAAACAAGAGTGCGCGGCGAAGATGAGGACTGGAAAATGAGCATGAACCATGCTTATCGCCACCCGGATGAACTGCCAGTTGTATTTCCGATTTTTCCGCTCGCCGGCGCCCTACTGCTCCCTCGCGGCGAATTGCCACTTAATATCTTTGAGCAGCGCTATCTCGTCATGGTTGACGACGCCTTCAAAGGCCACCGGATCGTCGGCATGATCCAACCCAATCCCGAGGCGGGGACTGGAACCGGCGTGCCAGCCCTGTTTTCGATCGGCTGCGCCGGACGGATTACGCAATTCGCAGAATCCGGCGATGGACGCTACCTTATCACGCTGACAGGGATAGCGCGGTTCAAGATCGTCGAGGAGCTTGCCGGGACCACGCCATACCGGCAGTGCCGCGCCGATTTCGGCCCGTTTTTCGCCGATTTTAGTCCCCGCGCCGGCGAGGATCAAGTCGATCGCGACGGCGTCTTGCGCACCTTGCGCGAATTTGCCGAAACCAACCATCTCCAGGTCGACTGGAACAGCATAAACAATGCGCCGAACGAGGCGCTCGTCAATGCGCTCTCCATGATGAGTCCGTGCAGCCCCAAGGAAAAGCAGGCGCTTCTTGAAGCGCGCGACCTGAAAGGCAGGGCCGATGTGCTCGTCGCGATTACCGAAATCGAACTCGCACGCGGAAAAAACGAATCGACACCCCTACATTAAGCCCGTAGGGGGTTGCGGTCCTGTGCTTCCACGGGAATCGCAAAGACTAAACCATGATCCAAGTTGAATCGCTCATGGTCTTTCTGTCTTTGTCTTGTCGCATAATCCTGTCCAAAAAGTCTGTTACTCTTTCGAATCATGCTCTAGAGGACGAATTGATGGTCGATAAACATAAGGAACTGGCTTCGAAACAAGCTCCGGAACCGTCGCGGATCGATCCGCGGCTGCTCGAAATCCTGGTGTGTCCACGGACCAAAACGACGCTCGAATATGACGCGCAAAATCAGGAACTCATTTCCCGTGCGGCCAAGCTGGCGTATCCGATCCGCGACGGCATTCCGATCATGCTGCCCGAGGAGGCGCGCCCGCTCGAATAAGGCAGAGTCCTCAACCCTGGCTGCCTCCAGTGGAAACGCTCACGGTCTCGTCCTCTTTTTGCTTCGTCGAATAATCGTTTCGTAGAGCACGCTCAGTTTCGCGGACAACGCCCCTCCCGCCTGTTCGATCTGTCCATTATGACTTATTATGAATGGTAATATATATCATTCCGGGAGGAAATTATGATCCGCGAATTTACGCTCGGCGCTGTCGCGGCGGCGCTGATTATCTTACCGCAGGCACAGGCCTGCACCGGTATCCGCCTCATTGCCGTGGATGGAGGCGTCGTTCCAGGCCGCACCTTGGAATTCGGCTTCGATCTCATGTCGGACGTCGTCGTCATCCCAAAAGGGACGACGATTGTTGGTTCGACGCCGAATGGAAGCCACGGAATTACCTACTCAACCAAATATGGCATGCTCGGCGCCAACGCGGTGGGTTTGCCGGTCATCATCGATGGCATCAATGACCAGGGTCTTTACGTCGGCATTTTCTATTTCCCCGGTTATGCCTCCTATCCGGATGCGAACAAGGACAACACCGCGCGCGCGATGGCGCCGCATGAATATGCCAATTGGATCCTAGGAAATTTTGCCACTATCGATGAAGTCAAAGCGAATTTCGATAAAGTCGTGCTGGTGCCGGTCGTCGTCGAAGCCATCAAGCAGGCGCCGCCGGTTCATTTTGTCATCCATGACCGCAGCGGCAAATCCGTGGTCGTCGAGCCGGTCGATAAAACCCTCAAGATTTATGACAATCCGCTAGGTGTCATGTCCAATGCGCCGACTTTCGATTGGCATATGACCAATTTGCGCAACTATATCAATCTAACGGCGACCAACGTTCCGCCCGTCGATCTCGGCCATCTCAAGCTCGCTCAGTTTGGGCAAGGCAGCGGCATGCATGGCCTTCCAGGGGATTTCACGCCGCCCTCGCGATTGGTGCGGGCGGTTGCCTTTACGCAAGCAGCGCTGCCTTCAAAAACCGCGGCGGAGAGCGTGCTGCAGGCCTTTCATATCCTTAACGCATTCGACATTCCCGCCGGAGCCGTGCGCGAGGAACCGGAGGGCCAAGCGCTTACCGATTATACGACTTGGACGAGCGTCGCCGACCTCAAGAACCTGAAATGGTATTTCAAGACCTATAAGGATCAATCGATCCGCGCCGTTGATCTTCCCACGGCGATCGCGGCCGCGAAGGGGAAACCGAAGATCATCAAGATGGATTCGCGACAGCCCATAGAGGACATTTCGACTGAGCTAAAATAAATATCTTAGCCGAGGAATTTCCCATCCTATAACAGCGAAACGATCCAATCTCGCTCGACGAGCGCAGGATACCTTTCCATGTCCAACGCCGTCGCCCAACTTTTGACTATCCTCGATCTCGAACGGATCGAGGAAAATATTTTTCGTGGACGCAGCCCGCAGGTTGGCTGGCAGCGGGTGTTCGGCGGCCTTGTTGTCGCGCAAGCCCTTGTCGCAGCGGCACGCACCGTCGAAGACCGCGCGCCGCATTCTTTGCACGGCTATTTCCTTTTGCCTGGCGACCCGGCGGTGCCGATCATCTATGAAGTCGACCGGATCCGGGATGGGAAAAGCTTCACCACGAGGCGTTGCAACGCGATCCAACATGGGCGGGCGATTTTCTCGCTCTCGGCATCGTTCCAGATCGACGAGCCTGGGCTCGAACATGCCGTATCAATGCCCAAGGTTCCGTTACCCGAAAGCCTGCCAAGCGAATCCGAAATCCTGCGGCGTTTCGGCGCCTCGATGCCCGACGCCATTCGCCGCTGGTTCGCCCAAGACCGCCCCATCGAAATCCGTCCCGTCGACCTTGGCCGTTATGTCAGGCATGAAACAGGCGCCCTCGAACAGTATGTCTGGTTGCGCGCGACGGGGCCGCTCCCCGGCGATCCCGCCATTCATCGCGCCGTGCTCGCTTATCTTTCCGACATGACGCTGCTCGACGTCGCACTTGGCGCGCATGGCCATTCCGTCTTCGATACTGGCCTACAGGTCGCAAGCCTCGATCATGCATTGTGGTTTCACCGGCCGTTTCGCGCCGACGATTGGCTCCTCTATGCGCAAGACAGCCCGAACTCTTGCGGCGCTCGGGGGTTCGCCCGCGGGCTCGTCTTCTCCCATGACGGCCATCTTGTGGCCTCTGTCGCTCAAGAAGGATTGATACGCCCGAAACCCGCCCCCCGCGGAGCTTTGTTTTGAGCGACCCCGCCGCGTGGTCTTGGGCGCGCCTGTTCGCCCGCCGGATCGAAAGTGGCCATTTTCCTGGCCAAATCTGGCCTTAAGCAGCACGGCTCCCCGACCCAATGCTGGGCCGCGAGCCGGCAACTGGCCCGAGGCTTGCTATCATCAACGAAAGCATGGCTGCGCGTCTCGCGCCCGGCCCTGCGCCCGCGAGAAAATTCCCACCTTAGTTTCCGAAGTTCCAAGGTAGAGGCAAGCAGGAAAGCAACATGAAAATAATTACTGCGATCATTAAGCCATTCAAGCTGGACGAGGTTCGTGACGCCCTGACGGCGATTGGCGCAACCGGGATGACCGTGACCGAAGTCAAAGGTTACGGCCGCCAAAAGGGCCACACGGAAATCTACCGAGGGGCGGAATATGCGGTTAGCTTTTTGCCCAAGTTGAAGATCGAGGTCGCGGTAGCCGACCGATCTCGTCAGTCAAACGATCGAAGCCATCTCCACGGCGGCCCGAACAGGCGAGATTGGCGACGGCAAGATCTTCGTGACCTCGCTCGATCAAGCGGTCCGGATCCGGACCGGAGAACGCGATCAAGAAGCCATCTAACGCTTCCTTCCCTCCATTTTCGATGTTTTTTCAGGAGTTGGATATGACATTTCGTTTCCTTCCAAGGGGCGCTCCCCGGGCGATCGGATTAGGGCTTTTGCTGGCCGTGTCCGCGAGCGGGCTGGCTTTCGCGGATACCGCCGGTCCCGTGCCTAATAAAGGCGATACCGCCTGGATGCTGACCTCGTCGGCGCTCGTCCTGATGATGTCGATTCCCGGCCTCGCGCTGTTCTACGGAGGCATGGCGCGCAAGAAAAACATGGCGTCCCTTCTTTCGCAGGTGTTCGCGATCGTGGCGATGGTTGCGATCGTTTGGTGCCTTTACGGCTATTCGCTCGCCTTTACCGAAGGCAGCCACGAATTGGTCCCCTTCGCCGGGGGCGACCATCCCTGGCTCGGCTTTCTCGAAGGCTATCAATGGAACAATCTCGTCGGCGGATTTGACCGGGCCTTTCTCAAAGGAATGACACCGGATTCGAACGTGCCGACCTTTTCCAATGGCGTCGTCATTCCCGAATATGCCTATATGGTGTTTCAGATGACCTTCGCCATGATCACCCCCGCCTTGATAGTCGGCTCCTTCGCCGAACGCATGAAGTTTTCGGCGGTCATGGTTTTTATCCTGCTTTGGGTGACCTTCATTTATTTCCCCATCGCGCATGGCGTTTGGTATTGGGCGGGTCCGGATGCGATCGGCGATGCCGCGAAGGCCTTGGCCGACGCCCCCGACGATGCCGCCAAAGCAGCCGCGCAAGCGAATCTCGACGCGGTTCTCAACAATGCCGGCTTCTTCAATAAATGGGGGCGCTCGATTTCGCCGGCGGCACCGTGGTCCATATCAACGCGGGCATAGCGGGCTTTGTCGGTTGCTTGTTCCTCGGCAAGCGGATCGGCTATCCGCATGATATCGAGCCGCCGCATTCCATCACCATGACGATGATCGGCGCCTCGTTACTGTGGGTTGGCTGGTTCGGCTTCAACGCCGGTTCGAACCTCGAGTTGACGGGCATGGCGGCGCTCGCTTTTGTGAACACCATGGTGGCGACCGCGGCCGCGGCGCTCGGCTGGATGTTCACGGAATGGGTGTTCAAGGGCAAGCCCTCGCTGCTTGGCATGGTCTCGGGCGCGGTCGCGGGCCTCGTCGCGGTGACGCCGGCCTCCGGCTTTGCCGGGCCGATGGGATCGATCGTGCTTGGTTTCGTCGCTGGCGCGGCTTGCTTCTCGATGTGCGCGTATGTGAAACAGATATTCGGCTACGACGACGCCCTCGATGTGTTCGGCGTGCATTGCATCGGCGGCATCATCGGGGCGATCGGCACTGGCATTCTGGTCGCGCCCTACCTCGGCGGCACCGGCCTCACCGACTACATCAATCAAACCTGGCTCCGCCTCGCCCGGGGATTACGACATGGCGGCACAGGTCTGGATCCAGACGAAGAACGTGCTTTTCACGCTTTTCTGGTCGGGTATCGGTTCGGCGATCCTCTACAAGTTCGTCGACCTCATCATCGGCCTCAGGGCGACGAAGCAGGCCGAACTCGAAGGCCTCGACATTGCCGATCACGGCGAGCGGGCTTATAATTAAACGATAAGGTCCCGCCTGCCCGGCATTCGTTTCCGCGCCAGGCAGGCTATTCCTTAGCAGAACAAAGACGGAAGCTAAACGTGAAACCATGGGCTGTTCTTGGCGGCCCATGGTATGCCGGCCCCGCCGGACGTCATTGCCGGAACGCTGATAAAATGCCTCGATTTCTTTCCGTATGGCCGCGCTGCCGGGTCAGCATTTCATTAGGCCGGCACTTTTTTGCCATTTTGTAGCGGCTCGCTGGCGTGCTGATCGCTTGAGGTGACGCATGGCTCATCAAACCGAAATGGCTTTTGCCGCGCTGGATGCGCACAAGCGGTCCATGGCCGGGCAGACAATCGCGGATTTTTTTCGCGATGACCCAAACCGGTTCACGCGTTTCCACGTGGAACTCGACGATCTCCTATTCGACTATTCGAAACACCGGCTCACTGAGACGACGCTCGGTCTGTTGCTCGGTCTCGCGCGGGCGGCAGGCATCGAGGCGCGCCGGACCGCGCTCTTCGCCGGCGAGCCGGTTAACATTACGGAGCACCGTCCGGCCTTGCACATGGCCTTGCGCAATCGTTCTGGCAGGCCAATGTTCGCCGAGGGCCGTGATGTCATGCCGGAGGTCCTGGCCGAGCGGGCCAAATTGGAAGCGTTCGCGGAAGCGATCCGCAATGGCGAAACCAAATCCGCGAGCGGCGCCCGATTTACCGATATCGTGAATATCGGCATCGGCGGCTCGGATCTCGGCCCCGCGATGGCGGCGCGGGCACTCGCGCCTTTTATCGCGAGACATTTGACGCTGCACACCGTTGCCAATGTCGACGGCGCCGACCTGGGCGACACGTTAAAGCGCGTGCCGCTCGAAACCACGCTTTTCATTGTCTGCTCGAAAACCTTTACCACGATCGAGACCATGACCAACGCCGCCACCGCGCGAAAAGCCGTGGCGGCAACGCTTGGCGAGGCGGCGGTCGCCGACCATTTTTGCGCCGTGTCCACCCAGCTCGATAAAATCGCCGCTTTCGGAATTAGAAGTGACCGCGTGTTCGGCTTTTGGGATTGGGTCGGCGGCCGCTATTCGATCTGGTCGTCGATCGGGCTCTTGCTGGCGATCGGCATAGGCAAGGAGAAATTCGAGGAATTTCTGCAAGGCGGGCAAGACATCGATACCCATTTCGTCGAGGCGCCTCTCGATCGCAATATTCCGGTTCTGATGGCCCTGCTCGGAATCTGGTATCGCGATTTTTGGGGGTGCGCGGCGCATGCCGTCATTCCTTACGACGAGCGGATGGCAAGGTTTCCCGCTTATCTGCAGCAACTCGAAATGGAATCCAACGGCAAGTCGGTGGATTTATCGGGCATGCGCGTTGGATGCGCGACCGCGCCGGTGATTTTTGGTGAGCCTGGGACTAATGGCCAGCATGCCTTCTTCCAGATGCTGCATCAGGGCACGACGATCGTGCCAATTGACTTCCTCGTCGCGGCGCGGCCGCTCGACGCCGATGTTGCGCATCATCATTTGCTTCTCGCCAATTGTCTCGCCCAGAGCCAGGCCCTCATGCAAGGGCGCGCGCTTGAGGAGGTCCGGGAGCGATTGAGGGCGCAAAACTTAAGCCCTGAAGCCATCGACGCGCTCGCGCCCCACAAGGTTTTTGAAGGCGATAGGCCGTCAAGCACTTTTCTCTATAAGCAAATGTCGCCGCGCGTGCTCGGCCAATTGATTGCCCTCTACGAGCACAAGGTTTTCGTGCAAGGAGTCATTTGGAACATTAACTCCTTCGATCAATGGGGTGTGGAATTGGGCAAGGAACTCGCCAATACGCTGACGCCCGTCGTCGCAGATGCTGGCCGCTCGACGGAAGCGTTGAACTCATCGACAGCGGGCCTCATCGCGGCCGCGCGGTCCTGTCGCTAGGGCATGGAGTCATGCCTAGGGTCTGCTGCGGGGCGTGATTGCCATCGCGTCGGGGTTTGACGGTTGAGGTTTTGCCGCGGCAAAGCGTGACCTTCTGGCCTGGGCTGCGGAAGCATGGGATGGGTACGTGGAAGAAGTTCCTCCAGGGGTTGGTCCGAAATATCCGCAAGTCGTGGTCCTGGTGGGCGCCACCGGCGATCTGCCCGGCGCAAGCTGCTGCCGGGCCTGTTCCACCTGTCGAGCGCCGGGTTTATCCCCGGCTGCCGGATCATCGGCGTCTCGCTGGACGACCTCGACGCCGATGGCTTCCGCACGATCGCGCGCAGGCGCGCTCGACCAATTCTCCACGCGCAAGGTCAACGAGGCCGACTGGGCCGCCTTCGCCGAGACCCTCGACTATGTGCCGCTGGCCGCCGGCGCCGGCGCCCTCAAGGCGGCGGTGGAAAGGGCGGAGCAGGCATTGGGCGGCGAGAGCCGCCGCCTGCATTATCTGAGCGTGCCGCCCAACGCGGCCCTGCCGGCGGTGCGGCTGCTGGGCGAAGCCGGTCTCGTCGAGCGCTCCCGGATCATCATGGAAAAGCCGTTCGGCACCGACCTCGCCAGCGCGGTATCGCTGAATGCCAAGCTGCACGAGGTGTTCGCCGAAGAGCAGATCTTCCGCATCGACCACTTCCTGGGCAAGGAACCGGCGCAGAACATCCTGGCCTTCCGCTTCGCCAACGGCCTGTTCGAGCCGATCTGGAACCGCAACTTCATCGACCATGTGCAGATCGACGTGCCGGAGACCCTGGGGCTTGGCAAGCGCGCCGGCTTCTACGAAGCGACCGGCGCGTTCCGCGACATGGTGGTGACCCACCTGTTCCAGATCCTCGCCTTCATGGCGATGGAGCCGCCGACCGCGCTGGAGCCGGCGCCGATCAGCGAGGAAAAGAACAAGGTCTTTCGCAGCATGCTGCCGATCGACCCGAAGGACGTCGTGCGCGGGCAATACACCGGCTACCGGTCCGAGGAGGGCGTCGACCCCGAGTCGGACACCGAGACCTTCATCGCGCTTGAAATGCCCGATCGACAACTGGCGCTGGGCCGGCGTGCCGTTCTTCCTGCGCACCGGCAAGCGGCTGGCCGAGGGGCAGCGGATCATTTCCATCGCCTTCCGCGAGCCGCCCAAGAGCATGTTTCCGGCCGGCTCGGGCGTCGGCGCGCAGGGCCCGGACCACCTGACCTTCGACCTGGCGGACGCCTCGAAGATGTCGCTGTCCTTCTATGGCAAGCGCCCCGGCCCGGGCATGCGGCTGGACAAGCTGAGCCTGCAGTTCGCCATGCACGACACCGGCCTGATCGGCGATGTGCTGGAGGCCTATGAGCGCCTGATCCTCGACGCGATGCGCGGCGACCACACGCTGTTCACCACCGCCGAGGGCATCGAGCGGCTGTGGGAGGTGTCGATCTCCGCTGCTGGAAGCGCCGCCGCCGGTTCGGCTTTATGCGCCCGGCTCCTGGGGGCCGAAATCGATCCATCAGCTCGTCGCCCCGCATGCCTGGCGGCTGCCCTTCGAGCGGGCCTGGCGAGACCCCAACCATTTGGGCGCCTAAGCCAGGGGGTGCACGGCGCTTTGCTATTCGTCCTCGCCGAAGCGGTTGGCAATGAGCGCCGTGATTGCCTCCAGTGCCTCTGCCGCCTCCGCGCCCGCCGCGGTCACGGTAATCGTCATTCCCGGCCCGGCACCCAGGGTCAAAATGCCCATGATCGAGGTCCCGCCGACGGTTTCGCCGCAGCGGCTGACCGTGACGGCAGCATTGAACCGGTCTATACACTGTACGAATTTCGCGGTCGCGCGCGCATGCAGACCCTTGCGATTGACGATTTCGAGGGTGCGTACAAGGACGTCCCCCGGCGGATCGATGTCCGGGCAATCGCCTGGCTCAACCGGCGTCCTGTCGTCCGTTGTCATTTTCCGCCCAAGAACTTGCTTGCGACATAAATATATTTGCGGCCCGCGTCCTGGGCCTGGCAAACCGCCTGTTCGAGGCTAGCGCTTTCGCGTACCGAGGCAAGTTTAATCAGCATCGGCAAATTGACCCCCGCGATGACCTCGATATGAGAGCCATTCATAATCGAAATCGCGAGATTGGAGGGGGTGCCGCCAAACATATCGGTGAGCACCACGACGCCGGAGCCACTGTCGACTTGGGCGACGGCGGAAATGATGTCCTGACGCCGCTGTTCGATATCGTCTTCCGGACCGATGCCCACCGATTCGATCTGCTTTTGCGGACCGACGACATGTTCCAGCGCGGCGCGAAATTCCGATGCCAGGCGGCCATGTGTCACGAGGATGATTCCAATCATCAAGCGTACCTGTCGTTCAGGAACTTCGTGCCCGGCCGGCACGGACGTGAGAGTTTTTCGTCAAGGGAAGGACCACGCGTGGACGAGAGCGTGTTCCGAAAAAGCTGCGCGACTTTTTCAATTCCGGCAAGCTCCAACTCTTTGAATTTGAGCAATTCCTTTTCGCGCACATGGTTCCGCGCGAGCGGGAAGCACCCGAAAGGGAAGCGCTCGAAAAGAGAAAGCCGCCGCGGCCTGGCCTGGCGGCTTTCCCTGAATTTGACGGTTTAATACCATGGCCCAGCGATAGATACTCGCCGCACCTTTCGCGAAGTTTTCCTTGGGAGGGCAAAAACGCGAGACGGCGAGCGGCAGACCTTGCTGATCATCATTGCGAGAAAATGCTTTCGTCAGGACCGGTTCCGGCAGGATATTTTGTGCGGCGCAACCGGATTGGCAAGTAAAATGACGCGCCTTAAAAACAGCGTCCGGCGCTTTCGGGCGATGGTTTTCGATCGAAGCGCATGGGAACCGAGCCTCGGCTCGAAACCTGGCGATTACAGGCGTTCGAGGGAAATTGGAGAGCATGGACACGCCTAGGGGAGTTTTCCGCGCAACCGCGGATCAGCCAATATAGTACCGGCGAGGTCACTCGCTGCGGCGTCTTGCCGCAGCCGTATCAGGGGCAATTTCACGCCCAGCAGATCAATAAGGGCATGGTTTTCGTCCGGGAGCCGGGGCAACGGCGCGTCTTTCCCGCCATCGAGCCTGATCACAAGCCGCACAACGGCTTCGGCCAGAAATGGAACTTCGAAGAGTCCTTGGCCGCGCCGTTCGATCTTTCCCAGGATCACGGGATGACCACGGGCGATCAGTCGAGCGCCTCTGCATTCGATGCCAATCCGATCGTCTCCAACAAGCCTCGCGAATAAGCCCGCGCCCTCGGCCTCCGCGATTAAGGCTAGAGCCAGGCTACTTTTGCCGGAACCGGATGCACCGCAAATGAGCACGCAGGCTTCGCCGACCACAACGGCACTTGCATGAAAATAGGATTTTTCCCCATTGACGGCCGGTTGATCCCATTCCGTGGACAAGGCCTATTACGCCTTCGGCAAAAAGACCAGCAAGCGGGCGCCAAGCACCGGAATCATGCCGTCCGCGCCGGGCGGCCCGACCCGGTTCAATGCTGATATGTGTCCGCCATGGGCCTCGATGATTTGCCGCGAGATGGAAAGACCAAGTCCGGAGTTTTGTCCGAAGCCTTGGCCCGGCCGGTCGGTATAAAACCTTTCGAAAATCCGTTCGAAAGCATCGGCGGGAATGCCAGGGCCGTCATCGTCTATGATGATTTCGAAACCGTCCCGCAACTGGCTCTGGGCCGTATAGCCCTTTGCCGGGCGCAACAGCACGCGAACGCTTCCGCCTGCGCCCGAAAACGATCTGGCATTGTCGAGGAGGTTATTGAAAACCTGGCCAAGCCGGGAAATCATGCCCCAGAACCATGAAAGCCGGTCTCCGGCCATCATCGGCAGTGCCATGCCGCGCGATGACGAGTTCCACCCGGATCGCGCCGGGATCCTTGACAAGGTTCGCCACGGAGACAACCGCATCTAGCAGGCGCGTCAGATCAACGAGATCGACGTCGTCGCGGGCCAGCTCGGCATCGAGCCTGGAGGCGTCGGATATATCGCTGATCAGCCGATCGAGACGGCGAACATCGTGCTCGATAATTGACAACAGGCGCTGACGCAATTCCGGCGTGCGCGCGACCGGCAGGGTTTCGACCGCACTGCGCAAGGAGGTGAGCGGGTTTTTCAATTCATGCGCGACATCTGCGGCAAACCGTTCAATCGCCTCGATCCGATCGTAGAGCGCCTTGGTCATATCGCGGAGGGCGCCGGACAAATGGCCGATCTCATCCGAGCGGTCGGTGAAATCGGGAATCTCCCGGCGTGCCTTCGTGCCCCGCCGTACCTTCTCCGCCGCCATCGCGAGGCGCCTTATCGGTTCGGCTATGGTTCCCGCGATAAAATAAGAGAGAAGAAGCATGATCGCTGAGGAAACCAGGAAAATCCGGACGATGGCCCAGCGTTCCGAGGCTATGATCTTATCAATGTCTTCGCCTTGCGTGGACAAAAGCAAGGCACCGCGCACGGCCCGGAAACGTTGGATCGGCACCGCGATGGAAATAATGGTTTCTCCCTTGGAATCTATGCGTTCGATCGCTTGCGGGGGGCTGCCGCTGAGAGCGCGTGCCACTTCCGGATAGGCCTTGCCATTCTTTTCGCCGATATCTTCATAAAGGGGGAGACTGGGCTGGCCCGCAAATCGCTTCAAGCCATTGCCAATGCGCGTCCACAGAGAGGGAGAGCCTTCTTGTGCGGGTGGCGGCAGATCATAGCGCATAATAATTGATTGGCTTGTTAGCGACTGCAAGTCGAGCTCAAACGTGCCGTCGCGCTCATAAATTCGTGCCGAGTCTTTGTCGGGGAAACGAGCTTGTGAAGGACTGGTCCGATGCGTTCGGGATTGATCGAAAATTCAATCGATGGCATGGATTCCTCGGCGAGCGCGTAGCTCTGCCCAGGTGCTAGCTGAAGCAGCTTTTCAAGATCAAGGGCAATCGCGTCGGTTTCGACCGTGGCGGATGCCGCGATCGCGGCGGCGATGATCTCACCTTGGACCTGCAGGCTCTGAACCCTCGCGTCAATCAAACCTTCGCGGAATTGATTAAGATAAAGGAAACCGATTAGGAGCGCGGCGAGCCCGCCCAGGTTCAAAAGTACAATGCGGCGAGCAAGGGGAGACGCAAAACGCCCGCTTGCGACACGCGTAAATCCGCGCAGACGCAGACCAAGATTTCGCCGGATGCGCTTCACTCGCCGCCCCGCGTTCGACGCTCGTTCGAAGCCCGTTCCTTCGCGTGCTTCGAACTTCATTGACCAGCGATTCCCATCCTTGAGGCGTAAAATCCATATTATAGCGCGATATACGGCCGGATCTCGCCATGTTTTGGATAGAAAATCCGGGCCGCCGCGTTTCTATCCAATCCTCACCGTGCTCCATTCGCGGATGACGCCCGCAAGCGTGCGGCGGCGACGAGGGTTGCTCCGCGCATTGCAAACCAAAGCAAAAACTTGCGCTTAGGGCAAGATCATTCCTTGAAGCGGTAGCCGACGCCATAGAGGGTCTCGATCATCTCGAAATCGTCATCCACGACCTTGAATTTCTTACGCAAGCGTTTTATGTGGCTGTCGATCGTGCGGTCGTCGACATAGACCTGATCATCATAGGCCGCATCCATCAAGGCATTGCGGCTCTTGACAACTCCGGGTCTCGCTGCGAGCGCCTGGAGGATCAGGAATTCGGTGACGGTCAAGGTCACCTGATCATTCTTCCAGGTGCAGGCATGGCGCTCGGGGTCCATCTTCAGAAAACCGCGTTCGAGGATCTTCGCCTCGGACTCTTTTTGGCTTCCAGGTTCCTTGGGGTTGGCACGGCGCAAAATGGCCTTGACACGCTCGACGAGAAGGCGTTGCGAAAACGGTTTGCGTATGAAATCGTCGGCGCCCATCTTGAGCCCGAACAATTCGTCGATTTCCTCATCCTTTGAAGTAAGGAAGATTACCGGCACGTCGGATTTTTGACGAAAACGGCGGAGCAATTCCATGCCGTCCATCCGTGGCATCTTAATATCGAAAATCGCAAGGTCGGGAGGATTGCTCTTCAAATCGTCGAGCGCCGTAGATCCATCCGTATAGGTCTGGACGCGATAGCCTTCTCCTTCGAGGGCAATCGCCACGGAGGTAAGGATATTACGGTCGTCGTCAACCAAGGCAATCGTTGGCATGAACAAGTCCTAATTCCAATCGAGCGCCACTATCCAACTCTCAAAAATCGCGGCGGAAACTTTTTGAGCCGCCGCCACGGTTTCATTCCTTCCGCAAAATTGCGGAGGTGCGCTTCAGGAGAGTTTCGCCAGCCGCAATACGACGCGCCGTACAAGGCGATTTCAGAATCCTTCCAGGACACTTCGAACTCCCTGCCCAATGCTCACCGAAGGCCGCCGGCCCGGCAGGGATCCTCAACGTAACAAGCTCTCTGGCTAGGCCGGCCGTTCTGGAACAATGACGCACAGCTCCGCTTTGGGTGTACGGAAAACCTCAACTCCTTATAACAGGAAAAATGCACGGCCGAAATAAGGCAGACTTTGGCGGCCACCCTTACCAGGCCGAGGGAACACCTAAAACGGAATAATGGAAATGATCACCCCACAGCCATTTGAAGACGCGGACAGGCGGCCGGCGGAAGTGTTGCCCCAGGCGAACCGAACGACAGGCCGCTTGTCCAAGAACAACGGTGTTCGGGCCTAGATCGACAAATCCGATTGGTGGAGAAATGCAATATGGCCATACGCCTCTCTTCCGTTGCATTACCGCCACGGTGTTCCGAAAAATGCGGTGCATAGGCCAAGAGCGATTGACGACCGGCCAAACGAGCGTAGCCTGCGTCAGGAATAAATTAACGACTTTTGAGGGAACAAACATGTTGAGCCGTCTTCTCTTGGCATCGGTCAGCACCGCCGCTTTCGCTGGTATGGCCTTCGCGGCCGACCTCCCCAGCCACGCCCCGCCGCCGGTTTTCACACCGCCACCGCCTCTTTATAGCTGGACCGGTTTTTACGTCGGCGTCAACGCCGGCTACCATTGGGGAAATTCATCCTTCAACTTCACGAGCACCGACACGGATGGGCCTGCGGTCGGAGGCGGTCTCGGGGTGGCGCAACAATTCGGCGTGATTCCCTTCACTGGCACCAGCGGCGCCTCCGGCTTTATTGGCGGCGGTCAGTTCGGTTACAACTATCAGATCAACAGCTTCGTGCTGGGTCTCGAAGTAGATTTTGACGCCGCCACCGGGAGCAAGAGTTCAGCCGCCGTGCTTTCCAACGACGTTTTCACCGTTCCCACGATAACACAAAGCACGCAGGAGCTCGATTGGCTAGGGACATTGCGTGGTAGGATCGGCTGGACGCCGATTGATCGTCTTTTGATCTTCGGCACTGGTGGTTTGGCTTTTGGTCAATCCTCCGCGACTTTCTTGGTGGCTAACACGGCGGCGGTCCCCCCCCTGTATGCCTTCGATTCCAGCAAGGGCAACGTCGGCTGGACCGCTGGCGGCGGCGTCGAATATGCTTTGCCAAACAATTGGTCGAATTGGTCGGTGAAGGTCGAGTATCTCTATTATTCCCTCGGCCAGACGACGGGTGTGGTATCATATCAAAATCTTGATCTTACCGGCGCACCCGAATTCTCCACCTTGAGTGGCCAAATCCGGCACAGTGGCAACATCGTCCGCGCGGGCCTGAACTACAAGTTCAGTTGGGAGGCTCCGCCGCCAGTCGTCGCCAAATACTAGGGCTCAACTCAAGTTTACCCAGAACTCAAGTAAACGGCGCCGAGAAATTTGGCGCCGGATTCGCCTAGAAATGGTAGCAGCCTGGCACCTGCCTTTGAGACAACTGAATAGCGTGTCATACGGAAAAACTCACGGCGACTGATCTTGTCTGTAATAATCGTGGCCTTTCAATCACTACTTATTTTGTTGCGCGTTTCAGTCCTTTCGCTTAGCTCATAAACTTGCAAATCATTATCGCCATGCACTCTGAGGGCAATCCAGAGCACTCTTGATTGCGCAACCTGAATCTTCCCATTGAAAACACGGTGGTCATCGAAGCGCCCCTTGGCTTGCGCCATTTTCCGGCGCTGGAAAATGGCCTTGTACTGACGCCTGTTGTCTATCTTCAGAAAACCATGCCTGTCGCGCATTATCGACCTGACTGGAGGTTAAATCGGCCGTCAATTAATGCTTCGTTAGTAAAAGTTCAGACCCAAATTTTGGCGTGCCCAAGGGGGCTAGAACTTCAAGCTTTTTAAGGGGTGGAAACTATGAAAAAAATGAGTTGTTCTATAATTATATGCACTGTGCTGCTCATCCCTTTGGCAACGGGCAGTGCTTCCGCGACGCAATTTTGCGGGCTTCGGCCCTGCCCCCCGCCGCCGCCGCCGCCGCCGCCGCCGCTGGTGGGTTCCTGCCAGTCATCGAGTTCGCTGACCGTCCAAGTGACCGGGACGAACGTGATCGCCTATGTGCCCAAGGGCTATTGGGAGGGTGGAGCCACCGGCGTTTCAGTCGTTAACGTCGAGGGAAGCAGCATCACAAACAAGCTGGTTTCGACCCCCAGCGTGACGAATTCCTGCGCGTCGAACTCAACGACGGGGAAAACGGTGTGCGTCGCAAACAACACCGACGTTTATGTGCTCACGGGCACGACGCTCAGCACTACACTGACGAGCGGCGGGTCCGGAACAATTGGATTCTCCGGCGGTTCTTGCACCAATTGCGGCGTCGCGATGGACGCCGTCCACAACAAGGCGGTAATTGGAATGAGTATCGCTGGGTCGCCGGGGTTCCAGTTCCTGAATCTTAATACAATGGCGTTGGAGCCGGCATTTAAATCGCCTGCGGGGTTTATCTCGGAAGACGTGCTGATCGATCCGACCCGGAACTATCTCTTGTCGCCTTCCGAGAATAATAACTACGAGGTTGCGTATATCGCAAACACCCTCGCACCCACATTCTTTGAAAACAAAATCCCATATTCTGCGGGAATAGAGGCTGATTCCTCGGGCGAGGATTGCTCGACGGGGATCGCGCTGGCGACCGCCGAATTTTCAGTCCCATCCAATCTATTCATCGCCGATTTGACCCAGCAGACACATACCCCTGGCACACCGAGCGGCACGTGGACAGCACCATCGCAGGTTCTTACTCTAACGGAGTCGGTCCTAGCGGCGGGTCCAAGCGGCATGGCGGTGGCACAGGGATCCCATATCGGAATTGTGTCGGGGGAATTCGGCGGCAATCAGATTACCGCAATCGCGCTGCCAACGAAGTCCGGCAGCGGCACCCCCGCGCTCACCGACTGGGTGAGCTGCAGCGTTTCGGCGGCTTTCTGATGGGTTTTGATCCCCACACGGTGACCGCCTATCAGAGCCCGAATGGTGCCAAAGACGCAATCGGAGTGCTGGCGAACGGCACCGCAACCCAACTCGCGGTCGTCGATCTCACCAAGATGCTGAACCCGGCGATCGTGCCACGGACCACCGGCACCGGGCTCGGCCATGCGTGCGCGTCAGGCACCCTTCCAACATCGGTGGTGAGCTTCATCACTGTGCCATGATGCGATGAAGCGGATTGAAGGCCGCGGCAATCCGCAAGGATCTGCCGTGGCTAACTCCGGGCCAAATCGTTGCGATTTGAGCGCATCCTATCGATCTCTCCAATGGCGGCGGTCTGCTTTCAGAAGCGGCGCAACCCGGCGCCGCTATCTTCCTGCCTCGCGCCCGTGGGGTGTCTCCATAGCATGCAGCGGTTGGTTTGCTAGATTGAGGCACGCCCTCGAGAAAACGTCAGCGCTTGGAACAAGCTTTCGTTATTTGCATTCGGCGTGGGCGGCACGTATGCGTTGAAGGCGGCGTCAGGAGGGGATCGAGGGATGCAAGCGACGGCTAGGGGTCCCCTTTCGACGGGAATTCGAGGCCGGTGCCCCCGCTGTGGAAAAGGCAAGCTCTTTTGCGGCTTCTTGAAGCTGGCATCGCGTTGCAATGTTTGCGGATTGGATTACGGATTTGCGGATCCGGCGGACGGGCCGGCCTTTTTTGCAATGACTGCGATGTCCTTCCCCGTCGTTGGCTTCGCCCTGTGGTTCGACGCATCCTACGCGCCGCCCTGGTGGATTCACCTCGTCACAACCTTGCCGCTCCTGATTGTGTTATGTGCACTTCCCTTGCGGCCGCTGAAGGGATGGCTCGTGTGCTCGCAATATTTTTATAAGGCAGAGGAAGCCAGGCTTGCCGTGACGAACCCGTCCGGTGAGGTCGATGCGGGCCATTTTGATCGCGGAGAACCTAGTCGCCGGAAAGGAATTGCATTGTCTACGCAGGAAGGTGATTTAACCCCAAATGACGATAGAGCGCCGTACCGGCAGTCCCGGGCCGAGCGAGTGGGGGGTATTCATGAAGGGCAAGACGGTCGTCATGACGGGTGGCACCTCCGGCATCGGAGAGGCCGCGGCAGAAAAGCTAGCTCAAATGGGCGCCCGGATCGTCTTGGTGGCGAGAGACAGATCGCGCGCGGAGGGAACGCTGCGGAGCCTTCACAACAAAGCCCCTGGCGTTGCCCATACGGTTCATTATGCCGATCTGACGCGCATCTCGGAAATGAAGCGGGTCGCCGCTGATATCGCGGAAGCGGAGCCACGTATCGATGTCCTGGTCAACAATGCGGGCGCCATGTTCGCCACCCGCAAGCTCACCGAGGATAAGCTCGAATATACGTTCGCGCTCAATCATATGGCTTATTTCGTCTTGACGCAGGGTTTGCGCGAGCGCCTCGTGGCCTCCGCGCCAGCGCGGGTCGTTTGCACCGCGTCGGCCGCGCATCTCGGCGCCTCGTTGGATTTCGACGATCTGCAGTTGATGGAGAATTTCGGCGCCATGAAAGCCTATGGCCGTTCCAAGCTCTGCAACATTCTCTTCACGCGAGAACTCGCCCGCCGTCTGCATGGCAGGGGTGTGACCGCAAATTGCCTGCATCCTGGTTTCGTCGCCACGCGCTTCGGCGATGAGAGCGGCGGCTTGATCTCGCGCTTCGTGGGCCTCGCCAAGCTTTTGGCGATCTCTCCCGAGAAGGGTGCGGAAACCATCGTTTATCTTGCGTCTTCGCCCGAAGCCGCTGCGGCGACGGGCCAATACTTCTACAAGTGCCGCCCGATTGCGCCTTCGCGAGAAGCACAGAACGACAAAACCGCAAACTTGCTGTGGGAGTGCAGCACCGCATTGGCGGGCCTGACGGCGCCATCAAATTGAGAACCACGGGGCCGTCCGTAGCTTCTTTCAGCTCCCCCAAAGTGAAGCCAATCCTGTAGACGGCCGTATGAACAACCAGCCGCAGGGTTTGCCCATGGTCCAGATCCGGCCACGAGTTCTTTGCAGCAAGACCTGAGTTCTTGGAAGTCGCCTAAAATACGATTGATGAAACCTTCCCTAACTTCTGACGATGGCACGCCCCGTCACGGGGCTTCGTTGATCGGTCTGAAAGGGCGCGGCAGCTTTCCATTGTCCAGCAATTTCGAAAAGAGCCGCAGACCCGCCCGCTCGTTGCCGTTTAGGTGGACAAGCAGGATCGTGCCGCGCCGCGGCGGCGGCGCCAAGACCAGCCAGCCGTCGGCGCCGAGAACGGCCAGATGGCTTTGGCGTATGGTGTTCATAAGCGCCGTGTCGGATATGAGACCGGGAAAGCGGAAAAAAATGGAGGGCGTCTCCCCGTTCGCGATCAGCAGCCGTTCCGTGTTTAGAATTTCGGACTGCACGTTGAAGCCCGGCGTCAAGAGAAAATTCTTGGCGGCCGAGCGGCCCGGAACATAGGGGTGATAGTAGGAATGGTTGACCCAGGTAATCTCCAAGGCGCCGGTGTGTGCTTGCTCCTGCAGCCATTGGAAATCTGCGCCGTGTCTGGTTAGCCAAAGGCCGGATATTGCTAGTGCCACGGGTGTGCGTGGCCCGAGCGTCTTGAGCTTTTCCAAAAAATCACGGTCGAGCGGTTTTCGGCTTGGGCACAGATCACCGGTGATGAACGAGCCATCTTTCATGCTGTGCGCGAGTCCGGCATTCATCAAAACGGCCGATTGCGGCGCAGCCGCGATGAGAGATGGTTGAGAGGGCATTTGAACGGCGCGCATGAATCGCGTATCTATTTGCGCCTCATCGTTGGTGTCGGCGCAGGTCCAGCACCGCTCATGTTCCAAGCTCGTCGCCAGCGTGGAGGGATCGGCCATAAGCAGGAAGCTCTCGGTATCGATTGTCATGCGGCGGATTGCCAGCCGCGTCTGGTTCAACGCATTGTGGCATTGTTGAAAGATCACGCGATAGTCACGCACACGCGACAGTGGCGCGGGCTCAATGCCCGCGGTTCTTGTGTCTATCCGCGCGGGCGCTTGGCAAGCGGAATCTTTGGGCGTTCACTGTCCAGGTGGTGATTGCGAAGAGGGATGCGATCACGCATGATACTCGAACCATCGAGGCGATTTTCTTCATGCGCGGGATCATGCCCAAAAAATTAAGGCTTGAAAAGCCGCTGATCCTCGTGACTCTCGATAGCAACGAAGAGAGAGGATCCATAGTCGTCTCTGAGTCCTTGGGCGCCGAGATTGCGGCGCGCTTTGGTCCGAGGAATGAATCACCGCTTTCAATTCACGCTTATGACGGCGAGGATGTGCTCGTCGGCGGATTAAACGGCGGCACCCATTGGGGCTGGTGCTACATCCGTCATTTTTGGGTCGAGGAGAGCTGGCGGAGGCAGGGAGTCGGAAGCCGCCTGCTGATGCAGGCCGAGAAGGAAGCTCGCGCGCGGCAGTGCGTCGGCCTCTACCTCGATACATTCGATCCGGGGGCGGAACATTTCTACGAGAGTCGTGGTTTCTTGCGTTTTGGTCAAATCGATGATTTTCCGCCCGGGCACGCGCGGGCATTTCTGTACAAAAAGCTGCTGGTCAAATCATGAACCGCCGCTGAGGTTCTCCCTTTCGCCAACGTTCGGTTGGAACAAACACTAAATTGCCGGCGCCCGGAGCCCCCATGTCGGCGCCATTTCGGCTAAGACCCGGCGGATCGCCGGGTGCTGGCTGCTGCTGGCGATATAGCGGCCGATCGGCGGATAGGCCTGGAGCAGTTCCGGTTTGCCAAAGGCGGCAGCGATCTTCGGAAGCATAAACAGAGCCGGTGCTAGCTCGCAGTCGGCCAGCGTCAACTGCGCGCCGGCCGCAAACTGTTCGCCGCCGGCAGTGGTCTGCACAGATGACAATCCACGCACGAGCCGTGTCAGCCACACGGAGGCGCTCGGATCGCGATGCGTGGGATCGCTCTGCCGGGAAAGCTCTACCAGCGGGGTCATGATCTGGAGTTCGCCAATGCGTTGCAGCAGACGCACCCGTGCCCGGGCTTCCGGACCGGCCGGCCGAAGTGGCGAGTCGGGAAATTTATCCTCGAGATATTCCATGATCGCCGCCGATTCTGGTAGCGGCGTGTTGTTTTCGAGGATGAGGCAAGGAATTGTCCCGACAGGATTGATGGCGTGGAACTTTGCCGAAAGCAAACCGCCGGGCGGCGGTTCGATAGCGATATTCAACCCCTTTGCATAGATCGCAATTCGCACTGGAGCGGAGAATGGCGAACTGTCTTCCGAATAGAGCTTCATGACACCTCGGAGCGGAGCAGTCCCCCCGCTCATTGCGGTTATCAATCCGGAGTGCCGGTGTCGAGCGAAACCACGCAGTGGCAAGCGGGAACTTGCATGTCAGAAGCTGCAGCCGAGGCGCAATTTCGTCCTCGGCCAAAAGCCTGATGGAGCCCTCTAATTAGGCTTAACACTACGAGTGCGGGCGTGGGCGAAGCGGACTTCAAGGATCGCCGCGAAATCCTGCAACGGTTGCAGATTTGTCACAGCCCTCGTTACGGCCACATGTTAGGCTTCATGTCGCGCGGCAACATCGTGAGTCGTACTCACCGGTGATCCAGGTGGCGACCTTGCGCCTCGCGTGCCAACGGGATGGCCGATGCTCAACAAAATCCGAAAGCGGGCGGTTGCCGGCGTTTCCTTGCGCGACTTTTTCTCTGGGTGCGATCGCGCGCGGCTTGCCTTCACCTTGCGTTCGGCCTGGCGAGAAACCTTTTCCTGGCGTGAAAGAGTCAAAGCCGAACGGAACACTGGCCGGCGCGGCAGTGTTGCCGGGTTCGGCTGCGGATTCGCTGCACTGCTCGTGACCTTGGCGGGATGCGCCGTCGGCCCCGATTTCGCGCCGCCAGTTGCGCCAGTGGCCGATACCTGGCTCGAGTGGAGGAACAAGTCGCTGCAGACTGGGCCGGAGGAATACCGCGATTGGTGGCGCGTTTTCCATGATCCGATCCTCGACCGTTTGATTGATATTGCCTATTCACAAAACTTGACCCTACTGAGCGCGGGCACGAAAGTGCTGCAAGCGCGCGCTCAGCTTGGCATCGCAATAGGCGAGTTCTGGCCCCAGAAACAAGGAGCGCTGGGCACGGTAAGTTATAACCTTTTGAGCCAGGCCAATGCTCAATCCAGTCCGGCGGCGGGCGTCGGCCAATCCAGTCCCTCGCCGGGCCTGAAAATCAGCAATTTCTGGTCCGATGGGATCGGTGTCCAGGCGGCATGGGAGTTGGATTTTTGGGGGAGGTTTCGCCGCGGGGTTGAATCCGCCGATTCGGCCTATCTCGCTTCGATCGCGAGTTATGACGATGTCCTCGTTACGCTGCTTGGTGACGTGGCGAGCACTTATATCGGGATCAGGACGCTCGAAAAGCAGATCGCGATCGCTCGCGAGAACATTGTCAAACAACGCGGAATTCTGCGGATCGCGCGCGATCGCTACAAGGGCGGCGCCGCCACTCTCCTCGATGTTTACCAAGCGGAAAACATTCTGGGCGCGACTGAAGCAACGGTGCCGCAGCTGACAATCCAATTGCAGCAGGGGTTGAATGCGCTCCGCGTGCTGCTTGGCATAGCCCCCGAGCCGCTCGGCTTCTTGCTCGCCCGCTCGACCGGCCAAATTCCTGCAACCCCGCCGAAGGTCGTCGTCGGCGTACCTGCGGATTTGCTGCGCCGCAGGCCTGACATTCGCGCGGCCGAACTAAAGGCGGCGGCGCAAAGCGCGCAAGTCGGCGTGGCGGCAGCCGACCTTTACCCGGCGATCAGCATCACGGGCGCTTTCGGCGGTCTCGCGAGCAACGTCGGCGGCAACAATCTATCGCAAGCGTTTCATCCTGCTGGCCGGGCCTTCTCGGTTGGCCCGTCGTTCCAGTGGAATCTGTTGAATTATGGACAGATCACCAACAATGTCAGATTGCAGGACGCTACATTGCAGCAATACCTTGTCGATTATCAAAATACCGTTTTGACCGCCCAGCAAGAGGTCGAGAATGGAATTTCGACCTTTCTTCTCTCGCGCTCTCAGGCGGCGTATTTGGGCCGCAGCGTCGTCGCGGCAAACGGTGCTCTTAACATCGCGACGCTTGAATATCAGCAAGGGACGCGGGATTTCACGACCGTCTTGACGGCGGAGCAGAATCTTTATCAGGCCGAGAACAATCTCGCCATGGCCAGCGGAAATATTTCCACGGGCTTGGTTTCCGTCTTCCGGGCGCTTGGCGGCGGCTGGCAGATCCGGGACGGCAATGGTTTCGTCAATGCCGCGACGAGCGAGGAGATGCGCAGCCGTACAAATTGGGGTCAGCTGCTGCCAGCTGCCGGCGAGCCGCCGCAGCCAGCGCCGGGCTTGCCGGGACCGGAGGACCGCGGCCCAACTGTTCGCGCGCCGGAATGGTGAGAAATACACAGAAAGAAAAAGGGCGGTTTGCCATGCGGTCGAAGTTTTGCGCAGCAAAGGGCGAGGGCTGTTTGTCGAGAAAAGCCAAGATGCGCCGGCGGCACGGCTCCGTCACCTTGGCGATTGCCCTCGCCGTCTTCGGCGGCTCGGCCGGACCGGGCTTTTCCGAATCCTGGTGGGAGAAAATGACGGGCAAGGGCGCGCCAGCGGGCCAGCCTGCCCCCTCGGCACCGGCTGATGCCCCTAAAAACGAGACTCCGGGCACCCCAAAAACATGCCGGCGGCCACTCCAAAAGGTGCACCGCCGGCAGCGACCGGACCAGTTATGCCGGTGATGCGGCCCAAGGTTCAAATGTCAGCGAATATATTGAGATCACCGGCAATGCCGCATCCGTGAACACGGTGAAGTTGATTGCCCGGGTGGAAGGCTATCTAGATAAAATTCACTTCCAAGGACGGACAGATTGTGAAGAAAGGCGATTTGTTATTCACGGTCCAGCAGGAGCAATATCAGCAGCAGCTCATTCAGGCTGAATCGCAGGCCAAGGCGTATGAGGCAGCGCTTTACTACGCCAATATCGAAGCGAAACGCTACACGGCGCTAGAAAAGAAGGGCGCGGCGGCGCAGGTTGTAGTTGACAATTGGAACTTCCAGGCAAAAAAGACAGCGGCCGACCTTGCTTCGGCCCAGGCGCAAGTGGATATCGCCAAACTTAATCTGAGCTATACCGAAGTTCGTGCGCCCTTCGACGGTCAGATGGGGAGGCACCTCGTCGATCCGGGCAATACCGTCGGCGGCGCCGGCCAGCAAACCGTTCTCGCCGAGATCATGCAGCTTGATCCGATCTATGTCGTGGCCAATCTAAGCGAGCAGGATGTGTTGAATGTCCGGGCGAACCTTGGGCAACGCCGGTTAACCTACGATGAGCTTGTCAATATCCCGGTCGAGGTCGGTATAGAAAAGGGCACCGGGTTTCGCTATCGCGGAACCATCCAATATGTGGCACCGCAAATCGATCCGCAGACGGGAACCTTGCTGTTGCGCGGCATCCTGCATAACCCGAACCGGACATTGCTGCCGGGTTTTTTCGTCCGGATTCGCATCCCGAAGGGCCGCGAACTGCCGGATGCGCTGCTGGTTCCCGACCGGGCTTTACAAGCCGACCAGGGCGGCCGCTATCTTCTGTTGCCAATCAAGAGAACGTCGTCGAACAGCACTATGTTACGCTTGGCCAGTTGAACAGGGACCTTCAGCGTCATCCTGTCGGGATTGAGCGGTGATGATCGAGTCATCATCGGGGACCTCTGGCGGGCCACGCCTGGAACCAAGGTGACGCCAAAGCTGACAACGCTGGACGAGCCGGGCCGCAACGGCGAAGGCAACCGCTGATGGCGAAATTCTTCATCGAGCACCCGGTTCTTGCGAATGTGCTGGCGATCGTCCTGGTGCTGATTGGCTCAGTAGCGCTCTATGATCTGCCGGTTTCCCAGTACCCGAACATCGTGCCGCCGACCGTCCAAGTCACGACGCGGTACCCAGGTGCCAGCCCGCAAACCGTGATTGACACGATCGCTTTGCCGATCGAGCTGCAGGTCAATGGCGTCGACGACATGCTTTATATGCAATCGACCAGCGCGGCTGATGGCACTTACTCGCTGACAGTGACGTTCAAGATTGGCATGGACCCGGATACCGCCCAGGTGCTGGTGCAAAACCGTGTGTCGAACGTGCTCGCCTCGCTGCCGTAGGCGGTGCAGGCGCAAGGCGTGTCGGTCCAGAAGAAATCGACCGCCATTTTGCAGATCGTGACGCTGAATTCGCCGGGCGAACAGCTATGACGCCCTCTACCTGAGCAATTACGCGACGATCAATCTTGTGAACGAGCTCGCCCGTTTGCCGGGCGTCGGCAGTGTAAATGTTTTCGGCGCCTCCGAATATGCGATGCGGATCTGGATGGACCCTGAGAAGCTCTATTCTTTTGGGCTGGTTCCGGAGGATGTGATCAAGGCCGTCAAGCAGCAAAGCCAGGTGGTCGCGGCCGGACAGACCGGCATGCCGCCTGCACCGAATGGCCAGGACTTCCAATACACGGTGGACATACAGTCCCGGTTCGACGATCCCGGCCAATTCGCGGATATTATCGTCAAGGGGCAGACCGCCCAGGGCGGCCGTCTGATCAGGATCAGGGATATCGGGAGGATAGAGCTCGGTTCGCAGACCTATTCGCAGCAATGCTACCTCAATGGGAAACCTGCCGCCGGTATCGCTATTTATCAGTCACCGGACGCCAATTCGCTGCAGGTCGGCAAGGAAGTTGCGGCGAAAATGGAGCAGCTTGCCCGCCGCTTCCCGCAAGATCTTAGATACGACATTCCCTACAACACGACGATCTTTATCAAGGCCTCCATCGATGAGGTCTATACGACCCTCTACGAGGCGGGCATTCTCGTCCTCGTCGTAATCCTTATATTTCTGCAAAATTTCCGGGCAACGCTTGTCCCGGCGACCACGGTTCCGGTCACGATCGTCGGGGCTTTTGCCGGCATGGCCGCGCTCGGTTTTACCGTCAATCTGTCGACCCTGTTTGGTATCATCCTGGCGATCGGGATTGTCGTTGACGATGCGATCGTGATCGTGGAAGCCGTGTCGCACTACATCGAGCGAGGAATGATCGCGCATGACGCCGCGGTCAAGGCGATGGGGGAATTGATCGGCCCGGTCGTCGGAATCACGCTCGTCCTGATGGCGGTGTTTCTTCCCGCCGCCTTTCTGCCGGGCCTTACCGGCAAGATGCTCGCCCAGTTCGCCATGGTGATCGCCGCGACCGCGTTCATCAGCGCGATCAACGCGGCGACTTTAAAGCCGACCCAATGTGCGCTCTGGCTGCGCCCGCCGGTGCCGCCGGACGAGCGCAATTTTTTCTATCGCAGCTTCAATGCCGTCTATAATCGCTTGGAAAATGCCTATGCGGGACTGATCGGCGCCCTGGTCAAACGCAGCGGCCTGGTCGTCCTGGCCGGGCTGATTGTTTCCGGCTTGGGGATTTGGGGAATTGCCCGTCTGCCGACGGCCTTCATTCCCAATGAGGATCAAGGCTACGCGATGATTGCCGTGCAATTGCCCGACGGCGCGGCGCTCGGACGCACGGTGAACGCGCTGAACGAGGCAACCCAGATAGCGCTTGCGACGCCAGGCGTGAAGCAAGTGATCACGATTGCGGGAATCTCTGTTCTCGACAATAGCGCAACACTGGCCAATGCCGGCGTCAACTATGTCATCCTCGATGATTGGAAAAAGCGCGAGAAGGAAAAAGGACAAGATCTCATATCCCTCCTCACGGGTCTGCAGAAGAAGATCGAATCCATTTCCGATGGGAAGGCTTTCGTGCTGGTGCCGCCGCCGATCCAAGGGATCGGCAATGCCGGCGAATTCCAGATGCAGATCCAGTTGCTCGGCGGTAGTTTCAACTACACGAAGCTCGATGAAGTGACCAATAAAGTCCTCGAAGCGGCCCGCGCCAATCCGCAGATGCAGCGGATCCTCACCACTTTTCGCCGAATTCGCCGCACGTCGGCCTCACCGTCGATCGCGTTCAAGCAGAAACCCTGCGGGTCTCCGGTCGGCGATGTCTTCGACGCGCTAACCTCCTATGTTGGCTCGACTTATATCAACCAGTTCAACAAATTCGGTCTCTCGCTGCAAGTCTATGCGCAAGCCGACTCTCAGTACCGTTTGCAGCCGGACGACCTTTTGAACATGTATGTTCGCAGTCAGGACGGAAACATGGTTCCGCTCGCGACGCTCGCCCATCTCGCCCCAGTGAGCGCGCCTCCCCTGATCACGCTCTACAATCTTTACCCATCGGCCACGGTCATCGGGACCCCTGCTAAGGGCTTTAGCTCCGGCCAGGCGATGGCCGACATGGAGGCGATCGCCGCGAAGACGCTGCCGGAGGACGTTGGCTACGAATGGAGTGCGATGTCCTATCAGGAGAAGGTGACCGGCAATCTGCTCTACTGGGGCTTCGCCTTGTCGGTGTCTGCTCGTTTACCTCGTCCTCGCTGGACAATATGAAAGCTGGATACTGCCGCTCGCCGTCATCTCGGCGGTTCCGCTCGCGCTTTCTCGGACCGGTGACGACGCTGACGAGCCTGGGGGTCGACAATAATCTTTATGTTCAGATCGGGCTGATGCTTTTGATCGCCTTGTCGGCCAAAAATGGCATTCTGATTGTCGAAGTGGCGCGCGAGCGCCGGATCATCGATCGCAAGCCGATTTTGGAAGCGGCGGTCGAGGCGGCGCGCACCAGGTTCCGGCCGATCCTGATGACTTCCTTCGCCTTCATTCTCGGCGTATTGCCGCTGGTGCTTGCGACCGGAGCCGGGGCCAATGCACGGAAGTCCCTAGGGATCAGCGTTTTCACAGGCATGATCGCATCGACCTGCCTTGCGGTGGTTTTTGTCCCGGCTTTCTTCGTCGTGCTGCAGACGCTTGATGAGCGCAAGAAAAAAAAGAGCCCGGCGCTCGCCCATGAATGAGGCGGCGTACAGGTGTCTCGTCGACGCGATCGCCGCAAGTCACGAAGAACGCGCCCGGCGCCGCGTCCACAGTGTCTTTCGTCTCCGGTCCAAAGCTCTTTGAGGCGCCAAACCCATGCGCCTTGCACCAGGCATCCGCCACAATGAGGCCGCATTGCGAACCCGCCTTAAGACATTCCTCGAAGCCGTAGCCGTCGTTAGACGGAATGATCAATGTCCGGGTTTCATCGGCTCTCGAGGGGAATGCGAGGGTGATGACGGCCAATATTCCGCCGAAAAGGAAAAGCACCCAGCGAAAAATGCCGCGGCGGTTGTAAGCGAGGAAGTCCAGATTCGGTGGCGGGAATGGCTATCGTGGACATGGGAAACTCAACAATTGGCGGGAACTAGACAGTATTTGACTTGAAGTGCTTGAAAATTGTGTTAACCGCAAGGCGGCGGCTAGCCGCTTATCGCTGCCGTTGAGCTTGACCGATAGAGCATTCCGCGCGAATAGATGTGAGATGACGCACGTGACCGGCGCTTGCCGGACCATTCTTTCGATTACGATTTGTACCGGCTAGCCTTGCCCCTGGCCGGAGCCGTCGCGTCCTCATTTAGAGTTCGTCCTTGATGCCCCAGGCCAGAGCAGGCTCAAGGGGAACCCATGCCGCTTCGGCTCTATAACACGCTCACCCGCCGGAAAGAGGATTTCGCGCCGATCGATCGCTCGAACGTGCGCCTCTACGCCTGCGGACCGACCGTTTACGACCATCTGCATATCGGCAATGGGCGCATGCTGATCGTCTTCGACCTGCTCTTCCGGCTGCTGCGACATGAATTTGGCGCGGATCATGTCACCTATGTCCGCAACATCACCGACGTCGACGACAAGATCAACGCGCGCGCCGCCGAGCGCGGCATCGATATCCGCGTTCTGACGGATGAAATGACGGCGATTTTTCACGAGGATACACGGGCGCTCGGCTGCCTGCCGCCGACCGTCGAGCCGCGCGCGACAGACCATATCGCGCCGATGATCGCCATTATCGAAAGGCTGATCGCCAAAGGCCATGTCTATGAAGCAGGCGGCCACGTGCTTTTCGATGTGCATGCGATGCCAGCCTACGGCAAGCTTTCGAGGCGTTCGCTCGACGATATGATCGCGGGCGCACGGGTCGAGGTCGCGCCCTATAAGCGCGGGCCGATGGATTTCGTTTTATGGAAACCTTCGAACGCCGACGAGCCCGGTTGGGACAGCCCCTGGGGGCGCGGGCGGCCCGGCTGGCATATCGAGTGCTCGGCGATGAGCTGGGAATATCTTGGCGAGATTTTCGATATTCACGGCGGCGGCATCGATCTCGTGTTTCCGCATCACGAGAACGAAATCGCGCAGAGCTGCTGCGCCTTCGGGCATGACGTTATGGCCAATGTCTGGATGCACAACGGCCATCTCCAGGTCGAAGGCGAGAAAATGTCGAAGAGCCTGGGGAATTTCGTGACGATCCACGAGCTGTTGCATACCGGATAATTTCGGGTGGGAGCTCCTGGCCAGGCGAAGTGCTGCGGCTTGCGATTTTGAAGACGCATTACCGCCAGCCGATCGATTTTACGGTGAAGGCATTGGAGGAGGCTGAACGGACTTAGACAGATGGTCTGCTCAATTATCACCGGATAATGCTTATGAAATCAGCATCAGAGATGGGAGCGGCTACGGCGATGTTTTTGGTCCCGGCGACGGCAATGGGTTCGGCCAAGAACGGCTAGGTATGTCTGAGTTTCTTGAGGCCATTCAAGACGATCTGAACACTCCTTTGGCAATTGCCATGATGCATCGTTTGGACGATCCATTCGAATTTCTTGATACAGCAGATATCTTAGGCGTCGATCTTCGCTCTTTCGAACGACAGCGGCGCCAAATGCTTGAAAAAAATGTCGATGTTTCGTCTATTGCGGGGCTAATCGAGGATCGCACTAAAGCTCGCGCCGCAAAAAACTGGGCCGAATCCGATCGCATCCGCGACGAACTCGCCGCGAAAGGTATCATACTGAAAGACAACAAGGACGGCACCACGAGCTGGGAGCCAAAGCGATGAACGCCGGCGCTTTTCCAAAACCGTCACTGCGGCCCTACCTCGCCTCGGATCTCCCATTGCTTAGCGAAATCCGGTTCGCCGCCATCGAGGAATTGACCGTTGACGATTATGACGAGGCGCAGCGGCATGCTTGGGCGTCGGCCGCCGATGATGACGAGGCGTTTGCGCGAACTCTCGAAAAGAATTTGACCCTCGTCGCGCTGATCGGCGGCGGCCCCGTCGGTTTTATCGTCTTGAAGGATGGCGGGCTTATCGACCAGCTTTATGTCCATCCGGCCGTCGCCCGCTCCGGTGTCGGCTCCGCTCTCGTGGACGCGATCGAAAAACTCGCCGCCGCGCGCGGCACGGCCACGCTCGTGACCAATGCCAGCGACACCGCAAAACCTTTCTTCGAAGACGCATGGCTACCAGGCGGTTCAACGCAACACGGTGGAGATCGACGGGCTCTGGCTCGGCAACACGCGCATGACAAAAGCGCTACCGCCCAAACCCTTGCGGGACGGGCCGCCATGACGCGCGAAAAACTCAGCCTTTTGGACACAACCTTGCGCGATGGCGCGCAGATGGCGGATGTCGATTTTTCGCTCGCCGACAAGCGCCATATCGCGGTCTTGCTCGATGGTCTCGGCATCGATTACATCGAGGGCGGCTACCCTGGCGCCAATCCGCTCGACACGGAATTTTTTGCCAAACCTCCCAAGCTGCAAAGCGCCCGCCTCTCGGCCTTCGGCATGACCAAAAGAGCGGGCCGCTCCGCCGCCAATGATCCAGGCATCGCAGGCCTTCTCGCGGCGCAAGCCGATGCCATCACTTTCGTGGGCAAGGCCTGGGATTATCATGTGCATGTCGCACTCGGCTGCACGCTCGATGAAAATCTCGAAAATATAACCCAGTCGATCGCGGCGGCTCGGGCGCTTGGCCGCGAAGTGCTCTTCGATTGCGAGCATTTCTTCGACGGCTTCAAGGCCAATCAAAGCTATGCGCTGCAAGCCGCGAAAACCGCCCACACGGCGGGAGCTCGATGGATCGTGCTTTGCGATACCAATGGCGGAACGCTCCCGCATGAGATCGCGCGCATCGTCGCGGATGTTGACGCACATGTGCCGGGATCTCATCTCGGCATTCACGCGCATGACGACACAGGCAACGCGGTTGCCAATTCACTCGCCGCCGTGCTCGCGGGCGCGCGGCATATTCAAGGCACGCTGAACGGGCTCGGCGAGCGGTGCGGCAACGCCAATCTTGTGTCGCTGATCCCCACTCTTTTGTTAAAATACGAATTCGCGGATCGCTTCGAAATCGGCGTGACGCCAGAAAAGCTTGCGACGCTGACCAAGGTCAGCCACACGCTCGACGAATTGCTCAATCGCGCGCCGAACCGGCACGCGCCCTATGTTGGCGCTTCGGCTTTCGCGACCAAGGCTGGTATTCACGCCTCGGCGGTGATGAAGGAGCCGAAGACCTACGAACACATCCTGCCGGAGGCGGTGGGCAACAAGCGCCGTCTGCTCATCTCCGACCAGGCTGGAAAATCGAATATTCTTGCTGAATTGGAGCGAATCGGGGTGCGCCTCGACAAAGGTGATTCGCGTGTCGCGCGTCTCCTCGACGAGGTCAAGCAGAAGGAATCGCTTGGCTATGCCTATGAGGGGGCGGATGCTTCATTTGAGCTTCTCGCCCGGCGTATTCTTGGTGAAGTGCCGGATTATTTCGATGTCGAGCGCTTTCGCGTTGATGTCGAGCGCCGCCACAATGCGCAAGGCGATCTCGTTTCGGTGTCTGAGGCGGTCGTCAAGGTCAACATCGATGGCGAGACCCTGATCTCGGCCGCCGAGGGCGAGGGCCCGGTCAATGCGCTCGATCTCGCCCTGCGCAAGGATCTCGGCAAATATCAGCGCTTTATCGAAGATCTCGAACTCGTCGATTTTCGCGTCCGGATTTTCCAAGGGGGAACCGACGCGGTCACACGTGTGTTGATCGAGTTTCGCGACGGGTCTGAAGAGAGCTGGTCGACGGTGGGCGTCTCCGCCAATATCATCGACGCCTCGTTTCAGGCGCTGACCGACGCGATCACCTTCAAGCTTTTGAAGTCCGGCGCGCGGTAGCATGCGGCCAACCCAAAAGTTCGAAAGTGCGGTGAGTTTACAACGCCAAAAGGAGCGATGAATAGTTTGGCGACGCAGGACATCGCATTCCGTCCCATCGAGGTGCAAGACTTCCCTATTCTCGCAGCGTGGCTGGCGAAATCGCATGTCCGCAGGTTTTATCAGAAAACGCCGGTCACCTTGGAGCAGATAGCCCGGGAGTACGGGCCATGTGTCCGAGCAGAAGAGCGGCCATCTGCCACCTGGCGGTCAATGCGGGCACGCCGTTTGCCTACCTGCAGTGCTACCGTAATGCTGACTATCCGGAGTGGATGGATATGATCGGTGTGGACGGTGGAATAAGCGTGGATTTGTATATTGGCAAGTCGAAGATACCTGAGTAAGGGGTTCGGCCAGAGTCACGCTGAACTTATATCTGCAGCGGGTCGCCTTTCCGTATTACAGCGGGGAAACGCACGCCTATATCGCCCATGAGCTGGGTGACACGGCGGCGCTTAACTGTTCGTTGGCGGCTGGGTTCCGTCCCTTGCGAGCATTCTTGGAAGCTGGCTGCGAGATGTTGCTACTCGCGACGGATCGAAATTCGCTAATACGGCATCGCCCGATGGCCGGGTTCGATGTAGATGCGGTCTAATCCTGGTTTGTATATTGTAGGATGAAACCATGCGGCAGGCCTCTTGGCGGGGCGGGAAACGGCGCCGCGCGGCGGACTGCATCGAGATAGGCGGTATCGAGGACCGGGTCGCCGCTCGCGCGGTAGAGCGCCTGATGGGTCAGATGGCCCAGCTCATCGACGAAGAGTCCGATCTGGCCGACGTGAATGAGATGGCGCGCACGGGCCTCGGGCGGAACACGCAATTGGCGGTTGATCAACCCCATCAGCAAGGATTCGTAACTCGCCTTTTCGGTTCCGCCGCTAATCGGCGCGGCTTTGGCCGAAGCTCCCAGGGAATAAGCGGGGGCCGGAGTAAAGGCGGCAAGCTGTTGCGCGACCGTGATATTCTTGCCCTGGGCGGGGGGAGTTTTGCTGGCTTGCTGCTTTTGTTTCGGCTGTTGCTTGCCTGGCGGCTCCGGCTGCGCCTTGTCGAGCGCCTCGGCATCGGGTGTGTCATCGGCGGGTTTTTGCGGCTCTGATGGTGGGGACGGCGGGGCGGGTTTCTCTTCTGAGGGTGCCGCTGCCTTTTCCTGCTCCGGATTGTCTTGTGACGGCTGCGGCGTCGCAAGTTTGGGCGGTGGCGCGACACGCGGCGCTTTCGTTTCCTTCTCAGGTTCTCCCTTGTGGGTTCTGCTGTCGTTGCCCGACATCGGCGCGTCACGCGCGACTTCGACATCGTCGAGTTGCACCTTGTCGGGCGGCGGTTTCTCCTTGACCACCGGTGGGGTTATGAGATCGGGCGGCGGAGCGAGAGACTTCTTTAGAGGTTCGGTGTTTTGCTCGGGCGGCATTTCCGCGACGATCTCCACCGGAATTTCCTCCGCCCGTGTGGCCTCGCGGGAGATGGAGAAATCCCCGAAAAAAAGGAACACCAAAATCGCGGCGTGGATCAAGAAACACGCCGCGAGAATCAGAGCGAACCGCGCCGCGCCCGGCGTTCCTCAGGAGCGGCCAGACGTTCAGCCGGATCAGCTTTGAGGCCGGCATCGGAGGTTTCGGGGCCAAACGTCACGTTTCACCACACTCAATGCGTATTGCCATTGTCCTCGATATCACGGCCATGGCCTTTTCTCATTCGCGCCGGTCTAAACGTGCGGAAATGAGCCATCACAAGCGCGGATCGACGGTCTCCTTGCGCGTGCCGAGAAGAGCTGCCTTTGCCGCGGCGGTTTCGATCATCGGGAGAACATCCTCGATCTTTTCGGCAACAAGATAGCGGACTTCGAAAGGAATTTGAATAAAGCTCCGCTCGCGCATATGGGCGAAAAGCTGCAGCAAGGGTTGCCAGAACCCGCCGATGTCGGCGATCACCACCGGCTTCGTGTGACGCTCAAGCTGTACCCATGTCAATTGTTCCGCGAGTTCCTCCAAGGTTCCGATGCCGCCAGGCAGCGCGACGAATGCGTCGGCGCGCTCGAACATCAGACGCTTGCGCTCATGCATGTCGCCGACGATGAGGCATTCCTGGATTTCAGGCAGGATATGCTCCCTGTTCATCAAAAAATTTGGGATAATGCCAGTGACACGCCCGCCATTGGCGAGAACAGCGCTGGCGATGGCGCCCATGAGACCGGTGGCGCCGCCGCCATAGACGAGGCCAAGGCCGCTCCCCGCCATGGCATGACCAAGCTTTCGTGCCGCAGCATCATAGATGGGATCACAGCCTTGGGCGGAGCCGCAATATACGCATATGTTGGAAACCAGACGGGAACCCGCCTCGACTGTGATCTGTTTCGATGACATGGACTGCTTGTCGCGCGCCACCCCGATGGGGTCAATAGTGTCCAAAACCGGAGGCGGCGCGAGGAGATTTGGCGCGCCGCCGGCCGGGACAGCGCCGCGGCGGATCATAATTCCGTGAGATTATTAAAGTCCTGGCAATTCCATCGGCCCTCCCCGGGGTCTATGCTGCTATCTCGCTTCGGTCCTTTGGCGCCCCGTGATTTCTTCCGAAAACCGGTGGCCAGTCTTTGGAAATGATGCTTAGAAAGGCACATGTCGCGTTCTTTCTCCCCGGGTGCCTTTACAACTCAGGCCAAGCCTCAAGCAAAACCAGCGACCGGCTCTACGCTTCGCAAGCTCTGGCCCTACATCTGGCCATCCGGGCGGCGCGACTTGTTGCTGCGGATTTATATTTCCCTGGCTTTGATGTTTGCAGGGAAGATTGTCACAATCGCAGTTCCCTATTCGTTCAAATGGGCGACGGACGCCTTGAGCGGCCCTGCGCGGGCTTCCCTGTCCAGCGCGATCGCCGGTCCCCTGGCTTTAACTCTTCTCTATGGGGGCCTGCGCATCGTGATGGCGCTCCTCACCCAAGTCCGCGACGCGATCTTCGCCGA
>CAWKON010000052.1:0-316358 GCA_963851225.1 uncultured Alphaproteobacteria bacterium | reverse complement strand
CAACGTATCGCTGGGGCTTGCCAGAGGACACTGCGCCGTTGCTACGGCTAATCGGCGCGCTTAGTCGCGATGAGATCGATCTCGTGGCCTTCACCAGCGCGTCGCAGGCAAGCAACCTCTTCACCGTTGCTCGGTCTGACGGCAAAGAAGAATCGCTCAAACAAAGTCTTGACCGAACGCTCGTTGCTTCGATCGGTCCGGTATGCAGCGCCGCGCTTCGCAAGTTCGCCGTGAGTGTCGATATCGAGGCAAAACCGCCGAAGCTTGCGCCTTTGATTGAGGCAATCAATGAGGCGTTGTCCGATGGGCGTCCGGCGGCGAGTCATAACACTCACGCTTAGTGCCATGCGCTGACGTTTGGCACAAAGTGGTTCCCCTGACCGAGGAACCCATAAGCTCAAGCTTGTGTTCGGCGAATTGGAATCGGCCACCCGTAGGGGACCGGATCGGCCTAGTAGCGCCACTCATTCCGATCTTCTGGCTGGTCATGGGCCACGTCGTTCGAAACCAGAGCGTCAATTTCCTTTTCCAAAAGCGTCCTCCGGCATTCCTTCGATTTCCAACACAATGGAGTGCCGTTGGTTGAGAGGTGCCGCGACAGGTCGACCGGAAGTCGCGCGGTGCTTGCGGTTATATTTGAATTATATATAACGCAGTTCAATTAGCTAACCGGCAGCTATATAAGGCTTGGAATTGGCACGTCATAAAAGCGGCACAGGTTTGATGATCGAGGCCACACGGCGCGCACTTAGCTCGTTGCTGTTCGGCACGGCGATTGGGGCCATCGTGTTCGCGCGAAGCGCAATTGGCGGGGAGATCACGCCGGCCGCCGCGCCAATTGTCTTCGCCGCCGCCAGCTTGAAGACTGCTCTCGATGCCGCGGCTGGCGCCTGGAAAGCCGATACCGGCAAGACGGTGTCGATTTCTTACGCGTCCTCTGCCGTCCTTGCGAAACAAATTGAGCAGGGCGCCCCGGTGGACATATTTATTTCCGCCGATCTGAAATGGATGGATTACCTCGAAAAGCTGCAATTCGTCCGCGCCGGAACGCGCAAGACTCTGCTTGGCAATAAGCTTGTCCTCATCGAATCCAGCGGCGCGGATAACAAACTTTTGATTGCGAACGGTTTCGATCTCGCTGGCGCTGCGGGCGACGGCAAAATCGCCGTTTGCATAATCAACTCGTGTCCAGCCGGACTCTACGCCAAGGAAGCGCTTAAATCACTGGGGGTTTTTGCGAGCGTTGAACCAAAACTCGCGCAGGCAGACAATGTTCGCGGTGCCCTAAATCTTGTCTCGCGCGGCGAGGCCAAATTTGGCGTCGTCTACGCGACCGACGCAAAATCCGATCCCAAAGTGAAAGTGGTTGGGACATTTCCAGATTCGAGCCACAGCCCGATTGTCTATCCCGTTGCGCTCGTGGCGGCCTCGGTAAATCCTAACGCGCCGTTTTTCCTTGCCTATTTGACGTCACAGGCGGCGGCCAGGATATTTTTGGAACAGGGGTTCGAATTCCTGTCGAAGTGATCTGTGCTCTGCGGCCGAATTGGTCTCTTTGACAAATAGGATAGAATGTTTTACCGTTTTTGACAGGGTCGTGAAACTGTTTCCCGGGTTGTGCGTTAACTGTGGGGAGCCGTGTCGGCGCTATGGCGCGGGCAGTATTTTTTACGAATTCAACTCCAGCTGGCTCTCTAGGCACACCTGAAGATGGCGGGAGCGTGGCTATACATAAGCGCCGGACACCGACTGGAAAGCAAAAGGCTCTTTTTTAGAGTCCAAAATTGTTTCCTTGGTTTTTCTCAGAACGAAATAAAGTTGACCTGAATTTGCTGCATGCTTTGGCATCACTGTCATGCCGGAGCATGAGGGGGGTTGTATTGTTTACATTGTTTAGAATGACATTCATAAGAAATTATCTAAGCAATTGAGCACCTGCAAAACCTAAATTATTCATAATATTGCAGAGCAACATGAGATATTTATGTTGACGTCATCATGGTGTTAGAATAATAATTTACATTGGCTGGCGTGGTGACGTAGCGCTTTAGATTAGCTTTTTGGCTTCAAGAACGTCACAGGCGCACAAGTTGAGATTGGCTTGACCTACGGCATGAAAATTGCTTCCCTATGGGAGTGCCGCTTTTCGACCGTTTCCAAGCCATTCGGCCTGCTAAGCGAGGGTGCCATGTGTCTGATCGCTGAAATGATTCATTCATGTTCGCATGAAAAGGTCGCTCATGCAGCTGTCGCATCGATGGGGTCAGGTTTCGCGGGCAAGGTCGGGATCACCGCTGGCGCAAATGGATTATCGATCGGCGCCTTCACGGCGCTCGCGGTTCGCGAATTCGAAAAGATCGGCGGGGAACAAGAAAAACAAGCTCTCCGGGCTGTCATGGAGGGCGCAGATCAGCCAATATTGATTGGCCTTCAGCATATTCTGCGGCCGGTTATCGAATAATTGGTGGGGACGCGGGGCAGCTACGCGTTCGAGGATCGCTGTTTCCGGGAAGGCTGGGTCTTCCGCGAGGTTCTCGCAAGAATATCCGCAGAGCGGCGACTGTTTCAACAGTCCGGCCGCTGTGAAAGCTTTGCGCGTATTTTTGATTGAACCGGGCTCTTGGCTTCAAAATGCCGCGCGTCGCGCCCAGAGTCTTGTCCGCTCCGGGGTTTCAGGCCCAAGGCCCGGCTGGTAGAATGTCCGTAAGGTAGGCCTTCGGCCTGCTTCGAGAAGCCGGAGCGTGGCAATGTCTCTGATTTCAAAACTGTCGAAGCCGCAGCGCGCGAGCAATTGCAGCTGGTCGAACAGTATGTCGCCGGTTGCCCGTAATTCACCCGCAAAACCAAAATTGCTGCGAAGCTGATGCGCGAGCGAATAGCCGCGCCCATCGGTGAATTTTGGAAAGGCGATCGCGATAAGCGCGAAGCGGGCGAGGTCCGGCGCAATTGTCCGGATGTCCTGCCCTGGTTCAATGAGCAGGCCAAGCGGGATATTGCTTTGCACATCCCCGCTGCGTGCCTGCCATTGCGCCAGCGTCAGTATGACCTTGCCGCCGGGCGGCAGATCTTCTTCTGACGCCAATTTGCGCCAGTCATCGGGCGCGAAACCATCGCCTTTGAATACCGGCATTCTCAGATGTCCAAACCGGCGTAGAGCGGCAGCGTATGAAGTCCGCATTCGACTTTATCGCTCCCGCGCCAGCGCCCCGCGCGCGGGTCCTCGCCAGGCCGCACCGGCGAGGTGCACGGGATGCATCCGATCGAAAAATAGTTTTGGGCGACGAGCGGGTGGCGAGGCAAATCGAAGGTGTCGAGATAGTCTCGAATTTTAACGGCCGGCCAGTGCGCGAGCGGATTGATTTTTATGCGGCCACCTTCGGATTCGAACAAAGCCAAGGCCCCGCGTGTGTGCGCCTGAAACCGCTTGCGGCCGGAGATCCAGGCATCATAGCCTTCGAGTGCTTCCCCCAGCGGCAAGACCTTGCGGATTTCGCAACAGCGGCCGGGATTGCTTGCCCAAAGGAAGTTTTCCGGATCTTCCGCCGCAAGCCGCGCGGATTTTGGTCCGATGGTGATGATGTTTGACAGGCCCAGATGGGCCACGAGTTCGTCGCGATAGGCCAGTGTCTCGGCGAACAAAACCCTTGTGTCAATAAACAACACCGGCGTGGTCTTGTCGATTTGCGCCACCATGTGGAGCAGCACGGCGGAATCCGCGCCGAAACTCGAGACAAGCGCGATCCGGCCAGGAAATAGATCCTCGATCGCACGGCGCATAATTTCTTGCGTGTCCAGGTCGGCGAATTGGGCGTCGAGCCGGGCGGCCCACTCCGTGCCGGCGACGAGAGTGTCGTCCTCATACGCGGCCATAAAGTGCCTCCTTGAACGGCTCCATTCCGATCCGCCGGTAGGCCGCGAGAAAATCTTCCGCCGGGCCGTCACGGAATTTCAAATAGGTATCGACGACCGTCTCGACCGCGCCGACGATCTCGTCCGAAGAGAAGCTCCGCCCGGTGATCGCGCCGACGGCACATGTCTCGTCGGCAGCGCCGCCAAGTGTGATCTGATAGGCCTCCGCCCCGGATTTCTCGAGACCCAGAATTCCAATATTACCAATATGATGATGCCCGCAGGCATTGATGCACCCAGAAATATTGATCTTGAGCTCCCCAATTTCCCGCGCCCGCGCGCCACTGCCAAACCGCTCGGAAATCCGCTGCGCTATGGGGATGGAGCGGGCGGTCGCCAGGCCGCAGTAATCGAGCCCAGGGCAGGCAATAATGTCGGTCACAAGGCCAGTATTGGCGGTAGCGAGGCCTTCCACCGCAAGCCGGTCGAACACCTCCGGCAAATCGTCGAGCGCGACATGCGGCAGAACGAGGTTCTGTTCATGCGCGACGCGGATCTCGTCGGCTGAAAATGCTTCGGCAATATCGGCGATTGTTTCCATGGATTCCGCGCTGGCGTCACCTGGAATTCCACCGATGGGTTTTAGGGAGATCGTGACGATCGCATAGCCCGGCGTCTTATGCGCCACCACATTTTGCGAAACGAAACTGGCAAACGCAGGATCGCTTACCTTCCGCCGCTCTTGCTTAATTGAATAAGCCGCCCGCGCGGGCAGGTCCGGCGGCGCGAAATAGGCGCGGATTCGATCGATTTCTTGCTGCGGCAGAACGAGTGCGTCATCACGATGACCGGCGAATTCGGCCTCGACCTCGGCGCGAATGGCGTCCGCGCCTTTCTCGTGGAGGAGAATTTTTATCCGCGCCTTGAATTTATTGTCTCGCCGTCCTTCGAGATTATAGATCCGGAGGATGGCATTGGTGTAAGCGAGGAGATCTGCCTTCGGCAGGAAGTCGCGAACCTTGTGAGCGACCAAGGGAGTGCGCCCGAGGCCGCCCCCGACGTAGACTGCAAAGCCCACCTCGCCTTCGGCATTCTTGACTATCTGATAGCCGATGTCGTGCACTCTTATAGCAGCGCGATCCGTGGTAGCGCCATTGACCGCGATCTTGAATTTACGCGGCAGATAGGAATATTCCGGATGCAGCGACGACCATTGCCGCAGAATTTCGGCGTAGGGGCGGGGATCCTCGATTTCGTCGGCGCAAGCGCCGGCAAATTGATCGGCCGTGACATTGCGGATGCAATTGCCCGATGTTTGGATCGCGTGCATCTCGACTTCGGCAAGCTCATTCAGAATATCGGGGCAATCCTTGAGCGCCGGCCAGTTGAACTGAATATTCTGCCGCGTCGTAAAATGACCGTAGCCCTTGTCGTAGCGTCGTGCGATTGATGCGAGCTTGCGCAATTGCCGCGGCGACAAGGTGCCATAGGGGATGGCGATGCGAAGCATATAGGCGTGCAATTGCAGGTAGACGCCATTCATCAGGCGCAGCGGCCGGAACTGATCCTCGTCCAATTCTCCAGAAAGGCGGCGCGCGACCTGGTCGCGAAATTGCGCCACGCGCGCGGCGACAAAGTTCTTGTCGAATTCATCGTAACGATACATGCTGGCTATGCTCCGCTCGAGGTGAATAACCTGAGCATTTCATACCGAAACGCGGTTGCACGCTCTGTGCTGCTTCATCGCGCGTTCTCCTCCGGAAAGGCCGCCGCAACCAGAAGTTCATGCTCTCGCGGGTCATGCGCTCGTGTGTCCGCCAATCGCGGTATTTGCGAAACCGCAATCGCGGCTTGCTTGGCCGTATTTTCTCGCGGTAGCGCGCGCGGCAAGAAATCGATTGTTGGACCGAGCGCGCGAATTGCCTCGCGTAATGTTACGGCGCGCAGCCCGCCGGCATCCTCGACGACCTCGACCACGACAGGTTCGACGACGAGATTACGCTTCACGTCATTCTGGGCAATGAGGAGACCGGCCCCCGCCTCGGCCTCGGATGCAAAAATTTTTGCTTCGCGAAGCCGCTCGGACCAGGAACCGTCGCGACCGGCATAGACGACGAGTCCATCAGCGAGGCGATTTGCCGTAATGACCTTAAGCATGACTTAGAAACTCGCGGAATGCCGGGTACGTTCCGTATATAATCCAATTAACAGCATTTGGCGAGTGTTTATTATAATATACAAAATTGCAATGTATAAATGCTGCGCAAGGGCGCCCAAGGCGATTTTGCGGCGTGCTTCTATCAATCCCAAGATTTTGAAGGTTTTCCGGAATCCAGCTGCCAGGGACGCCGGTAGCAGCTCAGTTTGAGTTTCTACCAATGATCCAAGGCGGACCTTTGTAGGCCGACCACTATGGCCTGTGTGAGGACGCGGTGCTGCTTCTCCCATCCCGCCGGCGGTGCCGCGGTGGAAAATTAGGGTCGGACGTGACTAATTTATCACTACGTTATATCATTACATGTGATACGATCCTTCAAGGATCGGGGAAATCTAAGAAGGGAGCCACTATGTTGTTCGCCTCTCATGGACGGGCGAAAATGAGCGCCGTCGTCCTGACAATTGCTGCAGCTCCCGCATTTGCGGAGAGTCCCGCGCCAGTACCGCAGCCATCGGCCGACGCCGGGACCTCAATCACCCTCGATACGGTGGAGGTCATCTCCGAGAAGCTCAACACTGCTCGCTTGCAGATAGAGCCGAGCCTCGGCGCCAGCACCACTTATTTCGGCTCCGAGGCGCTGGAGACCATCCCGCAAGGTGAAAACGCGCCCTTGAACCAGGTCTTGCTTCAGATGCCCGGCGTCGCGCAGGACAGTTTCGGCCAAATCCATGTCCGTGGTGATCATGCCAATGTGCAATTCCGGATCAACGGCGTGCAATTGCCGGAGGGGCTTTCGGTTTTCGGACAGGCGCTCGAAACCCGCTTTGCCCGCAGCGTGTCGCTCCTTACTGGCGCCCTGCCGGCTCAATATGGATTTTTTACCGCTGGCGTGTTGGACATCCAGACCAAGACCGGACTTACCAATCCGGGTTTGGCTTTTACAATGTATGGGGGAAGCTTCAATTGGCTGGAGCCGAGCTTCGAATATGGCGGACACGAGGGTCCGGTGGATTGGTTCTTCACCGGCGAGCATTTAAGCAACGAACGTGGCATCGAGAATCCGGCCCCGACCTATAATGCAATTCACGACGCGACACAGCAAATCCACGGCTTTTCCTATATGTCCGGCATTATCGATCCCGACACGCGGGTCAGCGTGCTCGGCGGCGCCTTCGACGGACGTTTTCAAATTCCCAATAATCCGGGCCAGAATCCCTCTCTTGGCCTCAACGTGCTTGGAACAACCTCATTCAACAGCAACGTCCTCAACGAGGTTCAGCACGAGTTCAAACCAATTTGGCGTGCTGTCGCTGCAAAAGCATATCGACGATATCGATATGCAAATCTCGGCCTTTGTCCGCAATAGCGTTTTGTCCTTCAGCCCTGACGCGAACGGTGATCTTCTGTTCAATGGCGTGACCCCTTTCGCGCGGCGGTCCGATCTTGCGGAAGGCGTTCAGGCCGACGGCAGCTGGCGGATCAACGATAGCCACACGTTGCGCGGCGGCTTCCTCGGACAGGTTGAGACCACCGCGTTCGACACCACGTCTTCCGTGCTGCCCGTCGATGCGACGGGCGCCCAGACTTCTATTGTGCCAATTAACATTATCGATAATGGCGCCCGCACTGGCGGCCTTTATGGTGTTTACCTTCAAGACGAATGGCGGATCTCGCCGGGTCTGACCCTCAACGCGGGCTTGCGTTTCGACGCAGTCAATGAGTTCACCAATGAAAATCAGGTAAGCCCGCGCGTGAACTTGGTCATGCAGGCGACTGATTCCACAACAGTCCATGCCGGCTATTCGCGCTATTTCGTGCCGCCGCCCTTCGAACTCGTCACCCCTACTTCAATAGCGCTCTTCAACAATACGACGAACGCCCCTGCCGTTCAGCTGGACAACATCGTCAAGGCGGAGCGGTCGCATTATTTCGATGTCGGGATCAACCAGATCATCGTTCCCGGCCTAACCGTTGGACTCGATGGCTATTACAAGCTTGCGAGAAATCTGATTGACGAAGGGCAATTCGGCGCCCCAATTATCTTGACTGCCTTCAACTATGCCAAAGCCTATGTCGCCGGTGCGGTCTTTACAATAAGCTACGAAGAGGGTCCATGGTCAATCTATGGCAATGCCGCCTACTCGCGCGCTATGGGCAATGACATTACCTCGGCGCAGTTCAATTTTGCGCCAGATGAATTGGCTTACATCGCGCAAAATTACATCCATCTTGATCACGACCAAACATGGACCGGATCTGGTGGGCTCGCCTATACCTTCAACAAGGACACAAAATTCCAAACCCGCGTGTCGATGGATTTCATTGCGCAGAGTGGCTTGCGCGCCAGCACGCCGGCGGTGCCCAATGGGGCGTCCCTACCGGAATATGCAGCCGTCAACGCAAGCCTCGTCCAAAAAATTGATCTTGGGATCGGAGCAGGCACCGAACTTCGTCTCGATGTTCTGAACATTGGTGACGCCGCTTATGAAATCCGTAATGGCACGGGAGTTGGCGTCGGCGCCCCTCAGTTCGGCATCCGCCGCACGATACTTGCGGGCCTTACCCAGCGGTTTTGATCGGCGTTGCGCCGGCTAAATTCGAAAACAAATTGAGTATGTCCGCTCATGGCACAACGCGGAAATCCAACCCGAGGCACTGCCGACCAAGCAGGTTAGGCGTCCTTCAAATAGTCGAACACCACCTCGCCGAGGCCGAGCGTCAGGTCGGTGACGAAGTGAGCGGCAGATACCACGCCGCGCACGGGCAGGCGGGCGACGTCGCGCGTCGCATGCTCGAATAGCGCGGACGCTCCGGATCAATCTGCCGGCGTGGGCCCGCTCACGGAACGCACACAACACCAATGCCGGCCCGGCTCGCTTCCTGTGGGAGAGCCCAGGGGGCAGCCGCGCCCGCTTCCGGAATCGATGGTCGGTTTTCCTGCGGCGGCGGGTTCCCCTTGAAGACGAAGCGCCGGCGGGCCTCGTGATAGGCGGGGTCGGGTCCGAAGAAATTGACCCGCATCCTTTCAAGCTCTTCGGCGCGATAGGCCGCGAGCGGCTTGACGGATTCGTCGTGGAACCGCCTCTCGTGCTTCTGCCGAAGCACCAAGTGGAATTCCGGATTTGCGGCAAGCCGCCTCGCCCGTTCCCCCAGTTCGGCCTCGAACGCCCTGGTATCCTCGCCGAAGGCGTCGTCGAGAAATCCATCTCTCAGCGCTTCCCGCGTGCCAATTGGCTTGCACGATAGAGTCAGTTCCAGCGCCCGCTTCTGCCCTACCCGCCGCGGCAGGGTATAGGTCCAATATTCCGATCCGTAGAGATCGCCCATGCTCCTGTAGTGGGGGTTGAGGACGACCCCGGACCGCGCATAGACGTGGTCCGCCGCGAGCGCCAGCATCGCACCGCCTGCTCCGGCATTGCCGCGCAACCCCGCGATGACGAGATGCGACATAGTTGTGAGGATCTCAAAAACCAAATCGTCGATCGCATTGATGTTGCGCCAAGATTCCATGGCCGGATTGGCGCTCGCCTCGATCGTATTGAGATCGATGCCGTTCGACCAGAAATCGGCGCCACCCTGCAGCACGATGACCTTTGTCGGGCGCGAGCGGGCGTGGAGAAACGCGTCGCGGAGCCGGGTGCACTGGGACGTGCTCATCGCGCCATTGTAGAAATCGAACGAGAGGGTGCCAACGTCACCTTCTTCGGTATAGACGATCTCGCGAAACGTGCGATGACCAGTCGGCGCATCGGCCGGCAGTGGTGCTTCGGGCACGCCGCGCAGCAGCGGTCCTAGGACCTGCGCCGCCGGTAGCTTGATCCCGGCGATTCGGTACGGCTCGGCATCGCGGAACTCATAGCCGGTGTCCGCCTGGGCGAAGCAATTCAACTCATGGGCCTCGGCCTTGACCTTCAGACGGGAAATCCAGACGGCGCCATCGATTGTACCGATGCAGATCGCGCCATCGCGCTTGGCCAGAACCCGGCCGGCTGGACCGTTGAGGCGCTCCTCTTCATGCGCCCCATAAAGGAAGCAAGTTTTGCCGAGCAGCGTGCCGAGGATGCCAGGAGCGCTGTCCGCCGCGCGGATTTTTCGCACGATGTTCGCCGTATTGTCGCGCATCCAGTCGACGGCGCGGTCGGCCTGCCGCATTGGCGGGCGCAGACGGCCGCGCAAAGCGGGCGATCCTTGGGACACCGCATCAGACAGCTTTTGCGGCTGCCAAGAGCCGGATCGGAACTCCCCCAATTCGACCCGATCGACAGCTTCGAGAACGCCTTGCACTGCAGCTTCGGTGACCCGACCACGATAGAGGCTGCTCTTCGCCGGAGGATCGGCCGCTAGTGCAAACTCATGCGAGGCCCAGATCGGGCCCGCATCAAATTCGGCCGCTAACTCGAGGATCGTTACGCCCCAGCTCTCCTCCTGGTCGGCGATCGCCCAGTCGAGCGAGGAAGGGCCACGGTCGCCCTTGATGCCGGGATGCACGATCAGACAGAGATGGCGTGACCAGACCTCCTTCGGAATGGCGATTTTCAGCATCGGCGCAATGATCAGATCTGGCAACTCGCGGGAGACTGCGGCGATCATGGTCTCACCCGCCGCCGCGACGCAGACGCGGATGTGGTGGCCGCGCTCGGAAAGCTCGATCCACAGACGCTGGCTGAGACTGTTGTGGGCCGATGTCAGGAAAAGAATTCGCATGGGTTTTCTCCTTAATTTTTTGCTTGTTGACAAGAATCGGAATCGGTACTCCTGCGAGATGAGTAGGAAGTCGCGGCGAAAGATGAGGCACAAAACTTTTCTCCCCGCGCCCTCTGTTCAGGGGGAGCGCCGCCGCAGGCTCTATTTTAGAATTTAGTTGAGCAGGGTCGATCGGAACCGCGCCCGGTAGTCCTGCGGACTGACATCGAAGAGGCGCTGAAATGTCCGCCGCATGCGCTCGGTATTGCCGAAACCGCATTCCTCTGCGATGGTCTCGATCGGCACAACAGTTTGTTCGAGTTTGCAGCGGGCCGCATCGGCCCGTGCCCGTTCGGCAAACTGCGCCGGTGTATCTCCGAGTCTCGTCGCGAAAGAGCCGGGCGAAATTGCGTGGGCTCATGCCCACCCGATCCGCCAAGGCTTCCACGCTGAGATCTTCCCCCGGGTTACCGAGGATCCAGGTTTGCAGTTCCTCTATCTCTGGCCGGCTCCTCACTTCCAAGTATTTCACATAGGAACTGAATTGGGATTGCCCCCCGGGACGGCGGGGAAAAACCACCATCATCCGGGCGGCGGCAATCGCAATTTCCCGGCCGAGGTCTTCTTCGACCAGGGCCAAAGCGAGATCGATCCCCGCAGTGATCCCGCCCGAGGAGTAGATATTCCCGTCGCGGTTGAAGAGGAGGCTGGAATCAACGTCAATCGAGGGGTATTCCGTCGCGAGGGCATCTGAAAACATCCAATGCGTCGTCACGCGCCGGTCATTCAAGAGGCCCGCGGCCGCCAAGATGAATGCGCCGGTGCAAACCGACGCCACACGCCGCACCCGCGGCGCCATTGAGCGCACCCATTCGACGAGAGACGGATCCTTGCAGGCCTGCTCGCCACTTATTACGCCACCCGCCACGACCATAGTATCCAGACCATCCTTTATGTCATGGAAACTATGGGTCGCGACGACCTCGATTCCAGATATCGTCAGGATCGGTCCAGGGGTGGCGGCTAGGACATGGCACTGGTAACCGGGTTTGTCGGTTCTCCCGAACCTTGGCAACCAGACGTCCGCCCAGTGGAACGCCTCGCAGGGTCCGCACACATCGAGGATGTCGCAACCTGGGTAGATCAGGAAACCGATCCGGCGGGGTTTGGTGATCTCTTGCGATGCTGGACTTGGAACTAGTGTGGTCATGGGGGTATTGTCATCCGTGATCGCATCCGCGACAAGGACAAAAATCCCTCGTTTTCGGCCAAGCACCCGCGCTAAGGGTAGCCGCATTGGACTGAAATCAGTGAATGTCCATTTCCAGCGAAAAGCAGAAATTTAAACCTTCGCACGACCGGACAAGCGGGTCAGCTGTCCTTCAAATAATCGTACACCACCTCGCCAAGGCCGAGCGTCAGGTCGGTGATGAAATGGCTGGCGGAAACCACCCCGCGCACCGGCAGGCGGGCGACGTCGCACATCGCATGCTCGAACAGCTCGATGGCGGCGGGACCGGACCACGCGCCTTTCAAGGTGACCCCCTCCAGATAATACCGCACAAGCTCGCAAATCCTCGGCGTGCAATCCACATGCGGGATAATCTTGATCATGAAGCTGGGCTTGGCGAGGCTTTTCAGCAGAGGCGCCGGATCGAGCTCACGATGTTTGTAGCCCATGGTGGCGGACACGCAGAGCACCGAACCATAATGCAAGGTGCAGACCAAAGTCTCGCTCTCATGCGCGATCTTTCGGCTTGGCGAGCTTTTTCGGAAAGCCCCAGATCTCGCGCCCGCCGGCGATCGGCGAATTGTCGTCGAGATACATGGCGTGCACATAGCCGCCCTCCTGCACCGTCCCATCGGCCGTGCGGAAGCGCACGGGAATGACCTGGCCGGTCTCGGTATAGTCGCCAAAGCCGGTGGAATCCGGCATCCGGATGAACTCATAATTGACCGTATCGCCCGATCACCTCGAGGGGTTCCGGCACCACCTCGCGCAAGGCATCGGGATCGGTGCGGTAGGTGATGACCACGAATTCCCGGTTGTAGAATTTGTACGGGCCGCGCGGATAGGCTGGGTCGGTGAGCGGCATCGCGAAGGCAGTTTTTGGCGACATCGGCAAGCTTCATCGTTCATCTCCTATCGAGTGTCGGTCGGGTACGACCTGGAGCGCGCCTCCTATTCGCGGCCGTCGCGCGCGAGGTCGAAGGTGAAAACGCCATCGTGATTTTCGGGGCGTTGCAAGACTTCCTTGTGACGCAAGGTGCGCACCGCGTCGTTGTAGCCAGACTCCCAATGCTCCTCCATTGTTCCGCCTCGAAAACTCATAGTCCTTCGAGGTGCCCTCGTAATTGCGGGAGTGATAGATGAGGTTGATGATGTTGTAGACTTTTTCGTCCGCCTCGCTGGCGAGGAGATTGGCCTCTGGCAATTGCCGCAACTCGTCGGGAAGCCGCTGAAGGAGGTGGTGCGTCGCGCGGCGCAGCAGTTGCGATTTCTTGAAATCATCGGTGGCCGCCCGCGTGCGGCTCGAGAAGCGGATTTCCTTCTGGCGCAATTCGGCCTCGATCAGAGTGCGCGGCAGGCGCCCTCTCGCGTTCCAAAGATCGATCTGAAAGGCCAGCGTATCCTGGCGCGGCGTGCCGGAGAGCACCCATTGCAGCGGCGTGTTGGAAACAAGGCCGCCGTCCCAATAATGCTCACCTTGGATTTCGGTGGCAGGAAAGCCGGGCGGCAAGGAGCCGCTCGCCATGACATGTTCCGGGCAAATCTCATGCGTGGTGTTGTCGAAATAGACGAAGTTGCCGGTTCGCACATTCACCGCGCCGACGCTGAAACGGGTGACGCCGGTATTGATGAGGTCGAAATCCACCAAGCGTTCGAGTGTCGCTTTCAAAGGGGAAACGTCGTAATAGCTCAGCGAATCGGCATCTCCGTGTGTACGAACGGCATAGGCGGCGGGACCCGCGGCTTAAAGAAGCCCGGCGCGCCGCCAAAACAAATTACCCAATGCGCGCAGCTGATTAACCCATTTGTGAGCCCATTCCTGTTTGATCTCCGCCGACCGCACGTAGGTAAAGACTGGAAAGGGAGCGGCGCTGACAGTTTCCCAGAATTCCCGCAGACGGGCGACGCGCTTCTCCGGCGGATTGCCAGCAATCAGCGCCGCATTGATGGCGCCAATCGAAATGCCCGCGACCCAATCGGGATGCAGATTGGCCTCCGCAAGAGCCTGGTAGACGCCCGGCCTGATAGGCGCCAAGAGCGCCGCCGCCCTGCAGGACGAGGGCAATGCGTTCGAATGGCGGACGCCGATTGATCCGATGCGTTTTGAGTTTGGTCGCGCGTGGACCCGAAGTGTCCGATGAGGTCATCAGAGTAATCCCTGGCGAATGTCCGGTTCCATGCCTTGCTCGTCCGTCTCGTTCCTGGCCCGTCTGTGCATCGCCGTACCCCAAACGGGCTCAATTCACCCTGGCGGTATCGCGGATTTTCCGGGTGCCTTCGTCTCGCGGCTCTTGTCCTTGCGTTCCTCTTCCGCCGCCACGTGGTACTTTCGTCTGATCTCGGCGAGATCAACGGTTGGCTTGGGAAACGCCATGCCAAGCTCTTCTATCGTGTCTGCGACAATCCGCGATACCGCCAAATTGCGAAACCATTTGTGGTTGGCCGGGATCACATACCATGGCGCATGCCGCGTGCTGGTCGCGGCGAGGGTATCCTCGAATGCGTCTATGTAATCGTCCCAAAGGGCGCGCTCGGCATAATCCGATTCGGCAATTTTCCAATTGCGCGCTGGATCGTCAAGCCGCTGCGCGAACCGCGCGAGCTGCTCCTCCTTGCTGATATGAAGGAAGAATTTCAAAATCGTGGTTCCGCTCTCCGCAAGCCCCAACTCGAAGTCGCGGATGCGGTCGTATCGCGCGGTCCATGTGGGCTTGTCCACTAGCTTGTGGACACGCGTGACCAACACGTCCTCATAGTGGGAGCGGTTAAAAATCGCCACCCATCCCTTTGGAGGGGCGTGCGGGTGGACCCGCCAGAGAAAGTCATGTTCGAGTTCAATCTGGGTTGGCTGTTTGAAGCTGACCGCCGAAGTCCCTTGCGGATTTAACGCCGCGAAAACGTGGTTGATCGTACCATCCTTGCCGCCGGCGTCCAAGGCCTGAAGGACAATGAGAACGGAATGCTTTTTCTCGGCATATAACAAAGCTTGCAGTTGGCCGAGCTTTCGCCGATATTTTTCCAATTCCGGCGCCGCCGACTCACGTGTCTCGTGGCGGTCCTTGAAGGCGGAGTCGATATCCTTCAGGCGGAGCTTGTGGCCCGGCTTGACGAGCATCTGTTTGCAATAGTCCATACAAATTCCTTGTCCTCGGGCCTTTATCTCACAGGCGCCTGCAGGCTGTTTACATCAAAACCCGATGTTACTATTCTATTGAATCTCCGTCCCGTCCCATTTTCCAGCCAAAGTAGAGCACAAAATGCGCGCCGAAGCCGAATCGCTTGTCCAATCAATCAAGCAATCGATGGGGTTGCTGAGGAGGCATCTTTGACGTAGATGCCGCCGCCCGCCGCCTTGCCGAGCTGAACGCCAAGGCCGAAGATCCCACTCTTTGGAACGATGCCGAAGCCGCGCAAAAAATAATGCGCGAGCGCACCGCACTAGAGGATAGGCTTGACTCGCTGCATCATTTTGAAAACGAACTTATGGACGCGGTCACGCTTGTCGAGCTTGCTGAGGCGGAGGGCGACGAGGCTTATGCGCAGGAAGGGCTCGGCCAACTGAACGCTTTGAAGGCAGAAGCCGGGCGGCGCCAGATCGAGGCACTGCTGTCGGGCGAGGCCGATGCCAACGACACCTATATCGAGGTTCACGCCGGCGCCGGCGGAACCGAGAGCTGCGATTGGGCGCGCATGTTGTTTCGCATGTATGCGCGATGGGCCGAGCGGCACAAATATAAGGTCGAGATCATCGAGGAGACGGCTGGCGACGAAGCCGGCCTCAAATCTGGCACTCTGCTCGTCAAGGGCCACAATGCGTATGGCTGGGCCAAAACCGAATCCGGGGTGCATCGCCTGGTGCGCATCTCTCCATTCGATTCGAACGCCCGCCGCCATACGAGCTTTGCTTCGGTGTGGGTCTACCCAGTGATCGACGATAGGGTCGAAATCGACGTGAAGGAATCGGATTGCCGCATCGATACCTATCGCTCATCTGGCGCCGGCGGACAGCACGTCAATACGACGGATTCGGCGGTGCGCATTACGCACATCCCAACAGGGATCGTGGTTGCCTGCCAGGGCGAGCGTTCGCAGCACAAGAACCGGGCAACCGCATGGAACATGCTGCGCGCGCGGCTCTACGACCAGGAAATCGAAAAGCGGGAGGCGGCGGCCAGTGCGACGGAGGCAGCCAAGACCGATATAGGCTGGGGCCATCAGATCCGCTCCTATGTGCTGCAGCCCTACCTGCTCGTGAAGGATCTTCGCACCGGCACGACCTCAGGCACGCCAAACGACGTGCTCGACGGCGGGCTCGACAGTTTCATGGAGGCGGCGCTGGCGCAAAGACTTTCCGGCGGCAGCCCGGCCGCGGTAGAGGATGTGGAGTGAGGCGAAATCGGCGCCATGATTTTCATTGCGCAAAGGCATGAGTCCAGACATGCGGCACAAAAAAGAACGAATATTCAATCTGCCGGCGGTAGTCGTTTGGATCGTCGCGCTGCTGGTCGCGATCGAAGGCCTGTCTGTACTCCTCTCGCCCGAAGACTATCTTGAGATTCTCCGGCGCTTCGCCTTCGTGCCAGGACGGTTTACATTCGCATTCGCACCTGACCGCGTGTCCCTGGCCATAAATTCGCTCTCGGACGACGCCGGGCTAAGCCCCCAGGCGGCGGCCTTTTTCCTGGGCGACGGGAAGCCGCAATGGTGGACGTTACTGACCTATGCGTTTTTGCATGGGAGCTGGCTGCATGTGGGGGTAAACTGTCTTTGGTTCGCGGCCTTCGGTTCGCCGGTTGCGCGCCGCTTTGGCGCGCCGCGCTTTTTGCTATTTTGCGCGGCGGCGGCAATTGCCGGAGCATTAATGCACTATGTCACCCACATGACAGCCCTGGAGCCGGTTGTCGGTGCCTCGGCCGCGGTCTCCGGCGTGATGGCCGCGGCGGTGCGCTTCGTGTTTCAACCCGGTGCGCCGCTTGGCGAATCGCTCGGCTTCGCGGAACGCGCGGACGAGGACATGGCTTATCGCCAGCCAGCGCTGGCTCTACGGGAAATTCTGTCCAATCGCACCGCGGTCAGTTTTCTTTTGTTTTGGTTCGTCGCCAATTTTTTGTTTGGCGTGTTCCCGGCGTCCCTCGGCGTCAGCGGTGCGACGGTCGCCTGGGAGGCCCACATCGGCGGCTTTTTCATCGGTCTCTTGGCATTTCGCTGGTTCGACCCTCCGGCGCCGCCCTTCGCTATCCCGCGCTAGCCTCATCCGAGCAACCGCCGGATCTTTCGTGAGCCTTGCGTCCGGCGCCGGAAGGCCGCGACGATTTCCACATGTGGCGTATGGCGAAACTGATCGACCGGTTCGACCCTCATCATGTCATAGCCCCCTGCGCAAAGGATCGCGGCATCGCGCGCAAAGGTTCGAGCATTGCAGGATACGGCCACGACTAGCGGCACCGGGGATGCGCTTAGTCCACGGGCTTGGCTCTCGGCCCCGACGCGGGGAGGATCGAACACGACCGCGTCGAACTGGGCAAAGTCTGCCGGCTCGAGCGGACGGCGGAACAGATCGCGCGTCTTGACATTAACCGGCCGCAGGCCCTCGATCCGCGCGGCTTTGGCCAAAGCTTTAAGTGCAGCTTCGTCAAGATCAAAAGCATCGACGTTCGCAAACTCTGCCATCCGGAGCGCAAATGTTCCGACTCCAGAAAAAAGATCGGCGATATGTCTTGCCCCCGCAACATGGGCGCAAACTTTTGCCGCGAGTGTTTCCTCCCCGGCCGCTGTCGCCTGCAAAAAAACTCCCGGTGGCGGCGCCACCATCGCCCTGCCCATGGCGAGCAACGGCTCTCGCCGCATCAGCACGATCTCGCCATGGTTTGAGAGGCGCGCGAGGTCGTGCTCCAGCACGACCCGCACGAGGCCTTGCCGTTGCGCGTCAATGAGCGGCCCATGGCCCTTGAGATCGACATCGAGACCGGACGCCGTCGCGGTGACGAGAATGTCGAGCGGCTTGCTGGAGCCGGCGAGGGCTTTCGCAATCGCGCGCGCGGCCGGCAGGGCCCCGTCCATCGAAGCGGCGAGCAGCGGGCAAGCTTGGATTTCAACGATCTGATGCGCGCGCGCCTGCATGAATCCGGTAGCTGGCCGCCCCTGAGCGTAGCGCGCATGAAAGGTTGCGCGGCGTCGCCCGGCCCCCTGCGCGTCGGCGAGGTCCGATACCTCGGTAGTCAGGCACTCCCGCCGCAGGGCGCTGGCGACAAGATCGCGTTTCCATCGCGCATAGGAGTCCGCTGCAAGCGTTTGCACCGCGCAGCCGCCGCAGTGCGCGAAATAGCGGCAGAACGGCGCGATCCGGTCCGGGCTCGGGATCAAAACCTCGGCCAATGTACCGCGCGAACCATCGACTTCGGCGAGGATTGTTTCACCCGCCAAGGCATAGGGGACAAACACCGGCCCATCCGAGACTTGCGCGACGCCCTCGCCCCGCACACCAAGTTTGTCGATGATGAGCCTTGTGTTGAAGCTAATCATGTGAGTTGTGGGCCGGTCAGAAATTTCTGGCCTCTCCCACCGCCGTCGGCCGCTAGGAGCACAGCATGAACATGTTGATGAAATTCAATTTCCTATAGACCCTTCAAAGTGATGTCTTTAGTGAGGCACCAATACGCCAGCGCCTGACAAAATCTGTCAATATTAAACTTATTAAAAACAACGACGATTTTCCCTTGGGAAAATTCGAACATCAACTCTGACGAGATCAAGACGTGTCCATGGGCAACTGAGTTTCGTAGATGCCTCAAAATGTCTTTTAACGTTCCAGAAAATAACACCCCTTGTAGCCCCCAGCCCTCGGCTAGTGATTTTATTTCCATGTCTGGGATATCCGCCAAAAACTTCTCGGATGGCATGCATATATATGCCAGAAGTGACGTCAAAAACTGATGTTGATTATAGAAATAAAAATCGTCTGCAGTTGGGCTTATCCCAAACCGGGCGGCAAATTTTTTCTGTAATTCCCGCAGCGTTATTGACGGGTTGTTTTTCTCCGCATCAAGAATTTGAAGTATTCCGTTTACATGCCGAATGCTACAAATTAAACGATTAACTGAAATCTGATCCATCGCACGTTACTGCCCAACCTAAAGTAGATATGGTGCTTCGCATCCAGAAAGCGACGTCAGGAGCAGCAGCCGCTTGAGGCAAAAATTATTGCCAAATGCTCCGTGGTTCGCTTGGAAGGTAGCGTCGGCCACACATAAGCTAATCTACGGGCTGCTGCGAAGGCGCAGGAGAGCAGCCGCCCTTGCCGCCTCGGGCCGCCTCGCGAACTAGTGGCGTAGAGTGCAGGTTAGTTACCTAAAGCGAGCGACCTCAAGCGATCATGCTCTTTCTCGCTTCGACGCCGCGGCCAAGCGTCGCCAGCACCTTGGCGACGATGCCCTTTGCGTCGAGGCCCGCGCTCGCATAAAGTTTCTCCGGCTTATCATGGTCGAGGAAACGGTCGGGCAGCACCATCGACCGGAATTTTAGGCCGCGCGAGCCTATGCCGTCGAATACGCCATCCTCGGCGAGCGTTTGCATCACGAAGGAGCCGAAGCCGCCGATGGACCCTTCCTCGATCGTGATCAAGACTTCGTGGTTCGCCGCGAGCCGCAACAGGAGGCCGGAATCGAGGGGTTTGGCGAAGCGCGCGTCGGCGACCGTCGTCGAGACGCCATAGGTCGCGAGATCCTCCGCTGCCTTGAGTGCCTCGGCCAAGCGTGTGCCAAGCGATAGAATTGCGACTTTGGTGCCTTCGCGCACAATCCGCCCGCGGCCGATCTCCAGGATTTCCCCCTTGGCGGGGAGGGCTATGCCGACTCCGTCCCCGCGAGGATAGCGGAAAGCGATCGGCCCTTCGTCATAGGCGGCGGCGGTTGCCACCATATGCACAAGCTCGGTTTCGTCGGCCGCCGCCATAACCACCATGCCGGGAAGGATCCCGAGGAAACAAACGTCGAAAGAGCCGGCGTGGGTCGCGCCATCGGCGCCGACGAGGCCCGCCCGGTCGATCGCGAAGCGCACGGGCAAGTTCTGAATTGCCACGTCATGGACGACCTGATCGTAGCCGCGCTGAAGGAACGTCGAATAAATCGCGCAGAACGGCTTAAAACCTTCGGTCGCAAGGCCTGCCGCGAAAGTGACCGCATGTTGTTCCGCGATTCCTACGTCGAAGCAGCGTTCGGGAAAGACTTTTTGGAAAATATCGAGGCCCGTGCCGCTCGGCATCGCGGCGGTAATCGCCACGATCTTATCGTCAGCCCGCGCCTCGGCGATCAAGGCGTCGGCGAAGACCCGAGTATAGGACGGCGCGTTCGCCTTGGGTTTCACTTGTATGCCGGTCACGACATCGAATGTATTGACCCCATGATATTTGTCGGTCGAGGCTTCGGCAGGAGCGTAACCTTTGCCTTTCTGGGTCACGACGTGGACCAGAATCGGCCCCAGGTCGACATCGCGGACGTTTTTCAACACCGGCAGCAAATGGTCGAGATTGTGACCATCGATCGGTCCGACGTAATAGATGCCAAGCTCTTCGAATAGCGTTCCGCCGGCCCAGAAGTTGCGGGCGAATTCCTCGGTTTTGCGGGCTCTGTCGTAAATGAATTTGGGAAGATGACGGCCAAGCTGCTTCGCCGTTTCGCGCACTGAGCGGTAGGCGCCGCCGGAGACTAGCCGCGCAAGATACGCGGACAAGGCGCCGGCCGGCGGCGCGATCGACATATCATTGTCGTTGAGAATGATGATCAGGCGTGAATGCATGGCGCCGGCATTGTTCATCGCCTCGTAGGCCATGCCGGCGGACATCGCGCCATCGCCGATCACGGCGATGACGTGGGATTTGCTGGCCGATAGCGTGTTGGCCACCGCCATTCCGAGCCCCGCCGAGATCGATGTCGAGGCATGTGCGGCGCCAAAAGGGTCGTATTCGCTCTCGGAGCGTTTGGTGAAGCCGGAAAGGCCGCCGCCACGGCGCAAGGTCCGGATCCGGTCGCGCCGTCCGGTGAGAATTTTATGCGGATAGGCCTGGTGGCCAACGTCCCAAATCAAGCGGTCGTCAGGCGTATTGAACACATAGTGAAGGGCAACCGTAAGCTCGACCACACCAAGCCCCGCGCCGAGATGGCCGCCAGTCACCGAGACCACATCGATTGTCTCGGTGCGCAGCTCGTCCGCGACTTGGGCGAGATCGGACGCCTTCAGGCGCCGCAAGTCCAAAGGCGAAGTGATCGTGTCGAGAAGCGGAGTCTTTGAAAATGCCGTCACGAGCGCCTCTTCGAAAACAAGACCCAAATGAAAACACGTCGCGGACCTTGGCGTTGCGAAAAAAGCTCAACGCTACAGGACTAAAGCGAGATAAGGGTTTGCCCAGCCAGCCTGAATAGATTGTGAATAGCGAACAAAAGCGTAACCCGCAACGCCCGCTGATACAAAGCAAGGCTTGCGCAAGGATTTCCTGCGCCGCCGCGACATTTTGATCACAGTTGATTGCCTATTCAGCGGGGTTTAACCAATCCATGCTTTTCCGCAAACCATCGAATGACAATTAGGAAAAGCGAAGCTTTGCGTAAAGAGACGGAACGCCAATTAAGGAGGAGATGGCCGCAACAACAAGGCGCGGGATGAAATCATGGAGGCACAGGGCTAAATAAGGCCCACGGAAGGGATCAATTTGATGGCCTATTCAGTCAAAACCGGTCCGTTTCCAGAGCCGCCGGAAAATTTGCGAAGGGTGATCGAATGCCTTAGGCCTCGCTGGGGCTGGATCGTCGCCTTGGGTGCCTCGATTGCCAGCATGGGTGTTGCAGCACTTTTACTTGTCGTTTCAGGGGCCATCGCCTCGGTGTATGCAATCGCGGTTTTCATGATCTTCGCCGGCGCTGCCGAGATCGCCAGCGGGCTTGGCGCCAAGAACTGGAGCCGGTTCCTGGCCTGGATTGTCGCGGGACTGACCTATATCGTTGTTGCCGCGTTTGCGCTAGCTCAGCCGGTAATCGCGGCGGCCGTCTTTACTTTCCTGCTGGGCGCGGGAATGATCGCGACGGGAGTTGTCCGGATTTACCTCGCAGTCTATCTCGGTGCACCGCTGCGAGGCCCTATTCTGCTCGCAGGGACGCTCACTGCCCTGGTTGGAGTAATAATCGTTGCCGGTTGGCCCGCCAACAGTTTCGTGGTCCTCGGCGTTCTCCTCGGCCTCGACCTCGCGTTTTGGGGTGCGGCGTGGATAGGGTTCGGCTTGCGCCTGCGTCGCTACTGAACCGGCGATGAAGAAGCCACCCGCGCAATTGCAATGATCAATCGGAATGCTCTTGACGATGAAGAAAGGACAAGGAAATGAAAATACTGTTGGTCCTGACATCGCACGATCAACTCGGCAACACCGGCCGCAAGACCGGCTTCTGGCTTGAAGAGTTCGCAGCCCCCTACTTTGTTTGCAGGGACGCCGGCGTAGAGCTGACTCTCGCTTCACCGAACGGCGGGCAGCCGCCGGTCGATCCGAAGAGCGATTTACCGGAAAATCAGACGCCAGCCATGTCGCGGTTCAAACAGGACCAGACGGCGCAAAAGGCGCTGTCCCAGACGGTCAGGCTTGCCGACGTGAAAGCGGAAGATTACGACACAGTATTTTATGTGGGCGGGCACGGCCCTATGTGGGACCTCGCGGATAGCACCGATTCCATTGCATTGATCGAATCGTTCTACAATTCCGGTAAGCCGGTGGCTTTGGTTTGCCATGCGCCTGGCGTGCTTCGTCGAGTCACTTACAAGGGCGCGCCGATTGTGAAGGGTAAACGCGTGACCGGGTTTACCAACAGTGAGGAGGAAGCTGTGCACCTCACCAGTGTTGTGCCGTTCCTCGTTGAGGATGAGCTGAAGCGGCTTGGAGGAATCTTTGAGAAAGTCCCCAACTGGCAGCCGTTTTCAATCGTCGATGGCCGTCTCATTACCGGGCAGAATCCCGCATCCTCGACTGGCGCCGCCCAAGCGCTTTTAAAGCTAGTCGCTGCGGAAAAGGCCGCTTAGGTACCTGCTCCAATCGACGCACACATCGGCTCGCCGTCGCTATCGATTATGCCGACTCATACGGGATATATGAGGCCCTTGGAAATGAGATACTTGTGGCAAGGATTTGCGAACCGGCCGGCTTGATGCATAGCCGTAAGCAATTCCCGCGAGGTTTTCGCGCGCCAAAAGGTTCATGATGACAAAATGGGTTTACACTTTCGGTCAGGGCATGACCGAAGACGAAAACAGTTCGCGAGAGCTCCTCGGCGGTAAGGGCGCCGGTCTCGCGGAAATGACAAGGCTTGGGCTGCCGGTTCCGCCAGGCTTCACGATCACCACCGAAGTCTGCGCCTACTTTTACAACAACGGAAAACAATTTCCGCCAAGTCTTGCGGCCGAGGTCGAAGCCGCGCTCGGCTCAATTGGCGGCCTCGCTGGCCGCTCTTTTGGCGACGGGCGGAATCCGCTCCTCGTCTCGGCCCGGTCCGGTGCAAGGGTGTCAATGCCCGGCATGATGGATACTGTCCTGAACCTCGGCCTGAACGGCCTCACCGTTGAGGCCTTGGCAGAAAGCTCCGGCGATCCGCGTTTTGCCTATGATTCCTACCGCCGTTTCATCCAAATGTATGCAAGCGTGGTGCTCGGAATTGAACATCATATATTCGAAGAGATCTTGGAATATTATAAAGAAAACAAAGGCGTAACTCTGGATACGGAGCTTTCAGCAGAGGATTGGCGGAAGCTGATCGCCGAATACAGCGCAAGGATCGAAAGAACCTTGGGCAAACCGTTTCCACAAGACCCGCGCGAGCAGCTCTGGGGCGCCATCGCCGCCGTGTTCGAATCCTGGATGAATCCGCGCGCGGTCGCCTACCGGCGGCTGCACGATATTCCGGCGAGCATTGGCACCGCGGTCACGGTTCAGGCCATGGTTTTTGGCAACATGGGCGAAACCTCGGCGACGGGCGTTGCTTTCACCCGCAATCCTTCGACCGGGGCGAAGGAACTTTACGGCGAGTACCTTCTCAATGCCCAGGGCGAAGATGTGGTCGCGGGCCTCCGAACGCCGCAAAATATCACCGAGGCGGCGCGCATCGCGGCGGGGGCAAACGAGCCGTCCTTGGAAGCGGCGTTTCCCGGGGTTTTCGGCGAATTCGTGCGCGCGGCGGAGCTTCTCGAAAACCACTACCGCGACATGCAGGATATGGAATTCACCGTCGAGCGCGGTAAACTTTGGATGTTGCAGACACGCAACGGCAAGCGCACCAGCAAAGCCGCACTCCGCATCGCCGTTGACATGGCAAACGAAGGATCGATCGGTAGGGCGGAAGCGATCGCGCGTGTCGATCCATCCGCGCTCGAACAATTGTTGCATCCCGCGCTTGACCCAAGTGCCCCGTGCCAAATCATAGCCACCGGCCTGCCAGCATCGCCGGGGGCGGCCAGCGGAGAGATCGTGTTCGACGCCAGCGACGCCGAGCAAATGAAGAGCGCCGGCCACAAGGTCATTTTGGTGCGCATAGAGACAAGTCCAGAGGATATTTTGGGAATGCACGCGGCAGAAGGAATTCTGACGGCGCGCGGCGGCATGACGTCGCACGCCGCGGTTGTTGCGCGCGGAATGGGCAAGCCATGCGTCTCGGGCGCTGGCACGATCCGGGTCAATTATTCCAAGGCGACGATGACGGCGGCAGGTCTCACCTTCAATAGGGGGGATTTGTTGACCATCGATGGCGGCACGGGACAAGTGATCAAGGGCGCCGTCAAGATGCGCCAGCCCGAGCTCTCGGACGAATTTGCAATCCTGATGGAATGGGCCGATGCAGCCCGCCGTTTAGGCGTGCGCGCCAATGCCGACACGCCACGCGATGCGCACACGGCGCAAAAGTTTGGCGCGGAAGGAATTGGCCTTTGCCGAACCGAGCATATGTTTTTCGAAGGCGAACGGATTGTTGCATTCCGCGAAATGATTCTGGCCGGGGACGAGGCCGGCAGACGGGCAGCGCTTGCCAAGTTGTTGCCGTTCCAGCGCGCCGATTTCGCCGGGCTGTTCGAGATTATGCCGGGGCTGCCGGTGACGATCCGCCTGCTCGATCCGCCGCTGCACGAGTTTTTGCCGCGAAACGAGGCGGAAACCGCGGCGGTCGCGGAGGCCATGGGCGTTCCGACGGAAAGGCTCGCCCAGCGTGCCGCCGAATTGCAAGAATACAACCCGATGCTTGGTTTTCGCGGCTGCCGGATCGCGATAGCCTTTCCGGAAATCGCGGAAATGCAGGCCCGCGCCATTTTCGAAGGCGCGGCCGAAGCCAAACGCAAGACTGGCGCGGCAGTGCGGCCGGAAATTATGATACCACTCGTCATCACCAAGTCCGAGTTCGACTTTATCAAGGCGCGGATCGATGCCATGGCGAACGCGGTCGCCGTCGAGACCGGCGAGACCGTTGAGTATTCAGTTGGAACAATGATCGAAACACCCCGCGCTTGCGTGCGCGCGGGCGAACTCGCCAAGACCGCCGAGTTCTTTTCGTTTGGCACCAACGACCTGACCCAGACCTGCCTTGCCCTTTCGCGCGATGATGCCGGATCGTTCCTTGGCGACTATACGGCCAAGGGAATTCTCCCCTCAAGCCCGTTCGAGATGATCGACCAGGAGGGCGTGGGCGAACTTATCGAAATCGCCGCCGCGCGAGGCCGGAAGACGCGGCCGGACATTGAGCTCGGAATTTGCGGCGAACACGCGGGCAATCCGGCCTCGATCGACTTTTTCGAGCGAGCGGGCCTCACTTACGTCTCCTGTTCGCCGTTCCGGGTGCCAGTCGCGCGGCTTGCCGCGGCGCAGGCGGCGCTACGAAGAAACGCGCGCAAAGCATGACGGCGAGAGGCGGGGTGGTAGCGGCGCCGTGGCCGGCCATGCGATAAAAGGCGGGCCAATGACACCTGCCCGGAAAGCCCCAATATGGCCATGACAACCGCTGCCCTCGACCTTTGCCGCGCGCTTGTCCGCTGCCGCTCGGTGACGCCAGAAGATGGCGGCGCGCTCGGAGTTATGGATGCGGCATTGAAACAAGCTGGGTTCGCGACGCAGCGGCTTACGTTTTCCGAGCCCGGCACGCCGGACATCGACAATCTCTACGCTCGCTTTGGCACAAGCGCGCCCTTCCTGGTCTTTGCCGGCCATACCGACGTCGTGCCCGTGGGCGACGCGGCGAAATGGCGATTCGATCCTTTCGCGGGAGAGGTAGCGGAGGGCGCGGTGTGGGGACGCGGCACCGCCGACATGAAAGGCTGCGTCTGCCGCCTTCGCCGCCGCTGCCTGCGCCTTTGTCGCGCGACGAGGATTGGCCAAGGGTTCGATCGGTTTTCTCATTACCGGCGACGAGGAAGGCCCGGCGGTCAATGGCACCGAAAAACTGTTGCGCTGGGCTTATGACAAGGGCGAGCGCTTCGATCATTGCATCGTCGGCGAGCCGACCAGCGCCGAAGTGCTCGGCGACACGATCAAGATTGGCCGGCGCGGGTCGCTCAACGGCACGCTTATCGTCGAGGGCCGCCAGGGCCATGCCGCCTACCCTGAGCGGGCAGACAACCCCATTCCAAAACTCACCACGCTGCTCGCTGCCCTGACCGCCGCGCCGCTTGATGCGGGCACGCCGCATTTCGATGCCTCGAATCTCGAAATCGTTTCGGTCGATGTCGGCAACCCGGCCTTCAACGTCATTCCAGCACAGGCAATTGCGCGTTTCAATGTGCGGTTCAACGATCTTTGGACGCCAGAAACGCTTGGCGCCGAGCTCCGGCGCAGGCTGGACTCCGTGAAGCATAAATTCACGCTCGGCTTCGAGCCTTGCAATGCGGTTGCGTTTCTGACGAAGCCGGACGCTTTCACAAAACTCGTCACCGCTGCGATCGAAGCGAAATCGGGACGCCGCCCGGCGCTTTCGACGTCTGGCGGGACATCCGACGCGCGCTTTATCCGCGCCTATTGCCCGGTTATCGAATTCGGCGGCATTGGCGCGACCGCGCATATGGTGGACGAGCATGTCGCGATCGCTGATCTTGAAGGATTGACGGAGATCTATGCAGCGATACTGGAAGCGTATTTTCGTACAGTTTCCGACCCCAATCGCACCAAACTGAAGGAGTAGATGCCCCCTCCCTCCGGCATCAATGTGCCAAGGTGGCGATGTTCAAACATTCCACAGAGGAGAGGACATCCATGACAATGACTAGCATCATCGGGCTCGACCTTGCAAAGCGGGTTTTTCAGGCACACGGTGCGCGCGCTGACGGCTCTGTGGCGTTTTGCAAAATGCGTTCGCACGAGAAGGTTCTGGCCTTTCTGGCGCAGCATCCGCGTTGCGTTGTCGCGATGGAAGCCTGCGGGAGCGCGCATCATTTTGGACGCCCGATCCGCGACCCCGGACACGAGGTCCGTTTGATTGCGCCCTCTTATGTCAAGCCGTTCGTGAAACGCCAAAAGAACTGCGCGGCCGGCGCGGAGGCGATCTGCGAGGCGGCGAGCCGGCCGGCCATGCGTTTTGTCGCGGTGAAAACGGGGGAGCAGCAAGCGCGCGCCATGTTGTTTCGCACCCGCGATCTCTTGGTCCGGCAGCGCACGCAGTTGATCAACGCGGCTCGCGCGGTCATTTGGCCGAGCATGGCGTTGTGGCGCCGCAAGGGCCAGCCAATGTGAAGGTCCTCACCGAGGCGATCGAAGACGAGACGGCGTCGCTTCCGCTACTCGTCGTGGAGCTGTCGCGCGTTTTCCTTGCGCAGATCGACGGGCTGTCGAAGACGATCGGCGAACTCGAGAAGGTGACGGTTCACGAAGCCGCGCGCGGCGCGACAACTTGCCGCCTGCAAACGATGCCGGGCGGCCGGGCCGATTACTGCCATGGAGATCGAGACCTTCGCGCAGCCGATGGCGATCTTCAAACGCGGACGCGACTTCGCTGCCTGGCTCGGGCTCGTTTCCCGGCAGCATTCGACCGGCGGCAAGCAGCTTCTCGGAAAGACCTCGAAGATGGGGCAACGCGACATTCGGCGGTTGCTGATCGGCGGCGCGATGGCGGTTGTGCGCTGAGCCTGCCGGAAGGGAGCGCCGGACGGAACGTGGCTGCATCGCATGCTGGCGCGCAAGCCGCGCATGCTGGTGGCGATCGCGCTCGCCAATAAGATGGCACGTTCGATCTGGGCCATGCTGACGAACGGCGCCGATTACCGGGTTCTGTGGCTGCGGCGGCCTGATCGAAGATCGGACTGGGCAGTCAAGGGACGTTGGGCGTGTGAGGAGAGCGGCGAACGGTAAGGTCTAATGATCGGTCAGATCCAGATCCGGAAAGCAAAGTGAAACAAAGAGCGGAAAGCTCGCCAAATTGATCTGCGCCGGGTTCCGCGCATCTCCCTACCGGCCAGCGGCCGCAATAGCCGCACTCAAGGCCAGATACATGACCGCACCCGATCCCACGACCCGGCCGCTCAAAAGCTGCTTGCACGAACGAGGGCATCCATACATGCTTCACGCGAAGCATTTTGGTGCGATTGGCACGCAAAATCATGCCGCAGGAGAGACTACTCCGCAGGTTTGAAGGCTATCTCGGCAGGCGTAAAAATCCCCTCGGCGAGAGGGCCGCATTTCGAGATGGCGCTTGTGGAACTGCGCCAGACTCGTGCGATGCCCTATTGAAACGATCGTCGTCTTGGCAAGTTTTCTGGCGAGCATTTCGTAGATGCTGGCTTCCATCGCTTCGTCCATAGCCGACGTGGCTTCGTCGAGGAAGAGCCAATCGGGCTTGGCCAATAGCGCGCGGGCAATCGCAAGCCGCTGCTGTTCGCCGCCGGAAAGCCGCTGCTGCCAATTATCATCGACGTCGAGTGCTCCAGTAAGATCGCCGAGTTGTGCGGCGTCCAGTGCCTCAAGGATCGCCGCATTGCCGTAGCTATCGGGGTTTGCGGGATATGTCACAGCGGCGCGTAAGGTCCCGATCGGGATATAGGGCCTTTGCGGGAGGAGCAAAATTTTTGCCTCCGGCAAAGTGATCGCGCCGGTGGCATAAGGCCAAATACCTGAGATCACCCGCAAAAAAGTCGATTTGCCGGAACCGGACGGGCCAGTCAGAACGACCGGCTCATTGACGGCGAACCGCAGGTTCGCGCCTTCGACGATCTCGCGGCCATCCGGAAGCCGCACATTTAAAGACTCGATGTCGAGATTTTTCTGAGTGGCTATCCGCGCGCGCTTTAGGCGAAAAACCCGGCGTCCGCGCATTTTCGATCGCGAGTTCGAAAGACGTGAGACGGTCGAGCACCGCTTTGAATTCGGCGAGCGAAACATAGTAAGTGACAAAAAAGGTCAAGGCTTCGTTGACCTGAAAAAACGCCCTGGCGGTCTGCGTCATGATGCCGAGCGTGACCTTGCCCGCGAAATAAAAAGGCGCGGCAACGACATAGGGAATGATCGGGCTTATCTGACCATAGGACGCCGTGAATGCGGTGAGGTTCTTCCGGCACGCGATGATCTGGAAATAATTCCTGACGATCGCGGCAAACCGCGCCGTGAGTGAGATTTTTTCCGTTGACTCGCCGGAGAGCAGCGCAACTTGTTCGGCGTATTCGCGCAATCTCGCGAGCGAAAAGCGGAAATCGGCTTCATAGCGCTGCCGCTCGAAAGAAAGGCGGACGAGCGGGCGCCCGATCAAATGGGTCACGAGAGTGCCGACGCCGGCATAAATCAGCGCGACCCAAAACAAAAATCCTGGCACCGCGATCGCCGTATAAGGCAGCGTGAAGTTCGCCGAAAGATCCCAAAGCAGAATTGCAAAGGATACCAGCGAACTCAAATTCGAGATCAACAGAATCGAAAAGGAGTAAATACCATAGCCGGTCTGGCCGCCGTCGATAAAGCGGTTGATGTCCTCCGAGATGCGCTGATCGGGGTTGTCGGCGCCGCCGCCCGCAAGCGACATGCGATAATGGGTATGCGCGTCGAGCCAACAGTTGACATAATGGCCGGTGAGCCAGCGCCGCCAGCGAATGATAAGTGTCGATGTCACGACAAATTCGAGGACCGCCGACGCGATAAAGAGAAATGCCCAGGGCGTGAAAACGGTGAAAAGTTGCGACCAGAACACCGCCTCATCCTTGTTCTGAATCGCGTTGAACCAATCGCGGTAAAAGAACGACAGCCGCAGATTTATACCGACCTGCGCCTGATTGATCACGACAAGCAAGACGACCATGGCGATGGCAACGCGGCGCTCTGGCGCGGCGAAGGCGGGAAACGGCCAGATGCGGGCGCGAGTCTCGCCGCGCGAATCGAAATAGCGGTCGGCGATGCGGGTCATCGAGCGCACCACCGGAATGAATGAAATCGCGTAAACGAGGATGCCAAAAATCGCGACGGTTAGCGGCAGGCTTTCGGGAAACTCGTAGTCTTCCAGCGAAGAAGGCCACAGTCCGATCTCGGCGACAAGAAAGATGGCGCCGAAAATCACGGTCTCGGCCGCGAAGATCGCCGCGAAGATTTGCAAGAATGTCGAAATCCTCCGCGAGCGGTAGGTGGTGAAGGCGCAGAGAACCCCCGCTCCGGCGAGCACCAGCACGATGTTGTCACCGGTCTTCAAACCGGCGGCGGCGGCGGCGGCGGCCGAGAAAAGGCCCACGAGGACGGCAAGGAGCGGCATGGATAACCTTTTGTTATTAGAAACCTGACGAGATTTCCCGAAGGTACTTTATGAAGGAAATTGAGTAGCGGGTGGCAAGTTTTGCCGAACCCATTGGCGGACCGGCTCCAGGAGCCATGCAAGAAGGACGTTTTGGCCTTTTGTTTGTCGCATTTGCCGGCCCGAAAGCTTGTTGAGACCAAGCTTTAGGTTCGACCGCCCGTCTCCGGCTCTTCTTCGGCCGCAACGCCATTGACGAATGCGCATAGGGCCGGCGACGGTTTGAAGGTGAGAACCCGGCGCGGCTTGATCGGAACCTCCACGCCGGTACGCGGATTGCGGCCCATGCGTTGGCGTTTGGCGCGCACCAGAAACAGGCCGAAGGAGCGCAGCTTCACTGGTTCGCCGCGCACCAGCGCATCGGAAATTTCTTCCAGCGCCATTTCGAAAATTTGTTTGCCTGGGCGCGGGAAAGCATGGGACAGGACGCGTAAACGGCGTTCGAGGAGATCCGCTCGTGTCGCGGTTTTCCGGTCGGCGGCCGTGTCCGGCGGCGGCCCAGACGCTCGAGGCATCTTGTTGTTTCTCCCCCTTAAGCCGCTCTCATTACAGCGATCTTAAAGCATTTTGCGGGTCAGGGGAAACCGGCGCGGCGATGGCTATGTAAAAAATAATGGCAGGGCACAATTTGCGCCTTTGGCGCAGCTCCCGGAGGAATTGACGGACCCTGGCAACATCCGCTTTCCATGATCCAATTCCATGTGATCGCGACGCGCCGCAACGGATGCGGAGGGCCGGGACAAAAAAGGCCCCGGAGTTCCGGGGCCTTTCGCGCAAAATCCAGGGATGAAGCCGGATGGGCTTAGAAATCCATTCCGCCCATGCCGCCCATGCCGCCGCCGCCGGCATGGCGGGTGATTCCTTCTTCGGCGCTTCGACGATGGTCGCCTCGGTGGTGATGAGGAGACCGGCGACGGAGGCCGCATCCTGCAGGGCCGTGCGCACGACCTTGGTCGGATCGATGATGCCGAGCTTCACAAGATCGCCGTACTCGCCGGTCTGGGCGTTGTAGCCATAGGCATAGGACGCTATTCTCGATCAGCTTGCCGACCACAACCGCGCCGTCGCCGCCGGAATTGTCGATGATCTGCGTGCCGGGGTCTGGATCGCCTTGCGGACGATGTCGACGCCGGTTTTCTGATCGGGATTTTCGACCTTGATGCCTTCGAGCGCCTTGATGGCGCGCAGCAACGGCACGCCGCCGCCCGGCAACACGCCTTCCTCGACGGCCGCGCGGGTCGCGTTGAGCGCGTCGTCGACACGATCCTTCTTTTCCTTCACTTCGACTTCGGTCGCGCCGCCGACGCGGATCACCGCGACGCCGCCAGCGAGCTTGGCAAGACGCTCCTGAAGCTTCTCGCGGTCATAGTCCGAGGTCGTATCGGCGATCTGCGACTTGATCTGGGCGATCCGCGCCTCGATGTCCTTCTTTTCGCCGGCGCCGTCGATGATCGTGGTCGCTTCCTTGTCGATGCGAATCCGCTTGGCGCGGCCGAGCATCTGCAAGGTCACGTTTTCGAGCTTGATGCCGAGTTCTTCCGAAATCAATCTGGCCCGGCGGTGAGGATCGCAATATCCTCGAGCATGGCCTTGCGGCGGTCGCCGAAGCCCGGCGCCTTGACGGCCGCGACCTTCAGGCCGCCGCGCAGCTTATTGACGACGAGCGTGGCGAGCGCCTCGCCCTCGACGTCCTCGGCGATGATGACGAGCGGCTTGCCGGCCTGCACGACGGATTCGAGAACCGGCAGCAGGCCTGCAGCGAAGACAGTTTCTTCTCATGGATGAGAATGTAAGGATCTTCCAGCTCGGCGATCATCTTCTCCGCATTGGTGATGAAATAAGGCGAGAGATAGCCGCGGTCGAACTGCATGCCTTCGACGATGTCGAGTTCGGTCTCGAGGCTCTTGGCCTCCTCGACCGTGATGACGCCCTCGTTGCCGACCTTCTGCATCGCGGTCGCGATCATCTCGCCGATCGACTTGTCGCCATTGGCCGAAATCGTGCCGACCTGGGCGATCTCCGTCATTCGAGGTGACCTTTTTCGAGTTCTTCTTGAGATCGGCGACGACGGCGTTCGACGGCGAGGTCGATGCCGCGCTTCAGATCCATCGGATTGAGGCCGGCGGCAACCGCCTTGGTGCCTTCCCGGACGATCGAAGCGGCGAGGATCGGTCGCCGTGGTGGTTCCGTCGCCGGCCTGCGTCGTTTTGCTTCGAGGCGACTTCGCGGACGAGCTGGGCGCCGAGATTCTCGAATTTGTCGGCAAGTTCGATTTCTTTTGCGACCGTGACGCCATCCTTGGTGATGCGCGGCGCGCCGAAGGATTTTTCGATGACGACATTACGGCCCTTGGGACCAAGGGTGATCTTGACCGCGTTGTTGATAATTTCGACGCCGCGCAACATGCGGTCGCGGGCATCGGAGGAGAAGCGGACGTCTTTGGCTGCCATGTTTGAAACTCCTGAAACGGATTCTTTAAGAGATTCGGGTGAAGGTTTTGCCGAGCTCAGGCGACGACGCCGAGGATGTCGCTTTCCTTCATGATGAGGAGATCCTGGCCGTCGATCTTGACCTCCGTGCCCGACCATTTGCCGAACAGGATCTTGTCACCCTTCTTGACGTCGAGCGGCGTGAGCTTGCCGCTTTCATCGCGGCCGCCAGGCCCCACGGCGATGATCTCGCCTTCCTGGGGCTTCTCCTTGGCGGTATCGGGGATGATGATCCCGCCCTTGGTCTTTTCCTCGCCTTCAAGGCGTTTGACCACGACGCGGTCGTGCAAAGGACGAAAGCTCATGTCTTTTGGTTCCCTTCTACGCCGCTGGCGGCGCCCCCATTGTTATCGCGGGAGCGCCTTGCCAAGTTCACGGCTGGTTTGAAACTGCGCCCTGTTAGCACTCATTCATAGATGAGTGCTAACAGGGCCGCCTGTAATTAGGGACGTTGCCGCAACATGTCAAGCAGGCAATGTTGCAGAAACGGTCCCCGGCTTCTGCGGAATGCCGTCCAGGATGGCTGGGGCCACGCTCACATCAGGGCAAGCCGAGCGCGACGAAACGCACTTCGCCTTGCCCGTTGGCGACAAGAAGCAGCGCCGATCTCTTGCCGCCCTTCTTCAACGCCTGGATTTTCTTGGCGATGTCGGCGGGCTCCTTGACGGGCTCCTGATTGATTTCCACGACCACATCGCCGGCCTCGACATGTTTTCGGCGGCGGCGGAGTTCGGGATCGACGCCGGTGATGACGACCCCCGCGGCGACATTGTTCTTGATGGCGAATTTTTGCCGCAAATCGTCCGTGAGGCTCGAAAATTCCATTCCCAGCGCTTTTTCGACGGGGCCGGCGATTGCCTTCTTGCCCGCCATCGTCGCGCTTGGCTGCCAGAGCGAAGCCTGCTTTTCGTTTTCTTCCAAGCGGCCGAGCTTGATGGTCTTGGTGATCTGCTTGCCTTGGCGCACCACGACGATTTCGACATCCTTGCCGACCGGCGCCGAGGCGACGATCTTGGGCAGATCGCGCAACTCCTTGATGTCAATTCCATCGAATTTGACAATGACATCCCCGGCCTTGAGGCCCGCCGCCTTGGCCGGCCCCTTGTCATCGGTTCCGGCGACGAGCGCGCCGCGCACCTGGCCGAGATTGAGGCTTTCGGCGATCGTATCGTCGACGTTCTGGATGCGCACGCCAAGCCAGCCGCGCCGTGTCTCGCCGAATTTTTCCAATTGATCGATGACCGGAGTAACCGTTGCGGCGGGCGTGGCGAAGCCAATTCCGATCGAGCCGCCGGATGGCGACAGGATCGCCGTATTGATGCCGATCACCTCGCCCGCCATGTTGAACAAAGGCCCGCCCGAATTGCCTTTGTTGATCGCCGCGTCGGTCTGAAAATAATTGTCGTAGGGACCCGAATTCGATGTTGCGATGGCGGGCCGAAATGATGCCCGCGGTGACCGTGCCGCCGAGCCCGAAGGGATTGCCGACGGCGACCACCCAATCGCCCACGCGCATCTTGTCGCTGTCGCCGAATTTCACCGCCTTGAGCGGCTTGTCCGGCTTGACCCGAAGCACCGCGACATCGACCTTTTCGTCCTTGCCGACCACTTCGGCCTTCAGTTTCTGGCCATCGGTGAAAATGACCGTTACTTCATTGGCGTCGGCGATGACGTGATTGTTGGTGATGACGATCCCGGATGGATCGATGACAAAGCCGGAACCGAGCGAATTCGATTTGCGTTGGTGTTGTTTTTGATCCTGCCGGTCGTTGCCGCCCTGCTGGCGGCGCTTGAAGAACTCCTCGAAAAGATCGTCGAAGGGCGTACCCGGCTCCAATTGCGGCGCATTCTCGGCGTGCTTTTCGTCCATGGTCTGCGTCGCCGAAATATTGACCACGGCATCGCTGACCGCGTCCGCGAGATCGGCGAGGGACTCAGGTCCCCTCGGCGAAGGCCGCGCCGGAGATTGGTCCGGCGCCTCCGGCGACCCCCAAGACCAGCGCGCAGCCGAGCATGACGGCGGTTCGCGCCGGGGCCCGCCGTGGCTGCGCGTTCGGCGCAAACTGTCCAACGCCAAAAAAATCCGGCAATAGACCCATGACAACAATCTCCTTCAGGCGGCCGCGGCCCGCGGTGGCCGGGCCCCGCGCCAAGCCTTCCGCCCGCCCCGCGCGGTTCTCCATGAACCCAGCTTCTACTCCTTATCTTCGTGAAACTCATTGGTCTTTTTCGCAAGCGTCCTAATCGCTTCGTCCACGCTGTGAAAGAAATCGTCCTGATGCACGGCACCGGATGAAATCATTTGTTCGCAAGGCCGGCTTTTTTGCCGATCGCGGCCTCCAGCTGGGCATGGTCCTGCTTTGAGACCGCGGCATAGGCCATTGCAAATGAGGCAAGCGCGTCATCGAGCACTTCCGATTTTCCCATATAGCCGGCGATCAAGGCGGGATCGCCGCTGCGCGCATGCGCCCTGGCAAGCGTCCTGCCACAAAGATTGGCATAGGCATCGAGCGCTCTTCCTTCGATGACCTCGCCGATCGAACCGAGGCGCCGGTTCTTGAGTTGGCGGACATAGAACTGCCGGTTGGTCTTGCGGGTCTTCGGTATACGCCCAAAAAAATATCGCTCGCGGCCTGCATCGCGCGCTGGCCCGTCGGCCACGCGGCTGCCTTGATGGGAGAGGCCTGGCGGCGGCGGCGCGATTTTTTCGAGAACCGACGCCCAGCGCCTGCTTGATCTGCAAGAACAATGGTTCTCCATCCGCCGTCATGAAAAGCCCGATCGCGCAAAATGTGCCGACGCTGCCGACGCCAACGACCTTGAAGGCGATGTCGGCGAGATTATAGCGCTCGATCAGTGCGCGCCGTTCCGGCAGCAGCGAGGATTGGTAATTGGCGAAGGCGGAATGCGCATGAATCTTGTAGCCCTTGGTCTCAGGCGTATCGAAATGATAGATCAACGGCGGCCGGTCCTCGATATGGGCATGGCCATCCTTCGCCGTCGCGAGATGCGGGAAATTATCGTCGGCCGCCAAATCTTTTTTTGCTTTCACCAAGCTGGAACAAATTAATATCGCGCAGTTTGTCATCGGCGATCCGGTTGACCTCGCGGTCAATGTCCATGCGCGTGTACCAGACTTCGAGCGGGGTCTTGGCGGCAAGTTCAAGGATGAATTCGCGATAGGATGTGACGGTCGCTTTGGCGAGCGCGCGCGCCTTTTTGTCCGGCATGTTCGCGTTGAGAGCGGCAACCGCGACGCTGGCCGCGAGCCGCTTCAGATCCACCGTGAAATCGATGCCGGGCAAAGTCTCGTCGAAATCGTTGATGTCGAAGAGAACGCGACCTTCGGGCGAGTTGAAAACCCCGAAATTCATCAAATGGCAGTCGCCGCAGGCCTGCACATGCGCGCCGGCTTGAGGAGCAGCCGCAAGATCATGCGCCATCACGGCGGCGGCGCCGCGCAGGAAGGTGAATGGCGATTGCAGCATGCGCTCGTAGCGGATCGGCAGCAGTTCCGGGATGCGCGCGCCGTCGGTCTCGGCGAGAATGGCGGCCGGGTCGCGGCCGGACGCCGGCGGACACTCGGCATGGGCTTCGCGCGCCACCTTTTGCGCAGCGCCCGGCCCGCATCATAGCGTTTTGCCCGCGGCAAATTTTTCGCTGGAATGCCGTTCGTAAGCTGTTGTGACATGGCAGGTCTCCAAGCAGAAGGCATCTAATTCAACGATAAATCATTTGCCCGGTCGAGGAAATATGCCGGAAGCTGGTTGCTACAAGAGTTCCGATTACAAGAATTGCAATTGAACGGTTTGTTTTTGGCGGCGGGTGCGCTTGGACCCGATTTGATGGCGGTGGCTCCACTAGCTTGACCAAAGCTAATTCGCAATTCCTGCCCGGTGATCGCAATGAGCCTGGCAATGGCAATCATGCCGTGGCGGCTAGCGCAACAGTCTCAATCACTTTATCCGGCCTGGGCGAACCACTACTCCAGCCCCTCGCTCGCGGTAATTTCGATGCCGAAGCCGGAAAGGCCGACATAGGTCATTGGCCGCGACGTGCGCAGGCGGATCGATGAGATCCCGAGATCGCGCAGGATCTGGGCGCCGAGGCCGATTTCGCGCCATTCCCTGGATGCGCTTGGCTTCGGAGTCCGGGCGTCTCCATGCCGGCGATATTGACCGGAACACCCGCCGTGCCGTCGCGCAAAAAAATAAACACCCCGCGGCCGTTCTTCTTGAAATCCGCGAAGGTCTTGCGGATGCTGTCGCCGCCCGCGATCACATCGGCGATAATATCCACGCGATGCAGCCTTGCGGGAATATCGCGGCCATCGCCAATCTCGCCTTGGACAAAGGCGAAATGCTGCACGGGATCATAGGGCGTGACATAGGCATAGCCGGTAAGCGGGCCGCTGGTGCCCATGACTTGAAAGGTCTTGACCCGCTCGACGATTTTTTCGCGTGCCTGGCGATGCGCGATGAGATCGGCGACCGAAATCCGTTTCAAGCCGTGTTTTGCCGCGAAAGCCTCGATTTGCGGACCGGCCATGACGGTGCCGTCGTCATTGGCGAGTTCGCAGATCACCCCCACCGGCGGCAAACCCGCGAGCCGGCAAAGATCGACCGCCGCCTCGGTATGGCCGGAGCGCATGAGCACCCCGCCGTCCCGCGCGATCAGGGGAAACACATGACCAGGGCGGACAAAATCCTCCGGCCCCATATTGCCATTGGCGAGGCCGCGAACGGTATTGCTGCGCTGCTCGGCGGAAATTCCGGTGGTCAAGCCATGCCTGACATCGACCGAAACCGTGAAGGCGGTGCCGAGCGGAGCCTCGTTGGCCGCCACCATCGGCTGAAGATTGAGTCGCCGCGCGTCGGCTGGCGGTCACCGGCGCGCAAACGATGCCGCAGCTGTTGCGGATGATGAAGGCCATTTTTTCCGGCGTGCAAAGCGATGCGGCGCAGACAAATCGCCTTCGTTCTCGCGGTCGTCGTCGTCGGTGACGATGACGATTTCGCCGCGCGCGATGGCTTCAATCGCCTCCGTGACCGAATGGGACATAGGGCGAACCTCGCCAGGCCTCATGGCCCCGTTTCCGATCGTGATACCTATGGTGGCGCGCTCCGTTTAGCAACGTCCGAGGACTTTAAGGCAACAGGTTGTTTGCCTCCTCCCAGATGCGCCGCACAATTTCCCCGGCAGGTTCGGCGCGCGCCATCGCAGCGGATTGTCCCGCCCAGGCTTGCAGCCGGTCCTTGCGCGTTCGTTCTCTGCGCCTCTTCCCGCAACGCTTGGGTCAGTCCGCGCTGGACAGGATAGGGCGCGGGAGGCGGCGCATCATCCGCGGCGGCGGCCCGGACATAGGCATTGTTGATGCTTCGTCCGAGCCGGCCGCTGAAGGCGCGGGTCAGCACCGTGTCCTCCGGTTCAAGTTCGACAAGCGCTTCGGCCCATGCCGGGTTGATTTGGGCTTCCGGGCAGCGGAGAAAAGCGGTGCCGATCGTAACCGCGGCGGCGCCGAGCGTCAGAGCCGCAGCGATCCCACGCCCATCACCGATCCCGCCCGCCGCGATCACCGGGACGGAAAGCCGATCGGCAAGCCGGGGGACCAGGGCGAAGAATCCCACGCCCTGCCGTTCGGCCGCGGCAGAATCGAAGGCGCCGCGATGGCCGCCGGCCTCGATCCCTTGCGCGACGATTGCGTCCGCTCCCGCCGCCTCGGCGCGGATCGCCTCGGAGACGGTCGTCGCGGTGGCAAACCAGGCAATCCCGCGCGCCTTGAGGGCGGCGACAAATTCGGGCGGAAAGAGCCCCATGATCGAGGAGACGGCGCGGGGTTTTGCCGCAAGCAACGCCGCGCATTGCGCCGCGAAATCTGGTGGGCGCGCGTCGCCCGCCTCCGGCGAAACCTCGGGGCCCCATTGTGCCAGGAAACGCCGGACTTTTACTTCGGCCTCCGTCATCGCGCGCGGGCGGCGGATCGGGAACCCATAGATTGAGCTGGAACGTTCCATTGCACTCGCGCCGAAAAGAGTCCGACCATGCAAGGATGCCTTCTGGCGGGGTCAACAAAGCACCCATCGCGCCCATCGCGCCGGCGTTGGCGGCGGCCACACTCAAGGCCACCGGGCATGCCCCCGCCATCGGCGCAAGCAGAATGGGAATTTTTATGCCGTAGACATCACAAAATTTTTCCGCGCGAGCGCGGGCCGACGACGGAGAAGCGCCTCGATGCGAAATTTCCGCTCCAAGCATCGCCAAATCTTTCACCTTAAAAGCCGCAATTTATACCTCTTCAACGAAAAAATCCGCTGCTTCTTTACCGATACCCTTCGCGCTGCCTCCGATCCCTCGCGGACGTGTGTTGTTCATATATGGATCGCCCTCTTAGCCACCGGGCGCTTCGCTTTATCAACACCGATAAATCGCCGCGCGGCATCCCGCCGTTTACTTTTAAGAATGTGTGAGATTTATGCGGCTAAATGCGGGCTTCACCGGCTCGCACCCAAGGAGACTCTGCGGATGTACAAAAAACTCGCCCTCACCCTCGCCGATGCCAAGCACATCGCCGCCGCCGCGGAGGCTGAGGCGCTGAAGAACAAATGGAATGTGACAATCGCCGTGCTTGACGATGGCGGCAATCTTCTCTTTTTGCAGCGGCTCGACGAGGCGCCGGTTGGCTCCACTTCCGTCGCCCAGGAAAAGGCGCGCAGCGCGTTTCTGTTCAAACGGCCGACCAAAGTCTTCGATGAGATGGTTACGAACGGCCGCCTGGCGATGCTCGTTTTGCCGGGCGCGATGCCGGTTGAAGGCGGCCTGCCCTTGCTGAACAATGATCAAGTCATCGGCGCGATTGGCGTATCGGGCGTGCAATCGGCGCAGGATGGGCAGATCGCTGCGGCCGGCGCCGAGATCGCGGCGAAGTTGTGAAGGGGCGCCGTTCGGCGCGTCTTGCGAAGGGCAACGGACGCCAAGCATACCACTTCACTCAAGCCGCAGGACAAATGAGGCTTTGTAAGATTTTGGCCTCGACCGGACAAGAAAGTTTCTCTTGAAGCACTTTGTCCGTTGAGGAGCGGAATCAGACAAGCGGTTAATGCGGCTGATGCTCAAATGTGGATCGCTCTTTTATCCACCGCGAGGGCCGCTTCGCGCACTGCTTCCGAAAGAGTTGGATGCGCGTGGCAGGTTCTGGCCAAATCCTCCGCCGAGCCGCCGAACTCCATCAACACGCAGGCTTCCGCGATGAGTTCGCCCGCCCCCGCGCCGATGATGTGAACGCCAAGCACGCGGTCTGTCGCCGCGTCCGCGAGGATTTTTACAAAGCCGTCCGTTCGCCGCATGGCCCGCGCGCGGCCGTTCGCGGCGAACGGGAATTTGCCGGTTCTATAGGCAATGCCCTTGGCTTGAAGCTCTTCCTCGGTCGCGCCAACAGATGCAATCTCCGGCATGGTGTAGACGACGGAGGCTATCGCCTCGTAATTCACATGCCCGTGTTGCCCCGCGAGTATCTCGGCAACTGCGATCCCTTCGTCCTCGGCCTTATGGGCGAGCATCGGGCCGCGCACGACATCGCCGATCGCATAGATTCCCGCGACATTGGTTGCAAATCGATCATCGATCACGACGCGGCCTCGGTCCAGCGCGACGCCGAGAGCCTCAAGGCCCAGCCCTTCGGTGACAGGACGCCGGCCAACCGCGACGAGGACCACATCGGCGGCGAGCACAATAACCTCGCCTCCGCCCGAAGGTTCGATGCGGACTTGCAAGCCAGCTTTCGTTTTTTCGATCCCTGCCACCTTATGGCCGAGACGAAATTCAAAACCTTGTTTCTCCAGCAAGCGCTGGAACTGCTTGCCAACTTCGCCGTCGAATCCCGGCAAAATGCGGTCCAAATATTCGATGACGGTCACCGCCGCGCCAAGGCGGCGCCAGACCGAGCCGAGCTCGAGGCCAATTATGCCCGCCCCCACGATGAGAAGCTTTTGCGGCACCGCTTCGAGCGAAAGCGCGCCGGTCGAGGATAGAATAGTTTTTTCGTCGATCTCGATGCCCGGAAGTTGCGCGGCGTCGGAACCCGTCGCGATGACGATATTCTTGGTCTCAAGCGTTTGGGTTGATCCGTCATTGGCCTTCACGTCGACCGCGCCAGGCGCCGTAATCGTGCCCTGCCCAAAAAAAGCGTCGATCTTGTGCTTCTTCAACAGAAAGCCGACACCGTTGACATTGGCGGCGACCGTCTCGTCCTTGTGCTTCATCATTGCGGGAAGGTCGAGCTGCGGCTTGCCCGTGATAACGCCGAATGCGGCAAGCTCATGCGCGGCTTCGGCAAATTTATCCGACGCATGCAGCAGCGCCTTCGAGGGAATGCAGCCGATGTTGAGGCAGGTTCCGCCATGCGTCTTGCGTTTTTCCACGACGGCGACCTTTAGGCCGAGCTGCGCCGCGCGGATCGCGCAGACATAGCCGCCGGGGCCGGTCCCGATGACGATGAGATCATATGCCATCAGGTATGTCCGAATTGGCTGGCGGCCGGCCGGTGGCCCCAGGCCTGAATGACGCGCGGCACTCCCGCCACGGTTCGCGGATTTTCCGCGAAGCGATTGAGTTCCTGTACCCAGGTGTCGATTTCTTGCCGCAAGGCAAGGCCATCCCGCAGGATAGCGTCAGCAATATTTTCCAAGGTGATAACGTTTAAAAGTTTGACCTCGCCCTTTGTTCCGATCGGTTGAACAAGGTTTATATCCACCTTCTCAAAACCGCCGTCGGACAGCAGAAGGGGCAAGCGTGGCCCAATGTTCGGATCACCGCCGCGACTTCGCACCAAAGTGCAATAGAGTTCCTTATAGCGTTGAAACGCTTCGGATTCGGGATAGGTGAAATAGCCGCTGAAATCTATATCCTCGACAATGACGAGTCCGCCGGGGCGCAAATAGCGATAAAACGCCGCGACGGCGCGAGATGGGTCGTCGAGATGGGTGAGCAGGAAGCGGGCATAGACAACGTCGAACACAGAGCCAATGTCCTCTTCCGCGGTTCGTATGTCGAGCGAGCGAAACTCCACATTGCGAATGCCCTTCGCATCCACTTCGCGGCGCGCGATGTCGAGTTGCGTCTCATCGATGTCCGCGCCGACAGCCTTGCCGCTTGGACCTACGCGTCTGGCCAACTCTAAGGTGACATCACCACCGCCGCAGCCAATATCGAGGCAGCGCTGCCCTTCCTTGAAGCGGAATCGATCAAACAATGACGCCGTGCTCGAGTACATGATGCGGGAGAGAATCCTGAGGCGTTCCCTGCCAGCGGCGCCTCCGCGAATGACGTAATCCTTACCCTGAACCATAACGATCTCCAGCCACGGAGGGACCAAACGATCCACGTTTCGAATTATTCTTAGAGCTGCGTCGATAGCGCCCGAAACCCCGCCTCGATTCTATCTCATCGGCGAAATGGTGCTAGCGCGCCGACAACACGGGTCCAGCTCGACGCCGGAACCGTGAACGAAATTTGCGCCCTCTTCAAATATCCAGCACCAGCCGCGCGGGATCCTCCAGCGCTTCCTTGACCCGGACCAGAAACGTTACCGCTTCCTTGCCGTCGACGATGCGATGATCGTAGGTGAGCGCGAGATACATCATCGGCCGGATCTCGATCTTGCCCGCGACCGCCACCGGCCGCTCTTGAATTTTGTGCATCCCCAAAATGCCCGATTGCGGCACATTGAGAATTGGCGTCGACATCAGCGAGCCATAGACCCCGCCATTGGTGATGGTGAAGGTTCCACCCTGCAACTCCTCGATCTTGAGTTGACCTGCCCGCGCGCGCTTGCCAAGACCGGCGATGGCTTTCTCGATGCCGGCGAGGCTCAATCTGTCGCAATCGCGCACGACCGGCACGACAAGACCCTTGTCCGTGCCGACGGCGACGCCGAGGTGATAGTAATTTTTGTAGATGATATCGGCGCCATCGATCTCGGCATTGACGGAGGGAACCTCCTTCAGCGCGCCGACGCAGGCTTTCACGAAAAATCCCATAAAACCGAGTTTGACGCCATGCCTCTGTTCGAACGCGTCCTTGTGGCGGGCGCGCAAGGCGATGACCTCGCTCATGTCGGCCTCGTTGAAGGTCGTCAGCATGGCGGCCGTATTTTGCGCGTCCTTGAGCCGGCGGGCGATGGTCTGGCGCAGCCGCGTCATCGGCACGCGCTCCTCGCGATCCTCCTCAGAGGCCAGCGCCGGAGACGGTGGCTGGGACAGGGGGGACACTGGCCGGGGGCTTCGCAATATAATCGAGAACATCCCCTTTAAGGACCTGGCCGCGTTTGCCGGACCCTTCCACGGCGCCGGGGTCGAGGCCATGATCGGCGGCGATTTTTGCCGCGGCGGGCGAGGCGGGCATCGCGGACGGAAGGACTGGCGCCGGCTTCGCGGCGGGTGGGGGACTTACAGGTGGCGCTGTCGCCACTGGCGGCGGAACCGGCTTGGCTTCGGCCTTGAGAGGCGCGGCGGACGCGGCGTCCCCGATCTGACCGAGCAAAGCGCCGGCGCCAACCGTCTCGCCATCCTTGGCGACGATTTCAGCCAGGACCCCGGACGCCGGCGCATTGACTTCGAGCGTTACCTTGTCGGTTTCAAGTTCGACGATTGGTTCGTCCGCCTTGACCGTCTCGCCGGCCTTCTTGAACCACCGTCCGACGGTTGCCTCAGTAACCGATTCGCCTAGGGCCGGCACGCGGATTTCAGTTGCCATATGTCCCGCCCAAAGCCTTCCGGCTTTCTTTGGAGTTCGTCGAATTGAAATAACGATAGGCCGCCGTTCAAGCCGCGAAGACTGTCGTCCATGAAGGCTTTGAGTTGGGCCAAATGTTTCGACATGAGCCCGGTCGCCGGGGAAGCCGCCGCGGGCCTGCCGGCATAACGCGGCCGCTTGGTTTTGCCGCCGGCCTGGCCAAGCACCCACTCAAGGTAAGGATCGACAAAATTCCAGGCGCCCATGTTCTTTGGCTCCTCCTGGCACCACAAAACATCGGCGCCTTTAAATCGCGACAAGACCGCGACAAGGGCCTTTAAAGGGAACGGATAAAGCTGCTCGACACGCAAGAGATAGACATCGTCGATTGCCCGCTTTTCGCGCTCTTCGAGAAGATCGTAATAGACCTTCCCGGAACACAAAACCACCCGGCGTACCCTGGTATCTTCCACCAAGGCGATCGTCCTGCCCTGTCCCTGTTCCGCATCGTCGAGCAAAATTCGATGGAACGAGGCGCCGATTACAAATTCGTCGAGCTGCGAGATCGCGCGCTTATGGCGCAACAGCGATTTTGGCGTCATCAAGATCAGCGGCTTGCGGATGTCGCGCTTCAACTGACGCCGTAAAATATGAAAATAATTGGCGGGCGTCGTGCAATTTGCCACCTGCATATTATCCTCGGCGCATAATTGCAGATAGCGTTCGAGCCGCGCCGAGGAATGTTCCGGTCCCTGGCCCTCAAAGCCATGCGGCAGGAGACAGACGAGACCGGACATCCGCAACCATTTGCGTTCGCCGGACGAAATGAATTGATCGAACACGACCTGGGCGCCATTGGCGAAATCGCCGAATTGAGCTTCCCAAACGGTCAAGGCATTGGGTTCGGATAGCGAATAGCCATATTCGAAGCCAAGCACGGCTTCTTCCGACAACATTGAATTGATGACTTCGAAATGCGCCTGCTCGTCTCGGACATTGTTCAAGGGGATGTAGCGGGCTTCCGTCTCCTGGTCGATCAAGGACAGAATGGCGCTGCGAGAAAGTGCCGCGCTCGCTGTCCTGGCCGGAAAGCCGCACTGGATAACCTTCGTCCAATAGCGTCGCGAAAGCGAGCGCCTCGCCCATGGCCCAGTCGATGCCCTCGCCGGTCTCGATCATTTTCCGGCGATTGTCGATCAGTCGCCGGATGGTGCGATGGAGTTGAAATCCTTCGGGCACCGAAGTGATGCGAAGACCAATTTCGGCTAGCCGCGCGCGGTCGACGCCGGTGCGGCCGCGGCGATCGTCCTCGGCTCCGGCGCTCCGCCGGCATAACCCACCCAGCGGCCATCGAGCCAATCGGCCTTGTCGGGCTTGAAGGATTTGCCGGCTTGCAAGCGAAGTTTCGAGGTGATGCCACCAATTGGCTTGCAGCTTGGCGACCTCGCCATCGGTCAAAACGCCTTCGCGCGACGAGCTTCTCGGTATAGATTTGGAGCGTCGTCTTGTGCGCGTGGATTTTCTTGTACATGACCGGCTGGGTGAACGAGGGCTCGTCCCCTTCGTTGTGGCCGAACCGGCGATAGCAGAACATATCGATGACCACCGGCTTATGGAACTTTTGCCGGAATTCGATCGCGATTTTCGCGGCATAGACGACCGCTTCGGGATCGTCGCCGTTGACGTGAATGATCGGCGCCTCGATCATTTTCGCGGTATCCGACGGATAGGGCGAGGAGCGCGAATGACGTGGCGAGGTGGTGAAGCCGATCTGATTATTGATGATGAAATGGATCGACCCGCCGGTCCGGTATCCCTTGAGCCCGGAAAGGCCGAAGCATTCGGCGATCACGCCCTGACCGGCGAAAGACGCGTCGCCATGAATGAGGAGAGGCAGCACTTTCGTGCGCTCGACGACGTCGTGCAATTGATCCTGCTTGGCGCGCACCTTGCCGAGAACGACGGGATCGACGATCTCGAGATGCGATGGGTTCGCGGTCAGCGAAAGATGGACCCTATTGTTGTCGAAGTCGCGGTCGGAAGAGGCGCCCAAATGATATTTGACGTCGCCGGACCCTTCGACGTCATCGGGCGTGAAGGAGCCGCCCTTGAATTCATGGAAAATCGCCCTGTGCGGCTTCCCCATGACCTGGGACAGCACATTGAGGCGGCCACGATGGGCCATCCCGAAGACGATGTCCTGGACGCCTAAGGCGCCGCCGCGCTTGATGATCTGCTCGAGCGCCGGCACCATGGCTTCGCCGCCGTCGAGGCCAAAGCGCTTCGTGCCGGTGTATTTCGATGTCGAGAAATTGCTCGAATCCCTCCGACTTCGACGAGCTTCGTCAGAATGGCGCGCTTGCCTTCCTTGGTGAAGGTTATTTCCTTGTCCGGGCCTTCGATCCGCTGCTGCAGCCAGCTCTTCTCGGCCGGATCGGAGATATGCATGAATTCGAAGCCGATGGTGCCGCAATAGGTCCGCCGCAAAATCTTGAGCATCTCGGGAACGGTGGCGATATTGCAGCCCCAGCACTCCATCGATGAAGATTTTCCGGCTGTAATCGGCCTCCGTGAACCCATAGGCCGCCGGATGCAGCTCCTCGTGATCTTTCGGCGGCTCGATACCGAGCGGATCGAGATTGGCATGCAGATGACCGCGCATGCGATAGGCGCGGATCATCATCAGCGCGCGCATCGAATCGCGGGTCGCGCGTAGAGTTCCTCTGCGGAGAGCAGGCAGCGCCCTCGCCCGGCCTTCGCCTCTAGCTTGGCGCCGATCCGCATCTCGGCTTCCGTCCAATTGCCGTCGAGCGCCGAAACGAGTTCGCCAGCGGCCGCGGCCGGCCAGCCGCGCTGCTTCCAGCGAGGCCCTTGCGCGGCCTTCGCGATCGCGGCGCTGGCATCGTCCGATCTGCGCGAAGAATTCCCGCCAAGAGGGATCGAGCGAGGCCGGATCGCGCTGATAGCTCTCCTGGAGCTGCTCGATATAGGCGGCGTTGACGCCATCAAGGAACGACGTCCGCGCGAATGCCGTGTTCGGCGCCGAACGGCTGCCCGCCGCGCCGCCCGAACCATTGGCATTTCCATTCGTATCCCGGCGCGCCATCATCATCTCCTTCGAGCCGAAATTCTGAAACCCAAGTCCTCTCGAAGCCCGAGATCCAAATCTGAGCCCAAGCCCTTTATGCCGAACCACCCAATTCTTCGCATTGTTCTGCGGGCGAAATGCCTGGCTCCCGCGCCAAATCATCGCTGACCGATCTACTGGGCGCCGGCGTCGCATTCGCTTGCGTCAAAACCGTAAGCCTGGCGCTTTTCGCCCGGCTGCCGAAACCTTATCCACTTAGATGCGGACGGCCTTTCGTTTTTCTCAAGGTCCAGCGCCTCCGCGCAGCACACCGGCAAGAGTCTTGCCGAGCCTCGCGGGCGACGGCGACACGGAAATACCCGGCCGCTTCCATCACGGAGATTTTGTCTTCGGCGCCGCCCTTGCCGCCAGAGATGATCGCGCCGGCATGACCCATGCGCCGTCCGGGCGGCGCAGTGCGGCCCGCGATAAAGCCGACGACCGGCTTTTTGCGGCCACGTTTCGCCTCGGAGGCGATGAAATTGAGCAGCGTCTTCCTCGGACGAGCCGCCAATTTCGCCAATCATGATGATCGATTTGGTGGCGTCGTCGGCGAGGAACATTTCCAAAATCTCGATGAATTCGGCGCCCTTGACCGGATCGCCGCCGATGCCGACCGCGGTCGTCTGGCCGAGCCCTTCCCGCGTCGTTTGAAACACCGCCTCATAAGTCAAGGTTCCGGAGCGCGAGACGATGCCGACCGAGCCAGGTTTAAAGATATTGCCTGGCATGATGCCAATCTTGCATTCCCCGGCGGTCATGACGCCGGGGCAGTTCGGCCCGATCAGGCGCGATCCGGAGCCGCGACAGCGCCCGTTTGACCTTGATCATGTCCGCCACCGGAATCCCTTCGGTGATGCAGACGATCAGCGGCATTCCGGCGTCGATCGCTTCGCAGATCGCATCGGCAGCGCCTGGCGGCGGAACATAGATGACGCTCGCCTCGGCGCCGGTCGCCTCGCGCGCTTCGGCGACGGTATCGATAGACCGGCAGGCCAAGATGGGTCGCGCCACCCTTGCCGGGCGAGACGCCGCCGACCATTCTGGTGCCATAGGCGATCGCCTGCTCGGAATGGAACGTGCCATTCTTGCCGGTAAAGCCCTGGCAGATGACCTTCGTGTCCTTATTGACGAGGATCGCCATTGGCTCACGCCTTTCCGGCCGCGGCGACGATTTTCTGGGCGGCATCGTCGAGATCGTCCGCCGGGATGACATTCGAGGCCGGATCGGGCGATGATTTTCTTGCCGAGCTCGACATTTGTGCCTTCGAGCCGCACGACGAGCGGGACGTTCAAGGCCCACTTCCTTCACCGCGGCGATGACGCCCTCGGCGATCACGTCGCATTTCATGATCCCGCCGAAAATATTCACCAGAATGCCTTTGACTCTTGTGTCGGCGGTGATGATCTTGAAAGCTTCCGCCACTTTGTCCCTGGTGGCTCCGCCGCCGACATCGAGGAAATTCGCGGGCTCGGCGCCATAAAGCTTGATGATGTCCATCGTCGCCATGGCAAGACCGGCGCCATTGACCATGCAGCCGATCGTGCCTTCGAGCGCAATGTAATTTAAGTCATGTTTCGATGCCTCGATTTCCCTGGCATCCTCCTCGGTTTCGTCGCGCAAGGCGGCGATCTCCGGATGTCGGTAAAGCGCGTTGCCGTCGAAGGAGATTTTGGCGTCGAGGCATTTGATCTGCCCCTCCGGCGAGACGATCAGCGGATTGATTTCGAGCATCGCCATATCCTTGGCGACGAAGGCCGCATAGAGCTGCGAGATCAATTTCTCCATCTGTTTGGCGAGGCTACCGGTGAGCCCCAGTGCGTTGGCGGCCGTGCGGCCGTGATGCGGCATGATCCCGGTCGCTGGATCGACCGTGAAACTGGCAATCTGGTCCGGCGTCTGACGCGCCACGTCCTCGATGTTCATGCCGCCTTCGGTCGAAACAACGAAAGCGACGCGGCTTGCCGAACGATCGACCAGGAGGGAAAGATAAAATTCCCTGACAATAGTGGCGCCTACCTCGAGATAAATTCGGTTGACCTGCTTGCCGGCCGGGCCGGTCTGCACCGTTACGAGAGTCCGCCCAAGCATTTCGCGGACAGCGGTCTCTACCTCGGCCACCGATTTGGCGAGCCTTACTCCGCCTCCCCCTCCCGCCTCCTTCTCCTTAAACTTGCCTTTTCCGCGCCCGCCCGCGTGGATTTGCGATTTCACGACCCAAACCGGGCCTCCCAGTGCCTCCGCCGCGGCCACGGCGTCGGCAGCGCGCAGGACCGGGATCCCGCGCGAAACCGGGACGCCGAATTCCTTGAGGACGGCCTTGGCCTGGTACTCGTGGATATTCATCTACGCTCTCTTGTCCGGTGGCCGCCCTGGCGGTTAACGGCTGACCAAGCAGATTTCACGCCAGTTCAATGGAGCAAACGATCTCCGAGCCCGCTGGCCCGGAGCACCGCGCTCTCGTCTAGCAAATCCACATGAACTTTATCTAATCGGATCCGCAGCCTGCACGGCAAAAGCACGCGGCTTAAATCCTTTATTTACCGCACAATCCTTCCACGGGTCGGTCTCCGCTTCCCCGGCTGGCCACGCTAGAGCCGCTATCTATTCTCGCGGCAAGGCAGATCGGCACGGCGCGCTAGAGTTTGCGCGGGTACGAAGGGGCCGGTTTTCTCAGGGCACCGGGGTTTTATCGGAAGCAAAGGGTGCGATTCCCAGAAATATCAGCCGACGAGGGCGGGATTGATCGTCTTGCACGCCTCGACAAGGTCCCGCACCGACCCCACCGATTTTTCGAACATCTGCTGTTCGGATGAATCGAGCGCGATCTCGACAATTTTCTCGACGCCGTTTGCGCCGATAACCACCGGTATGCCGATATAAAGACCCTTGACGCCATATTCCCCGTTGAGCTTTGCCGCGCAGGGAAATACCCGGCGTTCATCATTAAGATACGCCCCCGCCATCGCGATCGCCGACGCCGCCGGAGCATAAAACGCCGATCCAGTCTTCAATAGGCCGACGATCTCGCCGCCGCCCTTGCGGGTCCGGTCAACGATCGCGTCGAGCCTTTTTTGGGTTGTCCAGCCCATCTTGACAAGATCGGGCAGAGGAATTCCCGCGACCGTGGAATAGCGCAGGGAAGGCACCATGTCGTCGCCGTGGCCGCCGAGAACGAAGGCGGTTACGTCCTCGACCGAGACTTTGAGTTCTTCGGAGAGGAAATAGCGGAAACGTGCCGAATCGAGAACGCCCGCCATGCCGACGACCTTGTTGGCCGGGAAATTCGAGGCTTTCTGCAACGCCCAAACCATTGCATCGAGCGGATTGGTGATGCAAATGACGAACGCCTCCGGCGCATATTGCTTAATGCCGGCCCCGGCCGCTTCCATGACCTTGAGATTGATGCCGAGCAGATCGTCGCGGCTCATCCCGGGCTTGCGCGGCACCCCGGCCGTGACGATGACGACGCTGGCGCCAGCGATTGATTCGTAACCATTGGCGCCTTCGAAGGCGACGTTAAACCCATTGACCGGACCGGATTCTGCGAGATCGAGGGCCTTGCCCTGCGGCGTCCCTTCCGCGATGTCGAAGAGCACAACGTCGCCAAGCTCTTTGAGCGCCGCCAGGAGCGCCAGGGTTCCGCCGATCTGACCGGCTCCGATCAATGCGATTTTGCTACGCGCCATCTTTTGTCTCTCTTTCTCTCAGTGCGGCGAAACCATTAGAAAACTGTCTGCCCAAAATCATGTAAACTGTTCTAACTCAAGGGATCCGGCAGTGCGGCGCGTGCGGTGAGGCAAGGATTGGGCCCTGGCCGGCCGCTCACGGTCACTCAACCCCTACCAGTTTTCCTGCTGATAGTGAACTTTCCGCGCCCGGCCATCCGGAGGTCCGCACGGGTGAACTGTTTAGCGGCCGATAAACCACAGAATCAGCGTCAGGACCACACTGACCAGGAGCCCAGTAGTGAGCGGTAGATAGAACGTGAAGTTCTGATGCTGGATAACGATATCGCCCGGCAGCCGCCCTAGCCGGAGCACGCCGATCCACCGCCAAAGCAGACCAACCACGACGAGAATGAGTCCGAGGAGGATGAGTGTCCGCGACATTCTTGGCTCCCAAATGCTGGAAGAACGCCGCCAGTAAGGATAGAATAGTTAGGCGGGAAGTCCAAACCAATTCAACACTTCCATGGCCCAATTTGGCGGAATGCCAGCGTCCCTTTATTGACAAGCGGGGCGCGATTCGTATGGTCGCGGCTTGCGGTCCCACCCGGACACGGCCAAGGACGCCCGCGCCGCATTGAAGGAATGAGAGAATGGCGAAAGCCGCAATGATCAAGATCAAGCTTCTGTCCACGGCGGACACGGGCTATTTTTATGTGACTACGAAAAATGCCCGCACCAAGACGGAAAAGCTCACCTTCAAGAAATACGATCCGGTCGTGCGCAAGCACGTCGACTTCAAGGAAACCAAGATCAAGTAGTTTGGCAAGTTCACGCGGCCGCGCCGAAGCGCTTGGCGAGTTCGGAAAGATAGGCGCCGCGCGCTTCCGGCAGGGCTTGGCCGCGCGGTCCGAAGAGATCGCGCATCAGGAAAAACCCAGTCAGTCTGAAACCGTCCCTTATGGCGGCGGGAGACGGTGGCGCGGTTTCACCGCGCAGAAAAGCCGGCAGCGGCAGTAGCCGTGCCTTGTAAGGCTCGCCCGCCGCCTTCGACACGGCGCGCCCGGACTTTGGCGACACATAAACGAGATCGTTGTCGGCGCCCGTCGCGGCGCATTTTTCAAGGTCGAGGCCAAATCCCATTTGGGAAAGGATCTCGGCCTCGAAGCAAACGATAAGCGGCGGAAGACTCTCTGGCTTGTCGACACTGCCGGCAATCCGCATCGCCGTCTCGTAGAGTGCTGGATGCGGATCGCGTTCGGGGCCAAGGCGCAGCAGGGCGGCAACGAGACAAACCGCGTGCAGCGCCTCCGCGCTCGCCATGAGGCGCGCGGTGCGCAATTTCACGGGCTCGACCGAAAACGTACCGAGATGCTCGTCGAGCCGCGCCCGCCACACGAATTCGGCGTGGTTTCCTGGTTGCAACAACGGCTGCATGCGCTTGGAGCGGCCGCCCCTGACAAGTCCGAAATGGCGGCCATGCGCGCGAGTCATCGCCTCGACGATGACGCTCGACTCGCCATGCTTTCTTGTGCCGATGATGAGGCCGTCGTCCCGCCATTCCATATTTGCTGCCGTTCACGGAATGAGCACGGTCGCGCCCGTCGTCTCGCGGCCCTCAAGCGCACTATGGACATTCACCACATCTTCGAGGGGCACGGTCTTGTGCAAGGGGACCTTGACCGCACCGCTCGCCACCACGCGAAAAAGTTCGCGGGCCATTTTTTCCAAGTCCGCGCGTTTAGCCGAATACGTATGGAGCGAGGGGCGGGTGACAAAGAGCGAGCCTTTTGTTGACAAGAGCCCCAAATTAAATCCTTCGATCTGCCCCGAGGCGGAGCCAAAACTCACGAACATTCCAAGCGGCCGGAGGCAATCCAGCGAGGCCGGAAAGGTTGCCCGGCCCACGCCGTCATAGACCACATCGCAGAGTTTACCCTTGGTGATCTCTTTCACACGCGCGGCAAAATCCTCCTCGCGATAGAGGATCGTGTGCTTGGCTCCGGCCTTCTTGGCGAGCTTGGCTTTTTCGGGCGAGCCCACCGTCCCGATCACGCTCGCGCCGAGTGCCTTCGCCCATTGGCATAGAATAAGACCAACCCCGCCCGCCGCCGCGTGAACGAGGATCGTATCGCCCGCCTTCACCCTAAAAGTCCGGCGCAGCAAATAGTTCGCGGTGAGGCCCTTCAGCATCATCGCCGCGGCTGTCTCATATGAGATGTTTTTCGGCAGCTTGACGAGACGATCCACATCGATCAGCCGCTCCCCCGCGTAGGCGCCGAGGTTCGTGGCATAGGCGACCCTGTCGCCAAGCTTGAAATTTTTCACGCCCTTGCCGAGTGCGGCGATCTCGCCAGCGCCCTCGTTGCCAGGCGTGAAGGGAAGCGAGGGAACCGGATAGGCGCCGCTACGAAAATAAGTGTCGATGAAATTGACGCCGATCGCATGATTGCGGACGAGCACTTCTCCGCGCGCGGGCGGCGGAGGCGCGATATCCTCGATCCGCATCGCCTCGGGCCCGCCAATTTCGTAAACCCGGACGGTTTTTGTCATGGCTCCTAAACCTTCGATTGATATCCGCACCGATTCGCTTGGTCATGCATCATGCGGCGAACAGCCCATGCCGGCAAGGCACGTCGCGGCCCGCCACCACGCCTCTAAAGCCGGATCATTCGGCCAGGATGCGCGCGGCCGGGAAGACAACCTCGACCAAAGTGCCCTCGTGCTCCTTGCTCTTGATCGTAAGGGAAGCGTGATTGGCCTCGGCCAAGGCCTTGGTCAGCGGCAGGCCGAGCCCAGTGCCACGCGACGGCGTCGCGGTGACAAGCCGCCGGAACGGCTCAAAAGCCTCGCCGATGCCGGCCTCGGGCATGCCAACCCCGGAATCGCGAATGCGAATCACGGCACTCCCGGCGTCGGCGAGCGCGGTGGCGACTATAACTTGACCGCCCGGCCGGTTGAACTTCACCGCGTTCGACAGAAGGTTCAAGACGATCTGGCGAAGCGAACGCTCGTCGGCGAGAATATTTGGTAGCGCCGGCGACAATGAGAGCCGGAGCGCGACCCGCTCGCGGCTTGCCTGCGGCTGCATGATCGAGACGCACTCCGAGACAATGCGATTGGCGTCAATCGATGCAAAATCGAAATCCATCTTGCCTGCCTCGATCTTGGAAAGATCGAGAAGATCGTTGACGAGACTCATGACCAGCGTGCCAGAGGCATGAATATCGCTTAAGTAATCCTTATAGCGCTGATTGCCGATCGCGCCGAAACGCTCGTCCATCATGACTTCGGCAAAACCTAGTATCGCATTGAGCGGCGTCCGGATTTCATGGCTGACCCTGGCAAGAAAGTCCGATTTCAACGCGCTTGCGCGCTCAGCCTCCTTGCGGGCTTCCTCTAGCTCTCGCTCGGCCTTTTTCCAATGCGTGAGGTCGCGCAAGAGGGTGCAAAAGCGCGCCGCCCGTTTCTCCCCGGCGCCGGGCAATGCCCCGATGCGGCCAAGCGTCATGAAGACCGGAATGGTCCCGCCTTGGCGGGCGAGGCCGACGATCTCGCGCCCCTGATTGAGCAGACTGGCGGCGCCTTGGGCTTTCACCCCTTCGAAATAGGCATTTGCCTGCGCGCGGCTTTCTGGTGCGATCAGTCTTGTGAAATGCTCCCCCGCCACCTCGTTCTGGTCGTAGCCGAAAAGAGCCTCGCCGGAGCGGTTCAAACTTAGGATTTGCCCTTGAGAATCGAGCACGGCAATGCCGTCCATCGCGGTATCCAAGATGGCGCTTAGCTCGCGAAACTCGGCTTTCTGGCGGCGCAACTCCTTTTCGAGGCTTTCGCGGCTGCTTCCGGCGCCCGGCCGCGACAGGCTTCGCGCGGCCTTTGGCAGAGCCGGTTCGATGGGTTTGTTGGCGTGGCGTGCGGCTCGCGCGCACACTGGCGGGGCGGCGCGCGGCGCAAGGAAAGCTGCCTCCTCCGGCCGATGGAAGACATCGAGGACTGCGGCGACAAACAGTGGCGGCGCTCCTCCGGCACTGGTGCAGCGGCAGAGAAAAGTGATGGTTCTGACCGCGCCGCCGACGTGAAAATGCAGCGTTTCGACGATGGGCGCCGCGTCGAGATCGAGATTCGCCGCAACATCGGCGAGCCGTTGCGAGCAGCCTCCCTTGGCCCCGGATAGAAAGCGGGCAAGACCGGTAAGATTTCTTGCGCCGCACAAATTCAGCAGGCTTTTGCTGGCGAGAATCGGCGTGTATGGATGCGCCGCACCCTTGCTGCGCATCGCCACGATTGGCGTATGGGACGCAAGCCCGGACGGCAGAACGGCCAAAGCGTCCGTGATGTCTTGGTCACTCAGGCCAGACGCGCGGCAAAACCCGGTCATGCTGCCTTGAGCTTTCTCTGCAAGCATGGCTAACCCTTACGAAATCCTCGCGGCGCGGCCGCGCGTGGCCCGGCTTCTGCGTCCTTGTCCGGGCAATGCAATCAATTTATTCTCAAGCGTGATAGTCGAGAATCGCCAATTTCGCGGTTGGATTTTCTCCTCTCGCGAGACTTTTCTCGCGGCCTTGCAATCGCGGATCGATCCTTTTACCGTCCGGCACATTCCGGCACGCCGCCATAGCTCAGTTGGTTAGAGCGCTAGATTGTGGATCTAGAGGTCCCCCGTTCGAGCCGGGGTGGCGGTACCAAGTTTTAAAATTCGTGGCATCCTAGGAGGTTACCATGCCCGGACCGGCCATTCGCCGGCGTCACGGCTGGTAACTGTGCGGGCGGAATCGACAAGACCCCGGCTCGTGATCACAATCCAGCCGCCGCCGCGCCTTTGGATCGATTTCACCATACCGGCCCCGGGAATGAATTCTCCAGGTGCTACCTCGATCGAGCCGCGCGGACTCTCGACGAGTGCGATCCCGTCGTAGACATCACGGACAACCCAGTTGGTGATCAATTGTGGATGACCCGTCGCGTTTTCAAGCGGTGGCTTCGCCGGCGCATTGGCAAGTTGCGCTTGTTTCCCGGCGGCCGCCTTACCCGCTGCCGAGGCGGCGCCGGTCGATGCGGTAGAAGGCGGCGCCGCGGTCTGCCGCTCAATGCGATCGAGCCGCTCGAGAACTTGGGAAAGTTTCGCGGAGGGTTCGCGCTGAAGATGCTCGACCCTGCCGGCAAGCTCGGCGATCGAGGCCCCGGTTTCGGTTTTCACCGCATCGAGACGCGACTTCAGGCCTTCTAGCGCGGCGGTCTCTAGCGCCGTTTGGCTTTGTGCGGTGCGCATCGCCTCGATGTTGACTTTGAGGTCCCTTATATCCTCGGCCATTTTTTGCGTCGTGCGGAGCATCTCGGTGCGCGCCGTGCTCTCTTGCGTCGCGACAGTTCGTGCGGGCGGCGGCTTCAACCCATAAAACGGTAAATGATTACCGGAAAAATACGACCCCGCCGCCCAAGCGAAGCCAAAAAGACAGACAGCCAAAGCGACGAGCGAACTATAGCCGGAAAACTGCTCGAAGCGCGGCGGCGCCCGCCGCGCCGATGTGGCCCCGACCTCCATGAAAGGCACGAGGCCGGAGGCAGCCCCTTGCCTCGCTTCCCTGCCTCCCGTTCCTGCCGCGGGAAGATTCGCGCCCCGAGGGCGGGTTTGCGAGGGTTCAGCGCCGTCGTCTGGAATCTCGTCCATGCACGCGCTCCAAAAATTGGTTAAGACTTTGTGGCGAGCCTTGCGCGGATTCTCTTAAAGTTGCGTTAACGGAAAGCGTGGCGGGAACCCGCCTCAAAAAAGTCGTGCACAAGAGCCTTCAAGGCCGCCAAAACGTTATGCTCGGCGCGATGGACGCACTGTTGAAAGCGGGCGGAGTGCTCAGCTACCCATGGAAATATCGCGACACCGGCACCTGACGTACGCCACCGGCGAAAGACGAGATTTTCGTCGGGGAGAGCGCGGCGAGCGGCGGCGCGTGAGACAGTTCTACCGGAGCCAAAGACCGTCGGCGTATGGGTCTACCACGGATTTTGCGTCGTCGAGTCCGTCTGGTAATTTCGTTGTAGCGTCAAAATGAGTGTTTCGAACCTCAAAATGAAGGTGAGGACTTAGGCCAGTTCCACAACTATGCGGGGGAAGAGTTTGAGTACAAATCGAGCCGCTTATGGTGGGTCCATAGCATCCAACATATGCTATCGGATCGCCAGCTTGAACAAATGCGTGACCTTTTGCTAGGATGTCTGAAATCAACTTTGGGAGCAAGCCGGTCGGCATGCAAGTACCAAGTTGAATACCCGTTCCGTTGAAAGTCAGCATCATTCGAACCTGTTCCCTGCACGATATAAAATGAATGCCACCGCTTCCATCCTTTTATGCCGGCCGTTTCGCATGCGCTGGAAATATTGACCAAGTCGTCTTCGGCTTTGTACAGCTGCCCAGTTGCTGGCGCGACAATTATGGTTCCTGGTGAAAATGGGTAATCATATCCGGAATGGCCATCGTAGTTTAGAAACGTTTTTGCACAGGTTGAGGTCGCTTTACATGTACAATTTGGAATAATGTTCCCGCTGGTATCAATTCCACAGTTGGTTGCATCAAGGATTTCTGCGCCAACATAGTGTCCGTTAATAGAAAAATTTGACCCTAAATAATCTTTCTTGTACCCTGGTGCCTTCGTCGCGTCCTCACCGTACAGCCGCAGACCATTTTCTCCGGTATACGCGGTTACCACTTTATCAGGTGTGTACCACGTGTCCCGTCTTGTGGCTGAATTCGGATCGAGTGGCGTCCCAGAATGGTCCATTACAGAAGTGATGTTTGTATTGTAGGCCGTGCACATACTGTTGTTGCAGCGGAAAGAGAAATCCTTCACTGGAAATGTAACCAGGAACGCTTTCAGGTAAGGATAAGTGTATGGGGGATGAATTCCCCACACAGTTGGATCGAAACCGCTCGGCAATACGGCCTTGAGCTGCGCGGTCGTAAGGCCGACGCCGGCCGCGCTGGTGGTTTGACCGGTCGTTTGAATATCCCAATATGAGTGGGTGAAACCAGTGCCGCGGCCGACCAGCCCCCCGGTCATATTGGCAGGTCCGCTCACCGCCCCTGTGGCGTATGTTTGGTCGTAAAATCCGGTGACCCCATAGCCGACAAGCCCGCCCACCGGCCCATTCGTGCTCGTCACACTTCCAGTGGCATAAGATGTAAATACCGTCCCGGCGGAATTGCCAATGAGCCCGCCTGCGCCCGTCGCCCCATCCAAGAAGGCGCCCGTGGATGAGACCGCGCCGGTGGCGTATGAGCCTCTTATGTAGTCACGCGAGTCCCTGGTGCTGGCTTGGTAGCCCACCAGGCCTCCAACATACACATAGCCTGGTCCGGTCCCCGTAACGCTTCCGCTCGCCCACGAACGATCTATGGATATTCGGCCGCTGCAGCAAAAGCCGTTAGGCGAATTATAGCCGACGAGCCCGCCTAGCCAAACGAAGCCAGAGCTTCCGGCGCCGCCGCGTACCCCGCCACTCGCATGCGAATTGCTGATAACCCCCGTATTGAACCCAACCAAACCGCCCGCCTCACATAGCGAATCTAGCGTATCTGGGGGCGCGATGTTCACAGAGGAAGACGATCGGCTGACTATCCCCGGGTTGCCAGTAAAGCCGACGAGCCCGCCAAAAAGTCCCCCACGGCTGCTTAAAGTACCGGATGTGTAGCAGTCGATGATCCGTCCGTCATTTCCTCCCGCCAGAACTCCAATTATGCCGCTGTTGACGGGACCCGTATACACTGGATTCGAGTTCGTGATGTTTACGTTCGCGATCGTCCCGTTGACGCCGACATAACCAAAAAGCCCGACATAAGTTTTTGGAGACTGCGTCGTAAGATTGCTGATCGTATATCCCTTTCCATCTAACACCCCCGTGAATTGATTTACATCGTCGCCGATCGGAACAAACCCCGTGCCCCCATTCCAGCCCGCCGTTTCACTCGCATCAATGTCATTGGCGATGACATAGTTGCCGGCAAGTTTATTGGTTATATTCTGGAGGTCGCAGATGGTCTTTATTGTGGGAGGGGGGATAGCAGACACGCAGTCGGCCGCGGCGAACGAAATAGGCAACAATAAAGACGATGCAAATGCGATCGCCAGGATCAGGCCTTGGATGCCACGGCGATAGCGTCTCATTTCGATGGCCTGCGAGACCCCCAAAAAATTCGCAGCGAGCGGCAATACGCCAAGCAAAAATTGGATCATCGCGAGCCCCCCACCCCGACCAATTCCGGCAATATACGGGAAGGTTACTCGCAATCCAGGGATAGCGCTAGAGGATAAACGCTCCTCGCCTCGAAAAAGTCCGCGTTGCAGGGTGCCAGTCACGGGCTCGCGCCGTAAGCGCTTTTTGGATATGTAATGCCAGATGAATATATTTGTCCGGTCACCGGATTTCGATGCGTGGTTGCCGGGGCTTGCCGATCAATTTCGAACTGCGAGGCGGCTGTCTGACCGGTTCATCGCCTATTTCACAAACAGGCGAACGTGGGTAAGCATTGCATCTGCGCGGGCGCGCCGTTATAAGCGCCCCTGGCGTCCCTTCCGGCTACCCCTGGAGACTCGGGCGCACCATAATTCAGCATCGCAATCGCAAGGATACCTAAATGGCCGGGACGAAATTACTCAACGCCACGGCGCGCGGCGGGACAGGCAAGGGGGCCGCGCGCGGCGTGCGTCGTCAAGGCCGTATTCCAGGCGTGATCTATGGCGGCGGCGAGGCGGCCGCACCGGTTTCGCTCGACTATCGCGAATTGAACAAATTGATCTACGCCGGGCATTTCCTGACCACGATTTTCGAGCTCGATGTGGACGGCGTCAAGCAACGGGTCATTCCGCGCGATTACCAGCTCGATTCCATCAAGGATCAGCCGCTACATGTCGATTTCCTCCGCCTGAAGCCAGGGGCGAGCCTGCGTGTCGAGGTGCCGGTGCATTTCGTCAATCAGGATATTTGCCCCGGTCTCAAGACGGGCGGCAGCTTGAACATCGTGCGTCATGCGATTGCCATGCGGGTTCCGGCGGATGCCATTCCCGAGGCGGTCGTCGCCGATCTCGCGGCATTACAAATCAACGACTCGGTGCATATTGACGCAATTCCCCTGCCGGAAGGTTGCAAGCTGACCCAGCGCGAACGTGATTTCACGATTGCGACGATCGCACCCCCGCTCGTTGCCGCGGAAGAGCCTGCGGCCGCGGCCCCCGCAACTGCGGCGGCCGCCGCGCCGGCGCCGGCGCCGGACGCCAAGGGGAAGGCCTCCGAGCCCTGCCGCCGCGCCGGCGGGTGCGCCGGCCAAAGCCCCGCCAAAGGGCAAGAAATAGCGTCCCGCTTTGTGGCCGGAATTCCGCCCGCAAACCACGACAGCATTGAGCGGGCGCCATGCTTCTCTTCGCGGGCCTCGGCAATATGGGAAACGCCTTTGCCGGCCATCGCCACAATGCCGGCTTCATGGCTCTCGATCGAATTGCGCGCGACCATCGTGCGCCGGCATTCCGTTCGCGCTTTCAGGGCCTCGTAACCGAGATCATGCTCGAAGGCGAACGGGTGATTCTGCTCAAGCCGCAAACCTACATGAATGAATCTGGCCGCTCGGCCGGCGCGGCGGCGCGCTACTATCAAATCGATCCGTCCCGCATCGTCGTCTTTCACGACGAACTCGATCTGCCGCCGGGCAAGCTGCGGGTCAAGACCGGCGGCGGCAACGCTGGCCATAATGGCCTCAAATCCTTGAGCGCGCATATTGGCAACGACTACCGCCGCGTGCGGATCGGCATCGGCCATCCCGGCGACAAGACGCTTGTGCACGATTACGTGCTAAGCGATTTCGCCAAGGCGGACATCCCCTGGGTCGAAGCCTTATGCAGCGCGATTGCGGCCCATGCCGGGCTTTTAGCCAAAGGCGAGGACGAGGCATTTCAGGGCAAGATCCACCAGGCCATGGAAACCGCCGGGTTTGGCAAAGCGGTGCCAAACTAAACTAATCGCCCGGCGCGGCTTCGCCAGATTCTACCGGCATGATTTTCAACGACGTGATCCGGTTGCGCGTCTTGCGCAGCACTTCGAAGCGGAAATTGTGGAACGCAAACACCTGACCCGGCTCCGGGATGGCGCGCGCCTCATTGATGACGAGACCGGCGATGGTCGTCGCTTCCTCGTCCGGGAGATCCCAAGCCATGGCGCGGTTGAGATCGCGGATCGGCACGGAGCCGTCAACGATCGCGGACCCGCCCGGCAGCATGCGCACGCCTTGAACGATCACATCATGCTCGTCGGCGATATCGCCGACGATTTCCTCGAGAATATCCTCCAGCGTGACTAGGCCCATGACGACGCCATATTCATCGACCACAAGGGCAAAATGAGTTTTGCGTTTCAAGAACGCCTGGAGCTGATCCTGAACCGGGGTCGTTTCCGGCACGAACCACGGTTCGAGCGCGATGCTTTCGACTTTGAAATCCTTGACCTCGCCGCCGGCCGCGTCGAGCGCGCGCAAGAGATCCTTGGCGTGCAGCACGCCGACAATATTTTCCGGCTGGCCGCGCCAGAGCGGCAGCCGCGAATAAGGCGCGGCGACCACCTCGCGAATCAAATCTTGCGACGGCAAATCGGCGTTGAGGGCGAGCATTTTGGTGCGATGAACCATAACGTCCGACACTTCGAGATCGCGAAGATCGAGCAGGCCGCCGAACATGTCGCGGTCGGAACGTCGCGACGCCGCCCTCCCGGTGCAGAAGATCCACCGCGCTTTTCAGTTCTTCGATGCCCGGACAGAATCGATTGCCGCCTGCTCGTATCGACACCGGCCACTTTCAAAAATCCGCGCACCAGCACTTCAACGCCGATGAGGACAGGCCCGAAGACGGCGACGAAAATCGAAATCGCGCGAGCGACGAGAAGCGAAGTGCGGTCCGGGTAATTGATCGCCACGGTTTTCGGCATCACTTCGGCGAAAACGAGCAGAAGCACGGTCATGAGCCCGGTCGCATAGAGCGCGCCGCGCTCGCCCGTGAGGGCGACGAGGATGCTGGTCGCAAACGCCGATGCGCCTGTAGTGACGAGCGTATTGCCGAGAAGCGTCGTGCCAATCAGCCGCGCCCGGCTCGCCAGCAGCCGGTTGACCAGTGCCGCGCGCCGATCGCCATTTTTCTCCAAGGCATGCATGCGCGCGCGGGAGGCGGCGGTCAGCGCTGTTTCCGAAGCCGAGAAAAACGCCGATAGCGCTACGCATAAGAGGATGGTTGCGATCGCGAGCCAAACATCGACCGGTAAAACGCCGGCACCCGCGCCGTTCATGGCTGTCAATGTCCCGTATTCAGTTCATCTTGAAGAAAGTCGCGGATCTCCGTGGCTTCGACCGTCTTGGCTATGAAGCAATCTCCGATTGCTCGCGCAAGGATGAAGGCAAGGCTGCCATGCTTGACCTTTTTGTCCTGATACATCGCTTCGAGGATCGCGCCGGGGCCGGCGTTCCAGCCGGGGATTCCGGCGATGCGTACCGGCAGGCCAACCTCTTGCAAATGCGCTTCGACCCGCGCTTGTTCCTCCGAGCTGGCAAAGGCCGCGGCGTGCCGAGAAGCGAAACGCGCAAGCCATGCCAATCGCGACCGCCTCGCCATGGACAAGCCTCTGCTCCATCGTAGTGTGGTGATACGCTCGAGCGCATGGCCAAAGGTATGGCCAAGATTGAGGAGCGCGCGTTCGCCCTCCTCATATTCATCGCGCGCGACGATCGCCGCCTTCGCCTTGCAGCTTGTCGCGATCGCATGAATGCGGTCGGCGCCTCCCGCGAAGACCGCCGCGCCAATTGGCTTCCAGCCAGGCATAAAATCCGGCGTCGCCAATGAGGCCATATTTGACGATTTCGGCATAGCCGGCGCGAAATTCGCGCGGCGGCAACGTTGCTAGCGTGTCGGTGTCCGCGATAACCAGCGAAGGCTGATGGAATGCGCCGATCAAATTCTTACCATGCGGGGAGTTGATCCCGGTCTTGCCGCCCACCGATGAATCGACCTCGGCCAAAAGCGTTGTCGGCACCTGAATGAGGCGCATTCCGCGCCGGACCGTCGCCGCGGCAAAACCGGCAAGATCGCCGATGACGCCGCCGCCAAGCGCGACGATCACATCACCGCGCTCGAGTTTCGCGCCGATCAGCGCATTGCAAAGCTTTGCATAGGTATCGGCGAACGATTTCGACCCTTCGCCTGGCGCAACGATCACCTTTGCGTGGCGGACACTTGCCTGATCGAGCGCCGTGTTCGAGCGGCAGGCAAATGCAATTTGGCGACATTTTCATCGGTGACGATCGCGCAAGCCGCCCGAGGGGCGAGCCGGCGTATATGGTTTCCGCTTCCGCGATCAGCCCCGCGCCAATCAAAATCGCATAGCTCCGCGCCCCAAGCTCCACGTCGACTTGCGCCTGGTGCGAAAAGGGTTGCGGGCCGGCGCCCATTTGCCGATCCGGAAAGGTGATGCAGTGTGGCCTTGTTGGCGCGGTCAAGCCGGGCGAAGACCGCAAAAAACACTCGATTGCCGCAATAGCTTCCTCGAGCCGCTTGTTCATGCGGCCCATCCCGCGAAACGACGGTGATGTCGGCCATGGCATAGACCGGATAACGCTGTTCCAAAAGCGTCCGCAAAATTTGCTCGGGATCGCCGCCCTGCAGAAGAGGACGATGCGAGCGTTTGCGCACGCGGCGCCAAAGCACGTCGTGATCCGCTTTTAGCCAAACCGATATTCCAGACAAAGCGATCCGGGCCCTTGTCTCCTCGTTCATGAAGGCCCCGCCGCCACTCGCAATCACGCGCGGACCCTCACTCAACAGGCGCGCCATGACCCGGCGTTCCCCGTCGCGGAAATAGTCCTCGCCGTGCTGTGCGAAAATTTCCGTGATCGACATGCCCGCCGCGGCTTCGATCTCCTCATCGGCATCGACGAAATCGAGGCCAAGCTCCTGCGCAAGTCGCCGGCCGGTCGAGGTCTTTCCCGATCCCATGAGACCGATGAGGACGATCGAGCGCCGCCCGAGCGCCGCACGAGCGAAGCCACGCGCCGGCTACGCGCGCGGTCCGTCTCTGTCCCTGCTCCAGTTGCGATTCCGCTGCTCATGGGACAAGTGTAGCATGTGAAAGAGCTTGATTTAAACGAGACTTTTGGGCGTCCTCTATCCGGTCGAGCCGCCCTTGCCGGCATTCGATGCGGCAGAACGGAAATCTCACAAGGTAAGATTTGTTCTTGCTGAGATTTCTTGAATATGGAGGTTCCGACTTCGCCCATCGCCGGAGACGAGGACGTTGGCAAAACGGACTTGCAAGCGCGATTCCAATTTCAAAGCCAGACTAAAGTTCCGTCTGCGCGGGCGACATTCCGGTCTTTGTGCTAAAATTGCAACGGTGCTGCGGATACTGCGCCCGCGCGCAGGAAAACGGCTCCGCTTTGCTAGCTTCAGCTGCTGTTTTCGGCTAAGCATGGGTAGAGGTTATTGCTGGGGAAATTCATGTTGGGCTTGCGACGCGGCTTGATCTCCTTGTCCGCTCTCGCCATGTTGGGGGCCGGGGGCTGTTCGTTCTTTCCTGTGTCCGGACCGACGTCGGCGGACATTGAAAGTGGAGCATCTCCGACCGTCCCCTACGCCTTGGTCAAGCTTGCTCCCGAGACCATCGATATTCTCGCGGCCCATGAACCCAAGGGACTCGCGGGCGCATTCACGGACCGGCGTCCGCCGGCCAACATCACCTTCGGCATCGGCGACGTGGTGTCCGTCACGGTTTTCGAAGCGGCGGCAGGCGGCTTGTTCATCCCGCTGGAAGCCGGCGTGCGGCCGGGCAATTTCGTGAACGCTTCCGGACCAAATGGTCGACAACAGCGGCAATATCACCATACCGTTCGCCGGACTGATCAAAGCTGCCGGCCGCGACCAACGTCCAAATTCAAAACGATATCGTCGAGAAGATCAAGAACCGCGCGATCGAACCCCAAGTCGTCGTGACCTTGTCCCAGCAGCGGACCTCGCTGATCAGCGTGGTCGGCTCGGTGAACACCCCGCTTCGCTTTGCGGTTCCGACGACGGGCGCCGGAGACCGCGTTCTCGACGCCATCACCCGCGCGGGCGGCATCTCCGGACCAGGCTATTCGAGCTGGGTCATGCTCGAGCGGGGCGGACGCCGCGCCACCGTGCCGTTCGAAAATCTCGTGATGAATGCAAGCAATAACATCTATATATTGCCGGGCGACCGGATCTATGTCTATCAGGAGCAGCAGAAATTCATGGCCTTTGGGGCCACAGTCCAACACCAACGGCATTAACCAAGGCCAGATCAATTTCGACGCTTGGCGGCTCAACCTCGCCGAGGCCGTGGCGAAAGCCGGCGGCTTGGCCGACTTCCAGGCCGATCCAGGCGCGGTGTTCCTTTACCGCCAGGAGCCGCGCGAAGTCGCCCAGCTGCTCGGCGCCGACATGACGCGGTTCAGCGGGCCGCTTGTTCCGGTCATTTTCTCCGATCGGCTTCCGCGATCCCGGCGGCTATTTCCTGGCCACCAGGTTTCAGATGCGCAACGACGACATCCTCTTTATTGGCCAATGCGCACTCCGTCGATGCAGCGAAATTCCTTAACCTTTGTCAACCTCAGGTGGCGTACGACAGCGGTGCCGGCACGGAAGCGGCCGTACAGGGTGTTCCAATCACGACCGACGCTATTCATAACCATACGCTGCCAGGGGCAGTCGTCGCAAGACGTTAGGCACTGTTGTGCGGCAACTGTGATTATTGCGCGGCTACTGACGAGCTGGTATAGCCCGGGACGTCTGATGACATCGACCGGATGAGGACCTCAGACGGCAGCCGCAGATCTGCGATCGGCTGCAGGACGTCGGCGAATAAATGCAGTGAAATGACCGGGGATGACCTGTCGGCGACCTTAAGGACAGCAACGCTCAATGTGGCTTTGGCCAGGAAGCAGAAATTCATACTGAGACATTACCGACAATCCCGAGCCTTTATCCGGCAAAATGGGAGTTTTGCAGCGTGTTATTGCAAGAGCCGGGTTCCTGCCCGGCTTTTTCCTGCTTATATGGCCGATGAACTCAGCCGTGTTTGCCGCTGCCCGCGTCCGCGCCGCCTGAAACGCCGGATGCGGCGACTTTGTTCCGGCCCGGCACATCGCCTGGAGGGCAAGCTTGACCGCCAAACTCTTTCCGCGAGCGTCCTATGCGCTCACCCGCCGCTCGGCATTGTGTCTTGGCTTCGGGGGCTTCATCTTGCCGCGCTTTTTCCCGACCGCTGCCCAGGCGGCCGCGCAGGAGACCGAGAGACCCACGGCCTCTCGATCTTCGGCGATCTCGCCATGCCCGCTGGCTTTAGCCATTTTCCATATTGAACCCGCGATGCGCCGAAGGGCGGCGAGATCGCCCTTCAGGTCAGCTCGACATCCGGCAACCAGAATTTCACCACCTTCAATACGCTGAACACCTATATTTTGAAGGGCGATGGCGCCGCCGGCATGGGCGCCATCTTCGATTCGCTGATGGCCGGCAGCGGCGACGAGCCGGATTCGCTCTATGGCCTTGTCGCGCGCGCCGTCCGGATTTCGGCCGACAAGACAACTTACCGCTTTCTTCTGCGCAAGGAGGCACGATTCCATGACGGCTCGCCCTTGACCGCGCGCGATGTCGCGTTTTCCCTAAATATTCTGAAAACCAAGGGCCACCCGTCGATCCGCCAATCATTGCGCGATCTCGATGCCGCCGAGGCCGAGGCCGACGATATTGTCATGGTGCGCCTGAAGCCGCGCCACAGCCGGGAAGCGGCGTTGATCATCGCCGGACAACCAATCTTTTCCGCGGCCTATTACGCGAACCACCCATTCGACGAGACGACGCTCGAGCCGCCGCTCGGATCGAGCGCCTATAAGGTCGGCCCCTTCGATGCCGGGCATTACATTGCTTTCGACCGCGTCCCGGACTATTGGGGCAAGGATCTTGCGGTCAATGTTGGCCAGGCGAATTTCGATCGCATCCGGTTCGAATATTTCGGCGACCGGAAAGTCGCATTCGAGGCATTCAAGGCGGGCGTCTTCACCTTTCGCGAGGAATTCACCTCGGCCGTGTGGGCGACCGGCTATGATTTCGCCGCCGTCAAGGATGGCAGGGTTATCCGCGCGACACTGCCCGATGAATCGCCGATGGGGACGCAGGGCTGGTTCTTCAACATCAGGCGCGGCAAATTCAAGGATGCGAGGATCAGGCAGGCAATCGGTCTTGCCTTCGATTTCGAATGGACCAACGCCAATATCATGTATGGCGTCTATTCGCGCACCGACTTCGTTTTTCCAGAATTCGCCGATGGCGGCGCAGGGCAGCCCCGCACCCGAAGAACTTGCGCTGCTCGAACCATTCCGGGGCGAACTCGATCCAAGCGTGTTCGGCGCGGTCTATGTCCCGCCGGTTTCGGATGGTTCGGGCCAGGATCGCGAGCTTTTGCGCCAGGCGGCGCACGCTCTTCTCCGATGCCGGCTGCAAGCGCGCGGGCACGCGTCTTGAATTTGCCCGATGGCAAGCCTTTCGAGATCGAATTTCTGGATTTCGACAATGCCCTGGAGCCGCATACCGCGCCGTTCATCAAGAACCTGAAGCTGCTCGGGATTGAAGCCCGCTACCGGGTCGTCGATGCGGCGCAATATAAGCGGCGACTCGACGATTTCGATTATGACATCGTAACCTCGCGCTTCGGCCTCGGCCTCACGCCGGGCGAAGGCATGCGCATCGACATTCGGGTCGGAAGCGGCAAACCTGCCCGGCTCGCATAATGTCTCGGGGATCGCCAATCCAGCGGTCGATGCCTTGATCGAACAGGCGCTGGTCGCCGAGACGCGCGAACAACTGACCTTCATCTGCCGCGCGATCGATCGCATTCTGCGCGTCTGGTCATTATTGGGTTCCGATGTGGAACAAGCCCAACCACCTTGTCGCCTATTGGGATTTGTTCGGGCGTCCCGAGCGCGGCGCTCGCTACGACATCGGCGTCGTCTCGACCTGGTGGTACGACGAGGAAAAAGCCAAGCGCATCCATTTCACCGGCCGCTGAAGGGCTTCTGATGTTTGCCTATATCGCGCGCCGTCTCCTGTTCATGATTCCCGACCCTCTTCGGAATTTTGTTCATCAACTTCGTCATTGTGCAATTTGCGCCGGGCGGGCCTGTCGAGCGCATTCTCGCGCAATTGCAAGGGCGTAGATTCCGGCGCGACCGCGCATTTCGGCGGCGGCGGCGGATACCGGCAACACGGCGTGGCGCCGGCGATATGTCATCGAAATATCGCGGCGCCCAGGGCCTCGACCCGAAATTCATCGCCGAGCTCGAAAAGCAATTCGGCTTCGACAAGCCGGCCTATGAGCGTTTTTTCCTGATGCTCAAAAACTACGCGACCTTCGATTTCGGGCGCTCCTATTTTCGCGACGTGCCGGTGTTGCAACTGATCAAGGAAAAGCTGCCGGTTTCGATCTCGCTCGGTCTTTGGATGACGCTGCTTTCCTATGCGATCTCGATTCCTCTCGGCATCAAAAAAGCGGTCAGCGACGGCTCGCGCTTCGACGTTTGGTCCTCGGCCGTCGTCATCACGGGCTATGCGATCCCGAGTTTTCTCTTCGCGATCCTGCTCATCGTGCTTTTTTGCGGCGGCTCGTTCTGGCAGATTTTTCCGCTGCGCGGCCTGACCTCCGAAAACTGGCCGGAGCTTTCGCTCACCGGCAAGATCGCCGATTATTTCTGGCACATCACGCTGCCGGTGGTGTCGATGACGCTTGGCGCCTTCGCGACCTCGACATTCTTGACCAAGAATTCGTTTCTCGACGAGATCGCCAAGCAATATGTGCAGACGGCGCGGATGAAAGGCTCTGAGCGAGCGCCGCGTGCTTTATGGCCATGTCTTTCGCAACGCCATGATGATCGTCGTCTCCGGTTTTCCCGGCGCCTTTATCGCCGCGTTCTTCGGCGGTTCGCTCCTGATCGAAACGATTTTCTCGCTCGACGGGCTCGGTCTGCTTTCGTTCGAATCGATCGTCAATCGCGATTATCCGGTCGTTTTCGCCGATCTTTATATTTTCGCGCTGCTCGGCCTCGTCGTGAACCTTCTTTCCGACTTGACCTACATGTGGATCGATCCGCGCATCGATTTCGAGACGCGGGAGGTTTAGGCGGTGCGCGCTCCCTCATCTGGTAGCGGCGATGCGCCAGATGCCGCTCCGCGCCGCGCCGGCCGAAACCGCGGCGATTTCAGCTTAAGCCCGATCAACCAGCGCCGTCTCGCGAATTTCAAGGCCAACAAGCGCGGCTATTGGTCGTTCTGGATTTTTCTGTTCTTCTTCGTCTTGTCGCTGTTCTCGGAATTCATCGCCAACGACAAGCCGCTCCTCGTCGTCTACAAAGGCGAGATTTTGTTGCCGATCCTGCATGATTATCCGGAAGAGAAGTTCGGCGGCTTTCTCGCCCAAACCGACTATCGCGACGCGGTGATCGCCAAGGAGATCGACGCGCATGGCTTCATGATTTGGCCGCCAATCCGCTATTCCTACCGGACCATCAACCGCCAATTGCCGGTGCCGGCACCTTCGCCGCCGACCTGGATGCTGAGCGAAGCGCAATGCCGCGCCGCCGTGCAGCGCTTCTACCAAAAAGCCCAGATGGCAATTGCAGCGATATCGAATGGAACTGGCTCGGAACCGACGATCAAGGCCGCGATGTCCTGGCCCGGCTTGCTCTATGGCTTCCGCCTCTCGATCCTGTTTGGCCTGACGCTCGCGGCGGTCTCCTCGGTCATCGGGGTCGCGGCCGGCGCGGTGCAAGGCTATTTCGGCGGCTGGATCGATCTCATTTTCCAGCGCTTCATCGAGATATGGTCGTCGCTCCCGGAGCTCTATCTTTTGATCATCATTTCCTCGATCATCACGCCGGGTTTCTTCGTGCTGCTCGGCATTCTTCTGCTGTTTTCCTGGGTGCGCCTCGTGCATGTCGTGCGCGCCGAATTTTTGCGCGCCCGGAATTTCGAATATGTCAACGCGGCGCGCGCGCTCGGGCTCTCCAATGGCGCGATCATCGTCAAGCATGTTCTGCCGAACGCGATGGTCGCGACCCTGACGTTTCTTCCCTTCGTCCTCAACAGCTCGATCACGACGCTGACGGCGCTCGATTTTCTGGGCTTTGGCTTGCCGCCGGGCTCGCCTTCGCTGGGCGAACTCTTGTTGCAGGGAAAGTCGAATTTGGCAGGCGCCCTGGCTCGGCCTCACCGGCTTTTTCGTCATCGCGATCATGCTCGTCGCTGCTGGTCTTCATCGGCGAAGCCGTGCGCGACGCTTTCGACCCGAGAAAGACGCTTGCATAGGGGCATTGTCCGCGTGTGTATGCCTTGTTGGAACTCTCGTTTCGCGTTGCAGGATGATTTTCGTGCCTGACGCCCCTCTCCTCGACGTTCGTGATCTCGACGTCCGCTTCCGGCAGGGCGGCAACGAGACTGCTCGCCGTCGACGGCGTTTCCTTCACGCTGGAGCGCGGCACGCACGCTGGCGCTCGTCGGCGAGTCCGGCTCCGGCAAATCGGTGACCGCTCTTTCGATCGTGCGTCTGCTTGGCCGCGCCGCCGAGGTTCAAGGCCAAGTGCTGTTCAAGGGCGAGGATCTTCTTGCGGCCCGCGAGGCGCGGCTGCGCGAGATCAGGGGCGCCCACATCACCATGGTCTTCCAGGAGCCGATGACCTCGCTCAATCCCTTGCACACGATCGAGCGGCAAATCGGCGAAATCCTGGAGCTGCATGGCGCAAGGGGAGCCGAAAAGATCAAGGCCCGCATCGTCGAGCTTCTGCGGGAAGTCGGCATTCCCGATCCCGGCGGCGCGGCTCGACGCCTATCCGCATCAGCTCTCCGGCGGCCAGCGCCAGCGGGTGATGATCGCCATGGCGCTCGCCAACCGGCCCGATCTTTTCATCGCCGACGAGCCGACAACCGCCCTCGATGTTACCGTGCAAGCTCAAATCCTCGAGCTTTTGAAGGACCTGCAAGCGCGCCACAACATGGCGATGCTCTTCATTACCCATGACCTCGGCATCGTCCGGAAAATCGCCGACGATGTCGCGGTGATGCAGAAAGGCAAAATCGTCGAAACCAATAGAGTGGCGGAGATTTTCGCGGCGCCGCGCCATCCCTACACGCAGGCGCTGATCGCCGCCGAACCGAAAGGCACGCCGCCCGCGATCGATCTGGCCGCGCAAGACCATTCTCGAGGCAAGCGACATCCGCGTCTGGTTTCCCATCAAGCGCGGCTTTTTCCGCAGAACCGTCGGATTCGTCAAGGCGGTCGATGGCGTCTCGGTCAGCGTGCGCGAAGGCGAGACGGTCGGCGTCGTCGGCGAATCCGGTTCCGGCAAAACGACGCTCGGCCTCGCCATCCTGCGGCTCATTCGTTGCGAGGGCGCGATCGTCTTCCTCGGACGCCCGATCGAGGGCCTCAAGTTCAAGGCGATGCGGCCGTCTGCGGCGCGACATGCAGATCGTGTTTCAGGACCCTTATGGTTCTTTGTCGCCGCGGCTTTCCGTCGCCGATATCGTCGCCGAAGGCCTCGGCGTGCAATATAAATCCATGTCCACTGGCCCGCAGGCGCGAGATCGTCGCGCAAGCGCTCGCCGACACCGGCCTCGATCCGGCCGCGATGGACCGCTATCCGCACGAATTTTCCGGCGGCCAGAGGCAACGCATCGCGATCGCGCGGGCTATCGTGCTGGAACCGAAATTCATCGTCCTCGACGAGCCGACCTCGGCACTCGACATGTCGGTGCAAGCGCAGATCGTCGATCTCTTGCGCGAATTGCAAAAGCGGCGCGGCCTCGCTTATCTCTTTATAAGTCACGATCTGAAGGTGGTGCGCGCGCTCGCCAGCGAAATCATCGTCATGCGCGACGGCAAGGTCGTCGAATCCGGTCCGGCCGCGAGAGCTTCTGGCAAATCCGCGCAGCGGCTACACGCGGCGCGCTTTTCGCGGCCGCCTTCGACGTCAAGGCCGAGGCCGGCGCGGTTTTGGGTAAATAAGTCGCAACCAATATTTGGTTTCGTGAGCCGCGCGGGCTATCTCCGATATCGACGAGAAAATCTCTAATTGCTGTCGTTGAGGCCGCCGATGTGCTTCTGGCTGTAGAGCTGGACGCCGAGTTGTTTGATGAGCTCCAATTGCGTTTCCAAAAAATCGATATGCTTTTCCTCATCGATGAGCAGCTCGTCAAAGAGCTCCTTGGAGACGAAGTCGTGGGCGGAAACGCAATATTCCGCCGCCTCGATGTAGAGCGCTCGCGCGGCGGTCTCGGAGTCGAGGTCACAGCGAAGAATTTCCTCCACCGTTTGTCCGATGCGCAGCGGGTCGAGGACTTGGAGGTTAGGAAATCCTTCCAGAAAAAGAATACGAGCGGTTAAGCGATCGGCATGGTGCATTTCCTCGATCAACTCTTCGCGCCATTTCTTTGCCAAATTCTTAAAGCCCCAATTATCGAAAATACGATAATGAAGCCAATATTGATTGATGGATGTCAGCTCGCTGCGCAGGCTGCGATTGAGATAATCGAGGACTCTGTCGTCGCCCCTCATTGTTCCAACCTCATTAACGCGTGGCGCTCGTGCCGTCTAAGCCGCGACAACGGCTGCGGGACAAGACCGCCATGCTTCATATAGACGGAACTTCATATAGACGGAGAAACCGGTCCCGGAAAGAGGGCGCATGGGGCGGCATGGGAAAGCGAGACGCGCCTTGAGCCCGAGGCGCGAATGCCTACGCCAAGCACAACACGATAGCATCCGTCTCGCGGGACGAGTTGCCGGTCGCCGTCCCGGCGTTGGCCTCGTTGATGATCGTCCGGACGGTTGCGACGCAGCGCCCGCAACTTGGACGGCAACCGAGAGATTCATAAATTATGAAAGGAGTGCGTGGGCATGCCCCGCTGGCCAGGGCCGCTCTTATATCAGAGTCGCTAACGACATTACAGGAACAAACGATCATCGCGGCACCATGCAGAAAGCAAAGGGAGGAACCGGAAAAAGGGCTCCCTAACTCGTTGTTTGATCGTACGCAAGACCAGAATGGCACTTTACAAGCATTCCAAATGAGAACGGCGGCTTTGTCGGATTAGCGATATTCGAAACCACAATTTGACAGTAAGCTGTAATTTGGCCGTTATCCGCCGCAGCGCCTCCGGTGCTGCCGTGAAAGCTTGCGTTTGTAGCTTATATGGCATGCCGGGGCGGCCAAGACCTGCACCTTCTTGCTGCCAATGAACAATCATTTGTTTCAAAAAATCCGCGATGCGAACGAAAGGCGGGAGAGCCGGCTTTTTCTCGAAACCCCGGCGGGCTTCGCCTTAACTTACGCGGAGATGATCGCGCTTTCGGGACGCTATGCGCAGGGGCTCGCCGCATTTGGGCTCAAGCCCGGCGATCGCGTCGCCGCACAGGTGGAAAAATCCGTCGAAGCGCTCATGCTTTATCTCGGCGCAATTCGCGCCGGGGCGATTTTTCTGCCCCTCGACCCCGCCTATACAAACGCCGAACTCGCTTATTTTCTCGGCGACGCCGAGCCGAGACTCCTGGTCTGCGATCCGGCGAGGCACGACGGCTTGGCGCCGGTCGCGGCCGGGGTGGCGGCCGTGGCAACGCTTGGCGCGGATGGCCGCGGGTCATTTCCCGAGCGATGCAAATCGAACGCGCCAAATTTCGAGGACACACCCCGCGCGGCAAATGATCTTGCCGCGATCCTTTATACATCGGGAACGACCGGCCGCTCGAAAGGCGCGGTGCTGACGCACGGAAATCTTGCGTCGAACGCGGAAACGCTTGCCGCCCTATGGCAGTTCTCGCCGGCCGACGTGCTTCTTCACGCGCTTCCGGTTCATCACACGCACGGGCTTTTCGTGGCGGTCAACACGGTGCTGTTTAGCGGCGGAAAAATCATTTTCATGCCGAAATTCGATCCGGGCGAATGCTTGGCGCTGATTCCTCGCGCAACCGCGATGATGGGCGTTCCGACATTCTATACGAGGCTTCTGCAGCACGAAAATTTGTCGCGCGAAGGAACCGCGCATATGCGGCTTTTCATCTCCGGCTCCGCGCCCCTTCTCGAAGCAACCCACCACGCCTGGCACGAGCAGACGGGACATCTCATTCTCGAACGCTACGGCATGACGGAAACCAGCATAATTGCTTCGAACCCTTGCGGCGGCGAGCGCAGGGCCGGAACCGTCGGCTTTCCATTGCCAGGTGTCGCCTTGCGCATTGCCGATCCTGAAACCGGAAAGGCTTTGCCACAAGGCGAAACCGGGATCATCGCGGTCAAGGGGCCAAATGTCTTCAGGGGCTACTGGCGCAATCCCGAAAAGACGGCGGCGGAGTTTTTGAGCGATGGTTATTTCGTAACCGGTGATCTCGGCGCAATCGATGCGGACGGCTATGTGCGTATCATTGGGCGCGCCAAGGATATGATCATTAGCGGCGGTTTCAATGTCTATCCGAAGGAAGTGGAAGCGGGGATCGACGCGCTTCCCGGAGTGATCGAAAGCGCGGTTGTGGGTTTACCGCACGAGGACTTTGGGGAAGCCGTTGCAGCGGCCGTCGTTGCGGCCCCGGGCGCGAGGCTCGACGAAAAATCGGTGCAAGACGCTCTCGCCGCAACGCTTGCCAAATTTAAATTGCCAAAACGCGTAATCTTTGTCGAAGACCTGCCGCGCAATGCGATGGGCAAGGTGCAAAAGAACCTTTTGCGCGAGATTTACAAGGACTTGTTTGTGTCGCGCGCGGATGCCGCGCCGGGAAGGAAGAGAATTTGAAGGCGGCAGTGGCCGTAAATCCTTTGCAACACCCGGTTTTCGCGTTTGACGCCTAGGCACGCAAAGCCGAAGGAAGCCGGTTAAAACATCATGCAGGTCGTGGTTCGCCGGGCTGGCGATGAGTGCCACATCGTCGCGCCGAAGGAGGGGGAATTGGCGTCACGGAGGATAACGATCCCCAAAACCAATTCCTACCGCTGCCGCGAAAGCTCCGCCACCTCGGCGAGAACGCCTCTTATATCCGCGCTCGCGCCACTCAGCCTGCGGGCCACTTCGCTGTTTGCCAATTCCAGCGAGTTCGCGCGCGCGATGGCGCCGTCGAGTTCGGCGGCGAGCTTTGAGCGGTCGTCTTGCATGACCGCAAGCTCGTCTTCAAGATTGGTGCGCAAAGCATCCGCCCTGGCCCGCCGCTCGATGGCCGCGTCGAGCCGGTCGAGAGCGGCGCCGAGCCGGTTTAGTGCGGCATCGAGGCCCTCTGGCAATTTGGGTGTCGTGGCGGCAACCTCGGTCATGCCATGCGAGTGCCTTCAGGATGCGAGTTTCCAAGCATAATTCGTGCCCCGTCGCGTTGGCATTGATAAAAGACGGGTGTCTCTTGTCTCAAATTCTCGCTTTCCCGTGGAAAAACGAAAATTTGAGAAAATCACGCCCGCGCCGTCTTGTCGCGACCCTGCCGTGCCTTTCCCGGAACGCTCAAGCCAAAGGTCGACAAACCTGCCTCCGCGCGGTAAATGAGCCGGGGCAAGATACTGGCAAAGCGCCGCGACAAAAAGGCAAAAGTCGCGGCGAAATCGTTTTTGCGGCCTCAAAAATTAAGGCATGGCACAAAAAAGCGAGCGATGCGTTAACCCAGGCCCTTCGGCGGTTGCCAGACGAAGCCAACCGTGCTTTTGCACCACCCGTCCCTGCTTGTTGCGGCAATCGCGCGTGATCTCGCCAATTCCGCCCTTAGTAGAGTGAAACTTTGATGCCAGCCCACGACGATAAAGTCACCCATGACCAAATGGCGAATGCCATTCGCGCGCTCGCCATGGATGCGGTGGAAAAAGCGAAATCGGGTCATCCGGGTCTGCCGATGGGTACCGCTGATATCGCCACCGTGCTGTTCACCAAGGTGCTCAAATATGACGCCGCCGCGGCGAACTGGCCGGACCGCGATCGTTTTATCCTGTCCGCCGGCCATGGCTCGATGCTGCTTTATGCGCTGCTCTATTTGACCGGCGAACCAAGCATGACCATCGCAGAATTGCAACGCTTCCGGCAGCTCGGCTCGCGCACGCCGGGCCATCCCGAATACCGCCACACGCCAGGGGTGGAGGCCACGACGGGTCCGCTCGGCCAGGGGATTGCCATGGCGGTGGGGATGGCGCTTGCCGAACGCATGCTGAATGCGGAGTTCGGGCCAATCGTCGATCATCGCACCTACGTCCTCGCCTCCGATGGCGATCTCATGGAGGGCATCAGCCAGGAGGCGATCGCGATTGCCGGGCATCTTAGGCTCAACCGGCTCATAGTGTTTCATGACGAAAATCACGTATCGATCGACGGTCCACTCTCGCTTGCCGATTTGGTCGACCAGGTGAAACGTTTTCAAGCGTGTAATTGGAACGCGGTGCGGATCGACGGGCATGACCCGAATGCCATATTGCGGGCGATCCGCAAGGCACAAAGGTCTGAACTGCCGAGCCTGATCGCCTGCAAGACGATCATCGGCTTTGGATTGCCAACTCGGGCGGGCACATCGAAAGCACATAGCGATGCGCCAGGTGCGGAGGAGATAGCCGGCGCCCGGCGCAACCTCAACTGGCCTTATGAGCCGTTTGTCATTCCCGACCCTATTCTGGCCGCATGGCGCAAGGCAGGCAAACGCGGCGCCGCGCATGGAAAAGCCTGGAACGCGGCCCTGACCGGTTTACCTGCGGGTAAACGCGAGGAATTCGAGCGCCGGTTGCTCGGCGATTTACCGGCCACGTTCGGCGAGGAGGTGATCGCCTACAAGCGCAAGCTCGCCGAGGATCGTTCGCCGATCGCCACCCGCAAGGCGTCCCAAGCAACCCTCGAAGTTCTGGCGCAAGCCGTTCCCGAACTCCTTACCGGCTCGGCCGACCTCACCCCGTCCAACAATACCAAGGTCGCAGCGACGCTTGAAATTAAGCCTTCGTCCTACGCCGGGCGCTACATCCATTGGGGTGTGCGCGAACATGGCATGGCGGCGGCGGTCAACGGGATCGCGCTGCATGGCGGTTTTATTCCGTCGGGTGCGTCGTTTCTGACCTTCAGCGATTATTGCCGTCCTGCGCTGCGGCTTTCCGCCTTGATGGGAATTCGCGCGATCGAGGTCTTCACCCATGATTCGATCGGGCTTGGCGAGGACGGCCCGACGCATCAGCCGGTCGAGCACCTAGCCGCGTTGCGCGCCATACCAAACATGCTTGTTTTCCGGCCCGCCGACCGAACCGAAACGCTGGAATGCTGGCAGCTCGCGCTTCAAGCGAAAACCTCGCCCTCGATCCTCGCGCTGACCCGGCAGAATCTTCCCGCTGTCCGCAACGAATTCAAGCCTGAGAATTTGTCCGCGGCGGGCGCCTATGAACTGGCGCCCGCGGAGGGCGGCCCCGCCAAGGTCTCGATCTTCGCGTCCGGTTCGGAAGTTTCTATCGCGCTCGATGCGCGGAGAATTTTGGCGGAGCGGGCAATTGCAACGCGTGTCGTCTCGGTGCCCTGCATGAATCTTTTCTTCCAGCTGGACCGCGAACAGCGCCAAAAGATCATAGGCGATGCGCCCGTGCGCGTCGGAGTTGAAGCGGCGGTCCGTCAAGGCTGGGATGCGATCATCGGCGAAGATGGGATTTTCATTGGCATGACCGGTTTTGGCGCCAGCGCGCCCTACCAGGATGTATACAATTTTTTCAACATTACGCCGGCAGCCGTCGCCGAAGCCGCGCTGCGCCGTTGCAACAATTGACGCATGCTACCTTAACCCCCATGCCAAGCGGGCCAGCGCGGCTCCGGCCAATGCACCCGCAGAGAAGGAAAAGCAATGGCGATTAGAGTCGCTATCAACGGATTTGGCCGCATTGGCCGCAATATCCTGCGCGCGATTGCAGAGTCAAAGCGCAAGGATATTGAGGTTGTGTTGATCAACGACCTCGGTCCGGTCGAGACCAACGCCCATTTGCTGCGCTTCGATTCCGTGCACGGCCGGTTTCCTAGCGACATCAAGGTCGTGGGCGACACGATCGATTACGGAGAGGGCCCGGTCAAGGTGACCGCGATCCGCGATCCGCGCGAATTGCCGCACAAGGAACTTGCCGTAGATATCGCGCTCGAATGCACCGGATTTTTCACCTCGAAGGACAAAGCCGCCGCGCATTTGAAGGCAGGCGCCAAGCGCGTGCTTATCTCGGCGGCAGCCGACCACGCCGATTTGACGGTGGTCTTCGGGGTCAATCACGCCAAGCTCACCAAGGATCATTTCATTGTCTCCAATGCGTCCTGCACCACCAATTGCCTGGCGCCTGTGGCCAAAATCCTGAATGACGCGATCGGCATCGAAACAGGGTTTATGACGACGATCCACTCCTATACCGGCGACCAGCCGGTGCTCGATACAATGCACAAGGACCTTTACCGGGCCCGTGCCGCCGCGCTTTCGATGATCCCGACTTCGACCGGAGCGGCGCGCGCCATCGGCCTCGTCCTGCCCGAGCTCAACGGCAAACTGGACGGCGCAGCGATCCGTGTGCCCACTCCCAATGTCTCCGTCGTCGATTTCAAATTCGCCGCCAAACGCAAGACGACAGCGGACGAGATCAAGGACACGGTCAAGCGCGCCTCGGAGAATCAAATGAAAGGTGTTCTCACCTTCAGCGAAAGCCCAAATGTGTCCACTGATTTCAATCACGATCCGCATTCATCGATCTTTCATATGGATCAGACGAGGGTCATGGAGGGCACATTTGTGCGTGTCCTGGCCTGGTACGACAATGAATGGGGCTTTTCGAACCGCATGATCGATGTCGCCGCCGCCATGGGAAAATTGATATGACGAGAACAGCGCCCATGTCGGCGTTCCGGACACTTGATGATGTGGATGTTGCGGGCAAGAAGGTCCTCGTTCGTGCCGACCTCAACGTCCCGATGGAAAATGGAAAGATCACCGACGCGACTCGTATCGACCGGATTCTCGTGAACATTCGAGAGATCTCGGAAAAGAAAGGCAAGGTAATCCTGCTGTCGCATCTCGGCCGCCCGAAGAACGGCCCGGACTCGAAGAACTCGCTAAAACCCGTCGCGGTGGAGATTGAACGCCAGCTCGGGCGCTACATCGCCTTTTCTTCCGATTGCGCGGGCCCGGCCGCAAAGAGTGCAGTCGATGTGCTGCAGGACGGCGACGTCCTCGTGCTCGAAAATACCAGGTTCCATGCCGCCGAGACGAAGAACGATCCAGCCTTCGTCGATGCCTTGGCCGAACTCGGCGATATTTACGTCAACGACGCTTTTTCCACCGCGCATCGCGCGCACGCCTCGACCGAAGGGGTGGCGCACAAGCTCCCGGCCTATATCGGGCGCAGCATGCAGCATGAACTCGAAATGCTGGAACGGATGCTGGCCAATCCAAAGCGTCCGCTGGCCGCGATCGTCGGCGGCGCGAAGGTCTCGACAAAATTCGAGCTTCTCGGCAACCTCATGCACGAGGTCCAATATTTGTTCGTCGGCGGAGCCATGGCCAATACGCTTCTCGCGGCGACTGGCAAGGCGATCGGCACGTCGCTCTATGAGAAGGATTTTACCGATGTCGCCCGCCAGATTATCGCCGATGCCGAAGGAGCAAATTGCAAACTCGTGCTGCCGGTCGACGCGATTGTCGCTCCGCGGCTTGCGAATATCCGCACCAAGACCGTCGATATCGATTCGGTCGGCGAAGATCAAATGATCCTCGACATTGGGCCGCGCACCATCTCGCAGGTGGTGGGTATTCTCGCTTCGGCCAGGACGCTCGTCTGGAATGGCCCCGTTGGGGCTTTCGAGACCGCGCCCTTCCACACCGGCACGATGACAATCGCCAGGGTCGCGGCGCAACTCACCGGCGTCGGCGCGTTGGATACCATCGCCGGAGGCGGAGATACGATCGCGGCGCTCAACCAGGCGGGCGTTACCCAGGATTTCACCTATGTATCGACCGCGGGCGGCGCCTTTCTCGAATGGCTCGAGGGCAAGAAATTGCCGGGAGTCGAGGCGCTCCGCTGGTCCAGCGCCGCGAGCGCGTGAGATTCAGAAACCGCCCTTCTTCGCGGGACAATTTCATTTGCAGCAAAGCTGCATATCTTGATTGACTCTTAGCTTCTCTTGCTCAGTACGGGTCGGAACCCTTTTTTCGACACCCTTCGCCTATCCCGCACGTTGCGGGATAAAGGCCGTTTACGCCGGAGCAAACCTAGTCGGCATCCTCCAGCAATTGCAACTGACTTTGGCAAGGACCGGTGCGCGCGCCGCGCGGGCATGGTAGGCTATTGTTGTCCGCCCGAAACTCAAGGCGCGGGGAGGCGAAAGGCGTGCGTATCGCAGTCAAGGATTTTCGGACCATTTGGCCCGGCAGCGACGCTTTGAGCGTCCAAATCATCGACCAGACGCGGCTGCCGCATGAATTCGAAATTGTTTCGATCAAGACTGCCTGCGAGGCGGCGCGCGCCATCAAGGATATGCAAGTGCGCGGCGCGCCCCTCATCGGCGTGACAGCGGCCTATGGTTTGGCGCTGGCGATGCGCGCCGAGCCATCGGACGCGAATCTCGACACGGTTTGCGCCGTTCTCGCCGCGGCGCGGCCGACCGCGGTCAATTTGCAATGGGCGCTCGCCGCGATGCGCCGTCATCTCTTGGCCTTGCCCCCAACCGAACGCGGCGAGGCCGGATTCGCGCATGCCGGCGCCATCGCCGAACAAGACATCGCCCTTTGCGAAGCGATCGGCGATCATGGGGCCGCGCTCATTCGCGCCGCCAGCGCCCGCAAGCAAGGCGGCCCAGTCAATATCCTGACCCATTGCAATGCGGGCTGGCTGTGCGCGGTCGATTGGGGCACCGCGACGGCGCCCATCTACAAGGCCCATGGCGAAGAGATTGCGCTACACGTGTGGGTCGACGAAACGCGGCCGCGCAATCAAGGCGCGGCGCTGACTGCTTGGGAACTTGGCCAGCATGGGGTGGCGCATACAATCATCGTCGATAACGCCGGCGGCCATTTGATGCAGCACGGAATGGTCGATCTCGTGATCGTCGGGACCGACCGGACAACCGCCTCGGGAGATGTTTGCAACAAAATCGGCACCTATTTGAAAGCGCTCGCAGCCTATGACAATGGCGTGCCGTTTTACGTCGCAGCGCCCTCGCCATCCATTGATTTTTCGATTTTCGACGGCATTGCCGAAATCCCGATAGAGACACGATCCGCGCTGGAGGTCACCCATATCGCGGGGCGTGGCACCAGCGGGCGCATCGAGACAGTCCAGCTCGCGCCTTCCGGAAGCAAGGCTCTCAATTACGCCTTCGACGTGACCCCTGCCCGGCTTGTGACAGGTCTCATTACCGAACGCGGCGTGATCGCGGCCAGTCGCGACGCTCTCGCCAAGGCGTTTCCCGAGCGCGTCGCCAAGCCATCCTGACTTGCTGGCCTGCGTTCGGTAACCTCAATTGAAACCGTGTCCAGCAACTCCCTGCCCGATTTGATTTTTTGCCCGGCAGACGGTATCGACGCGCAAAAGGCCAGACTATCTCACGCTTGCCAATGTGGCTTGCGTCGGCGGCTCGCGAATGGTGCGCCCGCTCATGAGGCCAAGATTTTGGCAAGGTCGAACCGCTCACACGGCAAACGTTCGCCCCCGGGCGCCGCCGCTGAAGGGCAAAGGGCATGGACCCGGCATCCGGGGAAGAAGAGGCGTCCGCCAGGCGATCATCGACGCCTGCCTTGCGATGAGCCACAACGGAATTAATCAGGGCACCTCCGGCAATATTTCGGTGCGCTGGAACAGCGGCCTGTTAATTACGCCGTCCGGCCTTCCGTATGAGGAAATGGCGATTGGCGACATCGTCTTCATGGATATGGATGGGAGTTATGAGCACCGGCTTGCGGCCTCGTCGGAATGGCGGTTCCATCGCGATATTTTGCGAGCGCGCGAGGACGTGAACGCCGTGGTGCATGCACACCCTATTCATGCTACCGCTTTCGCGATCTGCGGCATGGAGATCCCGGCGGTGCATTATATGATCGCCGCGGCGGGAGGCCCGACGATACGCTGCGCTCCTTATGCGCCCTATGGCACGGAGGAGTTGTCGAACGTCGTGTTGGAAGCACTGCGCGGCCGGACGTGCGCGCTACTTGGCAACCACGGCATGGTCGCCACCGGCCCCAGTCTGCGCGAGGCGATGTGGCTTGCCGTCGAGGTCGAAACGCTCTGCAAGCAATATGCGCTGGCCCTGCAAGTCGGCACCCCGCGCGTACTCGAAGACGGCGAGATCGAACGGACGATTGAAAAATTCAAGGATTACGGCCTCCGGCGTACGCCGCGTCCGGCACAGGTTTTGACCGGGCGGTAGTCCACGATCCCCAAATATTGCCGGCGATTTTGCCTTTGCCTTGAAGTTCGCTGCGGTCTCAACCGCGCGGGACTTCATCGAGCGGCTAGCGGTCTCACTTGTGATGAAGGTGTGTTGCAGGCCTTGGCGTCCAGACCGGATGGGTTCGCTTCCGCCGCAAGAAGCGATAGGTGGCGTAAACGCCATTGGCGGCAGCGAGTTTCAGGCGATCGCGCCAAGGAGAAATGCCTGGCGGCGTAGGGGCGGCACCAAGTTTGCGCAGCACGCTATTCACCCGGTATATCCGCTTTTCGGTGAGCATGGGACGCAGCTCGTAATTGACGCTCAAGGCAATTGAGATGTTGTCGTGAACACGCGCCCAATGCGGTGCGAAGACGGGGATGTGCACGCCATCTCCGGCGTTCAGCTCATAAGCCGTAGCGTCGCATTGCTGGCTTTCCCGGTAGACAATGCTATTAAGGTTGCCCATGTGGTACTGCTCGCGTTCCTCGTGCGAGACCAGCGCCGGATTGTTGTGATCATATACAAAAAGCGTCTTGTTCCCGACGGCCTGCATAAGAAAGTTGCAATCCGAGTCCATGTGATAGGGGGTAAGACGATTGGGCGAACTAATCAAAATACTGGTCTCGCCCGCGACCACGTCTTGACGCATCTCTTCGCCCGACAACACGACGACGCTCGCCAGGAAATCCTGCAGCTCAGGACCATAAATAGGATCCTGCGCTATCTGCTTTAGGATCACCAGAGAATTGTTGTCGCCAATATTGGCGATCGTGTCGACGAGCGTCAGGCGGGGCGCGCGGTCGACCCCCCAGGAATTGGTGGGTCCAACCTTGCCATTCGACCAATAGGCCTTGGCATGCAGTGGCCGCTCGGCCAGCGCGATCAGGTTTGGCAGATCGAAAAGCGGGTGATCCTTGAGCCCGTGTTTGAACTGGAAATGGCGGCGATTATAGTTTTTGGCAAATTGCCCGCCCGGATCGGTCAGGACCGGCCTCGTGCCGTCTCGGACCACGGCACCGGAAGCCGACACTCTTTCTTCGAGCGGCAACGACACTGCCTATTACTCCAGCATCTTCCCCCGAACTATCTTACCAAGCGGAACATGGTAAGCATTCCCGTTCGTTCTCGTCAAGCAGATCCGCAGAGTATCGATAGATGTCGGTTAGCGTTGCCTTCGCCGATTCCTCTTCCAAATGCGCGGCCCTGACTAGCAGCCGCGCCCCGTCAACAAATATCCGGCGGTTTTTCCGCATTTTCCGCGCTAGGAGCTTGCCCCAGCAAGGCCATTGCCTTATATGGTTTCGTGTTCATGCGTCTCATGACGGTTGTTTAATCGAGACGATCGCTCTATTGAGAGTGGGCCCCCCGGGACCCGCTCTTTTTTATTCCCTTTTGGGCTCCCTCGCGGTGGAAGCGTGGTTCCTCGATATTTGAATGCCGGAGCGATCCGGCGATGGACCAGCAAAGTTTGGATCGCGGCAGTAACGACATGGAGATGGAGGCGCAAGGCTTCCTTGATGAACCTCGCTTGATCGAGGAAACCGGGGTTGCCGCGCGTGTGGCGCATATTGTGCAACCGGTTTTGGCCGGTCTGGGATACCGGCTGGTCCGGGTCAAGCTTTCGGCGCAAGCGGGAATGACCGTGCAGATCATGGCGGAACGTCCGGACGGGTCGATGAATCTCGATGATTGCGAAATCGTGAGCGAGGCCCTGTCGCCCAATCCTCGATGTCGAGGAGCCGGTAAAAACGGCCTATCGCCTCGAAATTTCCTCGCCTGGGATCGACCGGCCGCTCGTCCGCGTCTCCGATTTCCGGCGCGCTTTGGCGCGCGAAGCACGGATCGAGATGAAGGCGCGGCATTGGCGGGCGCAAGCGTTTCCGCGGTCTGATCGGCGAAATTGAAGGCGACGGCGAAATGCCTCTGCTGACGCTCGATCGCAGCGATGCAAAGCCAGGCGAAGCGGCCAAAGCCGTGCTTTCCGCTCCGCGACATCGCCGAAGCAAGGCTGATTTTGACGCGAGGCGCTTATCCGCCAATCGCTGCGGGCCGCGAAAGCTCGCCGGCCCAAGATGGCAGCATGGCCAGTGAGGCCGGAAGAGGCGGCGCCAGCCGAGGCCGGCCGGGACCGAGGCGTGGACCCGGCCGCTTCGCGCGAGTAGCACGCAAGGCCAAACCCATGCTGCCCGCCGGCGTGCAGCCAGCCTTTAAGCACAGCCAAATCGAACGCAAACCAAATTGCCGGCACAGCAACGGCCCGGCGCGGCTTCGCCCGACACAGGAGACAAAGATGGCAGTCAGCGCCAATAGGCTCGAACTCTTGCAGATCGCCGATGCCGTCGCGCGGGAAAAATCGATCGACCGGCAAATCGTCCTCGCTTCGATGGAGGACGCCATTCAGAAAGCCGCGCGGTCCCGCTACGGTCAAGAAACCGAGGTTCGCGCCGAAATCAATCCGAAAACCGGGGAGATCCGGTTTTCCCGTCTGCTTCTCGTCGTCGATCAGATCGAGAACGACGCGACGCAAATCACGATCAACGAGGCACGCAAGAAAAACCCGGCGGCGCAAGCCGGCGATTGGATCGCGGAAACCTTGCCGCCTTTCGATTTCGGGCGGATCGCCGCGCAATCGGCCAAACAGGTGATCGTACAAAAGGTCCGCGAAGCCGAGCGCGACCGGCAATATCAGGAATACAAGGACCGGATCGGCGACATCGTGAACGGCGTCGTGAAGCGTGTGGAATATGGCAATGTGATCATCGATCTCGGGCGCGGCGAGGCAACGATCAGGCGCGATGAACTGATCCCGCGCGAAGTTTTCCGGCCTGGCGATCGCGCGCGTGCCTATGTCTATGACGTGCGGCGCGAACAGCGCGGGCCGCAGATTTTTCTGTCGCGCACGCATCCGCAGTTCATGGCAAAGCTGTTTCGCCAGGAAGTACCGGAAATCTATGATAATGTCATCGAGGTGAAGTCGGTCGCGCGTGATCCTGGGTCGCGCGCCAAGATCGCGGTGATTTCGCGGGATACTTCGATCGACCCAGTCGGTGCTTGCGTCGGCATGCGCGGATCGCGGGTGCAGGCGGTCGTCAATGAATTGCAGGGCGAGAAGATCGATATCATTCCGTGGTCGCCGGACGCCGCCACCTTCATCGTCAACGCGTTGCAGCCGGCGGAAGTTGTCAAGGTCGTGCTTGATGAGGATTCCGCGCGGATTGAAGTCGTCGTGCCCGATGACCAGCTCTCGCTAGCGATTGGGCGCCGCGGACAAAATGTCCGGCTTGCGTCGCAGCTTACCGGATGGGATATCGATATTTTGACGGAGGCGGAGGAATTGCAACGCAGACAGAAGGAATTTGCCGAGCGCACGAACATCTTTATGAAAGCGCTAAACGTCGACGAAGTTGTTGGCCAGTTGCTTGCGTCGGAAGGGTTCCGTTCGGTCGAGGAATTGGCTTTCGTTGAGCCTTCCGAGGTTGCCGCGATTGAAGGTTTCGATCAGGACACGGCATCCGAAATTCAGACTCGCGCGCATGACTATTTGGCCAAGGCTCGAGGCGGAGCAGGACGCGCGGCGGCGAGAACTCGGCGTTTCCGATGATCTCAAGGAAGTCGCGGGGGTCGACAACGGCGATGCTCGTCAAATTTGGCGAAAACGATATCAAAACCGTCGAGGATCTCGCCGGCTGCGCGACCGACGATCTCGTCGGTTGGAGCGAACGCAAGGACGGCGAGACGGCGAAGCACGCCGGCATTCTTGACGGTTTCGAAATCACCCGCGAGGAAGCCGACACCCTCATCATGACCGCGCGGTTAAAGGCGGGGTGGATCGACGCCGTGCCCGATCGCGTGGCAGCAGATCCATTCGAAAACGAGACCGGCGAATAGGAAGACAGTCACTTGGCCAGACCCGCACTCCTCGACGAGGAAGGTTTGCCCGAACGGACTTGCATCGTCACCAGGGCGAAAGGATTCGCCCGAGGACATGATCCGCTTTGTCGTTGGGCCAGGAGCGGTCGTCGTGCCCGACATCAGACGAAAATTGCCAGGACGCGGCGTTTGGGTGACGGCGCGGGCCGGTCACGTGGCGGAAGCCGTCAAACGGCAAGCTTTCTCTCGTGGTTTTAAGACAAAGGCCGTGGCTTCGGAGAGTTTGGCGGCCGAAATCGAGGCTCTTTTGACGAAGGACTGTTTCCAGGCTTTGTCGCTCGCCAGCAAGGCTGGGCAAGTTGTGAGCGGCTTTTCAAGACCGAAGCAGGCGATTGCCTCGGGCGCCATTGCCGGCCTTGTTCATGCCACCGATTGCGGCGCCGACGGGATGCGCAAACTCGGACAAAGCCTGCGCCGGCGTTATGGCGATGAGCAGGCGAGGCCACGGATTGAACTGTTTTCCTCCAGCCAATTGGATTTGGCATTGGGGCGGACAAATGTGATACATGCAGCTCTGATCGAGGGACCGGCAGCTGAGGGTTTTTTGGAACGCTGCCGGAAATTGACGCTTTATCGATCCGGATCGTCCGAGGTGGAAAGCCCGGACCGGCCGTCGGAGCCGGCCTCGAATGAAATGGGATGCCAGAGATTGACGATGCTGCCGGCCTTCCGGCGTGCTGCAAACCGAATGGGCGGGGCCCGGGAATGTAAGACTGATGAATGACACCAAGAACCCTGGTGACACGACGCTGAGCGTCGCTCCGGCCAGAACGGCTGACATTGAAGCGGCCAGTCGAGGCGGGCATCGTGCGCCAAAGCTTTTCGCATGGACGCTCGAAGGCGGTGGTCGTCGAGAAGGTGAAGCGCCGCGCGATCGCGCCGGGCGAGACGCATGCGCCGCGCGAGGCGGATTCCGCCGCCGCCGCCCGCCGCCGCCCCAAAAACCGCGCCCGCAGCCAGCCCCGGCCGCCCGCAAGCCACCGCAGCAGCGGTCGTCATCCGGGGTCATTTTGCGTACGCTGACGGAAGAGGAGCGCGAAGCCGCGGTCGCGCGCCCTTTCCGAGGCCCGCGAACGCGAGGTGGAAGAGCGCAAGCGGGCCGAGATCGAGGCCAAGATCACGCGAAGAGCGGGAGGCCCGCGAACGCGAAGAGCGTGCCGCGGCCGAAGCCCGCAAACTCGAGGAAGAGTCTCGCCGCGCGCACGATGCGGAAGCCAAGCGCCGCTCGGAAACCGAGGCCAAACGGCGTCTCGCCGGCGGCGAACCGGCTCCAGCGCCCGCGGCATCCGCCCTGCGCAAGGCCGTCAGGCGCCACGGCGATGGCTCCGGCCGGCCTTTCCCCGGCGTCGAGGCCGTCCCCGGCCAGGGACGAGGAAGGCCCGCACATTATTCGCCGTCCTGGAATGCCGGTGAAGACCGCTATTCCACGCCCTGCCCGGGGCGCCGCGGCAAAAAAGCCGCGGCCGCCTGACAGTCGCCAATGTCACCGGGGAAGAAGAAGAGCGCACCAGATCCGTTGCCGCATTCCGCCGCCGCGTTCAACGGCTCAAGGGACATGTCAACGAGGTCAAGGAGAAGCTCGCGCGCGAAGTGATCCTGCCCGAGACAATCACGATCCAGGAACTCGCCAGCCGCATGTCGGAGCGTGGCGTCGATGTCATCAAGCTTCTGATGAAGCAAGGCCAGATGGCGAAAATCACCGATGTGATCGATGCGGACACGGCGCAACTCATCGCCGAGGAACTCGGTCACACCGTGAAACGTGTCGCCGAGGCCGATGTCGAGGAAGGGCTCTTCGATGCGCCGGACAGCGGCGAACATCTCGTGCCAGCGCCCTCCGGTCGTGACGATCATGGGCCATGTCGATCATGGCAAGACATCGCTGCTTGACGCGATCCGGCATGCCAATGTCGTCTCCGGGGAGGCCGGCGGCATCACTCAGCATATCGGCGCCTATCAGATCGCCGCGCCGAATGGCGCGAAGGTAACGTTCATCGACACCCCCGGTCACGCGGCATTCACTGCGATGCGCGCACGCGGCGCCAAGGTGACGGACATCGTCGTTCTCGTCGTCGCGGCCGACGATGGCGTCATGCCACAGACAGCGGAAGCAATCGCCCATGCGCGCGCCGCCAATGTCCCGATGATTGTGGCGATCAACAAAATCGATAAGCCGGACGCCAAACCGGAGCGCGTGCGCAGTGAATTGCTGCAACATGAGGTGCAGGTCGAAAGCGCTCGGCGGCGAAACGCTCGAAGTCGAAGTTTCGGCGACCAAGAACATCAATCTCGACAAGCTGCTCGATCTGATCGCGCTTGCAGGCCGAGCTGCTCAATTTGCAAGCCAATCCGGCGCGCCCAACCGAAGGAACGGTCATCGAGGCGCGTCTCGACAAGGGCCGCGGGCCGGTGGCGACCGTGCTGGTCCAACGCGGTACGCTCAAGGTCGGCGATCTCATCGTCGGCGGCTCGCAATGGGGCCGGGTGCGCGCCCTGCTCGACGACAAGGGCGTGGCAAGACAGGACGCGGGTCCCTCGATGCCGGTCGAGGTTTTGGGCTTTTCCGGATCGCCCGAGGCTGGCGATCGCGTCGCCGTCGTCGAGACCGAAGCAAGAGCGCGCGAAATCACCGAATATCGCGAGAGGCAAAGGCGCGAGAAGGCCGCCGCGCGGGGCAATTCCGGCGCGCGGATCGCTATCGGATATGATGAGCCAGTTGAAGACGGCTGGCCGCAAGGAGTTCCCGCTCGTCATCAAGGGCGACGTTCAGGGCTCGGTCGAGGCGATTGTTGCGACGCTCGAAAAGCTCAATACCGAGGAAGTCGCGGCCCGCGTAATCCATGCCGGCGTCGGCGGGATCACCGAATCCGACATCACCTTGGCCGAAGCCTCGCGGGCGGCGGTGATTGGCTTCAATGTGCGCGCGCACAAGGAAGCCCGCGCGCTCGCCGAACAGTCGGGCATCGAAATCCGCTATTACAATATCATCTATAATCTGATCGATGACGTGAAGGCGGCGATGTCCGGCCTCCTTTCGCCGACCCTGCGCGAGGAAATGCTTGGCAATGCCGAAATCCTGGAAGTCTTCACGATTTCCAAGGTAGGCAAGGTCGCGGGCTGCCGGGTCACCGATGGAACGGTGCAGCGCGGCGCCAATGTGCGGCTCATCCGCGACAATGTCGTGGTGCATGAAGGCAAGCTCTCGACCCTGAAGCGCTTCAAGGACGAGGTCAAGGAAGTGCAGGCCGGTCAGGAATGCGGCATGGCGTTCGAGAATTACCAGGACATGCGGATGGGCGATGTCATCGAATGCTATACCGTGCAGGAGATCAAGCGCTCGCTGTGAGACGGCGCCAGAAAGCCGAGGCGTGCAGACCTTTCCATGAGCCAGGTGGACTCCCGCGCCGAACGTGCGGCTGTTCGCGCCGTGGTTAGAATGATCTCTTTTCGCGGCGAGCGGCCGCCGGAGATCGAATAATCCCATTATTTAAGGCAACCATGTCCAGACTTCATCACCAGCAGGGCGGCGAGCCTTCGCAGCGGATGCTGCGCGTGGCCGAACTTATCCGCCATACCATGTCCGAACTTCTTGATCCGTTCGACGATCGGCGATCCGGTTCTCGAAAGCCAACCGTGACGATTCCGGAAGTGCGCATGAGTCCCGATTTGAAGCTCGCCACGATTTTTGTCATGCCGCTCGGCGGCACGAGGGTCACGGATGTCCTCGCCGCGCTCGACCGGCACAGAAAATTCTTACGTGGCGAGATTGCCCGCCGCATCAACTTAAGATTTGCGCCCGACATTCGCTTCAAGGCAGACCCGAGCTTCGACTATGGCGCCAAGATCGACGCCTTGCTCGAATTGCCCGAGGTGAAGCGCGATTTGAATAAAAAACAGGACAAGCCGGAATGAAGGTCCGCGCCTCGACACGTGCCGAAGTCAATGGCTGGGTCGTGCTCGACAAACCGGCCGGCATGACCTCGACCCATGCGGTGTCCCGGCTGAAGCGGATATTCAATGCCAAGAAGGCTGGCCACGCCGGGACGCTCGACCCGCTCGCCACGGGGATTTTGCCGGTCGCTTTTGGCGAGGCTACAAAAACCGTGCCTTTTGTTCAGGACGGCGAAAAGGCCTATCGCTTTACCGTGCGCTGGGGCATTGAGACGGACACGGACGATTCCGACGGCAACGTTACGGCGCAGTCCGACACGCGTCCTGCCGCCAACGGCATCCTCGCGTTGTTGCCGCGCTTTACCGGAACGATCGAGCAAACCCCGCCGGCCTATTCGGCGGTCAAGATCAATGGCGAGCGCGCCTATGATCTGGCACGTGGCGGCGAGGCGCCGGTGTTGTCCCCGCGTCCGGTGACAATTTACGCGCTCGATCTCATCGACGGGGGGCGTGACGAGGCGGTGTTCGAAGCCCGCTGCGGCAAGGGAACCTATGTGCGCGCGATCGCCCGCGACCTCGGCAGAAGCCTTGGATGCTACGGCCATGTCAGCGCCTTGCGGCGCACGCGGGTCGGGCCATTCTACGAAACGGACGCGGTGACTTTGCCGGCGTTGGAGGATCCCACCTCTTGCGCCGAGGCCTTGCGCCGTATCGAAGCAGGTCTCACGGAACTGCCTTGCGTCGTGGTCAATTCCGGCGCCGCGGCGAGACTCCGACGCGGTCAACCATTGCTGTTGCGCGGCAACGATGCGCCGTTGGATGGCTCCGCCTATGCCCTTTGTGGCGGCGTCGCCGTCGCCGTCGGCGCGGTCGAGAACGGAGAATTAATCCCACACCGCGTCTTCAATCTTCCGCTCTAAATTGGCCTTCAAGATCTCCTCTCGCCGAGCATCGCATCGAGCTTCGCGCGTTCGGTTTCCGACAAGGGAGTGGCCGAAGCGTAACTTCGTTGCCTCCGCCGGGCAACAAATATGATACCGCCGCCCGCGAGAAGGATAAGCAAGGGCGCGCCCCAAAGCAGCCAGGTTTCAAGCTTGAAGGGCGGCTTCAGCAAAATAAAATCGCCATAGCGGCGGACGAGGTCGGCGCGAATCTGTTCGTCGCTGTCGCCTGCCTGAAGCCGTTCGCGGACAAGAACACGAAGATCGCGGGCAAGGTCGGCGTGAGATTCATCGATCAATTCGTTCTGGCAGACCATGCAGCGCAATTGCGCGGAAAGCGCGCGTGCTCTTGCTTCAAGCCTCGGGTCCGTCATGATTTCGTCGGGCTGAACCGCCCTTGCGGCAAGCGGCGCCAATAAGAGCAGGCACGTCAGGACGACACTGCGCGCTAGAATCATCGAATTCATTCCGCGGGTTGCGGGCGCGGTGCTTGCGCCTTGCGGGCGCGGCGGGCGATGCCGACCCTAAAACTCTGATCGCTGAGCGACAGGCATCCGCCGAAAGCCATGATCAAGGCGCCGATCCAGATCAAGGCGACAAGCGGCTTCCAGAAAATCCTCGCGTTGACGGCGCCATTGGCCGCGACATCGGCAATGCTCATATAGACTTGGCCAAGGCCAAGGGTCGCGATGCCTGCCTCGGACCGATTCATTCCGCGTACCGGATAAAAGCGCGTCGCGGGTTCGATTGTGGCTACCACCACCCCTTTGGAACGGATCAACGTGTGCCCAACGACCTCGGAATAGTTTGGGCCATTGCGTGGGCCAACGCTTTCGAGGGTCAGCTCGTAAGGGCCAATTTCGACCGCCTCTCCAGGCTTCAACGCCGTGATCTTTTCGGCGCCCCAGCCGGTCGCGGCAAGGCCGAGCAGCGTCACCCCGAGCCCGGCATGCGCGAAAGCCGTGCCGAACGCATGGCGCGGCAGGCCGCGCGCACGTTGGCGCACGATGCCGGCGGAGACGCCGCCGCCGAAAAGACGCCGGCCGAGATCGACGAAAGAGCCGAGGATCACATAGGCCGCGACACCTGACAGGATGACGCTGACTGCGGGGCCGCCACGCCATGCCGCAAGGATGCCCATGAAAACGAGGCCTGCCCCGAACGCCAGGCCAAGCCTTTGCGCGGCGCCCAAGAGATCGCCGCGTTTCCACGGCAGCAATTGGCCAAACGGCATCAGGAAAAACAGCGGGATGAACAAAGGCACGAAAGTCAGATTGAAGAATGGCGGCCCAACCGAGATTTTTTCCCCCGTGATGGCCTCGAGCGCCAACGGATAGATTGTGCCGGTGAAAACCGTGGCACAGCAGGTGGTCAACAGAAGATTGTTGAGGACGATGGCGCCCTCGCGCGAGACGGGCGCGAAGAGGCCGCCTTGTTGCAGCCCGCCTGCCCGCAGAGCGAAGAGCGCAAGCGATCCGCCGATGAAGATCACCAGAATGAGGAGAATAAAGACCCCCCGCGTGGGATCGCTCGCGAAGGCATGCACCGACGTTAATACGCCGGAGCGAACCAAAAAGGTTCCGACAAGCGACAGGGAAAAGGCGAGGATCGCCAGGAAGATCGTCCAGATTTTGAGGGCTTCCCGCTTTTCCATCACCGCCGTGCAATGCAGCAGCGCGGTGGCTGCGAGCCACGGCATCAGCGAGGCGTTCTCGACCGGATCCCAGAACCAGAAGCCACCCCAGCCAAGCGTGTAATAGGCCCAGTAGGAGCCCATCGCTATGCCAAGAGTGAGCGATATCCAGGCGATCAGCGTCCAAGGCCGCACGAAACGCGCAAACACCGCGTCGATACGGCCCGAAATCAAAGCCGCCGCCGCGAAAGAGTAAGTGATCGAAAGTCCGACATAGCCGAGATAAAGCAGCGGCGGGTGGATGGCGAGGCCCGGATCCTGGAGGAGCGGGTTCAAATCGTTGCCCTCCGCCGGCGCTCCAGCAACACGCGCGAAGGGATTTGATGTCAGGAGTATGAAAAGAATAAACGCGGCCGCGATCCAGGATTGCACGCCGAGCACATTCGCACGCATGTCTTCCGGCATCGATCGCGAAAACAAGGCGACTGCCGCGGCGAACAGCGAGAGCACCAAAACCCACAACAGCATCGAGCCTTCGTGATTGCCCCAGACGCCGGTGATTTTATAGACCAAGGGTTTGGCGGAATGCGAATTCTCGACGACATTGACGAGCGAGAAATCGGAAACGACATGGGCTATGGTCAAGGCGAAATAGGCGTAGGCCACGAGGCCAAAGCCCATCAGCGCGACCGGAGGCGCGACGGCCATCAGCTGCCGGTCGCGCGCGATGCTGCCCCAAACGGGCAACACGGAATTGACGAGCGCGAGCGCCAAGGCGAGCACAAGCGCGTAATGGCCGGTCTCGACGATCATTCGCGCCTCCTTGGCAAATCCCCGGCTGTCATCCTCACCAGCGCATCCTCATTTGCCCACGCTTGCCGCTTCCGCGCCTTCCCGCCAGACGCCTCGCTTCTTCAACGCGTCGGCGACGTCGCGCGGCATGTAACGCTCATCATGCTTGGCAAGAATACTGTCGGCATGAAAGACCTTATCCTCGCCGAGCGTGCCCTCGGCGACGACGCCCTGCCCTTCCCGGAAGAGATCGGGCAAAAGCCCTGTATAGGTCACTTCGACATCTTGTTTATTGTCGGTGACGGAAAAGCGCACCGCCTGGCCGCCCTCATGGACAAGCGAGCCCTCTCTCACGAGCCCGCCGATGCGCAGCCTTTGCCCGGCGTGCGGCGCTTTTTGCGCAAGCTCGCTCGGCCCATAGAAAAAGACGATATTGTCGCGCAACGCCACGAGCACGAGGCCGAGGGCGAGGGCGAGCGCGGCAAGCGCCGAGGAGATCAAAACGAGACGGCGTTTTTTGCGCGTCATTGCGGGATCAATCTTCCAACCCGAGTTCCCGCGCGAGCGCCTCGATGCGAGCGACTGCGCTTGGATCACCCGCGAGACTGCGTTTTGCTTCGAGTAGTGCCGCGCGCGCCTTGTCCGGCTTGTGGAGCACGGTATAGGAGCGAACAAGACGAAGCCAGCCTTCAATATCCTGGCCATTTTGCGCCAGGCGCGAGGCCAAGCCCTCCACCATGCCGCGAATGGCGCTCATCCGGTCGGCTTCCGGCAACGCGGCGATCTTGGCCCCCATGCCGCCCTGCCTCGTCTCAGGCCCCGCGCCGAACGCCGCTATTTTCTCGCGCAACGGCTGCACCCAAGGCGCGCCTTCCGGCGCTTCGGCGATAAGTTTACCCCAGATATCGCTTGCGCGCGCGCGGTCCCCTTCCTGCTCGGCGGCAAGCCCGAGAAAAAAGCGGGGCTCGGCGGCGGCAGGATCTTTCGCCGCCGCGGCTTCGAAGGATTGTTTGGCTTCCGGTGTCACCGCACCGTTCGCGGCGGCAACCAGCGCTTCCCCGTAAAGAGCTTGCCGAGCCGGCGTCTCACCAAGCAGGCGCAGTGCCGCGCGGGCAGCGTTCGCGGCATCGCCGGCGCGGCCCATCCGGAGATATACCGGCGCCAAGACCTCATAGCCGCGCCCGTCGTCCGGATGCTGCGCAAGATGCGCTTCGATCCTTGCGATCGCAACCGCCAAATCCATGCGTGCGGGCGAAGCATCGAGCCGCGCCGCGAGCGGTGCATCAGGCATATAAGGATGGCCGATGGTTGCATAAAGCGAAAGCGCCAGAACTGGCACGAAAATCACTACGCCCCCGGAAGCAAGCCTTGCCCCGGTCCGCGATGTTGCTGGCGGCGGTTCAAGCGCGGCATCTGCCGCGATCAGGCGGCGTGCCGCCTCTGCCTTGGCGCCTTGCGCATCTTCCGGCGCCACGAGATGCTGCGCTTCATCCCGTTCAATCCCGGTAAGTTGGGCCTTGTAGAGTGCGATGCCGGTTTCGCGGCGGGTAAATCCGCGCGGAGTTTTGGCAAGCGGCCACAGAACGCTTAGCACCACGGCGGCCGTCATGACGGCGAAAATCAACCACAACATGGGGCTTTAATAGTGGTTGGCCACACGGTTGCAAGGCTCATCGCGTCACAAATATGTGGCGGGCAACCCGTTGATCTCATGCCGAGGGCAATCTGAGCTCCGCGCGCAGGCCGCCATTGGGGCTATCTTCGAGAGACAAATGGCCGCCGTAAAGCGACGCCAGATCGGCGACGATCGAAAGCCCGAGGCCCGATCCGGGCTTCGTTTCATCGAGGCGCTTGCCGCGCGACAGCACGGCCTGGCGCAGCCCCGCGGCAAGTCCCGGCCCGTCGTCATCGATGGTGACGCGAAAGAAGCGGCGGTCCGAGAGGTTGCGCCAGGGCTCGGGCACTACGCCAATCGCAACCGCATGGCGCGCCCATTTGCAGGCATTATCGATGAGATTGCCAACCATCTCCTCGAAATCCTGGCGCTCCCCTTGAAAGCGGATGGTCCCCGGAGCCGAGACGGTGAAGCCAATCGCCCGCTCCGCATAGATTTTTTCAAATGTTCGGACCAAGGCTTCCATTGCCGGAGCTACCTCGGCCGCGCCGCCAAGTGTCCGGGCTCTGACCGCCGCGCGGGCGCGGTTTAGGTAATAGGAAACCTGGTCGCGCATGAGCGCGGCTTGTTCCTCCACCTTGGCTGCAAGGGGGCCGGGGTCGACCGCGGCTTCGTTGACGATGACGCTGAGCGGCGTCTTCAATGCATGCGCGAGATTGCCGACCTGGGTGCGCGCGCGTTCCACCAATTCGCGATTGGCGTCAATCAGCAGATTGAGTTCGCCGGCAAGCGGTGCCAGATCTCGCGGGAAATCGCCGCCGATTTTCTCAGCCTCGCCGCGCCTGATCGCGGCAACCGCTTCCTGCAATTGCCAAAGCGGTTTCAGGCCATAGCGAAGCTGCGCCGCCGCCGAGGCAACGAGGGCCAGGGCGAGAATTGCGAAGGTGATCACAAGGTCAAATTCGAAACGGGAGATTTGCGCTTCGATTTCCTCGGTCGTAGCGGCAACCTGAACGAGATAGGTTCCCTGGTCGCCGGTATCGATGGTGCGTTCGCGCAGGCGCAAGACGCGGTCATCCGGCCCTATCGCATAGCCTCTCCGTACGCCGCCGGGACCGGCCACGACGCCGGGACCGGTCAGACGCGGAAGCTTTGCCGCGAACAGCGAGCGCGAACTTCTGATTTCGGGCTTTGGCACGTCCAACCGGGTGATCTGCCAATACCAGCCAGACAAGGCCAATTCGAATTGCGGCTCGCCGAGTTCGCCTGGCCCGGTGCGGCTTTCCTCTCCCGGCGTTGCGATATCGGCGACGAGGGCTTGCAAATAGACGCCGAGCCGCTCGTCGAAATTGGCCTCGGCGGTGCGCCGGTAAATCGTCGAGAGAACGAGTCCAGCGGCAAAAAGAATGGCGAAGCTCAGCACTGCGGCGGAAAGGAAAAGCCGCGTCGCGATGGAGTGCGGCCGTGGCCGTGCGGGGACGCTCCCTGGCCGCGCCCGGCCGAACCGCCGCTCTAGCTCTTCATCGTTTCGCATCTGCTGCTGCCGGACAAAAGGTCTGGTTGCCCGCAATTCGTTTTGTAGCTGCAAATATTCGTTCAAGAGATAACGAATTTCTCGACGAGGCAATCAGCCCAGGTGTTTGGTGTCAATCGCCTCAGGAAGGCCCGGCCTCTGGCGGTTTGCCGGCGGCATCGTTTGGGCCGGGCGCGGCCAAGAGATAGCCGAGCCCGCGCATCGTCTGGATGACTTCGACGCCGAGCTTCTTGCGCAGCCGCCCGACAAAAACCTCGATGGTATTTGAGTCGCGATCAAAATCCTGTTCATAGAGATGCTCCACGATCTCGCCGCGCGATACGATCCGTCCCGCATGATGCATCAAGTAGGACAGCAGCCGGTATTCGTGCGAGGTAAGCTTGACCGGATTGCCGTCGACCGACACGCGGCCCGTGCGTGTATCGAGCTGCACCGGACCGCACTTAAATTCGCTCGTGGCATGGCCCGCGGCGCGCCGCAACAGCGCCCGCAGCCGGGCAAGGATTTCCTCAATGTGGAAGGGCTTGGCGACGTAATCATCGGCCCCTGCGTCGAAACCCTGAACCTTGTCGCTCCACTGGTCGCGTGCCGTCAAAATCAACACCGGCATGACGCGCCCTGCTCGGCGCCATTCACTGAGCACGGAAGTACCGTCCTTTTTTGGCAAGCCCAAATCCAGGACGACAGCATCGTAAGGTTCGGTGTCGCCCAAAAACCATCCTTCTTCACCATCGAAGGCGCGGTCGACGGCATAACCCGCCCGCGTAAGCGCGGCGACAATCTGGCGGTTGAGGTCCTTGTCATCCTCGACGACGAGCAACCGCACGCTTCGACACCCCTTTGCAGAGCCAATTTTTCACGTGATATTTTGCCGCTTCGCCCAGCGCCGAGCGCAAGATCCGAACGGCGCTAAACTGTTTTTCCGTGGAGAATTCAATGGTCATTGTTCGTACCAACGACCAGTCCGGACTTGGCATTGACGAAAACGTGAATGACGTGGCCGTCGCGGCGCAAGAGGCTCATCTCATAAACAAATTCCTCACCCCAACGGCAAAGCTTGATTCCGATGGCTTCCGCCTGCGACCGGCTGGCCGCGCTCCGCATGGCACGAAACGGCTCAAAGAGCCCATGGGCGAGTATCTTTTCCCGCGTCTCGGCCGTCGAGAAACAGACGCGGTCGGGCTCCGGTTCGGTCCAGGCCGCGACGCTTGAGCTGAGGTAGGCCGCGACAACGACCGCGATGAAATAAAGCATGACTGAAGGCTGGCGCGGCGACCATGAATGATCCATGAATATCGTGAATATGCGCGGCTATTTTCAAATCGCTTCGCTTGCGAAGCCGTTTTTGTCGGTCCGGCGCCTGGCTTTGGGCTCAGCCCTGGCCTACCTCTTCGGCATGCTCTCACCGGCGCCTGTCGTCGCTTTGGTTGGTCCTGCCCGGGAGGCGCCGGAATTCACGCCCTATGTCGTCGTGGTGCTGGACCAAACAGGCGGCAAGGCCAATGTTTGCAGCGCGAGCGTGGTTGCGCGCAATGTCGTGCTGACCGCGGCGCATTGCATCAGTGGCCTTGCGGCCACGCGCGTGTTCTACCGCGAGAGTTCGGGAGACCCTGTGTTCCTCGGGGTGGAAAAGATCGCGATTCATCCGGGTTACAAGCCCGACGCCTTGCCCCGAGGCGCTTATTCCACCGACCTTGCGCTTCTGCTTCTCAGCGAGCCATTACCCTCCCAGTTCGCTCCCGTGCAACTCAGTGATACAGGCCCGGTCGCGGTTGGACAGCGCGTGCGAATAGCCGGCTTTGGCCTCTCGGATGAAGATAAAGTGCGAATAGCCAGTTTCGGCCCATCGAATGAAGACATAAGCGGGACGTCAGGGGTGTTGCGGGCAGGCGTTCTGATGTCCTCCCGGCCAAAATCGAAATTCTCTGTACTTGTTGATCCCAAAGGGGCCGGACTCGGCGGATGCATTGGAGATTCTGGCGCGCCAATTTTTGCCATCGACCGGCCTCTGCTCGTCGCGGTGGCGATAAGAGCGAACGGGGAACACGGCCAATCATGTGGCTTTTCTACCGAGGCCGTGCAGCTTGCGCCGCAAATGCCATGGCTTCGCAAGACGCTGCAAGCCTGGGGAGTGAGCTTGAGCATAGCACATTAACACTGTCCGCCCCGCTTGCCCACACCCGTCGAAAAGTTCCGGCCTCGCTCCGCCAAACGCGCCAACTCAATGAGTGATGGCGCCGGGAGTTTCCTCCTCGGTGGAAAGTGGAGCGAGCGACTTTGCCTCCTCTTCCCAAACGATCGGCACCGGCGCGCGAACCAGGGCATGGCTTAAAACCTCGTCCATGCGCGAAACCGGCACGATTTCGAGTGCGTTCTTCACCGTATTCGGAATTTCAACCAGATCCTTGGCGTTTTCTTCGGGGATTAAAATTTTCTTCAGGCCACCGCGCATCGCGGCAAGCAATTTTTCCTTCAGCCCGCCGATCGGCAGAATCCTCCCGCGCAAGGTGATCTCGCCGGTCATTGCTATGTCGCGCAGTATGGGGATGCCTGTCATGATCGAGACGATCGCCGTCGCCATTGCGACACCCGCCGATGGACCATCCTTGGGCGTCGCGCCTTCTGGAACGTGCACGTGGATGTCGCGCCGCTCGAACACTGGCGGCTCGATGCCGAAATCGACCGCACGTGAGCGGACATAGGAGGCCGCCGCCGAGATCGACTCCTTCATGACGTCGCGCAGATTTCCGGTGACCGTCATGCGCCCCTTACCGGGCATCATTGCGCCTTCGATCGTCAGCAATTCGCCCCCGGCCTCGGTCCACGCAAGGCCCGTTACGACTCCGATCTGATCCTCGGTTTCCGCCTCGCCGTAGCGGAATTTGGGAACGCCAAGAAAATCCGGCAAATTGTTTTCGGTGATCGCGACCTGCTTCGTCTTCTTGGTCAAAATTTGTTTGACCGCCTTGCGTTCGAGTTTGGCGAGTTCGCGGTCAAGATTCCGCACCCCGGCCTCGCGCGTATAGCGCCGTATTATGGCGATGAGGCCGCTATCGTCGATCGACCATTCCGTGGACGCGAGACCGTGCTTTTTGAGCCCGGCCGGAATCAGATGGCGGCGTGCGATTTCGAGTTTTTCGTCCTCCGTGTAACCGGCGATACGGATGATTTCCATGCGGTCCATGAGTGGCGGGGGAATATTCAACGTGTTGGCAGTCGTGACGAACATGACATTCGACAAGTCGTAGTCGACTTCGAGATAGTGATCGTTGAAGCAATGATTCTGCTCCGGATCGAGAACCTCGAGCAGCGCGGATGATGGATCGCCCCGGAAGTCCATCCCCATCTTGTCGATTTCGTCGAGCAGGAAGAGCGGATTTGAAGTCTTGGCCTTGCGCATCGACTGGATGATCTTGCCGGGCATGGACCCGATGTAGGTACGCCGGTGGCCACGAATTTCGGCTTCGTCGCGGACGCCGCCAAGCGACATGCGGACGAACTCACGCCCCGTGGCCTTGGCGATTGATTTGCCAAGCGAGGTCTTGCCGACGCCGGGTGGGCCGACAAGGCAGAGGATGGGGCCCGTCAATTTGTTCGCGCGGCTATGCACCGCAAGATATTCGATAATCCGCTCCTTGACTTTTTCGAGTCCGAAATGCTCGCTGTCGAGGATGCTTTCGGCGACAGTCAAGTCCTTCTTGGTCTTGGTGCGCTTGTTCCAGGGAATCGATAAAAGCCAGTCGAGATAATTGCGCACGACCGTCGCTTCCGCCGACATCGGCGACATCTGACGCAATTTTTTCAACTCGGCTGTCGCCTTGTCGCGCGCCTCCTTGGACAGTTTCGTCGTCTTGATTCGTTCGTCGATCTCGGCAAGATCGTCCTTGCCGTCTTCGTCGCCAAGCTCCTTCTGAATCGCCTTCATCTGCTCGTTTAGATAGTATTCGCGCTGGGTCTTCTCCATCTGGCGCTTGACCCTGGTGCGGATGCGCTTTTCCACCTGCAGAACAGAAATCTCACTTTCCATGAGTGCCATGCACTTTTCGAGTCGCTTGGCAATCGAACCGGTATCGAGCACGGCCTGTTTATCGGCGATCTTGACCGCAAGATGCGAAGCAACCGTGTCGGCAAGTTTGGAATAATCGTCGATTTGGGCGACCGCGGCCACCACCTCCGGCGAGATCTTTTTGTTGAGCTTGACGTAGCCTTCGAACTCGGCGGCGACCGAGCGGGCGAGCGCTTCCACTTCGACCTTGTCGAAGGGTTCGTCGGCAATCGCCTCGGCCTGGGCTTCGTAGAAATCCTCGGTGCGCGAATAGCCTTGCACCTTGGCGCGAACTTGTCCCTCGACAAGAACCTTGACCGTACCGTCGGGAAGCTTCAAGAGCTGTAGAACCGAAGCGAGCGTGCCAGTCGTGAAAATCGCCTCCGTCGCCGGATCGTCGTCGGCAGCGGTCATCTGCGTCGCAAGAAGGATGAGCTTGTCGGCCCGCATAACCTCTTCGAGAGCGCGGATCGATTTTTCGCGGCCGACGAAAAGCGGCACGATCATATGCGGAAACACGACGATGTCGCGGAGCGGCAAAACCGGATAGGTGTCTATCGTGCCGGGGCGAGCGGGCTCGCGCTTTTGGGTCATAACATTATCCTATCCAGAGAATATTTAATCTATTTTGGTAACATGGCGGCGCGGCGGCTCACTTTCAAGACAAATCCGGCCACCTCGGCGGCCAAAGTGTGGAGCAGAATGGTGGCACGGACTCACGCGCTTGCGCCGGTTTTTTCGCTGCGTTCGGCGTAAATATAGAGGGGACGGGATTTTCCCTCGACGACATCGGGGCCTATGACGACCTGTTCGACGTTGTCGAGACCAGGAAGATCGAACATTGTGTCAAGCAAGATTCCTTCCATGATGGAGCGCAATCCACGTGCGCCCGTGCGCCTCTCGATGGCTTTTTTGGCGACTGCCCTCAGGGCATCCTCCTGGAAGGTAAGCTCGGTATTTTCCATTTCGAACAGGCGCTGATATTGTTTGACGAGCGCGTTTTTCGGCTCGGTCAGGATTTTCTTCAGGGAGTCTTCATCGAGATCGTCGAGCGTTGCGATGACCGGCAATCTGCCGACGAATTCCGGAATCAGTCCGAATTTCAGCAAATCCTCCGGTTCGACTTTCCGGAAAATCTCGCCGGTCCTCCGGTCGTCCGGCGATTGGACCGAGGCGCCAAACCCGATCGACGTGCTCTTGCCGCGCGTCGAGATGATTTTTTCGAGGCCGCCAAAAGCGCCCCCGCAAACGAACAAAATATTCGTCGTATCGACCTGCAGGAATTCTTGCTGGGGATGCTTGCGTCCACCTTGCGGCGGCACCGACGCGACAGTGCCTTCCATGATTTTCAGAAGCGCCTGCTGGACACCTTCGCCCGACACATCCCGGGTGATCGACGGATTGTCGGATTTGCGCGAAATCTTGTCGATCTCGTCGATGTAGACGATCCCGCGTTGCGCCCGGTCGACATTATAATCGGAAGCTTGAAGAAGCTTCAATATGATGTTTTCGACATCCTCGCCGACATAGCCAGCCTCGGTCAACGTCGTGGCGTCGGCCATCGTGAAGGGCACGTCGAGAATGCGTGCCAAGGTCTGCGCAAGCAGAGTCTTGCCAGAACCTGTGGGGCCAATCAGCAGAATGTTCGATTTCGCAAGCTCCACATCATTGTGTTTGGCCGCGTGATTGAGGCGCTTGTAATGATTGTGGACGGCAACCGCTAACACCCGCTTGGCCTGTGGCTGCCCAATAACGTAATCGTCCAGAACCTTGCAGATTTCCTTAGGAGTGGGGACGCCGTCGCGGCTTTTTACCAGCGAGGATTTGTTCTCCTCGCGGATGATATCCATGCAAAGTTCGACGCACTCATCGCAGATGAATACCGTCGGGCCGGCGATGAGTTTGCGCACCTCATGCTGACTCTTGCCGCAAAACGAGCAATAGAGCGTGTTTTTCGAGTTGCTGCCACCGACCTTGGTCATCGAACGTCTCCCTGCCACCCCAAGTCATGTGCGAACTCAGGTCACGCTACGTGATAGGCGGCGGGCGCTCCGCCACCGGCTGGCGAATTGGCACACGATCCAGCCCAGTTCAATTCATGCCTAGATTTCCTAATGCGGCCGCCACTTTAGCCCGGCTTCCATTCTCCTTCAAAACATGGACGAACCGCAAGGTGACCTGGCCACTCCCGGCATCGTCGCAACCTTGAAAAAGCTCTACACCTCGCGGCAGGTTATCCGAATCATATCTGGGCAATGTTTTCCATTAACCTAAATGCCAATTATTTCGATTTTGCACGACAATCGCGCTTGAGCGGTTCAGGCCGAATTTTTGCACGGAAGCAATATATAAGCAATGTTTATACCAAGACAATCGACATTCCTTGTGCCAGGGCGGCGCCGCTCTGCTGATGTATTTGGAAGACCATTCGTCACGCAATCCGCCCATCCCCTTATCGATCGGAGAAGCCGCGAAAGCTCAACTAGCGGCGGCAGCCATTAATAAACAGGCAACTATTTGCTTTCCGGCAGCGGCATTTCATCGGGCCGCCTTACAATAACATGATCCACGATACCAAATTCTTTCGACTCATCGGCGGACATAAAATGGTCGCGGTCCAAAGTTTTTTCGATCGTATCGTAATCCCGGCCGGTATGCCGGACGTAGATCTCGTTCAACCGCCGCTTGACCTTCATGATATCTTCGGCGTGACGAGCAATATCGGAAGCCTGACCCTGGAAGCCGCCGGATGGCTGATGCATCATGATTCGCGCGTTCGGCAAGGCGTAACGCGCTTTCGTCTCTCCGGCACAAAGCAAAAGCGAACCCATCGAAGCGGCCTGTCCGACGCAGAGCGTCGATACTTTGGGCTTTATGAACTGCATCGTATCGTAGATTGCAAGGCCCGATGTCACCACGCCGCCCGGCGAATTGATGTACATCGAGATTTCCTTCTTCGGGTTTTCCGCCTCAAGGAACAGCAATTCGGCGATGATCACCGAGGCCACGTGGTCATCGACCGGACCAGTCAGAAAAATGATCCGCTCGCGCAAAAGCCGGGAATAGATGTCGAAACCGCGTTCGCCGCGGCTCGTATTCTCGATAACTTGGGGAATGAGGTAGTTGTCATAAATCTCAATCGGGCTGCGATCGCGCATGGCGGAGACTCCTCTGATAATAGCGAACTTGTCGAGACGGCGCGAAGGCTGCGCCCGCGCCAATTCCTTTACAATACGTATAGCTCCCGGCGGCGAACACTCCTATGCCCGGGTCAAGCGCGTCCTGTCAATTTGGCACGCTTTCGTCGCTCGTGTCGTTTGCGTCTTCGCCGGCCGCCTTCAGAAGTTCGTCCCTCGAAACTTTCTTGTCAGTCAGCTTGACCTGGGAAATTATATGATCGACGACTTTTTCCTCGAATAATGGGGCCCTGATCCCAGCCAATGCGTCGGGATTTTTGCGATAATAATCCCACACGATCTTTTCTTGACCGGGGAACGCGCGGGCACGCGAGGCCAGGGCCTGACTGACCTCCTCCTCGGAGACTTTTATATTCGCCTTATCCCCAATTTCAGCCAAGAGGAGGCCAAGCCGAACCCTCCGTTCGGCGATTTTGAGATAGTCCGCGCGCGCCGCCTCCTCCGTCGTGTTGTCGTCCTCGTAGCTACGCCCGCTCCGTTTTTGTTCGGCCTCGACCTTGCGCCACACGGCATCGAATTCTTGAGCAACCATTCCTTCAGGCACGTCAAATTGGTATTTCTTGTCGAGCGCGTCAAGGAGATCGCGCTTCCATTTTCCCCGCGAGGCCGCGAGATGGTCGCGCTCGAGATTGGCGCGGATCACGTCCTTGAGCTTGGCCACATCTTCTAAGCCCATCCCTTTTGCAAATTCATCGCCGGTCGCGACCTCATCCGGGGCCGCCGCACCCTTGAGCGTCACCTTGAATGTGGCCAACTTGCCGGCCAGCCGAGCGGCACTGTAATCATCCGGAAAGGTCACGGCAAATTCCCGGCTTTCTCCGCACCTCATCCCCTCGATTTGCGCTTCGAAGCCGGGAAGGAAATTGCCCGAACCGAGGACGACGTCGACATTTTCTCCGGTACCGCCCTCAAAGGGTTCGCCGTCGATTGTTCCGGTAAAATCCAGCGTGGCCTTGTCGCCGGTTTCGGCGGCAGCATCCGCTTCCCTCGGCGTATAGGTGCGGCTTTGTTCCACGAGCCTGGCCAAGACCTGGTCGACTTCATCGCTGGATACGTCAGCGATAAGCCGCTCGATTTCTATATCCTCGAAGCCGCCGGGCTCGATCTTCGGCAACACTTCAAGCGTGACGGTATAAGCGAGATCGGCTTGCGCTTCGAAAACCTTCTCGATTTCTTGGCTATCCTCCGGAAAATCGATCTTGGGATTCATGGCAAGCCGCAATTGATTGTCTTCGACAATCTTGCGATTGGCCTCGTTGACGGCGTCCTGGACAACTTCCGCCATGATCGAGCGTCCATAGAGACGCTTCAGGTGTGAGACGGGGACCTTGCCCGGACGGAATCCAGGGATGCGTGCTTTGGCCTTAACCTCCACGAGTTGACTTTCGACCCGCTCCGCGAGATCGGCAGCCGCTAACACCACCTTAAATTCCCGCTTAAGGCCTTGCGCGTGGGTTTGCGTGACTTCCATGTAGAACCAACCTTTTTCGGCTTCGCCGCTTCCAATCTGGTGATCCGATTCGGGCAGGCACGCCGCCAGATATAATCGCAGCTAAAGCAAAACGCACGCGGTCCGGCTCCCCGTTCAGGGTTTGGTGCGGGCGGAGGGACTCGAACCCCCACGATTTTCACCACCGGAACCTAAATCCGGCGCGTCTACCAGTTCCGCCACGCCCGCCGCGCGATCTCAACTTTGCCCCGCGGTCTCCAGCGCATTTGGCTCTATAGCAACCGCCGCGGGACCTTGCACGGCAAAAATCGAGGGGGGGCCGCACAAAAGCAACACCTCGGGTCCGAAGTTTGTCCGGAACGGGCGGCCAATCGTACCAAAAAGTTTCACGTGAAGCATTTTGGTACGATTCCCCCGGATACTTCTTACAACGGCACCGACATCGAACGGCTCACGCGCGCGTAAGATCGCGTCAAAATCCTGTATATTGTCTGCAAATGGCTTTTGGACGCGAGGGGCGGTCCTTGACAAGCACAAACAAGCTCACCCGGATTTCGCCGGCCGAACTCGATGGCGTGCTCGATGAAGCACGCGCCGAACATTGGACCCGGCTGGTGCTGCTCGGGCCGCGTATTCGCGCCGGTGAGCGGCCTGAAGAGTGGCCAGAGGAATGGAAACTAACGCCGCGTGTTATTCAGCTGACAACACGCGCCGACGGCCTTGCCAGTAAGCTCCAACATCTTCCCGGCCTCACCTCGCTCAATCTTTTGGGCAACAGCATCGGCCCCGAGGGCGCCAAGGCGATCGCGGCCTCGCTGCCAAACCTCACCTCGCTCAATCTTTGGGGCAACAGCATCGGCCCCGAGGGCGCCAAGGCGATCGCGGCCTCGCTGCCAAACCTCACCTCGCTCGATCTTTCGGGCAACGGCATCGGCGACGAGGGCGCCAAGGCGATCGCGGCCTCGCTGCCAAACCTCACCTCGCTCAATTTTTGGGGCAACAGCATCGGCCCCGAGGGCGCCAAGGCGATCGCGGCCTCGCTGCCAAACCTCACCTCGCTCAATTTTTGGGGCAACAGCATCGGCCCCGAGGGCGCCAAGGCGATCGCGGCCTCGCTGCCAAACCTCACCTCGCTCGATCTTAGGAACAACAGGATCGGCCCCGAGGGCGCGAAGGCGATCGCGGCCTCGCTGCCAAACCTCACCACGCTCGATCTTTCGGACAACGGCATCGGCCCCGAGGGCGGCAAAGCCATCCTCGACGCCTGGTCAGTAGAGGCGAGGGTTGGCCAACTGCAAAATTTATATCTTCGTGAAAACGGCGATCTCTCCGGCCTATTGCCGAAAGAAGCTCTGGAGACGCCGGACGCAAAGTCGATCCTCGCCGCCTACCGAAGTTTCCGCCAGGCACAAAAAGAGAAAACGCTCCGGCCGCTCAACGAAGTAAAGCTCCTCGTCGTTGGCAATGAGACGGTCGGCAAGACTTCACTGCTCCGGTATTTGATCGACGATAAGCCGCGAGACACGGCCGAGAAAAAGACCGAAGGCGTCTCACAGCGGGAAAAGATCGAGATTAAGGGATGGTCGCCGGCGAAATGCCCGGTTAAGCTCAATGTGTGGGATTTCGCCGGTCAGGAAATGACGCGCGGCACGCATCGTTTTTTTCTGACCGCGCGCAGCCTCTATCTTCTCGTGCTTGAGGACCGGCGCCAGGACGACCGGTCTGTCGACGAATGGATGAAAACGATCCGCAACCGCGGCGGCGAGAGCCCGGTGATCATCGTCATCAACAAATCGGACAATGGCAAGCAGGATTTCAAGCTTGACGAGAACCGCCTGCGGGAGAGCTACCGTAATATCGCTGCCTGTTTGCGCAACATCTTGCGATCCCGGCGAATGGGCGGAGCAAAGCATCGCGGCGCTCCGGCAAAAGATCGTCGACATCATCACGGCGGATGACTGTCTGAAGCATGTCCGGGAAGAAATCCCTGAGAATTGGCTTGCCATCAAGAATCTCGTGGGCGATCTGGCGAAACAGCGCTCGCTCCTGCCGCGCGCCGACTTTAGCGACCTTTGCAAGAATCCGGGCAAGGGCACGGAGCCGATCAACGACGAAGACACACAGCGTGCTTTGCTTCGGCTCTTGCACGAGCTTGGAACGATCGTCGCGTATGGACTGGAAAGGGAGTTGCCTGAGGTAAATAAGGCAGTCACTTTGCTCGATCCGAATTGGCTGACCGGTGCGATCTATCGCATTTTGGAGAAAGCAAGCTCGGTTCATCAAGGGGGTGAATTCCTGCGCGGGCAGCTCGCCCAGTGGCTTGACCCTGGCTCCTATCCGCCGGAGCGGCATGAATTCATCCTTGGCATGATGCAGGATGAAGACATCGGTCTTTGCTTCCGTCTGCCGGACGAGACGCAAGAGCGCTATCTCGTGCCGGAAGCCTTGGGGGCGAACCGCCCCTATTTGAATTGGCCCGGGGATGTTTTGCGCTTTCGCTATGTTTATGACTATCTGCCGCCAGGCTTGATCCCGCGCTTTATTGTCCGGGCCAACCGGAATTTGACACCGGAAAAAACCCGATGGCGGACCGGTGTTGTACTCAAGGTTCGCGATTGCCCGTTGCTGGTGCTTGCCGACACCGAAAAAAAGCGCGTCGACATTCAGGTGGAAGGCCCGCAAAGCCTGCGCCGCTCAGCTCTCAACATTATTTTGGATGATCTTGAATTCGTTCATAAGCTCAACCTGGAGGCCGGGCCGGTTGCACGGGTGCCTCTGCCCGATTATCCGGAGATCGACGTCAGCTATGAGCATCTGAGAAAGTTAGAGGATCAGAAAATCGATACGTATTTTCCTGACGGCGCCGATCATGCTTATCAGGTCAGCGCACTCTTGGAAGGAGTCCGGCGCCAGGAATTACAACAGCCAGCAAGTAGCGTAGGCCCACCTAAAGTGATCAAGCCGCATGTTGTTATTCTAATTCACGGCATTCGGACTCTGCGCCCTTTGGCAGAATGAGCTTCGCAAAACTTTAGAGAATGATAAATTCGTAGTACAGCCGACGAACTATGAATATTACGATCTTATTCATTTCTTATTTCCATGGCAGGTATTCGCTGGACCAGTCATCAGAAAAATTACGAATCAAATCAGACATGCACAGAAAAGGAATCCCAACGCGACTTATTCGATCGTCGCTCATAGTTTTGGTACTTTTGTTCTTGCAAGTATCTTGAGAGACCAGACCGATCTTATGTTTGATAGATCATATTCTGCGGCAGTGTTGTTCCGCAGAAATTTCCTTTCGAAGAATACGATCATCGATTTAAGGGAGAAATACTGAATGAAGTTGGGACCAAAGATTTTTGGCCAGTATTTGCCGAAGCCGTTACTTTTGGATATGGCTCAGCGGGAACTTATGGCTTGCTCCGCCCAGCTGTCCGCGATCGCTGGCACAATGGTAAACGGCACAGTGATTTTCTGAACTCAGTGTTTTGTCAAAAATATTGGGTCCCTTTCCTGCGCGACGGCAAAGTTATAGAGAATGATGAGGAAGCGGAGCGGCCGCCGTGGTGGCTATGGGCCGTTTCTGTCTTTCAAATTAAATATATAATGGTTGGGATTGCCACAATCGCCATTTGGCGATGGGTATCGTCTGGCGCGTTGGTATGGTGGCATTAACGGCAAAGAAATTGCCCTCTCCGGGATAGGGAGAGGGCAAATCTGACGAGACGGTGTTTAGAGGCTCACGCGGCCGGCCGGACGATATCGGCGGGCGCGAGTTCCCAGTGATCGGGCGAACGCCACAGCCGTGAGAGCAAAAGCTCACGCTCAAAGATGAACTCCTTGGGCAGCCGGTCGAAGAATTTGCTGAAATGCTCCTCGTGCCCGCGCGCCTCGGCGGTGCCCGCATCCCGGCTGATCATCATAAGATTGTAAAACTTGTCCGCCGGGAAATCGAGGCCCTTCCATTCGATGTCTTCGCGCCGTGGCATCCAGCCGATCGGGCTCTCGACGGCGTTGGCGTGGCCGTGAACGCGGTCGACGATCCATTTGAGCACGCGCATGTTCTCGCCGAAGCCGGGCCAGATGAATTTGCCGTTCTCGTCCTTGCGGAACCAGTTGACGCGGAAAATCCGCGGCGGATTGGAGAGGCGGCGCCCCACATTCAGCCAATGGCCGAAGTAATCGGCCATGTTGTAGCCGCAGAACGGCAGCATCGCCATTGGATCGCGGCGCATCGCCGCCTGGCCGATCGCGGCCGCCGTGGCTTCGGAACCCATCGTTGCGGCGATATAGACACCGTGGCACCAATTGAAGGCCTCGAACACGAGCGGCAGGTCCTTGCTCATACGGCCGCCGAAGACGAAGGCCGAGATCGGCACGCCTTCCGGCTTCTCCCAATCCGGATCGATCGATGGACATTGGCTTGCCGGCGCGGTGAAACGGGCGTTTGGATGCGCGGCGGGGCGCCCGCAATCGGGCGTCCAGTCCTCGCCCTTCCAATCGATGAGATGCGCCGGCGGCTTGTCGGTCATCCCCTCCCACCAGACATCGCCGTCGTCGGTCAGTGCAGCATTGGTGAATATGCAGTTCTTGCCGATGGTCTGCATCGCGTTGGGGTTTGACTGTCCATTCGTGCCGGGCGCGACGCCGAAGAACCCCGACTCCGGATTGATCGCGCGGAGTGTTCCGTCCGGCGCCTTCTTGATCCAGGCTATATCATCGCCGACAGTGCTGACTTTCCAGCCATCAAACCCTTTCGGCGGCACCAGCATCGCGAGATTGGTCTTGCCGCAGGCGCTCGGGAAGGCGGCGCCGAGATAGGTTTTTTCGCCGTTCGGGGCTTCGATGCCCATGATCAGCATATGCTCGGCGAGCCAGCCTTCATCGCGCGCCATCACCGAGGCGATGCGCAGCGCAAGACACTTTTTCCCGAGAAGAGCATTGCCGCCATAGCCGGAGCCATAGGACCAGATCTCGTAGGTCTCGGGGAAATGCACGATGTTTTTGCGATTGATATCGCCATCGCACGGCCATGGCACGTCCTTCTGTCCTGGCTTGAGCGGCGCACCCACTGAGTGCATGCATGGAATGAAGAAACCGTTCGCTCCGAGCGCATCGAGCACAGCCTTTCCCATGCGGGTCATGATCCGCATATTTACGACGACATAGGGGCTATCGGAGAGCTGCACGCCAATCTTGGCAATGGGCGAGCCGATCGGCCCCATGCTGAATGGGATGACGTACATCGTACGGCCGGCCATGCAGCCGTCGAACAGTCCGCGCAGAGTTGCGCGCATTTCCTCCGGTGGCGCCCAATTGTTCGTGGGGCCGGCGTCGTCCTTGTTGTTCGAGCAAATGAAGGTCCGGTCCTCGACGCGGGCGACGTCGGACGGGTGCGAACGGGCCAAATAGGAATTCGGACGCTTCTTCGGATTGAGGCGTATGAATGTACCGGCGTCGACCATCATTTGGCACAGCCGGTCGTTCTCCTCCTGGCTTCCATCAGCCCAGACGATCTGGTCGGGCTTGCACAGCGCCGCCATTTCGCCAACCCATTCGCGCAGCTTGGCGTTGGTTGTAGGACTGTTCACGGTAGCACCCATTTATTTTCCTCCTTAAGGTTCGTGCTTTGCTAGCCGCGCGGGGCTTCTACACCGCCCACGCTAGCTTCGAGGCTGTCAACGCATTCATATACAAACTGGACCCATAGTGGGGCCCGGCCAGGCGCCGCCATAAAGATCTTCCGAAGCAGGATTGAAAGGACCGGCCTGATCAATCGCTATCTCCCTTGGTTTTGCCGCGCGGCCACAAAACTGAAAGTTCAATATACGACAGTTGGCGGCGCGGCTAGAGTGCTTAAAGCAGCCAAGTTTGGCGTGGCGCCACGCCCTCAAGAATCCGCTACCCCGCCGGCCGCGCCATTGCTGCGCCGCCTCGACGAGTTGCGGCAATATGGCGCGGAGGCCTTCCAAGCTGCGAACCGGCCGCGGAAACGCGATGCGGGCGGTTTGATCGCCACAACCAAGGTCCATGCCTTCGGGGTCGATGCCTGTTGCCAGCCATGGCCCATCGGGCTTGTCCGCGAGCCCGGTTGCAAATTGCGCCAGTGCATCCTGATGCTGCGCATTCACCTCGGCAAGCACTTGCGCTTCGGCCGCCACCAAGGCTTCCGAGCCGTCAAGCGGAGTGACAATCGAAGCGGCCTTAAAATTTCCGGCCCGCGCGAACCCGCCATTCAAATGCACCTCGTCCATCGCCACGCGCCAAAATGCAAAGTCGGCGAAATCCGCATAAAGTGCCGAGTGCGGATGCTTTGCCAAGAAGCGCGCCTTTAGCGCCGCGCGGCCATCTGGATCGACGACACAATCGGCCCTTCCCATGATCGTGACTTGCGGATGCGCGAGAGGATCTCCCGCGCCCGTTTGCGCAAGGAGCAGTGATAGCCGGGGATCGGCTGCAAGATGGCGGGTATGCGCGGCAAGACGCGATAACAAAAGGATAGGGCTGCCGTCCGGCGCGGTCGCGACATTGACGAGACTTGCGAACGGAAAGGCGTTCCCTGGCGCCGTCGTTGCGAGCGCGCCGGCCCGCACCGTGCGCAAAAGCTCCTTGGCTTGCGCCAGCGCATCGTAAGCTCTTGGCTCAGTGCCGACGGTTGCAGCTCCTGGCATTGGCGGCATTCGTGTTTGGCCATCCATCCCACATCGTCCGACTCACTTCATACCGGTGCGCGGATTATAGGGCTTTTGCGCCTCCCATTTGCGCATGAGATTGGCAAGCTCGGAGTCCGCCTCGTCGGGGAGGACGATTTTCAAGCTCACCAGCAGATCGCCGGCGGAGCCAGTCGGGCTAGGCAAGCCTTTGCCGCGCAAGCGCAAGGTGCGACCGCCATTCGAGCCGGGGGGAATCGTAAGCTCCACCGTGCCTTCGAGCGTCGGCGCATTGACCTTGGTACCGAGGACCGCTTCGTAAAGGGTCACCGGCAAATCGAGCCGCAGATCGCGCCCCTCGACGCGGAAATAAGGATGTTTGGCGATTTGGACGGTCACCATGGCGTCGCCCGGCTCGCCGCCAAAGTGACTGGCTGGCCCTGCCGCTTGAGGCGGATTTGCTTGCCATCCTCGATTCCGGCCGGGATCGATACCTCCAGGGTGCGGCCGTCCGGCAAGGTGACACGCGCCGCCGTCCCTCTTGACCGCCTCGGCGAGGCTTATCGTCACGCTCACACTGACGTCCTCGCCGCGCGGCGGCGGCGCGCCTGGGCCGCGCGGCCCTCGCCGTGCGGCCGCCTGCCATCCCCCGCGCCAAAAAGATCGGTGAAAATATCGCTCGCATTCAATCCCTCCGCGCCGGGATGCCCGCCGCCGAAATCGAATTCAAAATGCTGGAAACCAGGGCCGCCCCCGCTTGCGAACGCCGGCCAAAACCCGCGCCCTCCGCGCCAAAACCTTAAAACCCATGGAAACGCGGTTTGCCTTCGGCATCGATCTCGCCGCGGTCGAAGGCGGCACGTTTTTTCTCGTCGCCCAAAATCTCATAGGCGGCGCTCACCTCGGCGAATTTCTCCTTCGCCTTTGGATCCTTGCTTTGATCGGGATGGATATTTCTTGGCGAGTTTGCGAAAGACCTTTTTGATCTCGGCCATGCCGGCCGATTTCTGAACGCCCAAAACCAAGTAAGGATCACGCATGGATTAGCCCAGTTTCGCGCTAGCCCGTCCAGCGGCACGAGCGCAGGTGCCTTGGGTAAAATTGGGGCGGCGGCACAGTAGCCGCAAGGCTTTATGAACGGAAACCCCGGCCCGCTGCAATGCCAATCCGGTATTTATTGACCCGCATGGTCGCTTCGGACGCCGGACGGCCCGCCAGGGTGATCGCAATTGTCCGCTATTCCCTGCCCAAACGTACCAAAAAGTTTCACGTGAAGCATTTTGGTACGTTTGGGGAGACGAAAAAGCGCGCGACCTTTTACATCCGGCGGTTTGACAGCGGTAAGCACGCGCCGAAAAGCTGTGCGATTGCGCGTAATCGCGTGACCCGGCCTCGGTTGCGCGGGGCGGCGGCGCGAAATCCTGCAGTTTAGCTTGCGAGTACACCTTGGCCTTGCCGGCCAAGGAATATTGAAGTATAATTAAAGTTAAGATTGACGTTTTGAAAAATAATCAAAGAATAAGTGAAGAAGGATGTTTTATGTATAATAACATTAGTAACCGAAGTCGCGGCACATGGACGCGGGGTTTCGCGGCTCTCCTTGCCGCGTTGGCAACGGGGCTGGGCTTGGTGGCCTCGCGGGCGGAGGCGGCGCCTTTTGTTTATGTCGCGAATTCCCAGTCTTCTGAACCCTTCCCTCCCAGCACTGTCTCGGTGATCGACGCGGCCACCAACACGGTGGCGGTGACTGTTCCGGCGGGGGGTGATCTTCCCATTGCGGTCGCCGTCACCCTGGACGGAAAGCACGCCTACGTCGTAAATCAGGATTTTGCCCCCCGCGCCCCCGGCGTCGTCTCGGTGATCGACACGACTACAAACGCAGTGGTGACCACGGTCGAGGTGGGGCAGTTACCCGTGGCGGTCGCCGTCCCCCCGGATGGGAAGCACGCATACGTTGTGAATGCGATCGTCTACCCCCTCGCCAACGGTTCTGTCTCGGTGATCGACACCGCCACCAACACCTTGGAGGCGACCACGATCATGGTGGGGAATAACCCCGTTGCGGCCGCCATCACCCCCGATGGGAAACACCTTTATGTGGCGAATGGCGACGGCACCGTTTCGGTAATCGACACCGCCACCAACACGGTAGTGGCCACCGTCCCGCTCCCGGTGGCGAGCAACCCTGCTGGAATTGCCATCACCCCGGATGGGAAGCACGTCTATGTCACCAATGACAGTGACGGCTCGGCCGGCACTGTCTCGGTGATCGACACGGCCACCAACACGGTGGAGGCGGCGGCGATCCCAGTGGGTGGTAGAGCGATCGCCATCACCCCGGATGGGAAACACGCCTATGTCGCGAATTGGAGATCCAACACTGTCTCGGTGATCAACACGGCCAGCAACACGGTTGTGGGACCCACGATCCCGGTGGGGAATGAGCCCTTGGGGGTGGCCGTCACCCCGGATGGGAAACATGTCTATGTCACCAATTTATTGTCTGAGAATGTTTCGGTGATCGACACAACCAGCAACTCGGTGGTGGCCACGGTCACGGTGGGGGTTGGGCCATATGGCGTGGGCATCGTGCCGCCACCGCCGGGAGTGCCCTTCCTCGCCTTCAACGCCGCCCTAAATATTGACTTCGGCACCGCGCCAAACACGGATGCCTTCACGCTGGGGACAAGTTTCACCTTGAGCAGCACCGCGCCAGTTATCAATCCCCTTACCGCTCCAGTCAACCTGCAGATTGGCACTTTCGCCGTCATGATCCCGGCCGGCTCTTTCCGTAAGAACCACCAAGGCGATTTCGTTTTCTCGGGGGTGATCAATGGAGTAACCCTGAAGGTAGCGATCAAGTCCACGGGCACCACCTTAGGATACAATTTCCAGGCGGGGGCGCAGAATGCCTCGCTGACCGGGACCACAAATCCGGTGCCGGTGACACTAACCATTGGCAGCAACAGCGGCGCAACCTCGGTCACGGCCAAGATTTTCGGCACAACCCCGGCGGTCACGGCTGCGAAGTTCCACTAAAGCGCATGCTTCCTGGCCGATTTAGTCCTATTCGGCCGGGTCGCGCGCGGCTGGAGAGAGGTAAGCACGCGCCGAAAAGCTGTGCGTTTGCGCGTAATCGCGTGACCCGGCCTCGGTTGCGCGGGGCGGCGGCGCGTAATCCTGCGGTTAAGCTTGTAAGTACAACTTGGCCTTGTTGGCCGAGCAATAATGAAGTATAATTAAAGTTGAAATCGACGGTTTGAAAAATAACGTTGGAATAAGTGGGGGAGAATGTTTGATGTATAATAACAGTAGTCGCGCCGCATGGGCGCGGGGATTTGCGGCCCTCTTCGCCATGCTGGCGATGGGGCTAGGCTTAATGGCCTTTCCGGCGCAAGCGGCGCCGTTCGCTTATGTCACGAACGAAGACTCCAACACCGTTTCGGTCATCGACACGGCAACCGTCCCTCCGTCCGTGGTGGCCACGGTCGCGGTGGGGTCTTTGCCCTACAGGGCCGCCGTCGCGCCGGACGGAAAACACGTCTATGTCACGAATTTCGGCGCCGGCAGCGTTTCGGTGATCGACACGACCACGACCCCTCCATCCGTTACGGCCACGGTCGGGTGGGGCTTCTCCCCGTTGTGGTCGCCTTCACGCCGGATGGGACACACGTCTATGTCGAGAATTCGGGCGCCAGCACCATCTCGGTGATCGACACGACCACGATTCCCCCGTCCGTGACGGCCACAGTCGCGGGGATTTCGGGGGGGTTGGGGGGCGGCGGAGTCGCCGTCACGCCGGACGGGAAACATGTCTATGTCACGAGTTTCACCGGCATAATTTTCGTGATCGACACGACCACGACTCCCCCGTCCTTAGTCGCGAACATCTCAACAGCGGCAGGTTCCAACGGGGTCGCCGTCACGCCGGATGGGACACACGTCTATGTCGCGGATAACTCCATCCCCAGCAACAACGTCTCGGTGATCGCCACGGCCACCAACACGGTGGTGGCCACGGTTCCGTTGAGTGGTGCCTTTGAGGTAGCAATTACCCCAGACGGGAAACACGCCTATGTCACTGGCGGCGGCAGTGGCGGGGGCGTTTCGGTGATCGACACGACCACGAGCCCTCCGTCCGTGACGGCCACGGTCGCGGTGGCTGGCGCCTATGGGGTAGCGATTACCCCAGACGGGAAACACGTTTATGTCACCAATGATGCGGTCAGCGGCGGTACTGTCTCGGTGATCGACACGGCCACCAACACGGTGGAGGCGGCCACGGTCGCGGTGGGGAGTGCCCCCACTGGCGTGGGCATTGTGTCGCCGCCGCCGGGGGTGCCCTTCCTCGTTTTCTGCGGCCCGGTGATCAATATCGCCTTGGGCTCCGCGCCAAACACGGATGCGTTCACCCTTGGGTCAAGTATCACCTTGAGCAGCACCGCACCTGCCATCAATCCCCTTACCGATACGGTCACGCTCAACATCGGCACCTTCGCCATCACGATTCCGCCCGGCTCTTACAAGAAGAACCACCTTGGTTACATCTTCACGGGAGTGATCAACGGCGTGACCTTGCAGTCGCTTATCAAGCCGACGGGCACCCTGCGCTACGAATTCCAGGCGAAGGCGCAGGGCGCGAGTTTTACCGGGACCACGAACCCAGCGTATGTAACCCTGACCGTCGGCGGCGGCAGCGGCGCCACCTCGGTCACGGCGAAGATTTTCGGGACATCCCCGGCGGTCACGGCTGCAAAGTTCCACTAAAGAGCATGCTTCCTGGCGCGATCCCGCCCTATTCGGCCGGGTCGACCGGCGGCTTGAGAGCGGTAAGCACGCGCCAAAAAGCTGTGCGATTGCGCGTAATCGCGTGACCGGCCTCGGTTGCGCGGGGCGGCGGCGCGAAATTCTGCGGGTCCGAATCCAAGCGCCGCGACGTGGCCTTGCCGGAAAAGAAGAATAGAAGTAGAGTTAAAGTTAACGTTGCTAAATTTAAGACAAGATTAAGCTTGGCTGGGTGAGAAATACGTTCGAATAAATGGATAGAATGTCTTATGTCTTGGAATAATCGTGACGGAACCGGCGCTACAGGCGCAGGCGCGTGGGGATTTATAATCCTCGTCGCCATAATGCTGGCGATGGGGCTGGTCTTGGTGGCGTGGCCGGCGGAGGCGGCGCCCTTTCTCTATGTCGCGAACACGAATTCCGGCCCCGGCGTTGTCTCGCTGATCGACACCGCCACCAACACTTCGGTGCCCGGAGGGATTCTTGCGGGGCAAGCCCCTTTCGGAGTCGCCGTCGCCCCGGACGGGTTACATGTCTATGTCACCAATCCTCAGTTGAACACCGTTTCGGTCGCCGATACGGCCACAAATAAGAAGGTGGTGGCCATTACGGTGGGGACTTACCCCGTGGGGGTCGCCGTCAGCCCTGACGCGACGCGCGCCTATGTGACGAACAGAGACTCCAACACGGTCTCGGTGATCGACACCGCCACCAATAAGGTGGTGGCCACGACAACCGTGGCGTCTGGCCCAGTGGGGGCCGCCGTCACACCGGACGGAGCGCATGTTTATGTCACGAACCGGTTATCCAACACTGTCTCGGTGATCGCCACGGCCACAAATACGGTTTCGGCGACCATCGCGGTCGGCACTCAGCCTGTTGGGGTCGCCATCACCCCGGATGGGAACAACGCCTATGTCGCGAATAATCTCTCCAACACGGTTTCGGTGATCGCCACGGCCACCAACACGGTGGTGGCCACGGTCGCGGTAGGGTCAGGCCCCCGCCGGATCGCCATCACTCCGGATGGCAAGCACGCCTATGTGACGAATTTTCTCTCCAACACGGTCTCGGTGATCGCCACCGCCACAAATACGGTTTCGGCGACCATCGCGGTCGGTACTCAGCCTGTCGGGGTCGCGGTCACCCTAGACGGCAAACAGGCCTATGTCGCGAATAATATCTCCCGCACCGTTTCGGCAATCGACACGGCCACCAACACGGTGGTGGCGACGGTCGCGGTGGGCGCGGGACCCACGGGGGTTGCCATTATTCCGCCGCCGAAGGGCCACTTAGCGTATGTCACTGACGGGGATTTTACCTCCAGCACGCTCTCGGTGATCGACTGGACCACGAACATGGTGGTGGCCACGATCCCACAAAATTCTCGGTCGTTCGGGGTCGCCTTCACCCCGGACGGGATGCATGCATATGTAACGAACGAATTCGGCAACACGGTCTCGGTGATCGCCACGGCCACGAGCAAGGTATTGGCCACGATCCCGGTTGGGAACAGCCCTTTTGGAATTGCCATCACCCCGGACGGGAATCATGCCTACGTAACAAACCAAGGCGACATTGGCACGTGCAACGAAGGTACTGTTTCTGTGATCGCCACGGCCACGAATAAGGTGGTGGCCACGATCCCGGCGTTTTCTTGTCCCCGGGGGGTCGCTGTCACACCAGACGGGACACGCGCATATGTTGGCAATTCTGGCTCTGACTTCGTCTCGGTAATCGATACGGCAACGAACACGGTAGTGAAGTCGGTGGTGGTAGGGAACGGACCCACTGGTGTCGCCATCACGCCGAACGGAAGATTTGCCTATGTCGCGAGAGTTTATGGTGCTGTCTCGGTGATTGCCACGGCCACGAACACGCTGGTGGCCACTGTCCCGCTGGTCGGGTCCCCCTTTGGTGTCGCCCTCACCCCGGATGGAAAACACGCCTATGTCGCGGGATACGGCGTCTCGGTGATCGCCACGGCCACGAACACGCTGGTGGCCACGATTCCGGTTCCGGGGAGCCCCTGGGGGGTTGCCGTCACTCCGGACGGGACACACGCCTATATCACGAACGTCGGCTCCGACTTCTGTCTCGGTGATCGCTACGGCCACGAACACGGTAGTGGAGATTTCCTCTGGGTCATGCCACCGGTGCCGTCGCCATCATGCCGTGACGGCGGTCGTCGACAGGGTTTGCCCAAAATTTGAGGCATTCATGCAAGGAACCTCAGTGCGAGAAGCGGCAGGCGCCGGACGCGGGGAGCCGCGATTCAGCACGCGGCGTTTGAGACACTGAGTATCGGCGACGGCAGCTACAGCAACAGCGGAGCGATCTCGGTTACGGCCAAGTTCCGCTAAACCGCGTGCATCCAAGCGTGATCCGGTCCAATTCAATCGGATCACGCACGGCCCGCCAGCCGCTGTCGCAGCGTAGAACTCCGCCGTTAGGTCTTTTTCCAGGGTTGCGTCTCGGCGATCGTCCACTCGCCCCTTTTATCGGCGCAAGCGGTTCCCTGCATGGCGTGTTCGTCGCCCTTGCGATCGACCTCGGCAAGAAAGACGCGGCAAATCCCAGCCGCCAAGGGGTAGGGTTTGCCGACCGGGGTGAATGAACCCTTATTGCCCGAGTTCGGATTATCCCAGCCAACGAGGGAACCGTTGCCTTGCGGATCGAGGGCGGTCGATAGCGCCGCCTTGGCGCGGCGCCAGTCTTCGGCATCGAGGAGATTGGCGAGCGGCGAATTCGGAACCGCCCCGGCCGCATCTTCCTTGGAGCCCGGCGACATCAAGGGCGACATCGGAATTGCCATGGAACATCCGGCAAGGATCGCCGTCAGGCCGCCAAGAATGCAAGGTTTCGCCGCCAGAACCAGCGATTTCCGCCCAAAGGGCCGGCAATGCGGGACGCGAAAAATCGCGCGCGATCCGGACGCCATGCTACAAGACCTTGCGCCAAACGAAGTGAGGCCATGGCGGCGAAAAGCTTCCCCTGTCACGGCTTGGCTGCTCGTAAAAGTTGGCTCCTTTTGGAGGTTTACCGTTGAATGGGTTAACGACTCGTGACTTCGCCGAGGCGACCGACCCTTTTGCTTTGTTTGGGGACTGGTTCGAAGCGGCGCAAAAAAGCGAGCCCAATGATCCGAACGCGATGGCCCTCGCGACCGCCGATGCCGATGGCAGCCCGAATGTGCGCATGGTCCTGCTCAAGTCCGTCGAATTCGTCAGGATTTGTTTTCTACAGCAATTCCGAGAGCGCCAAGGGCCAGGAGCTGCGCGCGAATATGCAGGCGGCGGCGGTCTTGCATTGGAAATCGCTGCGGCGGCAGGTCCGTTTTCGCGGGCCGGTGACGCTTGTGGACGATGCCGAGGCCGACGCATATTTCGCCAGCCGTCCCTTTGCAAAGCCGAATCGGCGCTTGGGCAAGCCAGCAATCGCGGCCACTCGAAAGCCGTTTCGCGCTGGAGACCGCGGCCGCCAGATATGCCGCGAAATTTGGCCTTGGCGAAATTCCCCGGCCGCCCTATTGGCTCGGCTACAGGATCTCCCCTCTCTATCTCGAATTCTGGTCGGAAGGCGCGTTCCGTCTGCACGACCGTCTCGTTTTCCGGCGGCAATCGGAAGGGTACGCGTGGCGCAAGGAGCGCCTCTATCCATGAGCCAGGCCAGTCTTTTCGCCGCGAAGTCCGAAGCCCCGCCGGGCGTGGCACGGGCGTATCCTCGTCCGTCCCTTTCTTGGCGTCAGTGTCGCCGTCTTCCGCGGAAGCCGTGTGCTTCTCGCCAGGCGCGCTAGACCGCCGTTTGCCGGGCGCTTTTTCCTTGCCCGGCGGGACTCGTCGAGGCTGGCGAGACCTTGGAAGGCGGCGGCCCTGCGCGAATTGCGCGAGGAAGTGCACGGTCGAGGCGCGCATCGTCGGCTTTAATCAACCATTTGGAATTGATCGAACGCGACAGCGCCGGGCAAAATCCGCCATCATTATGTGATCGCCTCCTTTGCCGGCGAGTGGATCGCGGGAGAAGCCAAATCTGGGCCGGAGGCAGAGGAAACCCTATGGGTTGAGCCCGCATGCCTCGCCGGGCTCGAATGCACGCCGCAACTCGCCGCGGTGGTCGAAGCGGCGCAAAGAGTGCTGACGCGCGTCTAGGCAAGTCAACATTGAGAATCCGACGATGAAGCGACGCGTGGTGTTCAGGGGCGCTGACGGCATAGTTCCGGGCCGCGCGCTGCGCGCGATAGCGGCGGCGGCGGTTTGCATCGCGATATCAACTGCCCCCGCTGGGGCGCAATTCAGATTTTCTTTTCGGCAACCGGCCAGCGGCAACGCCGCCGCCCGCCGAGGCCAGGCCGAGCCAGTCCGGCGGCAACAATCCGCAACACGGCACGGCCAAGCACCCGAAGACCAAGCCGAAAAAAGCGCCGTTACCGGCCAAACCCGCAGCCGACGCAAAAGCACCTCCGGCATCGGAAGCGGAACCGCCGCCGCCTTACGATCCGGAGATGCTGAGGCTAGCGGAAATCCTCGGCGCCCTGACTTATCTCGACACACTCTGCGCCTCGAGCCCTTCCGGCGACTGGCGCGCGAAGATGCAGGCGCTATTGGACGCTGACGCCAGGACCGCGGCAAGGAAGGAGCGGCTCGCCGGCAGCTACAACCGGGGCTTTCACGATTACGAAAGAACCTACCATCTGTGCACCCAAAACGCGCAAACCATCATCAGCCGGTTTCTCGCGGAGGGTGCCGGGATCGCGCACGAGGTGGTCAACCGTTACGGCGCGTCGTAGGCCAAGGATCCTGGCGAGGCGGTAGTGCCTCAGTTTGAAACCTGACGAGGTGACATGCGATCTGTTCTCGGCATCGACGCCGCATGGACATGTACACAGCCAAGCGGAGTCGCTTTGGCTGCAGAGACTGCCTCAGGTTGGAAGCTGATCGCCGTTGAAACATCCTATCAGTGCTTTCACGCCCTCGTAGCCGATGACCTTGTGCGGGAAGTTCGTCCTTCGGGTTCAATACCTGATGCAACTGCGTTGCTGGCATCTTGCCGTGCGCTGCATGATCGGCCGGTGGACGTGGTTGCGATTGACATGCCGTTATCGCACGTGCGCATCAACGGGCGCCGTGTTTCGGACGCTGCCGTTTCAAAAGCATACGGTCGGCGCAAATGTGGCACTCACACGCCAAGCGCGTCACGGCCGGGCCAGATGAGCAACAATCTGAGGGAGAAATTCGGGCGAGCCGGTTACCCGTTGCAAACCATCAAGATCTCTGCACCCAGTTTGATCGAGGTCTATCCTCACACTGCACTCGTGGAACTTGCCCATGCACCAGAGCGCCTTCAATATAAAGCCGGGAAGATTCTGTAAGTACTGGCCAGAGCTCCCTCCGGAGAAGCGCCGGGCTAAACTCTACCGTCAATGGAGGAAGATTGTTGCCCTGCTCGAGAACGAAATCAGGGGAGTTGCGGCAGCCCTTCCAGACCTGGAACCCGGCACAAGTGGCGCAAAGGTTAAGGCGTATGAGGTTAAGGCCTATGAGGACAAGCTCGATGCTGTCGTATGCGCCTGGGTTGCCATTTGCGCTCTCCAGGGGCGGGCCAAACCATTCGGGGATCATCAGTCGGCGATTTGGGTTCCCGTACTTGGGGAGGCATGCGCAATAAGCATTTAAATCTGTTCGCCATCAAGCCGCGGTACACCACGCTAACTAACCTAAAGCGACCCTCTCCAGAAATTCAAACTGAGGTACTACCGCCGAGGCGCTGACCTTTGTCGGGCGAAGTTCCGAAAGCCGACGCCAACCCGGTTTCGTTTGGCACGCGGGGTATAAAGTGAAGAATCTTATTACCGCCGTTCCAGGCCTTCGCGTTGGCCATGCGCAGGACGAGCGCCTCGGCTCCGGCGTCACCGCGCTGATTTTTGAGTCTCCCGCCATCGCCTCGATCGCGGTGCATGGCGGCGCGCCGGGGCTGCGCGATGCGGCTCTGCTCGAACCTTCGATGACGGTCGAGCGGGTCGATGCCTTGGTCCTTTCGGGCGGCTCCGTTTATGGCCTCAATTCGATGGGCGGAGTCGCCGCTTATCTCCGCGAGAGCGGCCGTGGCTTCGCGGTGCGCGACATCAAGGTGCCGATCGTGCCGGGCGCGGTTCTTTTCGATCTTTTGAATGGCGGCGATAAGAATTTTGGCCGCGACCCAGTCTATTGGCATTTGGGCTACCGGGCCGCGCGCGAGGCGGCGGTCGATTTTGCGCTCGGCAGCGCCGGCGCGGGTTTCGGCGCCACGACCGCAGACCTCAAGGGAGGCCTCGGCTCGGCGAGCGATACCACATCGGGCGGCTTTCGCGTCGGTGCCCTTGTCGCGGTCAACGCGCTTGGCCGCGCGACGATCGGCGAAGGGCCGCATTTCTGGGCTGCCCCTTATGAAAAAAATGGCGAGTTCGGCGGCCTGGGCTGGCCAGCGCCCTGGCCAACGGACGCGCTCGACTTTCGCATCAAGGGCGACGCGGCGGAAAATACCACCATTGCCATCGTCGCGACCGACGCGGCGCTGACGAAGCCCGAAGCCAAACGCCTCGCCATTATGGCGCATGACGGCATGGCGCGTGCCCTGCGTCCGTCGCATGCTTGCATGGACGGAGACACGATTTTTGCCGCGGCGACTGGAACCGCGAAAAAGCTCCCCTCGATACGCGACAGAATCGAGCTTGGCATGGCCGCCGCTGATTGCCTCGCCCGCGCGATCGCGCGCGCAGTTTACGAGGCCGAGCCCCTGCCTTTCCCCGGCGCCCTGCCGAGCTGGCGTGGGCGGCACCGCCTCGACAGGATAGGTTAAAGTTACAAACCGCTGGTATGACCTTATTTTGAATTGAGGCCTTCGAGTCGAAGCAGGTATATCCCCGTTTGCAAAAATCAGGACTTTTGCAAATGCGCTAATGCGCCTTCGCCGCTAGCCGGTGCTGGTTTCAATATTGCTTTCGCGGGTGAACCATGATGAGCCGGGCGCGCGGGTAGACGCCGATGGTGAAATGCAGGGACGGATCGGCGGGCCTTGCCCGCTCATCCGCACGAACCGCGCAAGCATAGCTGGACGCCCGAGGCGTCACCAATTCATGAAGCCCGGCAGTCGCTGCGCTGACAGCAACTGACGCCGCTGTAAGGAAACCGAAGCCCTTACGCGATGGTGTTTCTTAACTCGTGCCGCATCGACCCTACGTCTTTAGAGGGACTTCGCGTTCCTCGAGTTTCTTTACTGCAAATGCGGATTCTCGGCTCGGGGGCTTCTTTTGAACATGTGAGGGAAATCGATGATATCGACGAAAATCACTGTGTCAGTCCTGCTCGCAGCGGGGCTCACCTATGCCGCGGCTGGCGCAATTGTCGTAGCCGAAGCGAGCGCGCGTCATGCACAAACACCAAGTGCGCTTAGAGCGGAACGTGCGCAAGGAAACAAACGAAGCCGTACCCTATCAGTAACACATTACGCAGAGAAATCTCGACCGGGCGAACGCGTTGCTGGTGCAACGGCGCGACATGTATGAAAAGCCGAGCGGTCAATTATGAGGCGCAACCCGACAGCATATTTGCCGTCGGCAGCAAGAGACAACACGCCGAAGCGGATTGAGGCGAGGTGCAAGAACGCGAGCGCCTTTCGATTGAGATTTGTCTTCGCCGTGCCCATGGGCGACCCCCCTTCGGGGCCACATGCCCCTTGAATCAATAGTGATTCAGAGGATTCAATATCTCTCCGGACGGACACTCAGAGAATTTCGGATCAAGTCATGAAGCTCATCAAAACCCGCACCTCTGCACTTTTTCTTGCTGCCGTGTGTGTGAATTTTTTGGGCCCGCACCGCATCGCAGTCGCGCAGACTTCTTACCCCCTGTACTGTCACGGTCCACTGCAAACTACTTTCTGCCGTCCTATCTTTCTTTGCACACCTTTCAAATGGTCGAAACGGGGCGCCGGCGCTGAAAGTCCTGGTCCTGGCCAATGTGCATGGGCTGATCGCAGCCCTCGGGGTTTAGAGATCAAGCATGGTTATACCAACGTGATTGTTGCTAGTGTTAGGGTCCGTACCCAATTGAATTGAACCTCGCGTCATGATTTTAAGCTCGTCAGGAGGGCTTGATTCGTGGCGGACAATTTCTGGCTCAGCGATGAGCAATGGGCGGCGATCGAGCCGCATCTCCCGATGGTCCACACCGGACCTGAACGCAAGGACGATCGCCGCGTCATCAGCGGGATCATCCATCGGTTGCGCGAGGGCTGCCGTTGGCGTGCGCTTCCCGACGAATATGGGCCGTATACGACGGCCTTCAACAGATACAACCGCTGGAGCCGACGCGGTCTTTGGCAACGGATCTTCGCGGCGCTGGTTGCCGGCGGCGATCCCCCAGCGCTCACGATGATCGACAGTTCGGCGGTCAAGGCGCATCGCTCGGCGAGCGGCGCCAGAAAAAGGGGGCGCAAAATCAAGCCATTGGCCGCTCGCGCGGCGGGCGCACGACAAAAATCCATGCGCTCGTCGACGAAGAAGGCCGTCCGCACGCCTTCCTGCTGACCGGCGGACACGTCGCCGACATCAAGGGCGCCGCGGCCTTGCTCGCGGCGACAGCGCCAAGCGAACGGTTGATCGGCGACAAAGGCTACGACGCGGATCATTTGCGCCTGTTCCTGCAAACACGCGGCACGACGCCGGTCATTCCCAACAAAATCAACCGCAAGACCCTCTTCCCGTTCGACGCCGAACTTTATCGCCTGCGCAACGTCATCGAGAGAACCTTTTGCCGGTTGAAAGACTTCCGGGCCATCGCCACCCGCTACGACAAAACCGCTCGGAACTTTCTCGCCGGCCTGTGCCTCGTCACCGCGCTCTGCTATTGGCTCAATTGAGCCCAGACCCTAGTGTCCTTCCCTTTCCAAATCTCGCTTCGAGACAATATTTGAAGCTCGGCGTCTACCGTGACCCAAAATTTCACAATTATTTGATTGTCACCCAGGTAGTTGGCTTTATGACACCGCCATTCTATTCGAGCCGTAGCAGCAAGGGCGGGGGCGATCATTTCTCGCCTAAGAGCAGAACCAGGAAAATTCTAGTGTTTTCAAGTCTATGATGTTTCTGCTTTTAGAAGAATGTGAGCAGCGGGGCAAGTGTGCAGTGTGCGGCGATGATTTTGCCCAGAGCAAAAAGCCTCGATCAATCGGCTTCGGTCAATGTGTAATTAGACAGCGGCACGGTATCGATGATGTCACGACCAAACGCACGCCTTCAGCGCGCTCCTTTCGAGAAGATTCTGCGATGACCCCGTGCATGCCCAAATCGGACCCTGACACCGGAGCAACTTAAGAGGGCAAACGATCTCCTAGAGCATGTTCGCGAACAACTCAAATAATTGGCCGGTGAAGCGCCATCGGGTGACTAATGCAACAGAGACCGTCTGATTCCGTTTTTTTGGACGGACAGCTGATGAGACGATGCTTTTTAATTTTTACCCCGTTTTTGGTTAGTGCCGTTCCTTGCGAAGCGACCCCGCAGGGGTGCACCACATCCGCACTATGGTGTTACCTTCCGGATGGCTGGCCGTCGTTTACTGTAAGTTGTCCCAAGAGGAAGAACACTATGCCTCTTACTTTTAGTGTAGAGGACAACAGCGGGACTTTTATACCTGTTCGTCATGGCTACAGCTACTCTTTCACTGTAAATGGCCTTCATAGTACTGGTAATGTTTGCGACTCAGGCCATGGCATGACTAAAACTTCATGCATAAACTATCCCCTGGGCAGGGGGCCTACTTGTAAAATTGGGGTACCCAAATATCCGCCGCACTTCTGTAACCAATGCGTGAAGAACGGGGGTGTTTGTTCGACCCTAGCAAATCGATATAAAGCCTGCGTCGTTAAATAGGCAGTCCACCGTTTAGGCGGCTGAATTCTAACGCCACGTGCTACGCGTGAGCGCCTTTGCCCTTCGGTACGCGGACAAATATCGACGATTAACCTCGCCAAAAGTGCGCCGTAAATATGACACAATGACGGATTCCCCTTATTGAAAGGTATTGTCTCGCATCTCAAGTAATGCAGGGTAGCCGCTCGCGGCGGCCCACCTTTCAATTGACCTCGGGCATTGCTCAGTTCCATCGAGTGCCATAAAACGCACTTGTCAAAATTGGGAGTTGTGGCGTGGGGAATTACTCATGAAAATTAAACGCGAAGACTGCTGAGGCAGATCGTGAAGCGGATGAAGTGACTTAAAGGACTACATGGGCTTTGTTCGCGCACACGCCACGCAGGGCGGCAAAGTCCATAGAACATACGGTGCGACATGGGACCGAAAGATGTGTGGCATAGGCTAAGGATGATTTGGAATTTTGCTGTCGGAGTGTTGATCGGCGGCGCTGGCGTAGCTGCGTACTTTTTTGGATTGCCGCCCATCCATCCAATCCACCCGACGCCAGCACAGGTTACAGCAGCGCACGTCGGTTCTTCGGGGCCGCCGCCCGGCGCAGGACCGCCGCCGGGATGGCATTTCGTGCCGAACGGGGTGGGAGGCTGCGCGGACAAGTATGGATGCGCCAGACCATCGTTTGATTCCGATTTTTGGGAGTGGGTAACTTTCGGCGAGAAGGACTGTGCGGACGAGTACGGCTGTGCGCGGCCATGGTTGCCAGGTGAGAGTAACGCGCCGCCGCCCCAACAGGCGAAAAAGAATTCCGAAGAACTCGGGAAAAAAGGAGAAAAGCCGGAAGCTGAATCGGAAAGCGGCGCCAGGTCGCAACCGGGCGGCGACGGTGCCATTCCTGCGGGACATGAATTGCCGTCACAGCGGAACCAGATAGGAGCGCCAACGTCGCCTCCGGAAAGTCGTTAACTCCCGACCACGGAAGCGAATGAAAAAGCTCGCAGGCGCCGCAACGCCCGTCACAGGCATAATTCAAGAATTGTGCACGGCGCATCGGTATCAATCATATCAGCTACTTATAGCGTGCGGAAATCGGGAGCAAGTCTTTGCTCTCTGCCGGCAACGGGCCTTCAAACTGCGACAGTGCCGGATCGTCGGCTGTTTTGCTCCAGCCGTTTCGGCATGCTAGGCCAGCCGGGAACTCCACCCCAAGAGTTCCGCCGCATGATCCCGCGCTATTCCCGTCCTGAAATGACCGCCATATGGGAGGCGCAGACACGATTTCGCATCTGGTACGAGATCGAGGCGCATGCCTGCGATGCACTGGCCGAAATCGGAGTTATCCCGAAAGAAGCCGCCAAGGCGATCTGGGAAAAGGCCGGTCATGTGTCCTTCGATGTGGCGCGGATCGACGCGATCGAAAAGGTCACGCACCATGATGTCGTTGCCTTTCTGACTCACCTCGCCGAATTCATCGGGCCAGAGTCGCGCTTTGTCCACCAAGGCATGACATCCTCCGACGTGCTCGACACGTGTTTGGCAGTGCAACTCACCCGCGCGTCCGACATTCTTCTGGCCGATATCGACGATCTGCTTGCCGTCTTGAAACGCCGTGCGTTCGAACACAAGCTCACTCCGGCGATCGGCCGCTCGCATGGCATCCATGCGGAGCCCATGACCTTCGGGCTGAAGCTCGCGCAAGCCTATGCCGAATTCTTGCGCGCTCGCGAACGGCTCGTGCATGCGCGGAAAGAAATCGCGACCTGCGCGATTTCCGGCGCCGTCGGCACTTACGCGAATATCGATCCGCGCGTCGAAGCCCATGTCGCGGAAAAACTCGGACTTGCCATTGAGCCCGCCTCGACGCAAATCATTCCGCGCGACCGCCACGCGATGTTTTTCGCGACGCTCGGTGTCATTGCGTCTTCGATGGAGCGGCTTGCAACCGAGATCAGGCATTTGCAGCGCACCGAAGTGCTGGAAGCAGAGGAGTTTTTTTCCGAAGGCCAAAAGGGCTCCTCCGCCATGCCGCATAAGCGCAATCCGGTCTTGAGCGAAAACATTACCGGACTCGCGCGGCTCGTGCGTGGCATGGCGATGCCAGCCATGGAAAATGTCGTGCTTTGGCACGAGCGCGATATTTCGCATTCGTCCGTCGAACGGATGATCGCGCCGGACGCGACGATCAGCCTCGATTTCGCGCTTGCGCGGCTGACCCAAGTAATTGACAAGCTTATTGTCTATCCCGCCAATATGAAAAAAAATCTGGACAGGCTGGGCGGCCTCGTTCATTCGCAGCGAGTTCTGCTCGCCCTCACTCAAAAAGGCATCAGCCGCGAGGAGGCGTATGTTTTGGTTCAACGTAACGCCATGCCTGTGTGGCAGGGCGAGGGCGATTTTTTGACGCTCTTGAAATGCGACAAGGACGTTCGCAAGGCGCTAAGCGAGGCCGAACTCGAAGAGCTCTTTGACCTCGGCTATCATTTGAAGAATGTCGATGTCATCTTCAACCGCGTCTTCGGCGAGCGTTGAAGATCAGGTTTCGTTAAGCCTAGAAAGCGTGTCATGCAAACACAAGATCGTCTGGAAGATTTGGTTGGCAGGATTGTCGCGGATCCGGCCCTTCACGCGCGCTGGCTGAACACATTTTCCTTTCTCGAATATATCGGCTTCCGCAAGATCGTGAAGAGCCAGCGGGCCGAGGTTTTGAACGCCGCGGTCCTCGGCCACGCCTGCGAGGAAGGCCGCCATGCGCTCGGTCTCAAGAAGCTCGCGGTGAAATTAGGCGGCGCTGCTTTCGACTCTTATGCGCCCGAAGCGCTCCTCTGCGGCGAGGAGGCGGAATCCTATTTCCAGGAGCTTGATCAGTATTGCGACGAAGCCTTCGCAGATCGCTCCGCGGACGAGCGCGTCAAGCTCGCATACGGTTATGTGACATGGCTCGTCGAGCGGCGCGCGTTAGATGTCTATGGGATTTACAAGAGCGCGCTCGGCGAGTCGGAGATCGCCAGAAAGCTCGGCGGCCTGCTTGCCGAGGAAACCAAGCACCTCGCCGATATCGAGGCTTTGCTTCAGGTGGCCGATCCCAGTTTCGCGGCACGGTCGAAAGAATTTGAAGCGGTCGAAAAGTCACTCTACGAAGCGTTCATCGCCGCCCTGACCAAAGCACTCGCACGGGAGAACCCCGGCAAAGCCGCGGTTGCCGGCTGAACCCGCGCGCGAGCCCGCCCCGATGCGCACAGCCGACGCCGATATTCTCATCATACCGGGGCTCGGCGGGTCCGGGCCGGACCATTGGCAGAGCCGCTGGGAAGCGAAAATCCCATCGGTGCGCCGTGTCGTTCAGGACGATTGGGAAAATCCCGACGCTTGAAGCCTGGGGGGAGCGCATCGCCGGGGAGGTCGCACGCGCCGAGCGGCCGGTTGTCCTAGTCGCGCACAGTCTCGGCGTGCTCGCCACCGCGCATGCCGCGCCTTTGCTGGGGGAAGGCGAAGTCCGCCGCAAGGTCAAGGGCGCGTTTCTTGTCGCGCCGCCCTCGCCGGTGGTGCGCGAAACCTATCGAGTCATCGATCCAGCTTTCCTGGTGCCGCCGGAGCGGCCGCTGCCATTCCCGGCCCTGGTGATCGCAAGCCGGGACGATCCCTATGCGCCCTTCGCCGACAGCGCGGCGTTCGCCCATAAACTGGGCGCTGAGCTCGTTGATGCGGGCTATTCCGGCCACATCAATATTGAGAGCGGACACGGCCCATGGCCCGAAGGCCTGATGCGGTTTGCCGGATTTATGAAGATGTTGTGAGATGTTTCGCCCGTCCCGCGGTCCATACTTGACGCCGTCACAAATCGCGCCAAGGCAAGAGGCATCCCTTACACCCGGTATATCCGCGAGTTGATGGAACACGATAAATCGAGGGCGAAGCCGCAGAGGTGATTGGTCAAATGAGGCCGATGATTGTAATGGTTAATGACCGCATGCAGCGTGGTTATCGCTACGAGCTATGTGCTCCCGCCGGTCGCAATTTCGATCCGGAATTTCAGCCGGAGCTGACGCCTGCGGAAATGCTGCGATTGGGCGTTTTCGGTGGAAAGTACATGACCGACTGCGTCGATGAATTCCCGGCAAGTTGGTTCCGCCGCACCAAACTGTCGCCAGAGCGCGCCGATAAGAACCTCAACTATTTTGGCGTTGACGCCAGCCAGCCGCTATCGGAATGGCGTAGAAAGGGCTGGATATATCCAGATGATCCACGCGGCTGGTTCCAGTGGTATTGCCGCTACTATTTGGGACGGCGGATGCCAGCGGAAGATGCCCGCCAGATTGGACGCTGGAAGGCAATGCGCAGGCATATTCGCCAAATTCAGAAGAATTGCGATCCGGGCAACCTTTTTTGCCGCAAACGCCAGCGCCAAGCTTTATTGCACTGGGCCTACGATAGCCGAAAAATCTGAGTGCGCGAGCACAATGCAAAATTTTTGCAGCAAAATTGGAGCCTTAAATCAATTTGGAATTTCACGTGCAAAAATGAGGTACGAAATGATGGGCTCATCCGAACGGTTATCATCTGCCCCTCATAATGCCTGCTGAAGCCGCACCGGCTGGCCTTGGTCAAGCGTCTTAAGCTCGCCTTCCCACATGACCTTCCGGCCGCGAATGACAGTACCTACCGGCCAGCCTCGCACTTCCACACCATTATAGGGTGTCCAGCCGCAACGCGAGGCGATCCAATGGTTTTCGATCCTTGCGCTAAGCAACGACATTCGCGCTTCCGCGTGAGTGTTGTATATTTGCACATGGCAACGAAAGCGCCCGACGACCCGATCCTAAAACGCTTTTGCGCCGCCGTGAGCGACAATCCTTTTTCGACCTTTGCCGAAAGCGAGGGTTTGGAGCGCGCGCTTGGGGCGGAATTGATCGACACGGGATTTTCAGGGCATATCAATGTCGAAAGCGGGCACGGCCCCTGGCCGGAGGGGCTCATGCGTTTTGCTGGATTTATGAAGACGCTTTAAGCTGAAATATCGTACAACCCGCGTCATCTTCGCGAATTTTTTCCAAAAATTCTTCCGAAAATTCTTTTAGGAGTTCCGGATGCTGCTCAAGATGCTTATCCAATTGAAATATCGTAACTCTGCGAACACATGCCGCCGCTATTTCTATGGCAAAACCAGCTATTCCCAACTGGAAGTCACTGGGCACAAAATAGTCTATAGCGTATTTTGAATTCCTGAAATAACTCATTGGATAAGAGTGAACGTGAGAAGAGAGATATGCATAAACTCCTGTAAATACCTTCTCGTCCCACCCAGATTTTACTGCATAACGACGCATACCGCCAATAAATACTTCGTCTCCTGATAATATACGGTCTTTAGTCTGTTTTTCATAAAGCGAGAATAGAGAATGGTTTCTAATATCAGTTAATATTTTGTCACGTTGCGAAACAAGCTCTATGTATTCATCGTTGTCCTGAAAGCTTCTAAAAAGCTTAATGCAACACGTCGTGTCATGAATGCGTAACACAAGATATCTAAATTCCCATTCTTCCTCAACGACATTTTCTTGGATGTAATATAACATAGTCATTGATTCAACGATCATTCGCGCTATACTAAATATAGCTGAATGATCAAACATGCTCGATTTGTAGATTGCCCCAATAGAGCGAGCGTGAGCACACATTTTGGCATGAATAAGTGATGACAATTCACCTTTTTGGTCTGTTGGAAAGCCCGTCAACGCCGTTGAGACATGGTTTGAGAAGCCGCCCAGCAAAGCCAGCTGATTCATAGCTGTCGAGACGGCACTGGCGGCAGGACTTTTCACCGCAAGCGGATTACGAGTATCTGGATGTGAAGCATATGTATTCTTTCGAATCATTGTGACTAGTTTGTTACGAAGCGCACTAAATATTGCTTTTCTGCCAATCGACATAGCTCTAACTCCTTCAGGCTAAAAAACAATATTAAGTTTAGTCGTCTGGATTTTATATTACCTCATACTACAGTGCCTGGCCGAAGCGCACCGGCTGGCCTTGGCCCGACACAGTAAGCTCGCCGTCCCACATGACTCGCTGGCCGCGAATGATGGTTCCCACGGGCCAGCCAGTGACTTTCATTCCATCATAAGGGGTCCAGCCGCAACGCGAGGCGATCCACCGGTTTTCAATTTTTTCGCGCCCTATCATATCGACAATCGTGAAATCGGCGTCGTAGCCGACCGCAATCCGCCCTTTGCCCGCTATCCCAAAAAGCCGCGCAGGACCGGCGCTCGTCATATCGACGAAACGCAACAGCGAAAGCCGCCCCTTGTTCACATGATCGAGCATGATGGGAACAAGCGTTTGCACGCCGGTCATCCCGGAAGGGCTTTGCGGATAAGGCCTTGCCTTTTCTTCCAAGGTATGCGGCGCGTGATCGGAGCCGAGAATATCAGCGATGCCTTGCGCTACGCCAAACCACAGCCGCTCGCGATGGCTTGCATCGCGCACCGGCGGATTCATCTGCAATTTCGCGCCTAGCCGCGCATAGTCCCGCGCGTCAAAGTCAAATGATGCGGCGTTACCTCGACGCTCGCAATATCTTTGTAAGCGGCCAATAAATCCATTTCCTCGCCGCAGGACACATGCAGCACATGAATAAGAGCGCGCTTCTCCCACGCGATCCGCAAGAGGCGTTCCGTCGAACGCAACGCCACGGTTTCGTCGCGCCAGACAGGATGTGAAGAGGGATCGTTCGGTACCCGCAAATCCTTGCGCTCAATGAGGCGAAACTCATCCTCGCTATGGAAAGCGGCCCGCCGCCGCGTCTGGCCAAGGATGGCGTCAATGCCGGCATCGTCCGCGACGAGGAGCGAACCTGTCGAAGACCCCATGAACACCTTGATTCCAGCGACACCAGGCAGACGTTCGAGTTCTGGAATATCGCGCCAATTGTCCGCCGTGCCGCCCACCCAAAATGCGTAATCGCAATGCATGCGGCCGTTTGCCCGCGCCATTTTATCGGCGAGCGCCGCGGCGCTCGTGGTCGCGGGATCGGTGTTGGGCATTTCGAAAACCGCGGTCACGCCGCCAAGCACCGCCGCGCGGGAGCCGGTCTCCAGGTCTTCCTTGTGCGTCGCGCCCGGTTCGCGAAAATGCACTTGGGTGTCGATCACTCCCGGCAAAATATGGAGGCCGGTGGCGTCGATGGTCTCTCCGGCACTGGCCCGCGAGAGATCGCCGGTTTCAGCGATTTTCCCGGCTTTGATTCCAATGTCGGCCGTGCTCGCGCCGGCGTGGTTGACCACAACGCCGCCCTTCAAGATCATATCGAAATTTTGGGGCACTGACTTATCCAGTTGTACGCAAAAGCAACTTGCGTCTCGTCGTTGGCGGATTATCTACAAAGTGGGAGAATGAAAGTCGAGGGTTTGAATGGACGAGCCGGTATGTCTCCTGGACGATCGCGGCGTCATCGAAGTGGCGGGCGCCGACGCGACGGGCTTTCTGCAAAGGCTCATCACCAATAGCGTGCTGAATATTCCCAAGGGGGAAGGCCGCTATGCCGGGCTTTTGACGCCGCAAGGCAAATTGCTATTCGATTTCTTCATCGTTCCACTTCCGGAGGAAATTGGCGCGGGCTATTTTATCGATTGCGCAAGCGAGCAGACCGCCGATCTCGTCAAGCGGCTCAATTTGCACAAGATGCGAGCCAAAATCGCGATTCGTGACCAATCGGATAAATTTGCCGTCGCGGCGATTTTTGGCGGCGAGGCGGCGGCGGGGGTTGATGGCGTTGTTTATCGCGACACGCGGACCCCCGGAATGGGCCTGCGAATTATTGCGCCGCGCGAAACCTTGGCGCGCCTCGACGATGCGGGCGAGGCTGCATATGAGGCGCACCGTATCGCCCAAGGCGTGCCGAAAGGCGGCGTCGATTTTGCCTATGGCGACGCCTTCGTGCATGACGTCAACCTCGACTTAATGAACGGTGTCGACTTCAAGAAGGGATGCTATGTCGGCCAGGAGGTTGTCGCCCGCGTTCATTACCGCAATTCGGCAAGAAAGCGTATCGTAAAAATCCATTTTGTTGGCCCGGCTCCGGCGCAAGGCACGCAAATAACGGCCGGTGATACGAATATCGGCCAGATCGGCTCGACGGCTGGCGTCGAGGGGCTTGCGATGGTGCGGCTCGACCGGCTGGAAGAGGCGCGGGCCGCGAGAGTTGCGCTAAAGGCGGGGGATGTGGCGGTCGATGTCGTTGTGCCGAGCTGAGGCAATCGAATTGGACAGATGTAATGACTGATGAGATTTTACCAGAGCTGAAGGAAGCATGTTTCAAGGTCGGATATTTCCTCTACCATTTTGCTTTGCTTGAAGAGCAAATAAACCTTGCGATAAAGAAGCTTTTCGGCGTAAGCGAGGTATCGTCGAAGATCCTGTGCGCGAATATTAACTTCTTTAAAAAGTTGAACATCGTCCAAACGTGTATTATTGAGCAGTTTAGCGATACGAATGGCCGCCAAATAGACAAGAAGAGGGACGAAGACTTTAAGTCACTCTTTAGCGCTATTAAGGAGATTAACGAAAAACAGCGACTACTGGTTGCCCATAGCCCGTTCAGACCATCGGATAATAAAGGTATTCAGTTTCAACGCGTGACAGCAAGAGATGGTACTCTAAAACAGTCGGATCCCGAAAACGTATGGACAGAGGAAAAGTTCGAAGAAAAAATAGCTAAGCTTACAAGCACCACAACACGTCTGAAAGAGTACGTTGATACCTTGCAGCCATATGAGCCAAAGCTCGATTTTTCAATTCCAGGAACAGTGATTATCTCGCTTTATTCTTTTAGAATCAAACGATGTCGACAATCCTGTCAACAAAGCATAGCGATGGCAAGCCGCGCTGCCCATGGCCTGGCGACGACCCTCTCTACCTGTCCTATCACGACGCGGAATGGGGCGTGCCGGAACGCGACGACCGGGCGCTCTATGAAAAGCTCGTCCTCGATGGATTCCAGGCGGGGCTGTCGTGGATCACGATCTTGCGCAAGCGCGAAGCGTTTCGCGCCGCGTTCGATCGTTTCGATCCGGAAAAGATCGCGCGCTACGATCGCGCGAAGATCGATGCCTTGATGCAAGATTCCGGCATTATCCGCAACCGCGCGAAAATCGAAGGCGCCGTTACCTCGGCCCACGCGTGGCAAAGAATTCAAGAGCGCGAAGGCTTTTCAAATTATCTTTGGGGCTTTTTCGACGGACGGACGATCCAGAATTATTATCGCGATGTGAGCGAAATCCCGGCGCAAACCCCGCTCTCGATGAAGATCGCCAAGGATTTAAAAGGAAAGGGATTTAAGTTCTGTGGCCCCACTGTCGTCTACGCCTTTTGTCAGGCAACCGGCATGGTCAACGATCATCTCATCACCTGCTGGCGCCACGCCGATTGCGCGTCACGATGAGCGAAGCCCGGGCGTGGATCCGCTTGCCATCCGGCAAACGGCTCGATCTCTTGAATCCTACGCCCTTTGATTGGGAAGATCGGGACCTGGCGTTGGGCCTTGCCCGGACCTACCGTTGGGGCGGCCACTCCGCGTGGCCATTGCCGCTGCCGGTGGCTCAGCACTCGCTTCTGGTTCTGGCCTTGCACCGGCGCCGCGTCGAGGGCGCCTTGAATGCCCGGGTGGAGCTGCGCGAATTGCTCCATGACGCCGAGGAAAGTTTACTCGGTTTCGATTGCATTTCGCCCGCAAAGCCGCTGCTTGGCGAGGCCTTCCGGATCCTGACCGCGCGGTTGGAGAACGCCGTCGCCATCCGCTACGGATTGCCGCCCTGGACGCCCGCGGAGCGAGCGGCACATAAGCGGGCGGACCGCGTGGCCGCCGCCTCCGAGGCGGTCCATGTCGTAGGTTGGACGCAGGACGAAGTGCGCAATACCTTGCGAATTCCTTATACCGCGCTTGCAGACGACCCCTTGCGCGATGTCTATGGCGGCAAGGCATGGGAACCCTGGGCGCCAAAACTCGCCGCCGAGCGTTTTCTGGCTGAACTTGAACGCTTGATGTCGGCGAGGAAGACCGCTTGAGCTAAAAATTGCGTTATTTACGCGGCGGAATCGGCAAGACAAGTCCACTGGAGTTCCCGCCGATCCCAATCCGGGCTATGGAAGGACGCAATTCGCGCAAGATCCAAAGGCCCGGTTCGATGCCCCGCATCCACGTTTGCCCGCTTTCAAAGCTGCCGGAGACGGTCCGTGCGACGGGCGCGCAAAGCCTCGTCACCTTGATTAACGAGGGAACGCCGGTCAGGCGCCCTTCCGGGATCACCGCTGAGAATCATCTTGTCGTCGTCCTCTCCGACATTGTCGTGGAACTCGAAGGCCATACGCTTGCAAACGAATCGCACGTCGAAAAACTCCTCGCCTTCGTTCGGCGATGGGACCAGACGGGTCCTTTGTTGATCCATTGCTGGGCAGGTGTGAGCCGCTCGCCGGCGGCGGCGTTTATCGCGGCCTGCGCCTTGCGCCCGCATCGCCATGAGGGCGAGATCGCGCAAACAATTCGTGCGAATTCGCCGACCGCAACGCCGAATGCCCGGCTCGTTGCCATCGCCGACGCCATGCTTGGGCGCAACGGGCGGATGGTTGCCGCCGTCGAAAAAATCGGCCGGGGGTTAACTTGTTCCGAAGGCGCACCTTTTGCTCTGGAGTTGCGTTAAATCGTAACGGTGGTTAGAGCATTTTGTGCGAAGCCGAGGCCGGTTCGCGTCAGGATAACGCGTGAAGCCGAAAAAAGAGACGCCCGTGCCCGCCACCAACACAGAAATTGCCGCCATGTCTTTCGAGGATGCGCTCAAGGAACTCGAACAGATCGTGGACAAGCTCGAAAAAGGCACTGTCGGGCTTGAGGAGTCGATTGCGGTTTACGCGCGCGGCGAGGCTTTGAAGGCACATTGCAATGATTTGCTTCGGAACGCCGAGCAGAGAATCGAAAAGATTAGTTTGGGCGCCGATGGCCGCCCGAGCGGAACCGAACCGCTCGACCTGGAATGAATTCGGGGTTGCTCTTTGTACCGATCCCGCATCAAAGGCAATGCTGCCGCCGCTTCCATTCCGAACCGAAATTGCCGCCAGCATCGGTCGCTTTTTATCGGCCCCCGATACCGCGGTGAGTGCGCTCATCGGCCGCCGCGGTTCCCAGGAATTCCGGGGAAAGTTTAGGGGCCGTAGTGGCTCAAATACCATTTTCTTCTTAATTCGCCTGGCAGCTTGCCGCCGTTAGCTGCAAGTATCACCATGATTTGGTTGTGAAGCCAGATATTCATCGAGTCGGAATTACTGGTATCGCCATCGTAGTGAAGCTCCTTTGCGAGTTCCTTACGAGCAAGGAGACTGCTGTCTACGGACAAGAGCTTCATCAGATCGATGATGGAGTTTCGCCAATCGAGATTCCCGGTTTTTTTGTCGCGCAAGGCGTCGAGCACTGCGGCGACATCCACTGATGGCCCCGGCGGCGGCGGCGATGAAGTCGGAGCGGGGGCGGCTGGCGCCGCGTTCGTCGCCCCGCTAGCTTGAGCAGAGGGCGCGGCCGGAGCAACAGCGGCGGGCGAGGCTGGCGCGTTGCCCAATACTTTAGACATGATCGTCCCTAAGATGCTCATCGCACGCTCCTATATTTCATGTCAAATAAGGGGGGAGTCCGCCTTCTCTGTCGCGTCCACGCCCAGCGGCCCGAGCAGCGCATGTGACTTGTGTGGCCAATCACCCAGTCTTCCGGCCGCCGAAAAATGCTCTTCTGCCTTCGTTAATGCGCAGCTCTCCCGTGAGTTCCAGCCGAACGGCCCCTCGGGCTGCCTCGGGCGTACTTGGAGCCCTAAAAAATTTGGTCGACGTAGCTGAAGTTTTGTATCCTATCATATGTGGACGGCCCCGATGGCAAGTGCTTTTCTGGCGCTCCGAACGGTTCGACGGCTCGTGGTCATATGTCCGGACTGATTGCGCGGAGCAATTCAACCGAGGTTTGATCACATGGGTGACTATGCCATTGACGCCGCGCCGGTCGTCTCGCTGCCCGCGCCACCGGGAAAGCCTTTCCCGGTCCGGCGCATTTTTTGCGTAGCCCTGAATTACAAGGACCACGTCAAGGAAATGGGCGGAAATCCCGAGACCGATCTGCCGTTTTTCTTCATGAAGCCGGCCGGGGCCATCGTCCAGAATGGTGGAACAATGCCTTATCCGCCAGCGACGAAGGATCTTCAACATGAAGTCGAGCTTGTCGTGGCGATGAACATGGGCGGGCGGAATATTCCACCCGAGGCGGCCGACGAGTTGGTTTTCGGCTATGCCGTGGGTCTCGATATGACGAAGCGCGATGTCCAAACCGAATTGAAGAAGAAGGGCCGGCCATGGGAAATGGCCAAGGCGTTCGACTTTTCCGCTCCCTGTTCCGCCATAGCGTTAAAAGCCCACACTGGCGCGATCGCCAAAGGCAAGATCGAATGCAGGGTGAACGGGCAATTGCGGCAAAGCAGCGATCTCGGCGGCATGATTTGGGGCGTTCCCCAAATCATCCATTATCTTTCGCGGCAAATCGAAATTGCACCGGGCGATCTCATCTTCACCGGTACGCCGGCGGGCGTAGGACCCGTCGTCAAAGGCGACAAGATCGAAGCAACGATCGCGGGATTGGCGCCGCTGTCGATCGAGATTGGCTGAGTCGATCCTTCTTGGATCGTACTCTATTCGATATTGCTTCCCACGCGCGTCTTCGCGTTAGACTGCGGCTTTGCGTCGAGCTCTTGGATTTGTTTCCAGGTATTCGACTGTGCAATCATCCGCCGAATTGCGGCGACATTGGCCGCCGCATCTCTGCCCTCGAGATCGCGCCGCGACATTTCCTCAGCGCTCGCGAATTTGCCTTCGAGGGCCAGGACGAGGGCGAGATTCTGGCGCACCGGCCTGTCGGCATCGTGCTGTGCCGCCGCTTCTTGCAGTGTCTTTTCGGCTTGCGGCAATTTTTTCGAAAGCGCGTAGGAAAGTCCAAGATTCGACAATACGTGTGGTTGATCCGGTACGATTTTGAGCGCCGCCGCGTAGTAGGCCTGCGCTCGCTCGTGATCGCCGAGCTGATCGGCGACCGAGCCTTGCGCGGAAAGCACGGACCAATCCGGCCGCTCGGGAGTATGGGCATTGGCCAATACCTCGGCCGCCTCGCGCGACCGCCCGGCATCGGCCAAGGCCTTGCCATATGCGCCGAGCACCTCCACGTCGCGGGGAAATTTGATCGCGAGCCGTTGCAACACCGCCACGGCCTGAGCATTTTCCGTCATGCCGCGTAGGACCCGCGCGTAATTTAGCGCTGTCGCCTTATCGTCCGGGCTGCGGTCGTATTGGCGCCCCAATTCCGCTGCGCTCTGGCGGATATCCGGCTCGGGTGCGACGCCGGTCGAACCAGCGATGTCTTGCAGACTGCTGGAGCAGCCACCGAGACAAAGCGCGGCGGCCAATAATGTTCCCCGTATGGTGGAGGCCGTACGCTGCCGCAGACGGCCTTCCCGAGCGAGAATTGCGATGTTTCGTCCATTCAATTTCATGAGGTCCGCCATGTTCTTGCGCCACGCCTTGATTCGGTCCGGATTTGTATATCGTCGGCTATTAACCCTGAGCATGGCTTACGTGGCTTGCCTTAACGCGCGGAAATTTTCACAAATTCCCGAACTGCCGGAAAACCCGCTTTTCAGGCAAACAGCGGCACCGAAATCCGGGGGATAAAATTCTTTGCCGGTCAGCCGATGCGCCGCAATCGCCCGGGGAAAGTCGAAACTACGCTTTTGCCGAGCCAGGGGCTGGCTGTTCTTCCTTGGTGAAAACCGGTTCCGCCCTGGCCAACGGGAAAAGCCGGGCCGTCAACCATCATTGCTCGCCTTGCGGGGCTGCCGGGACGAGCACTTTGGTCGCGGTTACGACATGGGCCTGCTGAGCCATGGGTGGCATGGGCCGGCGTTCGCCCCCCGCTCTCCGGCTCGCCACCCAAGTCTTGCGATCAAGTTGAAACCGGTCGCAAGGATGTAGGCCGCCACGCGCGGGCAGGAAGTCGAGGCCGGTATCCACGAAGGCGAAGCCGGTCTTTTCGAGGACACGCCGGGAGGCAATGTTGTTGGCGCGCGAGTTGGCGAGAATCCGGTTCGCCCGGGTGAGGCTGAAAACCGTGCCAACGAGCGCCTTGACGGCTTCGCTGGCGAATCCCTTGCCCCAAACGTGCGGCGCGAGGACGTAGCCGAATTCGATGTCCTTCCCCGCGCCCAGCGTCGCGCTAACGAGGCCTATCGTTTGACGCGCGCCGCCTTTTTGGGTAATCGCCAGGACGAGCGCGGTTGCATTGGCGTTTCCGGTGCGTGCCTCCATAATGAAACACTCCGCTTCGCCTGCCGGGTAGGGATGCGGAATTGATGCGGTCATCCGGGCGACTTGCGCCAGGCTCACGAAACTCGTGATCGCCGCTGCGTCGCAGGCGCGCGGCCAGCGCAGCCAAAGCCGCTTGGTTTCGATGCGGAAGATGTCGTCGGCGGTCAACTCCGGGAACATGCGGGCTCCGGCCGTCATTCGAGGTCTCGCCCCACAGTAAAAGGCGGTGGCCCCCAACCTCCCTTTCGAAACCCCTTCGGGTTTTGCGGAGTTCCCTCCTGAATTTCCGGAGCAATTCTCGCGCCCGACAAAACCACGTCCGCCGGATCTATGGGAGAAGGCTTCCCCTTATTCCGCGACCTTTGCTTGCGGCCTTGGCCGTACGGAAACGTACGAGCGTCCACCGGTTTTGCTCTGGAAAGCGACTTGTCCTTCTATCAAGGCATATAACGTGTGATCGGTCCCGATTCCGACATTCGCTCCCGGATGCCATTTGGTGCCGCGCTGGCGCACAATGATATTTCCCCCGGCGACCGCCTCGCCGCCAAATTTCTTCACTCCCAGGCGACGACCTTTGGAATCACGGCCATTTCGGGACGAACCGCCTGCTTTCTTGTGTGCCACCGACTGGGCTCCTAACATTTAAGCACGAAATGTGCCAGTTGACGCTTTTCAGCAATCAAAATTGATTTTAACTCACACCCCTAATGGACGAACAAGGGATCATTCCAAGGGATCATTCCAAAGGAGCACTCCCAGAGGAGGATTCGACTCCGCCAGTCGAAAATCCGGTGATCCGCACCCGGGTTAAATCCTGGCGATGCCCCCGTTTACGCTTGGAGTTCTGCCGCCGCCGCTTTTTGAATGCAATTGCCTTCGGACCGCGCGTCTGCTCGACAATCTCGCCGCCGACACTGGCGCCATCGATATAGGGGGTTCCTACCGCTGGATTGCCGTCTTGCGAGAGCATAAGAACGGAGTTGAACGTCACGCTATCTCCGGGATTGCCGGCGAGTGTCATGACCGTGATCGTATCGCCCGCGGCGACGCTATATTGCTTGCCGCCGGATTTGATGACCGCGAACAATTTACTTCCCTCGTGTTCCATTGAAGACACCGGCCGGCCAAGCTCCATAGTTGACGGCTGGCGAACTTCGCAACCGCTTCAACGGCGGCCTATCCGGAGGCGGCATGACCTCACATATATGATTGATATTTAAGGTACCGTCCGCCCATTCTTGCTGCGCAACAACACCCCTTGCATTGCAAGGCTGCATTCTTCGCAATACAACAGCCGTGAAGACGAGCAGACGCCTCATTATTTGTCCGGCCGTCCTCTACAAAGCTTGGCGCCGGTTGTCAACCATCGCACGCGGGCCGCCAGTGGCAACGCAAGGCAAAAAATCGCCAAGGCGATTAGGGCCAGCCACCCGCCGTGCCCGCCGTAACGCAAAGCTTATGTGCTTACGCGGGAGGGCCAAGCCGGCGCAACCGGTCGAGCGCTCCCTGAAGAATGAATGCGGCCGCCATCTTATCGACGGCGCGCGCGCGCTTGGCACGCGAGACATCCTGCGCGATCAGCAAGCGGGTGACGGCCATGGTCGAAAGACGTTCGTCCCAAAACACGCAAGGGCGCGCCGAAAGCGGCCCAAAATTGCGCACGAAGGCGCGGGCCGCCTGCACGCGTGGACCTTCCGAACCATCCATGTTCAGCGGCAAGCCGACGACGAGCGCCGCGGCATCGAATTCTTCCATGAGCGCGACGAGCCGCGCTGCGTCCTTTGCGAATTTCGTGCGCTTGATCGTCTCCAGCGGCGTCGCGATCCGCCGCTCGACGTCGGAAAGCGCGAGGCCGATGGTCTTGCTGCCGAGATCGGCGCCGATGAGCCGCTGACCGGCGCCGACGCGAAGCGCCAAACCGTCGAGGTCCAAAACTTCCGCCGGCATCAAGCACCCTTCACGGCATATCGTTACGTTCATATTGGTGTATATCCATGCGCGCATGCCTGTGCTTCTCGCCTCTTGCTTTGGCCCGCGTAAATGGAGACCTCATGAACCTGATTTGGCTCGGCCACTCGGCTTTCCGCATCGAACTGGGCCCGGCGATCATCCTGATCGACCCGTTTCTTACGGGCAACCCGAAATTCACCGGCGACGCCGACTAAGGCCGCGGCAGGGGCGACCCACATTGTGCTGACCCACGGCCATGACGACCATATCGGTGACGCCGCCCAGATCGCCAAAACGACCGGCGCGCAAATTATTTCGAACTTCGAAGTCTGCATGTATCTCAATGCGCAAGGCGCGGAAAACATCAACCCCGGCAACACTGGGGGTACTATCGATTGCGGCGCGTTCAGCGTGAGCTTCACCCAGGCAATGCATTCGTCGGGAACCGTCATCAATGGCCAGTCCATCTATCTCGGCAATCCGAACGGCATCGTTATCAAGGCACGGGGCGCGCCTTCTGTTTATCACATGGGCGATACGGATGTGTTCTCTGATATGGGTTTGATCGCGGAGATTTATTCGCCCAAGATCGGCCTTGTGCCGGTCGGCGATCGTTTCACCATGGGCGGGCGGACGGCGGCGCTCGCGGTCAAGCGTTTCTTCAAATTCGAGACTGTTGTCCCCTGCCACTACGGGACCTTCGATCTTCTCGATCCTGACGCCAGCCAATTCGTCGCGGCGATGCAAGGCCATCCGGTAAGAGTTGTCGTGCCCCGCGCAGGCGAGGTCTTGGCGTTTTGACTACCGCGCCGAGCGATTGGCGCGGACAGGCAGAAACGAAAAATGCGAGAAAGTGAGCGCATGATTCCTAAAGCTTGCGGACTTATTGGGTAGGATCGAGCGAACCTTCGATATGCGAGCTACGCCATGGGCATTTTCTCCGGAACCGGGACCGATTGGTTGCCTGGTTCAGGATTGGCGAATTTCAACCGGGAGGCCCTTCGGTTAGCTGCAATTCGAGAGCTTCAAAGCTCGGGCCATGCAGTGCCCTTTGTCGCGGCCGTGCCGCTGAGAGGCTAACACCATGTCCAACAATCAAAACGAAATTGGTTTTGCTCAACTTGGGCTGGGCGCTGTCCTTACTGTCTGTCCGGGAACATCTTGAATCTGAAGAGTCATTTATGATTCAAGGGAGGCGGCCTGATTCGAGGAGGGATCGCCGATGTGGACGGACAAGAATCGCGCACGCTATGACAGAAACCGCCTGCGTTATCCGAGCGATGTGACCGACGAAGAATGGGCGCTGATCGCGCCGCTTATTCCGCCGGCCCGGCGCGGGGGCAACAAGCGGACCGTGAATCTGCACGAGATCGTCAACGGACTTATGTACATTCTGAGCACCGGCTGCCAATGGCGGGCGATCCCGAAGGACCTGCCGCCGCGCTCGACGCTGCATGACTACTTCGATTTGTGGAACTGGGACGGCACGCTCGATCGCATCCATCACGCGCTTTATGTCGAATGTCGCGAAAGAGCAGAGTGCGAGGCATCGCCTTCCGCCGCGATTATCGACTCCCAGAGCGTGAAAAGCGCTGAAAAAGGGGGCCTTGCATCGACCCGCATGGCTATGACGCGGGCAAGAAGATCAAGGGCAAGAAGCGGCACATCCTCGTTGATACGCAGGGCCTCTTGATGCAAGCCATTGTGCATGCCGCCGATGTGCAGGATCGTGACGGCGGCGTGCTTTTGATGGCGAGCCTTTTTGGCCTCTATCCGTTCCTTCTGAAGCTCTATGCCGATGGCGGCTATCAGGGCGCAGGATTCCAAGATGGACTGAAGAAAATCCTCTCGCGCGTGAACGTCGAGATCGTCAAGCGATCCGATCAGGCAAAACGCTTCGTCGTCCTGCCCAAACGCTGGATCGTCGAGCGCACCTTTGCTTGGCTCGCGCGATGCCGAAGGCTGGCCAAGGATTGGGAATGCCTCAATCGCAAAGCGCTCGCGTTCGTCAAGCTCGCGTCCATCCGTCTCATGTTAAGAAAGCTATGCAATCCAATATGATCTTCCCGGACAAACTCTAAGAGGAAAATCCAAATCTTGCAGAGTTGAAGAAGCGCCTCAGCTCTGTAGTCCCATCTGATGGACAATTTCAAATTGCATTCCAATTAGCGACAGTTAGCAACGCTAAACTCGCTAGATACTATTTGCGCAGTTTAGAAATGCAGGCCAATGGTGAGCAAGAGCCTTGGCATATTCCAAACAATGATCAAACTATTATAAATTTGGAGCACATACTCCCGGAAAAACCGGAGGGTAACTGGCCAAAATTTTCAGAGGATGAGAGCAAGCTATACAAGAACCGGATAGGTAACCTTGTTTTGCTTCGCGCAACTGACAACTCTTTTGTGAAGAGTGATGCTTTTTCTGTTAAGAAGGCAAAACTTGCCAACTACACGTACGCGCTCACGAGACAAGTTGCAGAAGCTGATGATTGGACGCCTTCATCTATTGAAGATCGCCAACGTGTGCTCGCACAATATGCGGTGAAAACGTGGCCGATATAAAAGAACTGCGCAAGACGATCGAGTCACAGCACGGCGGTATGGCCACGCTGGCCCAATCCGTACCCGTGCGCGAGATATTTGAAGGCAAGCCCGTAATGGGAAGGCGTCGTCCATGTCTTCGACCTCGAAGGCCACCCAAAGGCGACACGCGCCTATCCGTGGTCATCGGCAATTGAAGGAAGCACGAAACGGCGTTTCTTTGCCGTGCTGCATATGGGAGCGATCAAATCGCCACAGGATGCGGTGCGAGCGGCAATAGTTTCTGAATATAGGAAGGGGGGAAGTTCTATTTGACGAATTCTCAGTTGCGGTCGATTTCTGATAGATTGCGCGAAAATATGCAATAGCGATTCGCCGGCCCATTTTGATGCGGCCTTCGCTAGCACCTCAAAACGTCCCTCGGCACAATCCTCCAGTACAACAAAAACTCCCCCGTCGCCTCCTAGCTCGTCAAGTGCTTGGTCTTCAAATGTGGCACGTGAGATTTCTGTGAGCCAGAGTGTACGGTGATTGTCTAGCGGGATAGAAAGGTCTTCATCCATGCCTACTTCTCCCGTTTTGCATCCCTCGGTTCGTGAACGCCAAGAGCCTCGTATGTCAGCAACCGCACTAGCTGAATATTTGATCCTTCAGCCAGACGGCCAAGAGACTATCCTTCATGATTCACGCTACTCCAGACCACCAATCGTGACCGCAAATGGCGACGCGATGCGCGCCTTAAGAGCCTACAATTGCGATCCTCGGCGCCCTCCATCCACGCTCGACAGGGTTAAGGAAGCTTTAAGAGATAAAGCAAATCGCGACGAAATCAAACCTAAAAGCCGGGACGAAGCATTGCGATGCGTCGAGGCCATCGAATTGTTCGAACGCCAAGAAAATTCGCTCGGAATGCGGCCAATGGCATTGAGAGAACCGCCATCAAGATTCACTGAAATTGATATAGAAGGCGTTGCGCTTTCGGTTCAGCCGGATTTTCTCGTTGACGGAGGAAGCGGCCACATTGGCGCGGCTATTTTGCGAATAGCCAAGGCCCCTGACCCAGCTGCTTGCAAATTGGAAGAAACTAGGCGGCGACGCGGAGACCACCGGCGCGAAATGGCTCGTTATATGGTTGTAATGTTACAATTGCTTTTGGACGCCCAGAACGGTTCTTTCGGCATACCAGATCGTGACTTGTGCTTTGTCGCGGACATCCGGCTAGGGGAGCGAATCGGAGCAGCGACAGACCACACGGCGCGGTTGCGGGCGATACGTGGTGCTTGTCGCCAGATAGCTCAACTTTGGGACGGGGTCGTTCCAAGGCCAGGCGTCTTGAAAAAATAAGCGGCGCCAAAATTTCAAATTAGGACACTACCCGATTGAGATTATGGCCAGACGGCCCCAGCACTGGGTTGGTGGCGATGCTATTGGGAATCAAACTCCAATTTGCCCCACTTACATCCCCTCACAAGATGCTGGCCCTCACCGCCGCTGCTCTGGCCGCCAGCGCCGGCATGGCCTGCCGCGAGGTTTTGGCAAGACCATGCTCGGTCTTGTGCCAATGATAGGGCCGCAGAATAAGATCGTAGATCGCCATCCAGGCGGCAGCGGCAGTCAGCAGATAATAGGGAAAGAGCAATGGCAAATAGGGCCAAAGAGCGAGCAGTTTGCGTCGCTGCATGCCAAGCAGCGCGAGCCATAGGATCGACGCTATTCCAAACAGCACCGCCGATAACCAAAGCACCGTCTCGATAAGTTCAAGAGCGGAGGCAGGCGCCGGCAGGCCGGCCCGTAAATCATGGACAATGAGCGCGGTGAAAAATGGCCAGAGTGGCGGCGCGATCACCAGACTGGTCATTGTCAGGGCGAGCGCCAAACTATTCACGGCGCCTACCTCCCCGGCGACGCGGCGGGGATCGCGGGTGAGCGTGATGAAGGTCTGCATCCAGCCCTTGGACCAGCGCCGCCGCTGCCGCAACCACGTAGCGATCCGCGCCGGCGCCTCTTCCTGCGTGCTCGAAGGCAAAATGCCGATGCCATAGCCGAAACGCGCGAGGCGAAGACCGAGGTCGGCATCCTCGGTCACATTCCAGGCATCCCAGCCGCAAACCTCGCGTAAGACCTCGGTACGGAAATGGTTGGACGAGCCGCCGAGAGGCAGCGGCAGGCCAAGTCCGGCGAGGCCAGGGTTCAACACATCGAACAAAACCGCATATTCGATCGCGAACAACCGGGTCAGCCAGGAATCCTCGATATTGTCGATTGCGAGCCGGGCTTGCAGGCACGCAAGCTCGCGCGGGGCGCGCAAAAAACGTTCCGCCGCCTCGCGCAATTGGCCCGGAGCAGGCGCATCCTCGGCATCGAATACGACAAGGAGTTCGCCGCGTACCAGCGGCAAGGCGATGTTGAGCGCGCGGGGTTTGGTCCTTGGCCAGCCAGCTGGAGCGACGACAATCTCGTAGGTGGCAGGCAGACCCAAGGCCTCGATCGCCCGCCGCGTCGCGTGATCGTCGTGCTCGATCACGAGCTTGATGTCGAGCTTGGCACGCGGATAGTCCAGTGCGGCGAGTGCGGCGGCGAGCTGCGGCACAACCCGTGCCTCCCGGTTCAGCGCGATGACGATCGAATAGACCGGCAGCTGGCGATCCTCGACGCGCGCGCGAAACGGCTGTTGGCCGCAAGCGATGCTCGCCGCGCCGGCGAACAGCCGAAGCCAGATCGAGGCCAGGAAGAGACAGGTCATCGACAAGGTAGCAAAGGCGAGGGTCGCAGCCGGCGCGAGGCTGCAGGCAAAGGCGGCGGCCGCAATGGTCGTGATGGCAAAGGCGCACTGCGCCGCGCTTGCACCGGATTTCGCGGAAAAGCTCGGATCTAGGCTGGCGAGACCGAGGCTTGCCTCACGCAAAATAGACGCGGACGCGGCCCCGCGTACCAAGCTGGACAAATGCGATGGTGTCGTAATCGCAAGGCGGGTGCCCAAGCACTCGCCGCCGCGTGCCCTTGCCAAGAGATGGGCGAGCAATTGGCCGCGCGGTGCGGCGAGCCAACCTGGCCCTACGGCGCCCTCGAGCGGCGCGATGCCCGCATGGATCGCATGCGGATAGCGCGCGCCAGAACCTAAGGTGATCTCGCCATCGATAAAGGCCGCGCCAAGGCGATGCGCCAGACAACGATAAAAAAAACTCTCCCCAGTCGTTCCATTCGCAAGCAGAGCGGCCTCCGGCGCGACGGCTTGCCTGCGTGCTTCCGCTGCGGCACCGAACAAAACCGCTGGGCTCACACCGTAGTAGGTGAGAAATGCGAATCCGGCCGGCAAAGGGGCGGGACACCATTCCGCGGCTGAACCCGGATGCGGGCGAACCGGCGCTTTCGGCAGCAAGCCGGTCAGGGGCTGGGCGGCTGCAATTGCGCTAGGCCGGGGCAAATCCGTCTGTCCAATGGTCACAAACCGAACAAGCAAGGCTTAGCAAATCTATGCGTATTTATCTATTAGTATTTATCAAACATCACTACAAACGAAAAATAGTTGCCCGGCCTGCGCCTTACCTCGCGTTGCAATGACTTCTGCGGAGTTGCTGCTAGCGGGAGCGCGTCCCTATCGAAAAAGCCGGCGAGTTTTTCGGGACATGCCCTAGTGACGCAGCAAAGGAGGAGCGTGCGCGGGTTTCCCTTGGTGTTTCGACACGTTGGGAACGGAAAAAGAAAGCAGGCTGCACACATAGCCGATTTGGAGAGCTACGTTCAGCAAAGTGAATTCAAGAAGCGTTCGAAGTAGGCCGTTTTCGAGGGCGGCGGACCTAACGACAACCGCGACAAAGATGAATGCGCAAGCCGGGAGGAGAACCAAAATTTTGAAAAACCGCCCGAGAACCGCCCCCAAAAGGACGCACACGATGATTAGATTGGCCACGCAATTTCTCCTTGGTGACGCGACTAACTGTACCGTAGCAATAATTAATTGTCGATATTCATCATACATCCGGAAAGCAATTCCGCAAGCCCTGTTTTTGGTATTGATGCAAAGCTCAAGCAGCCCGAACTACTCTCTTTCGTGTTGCGAGAGTAGCCTTGCGACATAAACAAATCGCAACGTAATCCGGTCCAATGCGAGCGAACGCGCATTATTTGCGCCGGAACGTGAGATAGGAAGGCCTTCGGCCGCTGCGGAGCGCTTTCGCTTCGTATCTCGTGCCCGCCCATCCATCCCAAGGCGTTTGCCAATCCCTGGGGCTTGCCGGCGCCCAGACAAAATCGGGCGAGCGCAAGACTCTCGCTAAGTTCCAGCCCGCGTTTGCGTCGATGTCGGTTGCGAAGCGAAGCTCCCCTCCAGAACGCATCGTGCGCGCGAGCGCCGCCAGCGTTTCGTCCGACAGGAACCGGCGCTTGTGGTGGCGCCGCTTTGGCCATGGGTCAGGATACAGCAAATAGGCTCCGTCCAAGGCCGCCGCCGGCAGCGCTTCGATCACCGCCCGCGCGTCGCCATTGTAAAGGCGCACATTACGCAATCGGCCCATTTCTATGAGCGCTAAGGCCTTGGCGATGCCGTTCAAAAAGGCCTCGCAGCCGATATAGCCAATCTCGGGATGGGCATGTGCCTGCGCGGCGAGATGTTCGCCGCCGCCAAAGCCAATTTCGAGCCAAAGCGCGGCGGGCTTAGAAGCAAATAGGCACGCGGGATCAAGAACGGGCCGCAAGGGGTCGAAGGTGAGGGACGGCAAAAGGTTGCTCAGAAGCGCGGCATGATGAGTGCGCAGCTTTTTGCCCCGGCGCCGGCCATGCAAGCCTGGCGAAATTGGCTGGGTTTCTTGCGCAGTTGCAAGGCCGGGCCGCCGCGATGGCGGCTTTCCGGTTTGTCCAGGATTCATGTCCTGCCTGCCACCGCGCAAGCTTAGCAAATCAAGCGAGATGCGCTTTCAGCGTCTCCGCCAAATCGGTCTTTTCCCAGGAAAAACCGCCCTCCGCGTCGGGGACGCGACCGAAATGGCCGTAGGCGGAGGTGCGTGCGTAAATCGGCTGGTTAAGCTTAAGATGCTCCCTGATTCCGCGTGGGGAAAGGCGCATGACCTGGAAGAGAGTTGCCTCGAGCTTTTGTTCTGCGACTTTGCCCGTGCCATGGGTATCGACATAGATCGACAGCGGCTCGGCGACGCCGATCGCGTAGGAAAGCTGGAGCGTGCAGCGATCGGCGAGCCCGGCGGCGACCACGTTTTTGGCAAGGTAGCGCGCGGCATAGGCAGCCGAGCGATCGACCTTCGTCGGATCCTTGCCCGAAAACGCCCCGCCGCCGTGCGGCGCCGCCCCGCCATAGGTATCAACGATGATTTTGCGGCCCGTCAGGCCGCAATCGCCATCGGGACCGCCGATCACGAATTTGCCCGGTCGGGTTGACGTGCCAAACTGTATCAGGCGTGATCCAGGCGTCCGGCAAGGTTTTCCTTATATAGGGTTCGACGATATCGCGCACGTCTTGCGAGCTCAAATCTTCGTCCAGATGCTGCGTCGAAAGCACGATTTGCGTCACGCCGATGGGCTTGCCATGCACATATTTGACCGTGAGCTGGCTTTTCGCGTCCGGGCCGAGTTTGGCGGCGGAGCCCGTGCCCGCCTTGCGTTCGCTAGCGAGCACCTCGAGAATTTTGTGGGCGTAATAAATTGGCGCGGGCATGAGTTCGGGCGTTTCGCGGCAGGCATAGCCGAACATGATCCCCTGGTCGCCCGCTCCCTCGTCCTTATTGCCTACGGAGTCGACGCCTTGTGCGATGTCGGCGGATTGGGCATGCAGAAGGATTTCGACGTTGGCGTTTCGCCAATGGAAACCGTCCTGCTCATAGCCGATGTTTTTGATCGCGCCGCGCGCCGCGGCCTCGATCGCGTCCTGGCTTATCGCCGCGCCGCGCACTTCGCCCGCGATGATGACACGGTTGGTCGTCGCCAAGGTCTCGCAAGCAACCCGTGTCCGATAAGGGTCCAAACCGGCCTTCGCGCCTTCGCGAAAGAAAAGGTCGACAATCTCATCTGATATCCTGTCGCACACCTTGTCCGGATGGCCTTCAGCCACGGATTTACTCGTAAACAAATAATCTTCGCGAGCCATGAGCTCATCTCCGCTAGAATGGATTTTCAGGATAACGCTTTTGGTAAGCCGTTCGGTTTGTCAAGCCATTCGCGCCAACATGTTCGTCAAAGCGAACACGTTCCACTTACCTTGTCGTGTCTTCATCGGGGTCCGGGGGTTCGCACGGATCAGGGGCTCGCTCTTCGCCGGCGAGCGAGGTCACGAGATCGACAATCCGCTTGCGAATTTTTGGATCATGAATCCGGGCAAAGGCCATGTTCAAATGCAGGCCCTCGGCGGTCGCTAAAAAGTCCGCGACATAGGGAGTGTTTGAATCTTCCGCGACGCCCATCTGCCCCGGTTCGGGATTGGCAATCGCTTGAAAGGAAGGCGCTCCTTCGAAAAAATAGGCCGGTGGAACGTCGAGCGTGCGCGAAATCTGCTGAAGTCTGCTCGCCCCGATCCTATTCGTGCCTTTCTCGTATTTCTGAACCTGTTGAAACGTCAGACCCAAGGCTTCTCCTAATTTTTCCTGGGTCAAGCCAAGCATAACGCGGCGCATGCGAACGCGGCTGCCAACGTGCCGATCGATCGGGTTGGGTACTTTTTTCACGAAGGCCGTTCCAACCGCGACGCTTCCGCCGTAGCCGCCGGAAGCCGGTATGCCGGAACGATTCGGTAGCGTCATGGTCTCTTATAACGCAAAAGCGGCCCGGCAACTATCGGCGCTTCTAATTTTGCTTGTAGGACATGAAATGTCCAGTTTAGGCAGCGTACGATGTGACTGGTATTTTGGAGCTTTTTGTGCGGCGAAGATTTTGCTTTGGCACCCGCAATTACTTGCCGGCCGCGCGAGAAAAGAGCCTCGAAACGGGGACCAGGCATGTTGGAAATGTCGGCCGATGGCGTCCGCTTGGCGTATATCGACGAGCCGCCGGCGGCGGGTGATCGCGGCGAGCCGATCCTTCTTATTCATGGGTTCGCCTCGACCCATGCGGTGAACTGGGTTTTTCCGCAATGGGTGAAAACCTTGACCGGAGCCGGACGCCGCGTCATCGCGTTCGACAACCGGGGACATGGCCGCAGCGAGAAATTTTATGACCCCGCCGCCTACACCATGCACGATCATGGCGGAGGACGCCCGCGCGCTTCTCGATCATCTTCGAATAGAGGCGGCCGATGTGATGGGCTATTCGATGGGCGCGCGGATCGCCGCCTTTTTTGCCAAGGCGCACAAAAACCGCCTGCGCTCGATGATCCTCGGCGGTCTTGGCTATCATCTGGTCGATCGCGGCTCGCTTCCGCCGTCCATCTCGGAGGCCATGGAGGCGCCAGTGCTCGCCGGTCTTACCGATCCGATGCAGCGGATGTTCCGCGGCTTCGCCGAGGCCACGAAAAGCGATCTCAAGGCGCTCGCCGCATGCGCGCGCGGGGCCCGCCAGTTATGAGCGCGAGCGAAGTTGGGCAAATCGATCTCCCCGTCCTGATCGCGGTTGGAACCAATGACGATGTCGCGGGCGATCCGCATAAACTCGCCGCCTTGTTCAAGGCGGCGCGCGCGGTGGATATTCCAGGCCGCGATCACAATCGCGCGGTAGGCGACAAAGTCTATAAAGACAGCGTACTTGAATTTCTTGAGCAACGCCCTTGAATGTCTTGTCCGCCGGCGGCTTATATCTTCCGCGATGGCGTGTCAAACTTGGCTCGCGCAACTTTTTCCGCCGTGTTAATGGCAATCGAAGGAGAGGCTTTAGTTTAACCTCGCCGCGAAGGCGAAACCAGCCTGGAGGCATATTCATGATTTCCGTCACGGGGACGGCCAAGGTCGTCACGCTTGCACGCCCCGATCCGGTGTTCGCGCGAGCTGCGCGCGGAGGCGGAGGACGCCATTCGCAAAGAGCCGGACATTGCCGGTTTTTTGTTATTCGGCGATCCTCAATCTGGAATTCTCTGGAAGCGGTGATCATCCGCCGGGTGGCTGTAAGGCTAGGGCACACGGCCTTTCCAGCCGATCTCATCGAGAAAGCCTATTTCGAGGCTCTCGCGGCCGATCCTTCGATATCGGAGGCCTTCCGCGCCGATATCGCGGCGGTGGTCGATCGCGATCCAGCCTGCACGCGGCTGATCGAGCCGGTGCTGTATTTCAAGGGGTTTCACGCGATCGAGACGCACCGGCTGGCGCATGCGCTTTGGACCGCCGGCAGGCAAGATTTCGCGCTCTATCTGCAGAGCCGCTCCTCCGAAGTGTTCCAGACCGATATTCATCCGGCGGCGCGGATCGGCAAAGGCATTTTCCTCGATCACGCGACCGGTCTTGTCGTTGGCGCGACCGCGGTGATTGGTGACAATGTCTCGATGCTGCAGGATGTGACCTTGGGCGGCACCGGCAAGGAGCGCGGCGACCGCCACCCGAAGATCAAGCCGGGAGTGCTGATTGGCGCGGGAGCCAAAATTCTCGGCAATATCGAGATTGGCCAGTGCTCCCGCGTTGCCGCCGGTTCGGTCGTGTTGCATCCGGTTCCGGACCATAAAACGGTGGCGGGCGTGCCGGCGCGCATTGTCGGCGACGCGGGATGCGCCGAACCTTCGCGCGTCATGGACCAAATCCTTGCTCTCGCGCCGGTCTCGATTAGTTTCGATTTGAAGTTGGCCAAGAGTTGCCCCCGCTGGACTTTTCTGGCAGAGGTTTGGCCCTGCGGCCAGTGAGCGGCTCGCGGTCCGGTGAGAGCTGGGGTGCCTTGGGAGCGCGTCGTGGATAAATCGGAATTGCGGAAATTGCAGGAATTCCTGCGTAAATCCCTCGACAACCAGGGAATCAAGGTTGCTCCCGGCAAGCGGAATTCCGGATGATGCCGACGTGCAGCTCGGCGAGCGCCGGATCGGCGCGATCACGGTCGATGACGAGGATGGCGACAGGTCCTTCTCCTTCGAGATGAAAATCCCTGTCGAGCGGCCGGTGTTGCAGGATTATTTGCGGCGGCTTTTCGAGACCGCCAAATTGACGGTTGTTTCGCGCGGTAAAAAAGGCGATTCGGTCGATTTGAACAATGGCGGCGATTTTCTCGGCGTGATCTCGCCGGACGATCCCAAGGCGAAGAGTTTCACTTTGCAGATGGCGATCCTCGATTTCGATCTCGACGAATATTAGGGGCGGCAATGCCCATTTACGCGCTCGATGGCGTTTCGCCTATTCTCCCAAGCGATGGCCGGTACTGGATCGCGCCCGGCGCGCAAATCATTGGCAAGGTGCATCTCGAAACCGATGTGTCGATCTGGTTTGGCGCCGTTCTGCGGGGCGACATCGAAGAGATATTCGTTGGCGCCCGCACCAATGTGCAGGATGGATCGCTGCTGCACACCGACCTGGGCTTTCCTTTGAGTATCGGTCAAGATTGCACCATCGGTCATCACGCTATCCTGCATGGTTGCACGATCGGCGAAAACAGCCTCGTCGGGATGGGCGCGACGCTTTTGAACGGCGCCAAAATTGGCCGCAATTGTCTCGTCGGCGCCAATGCCTTGGTGACCGAAGGCAAGGAGTTTCCGGATAACAGTTTGATCATCGGCACGCCGGCACGCCTCGTGCGCACCCTCGATGAAGCGTCGGCTCGGGACCTGCGCGATAGCGCCGCGCAATATGCCGCCAATGGGCGCCGCTTCGCCAAGGGCCTTGTGGCGATCGGCTGAGCGGAAGTAGCCTGGTCTTAGATCGTATCTACCTGTCTTTTGGAACATGACCGAAATCTGGTTTTATCATCTGCAGCGTCAGCGGCTCGAAAGTGTGCTTCCAAACCTCATCGAGAAATCGCTGGGGAGAGGCTGGCGCGTCGCCGTGCAGGCCAGCAGTGAAGAGCGGCTTGACGTGCTCGATTCCTGGCTTTGGACTTATTCGGACGAAAGTTTTCTCTGCGCATGGGCGTGCCCGCGACGGCGATAGCGAACTCCAGCCAGTGTATCTGACGACCGGCCCCGAAAATCCCAATGGCGCAGCGTTCCGGTTGTTTATCGAAGGGGCGGAAATGGCGTCGGCGCTCGCGGGAGACGGCGCGGCCTATGCCCGCGCGGTTGCCCTCTTCGACGGCAACAATGAGCATGAACTGGCGGCTGCCCGGGCCCAATGGAAAGAGTTGAAGGAGCACGGCTTCGCGGTGACCTACTGGCAGCAGGGCGCAAATGGGCGCTGGGAAAAAAAATCGTCCAGCGATGCCTAAATATTTGACCGGTTGTGGCCCTCAATCGCACCAATTGCTGCAAGTGAAACAGTTTGGTTCTCTTGACGGACAATGTCCTTCGTTTCGCCAACCGCAAAGGCACGGAAACTTATCGAACGGTCTCCTTCGAACGCCTATGGCAAGTCACCGGCATTGAATATCGCCTCGCCAAGGTCAACCATCCGTGGACCATTGGCCCCATCGAACGCCTGAACCGCACCATCAAAAAACGCATGGTGCAGCGCTTTTGCGACCGGTCGCACCATCATCCGAAGCAGCACATGCAGACCTTTCCGATGGCCGCCAACTTCGCCCAACGCAGCAAAACTCTCGAATGCCTCTCTCCTTGCGAATACATCTGCAAATCATGGACAAAACAACCAGCGCGATCTAACCTTGACCGAGTCCAGCACAGCGCTGACTATCAATAGATGGATCATTCGGCAAACCGGGTTATCCACGCTTTGGGAATGGGGGCATGAACGGCGAAACTGGTTTTAATGTTTCGCCCGGCGCCGCGCTCGTGACCGGCGCTGCAAAGGGAATCGGGCGGACGATCGCCGAGCGCCTCGCGCTGGCCCGCTATTCCGTCGTGCTGCATAGCAATTTGACCTCGCGCGCAAAAGCTGAGGCGGCGGCGGCAAGCATCGTAGGGCGAGGCGGCAAAGCAGGCGTGGTGGCTGCCGATCTCCGCGAGCCAAAAAGCCTCGCCCGGCTCGCCGCGGATGCCGCGGCGATCTTCGGGCCGCTCACTCTGCTCGTCAACAATGCTGCGATCTTCGAGGTGGACGAAGCGGCCTCCTTCGATCTCGAACGCTGGGAAAAGCATTTTTCTGTGAATTTAAGGGCGCCTCTCGTCCTTTCGCGCGATTTCGCCGGACAATTGCCGGCTGCGACAGAAGGCGCGATCGTCAACATCATCGATCAGCGGGTGTTGCATCCGACACCGCAGTTTTTCACCTATAGTTTGAGCAAATCGGCGCTTTGGGCCGCGACCCGGACAATGGCACAAGCCTTCGCGCCCAAAGGCATCAGAGTTAACGCGGTCGGACCGGGCCCCGTCTCGCCAAACGCCACCCAGGGCGAAGCCGGCTTCGCACGCGAGGTGCGGGGCTTGCCGCTAGCTCGCGCGATCACGCCCGAAGATATCGCCGGCGCGGTTCTTTATCTTGCTACCGCGCGCAACGTGACCGGACAGCTGATTGCAGTCGACGCGGGGCAGCATCTCGCCTGGCAAACGGCCGACATCGTGATTTAAAACCAATGGCATGACGGGGGGTGAAGGGGCGCCCACAGGCGTTGTTGGGGTGGGGGGAAGTGCGCCTCTGATGTTCCTTGAGCTGCTTTCTGATTCAGTAGAAGCAGAAAGCAGCTCAAGGTTTTTGTTTTATCGCATTTTCTTAACGCGAACTGGTGTCCACTTCGCTCGAAAATGCTCTGGCAAACGCGAGCGGCCTTGCGACCAAAAACCAACTGGCGGCTTCGAGCGCCTGGCGGACGGACTTTTATGCGTCTTACCAGCTTGGCGCCGACTGGCCCAACTTTTGCGCCAGTCGGTGCTGCATGATGCTTCGAACGAAATTCCGCGCTTCGCCATGCAGGTCGCGATTCGTCGCCGCCACGCCTGGGCGGTCCGCGTTGGCTTGGCTAAATTTTCCTCTTGCAATCGATTCTTTAACCATCCATATACCATCTAATTAGATGGTACGGAGATTTATTTTGGCAGCAAATGTTCATCGGCTGCGGGACAAACCGGGCGAGACCGAAAAAATCACGATCAACGTCGGTTATGTCGACCTTGGCCGTATCGATTTGCTGGTCAACGAAGGCTTTTACTCCAATCGCACCGACTTGATCAGGACCGCAATCCGCAACCAACTCGCCACCCATGCGGACGCCGTGAAGAATTCGATCACGCGGCAGACCCTCGAACTTGGATCGCGATTCTATAGCCGCGCGGATTTGGAGGCGGTGAAAACCTCTGGCAGCAAGCTCAGCATTCAGGTCGTCGGGCTTGCGACAATCGCCAGCGACGTCACGCCCGAACTCGCACTGTCGGCAATCGAATCAATTACTGTCCTTGGCGCGTTGCAGGCCAGCGAACCAGTCAAGGCGGCGCTCGAAGGCCGGATAAGGTGATCGAAGGGATGACGCGTTTTCACCAAGGATACAGCCCATGAAATCCATTTTTGGCACGGCCATGCGCAACGCTGCGAAGCTGACGCAAAGCCGGCATGTGGTCGAGGCGACGCAAGTGATCCGCCGCGCCCTGGAGGGACGAAATACCGCCCACACACTGGACCAACAACCGGCCAGCAATCTTCGGCTGATTGAGCCGAAAGCTGCTGTGGGTACGGCGCAAAGGGAGCCGCCCTTCGCCGGAAATGCGAGCGCTGACTGGCAGGAGTTCCTTCCAAACCAAGGACTTGCCCGCGCGACACAGCCATTGAGCGAAGTGTTGGCGCTGTTGCGTCAAGCAAATCGTCAGCAACTTGCCCCTGGAGCGATGCCTCTCTCGGGCGTTCCGAGCGCGCCGCCGCTGCCAACGGGAGCAGTTTTTTTGACGCGCACCTTTAGCTGTCCAGCAGGTTCGCGTGACTATAAGGTCTACGTGCCGGGCCATACTCGCGGCCGCAAGCGTCCCTTAATTGTGATGCTCCATGGATGCACTCAAAACCCTAGCGATTTTGCGTTGGGAACGGGGATGAATCTCCTGGCGGAAGAACATGGTTTTGTCGTCGCCTATCCAAGCCAGCAAGCGGCGGCTAATCGCTCCGGATGCTGGAACTGGTTCGAACCCAATGATCAGAAGCGTGGCGCGGGAGAACCCTGCATTATCGCCGGGATTACCCGCGCCCTCATGGCCGAGTTCGACATCGACCCCAAGCGGGTCTTTGTGGCGGGCCTTTCCGCCGGCGGCGCTATGGCCTTGATCTTGAGCACCGCCTATCCCGAACTTTATGCTGCGGCAGGGGTTCATTCGGGCCTTCCTTGCGGGTCCGCCACTAATCTTGCTTCCGCGTTCGCGGCGATGAGCGGGAAGCCTATCCCCGCAGCGAAGACGCAAAAGAGGACTCGTTCAAAGGGGCGGGGCGTCCGCACTATAATTTTCCATGGCGAGTCCCGACCGGACAGTGCATCCGTCGAACGCTGAATTGATCGTTGCGGAAGCCCGCGCAGGCTTCCCCGGCGCGGCGCAGGAGACGCACCACGGGCGATCGGCCGGAGGCCGCGCCTATACCCGCACCTTGATCAGCGATGCGGGCGGCGGTCTCCATGTGGAGCATTGGGCCATCGAGGGATTGGGGCACGGCTGGTCGGGAGGCAGGCCGGAAGGCTCATACACTGATCCCGATGGACCCGACGCGTCGCGCGAAATGCTGAGGTTTTTCTTGGACAGCCCGGCGCCATTAGCGGCCAAACTCTGACCATTTACGAAAGCCTGCTACAACGGTAAACGGAACTTTCGGCCGTTCTAAAGCATTGCTTTTTTAAATAATCGAACGAACGCGAGCAGACCGCCGCCGGTGCGTCGGAAAGGGAAATCGAAAATGAAACTGTATTTGATGGCGATGGTGCTCTTCGTTGCGATCCCAGCTTTTGCACACGCGGATGAGTTGAGTTGCATTAGCACGACATTTAATTTTCTCTCGCCCAACGATAAAGTATGTGTCGCGGATTTTGACGACCCAAAGGTCGCGGGCGTTACGTGCCACATCTCGCAGGCCCGGAAAGGCGGATGGGGCCAGCCGCTCGGTCTCAATGAAGACCCGTCAAATTTCGCGGTTACTTGCCATCAAACCGGTCCCATCAGCGTCGACATGTCGAAGCTACCGGACAATGAGGAAGTCTTCACCGAGAAGACGAGTGTCATTTTCAAGGCCACGCGTATTTATAGAGTGCTGGACAAGAAGCACAACACGCTGGTTTACCTCGCCGTAAGCTCGAAGATCATCAGCGGTTCGCCATTCAACTCCGTCAGTTCCGTGCCGATCATGCCATGGGGATCGCAATCATCGCCAGATGGCAATAAATAACGCAATTCAAACCCAAGTCACCCTGGGCTCTGCTCAACTCAAGTCCCGCAAGTGGCGGAACACAATCACCCGCGAGACAAAGCCGGTGACGATCGCGACGCCCGCTGCGATGAGCGCGATGGCGGCATAGATATTCTTTCCCAGCGAAAAATCTCCGAACATGGCCTCTAACTGATCGCCGCCCGGGGTCGCCCGCAGCCACGCCGCCACTGATCCAAACGCGAAGAAGACAAGGACCGCAAGCAAACCGCCGATCGCGCCACCGCGCAGACCGAGCCGGAAAAAATGGCGCTGAAACTGTCGCGAAATATAGCTGTCGGCGGCGCCGACGAAATGCAAAATTTCGATGATCTCGCGGTTGCCCGCCATGGCGCCCTGGGTCGCGAAACCGACCGCCAGGATCATCGCCGCAAGCACCAGGGTGAAGATCACCACGGCGGCGAAGACGACGCTCTTTGCCATGATCGCGAGGCGCTCCAGCCAGAGGCGATGGTCATCGACGCTCGATCCTGGAATGGCGCCGGAGAGCGTCTTGCGCAGAACGGCAATATCCAAGCGCTCGTTTTTGTCGAGTGCGACAACGATGAGGCGCGGCACAGGCAATTCCGAAAGATCGAGACCGGATCCGAGCCAAGGCTGCAACAGCTCCTCGGATTGCGCCTTGGTGTAGGCGCGCACCGACGCAACCCCCGGCATCGCCCGGGCAAGCTCGACGGCTTTTGCCGAAATCGGCGTCAAGGTCGCGGCCAGCCGTTGGACGGATTTGAATGGTCATTTCGCGGGCGACATCGTCCTGCCAGCCGCGCGATGCGTCGCTGATCAGAATGGCCGCGCCGGCGGTCAGCGAGGCAAGAAACGTCATGATCGCGACCACAGTGACAAGCGCGCGCCCAGCGATCGAAGCTGAGGGGACAAGCGCGATCTCGCTCTTCATGCCGCGTTTGAGGCCAAACCTTATCATGCCGCGCGAATTCAACTGCCGCCCGTTTCCCGCCGCCGCTTAGGTGCGCCCGTCCGGAAAAATGCGCAAGGCCAGTCTCGTCTCAATCGTAAATATGGAGGCGGCCGTCGCCCAGAACCAGACGGCGGGCGCCGTCGAACTGGTCCATCAAGCCGAGATCGTGCGTCGCGATTACCACCGACGTCCCTGTTTTGTGAAGCTCGGTGAAGAGCCGCAACAACCTGCGCGCGAGACTTGGATCGACGTTGCCGGTCGGCTCGTCGGCGAGCAGCAGCTCCGGCCGCACGATGAGCGCGCGGGCAATCGCGGCGCGCTGCTTTTCGCCGCCGGAAAGCACCGGCGGCAGAATATGCGTTCTCTCGCCAAGACCGACCCAGTGCAAAAGCTCCATCACCTCGGCGCGATAGCTCGCTTCTTCCTTGCCGCGCACGCGGAGCGGAAGCGCGACGTTCTCATAAGTTGTCAGATGCTCGAGAAGCCGGAAATCTTGAAAGACGACGCCGATCCGCCGTCTAAGCGAGGTGATCGCGGCTTTATCGAGCGTCAAGGCGTCGCTCCCAAATAAGCCGATCGCGCCGCGCGTCGGCCGCAGGGACAAAAGCATGAGCCGCAAAAGTGTCGTCTTGCCAGCGCCAGAAGGGCCGGTCAGGAATTGAAACGACTGCGGCTCGATGGAAAAGCTAATATCCTTTAGGATTTCCGCTCCCATCCCGTAGCGCAAGCCGACATTTTCAAAACGGACCAAGCAAGACCTCGTTTCCGGCGCCCGGGTGTTCCGGTTTTTTGGATGCTTACACTTCCGCGGCAAATCAAGCGAAATTTACGCTTCTCTGGCACCACAAGCCAATGCTCATAAAGTGGATTGTGACATCAAGCGATTTCGAGCCCCGAACGTTTGGTAGCCACACACAACACGGGCCGCCCCTATAAGAAAACAAGCTGCGGGCATTAGCCCGCGGCAGCTTTTCTCAAACCAAATGCTTCAATTATCTGCGGCGAGCGGCGGCGGCGGTTCCGGGGCCGGCGGAGGCGAAGACGCGGTCCGCAAAAGTCCCTGCATTTTCTTGCGCTTGGCCACGTAATAATAGCCGCCGCTGAAGAGCGCCGTGGCGCGGTCCTCATCGCCGTCCGCGAGACTATAAGCATTGGCGAGATAAGGGACAGCGTACATCAGGTTGGTTTGCGGGTCGAGCAGCCCGCGCGCGTCTCCTCTATACCCCATTTCACGCGCCGTCGCATATTTGATCTGCATCAGGCCGAAGCAATGGTTGTGGACGATGCGCGGATTATAGCGGCTTTCACGCATCACGATGCGATGGACGAAAGCCTCCGGGACGCCGTGAATCCCGGCCTCGCGGGCGATCATCTGGTCGTAAGCGGTTGGCCGCTCCGCTGGACGGGCGAACCCCATCGAACACGTCAGCAACGCGGCGGTGGTACCCAACGGAATGCGCAACAAGCTTAAGGTCTGCATCCTCCGCATCTGAACGCGGATTGCGGCCGCAGAAAGGCGCGCCGCGCGGCGTCAGATTTGGCGCTCGATAAGCATGTTCTTGATTTCGGCGATGGCTTTTGCCGGGTTGAGGCCCTTGGGGCAGGCCTTGGCGCAATTCAGGATCGTGTGGCAGCGGTAAAGGCGGAAAGGGTCCTCGACATTGTCGAGCCGTTCGCCCGTCGCCTCGTCGCGCGAATCGATGAGCCAGCGGTAGGCTTGCAGCAACACGGCGGGGCCGAGATAGCGGTCGCCGTTCCACCAATAGCTCGGGCACGATGTCGAGCAGCAGGCGCACAGGATACATTCATAAAGTCCGTCGAGTTTTTCGCGGTCGTCCGGCGTTTGCAACCACTCCTTTTCGGGCGTGGGCGAGGTTGTTTGCAGCCAGGGCTCGATCGAGGCGTGCTGCGCGAAAAACACGGAGAGGTCGGGCACGAGATCTTTTACGACAGGCAAATGCGGCAAGGGATAGATTTTCGCGGCGCCCTTGATTGCGTCCATGTATTTGGTGCAGGCGAGCGTGTTGGTGCCATCGATATTCATCGCACAGGAACCGCAAATGCCTTCCCGGCAAGAGCGCCGGAAGGTGAGCGTCGGATCGATGTTGGACTTTATCCAAATCAGAGCATCGAGAACCATCGGACCGCAATCGCTGCGATCGACAAAATAAGTGTCGATGCGCGGGTTTTGCGCGTCATCTGGGTTCCAGCGATAAATCCGGAATTCCGTAAGGCTCTTTGAGTCGCCGTGCTTCGGCCATGTTTTGCCGGGCGTGACGCGTGAATTGGCGGGAAGGGTGAATTCAACCATCTGGTTCTCTTAGCTCTTCACTCAATAGACCCGAGGTTTCGGCTCGATATAATCCATCTCACTGGTCATCGTATAATTATGCACGGGCCGGTAATCGATTGCGACCGTGCGGGCATCGGGATCGATCGAAGCCAGCGTGTGCTTCATCCAGTTCACGTCATCGCGTGCAGGGAAATCTTCCCGCGCATGGGCACCGCGGGATTCGGTGCGGCGCGCCGCGCCATCCATGGTGACGGCCGCTTGCACGATGAGATTGTCGAATTCCAAGGTTTCGACGAGGTCGGAATTCCAAATCATCGAGCGGTCGGTGACTGAAATCTGGTCGCGGGCCTCCCAGACTTCATGGATGAGCTTCGAGCCCTCCTCCAATACCGGCCCGGTGCGATAGACGGAGCAATGGCTTTGCATCACTTGTTGCATCTTGAGGCGCAACGCGGCGGTCGGAAGACCGCCCTTGGCATAGCGGAAGCCGTCCAGGCGGGATAGCGCCTGGTCCGCGGAATTCGCCGGAAGCTCTGCCTGTTTGGCGCCCGCCGTCAGGAGTTCCGCCGCGCGCAGGCCGGCGGCACGGCCGAAGACGACAAGGTCGATGAGCGAATTCGAGCCGAGCCGATTGGCACCATGGACAGAAACGCAAGCGCCCTCGCCTAGCGCCATGAGGCCTGGAACGATCGAATCGGGATCGCCGTCCTTCTTGACGATGACCTCGCCATGAAAATTTGTGGGAATGCCTCCCATGTTGTAATGCGCGGTGGGGAGCACTGGGATCGGCTCCTTGGTCACGTCCACGCCGGCGAAAATCCGGGCGCTTTCGGAAATGCCGGGCAGGCGTTCGTGCAGCATCTTTGGGTCGAGGTGTTCGAGGTGCAGATGGATATGATCCTTGTGCTTGCCGACGCCGCGGCCTTCGCGAATTTCGATTGTCATCGCGCGTGACACCATATCGCGCGGCGCAAGGTCCTTCACCGATGGCGCATAACGCTCCATGAAACGTTCGCCTTCGGAATTGGTCAAAAAACCGCCTTCCCCTCGGCAGCCTTCGGTGATGAGGCAGCCGGCGCCGTAGATGCCGGTTGGATGAAATTGGACGAATTCCATGTCCTGTAAGGGCAGCCCGGCGCGCAGCACCATGGCGTTGCCATCGCCCGTGCAAGTGTGCGCCGAGGTGCATGAGAAATAGGTGCGGCCGTAGCCGCCAGTCGCCAGGATAACAAGCTGCGACCGGAACCGGTGAATGGTACCGTCGTCGAGCTTTAGACACACCACGCCACGGCAGCGGCCATCCTCCATGATCAGGTCGATCGCGAAGAATTCAATGAAGAATTCGGTCTTGTGACGCAACGCCTGGCCGTAAAGCGTGTGCAGCATCGCGTGGCCGGTCCGGTCGGCAGCCGCGCAGGTGCGCTGCGCCGGCGGACCCTTGCCGAACTTGGTGGTCATGCCGCCGAAAGGGCGCTGATAGATGCGGCCGTCCTCGGTGCGCGAGAACGGTACGCCCCAATGCTCGAGTTCATACACCGCGGCCGGCGCATTGCGGCAAAGATATTCGATCGAATCCTGATCGCCTAGCCAATCCGACCCCTTGACGGTGTCGTACATGTGCCATTTCCAATCGTCTGGCCCCATATTGCCGAGCGCCGCCGCGACGCCGCCTTGCGCCGCAACCGTATGCGAGCGGGTCGGAAATACCTTGGTGATGCAGGCCGTCCGCAGGCCCGCCTGCGAACAGCCGACGGTCGCACGCAGTCCCGCGCCGCCCGCGCCGACGATGACAATGTCGAACGTATGGTCGGTAATCGGATAGGCGGCGCCGGTGCGAGCCGGAGCGGCGTTGCCGTCGAATGTGGCGCCCGATGTCATGCCGTCGTCTTTCAAAATTTCCTCTCAGGTAAAGCTCAGTTTCAAGACCGCATAAATGCAAGCCAAGGCGATGAAAACCGAGAAAAAAAGATTGCCGATTAACGCCCATTCCTTCAGCCGCGCGGCATGCACGTAATCGTCGATAATCGACTGCATTCCTAGCTTCATGTGGAAGACCCCGGACAAGATGAAAAGAAGCATCAAAATCGCGGGAAAAGGATGCCCGAGTTCGGCCCGTACCGCCGCGTAATCCTTGCCAGGAAGCGACAAGACGATCGCCACGAATGCAATCGACAGAGGGACAAGCGCGACCGAGGTGGCGCGCATGTTCCATGTGTCCGCGGTGCCGGATTTGGCTGAGCCGAGGAAGCGCACTCTGCTCATTGCAGGGCGAATCGGTTTGGGACTTTTCGCCATAACTGACAATTCCTTGTATTCTTCCTGGCAATGTTCTAGATTTTGCAAATCCGCCGGTCGGCCGAGCATACAGGAGCAGCACTAAGTAACCAGATATGCAATGCTCCAGACAAGCAATGTCAAAACAATGCCGCCGATTAACGTGGCTTGCGCTAGCCATTCGCGCAGCGGATGCTCGAAACCACGGCCCGTGTCCCAAATGGCGTGACGTATGCCGCCGAGAAGGTGATGGAACAGGGCCCAGGTGAAAGCGAATAGAATCAGTTTCCCGGCGAACGAATTTAAGAAATAGGCGGCCGAGTCGTAGACGCCGCCGCCGGCAGCAACCGCAATTAAGAACCACGCGAGCAACAATGTGCCGAAATAGAGCGCTGCCCCGGTGATGCGATGCGCGATTGACATCGCCATGGTCAGCGCTGGGTGGTAGATTTGCAAATGCGGCGACAGAGGCCGCCGGTTCTCGATGCCAGCCGCGCCGGACTCCGCTTCCGCCATGGCGTTTTCCCCCTCTTAAATTTGATTCCCCCTCCCCTAAAGCAAATGGCCAGCGAGGGCAACGCGTACGTTGGCCACGCTTTTTCATTATTGTGTTTTTCCCGTATAGGCTATCATGCCGTGATGCTCCCTGGCACAAATTCGATCCGGCCAGAACAACTGGGCTATGGCTTGGAAGACACAATGGTGCGCAGCCGCAAATTCACCGCGTTGGTGCTTGGTGCCGGTTCGCTGGCGGGAACCTGCTGGCTATTGCTTGCCTTCGCGGGGTTTCCGTCGGCGGCCTTGGCGGCGACGGGCCGTGTCACCATCGTGTCGGACGGGGTCCCGCGCACCGCCATCCTCGTCCAGCACCGGCGCCTCAAACAAGCCCGCCGGCCGGCGGTCATCGTCCTGCGCGGCGGCAGAGAGAAGGGCGCGCGCCTCCGGCGGACGTTTAGCCTCGAAGAAATGGCGCGGTATCAGGTGCGAGCCTGATATATCCGGAACCTCTTTCCGGCTATTGGGGCGGCGTGCCTGGATTGGAAGCGAGTCGCGATTCGGTCTTCATTCATGATCTGATCGCCAAGCTCGTCGCGCGCGGAATCGCCGACCGCAGCAAGGTCTTTCTCGTTGGTATTTCGACTGGCGGGATGATGGCTCTGCGGCTCGCATGCGACGAAAAGAACGTGTTTGCGGGAGTAGCCATCCTCGGCGCTAGCATGCCAGCCGATCTCGAAGCATCCTGCAAACCGTCTTATCCGCTTCCACTTATGATGATCGCCGGCACCGCGGATCCCGTCGTTCCTTATCATGGTGGCAAGGCAAGTTTGCCGCACGGCAATACGGAGCTTCTCTCCGTCGACGCGACGCTTGGTCTCTTTGGCAAGGCCGCCGGCTGCGCCGGGGGCACGACCACCACCATCTTCCCCGACAAGGACACGCATGACGGCACGCGTGCCTACCTCGACAAATTGAACAATTGCAAAGTGCCCGTCGAAGCGGTCCGGATCGAAGGGGGCGGTCATGCGCTCCCTGGTCTTTCGAGCGAAGCCGGACGAAGGCCTCTCCAACGGCGACGTGAATAGCGCGAAGCTCGTTTGGGATTTTTTCCGCCGCCTCGGCGGCTGAAACCGGGCTCCCCCACGCCGGCAGGCGCGCGACGGAGGCATTCGGCGCGCGAAACGCGCACCCGATGCTGCCGCGCTCGACGCCTCGCTTAACGCCCAAAAGCATCGCCATCACGGCCGCCGCGATTATACCGGCGCGGATAGTGCCGCGATGCGAGCCGTTGGCATCGGCGAAAGAACGTTCAGGCTGCTTGTCCGATATCGGCTTCTTCGGCCTCGCTTTCCTCGGTCTTGCCGCGGCGCGGGCCTTTTTGCAATTGCGCTTCGATTACTTTCAACGACTCCGTCTCGGTCAGCTTTTGCACGACAAGGATTTCGCGCGCCATGCGATCGAGCGCGGTCTCGTAGAGCTGCCGTTCGGAGTAGGATTGCTCGGGCTGCGTATCCGAGCGGTAGAGATCGCGCACCACTTCGGCGATCGCCTTCAAATCGCCGGAGTTGATCTTGGCTTCGTATTCTTGCGCCCGGCGCGACCACATGGTCCGTTTGATGCGCGCCCGGCCCGCCAAAGTATCCAATGCCGCCTTGACGCCAGGGGCATCGGCGAGCCTGCGCATTCCGACGCTCGCGGCCTTCGTCGTCGGCACCTTCAGGATCATCTTGTCCCTGACGAATCTGACCACGAAAAGCTCGAGTTTGAAACCCGCGACTTCTTGTTCCTCGATGGCGACGATCTGGCCGACGCCGTGGGCCGGATAGACCACATACTCATGCGGCTTGAACAATTTGCCGCTGAGGGGCCGCTGGCTTGGCCGGCTTATGTGCCCCATGCGCCGGGGGAACCGGTTTCTCGCCCGGCTTTGCCTGCGCTATGTTGGTTTGGGCGGCACCGAGGCGCACGGGCGCCCCAACGCCCGGCCTGCTCTCAATGGACAGCGGCGCCTCGGAAGTCCAGCGTCTTCGCGGTGCTCTTCCCAGCAAAAGGCTTGCCTGCGCCGTTGGCGGCGGCTTCCAATGGGCTGGCCGCCGCGTTCGCCGCCCACTCGTTTCTTTTGAGTTCTGATTCTCAGCTTCGAGAGGATTTCCAGGCCAACCCACGGCAGGACGGCGAAGCTGCTTGCTTGCGCGCCTCGGAAAGCCGCGCAGCGTTTTGCTTGAGGGCAAGAATCGCCGCCGCAGCTACCGTGCTGCGCCGGGCGGTGGTGCGGGTCGGTGACTTCGACAGCCTTGCGCACCGCCGCCGCCGGTTTGGCGGCAACTGCGGCGCGAAACTTCGATGCCCGGCGTCTTTTTCGTCACTGCCGTTCCCCTCGCCATTTTATTGGCGGAAGCGGGCTTTACGCTCTTGCCCGAAACCGATTTTGCGCGCGCGCGTGCGGAGGCGCCCCGTTTAGCGCCATTTACGCGGGCGAGCGCCAGCTTGGCACTTCGGGCCGCGCTCTTCTTCGCAGCGCGAATCGGGTTACTCGCGCGCGATAAGGCGCGTGCCGTCGAAGTCTTTTTCCTGGCCGCCGACTTTGCAACAGCCGGGCTCACCGCGTGGCCGCTCACAGCCGTTTTGGTTTTCGTTTTCTGCCTGGAACTGCTAGCAGCATGCTTCCTGGCGGCAAGCGCACGCGCCGCCGCCGCTCGCTTGGCTTTAAGCACAACGGCTTGTTTCGACGTTTTTGCCTTAGGGGTTCCCGGCTGTTTGGCCTGGGTTGTCTTGTTCGCCTGTTTTGTCTTGGACGATTTCATGGTCTTCTTGACAGACGCCATAACAAGCGCGCTCCTTTTTCCTGTCCCGCTTTGGAGACGAGACGACTTTTGACGGCGGCCAAACGCGCCGCCGTTCGGAAACTCTGATTTCCGGCCCTGGAGAGGCGCGGAGCGGGATGCTCCTAACCGATGATCGTCTGTCCATGACTTGGCCGGACTGACGCAACGAGACAATTCCGGCCGCCGCCGTCAGAGAATTTGTGTCCCGGCGCCCTAAAGCCTCCAAGACGACGGACACAAGGAAACCGCAATTCCCCCCTATTGACGGCTGCCAAGAATCAATGTGGCACAAATTGAAACAAAAATCAAAAGATATACTGCAAGCACGCAAATTCAACCCCCGTTCTCCACCAATCCGCCAGAGTTTTTACGTGATCGCTGCAAACAGCCGAGCTGAACCGTAGCATTAGACCAAGTCCAGCAAAAATTGCCCGATCTTGCCGTTTCAATCGTCTGATTTTCAGCTCGGTTAAGTTGGAACGCGGTCTAGTCTCCTTGGCCAGGATTTGGGGAAAAATAAGCCTCGAACTTGCCGGGCGTGCCGTCGAATGTCTTGGCGTCCGGCGGGAGCGTCCCGCTTAATCGTCACATTCGGCCAGGATCGCGCCATGTCAAGGTTAAGTTTAAGCCATTTTTCGAGCCCGGGTTCGGTGTCCGGCTTGATCGCCTCGGCCGGGCATTCGGGCTCGCAAACGCCGCAGTCGATGCATTCATCTGGATGAATCACGAGCATATTCTCGCCCTCGTAGAAGCAATCCACGGGGCACACTTCGACGCAATCCATATATTTGCATTTGATGCAGTTTTCGACGACGACATAGGTCATGGCCATTTTCCTTCGCGGGCGAGCGCCGCCTTGCTAGCGCGGCCAGTCAACGGCCCAATGCTAAAGAGCAAGGGGCCAGGGAGCATCGAGAAAAGCTCCCGGCGCGTCCCTCCCTCCCGGTCTGCTATCCGTTGCCCTAGGGCGAAGCCGGGAACGGCGCCATGGACCGGGTCTCCATGGTATTCACAGCCTTGCCAAAATTTTCCAGAAACATGCCTTCGCCCGCGCGGCACTTTGGCGATGCCCGATAGTGCGGTACGATTAATCTATTCCATGTGGAGCATCCACGATATAGTGCGGTTGGTCTTTTCAGCAAGTCAGTCCAAGGATTTTTGCAAGATTTTTGCAACGCCGCTGATGCTTCACGGCGCGGGCCTCGGAATGCGCAAGTTATCAAAATGGACCTTTGGCAGGGCTGGGCGAGGGCAATGCCCGGGGTCCGGCAATTCCTCGAACAAATTGGCGCCTCGGGAAAGCTGCCCCGGCTTATTCCCGGAGCCACGACCTTGAGAACCCGCACCTGCCGCTCCAGCGCTATCGTCAGGACATCGCCAGGCCCAACGCCTTTCGCTGGGGTTTCGATCCGCCGCGCATTCAGGCGCACATGGCCCTCGGTGACGAGCCGGGCGGCAAGGCTCCGGGTTCTTGCCACGCGGGCGAACCACAGCCATTTGTCGAGCCGCTGGCGGAGCGCCACGCCTTGACCTTACCGTCGTTCCCAGTTTCCTCACCTCAATATCTACCATTAGCGCGATTTCAAGCGAGCAGGCCGCCTTTGGCGGGAGCCAGGGGATTGGCGCAAGGCCGCGCTCGGGGCTCGACGAGGCCGGCTAGCGTGTGCCACAAATTCTCGACGAAAGGCGGTTCCATATCCCGCAAAATAAAGACGATGCGGGTGCTGTGATCGCCATCAGGCCAGGCCGCAAGCCGCACCGGCGGATGAAACACATGCTGGACGCCCTGGATGATGACCGGCGCCAAGGGATCGTCGGCCAACGCCACGATCCCCTTGACGCGCAAGAGCTTGGGTCCGTGCGCGCTTGCGCAGCAATTCGAGGAAGAGATCGAGAGCGGAAGGCAGCAGCGGCACCTCGTGGCGGATGCAGAAGGCGCGAATGCGGGCATCGTGCCGGTTGACGTCCTGGACGTCGGCGGGATGCTCATGGTCGTGCCCATCATTCGCCGCGAAAGCTTCCGCATTCAACCAGCGCCGCACATCGGGAATTTTTCGATCAGGATTGTAGATTCCGGCGTCGAGCAGCGCCCCGGCCGTGGCTTCGCCTTGAGCGGCGTCGAGCAAAGCCGCGCCCGGATTGAGTTTTTTCAGGCGCGCGCAAATCGCGCAGAGGACCGCTGCCCGCCGTCAGAAGGTCGGTCTTGGTGAGGACGAGCCGGTCGGCCATGGCCACCTGCTTCACCGCCTCCTCATGCGTGTCGAGCGTGGCGTTTCCATTTACCGTATCGACCAAGGTGACGACGCCGTCGAGACGAAACCGCAGCATGAGATAGGGATGCGCCATGACCGTGTGTAGAACCGGCGCCGGATCGGCGAGGCCGGTCGTCTCGATCATGACCCGTTCGAAAGGCTGCGATCCGGCCATTGTCGCGCCGGCGCAAAATATCTTCCAAGGCCGCAATGAGATCGCCGCGGATCGAACAGCATAAACAGCCCGCCGTCATCACGAGCATGTCGCCGTCAACGCGCTCGACGAGGAGATGATCGAGGCCGATTTCGCCGAATTCGTTGATGATGACCAATGTGCCCGCGAGCGCTGGATCGCGCAGCAGGCGTTCAGCAGACTCGTCTTGCCGGTCCCAAGAAAGCCGGTGATGACGGTCAGCGGGAAAGGCGCGGGCGGCCTTTTTTGCCGCGGGCGTCACCGGCGGCGGCGCGGCTGGCAAGCCATGACTAGAAGCTCATCGCCTGGCATGCTTCTCCGGCGTCTTGCTCTTTGTCTTGCCCGCGTGCGCCGTGGCTTGCGCCGGGACATGCAGCTTTTTAGTGAGTTTTGGCGCAGCTTTCGAAAGTTTATGGCCGCTCGCTTTGGCGACGCTGGCTTTCTTTCCGGGGGCATTGCCGTGCACTTTTTTCGATGCCTTATGGGATCCTTTTTTTGCCCCTTTTCGGGCAACCGGAGGGTCCGCATCGCCGGTTTCGCTTCGCGCCAGGCGATGCGGGGGTAGAACATCCGGCATCGTCGCGCCTTTGGCTCGTTTGGCCGCATCCTTCATCGGCAGGGCTTCGGCATCGGGGCGGAGCGGCGTGTCTTCAAGAGCCGTGCCCGGCGAAGCGGGGGCATAGGCGCTCACAGCGTTCGGCGGTTGCGCGGTGCCGACCGGCGAATGGGCCGGCCGCGCTTGCGCGACGAGTCCCGCATAGCCCTCGGGCGCACCGGCATAGACAGGGACGGGATCGAACGCTGGACGCGGCGCCAAGCTAATGCGTGGTGCCATGGGAAAGGGCTTAACGGCAAGCAACGGCGCCATCACGCGGCCGAGTTCCGCAGTAAATTGCGCCGCTGCCTTGCCGCGTTTGTGGCAGACCATTTGATGCATGTCGGGCGCCGCCGCCTGGGTGGGCTCTGCGAGGCCCGCAAGCGAGCCCGACGGCCGGTCTATCCCGGCGAAGCCGCGATCGAACAGGGCTGCGGCCATCATCGCGCGGCTGCGCGGATTGGGCGCGCCCAAAATCACCGCGATGAGCTGGCGGCCGTTTTGGCTCGCGCTTGCAACCACATTGAACCCGGCGGCGCAAGTAAATCCGGTTTTCATCCCGTCGGCGCCCGGATACCGGCCGAGAAGGTCATTGTGATTGCGAATAATTTCCCCGCCAAGCCGCATCGCGCCGATATTGAAAAGAGTCGCCTGCTCGGGAAAGGTCAGATAGAGCGCGCGCGCGAGGATCGCGAGATCGCGCGCGGAAGAGACATGCTCCGGGTCCGGCAGGCCGTTTGGATTGACGAAATGGGATTGGGTGAGGCCAAGCTCGCGCGCCGCCCCGTTCATGTCGTCGGCGAACGCTTCGACCGAGCCAGAAATCCCTTCCGCGATGACGACGGCGATGTCGTTCGCCGATTTCACCATCAGCATCTTTCAGGGCGTTGTCGAGGGTCACCATTGAGCCCGGCCGGAAACCCATCTTCGACGCGGGCATCGATGCCGCACGCGCCGAGACAACAAGCGGCGTATCGAGCGCGATGCGATGGTCCCGTACCGCGCTCAGCGCCACATAAACCGTCATGAGTTTTGTCACGGAAGCCGGATACCAAGGCTCTGTCGCATGATCCTCGTAAAGAACCGCACCAGACGGCATTTCAATTACAAGGGCCGGGCCGGCAAGCGCCTGGTTTGCCCAAACGCCGAAAAGGGCCGCCGCGAGACAGAGGAAAGAGCGCAAGGCCTTTCGGAAGGGATTTCCGGCGCGAACCGTTTCAGCGGTTGCTGGATATGGCGGCAGGCCTTTGCTTTTAAGGTTCATGTCGGTATCCCGGCCGTATCGGGGCGCGCTCACGAAAAACCGTTTCTTCGTCTAACTCGCATGAGCGTTTCTGAAAAGCGTCGTAACGCGGCAACACGGCGAAGGTTGGGCAGTGTGGTAAGGCGGCCACATATTGCGAGACGGCATCGCTGTTCAAATTGGGCAATAAGCCGCCAGAGCTGGCGGCGTATGCGCCAAGGGGCAAACCGTGAATCCCTTGGCGAATTGATCGAAACGCTTGTCATGCCAGCGGCGATCGACAGCAAAAAAATGCGGCGGCGCACTGACAGCTTGCAGTTTTGCGGTGCACCATTAATATTGGCCGGGCGACTCCGCCACCCGGATCAGCTTAAATGACCATTTCCGCCGCCATCCATCATATCACCCACTATAAATACGACCGGCCGGTCGTACTGGAGCCGCAGACTATCAGACTGCGCCCTGCCCCGCACTGCCAGACAAAAATCACTCGCCTATTCGCTTAAGGTGACGCCGGCGGATCATTTCGTGAACTGGCAGCAGGACCCGCATGGCAATTGGCAAGCGCGGTTCGTGTTTCCGGAAAGGTCACGGAATTTAAGATCGAGGTCGATCTGACCGCCGAACTTGCGGTCGTCAATCCGTTCGATTTTTTCATCGAGCCCGATGCCGAGCAATTTCCCTTCGCTTACGATCCCGAGTTGAAGGCGCAGCTCGCGCCCTATATTGATGCCGAACACGTTGGGCCCGCGGCTTGCGGCCTATATCGCGGCCTTGCCCAAGGGCCCAGTCCACATTGTGACGTTCCTCGTCGATCTCAATACCTCGCTGCAAAAGTCGATCCGCTATGTGATCCGGATGGAGCCGGGCGTCCAGACGCCCGGAAGAAACCCTCGAGCTTGGGTCCGGCTCCTGCCGCGATTCGGCCTGGGCTTCTCGTCCAGATCCTGCGCAATCTCGGCCTCGCGGCGCGCTTCGTCTCGGGCTATCTCATTCAATTGCGCGCCGACATCGAGCCTGTCGACGGACCGAAAGGCACCCAGATCGATTTCACCGATCTGCACGCCTGGGCTGAGGTTTATATGCCCGGCGCCGGCTGGATCGGCATGGATCGCGACCTCGGGGATGTTTTGCGGCGAGGGGCATTTGCCGCTTGTCCGCGACGCCGCATTACCGCTCCGCCGCGCCGATTTCCGGGCTGGTCGAGCCGGCCAATGTCGATTTCCATTTCGATATGCGGGTTACCCGTGTCGGCGAGGCGCCCCGGATCACTTTGCCATTTTCCGATGTCGGCCTGGGCAAGGCTCGACGCGCTCGGCGAAAAAATCGATGCCGATCTCGTCCGCGGACGATGTTCGCTTGACCATGGGCGGCGAGCCGACATTCGTCTCGATCGACGATTTCGAATCGGCGGAATGGAACACCGCCGCCGTCGGACCGACGAAACGCGCGCTTGCCGACAAATTGATCCGCCGCTTGCATACCCGTTTCGCGCCGGGCGGCATGCTGCATTACGGGCAAGGCAAATGGTATCCCGGCGAAAGCCTGCCGCGCTGGGATTTTCGCTCTATTGGCGGAAGGACGGCAAGCCGATTTGGAACAATTCCGGCCTCATCGCGGATGTGGCCGTGACCGTGCCAGCCGGACCTGAAACAGCGTCCGAAGCCAGTGTGGCGCTCGTTGAGAAACAAACGGCACAGGCCGAGATTTTAGCGGTCAATATCGCCGAAAGGCTCGGAATTGAGACCGAGTTTATCTTGCCCGCCTATGAAGACCCCGCAGCTTGGCTCGTGAAGGAAGCCAATCTGCCGGAAAATACCAACCCGCTCGATCCGAAAATCGAGGATCCGGAAGAGTGCAGCCGGATGATCCGGACTTTTGCGCGCGGACTTGACGAAAGCCCGCGGGCTATGTCCTGCCGGTGCAGCGCTGGAATGCGCAAGCTGATCCGCCAGCCGTTGCGGCGCCGCCGCGATGGCAAAGCGAAAAATGGTCATTGCGGCGCGGCAAGCTTTTTCTTGTCCCTGGCGATTTGCCGGTGGGCTTCCGGCTGCCTTTGCCGTCGCTGCCATGGATCCCGCGCGCGTCCTATCCCTTCAATCGTCGCGCAAGACACACTGGAACCACGCGGGCCCTTGCCGGACCCTGACGAGATCGCACAGCATTTTGAGCGCGCGGCATCGGAGATGGGCGTGCGGCAGCTGCGCATCGAGCAGGAGTCGATCGAGGGCGCGGTGCGCACGGCGCTCTCTGTCGAGCCGCGCGACGGTGTCCTTTGCGTCTTCATGCCGCCAGTCAAGATGCTGGAAGATTACCTCGAACTTCTCGCGGCGGTCGAGGCAAGCGTCCGAGGCCGCGGGCATGCCGGTGCATATCGACGGCTATCCGCCGCCCTTCGATCCGCGCGTCAACGTGATCAAGGTAACGCCAGATCCCGGGGTCATCGAGGTCAACGTGCATCCGTCGGAAAGCTGGCGGGCGCTTGTCGAAACAACCAGCGGCCTTTACGAGGACGCCCGCCAAGTGCGGCTCGGCGCCGACAAATTCATGACCGATGGACGCCATACCGGCACCGGCGGCGGCAATCATATCGTGCTGGGCGGACCTTCGCCCGCCGATTCGCCGGTGCTCCGGCGGCCCGACTTGCTCAAAAGCCTGATCCTCTATTGGCAGCGCCATCCCTCGCTTTCCTATCTCTTCTCGGGGCTCTTCATCGGCCCGACGAGCCAGGCGCCGCGGGTCGACGAAGCACGGCATGATCAGCTCTATGAACTCGAAATCGCGCTTGCCAGCACGCCCCGCGCAGGCGAACCGGCGCCGCCTATGGCTTGCCGACCGCCTGTACCGCAATTTGATGGTCGATGTGACCGGCAATACCCATCGCGCGGAAATCTGCATCGACAAACTTTATTCTCCCGATAGTACCGACAGGGCGGCTCGGACTGGTCGAATTCCGGGCTTTCGAAATGCCGCCAGACGCCCGGATGAGTCTTGCGCAGCAATTGTTGCTGCGGGCGCTCGTCGCTTGGTTTTGGCAACAACCGCAGCAAGGCGAACTGGTGCGCTGGGGCACGACCCTGCATGATCGTTACATGCTGCCGCATTTCGTCTGGGAGGATTTTCTTGGGAGTCCTCGGCGATCTCGGGCGGGCGGGATATCCGTTCGATCCCGCCTGGTACGAGGCGCAGTTTGAATTCCGTTTCCCCTTCTATCGGGCCGTCGAACATGGCGGGGTCAAGGCTCGAAGTGCGGCAAGCGCTCGAACCTTGGCAAGTGATGGGCGAGCAGAGCGCGGCGGGCGGCAACCGTGCGCTACGTCGATTCCTCGGTCGAACGCTTGCAGATCAAGGCGAGCGGGCTTGTGCAAGGCCGCCATTTCATCGCCTGCAACGGCCGCCGCGTCCCTATGACGGCGACCGGGACTTCGGGCGAAGCGGTCGCCGGGGTGCGCTTCAAGGCCTGGCAGCCGCCCAACGGCCTGCATCCGACGATTCCGGTCCATGCGCCCTTGACCTTCGACATCGTCGATGGCTGGAACGGCCGCGCGCTTGGCGGCTGCGTCTATCATGTCGCGCATCCAGGCGGCCGCCACTACGAGACTTTTCCGGTCAACAGCTTCGAGGCGGAAGCGCGCCGCCTCGCGCGCTTCCAGGACCATGGCCACACGCCGGGCGCTTTCGAAGTGCCCCCCGAGGAACATTTCGGCCGAATTCCCGTTGACCCTCGATCTGCGCCGCCCGCGCCTCATGTGATACCGTGTGTCACGGACAGCATCCCCCCCGCTGGAGCTATTGGCTTTTGCGTCTCTAAACCCCCGTTAATATCTTATGGATTACCCCTGGCTGCGCTTGGAGCCAACTCGCCGCATTTCCCCTTCGTTTGAGCCGCTTCTAAAAGGACAATTAAGCGCATGACTTGCCTAGTGCGCGGATTGGCCGATCTCGCGAGCGGATACAACATCATTTTGTGCGACGTCTGGGGCGTCGTCCACAATGGACTCATGGCCTTCGAGAAAGCCACCGAGGCGCTTGGCCGCTTCCGGGCGGGCGGCGGCAAGGTCGTGCTCATAACGAACTCGCCTAACCCCAGCCGGATTGTCGAGGCGCAGCTCGCCTGGCTTGGAATTTCGCGAAAAGCCTATGATGCGATCGTCTCGTCCGGCGACGTCACCGTTTGCCTGCTCATGGCACGCGCCGGCGCGGACCTCTTTCATCTTGGCCCACCTGACGAAACCGCCCTGTTTGAGGAGGTTTACGCACTGACCGGTAAGGCGCCCCGCCGCGTGCCGCTGAAACAAGCGAATTTCGTCCTCTGCACCGGCCTTGCCGATCCATGGCACGAGACGCCCGCGGACTACGATGCGATCCTTGCCGCCATGCGGGCGGGGAACCTCGACCTCATTTGCGCCAATCCGGATATAGTGGTGGAGGATGGCGGCAGGCTGTTTTATTGCGCCGGCGCGATCGCGGAACGCTACGCCGGGACGGGCGGAAAGGTGAACCAGGCCGGCAAGCCTTTTGCCCCGATTTTCGCGCGCGCACTCGAATTGGCGAGCGGGTCAGAAACCAAACTCATCAATCCCGCACGGGTCCTTGTGATTGGCGATTCCATGCGAACCGACATCAAAGGCGCGTATGACCAGGGCTTCGATAGTCTTTTTGTGACATCCGGCATCCATCGCAAGGAGCTGCATGGCGGCTCGGCGGGCGCGGGGCTCGACGCCGCCGCGTTTCGCCAATTCATGGAAGCAGCGGATTTCGCGCCAACAGCGGCGATTCCAGAGCTGGTTTGGTAGAAAGTCCGGGGAAGGCTCGGCGCGGCCTTGACGCGGCCCCTCCGCCCATGCAGTTTTCCGCCGAGTTCCGGAGCTCCGCCGGCGCCCGCCGGGCGCCTTACGATTTGGGTTCCCTTGGCCGATCCGTCCTCCGCTAAACAATTCGTTGCCGCCATCGATCCGGCCGTACCGCCGCCCGGACTTGCAGGCGCGGTGGTCGCGATAGGCAATTTCGATGGCGTTCATAGCGGTCATCTCGCGGTGATAGAGCGCGCCATGACGCTGGCCCAGGAACTTAAGTGCCCCTGCGCGGTCCTCACCTTCGAGCCGCATCCAGCCGATTTCTTCAAGGGTCTCAACACGATCTTTCGCCTCACGCCGTCCGGCGCCAAGGCCAAGGCGCTGGAACAGCTCGGCATCGACGGAATGATCGTCATCACCTTCGATAAGGTTTTGGCGAGCCTTTCGGCGGAAGCTTTTATCATTGAAATTCTGGTCCGCCGTCTAGCCGTCCGCGCCGTCGTCGCGGGCTATGATTTCCATTTCGGCGCCGGCCGCTCAGGCTCGCCCGCCCTTCTCGGGGAAGCGGGCAAACGTCATGGCTTTGCCGTTGAGATCGTGGATCGGGTTTTGGCTGGCACCGCGAACGATAATGAGGCCGCCTCCTCCACCGCGGCCCGCGCGGCACTCGAAACAGGCGATGCCGAACGCGCCACGCGGCTGCTCGGTCACCCCTTTGCCATCATGGGCAAAGTCATCCACGGCCAGGAACTCGGCCGGACATTAGGTTTTCCGACGGCCAATCTTTTGCCGGATCCAAGCTGCCGATTACGCCACGGCGTTTACGCGGTCCGCGTTGTCGTTGGGACAAAAACCTATGGTGGCGTGGCGAGCTACGGCCGCCGCCCGACTTTCGACAATGGCCGGACGCTGCTCGAAACTTTTCTGTTCGATTTTTCCGGCGATCTTTACGGCGAGACGATCGAGGTTCTGTTCATCGGCTGGATCCGGGCCGAGGCAAAATTCGATTTGGCGGAAGCACTCATCGCGCAAATGAGACGCGATGAAGGGCAGGCAAAAGAGATCCTTCGGGTGCTGTCCGCTGGTTGAACGCGGCAGCCACTTCGGCGGCCTTATATGGGTTCCTTAACGGGCGGGCGGCGCCGGTTTTTCCTCCTGGGGCCTCGCGGCTGCGGCAGGATGCGGCGCCGGTCGCGGCGCAGTTGCGACGGGATGGGTCGCCGGTGGGATAGCCGACGGATGCGGCGGATTCCGAGTTGCAGCCTTCGGCGGCGGCACGGCCCCGACCGGATGCGGCGCTGGCGGGATGGCCGAAGGATGCGGCGGATTTGGAGTTGCGGCCTTCGGCGGCGGCACGGTCGCGACAGGCTTAGGCGGTGGCGGGGCATTCGGCGGCTTGGGCAGGGTTCCACCATTGATCGGAGCGTTTTCCTTGCCGACGCTGGTGGCCTTCCGGGGCGCCATCGGGGTGGGGGACAGATTGCCGGCCGGCGGCACCGGCGCGCGCGGCGGAGTGGTGCCGGGCTCCTTGGCAGCCACCGCGCCCTTGCCAGTGAAGACGCCGGGCTGCGAGGTTGCCGCAATCGGCGGGCGGCCGTGATTCTCGGACGCGAGCAGCGCCTTGTTGGTGCTGGCCATTTGATGGTGTTGGACTTGCGCCTCGGTCGCCGCCACGTGTTGCTCCCGCGCCACGGCCTGCTCCTGCGGCGTTGGCCTGGCCGTGGTGCCGCCGCTGCCGCCGTTGAAGCTGGTGTTTGTCACATTTGTGTTGTTGACGACGGTTGTGTTGTAGACGTTGGTGATGTTGATGCTGCCGAAATTGTTGACGGCCCGGTTGTAGCTGAACGCGCCATTGTTCCAATATCCGCCCTCGTAGCCAACACCCCCGTAGCCAAAACCGTAATTGATGCCGCCGTAGAATCCGATTTGCGGTCCCCAATAGCCGCCGTTCCAAACATAGACTCCATCTCGCCAGCCCCAATAGCCTGGCGTCCACAGCAAACCAACGGCGGGCGGCAAGACCCAGGTGCCCGGCACCCAAAAGTAGCCGAAGGGGCCATAGGCCCAGTAGCCCGGCGTCCAGAGGTAGCCACGCGCTGGAATTTCCGGCTGCACGTAGACAGGCAGCGCCGGCGGAGCAATTGTGATGTTGATGAACTGCGCCTTCGACACGCCCGGCACGGCTATCGCGGCCAGCACGGCCGTCAGCCAAATCACGAAGCGAAAGCGTCGCATGTCGGTCTCCGTCGGCTCTTTGATTCGCCCTGATAAGGAAAGGTCGTGACGAAATGCCACCACATTATGGCGAATTCGAATGAGAGCTTCGATGCATGCCGACGCGATCAGGGCGCTGCCGGCGTAAAGCAGTGTCCTCGCAAGGCTTCGCCCAACTTTGGCCCTAAAACCTAAAGCCAATAGCACTCCGGCTCGCGCATTGCTCCGGCGCCGAGGGCTAAGGGACAACAATGGTTCGTAGATTTGCCTCCACTGGAATCGTTCTCGCGCTCTTGCATGGATCTCCGGCTCTTGCCTTCGATAATCCGCTCGCGGGCGTGCAGCTGGCCAACTTTAATCCGCTCAACCGCGGGCCGCTGGCCGATTTTCTTAACATTTTCCGGGAACAGGCCATCCCGCGCCAGGTCGTCGCTTGGCACGGCGGCCAGGCGCGGGGCACGGTCGTCATCTCGACGAGCGAGCGCCGCCTTTATTATGTCCTCGGGAATGGCGAAGCGATCCGGTATGGCGTCGGCGTTGGCCGGGAAGGATTTACTTGGTCCGGCACGAAGACGGTCACGATGAAACGCGAATGGCCGGATTGGACGCCGCCGCCGCAAATGCTGAAGCGCCGCCCCGACCTGCCACGCCATATGGCTGGCGGTATGGACAATCCGCTCGGCGCGCGGGCGATTTATCTTGGCTCCAGCCTCTATCGCATTCATGGCTCGAACGAGCCGGACACCATCGGGGCCGCCGTGTCGTCTGGCTGCATCCGGATGACCAACCAGGACGTCGTCGATCTTTCCGATCGGGTTAAGGTGGGCACGAAAGTCGTCGTGATCCGGTAACGCGGCGCTTCAAGCGAAAACATTTGACGGATAGCCCGTGCAAACCGACAAACCGGGGCCGGTTCCGCGCGGTTTCAATCGTACCAAAAGGTTTCACGTGAAACAATTTGGTACGATTTGGGGCCCAAAACCTAACATGGTGTCAGACAGCGGGCCCTCTTGCATTTTGTATGATCGATCGGTTTTTTGGTGCAATTGCAGAAGTCCAGCGGCGGTGCGCCTCGGCGGCCGGGCCCTGTGCCGGAAAACCTTCCCGATGTACGATCTGCTCGAATCAACTGGCCGTAAACGGCGGGATATTTTTGCACCGGAATTATGCACCAAGAAAGCCACGCAATATCAAGATCCTAATTTTGGTGCAGAATTCTTGATTTTTGCACACGGTGGCAGCGACACTGCGATGCTAGGTTACGGGGCTTTTTTTGGTCCCCGAAGCAGTTCACGGAGTTCTTTTCGAAGGCGGCGGTCTATGGTCACCTTGAATGTTTCTCCGTCGTCCGTAACGACGATGGCCTTAAAAAAGTAGAATAGGCACCTGTCAAAAATATTGGTGGTTGCAAAAATCTCTTGTCGGAAATAATCGCGGAACATGCTCTTTTCCGAAAGGAAAAAGGTCTCCGAGCTGCGTGGCTTGATCTCCACAGGATATTTTTTCTGTGGCACCCATTCATCCGATGCGCTGTAGTCGTGAGGCAATATGCTCCACTCCATACGTTTGAAGGGCGGCCGCCAGCAGAAGAACGCGAGCGGGATTGATAGTGGCATGATTTCCGATGTTGGTAATATTTGCCACGACATAGGTTGGTTTGTTTTTACCAATTAGGCTAGAATGCATTATACTACTGGTTGATACGAACGCTTTTAGCCTCGTTTTATTTGCCCTTTGCGACGCAAGCGCGAGCCATAGAGACACGACTACGGCCGCAAAGGTGCTAATGGCCTCGACCCCCGCCACTGTATGCTCGTGATTTTTTCAGAAATTCTTCGAGCGAACTACACATCAGTTCCGGCCTCGGCGATTTGCGAAAGTTTTGATTTATACACAGCTAAACAGCACTATCATTTCGATCGGCCATTGCGCTGCAACTCAGCAAATTCTCGCAGAACACTTGCTGTGGCCTCTTGAAAGTTCACGATTCGGTGACAAATATTTAGTATTGCTGTCGCAATTACACAACATATAACAGTATAACTCACGATTTGAGTCCATTGACCTGGTTTGATGCAATTGTATAATATATCTCCGTTGCACCGAACGGCACTAGGTTGAAATATAGAAGCAATAGAATTCTATTAGAATTGCCATAATCGTTAAAAACGGCAAATACATTAGTATTTTATATGTCATTCTAATAAAAAATACTCGTCCACTCCTTGTGGTTTGACGCGCTGATTCTATAGTGTATATTGGATAGTCATTTTGTGTTATTGTAATAAATACAAGAAATGACGAAATACCGTGATAAACATAACGCATTATATCTTCATCATTCTCCGCCACCGCGTCGCTAACCAAGCCTGCTATTAGATGATTTTCCCGGCGCATTGAATAGAAAAACCACATAGTAAGGATAAATAAACTTAACGCCCCAAGCACTGGTGCATCGTTTACATCTATTGATATTCCAATAAGCGAATTATATATTGTATGGTTTCTCAGAAATTCTTTTTTTACTTCTGGATCAGACGATATGTATCGTTCCCATGAGAGGGACTGATTGAATTGTGCGATCAGGAAGGCCATTGCAACAATCGTCACAGCCAAAAAAGAATAGCGGCTTCTGATGAGGGCGTCTCGTGCCGCCTCTAGGCGTATGCGCCACAGGCTCTGTTCCTCTGCCATACCCCCTCCCCGGTGTGAACACCGCCGCGCGTATTGGAGGTTAACAAAATCACATAGGGGCGTCTCAAAAACTTTCTCTACCTGAGCGAAAGGCTCCCCTACAGAAAAACAGTCGCATAAGCCCCATTACGTTAAATCGCTCCATGAAAAGAAGCCCAGCCGGTTCTAGTCATAGCCGCCAATTCGGCGAGGAGCGCCGCGCCTTGATCCATGTAACGGGCGGCGGTTTCCAATTCGCCTCGCAATTGGGTGATTTGCCATTCGAGCCGGTCGCTTGCCGCTTTCCGCGTTATGGCGGCGACCCGGCTCTGTTGCATTGGCAAGCCTAAGGCGCAAGATGCCCCTGCTATCTCGCCAGATCAAGCGGCGAGGCAGAAAAGTCGGTTCACAAAATGCACTTCTCCTGTCGTTCCCGATTCGAGCATGAGGCACTGCCGTTTGCGGAGCATGCGCATGACCTCGAAGCCTTTGATTGTTGCGGAGGCTGTGGGCAGCGTCTTGAAACCGCGTGTAGGATTGATCAGCCGCTTCAGCGCGCCGTGATCCGCCTCTAGCCGATTGTTGAGATATTTGACCTGCCGGTGTTGAACGCTCTTATCCAACTCGCCAGCCCGCTTGAGCGCCCGTATCGCTTTGCCGCAAGCCTCGTTCTGGTCGGTGTTGATCGTCTCAGGCGGGCAGTCCTCGCGCAGTTTCAGAGCCGTGCCGAGAAATCGCCTTGCGGACTTGGCCGTCCGCCGCCACGACAGCATGAAGTCAATGGTCTCACCATTCTTGTCAATCGCGCGGTAGAAATACGCCCACTGGCCAGCAACCTTCACATAGGTCTCATCAACCCGCCATGAAGCGTTGGCGTAGCGCTGATACCAGCGGACGCGCTTTTCCATCAGCGGCGAATAGTGCTGAAACCTGCGGAAAAGCGTCGTGTGATCGACCGCAACGCCACGCTCGCTCATCATCTCTTTAGATCACGATAGCTGATCCCGTATTTGCAATACCAGCGGAGACAGACCAGAATGACGCCGGCCGGGAAGCAGCGGCCTTTGAAATCGGACATGGCGGACAACTCGGCGAAGGGGCGTCGCTTTCGCCGCCTGCTGCCAATAAATGCACGGTGCCCCCATGCCAATGTCTACTAGATCGATCTCGGTGCCCAAGAAATTGCAGGACGCCTACGGGGCGATCACGACCCTCACGGATGCCTTCTGCCATGAGCACCTGAACAAGGACTATCGCGTATTGGCGCAGCGCATGACCGCTGCACTGTGCCGCAAGCGCCCGAGTCCACTCGCGTCAGGTCAGGCCCGTACGTGGGCCTGTGGGATCATCTATGTGCTTGGCCAGATCAATTTCCTGACCGATCCTTCCACACAGCCATTCATGACCACGGCTGACCTGTGTGCCCGCTTCGGGGTTGGCCAAAGCACGGCGAGCGCTAAAGGCCGCGTGATCTCGCAGGCGTTGGACACGAGCCGTTTAAATCCTGAGTGGTTGCTGCCCGGCCTATTGGACAAGAATCCGCTGGTGTGGATGGCCGAGGTGAACGGCTTTCTAGTCGATCTGCGGGATATGCCGCACGAGGTACAGCAGATCGCGTTCGACAAAGGCATGATCCCGTACATCCCAGCCGATAAGAAGAAAGGCTCACAGTAGTCCAGCCATTGGCACATGGCGGGTGCCGCTGGTTACGGTGCGGGAAAAATCTCTCTCATAAGTGGTACCGTTTTCGGGGCAAGACGCCTTGTGTAAGAGTTCTCGACTTTTGCAACAACACTTCTCTAACGCCGCCTATCGCAACGCCGCTGCCGCCGCCCTAATGTCCCTCAAACGACATCAGCGTCCGGACCGGCACACCGAGGGCCTTTATTTTTTTGGCGCCGCCGAAGGTCCGGCAGATCGATCACGAAACAAGCCGCCACCACATCGACGCCGATTTTTTTCAAAAGCCCGGCCGCGCCCGTCGCCGTGCCACCCGTCGCGACGAGTCCAAACGTCTTCGTGACGCCGCGCATATGGTTTGAAAACTCGGTCGAGATTCCGATGAGCTGGCTGCGCCCACCAATCAGCGCCGCACGCGCATCGCCGCGGGAGCTTTGGCGTGCCTTGCGTCGATGCACACCGCCTTAGCCCTTGGACCAAGCCGCCGCGTGGTTCGCCCGAACATGCGGCCACGCCCCGGACGCGTCAGCTCGAAGACTTTTACCGCAACAAATACCTTCCCAGGCGCCGATAAGATGGTAGATTCTAGCAAGATGTAAAATACGAAAGTTACGGCGAAGCTGGGACGGGATGCATCGCCGGGACCTCAAACCCGGTGACCTATCGGCAAGGACGGCGGCACGACCTCGGTCACGGCGCAGACTACAGGGGGGTTCAACGGAGGCTCGCCGGTGAGAAATCTAAACGTGTTTTTTGGCCCGGCATCAGAAGTTCCTCCGACGCCAGGGCGAACAGGCATCCCACTCCGTCATTGAAAATGCTCTAAGAAACGAAACTTATGGAAAAGCGAAGATGCAAGCCTCAATGTTGAGCATAATCTGAGGTTCGTGTCATTGGAGCCGAAGGAGGAAGCGATGGATGCATTTGCACTTGACAGCAGGCTGAGCAAGCCAACGGCGGCATTCTTGTCGCATCAACGCAAGCTGCTGATCGACGGCGAATGGGTGGCGGCAGCGTCCGGCAAGACGTTTTCCGTCTACAACCCGGCGACGGGCACTGTGATGGCGCAGGTTGCCGAGGCCGACAAGGAAGATGTCGATCGGGCGGTGAGCAGCGGCAAGGCGCGCTTTCGACGACGGCCCATGGCGCAAGATGACGGGATCAGAGCGCGGCCGGCTGATGTGGAAGCTCGCCGAGTTAATCGAACAGCACCTCGAAGAGTTCGCGGAGATCGAGTCCATCGACAACGGCAAGCCGATTGCGGTCGCGCGCGTCGCCGACGTACCGCTCGCTGTCGACATGTTCCGCTACATGGGCGGATGGGCAACGAAGATAACGGGCTCGACCATCCCGTGGTCGATACCAAGCGAGTTCCTGTCCTACACGGTGCGCGAGCCCGTCGGCGTCGTCGGCCAAATCATTCCCTGGAATTTTCCGCTGCTGATGGCGGCATGGAAGCTTGCCCCGGCGCTGGCCGCCGGCTGTACGATCGTGCTGAAAGCCGCGGAGCAGACGCCGCTCAGTGCGCTCCGTCTCGGGGAATTGATCCAGGAAGCCGGATTCCCGAAAGGCGTCGTCAATATCCTCGCCGGTTACGGCGAGACGGCTGGTGCGGCGCTGGCGGCCCACGACGAAGTCGACAAGATCGCGTTCACGGGATCCACGGAAGTCGGCAAACTGATCGTCAAGGCCGCGGCCGGCAATCTGAAAAAGGTATCGCTGGAACTCGGCGGGAAGTCGCCGACGATCATTTTTGGCGACGCCGATATTGCAGCGGCCATTCCCGGTGCTGCCAGCGCGATCTTCTTCAACCACGGCCAATGCTGCTGCGCCGGATCGCGGCTATATGCGCACAAAAACGTCTTCGACCAGGTCGTCGAGGGCGTGTCGGCCGAAGCCAAGAAGATCAAGGTGGGGCCGGGGCTCGATCCGATGACCGACATGGGGCCGCTGGTTTCCGAAGAACAGTTTGAGCGCGTCACGGGCTATATCGAGTCGGGCATCAATGAGGGTGCGAAGCTTGCGACCGGCGGGAAAAAAGCGGGCGGCAACGGGGGTTACTTCGTCGAGCCAACCGTGCTCGACCAACACGAAGCCGTCGATGAAGGTCATCCGCGAGGAGATTTTCGGGCCGGTGGTCTGTGCTGAACCATTCGACGACGCAGATTTGGAGAGCATCGCCAAAAAAGCGAACGACACGATCTACGGCCTCGCCGCGAGCATTTGGACCAAGGACATCAGCAAGGCGCATAAGCTCGCCCATCTCATCCGCTCGGGCACGGTGTGGATCAATTGCCACAACGTTCTTGATGCTTCCTTGCCCTTTGGCGGCTACAAGCAATCCGGATGGGGCCGCGAGATGGGCGGCGAGGTGTTGGCGAATTATACCGAGATCAAGGCTGTAACGGCGAAGCTCTGAGTTCTTGTTTTTTGCCAGAGGGGAGAGCTTTTCGGCCGAAGCCCAGGACGGGTTAAGGTTTATGGTGCGCGGGCGGAAGTTTAGCGAGGCGGAATTGGCGGCACTGCCTATCACGCCTTTCGCAGCGTAAAGTTGCGTCCGAAGAACATGATCTGTCCGACGAATGGTTCACTCATTGGATTGCCTCAATGGGTGTGCCGGGGGAGGGCGTGACACGATCGGGCGAGCGATAGGTGATGGCGCGGCTATCGTGAATCGCGCTTGGCCTGCATGTTTTTATTGTGCTGGCTGATCGCACCCGCCTTGGCTGGATTGCGTAGCGAATACGCTGGTGCGCTTTTTGGATTAATCCCTTCGTTAGCCGTGCGACCGGAAGGCCGCGGGGAGTTGGTTTCATTCGCCCGGCGGAGCTCAAGCGCGCGCCGGGCGCTGTCGATCAAAGCCTGGCGGGCGGCTTTGGCCTCGCGGCGCGAGACCTCCTTGTTCAGACGTTGCAGGGCCGCCGCAAGCAGGTCGCGCTTTTCCCGCGTGCCGCTATCGTCCGTGGCGGCCCCTGCGCCCTTGGGTGCGGCCTTGCCGCGTAGCTCCCGGCGCTGACGCGCGGCAATATGTTGCGCGCGGTCGCGCCGCTCGCGCAGGAGCTTGCGCAGCTCCACCAAATCCGGGTCAGGTAAAAGCCCCAATGCTGGATGGTGGGTTTTTTCCACGAGGGTCAATTCGTCCGCGCCGAGCAGGCGGCGTTCATGCTTTATGCTGCGAGCCATGCACTAATGCCTCCTTAAAAGGATGAGAAATTCAAGCGCGGACCCAACGCTCCATTAGCAGTTACCGCTGGCTTCGCTCTGCCGTCAACAAGCGCTCGATTTCGGCGATCGTATGATTGGTAAGATCCTTGGCGACCTCGGCGATGATCTTAGCTTCGGTCGTTTTGGCAAACTCGCGCCGCAGATCGCCGAGAATTTTCGGCGGGGCCACGATGAGGATTTGGTCGAAATTATTGGATAGGGCAGCCTTATTGATGTGATCGGCGATCGATTTGGCGAAACGTTCTTTTTCGAGTTCGTGCCAGTCCGTCTCCTCGACCGCGCTGTGAATTTCGCCAACGCTGGAATACGCGCGCCCTGGTGCATCACTTCCCTGTTCATGAGACGGCGGATCCGCTAGTTCCCAGACCGCGAGACGCCGCAGATTAGGAAATTTCTCGTCCCCCTCGTTGACCAGAAACAGGGCCTTCTGACCGTCACCCACGAAAACCCAGGCTCCCTGCGAAAGTTTATGATGCGTCAACTTATCATGCGTCATCGAGACTCTCCTTGGATGCTACTTACGCGACCGGGATTCTGAAGCGGTAAGGTTTTGTGGTGTCCTAACTCAACTACGCCGCTTGTATGTTCCCATGTGTATGCACGGATTAATATCGACAGTTCTCGACCTCTTCGGCATTCGCCATCGGGAAGAAAGAGCCGGCCGAGCTGACGCCAAAACATCGCGCGCCGTCATGCTCGGCCATTTCACCGAGTTCCACGAGATCAAGAACCAAGGCGCGGGCGGCAAGCGCCCATAGACCGCCTCGCACATGGATATAGGGTTTGATGCCGTCGAAGTCGGCTTTTTCGAAACGAATCGGATGGCTTGCGCCCGCCTCGACCCAATCCCCGACATTGGTCCGGAACCGAAGTACCTGGCCCGCTCCTTGATGCGCAGCCATCATTTCCACGGCCAAAAAAGGCGCGTCCTCGACTTTTATGCCGATCTTTTCGACGGGCGTGACGAGAACATAGCCGTCAGGGTCCCTGCGCAAAATCGTCGAGAAAAGCCGCACGAGGGCGGGCCGGCCGATCGGCGTGCCGCAATAAAACCAGGTGCCGTCGCGGGCGATCCGCATGTCGATATCGCCGCAAAACGGCGGATTCCATTGCTCCACCGGCGGGAGCGGCCGTTGCACGGCATCGCCATCAACCGCAGCCAAGGTTTCGATATTCAACGCCTCGGCGCTGGCATCGGGCGCGGCCTGCGTTTCGCGCCTGGCCATTAGCTCTTTGGCCATAATCTTTGCCCCATTGCCATGCGACAATCGAAAAGTTTTGATCGTTCGTATCGCCCACTATAATCTATCGTTACATAGGCGCCCGCCGCGCAGGCGCGGCGGTTCGTTCATCCACCAAGCCATAAGGCCAAACCATCCATGCCGGAAGCAATGACCGCTTCGCTCGAAGCCGCCGTGATGCGTACCGCCGAGGCCGCGCTGGAGCGGATCGCCGCGGCGCGGAGTTCGATCGAAACCATCATCTTCGGTCAAACGAACGTTGTCGAGCAGGCCTTGATCACGCTTCTATCGGGCGGGCACGGCTTGCTCGTCGGCGTGCCCGGGCTGGCCAAAACCAAGCTTGTCGAAACCCTTGGCGTTGTTCTCGGCTTGCAGACGCGCCGCGTCCAGTTCACGCCCGATTTAATGCCCGCCGATATTCTCGGTTCCGAAGTCCTTGAAGAAGCGTCCGGCGGCCGCCGCAGTTTTCGCTTCGTGCGCGGACCCATATTTGCCCAATTGCTGATGGCCGACGAGATCAACCGGGCGAGCCCCAGAACCCAATCGGCACTGCTCCAGGCGATGCAGGAATATCATGTCACGGTCGCTGGCGAGAGGCATGATCTGCCGCGTCCCTTTCACGTTCTGGCCACCCAAAATCCGCTGGAGCAAGAGGGCACCTATCCCCTGCCCGAGGCCCAGCTCGATCGCTTTCTCATGCAAATCGATGTGGCTTACCCCGATCGCGCGGCCGAAAGGAAGATCCTCATCGAGACGACCGGCGACGCCAGCGCGGCGCCAACAATCGCGATGAGCGCCGAGGATCTCATCGCGGCCCAGCGGCTCGTGCGCCGGCTTCCGGTGGGAGAAAGCGTGATCGAAGCCATTCTCGATGTCGTCCGCCTGGCCCGCCCCGGCGAGGGGGATCCGGCGGTCACCCGGCACATCGCCTGGGGTCCCGGACCGCGCGCGGCGCAGGCGCTCATGCTGGCAACACGCGCGCGCGCCCTCCTTGGCGGGCGGCTTTCGCCTTCCCTCGACGATGTCGTGGCCCTCGCCGTACCGGTGCTCAAGCATCGCATGGCACTCACCTTTGCCGCGCGGGCCGAGGGCGAGACGGTCGGCGATGTCGTTGCCCGGCTGGCCAAACGGCTCGGCTGAACGATGCCCGCGGTCCGGCTTCTTGAAAAAAATGCAAGCCGCATGGCGGCGCGCCACAAAGACCATGCGCTCGAAATGGCGCAACGGCTCCCGGGCCTCGTTGCTGCGGCGAGAGAGGTTGCATCGAGCGTCTTGCATGGCCTCCACGGACGAAGGCGGGCCGGCGAGGGTGAGAATTTTTGGCAATATCGCCCCTTCGCGGCGGGCGAGGCCGCGGGCCGGATCGATTGGCGCCGCTCCGCCAAGGACGAACGTCTCTATGTTCGTGAGCGCGAATGGGAAGCGGCGCATACGGTTTTCATCTGGATCGACCGCTCCGCATCCATGTGGTTTGCTTCCAGTCTCGCGTTGCAGCCGAAAATAGATCGCGCGCTCGTGCTTGGCCTCGCCGCCGCTGATCTTCTCGTGCGTGGCGGCGAGCGGCCGGGCCTTCTTGGCCTGACGCCAGCTCTTGCGGTCAGAAATATTGTCGAACGGTTCGGGCAAGTTTTGTTGGCCCAGGAAGGTGCCGCGGGCTATGTGCCGGAGGAGTTGCCAGCGGCCTTGGCCCTGCCGCGCGGCGCCCATGCCATTTTGATCGGCGACTTTCTCGCCGATCCGGCGCAGATTTCGGCCATGATCGAGAGCGTTTCCGCACGCGGCGCGATTGGACACCTCGTGGTGATAGCCGATCCGGTTGAAGAGATCTTTCCGTTCTCCGGGACAACCGAATTCGCTGATGTCGATTTGCAGGCGCGGTTGCGCGTGGGCCAGGCCGAAACCTTTCGCGAAGAGTATATCCGCCGCCTCGGCCTCCATCGCGATGTCATTAATGCCTCGGCGCGAGCACGGGGGTGGACCTTAATGGTGCACCGGACCGACCAGCCCGCCACCGCGGCCCTGCTTGCCTTGCGGATGCAACTCGATGCCACTGCTGTCCCCGCTCCTTTCGCCCCGCGAGGCGCCGCACGCTGATGCCCGGGATTCCGCTTGCTTTCACATTTCCGTTTGTCCTCGCGGCGCTCGCGGGCCTGCCATTGTTGTACTTTCTGCTGCGCATCACGCCGCCCCGTCCGGAGCTTGTGCCGTTTCCGCCGCTGCGGCTCATTCTGGGTCTCCGCCCGAGGACCGAGACCGCGTCGCACACGCCATGGTGGCTGCTGCTTTTGCGTCTTGCGATCGCGGCCATGATCATTTTCGCGATGGCCGGGCCGGTGCTTAATCCGCTGCCCGCGGCAACCGCGCGCGCGGGCCCCTTGCTCGTCGTATTGGACGACGGCTGGCCGGCGGCACCCAGTTGGGAGCGCAGACTCGCCGCGGCCGGGCGCCGATTAGCGGCGGCGGAGCAAAACGCGCAACTCGCCGCCGTCGTGGCAACATCGGAAGCGGGCCGCGACATCGTGCCGCTCGATGCGGCCAAGGCGCAAGATCGCTTGCGGGAGCTAAAACCCGTGCCGTTTGTTCCCGACCGGCTGCCGGTTTTTTCCGCGATCGAAAAATATGCCGCTGCGCAGCAAAAAAAACCCGCGATTGTATGGATTGCCGATGGACTGGATCGCGGCCATGCGCGGGAGTTTGCGGGCAAGCTTGCGGCGATTTCCAGCGAACTCACTGTTGTAACGGATTCGACAACCGTTCTCGCGCTCGCAGGCGTGGAAAACCAAACCGGCCGCCTCGATGTGCGGGTGCTCCGCGCTGCCCTCTCCGGTCCGGAACAGGGCGGTGTCCGCGCACTCGATCGCAAGGGGCTCGCGCTCGGCGAAGCACCGTTCGAGTTTGGCACGGCGAAGGAGACGCAAGCGAGTTTCGAGTTGCCCGTCGAATTGCGCAACGAAATCGCCCGCCTCGAAATCGTTGGCGAACATTCCGCGGCGGCGGTTTATCTTCTCGATGAGCGCTGGCGCCGCCGCCGGATCGGCCTCGTCAGCAGCGAAACGGCGGACGTCGCGCAACCTTTGCTCGCGCCAAGCTATTATCTGACCAAGGCACTTTCCCCCTTCGCGGATATCCGCGAGGCAAGGCCAGCCGCCACCGATCCAATACGCTCGCTTCTCGACGACCATATGGCGATCATGATCCTTGCCGATGCCGGCTTGGTGACGGGTGAGGCGCATGACGGCCTCGCGCGCTTTGTCGAGGACGGCGGTATCCTCGTGCGCTTTGCCGGAACCCATCTCGCCGCGGCTTCCGGCGATCTCGTCCCCGTCCGGCTGCGCCGGGGCGGCCGCGTGCTGGGCGGCGCGATGTCCTGGGATACCCCCAAAAAACTTGCGCCGTTCGAACGCGAGAGCCCATTTTTTGGCTTGGCTGTCCCCGATGAGGTAACCGTATCGCGCCAGGTGCTTGCCGAACCGGACCCTGGCCTTGCCGCCAAGACCTGGGCGCGGCTTTCGGACGGAACTCCGCTCGTGACCGCCGCGCGGCAAGGCAAAGGACTAATCGTTTTGTTCCATGTCACGGCGGACACGACCTGGTCGAACCTGCCGATTTCGGGATTGTTTGTGGACATGCTGCGCAAAATCATTGCTCAATCGGGGGAGAGCGCGAAGGATGTGGACGCACAAGCTGGCGCCGGAACGAAACCCCTTGAAGCTGCAACCTTTGCGCCAAGCCGAAGCCTCGACGGTTTCGGCATTCTTGGATCGCCACCCACAAACGCGGCGCCGATTCCGGCCGGGTTCGACGGCATCGCGGAACCCGATCATCCGCCAGGTTTTTATGGCCCTCCCGACGGCCTGATTGCGGTCAACGCTCTGGGACCGAAGGAAACGCTTGCGGCGGCGGATTATTCCGGGTTCGGTATTATCGACGAGCCGTTGCGCGAAACCGGGCCGGTCGATCTCAAGCCCTGGCTGCTCGCCACTGCGTTTCTCTTATTTGCCGCCGATACCTTGGTCTCGCTTTGGCTCTCGGGCAGCCTGCGCGGGCGCGCGGGGCGCGCCGCCGCTTGCATTGCTCTTATTGCCGTCGGCTCCGCGATGCTGGTCCCTGCCCGGACCACCGCGCAACCTGCCGCCACGGAGGACGTATCCCCCCGCATTGACGCCGCGTTGACAACGCGGCTAGCTTATGTGGCAAGCGGGGATCCCAAAGTCGATGCGGTGAGCAGGCAGGGCTTGGTGAGCCTTTCGCTTGTGTTAGCGCGCCGCACGTCGCTTGCGCCTGGCGAACCTGCCGCGATCAATCCGGCGCGGGACGAATTAAGTTTTTATCCGCTTCTCTATTGGCCCATCGTGGCGGGCGCACCTCAGCCGCCGCGCGAGGCGATCGCCAAGGCTGCCCTTTTCATGAAACAGGGTGGCACAATTGTCTTCGACACCCGCGACGCGCTGGCATCGCGGCCGGGTGGACCGCCGACGCCGGAAGCCAAATGGCTGAGAAGCCTGCTCGATGGCGTCGATGTGCCTGCGCTCGAACCCGTTCCCGCCGACCATGTCGTGACGAAGACCTTCTATCTTATCGACGGTTTCGTTGGCCGCTACACGACGGGCGCGACCTGGATCGAGGCGCTGCCCCCCGCCCCCGCCGATGGCGGCCCGCGCCCGGCCCGCGCGAGCGACAGCGTCTCGCCAATCATCATCACCGCAAACGATCTCGCGGCGGGCTGGGCGAGCGACCTCGACGGCGACAGCCTTTATTCACTGGTGCCGGGCGGCGAGCGCCAGCACGAGCTCGCGCTGCGCGGGGGTGTCAATCTGGTGATGTACACGCTCACCGGCAATTACAAATCTGATCAGGTTCATGTGCGCGATTTGCTGGAGAGGCTGGCGCATTAAGGTAGATTAGCGATTGGCTCGCGTTGGGCCAGAAACTGAGTCTCAAGATATGCGTCAAGGATTTCACGGCTGTAACAAACTTGAGAATATCGCCGCTTGCCCGCGAAAAGATCCTCGACATTGTCATGAGCGCGGCGCGTCAGCCGAACTGTAATTTACAAACTCATTCTGCCACGGCCTCACTTTCAAACCACCGACAAAGAAGAAGAAAAGAAGGGCGCAGAGGGAAACACGCACAAGTAAACGCCGGAATTTTCACGAAGCGTTCGTGAAACATTATTCTGCAGCGGAGCAAGTTGTTCAAGCTGCCGACGCTGCCTAAAATAGCCGTTCGTAGCGGCGACGTCCTTATCAAAATCGACCAGGACCCTGACATGGAACCCACCCCCGAGATACCGGCCACTCCCCATCCGCCGTCCGCCTTAGACGAACTCATTCACATCCTTGCATCTTGGGGGGTGACGGGCGTAACGCTGGCGTTAGCAGCACTTCCCTTGGCGGTGGCCATCACAGGTTACATCCTTCGGAATAGGTACGAGGGAAAAATCGACAATCTTGAGGGCAAAGTCGATCTGCTTGAAGCCACAATTGAAAATAATCAAGTGAAGGCCAAGGAGAAATACGACGAACTCGATAAGAAATACCAGGACCTCGATAAAAATTACCAGGACATTCTCCGTGGCGGTACAGAGATCCAGACACAGCGCCAGGAAATTATCGCGGTCGCAGAAGAGATCAAGACGCGACTAGGGGCGACCGACTGCGCGGTGCTTGTACCCGCTCCCACCTCCATAGCTGGGGACAAACCAAACGAGTTGGTCTTCCTCTATGCCAGCGGTGCCCAAGCAGTGAAATTAAGCCGCGTTCGCGTTCCGATTGAGAAAAGCCTATCTGGCTCAGTATACCAGTCTGGCGAGACGAAAACTGATTCTCCGCCGACATCAGGTAGCGCCTTTGCGAGCCGCGTCGACAAAGTCACGCATCACACCACGAGCCAAACGCTCTCCGTCTGTCTCCGCTACAAGACCGAACGCTTCGGAGTCGCCCAGTTCCTCAACAAGCACAACGGCCAAAGATTTCGACCGTGAGGACGAGCGCAGGGCGCAAGACCAATGCACGGCGCTTGCCCCTCTGGTCGCCAACTTCCTCGCAGATCCACGGCGATTGATAGAGTTGGGTCATGCGCCGCGAAGGAAGCAAATTGAGGCAACGATAATGTTAGTTGACCTTACCAATTACGGTGCTTTGTTCGACGAACTGGATAGCAGCGCCATCACCGACTTGCTGAACGAGTATTTTCAGGAATTGTGCACGATCGCGCTGCTGCACGGTGGGTTTATCGACCAGTTCGTTGGCGACGGTGTTCTGCTGACCTTCAACGTTTTCCGGCGCCAGGATGCGCACCAGTCGACGGCGTTTGCTTCCGCCTTAGAGATGCGCACTGCTTTTCGCAACCTGCGAGCTAAATGGCAAACTCTGGGCTGCCCTAAAACCGATAGTTTGTTTGTGCGGATAGGGCTTTCCTGCGGTCTGGTAACAATGGCCGAGGTGGGCCACGCTCAAGCGCGGCGCACCACGGTAATCGGTCCAGCTGTAAATGCTGCTGCGGCCGCGTGCCAGTCAAGTTCACGCGATTGTGATGTTATCGTTTTGACGCCAAAGATGAAAGAATTGGTCGCCAATGATCCGGAACTTGACGGTGTCGAGGAGACGAAAATGGACAAGGAAAGTTTTTATGTGCTTCGGTAGCACCTTAAACGATGCGTAGCGGGGCAGCATTGTCTTGGATCTATTTCCTAACTTCCGCGCAACTTCAGTCATCTCAAGCCGCCGGACATTTGAAACCCAACCGCAAGCCAGGTCCCGGCCGCGGCAAAGCCTACCCCCGCTATGCGGGAGATCAAGTGGCCGACCGGCACAAGCTTTTCAATGAGCACGAAGGCGGAGATCGCGGCGATCCACAGGACGTTCATCACGCCGCCGACAAACAACAGCGCCATCAATACCCAACAGCAGCCAACGCAATAAGCGCCATGATGCAGTCCGAGCCGCAAGGCGCCCAAGGCATCGCGGCGAAATCCGCCCTGCCGCTGTATGAACAGGAGAGGTGATTGGCAGTGTGCCAAACATCTATCCTTGAATGGCGTCCACTGGTAAACGCCGGCCGCGATGAGAACGATTCCGCCAAATACTTGGTTAGTGCTCGCCATCATCGAGTCGAGCAAGGCCGTGCGATCAAGAGCCCACTGTGCCACGGTGGCGGCGAGCGCGAATCCGGCCCAAGTCAGAAGATACCCGGTGGCGAACCAACCGGCCGCCGCAAACGGCTTGCCTTGCGCCGATGCTTGCCTGCCAACCCGCGCATAGATCAGAATCATCGGCGCGGCGGAGGGAGTCATCATGCCCACCATCATCACCGCCCACATGGCGAACACGTAAACAAACTCGATAGCTTGCCACGGGGCGAGCGCGGGCGCCATGATCCCCTTGCCGGCGGGAACCATCCGAAAACCGGTCATCTCCATCGCGCCCATGTCCATGCCCGCGGCAAGCCACAGCACATAAGCCCATGAGAGCGCCGTTAAAGCGGCGAGCGTGCCCGCCAAAATGATGCGGTCGCGCCGGAGTATGTTCTCCAGCATCGTCTTCTCGGCCATGGCCGTCAGCGAATGACCCCGGTTCCAGTGATATTCAACTCGGCGAAATGAGCGTGCGAGTTCCGCCAGATTAAGCTCGATGGCGCCATTGTCTTCGCCCAGCCGCGTCCGACCTCGGCCAAGGTAAATTCAAAGCCCTCCGGCATGTCGAACCGCGCGCGGTGCTCTTTCTTTGTCACCGGATTGATGATCGGCTCACCGCGGGCTTCCACAACGCCAGGAACACTAAAACGCGCCTTGCGCGCAGCCACATCAATGTCGAGGTCGATCTTGGCGAAGACCGGGTCATGAACTTTCTCCAGCGTCGATGAAAAGACCTGAAAGAATGTCGCGCCAGGTTCGGTGTCTTGCCCACTCATAATGCGGAGGATGGCCTCGCGCTGGGCGGGGCTCGCGCGTTCATCGACGATCGGGACGGCTTGCCCGTGCCCCTCATGGATCTGGCCCGGCCAAGAAAACACACCGGCAAACATCAGCCCGTCGAGCTTGGTGCTGCCATGATTGCCTTCATCGATCACGATCCCTGCAATTGCTTCGCAATTGCCGTAGGTAGGAAGAGCGTTGAACTGGCAAGGGCAACCGTAGGCGCAATTGCAGTGGGCAAAATTCCGGCCTTTGAGATGCCATTCAACGTCTGCCATTGCCGCCTCCGGGCTTTGTTTCCAAGTCGTTAAAGATAGCGCCCTTTGCCGCCCCCCGGAAGGCCAAATATTGCATCTTGCCGATCGAAAGCGCGCGAAGGTGGGTTTCCTGCTGTCGTAAGCGTTCAGATGAATCCATCACGAAAAGGCGCAGGGACAACGATCGGCAAGACGTGCGATGTAGAGAGCTCTATCTCTTTGCCTTGTTAACCGCAGCCATCGCGATCCGCGAAGGTCTTGTCATGTCTTCGAGCCGCAGCACCTCGTTGAGCCTTGCGTCGGTCAACAATCCTTCATCGAGGACGATTTCGGCAATCGTGCGCCCCTCGTCGAGCGCCCAGCGGGCGATGCGCGAGCAGGCCTCGTAGCCGAGCACCGGCCCGAGCGCGGTTACAAGGCCAATGGAATTTTCAGCGAGTGCGAGAGGACGCCAGCGGAAAAGCTTCAAAACGCGATAAGGTTGATTACAACCTTTTTCTACGGTGTCGGGTCGAAATGGCCCCCGGTGACACGACTGTTGGGTCTCGGCTAAGAGCGAGCGCATATCCGCTCCCAGTTTTGCCATATATGAGCCGGCCGACCGCGACTGAAGCCATCTGAAAACGGAGCGCGGACAGAATGGGGCCGGCCCTGAAAAGAGAAAACGATCACTGTGCCAGCAATCCAGCAGCGGTCGTGATTGTTAACGTTGCGATGCCGTTGCGCTCTAGTCCAGACCCCGACATTATTGCAGTTTGAAAACTGTGCCGCAGCAGCTGCCGCCGCTCGACGTGGTGCCATAGGCCGCGCCGCCCGAGCCACCGATCAGGCCAGCGGTGGGGTATTTGCCGTCGGTGCAATTTGAAAGCGAACAGAATTTGTAGAGCACAGCTTCGGTCCAAGCGGTCTGCCCTGTGGCGGGCGGCGTCAGCTTGAAAACCGTGCCAAAGAAGCCGCTGCTCCCGTAGAATTCCATTGTGGTGCTGTAGAGCGCACCATGCGCATCGGCGACCAGGCCAGCTACAGGCTGTGCGCCGTCGCTGCCGCCGGTAAAACTATGGAGCACGGTTTCGGTCCAGGCGGTCTGCCCCGTGGCGGGCGGCGTCAGCTTGAAAACCGTGCCGCAGCTATTTCCAGAACAGCCACCGCTGCTCCCGCCGCCGAAAGTCGCCCCGTAGAGTGCGCCGGTCTTGTCGGCGATCAGGCCAGCGATAGGGAAGGCGCCGTCGTTGGGAAAGCCCTGGAAGTTATGGAGCACTGTCTCGGTCCAAGTGGTTTGCCCGGTGGTCGGTGGCGTAAGCTTGAAGACAGTTCCGCAGCCAGAATTGACAGTCCCAAAGAAAAGACATGTGCCGCTCCCGCCGTATTCGGTTGTGCTGTAGAGCGCGCCATTCGCGTCGGCGATCAGGCTAGCTTTGGACTCGAAACCGTTGCTGCCTGCGCACTGGAAGTTATAGAGCACTGTCTCGGCCCAGGTGGTCTGGCCCGTGGCGGGCGGCGTCAGCTTGAAAACCGTGCCGCAGCCGCTGCTCCCACCCTGCGCCGTAGTGCCGTATAGATTGCTCTCCGCCGCGTCGAAGATCAGGCCAGAGTTAGGGCGTGAGCTGCGGCCGTTGGCGCCCTGGAAGCTATAGAGGACGGTTTCGGACCAGGCGGTCTGACCCGTGGCGGGCGGCGTCAGCTTGAAAACCGTGCCGCAGCCAGAACTATTGATAGGACATGTGGCGCTCCCGCCATATTCAGTTGTGCTGTAGAGCGCGCCATTCTTGTCGGCGATCAGGCGAGCGTTGGGGTTTCCGCCGTCCGCGGCGCCAGTGAAACTGTACAGCACGGTTTCGGTCCAGGCGGTCTGGCCCCTAGCGGGCGGCGTCAGCTTGAAGACCGTGCCGCAGCTCCCGCCAATTGGACAGCCGAGGGTCCCGCCTCCTCCAATTACACCTTCCGTTGTGCCATAAAGCGCGCCTTGCGCGTCGGTGATCAGGCCACCATCAGGAAATTCTCCATCTGTGCCGCCCTTGAAACTATAAAGCACGGTCTCAACCGGCTGGGCCAAGGCGCTGCCTACAACGCAGACAACAGCAAGGCTGGCAACACTAAGGCGGTGCGGCAAGCCACACGCGATATTTCGCATGATTTTTGCACTCCCCTGTACTCAGGCGGCATGGTGCAAGGCGCTCGTCTCCGGACGGGTGCGCCAGGAACGTCAATGCCGATTTTCGCAATGACGCCGCGCCACACATTCTTGTTGACAATAGTTTCGCCGGGGTCAACCGCGTAAAGTCAACAGCTCTTATTTTTAAAGCTTTTTCCGCGGTTCCCGAATTGAAAGGCAACCTAAGCTGGCATTCCCCGGATAACCCGGAATTTGCCAAACGCGTATCATTGATCTCATGCTGTGACATCAGCGATTTGCCCTATACCGGCATCTCCCAAATCACTCCCTAGTTGAGATTGCCGCGCCGCCTTGACGCTCCGGCGCACCAAAGCCATTGCCATCGGCGCGTCGCGCGCCGGGGCGGTCCGTGCTCTATCCTGTTGGCTTGGTAACGGCGGCCATCACGATCCGCGAGGGCCTTGTCATGGCTTCGAGCCGCAGCACCTCGTTGAGCCTTGCCTCGGTCAACAATCCTTCATCGAGGACGATTTCGGCAATGGTGCGGCTCTCGTCGAGCGCCCGGCGGGCGATGCGCGAGCAGGCCTCGTAGCCGAGCACCGGCCCGAGCGCGGTTACAAGGCCGATAGAATTTTCTGCGAGGCTGAGGCAACGCCCGCGATCCGCCTCGATGCCGTTGACGCAACGGCTTGTGAGCGTGTCGATGGCCGCGCGTAGCATCCGCAGCGATTTCAGGATGGAAAAGCCGATCGTCGGCTCGAAGGCATTGAGCTGGAGTTGACCGCCCTCGGCGCACAGCGTCACCGTGAGATCATGGCCGATGACGAGATAGGCAACCTGGCTCACCACCTCGGGGATGACCGGGTTGACCTTGCCAGGCATGATCGACGAGCCAGCTTGAACGGCGGGCAAGCGGATTTCGCCAAACCCAGCGCGCGGGCCGGAGGAGAGCAGGCGAAGATCATTGCAAATCTTCGAAAGTTTTACGGCGATCCGCTTGAGCACGCCCGAGAACAAAACGAAGGCGCCCATATCCGAGGTCGCCTCGATCAAATTGGCGGCGAGCACCAAAGGTTCGCCCGAGAGATGCGCCAGCTCCTCGACCGCGAGCGAAGCGTAACGCGGATCGGCGGTAATCCCGGTGCCGATCGCGGTTGCGCCGAGATTCACCTCCCGGAACAGAGCGGCGGCCTCCCTCAGCCGGTCGATATCTTCCTTCACAGTGATATGAAATGCCTCGAACTCCTGGCCGAGCGTCATCGGTACCGCATCCTGCAATTGGGTGCGGCCTATTTTGAGTACATCGGCGAATTCGACTGCTTTGGTCTTGAACGCATAAGCGAGTTCTTGCAGTGCCCGCGCGACGGGAACGGCCGCAAAGATCACCGCAAGGCGCAGTGCCGTCGGATAGGCGTCGTTGGTCGATTGAGCCATGTTGACGTCGTCGATCGGGTGAAGAAACTGATACTCGCCGCGCCGGTGGCCCAAGAATTCCAGCGCGAGGTTGGCGACGACTTCATTAGCATTCATATTGGTCGAAGTGCCGGCGCCGCCTTGCACCGCGTCGACCACGAATTGATCGAGGAAAAGTCCATCCTTGGCGATGAGATCGCAGGCGCGATCGATCGCTTCGGCCTTCTCCGGGGCCAATTGCTTAAGCCGCCGATTGGCGCGCGCTGCCGCCTGCTTGACAAGCGCAAGGGCTCGGACAAGCTCGGGAAAGTGGCCGATCGGAATGCCGGTGATCGGAAAATTTTCGACCGCGCGCAGCGTATGGATGCCCCAATAGGCGTCCGCCGGGACATCCCTCTCGCCGAGCAGATCGTGCTCGCGCCTTGTCGCGGCCCGATTGAAGCCGCTCACGCGGGTTACGGCGGGCGTGAGACTGGCAGCTGTGTCTTCGGCGGGCGGAGCGCGGAGTGGTTCAAGAAGTTCTTTTGTCACAAGGGGTAAACTGGTTCAAAAGGGCTCAAACGGGCGACCACGCTATCACTGCCGCTTTCGGAAGTTGCGACTGCCACGGTTGCACAATGTTATATGGTAGCTGGCGGCAAAAAAATTGAGCCCCCGTTCGGGTAGAACTCATGGCTGCGAAATGAAGATAAAATCCTGCAAATAGCCGAGGGAGCGCCGTCAGTGCAAAGCTTCGGAAGATGGACGACGCTCGCCGCGGCGGCTTGGCTTTACGGCGCGCCCGGCTATGCGCAAGACATGATGCGCCACGTCGATCTTTCGAGCCCGATGTTTTCCTCGGCTGAGATGAGCCGGGCGGAGGTCGAGGCAAGCCTTAAGGCGGCGCCCGCCGGCGCTGATCTCTCCGGTAAAAGCCTCAATGGACTCGATCTTTCCGGGCTCGATTTTTCCAACGTCAATTTCCGCGCCGCGCGGATGAACAAGGCAAATTTTTCGCGCGCGAAGCTCGACGGAGCGGTGCTCGATCAGGCCTGGGCCATTGCCGCGGATTTTTCGGGGGCAAGCTTGCGGAAAGCCAAACTCTTCGCAAGCCAGATGCAAGAGGCAAAGTGCGACGGCGCCGATTTTTCCGGTGCCCGCATTGCGGCGGATCTCTCCCGCGCCAGTTTGCGTATGGCCACATTTACCGGCGCCGACCTTTCCGCCGACATGAAGAACCAGTCGATGGGCCTGATGCGCGCCGTAATTAGATCCGCCGACGCCGCCGGAGCCAATTTCGAAGGCGCCAATCTCGCCTTAACCGATCTGCAATTCGCGAAATTTCCGGGCGCGAATTTTTCAGGCGCCTCGCTCGCCGAGGCCGAGGCAGGCGGCGCCGATTTTCGCGGCGCAGTGTTCGGCGGGACAAATCTCGCCGGCACCGATGTCGCGTCGGCCCGGATCGACGCAGCGCAGCAAAAAGCTTTTGCGAGCGCCAAGAACCTCGACCGGGCATTTAGGGAATGAGGTTTCGAAGCTTCAACTTACATGGGGCACATGCTTCTCGCCGCGCCCGCAATCACCTGGATTGAAGGCGTGGCCAAGGCGCGTTATCTTAATTCTGTTCGCGCAGACAGCCCACCGCCGAAAATCCGGCGGCCACGCACATTGCGGATGTGTTCGGCGGCTTCGAGCTGCTGTTTGCGGAACGAAAACGTGCGCCCGTCACGGGTGACGCCGAGCTCGCACCAGCGAGCCTCATTCAAGGGAGGATTGCGATGGCAAAAGGTCAGCAACGCAGCAATCGCGAAGCCAAGAAGCCGAAAAAGGATAAGCCCAAGATCGCGGCGGCTGCCCCGGCGCCGTTCGGGCTCACGCCGAAATCGGTGGGGGCGAAGGACGATCGGGGCAAGAAGAAATAGTTCGCCGTATCGCAAGCTGGCGCACATGCAATCGGCGCGAGGCGGTCCCTGCCAGACGGGAATCGGCCGCTTTTTGAGATGCCCACGGAACAGCCGCTCGCTACCGAGGTTACGGTGCCATCAGGCTATATTTACTTCTTTTCCAGCTTCACCTGCGAGGGTGCGTTAGCCCTGGCATAACTTCAGCCGTGCATTATAATACTTTATCAGGAACATGGCGGGCTGATTTGCGGCCCTCTTGAGCTCAGCAAACCGGTCGTTTCCGCCGCTCTCTTGCTTCGATTGTTTGCGAGGTAGCGATGAACTCACCGTCCATCCCGCCAAAAACTACCCGAGGTGCAACGGGCGCCGAGATGCTCGGAATAGCCGTGTTCGTAGGTCTTGTCCTTGGTATCATTGGCTTGGCACAGTTTAAGGATTTTCTAATCGGCCCAAAGTTGGGCGGCGATGTGAATATCACCGCGATCGCCGGAGAATGGCATGCGGCTGGCCACCCCTGGCACATCGTGTTTCGAGCGGACAAGACAATTGGCATGAGCTCCATTGGTTCTGCGGAACCAGGTTACATGGAACCAGACACGTTTCGGCTTTTGAGCGAGGGAGATGTCTTGATCAATATGAAGAACGGCAAAATTTTTACGGCAACTTTTAGAGAATTTACGCCCAACCAGTTTGACCTTGTGGACGCGGAAAACGGGGCGGTCACGGTCTTCGCGAGAGCGCCGTAGTGCCGGTCAGCCGGAAATAATCGCCATTCACCAGCGCTCTTCCATCGGGTTCGAGCTTGTCGCTAGACTGTAGCGTTTTCGTGCCTCGGAATTAGCCCCCGTAATTCTGCTTGAGGTAATCCCCGATGGTTTTGGCGTCCGCCGGATCAATCGGCGCGCCAAACGCGTTGATCATTTTGGCGACTTCCTTGTCCCAATGCGCTGCATCGAGAAACGGCGAATTCATGGGAATATAATCGAGGCTGTGGCAGGCGCCGCATTGGCCCTCGACAACATCCACCCCCGGCGCCTGCTTGAGATGCACGGCGCGTTCGTCGGCACGGGCCGGAACCTGGGAAAAGGCCAGCGCGGCAAATATCGCAATCCACCGCATGGAATTTTCCTCAAGCGACATCGAGCGTCACGGTTTGCGCGGCGTTGTTACAGTAGCCCGCAGGGTTTTGGATCGGCGCCAGCGTCTGGGTTTGGCCAAGTTTGTTTGTGGCGCGCGCCGTGAGCGGTAGTTTTCCGCGCCGCTCGGGAGTAAACTCATACCTCCAGGGCCGAAACGCAAATTTGCCGGGATCTTCCCCAAGCAGCGCTTCCGTCCAGCTTTTGCCATTGTCGGCCGAGATTTCGACTGAGCCGATGCCGTAGCCGCCGTCCCATGCGATCCCGCTTATCGCCGTCTTGCGCCCCGCCTTCACTCGGCTACCATCGTTTGGGCTGGTGATGAGTGAGTTCACGACGATCTCGGTAATCGGGGCGTTCGTGACCGTCTCCTGGGAAATAAATCGCTGGACGAGTGGAAATTGCCCAGCCGGAATCCGGTAGGCCGTCTTCATCCAGAACCCTTCGAAGGGCCGAGTCACGGCCGTGATGCTGGTAATGTGCTTCACCCAATAGGTCGCGGTCCAGCCGGGCACGACGATCCGCGCCGGAAATCCGTTCCAATGCGGCAGTGGCTCGCCATTCATCGCATAGGCGACGAGCGTCGACTCTTCGATGGCTTTCCACACGGGAAGGCTTTTCACGAGGTCCGGAGTTTTGTCGAAAACCGGGCCGTCGGCCCCATCGAAGACCACTTCGACCGCCTCCTTTTTGAGCCCAACCAAGTCGAGCACATCCTTGAGCTTGGCGCCCTTCCAGCGCGCGCAGCCCATCGCGCCATTCCCCCATTGGACGCCGGCGACATGGGGCTGAAACAATCCGCGGCGATTTCCGGAACATTGGCAGACGGCGGCGACCTCAAATACGGGTAGCCTCTTCAACTCGTCGATTCCGATTTGTAATTCGCCGCTGGCGCCCTCTCCGCTCAAATTCAGTTTCCACGTAGCAGCGTCGATTTCCGGAATGTCCGCGAGATGATAGCGGACGAAAAATTCGTCGTTGGGGGTAATGGCGGTGCGCAAATATGCGAGCGGCGATTCGTAATTGGGTGGCCGGCCGGTCAATTTAATCAGCGGCTTTTTGCCGGGCAGGGTATCGAGAACGGCGTTCGCCCGCGTTCCCGCCGGCAGCATGGGCGATAGGAGAACTTCGCCGGACTCCTCTTCGGCGCCTCCCGGCCACGCCGGACCTGAACCCGCGGCCGTCAGCGCCAATGCCCCGCCGGCCGCTTCAAATAAACCGCGCCGTGTGATCATGACGATTCCTCGGCTCCCACGCCAACACTTCCAAGTTCCTTTTGCCTCCGCTTCGGCTTTTCCGCCACCGTCGCCGACACGGCTGCAATAACATCGAGTTTAGTATCGAAAATCGGTTCGATACTCCTCACGCAAACCGAGCCGCAATGCGGGTTATTTCAGTCGTTTGTATTCCCATGTCCGATCCTTTAACGTGACGCCTCGACGCCCATGAGACAACCTATATTTCAAATCACGCGAATTATGCAAAGTGTGAAAACGAAATTTTGGGAGAGGCTCACCTTGGACCCGAATTTGGCCCTGGCGATTGAGCAGGTGCACGCCGCGGCGGCTAGAACCGCTGCCAAGGTGGCCGTGAAAGGCTTTTTTGACGAGCCGTCTAGTACTGTGAGCTATGTCATCCATGATCCGGTGACCAAGCGCGGCGCGGTGATCGACAGCGTCCTGGACTTTGACGCAGCCGCGGGCCGGACTTCGACCGCCTCCGCCGATACCATGATCGCTTATGCGGAATGGGAAAAGCTGACCATCGATTGGCTTCTCGAAACGCACGCGCACGCCGATCACCTGTCGGCGGCTCCATACATCCAGCAGAAACTGGGCGGCAAGCTTGCCATTGGGCGCGAAATCGTCGCGGTCCAGAAGGTGTTCGGAAAGATCTTCAACGCGGGGACCGAGTTCGCGCGCGACGGCTCGGAATTTGACTTACTCTTCGACGACGGCGACCGTTTTTCGATTGGCGGCATCCCGGCGATCGCGCTGCATGTTCCTGGCCACACGCCGGCGGACATGGCCTATGTAGTTGGCGGCGCCGTCTTTACCGGCGACACGCTGTTCATGCCGGACTATGGCACCGCGCGCGCCGACTTCCCCGGCGGCGACGCGCGCCAACTCTACCGCTCGATCCGCCGTCTGCTGTCGCTGCCTAACGAAACCAGACTTTTCCTGTGTCACGACTACAAGGCGCCCGGGCGGGACGCCTTTATGTGGGAAACCACGGTCGGCGCCGAGCGGACGGCAAATGTTCATGTCCATGACGGCGTGAGCGAAGACGATTTCGTCGCCATGCGCAAGCGGCGCGACGCCACGCTCGGCATGCCAAAGCTCATCATTCCCGCTGTCCAGGTCAACATGCGGGCCGGTCAGTTGCCGCCCGCGGAAGACAACGGCGTCATTTATCTCAAGGTTCCCGTGAACCTTCTCTAAACGTTCAGCAGGAAAGACGCATGACAAAATATTGGCTGCATCGGCTGCGCGGCGCCTGAACGTTTTACACCCTCCACCATGAGCGAGGAGCGCCATGATTCGTGACTATACCGACCATGCGGCCAATGAGCGGACGTTTCTTGCGTGGGTGCGCACCGGCATCGCCGTGATTGCCTTTGGATTCATCATCGAGAAGTTCAATCTCTTTGTTCTCACCATCGAAAGCTCCGCCTCCACTGAACTGGCGCAACGACTGCCACTTGAACGGCTGTTGGGGCCGCTCCATCGCTATGGCGGCGCGGCTCTCATCTGCAGCGGCCTTGCACTTATCGTGGCCGCAACCGCGCGCTTCGTCCACACGGGGCAATTGCTCGATGACCCTGAGCTGCACTCCTGGAAAAAAATACGCGCCGGGCTGATCACATCGATTTTGCTGGTGCTGTTTGTCGCCGGTTTCAGCACTTATCTGGTGGTCGGGTGATATTATTCGGGTGCAATCGCGGAAGTGGTAGGAAATTGAACGCGGCGTAAGCTCCACGTAATTCGAAAAAGCGAATCGGCGTTGGCGGCCGATGCAGATCGCACCATGGCAGCCAAGCTTCAGGGGCGAGCTTGAAATTTCTAGCCGAACCAAGCCGGAATTTTGTCGAGGCCGATCAAATCCTCGTAAGTCCCACGCTGGCGCACAATGGCATACTGTCCGCCGTTAGCAAGGACCTCGGGCACAAGAAGCCGCGAATTATAAGTCCCGGCCTGGACCGCGCCATAAGCGCCAGCCGACATGATCGCCAGGAGATCACCCGGCGAAGGTCTTGGCAGCTTACGCGATAGCGCGAGATAATCGCCGGTTTCGCAGACCGGGCCGACGATATCGGCGGTAATTTCAGGGCTGGCTTGCCTGGCGCGAACGGCAAGGATCTCATGGTGCGCTTCGTAAAGCGTCGGGCGCACAAGATCGTTCATCGCCGCATCGACAATAACGAAGGTTTTGGTCTCGCCCCGCTTCACGTAGAGGACGCGTGTGACGAGAACGCCGGCGTTGCCCGCGATCAGCCGTCCCGGCTCGAAGATCAGGCGGCAGTTGAGCGGCGCAAGCCTTGCCTTGACGATTGCCGCATAGCGCTCGGGGTGGTAGCTCTCTGGATCCTCCCAGTGAGCATAAGGGATGCCGAGACCGCCGCCGAGATCGATATGCTCAAGCGTGTGGCCATCGCCGCGCAGCACCCGGACAAAATCGGCGATCAGACGGAACGCATCGTCGAATGGGGCAAGGTCCGTGATCTGCGAACCGATATGAATATCGACTCCGGTGATTTTTATCCCCGGCAGGGCTGCCGCTTGGGCATAGATTTCGCGGGCGCGGCGAATCGGAATGCCGAATTTGTTTTCCGCCTTACCAGTGGCAATCTTGGCATGGGTTTTGGCGTCGACATCGGGATTGACCCTAAGAGCCGCGCGGGCCGTCCGGTTTTGCCTTGCTGCAACTTTGGAAAGGAGGGCGAGCTCTGGTTCCAATTCGACGTTGAAGCAAAGAATATCTTGTTCGAGCGCAAACGCCATTTCCGCATGAGTCTTGCCGACCCCCGAAAAGGTGATTTTTTCCGGAGCGGCGCTCGCCGCCAGCGCGCGCCGGAGTTCGCCTCCGGAGACGACGTCCATTCCGGCGCCGAGCCGTACCAAGGTTTTGAGTACGGCCTGGTTGGAATTGGCTTTCACCGCGTAGCAAATGAGATGCGGCAGGCCGGCAAAAGCCGAATCGAAAACCTTGTAGTGGCGTGTCAGCGTTGCCGTTGAATAGCAGTAAAAGGGCGTGCCGACTTCCGCTGCGAGCTTTACGAGATCGACATCCTCGGCGTGTAGGACACCGTTCTTCATCGCGAAATGATGCATGTTTGGATCAGAGCAACGGATCGAGGAAAAAGGATTTACGCGGGGGCGGCGGTGGTTGCTTCGCAGCAGGTGGTGCCTCCGTGCCGCTGGAGGTGGCCGTATTTTGCCCCGCCAGTTCGCCTGCGTTCGCGGGCGTTGCGTAATCCCCCGGAGTGCCGGTCACGGGCGCGTTCGAGGCAGCCGCGCCGGGGGGAGGTTCGAGCGGTCCCCGCCGCCCGCAGGACACGAGCGAAAGGGCGATCGTGGCAACAAACACGATGGCGGGAATTGAGATGGTCCGTTTCACGAACAAGCTCCAGCAAGCTCCAGAAGGCGCGCCACTATAGATAAAGGCCGGGTCAATGAGAACCTGTGAGGAGCATGGTCAAATTGCAGTTATTCCGCAATAACGATAGTTGCCGCCGAAAATCGAACACGCGGCCAGGCCCCAAGATCCCCGATGGGATTTTGGAAGAGCGGATGCTGTGCCGCCGCGAGCCAAGGCTCGCGCATCGTCGTCGATCGAAACGGGCGCCTCTTGCGGGCCTTCACGACACCGGACGGACGCTGACGGCTTCCGGTTCACGGGGGTGATGTCGATCCGCGCTTCCTCGCGATGCTCATTGCCTATGAGGACCGCCGTCTACCGGCGGTAGCGACGGCGCAATTAAAAATCGCTTTCCCGCCGGATGGCGCCAGTGTCGATCTCGGACTTGCCGCATCGTCGCTGAAAGCCGAAGGCGGTATTTTGCCGCTGCGATGGATCGTCAAAGGGGTGCCGATCGGCGAACCGAACCTGCGCAGGCAAGCGGAATGGACACCCGACGGCGCGGGCTTTGCGCGCGTGTCGGTCATGGACACAAGGGGAGAGGCGGACAGCGTGCTCGTCAGGCTGGAATGAGGCGGCTTCAACGGGTCACATGACTATCAAATCTCGTGGCCCTTCTTCTTCATTTCCTCGCGGACGCGGGTCATCATGCCGGACGATATCCTGCCCTGCCAACCTTGCATCGCGGTCACCACCTCGGTCAGGAAGGCCGGTTGTGTCTCGACATATTTTTTTCCCGCCGGGCTCTCGAAGAAAGCCACCGCCGCCTTCAAATCCTGCTCGCTCATCTGTTTGACGTAAATCTGCGCGGCGATATCGACCATATCGTCCGCTTGATGGTCGAATTCTGGCTTGAGCTGCGCCAGCACGGCGTCGAGGTCGTGCCTGAGTTCCGGCCGCGTCTCGGTCAGAGTCTGAGCCGATCTGATCCATGAATTGGGGAATGACGATGCTAAAGGAGCGCGACATTCCGTTGGCAACTACAAGCGCGCGGGCGGCCGCCAAATGCGACGGGCTGGGCGCCGGGCGCCGTTTGGTCCGGCGAGGTGGGTGGCACGGCTTGCTCGGCCCTGCTTCCGCTCGCGGCAACCATAAGGAGCAAGCAGGAAGGCAAGGCAAAAAACCAAGTTCATCGCGTGTTTTTTAAGAGTTGTGCGCAAGCAAAAACCTCCTCAAACCATCGCCGCAAGATGCCTAGGACCGCCCGATCGGCGTCAATCGAGTTGGCCGAAAATCTCGATGCCCGCCGGACCGGCGCTGATTACCGCCTTGGCAATCCCGATGAAGAGCCCATGTTCGACGACGCCCGGAATCGCGGCGAGCCGGTCCGCCAGATGATCCGGATCGGCAATGGCGCCAAAAAAGCAATCTACGATATAGTGTGCATTGTCACTGACGAAAGCCTGGCCGCCGGGAGTTTTCCGCAGGCGAACCTCGCCTTCGCAGCCACACGCTCGCGCGGCGGCTAGAATCATGCGCTTTGTCGCTGAGAGGCCGAACACATTGACTTCGACCGGCAGCGGGAATTTGCCGAGAACTGCCACGGACTTCGACAAATCGGCGATCACGACCATGCGCTTCGATGCCACGGCGATGATTTTTTCGCGCAAAAGCGCGCCGCCGCCACCCTTGATGAGACGCAATTTTGGGTCGAATTCGTCGGCGCCATCGACAGTCAGATCGAGCTCGGGCAAATCATCGATCGAGGCCACCGGAATGGCATGAAGCTCGGCCAGGGTGCGGGTGCGCTCGGAGGTCGGCACGCAGATTACGTTCAAGCCTCCGGCAACTTGGCCTGCAAGCAGTTCGACGAAAATTGCCGCCGTCGTGCCGGTCCCGAGCCCGAGACGCATCCCGGGGGTAATGAGCTCCAGCGCCTTTGCAGCGGCGAGTCGTTTGGAGTCGTCCGGGGAAAGCTCTGGCATGAGGCGGTTCCGACGGCTTCGGCAGGGTCTGCATGGGTTAGTCCCGCCGCTCCGGCCGCGTCAAGCCCTATGCAGCGGGTCGCAGCTCCTGCGTGGCCGCCAAGTTAGCGTGACGAAACCGTGCCCGGGGACGGATTCGTCGCGGGGCTGGATGGCTCGGCTAAGGGCGCGAGCGGGACGGCGATAATTCTTAAATCGACTGGCTTTTCGCCGAGTACGGCCTGGATATTGGCTTCCTGCGGCGTTTGTCCGGTGATCTGCGCGCCAATGGTTCGCACGGCGAGAGGTGCGTCCGCAAATGTGCCATGCCCGATCAGGCCGGTGGACTCGTGGGACAGATCGTAGGCCTTGACGCCGAAGTCTTCGAGCGCCGCCCGGTCGCTGGGATCATTGGGGTCGAGCGCGCCAAGACGCGGCCGGTCGCCCGCGAGCGTGCGCGACAGCGAAAGCGCTCTGTCGTTCGAGGCAACGAGGACGAACACGTGCGAGGGATCAAGCCGCGCCAATTGCCCGCGGAAGACGTTTAAGTCGATGTCGGGCGCGGCGAGCATTACGTCGCCGAGCTTGCCGTTGAGATCCGGGCTACCGGAAATCGCATTTTCCCGCAACGCTTCCATGGCGAGCCAGGCGCCCATCGAATGCGCGAGAACGTGCACGCGGCCTACATCCGGAACTTCAGAAAGCCGGTGAATAAGTCCGCTCAAGGCATCGCGGGCAATGGTCGCGCTTTCCTTGGCCGCACCGTAGTCGAGGAGGCTGCCTGCGGCCGGCCATGTATAGAGCACCGCGACACCACCGAAGCGCGCGTCGCCCACGATTTGCGCGAGGCGGAAACGCGCCTCGTCGTAGCTCGTGTTAAAGCCGTGAACATAGAGCAGAACGTCGCGGTTCGATCCAATGCGGCCGGAAATGTGGCTAGCGAGTTCGGCGAAAAAAGCAGTCTCGTCGAGGCCACGCCGGCTCCTCACGGTAAAATGTTTTTGCGGATCTTCCGAACCGAAAGCGGGCCGCTCCACCTTGCCCGGCTCATGGCCCGGCGGCATGCTGATCATTTGCAATGAGAACCGCGCCCCGTTCTCGATGGCGGCTTCACTTGCTGCATCGCTTTCACCTTTGCGGGTCGAGACGACAAAGATCGGGACGGAACGAGGTTCCGCGGCGGGCTCGCCCAACCCCGCTAGACCGGCCGACGCGCAGCCCCCGCCAAGGAGCAAGACGCAGCCTGCGAGTATGAAACATACGCGCCCGGCGATATTTAGCCGCCGCGCAGGCAGCCGCCGGAAGCCCCGAGGCGTGCCGTCTCGTGCTTATCGCGCTCTGCTTCAAATCATGGTCTCGGATGAATGCATCGGATATTACTGATAATCCGACAAGCCTACATTTAGCGAATTGAGGCTTTATGAGGTTCTTGTTTTTGACCGCGAATCGTGTCGGGAATGCGACCGCGCAGGCGAATGGGACGCCGCCGAAGAAGCTAGGATCGCAAATCCGTTGGCATTAGGGAATTCCGGATCTACGAAGCTGTATCAAAAGCCTGCACAGAACCTAAGCCCTCACCCTAAGCAAAAGCAAACCCGAGATTCCGTTGCGTGCCAAGCGGTTCGCAAAGCGAACGCGATGGAAGCCGGCGCCAGCAGAGAGGCTCGAAAGGCCTTTCCAAGGGTACGGCCAAGTTGTGGATCGCCCTCGTGCTTCGAGACCTGTCCTTAGGGTCCTCAACTCGATGGCTTCAAGTTAACCTGCTCAATATCTCCATAGCTCTGTTTTATCGTATGTTCGGATTATGCCATAGTTCAGGCTAGCTGAAGTACCTTTCGCGAAGCGATTTATTCGGACGCACTTGAAACTTTTTGGCGTTGGCTTCTGTAAAGGTTGAGGGAAAATGTAGCTAATTTTGGTGGAGACATTTTCGTCAGAAAATTATTAATTGGATGACAATTGTCTCGCAACAGATGTAGTTTGGGAGTATCAATCGCAGCCGTCGATCTCAGCACTACAACGGTCATTGCAGTATTTAGAATTGTTCTAGGGGTTAATATGAATTTTTTCGACATGAATGCAGAGGCCGGCAGTTTGCGCGCCGAGGAGGAGCGCATTCTTGCTTCCTTCACGAGGCGTCTGATCGAGATCGCCACCGCTGCGGCGGCGCGTGGACCGGGCGTTTCACCAGCCGCCGCGCTCAATGCGATGCGCGTGCCCGCGATCGCCCTTGACCAACACGGTTTTGTGGCCGAGGTGAACGCTGCGGCCGAGGCCGTTTTCGACGACTATATCAAGGTCAAGGACCGGCGTCTTTTCGTCCGCGACCTCGAATCCCGGGCCCTCCTGAAAGACGCCATCGATCAATTTATCGCCTCGCCCCGCCTCAACCCCTTGGCGGCCGAGCCGGTCATCGTGCAGCGCCAGGACAAATTGCCGGTTATCGTGCGGATTTGGCCTTTCGACGGGGCGGCGCGCGTCCCCGCGCAGGAAGTCAGCGCACTTCTGACGTTAAATGCTCTGGGGCCGAAACCCGGGCCGCCGGCGGCGATCCTCGCTCGAACATTCCGGCTTACGCCTTCGGAGGCGAAGCTCGCCTGCGTCATCGCCCGCGGCGCGTCTCCCGAAATCGCGGCGCGCGAATTGAAGATTTCACGAGAGACGGCGCGCAATCAGTTGAAAGCGGTCTTTGCCAAGACCGACACCCATCGTCAAAGCGAACTCGTCGCACTGCTGCTGCAGGTTTAGGGCTTTGCGGAAAGGCGGACGGAACAGCATTTAAACGCCCCCTTGAACAGGAGATCTGCAGGCGTTCAAGGTAGGGTGCATCGATCGTCTTTGGCCTTGCCGCTGCCGCGTGCATCCAAGGTGACGGTGCGGTAGAGTGGTCCGCATGGCGATAAATTCCGGACCAAAAGATTGGCGGTGGCGGTCACGGCTTTCGCGGGGGCCGGTCACTGCCGTGCTTGCGGCATCGGCATGTTTGCTACTTCTGGCAAGCAGCAATCCCGCGCGTGCGCAATTCAACCCGTTCGGCTGGTTCGAGCAATTGTTCCAGCCAAATCAGCCTCCAGGCCGCGTCGTAAAACCAAGGGGCGAAACCCGCCGGGGCAGCCCGGAACCATATCTGGCACGGCCAAAGCCAAGTCGTGCCAGGGTGAAACCGGTGCCCGCCAAGCCCGCCGTGGCGCCTACTTACTTCGTCGCGGTCCTCGGCGACAGCCTCGGCCAAATGCTGGCGCAAGGATTGAGCGAGGCGCTCGACAACCGGCCAGAGATCGCCATCCTGCGCAAGACCAAAGAAAACTCAGGCCTTGTCCGCGACGATTTCTTCGATTGGACCGCGGCCACGCGGGATTTGCTCGCCAGCGGCGAGAGAATCGATTTTGCCGTCATGTTGATCGGCAGCAACGACCGGCAATCCTTGCACGATGCCAATGGAAGCTACGAGCCCCGCTCGCCGGAATGGCAGGCGGCCTACACGCAACGCATCGAAACAATCGCGGCGATGTTCCGCGACAAAAAAATTCCGCTGGTCTGGGTCGGCCTTCCGATCTTAAAAAGCGAAATGCTGTCCGCTGATGCGTTGGCCCTCAATGATTTTTATCGCGCCTACGCCGAAAAAGCGGGCGCCACTTATATCGATATTTGGGAAGCCTTCGCCGACGAGGGCGGTCAATACAGTGCTTTTGGTCCCGACATCAACGGTCAGACAGTGCGGTTGCGCGCCGCCGATGGGATCCAATTCACCAAGGCAGGCGCGCGCAAGCTCGCCCATTTTGTCGAACCCGAGATCCGCCGCAAATTTGAAGAAGCGCAGCCAAAGAGCGAGCTGGGAACGACGCCAGGTGCCGCCCCGGATTTGGCGAATGTCGCAAGCCCGGACGCCGCGGGACCGCCTTCGAATGCGGTGCCTGGGAGCGAGGCCCCGCCCCCGCCGAAACCAATTGCCGGACCCATCTTGCCGTTGACCAGCCCCGTTCTCACTCCAGGCGGCGAACTCGCCACGCGGACGACAACTGGGGGGGCCGCGAATAACTCCGCGCGAAATTTGATCGAGCAAACCCTGCAACAAGGCACGCCTCTTTCCCCGAAGCCGGGCAGGGCTGACGATTTCTCCTGGCCGAGAGACTAACGCGCCGGAAAAAATTATCCGCGCCCTACCCTGCTCGCGATGGAACGAACTGCCGCGCTTGCGCGTTAACCGCGTAACAAATCTTAGCGTGGCTGACGAACGGGGTGCCAAATCAATGATCGACAATTCGACAATTCATTTATTCGCGGTAGCCGGCTTTGCTGCGCTTCTCGCGACCGGGGCGCAAGCTTTCGACGGCGGCTCGCCCGCAGGGCTTATGAATCGTCAAATCCAGCCGGTGAGCCTACCAACTGATGTCCAGCGCGCCGTTCAACCAACTCGTGCGATTGTCGACGATCCGACCGGTGAACGGGCTGGAACGATAACGATCGACACCAAGAATTGCTATCTCTATCTGTCGATGGATGGGGGCAAGGCTATGCGCTACGAGGTCGGAGTCGGACGCGAGGGCTTTGCGTGGTCTGGGCGTGCTCACATCGGGCGCCGCGCCGAATGGCCTAGCTGGACTCCCCCCGCTGCCATGCGGTTGCGCCGGCCGGATCTGCCGCGCGTTATGGAAGGCGGCCTTGCCAATCCGCTTGGCGCACGTGCGATGTATCTCTACAACAGTCACGGCGACACGATGTTTCGTATTCACGGCACCAATGAGCCGGATACAATTGGGCGCGCGGTCTCTTCAGGCTGCGTCCGCCTCTTGAACGACGACGTTGTCGATCTCTATTCGAGGGTTAAGGTCGGCGCGCAGGTCGTCGTGCTCTGACCGCTCACATCGTTCGAGACGGATTGAAACCGGTTTGGCGGCCTTGCCAAATCGGTTTTTTTTGCTTTCAAAGCCAAGCTTGCTCGCGAATAATTGTCGAAAGCGGCGGCCAGTTTTTGCCGTTTTTTGAGAAAATTATGCTCCATTCGATTAAGTAAACTGCGAACCCCGAGACTCGACATGCGTGTAATACGAGGCGGCCTTGTCCTCGCTGGCTTGGCTTCGCTTACCCTGGCCGTGGTCCTTCTGACTCCAGGGGCGCCGGCGATCGCACAATGGCGCTATTATGGCAGCTACTATCCCGCCTATCCGCCTTACACTTATCCCGCCTATCCCGGAGCCTACGGCGATCCGCCGCCCGCGCCCAATTACCGCGGCCGCCCCTACGCCTATGGCGCGCCGTTTTACGAAGACCCCTATAATTCAGAGCCGCGTGGTCAACCCTACGGCTCGGGCGATCTCGAACTCGGCGTCAATTTCAACGAGAAAACCGCCGCGATGGTGCAAAACCCAACCAGTGAGCCGGCCGGTACGATCGTGATCGACACAAGTTCGCGGCATTTATACCTTGTGCAACCAGGCGGCGGCGCCATTCAATATGGCATCGGCGTCGGCCGCCAGGGTTTCGCATGGAAGGGCGTCGCGCGCGTCGGCCGCAAATCCGAATGGCCACGCTGGATTCCGCCCAAAGACATGCTGAAGCGCCGCCCCGATCTGCCGGAAGAGATGGAGGGCGGGCTCGATAATCCGCTCGGAGCCCGCGCGCTTTATCTATTCCAGGGCAACAAGGATACGCTGTTTCGCATTCATGGCACCAACGAGCCGGATACGATTGGCAAGGCGGTCTCCTCCGGTTGCATAAGGATGATGAACGCCGATGCCATCGATCTCTACGAGCGGGTCAAGGTCGGCACCCGCGTCGTGGTGCTTTGATGGGCGAACTTGAAATCGAAAATTGGTGGCAGCGAGCGAGTATCCCCACGGCGCGTTGTGGGCGTCAATGCGGGACGATCGGGGTGAGAACGCCCGTATTGTCGGTGGCATTTCCATCGATGTCGTTGTCGCCATAACTATTTAGGATGCCGCTGCCGGACGTGGAGACGCCGGTTTCATTCCCCTTAACTACCGAATGCGCAATCCGGAGAACGGCATTCGTGCCTGCAACAAGTCCAAAACTTAAGTTGTTGCTGGCAACGGAATTGCGCACAATGACATTGATGGCCGCCGGGCCGAAGCCCATGCCCGCAGAGACGCCAGCACCGTTGAAAGAAACCTCGCTATCGACGATTGCGACACTGACCGAGCCCCCGGTTGTCTGCGAACCATCCACGGCAATTCCGTTTTCACCATTGTTTGCAGTGACATTACTGAGCACGCCCGCGACCGTTACCGATCCAGCGGGTTGGACCCTAATCCCGGCAACGCGGTTATTGACAGCAATTGTATTTGACACCGAGAAGCTGCTCGATGTGGTAGACGAGATAGAGATGCCGGTACGTCCAAAACCCCGGACCATGCAGTTTTCGACGGCGAGGATCGCGCCCGTGTTGAGGAGGATGCCGTTTATCCCGCCGCCATCTCCCGCGATGCTCAGGCCGCGCAAATGAACGCTGTCATTTACGCCGGCATTGATCGTGATTGCATTGCCCGAGGAAATTTTGATGGCCGCGATTCCGGGGCCGTCATTGACGATACTGACCGACTGAGTGATGGTCACGGGGCCGTAGTCGGTCTGAGTGAGCGCGAAAGCAAAAGTGTTGCACGGAAATTCGAGCGCGCAGGTGCCGCTGTCGACCCCCTTTCCGGAGACCCAAGTCCGGTCGGCCAGCGCGGCGGCCGGCGCGGTGAAAAGATCAAAGCCAATAAGTGCCCCGGCGATGGCATGTAAAAATTTGATCTTGGTCACGACATACCCTCCAAGCAACGCGGAACAGCGTTGCCGGAGCAGTATACAGGGCAGGGCACCGCTGCACCATGACCCGATCGCGGCCACTCTACCCAGGTAAGTCGCTCGATCCCATCAGGAATGTATCGACGGCTTGCGCGGCTTGGCGGCCCTCGCGGATCGCCCAGACGATGAGGGATTGGCCGCGCCGCATGTCGCCGCAGGCAAAGACCTTCGGGATGGAGGTTTTGTAGCTCGTCTCATCGGCCGCGACATTTCCACGCGGATCGAACGCGACGCCGAGATCCTCCAAAAGTCCCTCATGCATCGGTGAAACGAAGCCCATGGCGAGCAGCACGAGATCGGCCCGAAGATCGAAGGCGCTGTCCGGGATTTCCTTGAAATTCGCGTCGAGCCGTACGCAGACGAGTTTTTTAACGGCGCCATCTTCGCCGCGCAATTCCTTGGTGACAACCGAAAAATCCCTTACCGCACCTTCTTCCTGGGAAGACGACGTGCGCATTTTCAAGGGCCAGTCCGGCCATGTCAGCAGCTTGTTTTCTTTATCGGGGGGGCGCGGCAGGATTTCGAGCTGGGTGACGGAGAGCGCACCCTGGCAAATCACGGTTCCGATGCAATCCGAGCCGGTATCGCCGCCGCCGATCACCACGACATGCAGGGCAGAGGCAAGGATAGGCGCGTTGCTGTGGACCGGCTCCTTGGCAATGCGCCGGTTTTGCTGCGGCAAAAATTCCATCGCGAAATGCACGCCAGAGAGATCGCGGCCTGGAACCGGCAGATCGCGCGGCTTTTCAGCGCCACCAGAAAGAACGATCGCGTCGAAGCGTTCGAGCAAATCTGCCGCGGCGAGATCGATCCCAACATTCACGCCATTGTGGAAATGCACGCCTTCCGCCTGCATTTGGGCGATCCGCCGGTCGATCAGATGTTTTTCCATCTTGAAGTCGGGAATGCCATAGCGCAGCAAGCCGCCGGGCTTGGCGTTTTTCTCGTAGAGATGGACATCGTGCCCGGCCCTGGCTAGCTGCTGCGCGCAGGCAAGCCCTGCCGGCCCCGAGCCGACCACAGCGACCGTTTTGCCGGTCTTCGCCTCTGCGGGTTCGGGTTTGATCCAGCCGTTCCTCCAGCCGCGGTCGGCAATTGCGCATTCGATGGTTTTGATCGTCACCGGATTATCGTCGATGTTCAGCGTGCAAGAGGCTTCGCAAGGCGCCGGGCAGAGGCGGCCGGTGAATTCGGGAAAATTATTCGTCGAATGAAGATTGCGCGACGCCTCCTCCCAATCGGAGCGGTAAACGAGGTCGTTCCAATCGGGAATTTGATTGTTGACCGGACAGCCGGTGTGGCAAAACGGGATGCCGCAATCCATGCAGCGCGCCGCCTGATCCGTGGTTGCCTCCTCGGAAAGCGGGATCATGAATTCCTTGTAATTGCGAATCCGGTCGGAGGCCGGCAAATAGCGCCGGTCACGCCGATCGATCTCAAGGAATCCTGTTACTTTGCCCATGCGACGCAAATTTCCCAATAGCGGAGAAGACCGGGTGGTGCTGGCGCTGCAAATCCAATCCGGGGCCAAAGGCTCGCCGGCGTTACTCGGTCATTCCGCCGCGGCGAGACTTGGCTGTCCCCCCTTGGCGATAAGTTCCTCGATCGCGCGGCGGTACTCGACCGGCATGACCTTGCGGAATTTGGGCTTGTACTCGTCCCATTGTTCGAGAATGTGGCGGGCCCGCCCCGAATTCGTGTAATAGGCATGGTTTGCGATGAGCTGATGCAGCCGCTCGGCGTCGAAACGGGTCATGTCGCCCATCACATCGACGCGGCCATGGAAATCGAGATCGCCGCCATGGTGATAGTTCTTCTGCATCAACTCTTCTTCTTCGGCGACCGGCTCTAGTTCGACCATGGCGAGATTGCAGCGTTCGGCGAAGCGGCCGTCCTCGTCGAGGACATAGGCGATTCCTCCTGACATGCCGGCCGCGAAATTGCGTCCTGTCTCGCCGATCACGACGACGATCCCGCCGGTCATATATTCGCAGCCGTGGTCGCCGAGCCCCTCGATGACCGCGATCGCGCCGGAGTTGCGGACCGCGAAACGTTCGCCGGCCACGCCGCGGAAATAGCATTCGCCGCTGATCGCGCCATAGAGCGCCGTGTTGCCGATGATGATCGAATTCTCCGGGGTAATCCGTGAAGGTACCGGCGGATAAACGATGATGCGTCCGCCCGAGAGACCCTTGCCGACGTAATCGTTGGCCTGACCCTCGAGTTCCAGGGTAACCCCGGCGGCAAGCCACGCGCCGAAACTCTGTCCGGCGGTTCCTTTGGCTCTAATTTGGATCGTGTCGGCCGGAAGCCCCGCATGGCCGTAGCGGAGGGCGATTTTCCCCGACAACATGGCTCCGGTGGTGCGGTCGGTGTTGTTGATCGCGGTCTCGATAGTTACCTTTGCGCCGGTTTCAATCGCGGCATTGGCTGCTGCGATCAGCTTGCGATCCAGTACTTTTTCGAGTCCGTGATCTTGCCGGCCAGAATGAAAGATCGCTTGACCCTGCGCCGCCGGCTTGTGGAAGAGCTTCGAGAAATCAAGCCCCCGCGCCTTCCAATGCGCGACCGCCTGTTGCTCGTCGAGCATCTGCATTTGCCCGATCATCTCGTCGACGGTGCGATAACCCATCGTTGCCATCAACTCACGCACTTCCTGCGCGACGAAGAAAAAGAAATTGATTACATGCTCTGGCAGACCGGTGAACCGTTTGCGCAGAACCGGGTCTTGCGTCGCGATGCCGACCGGACAAGTGTTTAAATGGCACTTGCGCATCATGATGCAACCGGCGGCGATCAGGGGCGCTGTGGCGAACCCGAATTCGTCGGCGCCGAGCAGCGCGCCGATTACGACATCGCGGCCGGTGCGCAGGCCGCCATCGACCTGCACCGCGATCCGCGAGCGCAGCCGGTTCAGGACCAAAGTTTGTTGCGTCTCGGCAAGGCCGATTTCCCAGGGCGTGCCGGCGTGCTTGATCGAGGTCAGCGGCGATGCCCCCGTACCGCCTTCGAAGCCGGAAATGGTGACATGGTCGGCACGGCCCTTGGAGACCCCGGCGGCGACGGTTCCGACTCCGACCTCGGAGACAAGTTTGACCGAGACGCCAGCCTCGGGGTTGACGTTCTTCAAATCGTAAACGAGCTGCGCCAAATCCTCGATCGAATAAATGTCATGATGCGGCGGCGGCGAAATAAGGCCGACGCCTTGCGTCGAGTGACGCACTTTGGCGATGACGGCATCGACCTTGTGCCCCGGCAATTGGCCGCCTTCGCCAGGCTTTGCCCCCTGCGCCATCTTGATCTGCATCATGTCGGAATTGACGAGATATTCAGCAGTAGCGCCGAACCGTCCCGAGGCAACCTGCTTGATCGCCGAGCGCATTAAATCGCCATTGGGGAGCGGTTTGTAGCGGTCGGACTCCTCGCCGCCTTCTCCCGTGTTTGATTTGCCGCCGATCCGGTTCATCGCGATCGCAAGCGTCGTGTGGGCCTCGCGCGAGATTGAGCCAAAGGACATCGCCCCGGTCGAAAAACGCCGCACGATCGATTGGGCGGCTTCGACGTCCTCGATTGCTACCGGCAGGCGGCCGTCTTCCTGTGCCGTCTTGATGCGGAAGAGACTGCGGATGGTCAACGGCCGCGCCGTTTCCTCGTTCAGGAGGGCGGCGTAGGCGCGATAGGTGGATTCGCTATTGCCGCGCACGGCATGTTGCAGCAGAGACACCGATTGCGGCGACCAGGAATGCGCTTCGCCGCGGATGCGGAAGGCGTAATCGCCGCCAACCTCAAGGGCTTGGCGATAGAGCGGCGCATCGCCGAACGCTTGCTCATGGCGGCGCACGGTTTCCTGCGCGATTTCCGCGAGCCCGACGCCGCCGATCCGCGTCGCCGTCCCGGTGAAATAGCTATCGACGAAATCCTCCGCGAGGCCGACCGCCTCGAAAATCTGCGCGCCGCAATAGGACTGGTAAGTCGAGATGCCCATTTTCGACATCACCTTCAAGAGGCCCTTGTCGATCGACTTGATGTAGCGCTTGCACGCTTCTTGGCCGTCGATTTCATCGGGAAACGCGCTCGCCATGGCGGCGAGGGTCTCGAAGGCGAGATAGGGATTGATTGCTTCAGCTCCATAGCCCGCCAGCAGCGCGAAATGGTGAACCTCCCGCGCATCGCCGGTTTCGACGACGAGGCCAACCGAGGTGCGAAGCCCCTTGCGGATCAGATGATGATGCACCGCCGCCGTCGCGAGAAGCGCGGGAATCGGAATACGATCGGCGCCGGTCATGCGGTCGGACAAAATAATGATGTTAAAGCCGCTGTTGACCGCGTGTTCGGCCCGCGCGCAGAGCCGGTCAAGGGCTTCCGGCATGCCTTCCGCGCCGCTTTCCGAAAGATAGGTAATATCGAGAGTCTTGGTGTCGAAGAACTCCTCGAAATGCCCGATCGACCGGATTTTCTCGAGGTCGCCGTTGGTCAGAATGGGCTGCCGAACCTCCAGACGTTTCTTCTCGGCGTTGCCTTCAAGATCGAGGATGTTGGGGCGCGGCCCGATGAAGGACACGAGGCTCATGACCAATTCCTCACGGATCGGATCGATCGGCGGATTGGTCACTTGTGCGAAATCTTGCTTGAAATAGGTATAGAGGAGCTTCGCCTGCGTCGACAAAGCCGAAATCGGTGTGTCGGTGCCCATCGACCCGACCGCTTCCTGGCCGGTCACTGCCATCGGCGGCAGCAGAAGCGAAAGATCTTCCTGGCTGTAGCCGAACGCCTGCTGGCGATCCAACAACGACACATCGGTGCGTGGCGCACGCGGATGGACCGCGAGGTCCATATCTTCGAGCACGATCTGGGTGCGCTTCACCCATTCGGCATAAGGATGCGATGCGGCGAGCGTGCTCTTGATTTCGTCGTCCGAGACGATACGGCCCTGCTCTAAATCGACGAGCAGCATTTTGCCAGGTTGTAACCGCCATTTGGTGATGATCCGCTCTTCGGCGATCGGCAAGACGCCCGCTTCCGAGGCCAGCACAACGAGCCCGTCGCTAGTAACAATATAGCGCGCCGGACGCAGCCCATTGCGGTCGAGCATTGCGCCGATTTGACGGCCGTCGGTAAAGGCGACCGCAGCCGGCCCGTCCCAAGGCTCCATCATCGCGGCGTGATATTCATAGAAGGCGCGGCGCGCCGGGTCCATCAGCGGATTGCCCGCCCAGGCTTCTGGGATGAGCATCGTCATCGCATGGCTGAGCGAATAGCCGCCCTGGATGAGAAATTCGAGCGCATTATCGAAACAGGCGGTGTCCGATTGGCCCTCATAGGAAATCGGCCAGAGCTTGCTAATGTCATTGCCAAACAGCCCCGACGCGACCGAGGCTTGCCGCGCCGCCATCCAATTGAGGTTACCGCGCAGGGTATTGATTTCGCCATTATGCGCGACGAGGCGATAGGGATGCGCCCGCGACCAGGTCGGAAATGTGTTGGTCGAAAAGCGCTGATGGACAAGCGACAGCGCCGACTCGAACATGGGAACGGCGAGATCCTTGAAATATTTGCCGAGCTTCGTTGCGAGCAGGAGGCCTTTGTAGACGATGGTGCGCGACGAAAGCGACACGGGATAGAAGCCAGCGGTGCGCGGGTCGTTCAGCTGGTAGACCGCGTTCGAAATCATCTTGCGAAGAATAAACAGCCGCCGTTCGAACACGGTCTGGTTCTCGACATGGGGGCCGCGCTGGACAAAAATCTGGCGGCTTACCGGTTCGGCCGCCCTGACACTCTCGCCAAGCCAAGCCGAATTGACCGGCGTGTCGCGCCAGCCGAGCAGGATCTGTCCAGAGGCGGCGACCATTTTTTCAACAATGTCTTCGGCGATCCGGCGGCCTTCCCTATCGCGCGGCAAGAACAACGCGCCAATGGCATATTCGCCCGGTGCCGGCAGGGCGAAACCGAGCCCGGTTGCCTCCTTGGCAAAAAAACGATGCGGGATTTGAACCAGCATGCCGCAACCATCGCCCGCCTCGGGATCGGCGCCGACCGCCCCGCGGTGATCGAGATTGCGCAGAATCTCGAGGCCCATGGCGATCATTTCGTGCGACTTGCTATTGCGCATGTCGGCAACGAAACCGACTCCGCACGCGTCATGCTCCTTGCCGGGGGAATAAAGCCCTTGCGCGGCAGGCAGGCCGGGATCTAGCTGGATCGGCCCGCGGACGATCAGATCCGTCATCTCTCCCCCTCTACAAAACAGTATCGCCACAAGGAGGCCCGCGCGCCTCATCGAAGCGCGCTAAAGGAGCATATACCTTCTGGCAAGAAACGGGCCACCTGGGCTTCGCTACGCTACCGCACGCCCATGCTAGCACGCCGCCAAGTACCGTTACAGGGGAGCAGGGCTGGCGTCAATTCCAGATGAGGATCGCGCGGGGGAGACCGAGCTTCGGGCTAGAAACACCGACCTCATTCTGCTAGGAAGTTAATAAAGGCCGTGTAGCTCAAATCGCACGCAGCATTCCTGAAGCCGGTGCCGAAAGTTAGAGTTCTTGCTGGGATCGCGTGCTGAGAGAGTGCTTGAGTTGCGGCAGTTATATCTAAGCTATTGAAATTACTTGTATGTCCCGGTAGCTCAGCAGGATAGAGCGGCGGTTTCCTAAACCGTAGGTCGGGGGTTCGAGTCCCTTCCGGGACGCCATCTTTGCGGTTGTCCAGCCCGGCTCGACCGTCCGCGTCCCCTGACGCCGCTTGCTCGGCAAATCCGCTGCTGCTGAAGCGACGGGCGGCGGCAAGTTCGCCGCCATTCATCATGAAGCAGGCTTATCGGCCAGGGCTGCAATCGAGCGTGCCCCTTGGCGTGGTGTGACTTAAGCGGCGCGATCACCAAGATCGTCGGCGTTGGCCGGGATGGTCAGGTGGTAACGGCGGACAGTCTGACGATGATCATCGCGCAAAGGCGCGCTCGTTTCCCGCGGCATGGAGCAAGAGCCCCGGAACACCCATTCGTCGTTTTTCTCCACGAGCACGCCACCGGCAAGCTGCGTGAACGCATATAGTATTTCCCAATGCCAGGGAGCATGATGGCTCGGCGCAGCATAAGTCCGGGGAGGCGCGGATCGTGGCCTATCGCTTTGTTCACGCGGCGGACATTCATCTCGACTCGCCCCTGCGGTCGCTGGCGCTGCGCGATCCTGGGCTTGCGGACGTGATAGGCAATGCAACGCGCCGCGCTTTCATCCGGATCATCGACCTTTGCCTTGACGAACAAGTCGATGCTTTGCTGCTCGTGGGGGATCTTTACGACGGCAACCAGACCTCGATGAAAACGGCTCGGTTCTTGGCGGAGCAAATTCGGCGGCTGCACGAGGCAAGCATTCGCGCCTTCATCATTCGCGGCAACCATGACGCGCTCTCACGGATCACCAAGGAGCTGACTTTTCCCAATACAGTCAAAGTGTTTGGCGGCCGCGCCGAAATAGTGGAAATCGTTCGGCACAAAGGCGATATTCCTGTCGCGATCCACGGCCTAAGCTTCGCGCAGCCGCACGCGCCGGAAAGCCTGATCGTCAAGTACAAACCCGCCGTCGAAGGCGCGATCAACATCGGGCTCCTCCATACCAGTCTGGCCGGTGCGTCGGGGCACGATCTTTACGCCCCTTGCAGCCTTGCCGATCTCGAAGCGACAGGATTCAACTATTGGGCGCTCGGCCACATTCACAAGCGCGCGGTTGTGGAAGACCGATGCGCAATCGTGATGCCCGGCATGCCGCAAGGCCGGGATATCAATGAGGCCGGGGCCAAATCCGTGACCCTGGTCACGATCGCCGACGACCGTTCGATCCGGATCGAGGAGCGCATCACGAGCGTCGCGCAATTCGAACGCGTTTGCGTTGACGTGACCAACATTGACGAATGGACCGCGCTGGTACGAGAGCTTGGGCGATCGGTGAAGCAGGCGTGGAATGGGGTCTCATCGAAGCAGCTGGTGGCCCGCCTATGCCTGACAGGCACAACGCCGCTTGCCTGGCGAATCCGGAGCGATCTCGATCTCCTTAAGACTGAATTGGATCACCGCGCCTCGATTATTGGGGCATGTTGGATCGAGAAGCTGGAGGCTCGACTGCCACGCACCAGGCACGGTGGCGGGGTTATCGGACAATCCACTGACGGAGCTGCACCGTTTGATCAACGAAGAGGTCATTCGATCTGATGCGTTTCGGATGGACGTAAAACGTATCGCCGAGGAGCTGAGGGACCAATTACCCGCCGAATGCCGGAACGTTCTCGGTTCCGACGAGGCGGCATTCGAAACTGCGCTCGCGGGTCTGGTGACCGAAGGGGCGGACGACGTGTTGGCGCGGCTTTATGCCGGTGCCGAAGCGGGCGAAAGCTGATGCGCCTCAAGCGCCTTGATCTGACCCGCTACGGCAAATTCACGGATCACAGCATCGATTTTTGCTGGCATAGGGAAGGTGAGGCAGACCTGCACATTATCTATGGGCCGAACGAAGCGGGCAAATCAACGGCACTAGCGGGCTTTCTCGATCTTCTCTTTGGGATCGAACCGCGCAGCCGCTTTAATTTCCTCCATCCCTACCCAGCAATGCGGGTCGGCGCATCGCTGGAACTTTCCTCCGGAACCCAGGATCTTCTTCGGGTCAAGCGGGGGCAGAACAGCCTGCTTGATGCCAGCGAACGGCCCATTTCCGAGGGCGTTATCCTCGGCGAGCTTGGTGGCATCGATCGCGAGTCCTATCGCATCATGTTTTCTCTCGACGACGAAACGCTGGAGGCCGGTGGCGAGAGCATCCTCGCCAGCAAAGGCGATCTCGGCCAGCTTCTCTTTTCGGCGAGTGCGGGCCTAGCCAATCTGAGCCAGCACCTGAGCGATCTTCGCGGGCGAGGCCGACAAATTCTACAAATATCGCGCCCGCGGCGGCGAACTCGCCGAACTTAAGGCCCGTCTAGTGGCGCTCAAGGATGAACGGGAGCGCATCGACACATTGGCCTCGCAACATGCTCAACTCGTCGAAAACTGCGAACGAACGGGTTTTCAATATAAGGACGCGTTTGCCAGCCGCAACCGGATTCAGACGCGGATGAACGAGATCGAGCGTCTCTTGAACGTGCTGCCGCGCCTGACGGAACTGCGAGTGATCCGCGAGCGTCTCGTTCCGCTTGAAAATCTGCCGGTGCCGCCGCTCGGATGGGCCGAGGAATTACCCAAGCTGCAAAGCGATGACATCAAACTTGCGACTCGCGCGGAAGGCTTAGAGGCCGAGATCACGCAACTCGTAGCGGCATTGGATGCCATCGTCGTGGATGAAACAGCGCTGAAATTAGCAGACAAGGCCGCGCGGCTTGTCGAACTGCGGGCTCGTTATTTGACCGCCGAAAAGGATATTCCGGAGCGTCTGCTCCAGGCGAATGAAGCCGACGTTGTAATATCTGGAATTCTCAGCCGGATAGGCCACAAGGGAGAGGTAGCACCCGGCGCGGCTAGTGCTTGGGTCATCTGCCCTCGGCTCCTTGCGCGGGTTGATGGAGGCGCGATCGGGTATCGATGCCGACCGGAAATCGGCGGAAAACGAATTGGCGGAAGCGCGGCGCCGCTTCCGCGAAGCGCAAGAGAAGCTCAAAGCAGCGGGCGGCCGACGGGAGGCGCGGCGTGACGAGGAGACTCGAGATGGCGTCGTTCGCGGCAACCGTTGCAGCCTTGCGAATGGATGATCATGCCGCTCGCCGGCATTTCGCCCTTCGTTCACGCACGGCTCGCCTGGAGACCCTCGCCGACCGGCTCCAGGCCCTCAAACCTTGGCAGGGCGATGTTTTGCAGCTTGCCGGCATTGTAGTTCCCGATCATGGCACAATCGAGCAATGGAAGACTGCGGAGTTAGACATACGCAAGGAGGTCGAACAGCGCGGCAGCGAAGTGGAGCGCCTAATTGCCGAACGTTTGCGCTTGAGGGCCGAGCTTGATGCCCTCGGCAGCGCGGCGGGTATTGTCAGTGATCAGGAGGCGAGCAAAGTTCGCTCGGCGCGGGAGCAGGCCTGGGCCAGCCACCGGCGGACCCTCGATGCAGCCTCCGCGGATCATTTCGAAGCGGCGCTCCGGCATGACGACATCGTCACGAACACGCGTTTTGCCCATACAGCTGAACTCGCGAGGCTTCGCCAGATCAACCAGACGCTTGCCATCGTGGAGGCCGATTTTTGCCACGCCCAGAACCTTCGAGACCAGGCGCAAAGCCGCCCTTCATCATCTTCGTGAGAAGATTGCCGAGTGCTATTCATGCGATCGCGCCAGGACTGGGACAGCCCATCGCTGACGCATATTCGAATCCTGGCTTCGGAGCCGCACCGATGCGCTGGAGGCATGGAGCTTGGTTCGCAATGCAGAGCGTGACTTGCGCGAAGCGGAAGCCGATGCGGATGCGGCGCGAGCAAAACTGGCGGCGGCATTCGCGGCGGCCGGCATAGCGTATGATGTGGATGCCAGTTTCGAAACCCTGCTGACTGATGCGCTGATGGCTATCGACTATGAAATCAGAAATGAAGGCGCTGCGAAATGCCTTAGAAGATCGCCGGCGCGACTTGGAGTATCGCGAGTGCGGTACCGAGAGAGTCATTGCGGATGATCGGACATGGGCAAACTCCTGGACGGAGACATGTTCCAACTGCTGGTTGGGAGAGTCAGGTTCGGCTCTGCCCTTGACGGAGGTTCGTGAGATACTTGCGGCGATCGCCGATCTCGGACCGACGGTTGAAAAAAAGGCTAGCCTTGTGGATCGTATCGCCAAGATGGAAAGGGACAAGGCCGAGTTCAGCGCCGAAGTTGTTACCCTCGCCCAGGAATTGAACGTTCCTTTAACGTCGGGTGCGGTCCTTGATCTTGCTGCGGCAATTGAGGATCGCGTCCAGAGAGCGAAAGCAGCATGGTCGGGCAGGGCAGAAAAGGAGGAGGACCTTAAGCGCACGAAGGAAAAGCAGTGTGCGCTTTTCGAGACAATCGCAATTCACGAGAAGCGGAAGGCCGAGGTAATGGCCTTCTTTGGTGCCGGTTCGCTCGCTGAAGTAGGGGTCGCCTTGCAAAGGATCGAAACTAAGGCCGACCTCCAGAAGCGGGCAGAGCTTGCTGCCGGCGATATTCTCAACGCTGTCTGCTTGCCGACGCTGGATCAAGCAGAACAGGCCCTCGACGCCGCGGACCGGATTGCTCTCGAAGTCGAACTCGTCGAACTTAAGGCCCGTTTCGACGATCAAGACCAGCGCAGCCGCGATCTTTTCTCCGCCCATAGCAAAGCCCTTGATCGGATCGAGGCCATCGGGGGAGATGATGCTGTGGCGAGAATCGAGGAGCGGCGGCGCACGATACTGCTCGAGATCGAAGAAGGGGCAGTGCGATATTTAAAGCTGTGTGCCGGTATCGCGGCGGCCGAGCAGGCACTGTGGGTCTATCGTGACCAGCATCGCAGTTCCATGATGGCGCACGCCTCCAAGGCATTCCGAACGATAAGCCGGGGAGCCTATAAAGGCCTGACCACCCAGCCTGGTAAGGAAAGCGAGATCCTGGTTGCGATCGGCGCCGAAGGCGGATCGAAGGTCGCGTCCGAATTGTCGAAGGCGACACGGTTCCAGCTCTATCTGGCGCTTCGTATCGCGGGTTATCACGAATTCGCCTTGTCCCGCCGGCCGGTTCCTTTCATCGCCGACGACATCATGGATAGCTTCGATAATTTTCGCACCGAGGAGGCACTCCGGCTCTTCGCTGAAATGGCCAATGTGGGCCAGGTGATCTATTTCACCCATCATCCGCATATCTGCGAGATTGCGCGGCGGATTTGTCCAGGTACCAAAATACATCAGCTTACATAATTTTACTCAGTCGCAAGGCCACAGGGCTCCCTCTGGTGAGAATCGACTCTGCGGTGAGTTTCGCTCGTCGGCGAGAGCGGGTAAAACCGGCTGGTGCGTTAGGTCCCCAACAGCCGTAGGGCAAACCAATTTCAATCTGTACCGCCGCTGGTTATTATAAGAAGATGCCACAGCTTGATCCGCGCCTAACCCCCGCGCGCCCCGATCTCGCGGCCGCCTATTTGCGCGGCCAAGTCGCGGCCGGAGCTTACGTGGAAGGCCACGCGTGGCATGTCCGCGCCGGCACGACCGCTCTGCGCCACGCGCCAGCTCCCGATGCACCCCTCGTCAGCCAGGCGCTGTTTGGCGAAGAAGTGATGCTTTACGAGGATCACGAAGGTTTTGGCTGGGTTCAGCTCGCGCGTGATGGTTACGTCGGCTATATGCCCATGGCCGCGCTAGTGGAGGGACTGATCAAGCCGACCCACCGTTTAACCGTCAACCGGACCTTCGTTTATCCGGGGCCCGACCTGAAGCTGCCTCCCCGCGATGCTTTGCCGCTCGGCGCTGCAGTTCGCGTCGTTTCGACACAAGGCGGGTTTGCCAAAATCGGCGATTCCGCTTTCGTCTTCGCGGAACATCTGCTGGCGTGGGAGACGAGCCAAAAAGACTTCGTCGCCATCGCCGAGCGGCTGTTGCATGCGCCCTATCTCTGGGGTGGCAAAACAAGCCTCGGCATCGATTGCTCCGGCCTCGTGCAGGTTTCGCTCGATGCGGCCGGGATTGCTGCGCCGCGCGACACTGATTTGCAGGAACTCGCGCTTGGGTCACCACTCGCCATCGACGCGGACCTTGCGGGCTTGCGGCGCGGCGACCTCGTCTTTTGGCGCGGGCACGTCGGCATCATGCGCGATGAGACGACGCTGTTGCATGCCAATGCCCATCATATGCTGGTTGCAAGCGAACCTTTACGCGTCGCGCGCGACAGAATCTTGGCCAAGACTTCGCAGCCGGTCCGCGCGATAAAGCGGTTCGCTCCGGCCTGAACGAACGCGCGGAGATCAGCGCGGCCAGCGTGGAGATCCGCGTAGCAAACCGGCGAAAATGGCGGCCGCAAGGGCAAAGCCCACCACGGGAATCAAAATTAAAAAAGCGCCCAACACGAAAATGAGCAGGGCGATCGAAATAACACCACCCAACAAGAAAAAAGGCAGAAAGCCAAACCCTCCCGTCTTGGTCACGTAGATGCGGTGGCCGCCTCGCTCGGCCTCGCGCACCCAGAACGTGTTTTGGGGCTCGCCAACGTGCGTGCCGTCTGGGGGAATAATCTCCGGTTCGGAACGATAGCCATCGTCTGGGGGGAAGCGCCGGTCGATCATGGTTATAACGCCGCGAGCTAACAGTTTCTCGCGCTTAAATGGGGATAGTTTCTGCCGGCCGCAACCGTTCCTTGCGGCGAACAAGAAAATGATCGCCGAGTTGATCCACCGGAGGCTGAGTCACACTCGGTACCCATACCGATATTAAGCGAATTGCGATTGATATGATACCCCCGATCCGGAATTTGTCGATAAAGAGCATAAGTTGAATTTTGCCGGTACTCGTTTGTCCCCATGGCCGGACTCTCGGGGAGGAGGCTACAATTTTCTTCGGAAGCCTAGCGGGCTCTGCGCGCAATTCTCAGAGTTTGTCCGGGAAGATCATATTGGATTGCATAGCTTTCTTAACATGAGACGGATGGACGCGAGCTTGACGAACGCGAGCGCTTTGCGATTGAGGCATTCCCAATCCTTGGCCAGCCTTCGGCATCGCGCGAGCCAAGCAAAGGTGCGCTCGACGATCCAGCGTTTGGGCAGGACGACGAAGCGTTTTGCCTGATCGGATCGCTTGACGATCTCGACGTTCACGCGCGAGAGGATTTTCTTCAGTCCATCTTGGAATCCTGCGCCCTGATAGCCGCCATCGGCATAGAGCTTCAGAAGGAACGGATAGAGGCCAAAAAGGCTCGCCATCAAAAGCACGCCGCCGTCACGATCCTGCACATCGGCGGCATGCACAATGGCTTGCATCAAGAGGCCCTGCGTATCAACGAGGATGTGCCGCTTCTTGCCCTTGATCTTCTTGCCCGCGTCATAGCCATGCGGGTCGATGCAAGGCCCCCTTTTTCAGCGCTTTTCACGCTCTGGGAGTCGATAATCGCGGCGGAAGGCGATGCCTCGCACTCTGCTCTTTCGCGACATTCGACATAAAGCGCGTGATGGATGCGATCGAGCGTGCCGTCCCAGTTCCACAAATCGAAGTAGTCATGCAGCGTCGAGCGCGGCGGCAGGTCCTTCGGGATCGCCCGCCATTGGCAGCCGGTGCTCAGAATGTACATAAGTCCGTTGACGATCTCGTGCAGATTCACGGTCCGCTTGTTGCCCCCGCGCCGGGCCGGCGGAATAAGCGGCGCGATCAGCGCCCATTCTTCGTCGGTCACATCGCTCGGATAACGCAGGCGGTTTCTGTCATAGCGTGCGCGATTCTTGTCCGTCCACATCGGCGATCCCTCCTCAAATCAGGCCGCCTCCCTTAAATCATAAATGACTCTTCAGATTCAAGATGTTCCCGGACAGACAGTAAGGATTTTGTGTTGAGAGCGTCTCGTACCTACCGCCTGAAATCTTGGCCGGCAGCAACTTGAACGGCAGCGATGACATCGTGGGCTTGTTACGATATCTTGCCGTCGCGAAGTCGGCCGGACAGGGTCGTGAGGCTCGATGAAGGGAGAAGCATTGTCTTCCATGGAGAGTGCAAGATTGGGCAGCAAACCTTCGTTTTACTTCGGTAGAGCGGCAGTGGATCAGGTACGGAACACGGGCTGGTTCGTCGGTCAGTTCGTTCCGGCCGAGTTGGGACTGCGGCATCAGACCGCCGTTGAGGTGAAATGGGGCATCCACCCGGATGGCGAAAAGCGGTCCCATCCGTGGGCTAACGGAAATGCCACCACGATTTCCGTCCTGATCCAAGGTGCCTTGCATGTCACCTTCGACGTGGACGGGACGCAGCAGCTTGTGACGCTGCGGACGCAAGGGGACTATGTTGTTTTTGGACCCGATGTCGTGCACTTCTGGGAAGCTGTCGGCGACACGATCGTCCTCTCAATTCGATTTCCATCCGTTGAGGTTGGACAGCCGCGGAGCCCCGCTGGCGCCTGAGCGGACCGCAGGCTTGCGACAGCGCCGGAATCAGCGTCCTAGGGCATCCTATCCAGTTTCGTCGAGCCGGTTTTGGCGTCCAGGTTCTGCCGCCCTTCCGAAGGACGTAGGCGAAGGCAGAGAAATCATGAGCAATTCTTCTTGAAGCGATCATGTCCCAAGCGTCACAGCCTCCGCGGCCGCCTCCGCTAGAAGAGGCTCTGCTTCGATCGTGACGCAATCTGTTTCTGCCGTGACCGTCAACGTCATGTTCGCGGCCTTGGCGACGAGTGCCGCATAATGAGCCTGGATGTCCTGCGCGCCGGGCGGAGAGAGACCTGGCGTGCCCGCGAGGAGAAGCGGCAAATGGCCCGGAAGCTTTGCATTTGTGCCCTTGGCCGCGACCGTGATGCGCGTGGCTTCTTCGGCTCCGCTTAAGGCAGCCTCGATAACGCCCCCACGCGGGATTGCTGCGGCGGCGATCAGACAAAGGTTGAGTATTAGCTTCACATTGTTCTTGGGCATTCGAAGAGGCGGGATATTCCATGCGAGTTCCGTCCGCTCGCCGCCGAAGATGCCGTGCGCCACCGTTGCCGCATCGCCGGTGTCGATCAACGCCCCGGCCGAGCCGGCGGCCCCGAAAGCCAACCGGCAAAATTGCAGACGCGCCGAGGCCTGCCCGGCGCTTTTCTTGATGAGATCGAGCGCAATTTCGCGCATTTCCTCGTCTTGCTCCTCGTCGAACACCTCAAGGCCATTGATAATGGCGCCAACCGGGCCGATCACGTCATGGCAGACGCGGGAACAAAGAAGCGCGGCGAGGTCGAGGGGGTCGAGGGCAAACTCCGTCATGATTCATCCATTCGAGGGCAAAACCCGTTCAGGCAGAGGAGACGAGGCGCCGTCCTCCGGAGCTTTTTCCGAGGCAAGAAATGCTAGGCTCTCCGGCGGCAGGGGCGCTAAACTGGCGCGAAATGCCCCTACGCCGAACTGAAGCGTTCCCGCCACAAATCGTCAAGGCTGACAATTCCAATCTGCGAATTATAGATTAACAAATCGTCGTAACGCGGGCGATTCGGCGGCCCGCGCAAGCAACCCGCAATCGTTTTGGCTCTTGCCGCGGCAATCGCCAATTGCGCGGTCGCCGCGGAACAAACATTTCCGGCCCCGCCGCGTTCCGCGGATTTCCGGCCAGTCCAAATCCGTGAAACGGAGGTGGAATTCGATGAAAGATAGTATGGTGCCGGAGATCGACTATGCCGCCATAGCGGATATTTTTGGCGAAATCGCGCTCGAAGCTGCCGTCGCGGTAATGGCCGTCTACGGCGGAAGCCGCGCCAGGCGCAAGCCCGATGGAAGCCTCGTCACTGACGCCGACGAAGCGGGCGAAGCGATCATTTTGGAGCGTCTCGCGGCACACTTTCCGGGCCTGCCTGTGCTGGCCGAGGAGGCGGCTTCAAGAGGCGAAAAGACGGTCGCGGGACAAACATTCATCCTGGTCGATCCGCTCGACGGCACTCGCGAATTTTTGAGTCATAATGGCGAGTTCACGATCAACATAGGGCTCGTTGTGGACACGGCGCCCCGCGCCGGAGCGGTGTATGCCCCGGCGCTTGGGCAACTCTGGGTCGGCGGCGCCACCGCCAGCACCTGCGAGGCTATGCCGGGCGCGGCCCTGCCGCCGCCCGAAAGGCGCCGGGCCATTCATGCGCAGCCGGCGCCCCGGCAAGGATTGACAGCGCTGATGAGCCGCTCCCACACCGATCCCGCGACCGAGACCTTCGTCGCAAAACTCCCCATCAAAGACCGGAGGCAGTTAGGTTCCTCGCTCAAATTCTGCATGGTCGCCGAAGGCCAAGCCGACGTTTATCCGCGTTTTGGGCAAACTATGGAATGGGACACGGCGGCAGGTGACGCGGTGTTGCGCGCGGCGGGCGGGATCGTTGTCGATGCGGATGGGCGCCCGTTGCGCTACGCAAAAACACAAGCACAATTTCGAAATGGGCCTTTTGTCGCCTGGGGCGATCCAAAGGCCGCGGCAAACTTTCGAGGATCGTAAAGCGACAACAGCATTTGTCTCGGCAGGTGGGCACGGCTTCGCCTTGAAGCTGCCCCGATAAAACCCTGGGGTGCGTCAATCTTTCGTTAACGCTATTCCCTTAAACTCGGCGCAATGCCCGGTTCGGGGAAAAATTACGGAGGATTTGACCATGCAAACGCGAAGGGAAATCACGCTGACGCTGGCGGCTCTCGCGGCCGGCATTCCGGTTCTCCGGGCGAGCGCTGCTTTGGCGGATCCCGGACCCCCGAACGGACGTCCGGGCGAATTCTCCTCAAACGAATTGCTCGACAACGGCCATCGCTTCTTTGGTTCGGCCGCGCGCGGACTTGCAGAGATTGTCGAGGCCGCGACAAAACGCTGGGGCAAACCCAATGGCTATGTGCTAGGCCAGGAGGCGGGCGGCGCCTTCATCGGCGGGCTGCGCTACGGCGAAGGCGTAATGTATACGCGCAACGCCGGCGACCTCAAGGTTTATTGGCAAGGCCCATCGCTTGGCTTCGATGCTGGAGCCGACGGCGACCGCACCATGATGCTGGTCTATAACCTCCCCTCCACGGAAGCGATCTTCCGCCGCTTCGGTGGCGTCGATGGCTCGGCCTATCTCGTCGGCGGCTTTGGCATGACGGCGCTCGCCAACGACGACGTTTATGTCGTTCCGATTCGTACCGGGATCGGCGCGCGTCTTGGGTTCAATGTCAGCTATTTGAAATTTACCCAAAGCTCGACCTGGAACCCGTTCTGACATTGCAAGCCACGCGCGGGCACCGCACGAGGATCAATAATTTGCCCGCGCGATTTGCGAGCGTCTGGCGGGTGCCACCAAAGGCCAATCGTGCGAGGCGCGGCTTATAAGGGCTGCTCGACAAAAACTTTGCCTTTCCAAAAAAATCGAGATAGCCGCACTTCGTAGCGGGCAGGTTTTCGCCCCGCTTGTTTTGGGCATCGATCCAACCCCGGCAAATTTCACCGCGTGGGCCTCGATGCCGTTCCAAGCAAGGCACATGGGCAAAGCCGAATTGCGGAAGCTCCGCCCATCTTAACTTGGATTCATCGCGGCGATCAAACTCGCGGCGGTGACTTCAAATATTCTGCAAGACCCGAACGCTGGCCGGAGCCCTGTTACTTCGACCGCTCCCGGTGTAAGCGGGTATCATGGCCGAATTAATCAATGTCGATCTCGGCGGGCGCGCGCGGCGGCTGCGTGTCGATACGCTCGTCGCATTGCGGTGGCTGGCTCTTTTCGGACAGGTTGCCGCGCTTATCGTTACCTATTTCGGGCTCGGGTTTGCGCTTCCACTTGGCCCGTGCCTTCTTGTCATCGCGGCGTCAGCCGTCCTCAATATTGGCCTTCGGCTGCGCTTCGGCCGTAGCGAGCGGCTTGAAGATGTGCCGGCCGCGTTGTTGCTGGCTTACGATATCCTTCAGTTGACGGCCCTACTCTATCTCACCGGAGGGATCGAAAATCCCTTTTCTATGCTTTACCTGGCGCCGATCATGATTTCCGCGGTGTCGCTGTCGGCCCGCATCACGTTGATCCTGACCCTGCTGATGATCGGGGCGGTCTCGGCCCTGACTTTGCGGCACTATCCGCTGCCTTGGTTTCCGGGAGAGGAACTGGTGCTCCCCTTGATCTACGACACAGGAATTTGGGTCGCGATCGTCGTTGGTGCGGTCTTCATCGCGATCTATGCGTCGCGCGTTGCCGTCGAGGCGCGAAAACTGGCCGGCGCCTTGGCCGCGACGGAACTTGTGATCGCGCGCGAGCAGCATTTAACCCAGCTCGACGGCTTGGCAGCGGCGGCGGCGCATGAACTCGGCACTCCGCTTGCCACGATCACGCTCGTCGTCAAGGATCTCCAAAAGCAGCTTTCCGCCAACGATCCCCTCGAAGAGGACATCACCCTGCTTGCGCAGGAGACCGCCCGCTGCCGCGCGATCCTTGGCAAGCTCGCCTCGATTGGCGGCGAGGCTGGCAATATTCTCGATGAAATGAGTTTGAGTCTTCTCATCGAGGAAGTTGCCGGTCCGCACCGCGATTTCGGAGTTCACATTTCGATTGTCGAGGATGGGCAAGGGCAAGAACCAACCTGCCTGCGGAATCCGGGTATATTGTATGGGCTCGGCAATCTGATCGAAAACGCAATAGACTTCGCGGTTTCCGAAGTGCGCATCGTGGCGCAATGGAATGAGTCACGGGTTAGGATAGTCATCGAGGACGATGGCCCCGGTTTTTCTCCCGATGTCATTGGCCGGGTGGGCGAACCTTATGTCACAACCAAGAACGCCAGGCGCGCTAAAACGGAAGAAAGTGCGGGGCTGGGTCTTGGCTTATTCATCGCCAAGACCCTGCTGGAACGCTCGGGCGCGATCGTTAAGGCCGAGAATCGCGTGTTCCCCTCGACCGGTGCCGTGGTTTCGATCTTGTGGGAAAGGGCCGCATTCGAGCGCGGGGCCAAACGATTGCCTGCTAGCGATACCGCAGCCAAACTTGGGGCTGAACTCCGGCAACGCGATTAATGCAAATCTGGGGAACTTTCGCGGCCTAGGGCACAATCCGAAGCGTGATTTCATATCGCTCAGTAACCGAACGCTCTCCCTCCCAATGTCGCCAACGTTTGAACTTAACAGCCGTCTCACCGGGGGCCTCCGCTTTTAGCAGCCACTGGGCCTCACCACCGCCTCCGACCATCTTCGATGCCGGAACGAATTCTTCCTCCTCGATCTTAACTAAGGTCGCGTCTACCATTTCAACTGCCCAGCGATATCCAGTAGACGGATTCTCGGGTAGACGAATCACTACTTCATGACCAACACGCAATTCAAAGGTTCCGCCGTTATTTGCCGAAGTTAGAGATGAAGGCATGTTGGTCTCCGTCGAAGGCGAAGGCGCAGCGACCCCATTTGCGGAGAAAAATTCAGCGCAAGCCGCCACACAAAGAGCGCGGCTCCAGAGACTGAGTCGCAGGTAACTCCGTGGCTCTCTGAGAAGAAAGCCTTGTTTGATCAGAAGCTTCGCCTCCTTAGAGAAAGCCATTTATCTGAACCTCCGATCCAGCAAATTATCATGCAAAGCCTCCTTAGTCGCTAATTATCTGCTGTCGATGCGCTTATCGGCTACGATCGTAAACACCACTTCACCCTACTGATCGGATAGTCCAGAAATCCGAGGCCATGTCCGGCCTGATGATAAATTCGTAGGGCATCTTAAAATACCCGCCTTGGCCCCAGCCGGGCCCCCAAGAGTTCCTAACGACTATCATCCTGCTGGCGTTGTCGTAACCCACGGCCAAGACGGCGTGTCCGCCGAGTTTCTTTTCGTTCGGTGCCGGCATCGGCATTACGCCGGTCGAGGCCACGGTGTCGGATTCAAAGCTTTCATAAACTGTGAAGCCGAAGAAAAATGGGAAACCGAAGGCGAGACAACCTTGCAGCTGCTGCAAGGTCTGCACGAGGCGCTGGTATTGGATGGCCCGATCGAGCTTAGCGTCTGCGTATGCTTGGGCTGGTGGCTTCTCCGCGAACTTGGCAATGTCGTATGGCCAATTGGATTCCGGTGGCGCACCGATGTTGGCCACCGATTTGGTCCCGTCGCGAAGCTGGGCACCCGCATCGTAGGGGACAGTACCTTCCATCACACGCTCGTTATAATAAATGAAAAGGCGAGACGGTACGAAATCCGGCAGGTTCTGCTTCTTGCGGTCGAACTCCATGGCTGCGGCAATAGCATTGGCCGTACAGCTGCCGAGCTCGCCTTGGTCGTAAACCGGGGGGCAGCTGCCTCGCAGATCTATGGCTGGAGGCACGCCTTGCGGAAACATCCTCAAGGGAGCCGAATAAACGTGGTCACGGGCGTCAGGCAAATCCGGACGCTAGCCGTAGCGTTTCTGCGTTCGATGAGTAACAAGGCTAAGCGGGTCTGGTACGCTGTGTTTTGCCTTGACTGGATTCTTGGTCATTCAATCGCTCCTATGGAGTAGCGCATAATGGTGATTCAGGTTGATCATAATGCATGTTGTGCTACCATTGCTTGGAATACAAATGCCGCACAATATCGGGAGTTAGCAGGTGCAAGTCGGTGAGCATTGACTTATATCAACCTACCCGCGTGTAGTTCCGTGCAGTTTTGCATTAATCAAACTGACGATGCCTGGAAAAATCTCAGCAGTCAACGTCGCTACCCCGGCTGGTGACGTACAGAAGTTTGTGGCAGCGGTGAGAGGGGGTACTCGGGCGGGTTGTCAAGACTCGCCAATAAGGAGCACCCCCAATGCCACGTTGCGTGACGATCAAGAGTTTACCAGCGGCATTCGCGATGATGAAGGCCATGCAAGCGGATGGGCTTGAATGGGGCGAGGACTATCGCCCGTTCGCTCGCAAGGCTTTGGTTGAATTCATCGAGGGCCGCCTGCACGAGGCGGTTGATGCGCATCTTTTGCGCGTGGCGGAGCGAGGGGCCGCCGATCGCCGCAATGGAACCTGCCGCCGGCGCATCCTGACCGAACTCGGCGACATTGAACTGTCAGTCCCGCGCACGCGGACCTACAGTCCCGTTTCGGTGGTGCGCGCCTACGCCCGCCGGGCCGAGCATGTCGATCGCATGATCCTCGCCTGCTTCGTGCTTGGCCTCTCCACGCGCAAGGTGGCGAGCGCGCTGCTGCCGGTTCTGGGGCGGCCTGTCGCCGCCTCGACCGTCAGCCAGGTCGCGAAAAGCCTCGGCGCGGCCGTCGCGGGGTTCCATCGAAGGCTGCTTTCCAACCGCTACAAGGTGTTGATGTTCGACGGCGTCGTGCTGCCGCGCAAGACTGGCGCGGGCGCCGTCAGGCGGCCGGTCCTGGTGGCGCCTGGCATTCTGCCGGACGGCCGCAAGGAGGTGATCGACTTCAGGCTCGCCCAGCCGGAGAGCGCCGCCGAATGGCGGCTTTTCCTCGATGATCTCTATCGGCGCGGGCTCACCGGCGCGAGCCTCGAGATGATCTCGGTCGATGGCGGAGCGGGCCTCTTAGCGGCGCTGCCGGACGTGTATGGGCGCATGCCTGTCCAGCGTTGCTGGGCGCACAAAATCCGCAACCTGCTGGGCAAGGTGCGCGGCGCCGGCCAAAAGGCGGTCAAGCGCGGCCTGCACGCCGTCATGAACGCCCCCGGCATCGCCAAGGCGCGCGAAGCTGCCAGACGTTTCGCCGATCGCTGGGAGGACGCCTATCCAAAGGCCGTCAACTGCTTGCGAAACGATCTCGACGAGCTCCTGACCTGCTTTTGCTACAAGACCGAAAAGGAAAGAAAACGTGTGCGAACCACCAACGCCATCGAACGGCGCTTCCGGGAAGTGCGCCGAAGAACCCGCCCCATGGGCGTCTTCCAGGATCGGACCAGCATGGACCGCATCCTCTTCGCGGTCTTCACCCATGAAAACAAATCACAAGGCGTCAGTTCCCCTTTCCTGCTGACACAAACCTCTTGACGTTACCAGCCGATCCTCCCCATTCTACCGCCTCCTCAAACGGTTTCCGAGCGATCGACTTGGCTCGCGAATTCCCTCTCCCGCACCCCCATCTCTACCGCATGCACACGAGTCCTGGGGTTACGGCGACGCGGCTAGCGTGATTCCTTGCCGATAACAAATCGGGAGGGATTCGACAATGACAGGTCATGGCGAACTGGGGTCGTTCGGCGATGAACGGCTCAAAAAAGGGGGCGCGATTTTCTCAGCGCGCTCGTCGATAAGAAGAACTGCTGCCTGCGCAAGCTCGGAGGCTCGCGAGCCGGCGAGGTGCGGTTCGGGCGTTTTTTGTGCAACCCGAGCGTGACCAAGGAAGAAATGCCGCGCCCCGTCTTGGCATCGACCGGCGCGCGCGTCGCCGGCCGGAGCGTGCTGGTTATCCTGGACACGAGCGAACTCAATTTTTCCTCCCACGCCTTGAGCAAGCAGGGTTTTGGGACGGCCGGCAACGGCGCGGACATTGGTTTTTTCATCCATCCGCAGCTGGTCGCAGACGCGCTGACGGGCGGGATCATCGGCCTTGCCGGCGCAAGCGTCATCAATCGTCTCGAAGGCGCGGCGACGGGCCGGCGCAAGCGCAAAGCTGATGATAAAGAGTCACGCCGCTGGCTCATGGGCGCGCAAACGGCGGGCGAGGTTCTGGCGCAGGCCGCGGAGATCACGGCCGCCGCCGGCCGCGAGAGCGGCATCTACAATGAGTTCGCGTGCCGCGCGGCGAACGTGCATCTCCTGACGCGTCTCGCGCAGGCCCGCGCCCTGGCCGGCGGCGGCCGATTATTTTCCTTCGCCGCGGCGCTGCCGGAACGGATGCGTTACGCGATCGAAGTCCCGGCCAAAGGCGCGCGTCCGGCGCGCAAGGCCGTTGTTTCGCTGAGCTTTGGCAAGGCGGAGGCCGCGCGTCCAGCCAATGGGGCCGGCAAGAGCCTAGCCAAGAGCGTTACGCTCAACATCGTTGACGTGCGCGAGATCGAGCCACCTGCGGGCGAGCCACCGGTGCGCTGGCTTTTGGCGACGACGCATGCGGCCGAAAGCGTCGAGGATGCGCGGCGCATCGTGTTCTGGTAGCGCCGGCGCTGGCTGATCGAGCAGTTTTTCCGTACCCTGAAGAGCCAATGCCTGCGCATTGAGGACAGCCAGATCCTTGAGGTCGAGCCGCTCGCGAAATTGGCCGTGGCGGCGATGATCGCGGCGGCGCGCGTGTTGCAGCTTGTGCAGGCGCGCGGCGGCGTGACCGGGGGCAGATGCCCGGTGACGCTTTTGAGGAGGCCGGCGAGCCTCTAATCGAGGCGCTTGTGACGAAGCTCGAAGGCAAGACGCAGAAGCAGAAAAACCCGCGCGCCAAAGGAACCCTGGCCCGAGCCGCCTGGGTCATCAGGCGCCTCGGCGGCTGGTCTGGCTATGCCGGCGGCGGCTATAAGCCGCCGGGACCAAAAACCATGTATGACGGCCTCGTCCAATGTGACCCATCAGGCGAGGCTGGACGATGGCAAAAAATGTGTGACTCCCGTAGGCCTCGATAGAGGGGGTGCAGGGACAAATTGGACCACTTAAAAATAGTCGCATTTAGAGCAACAAATAATCTTTCCCCGTTGCCACCCGGTTTCCTGGGGCTGGCAACGGGCACTTGCTCCTAATTTCGTCCGAGGGGCGACGGCAGGTGAACCCCGGCCTGATGCGAGGTTACAAGAGGAGATCATGACAACAATTGTCAGTTCCCGGGTTAGAACCCGGTTCAGATCCCGCGATGCGGCCTTTGCGGCAGCACGGAAATTATCTCTTCTCGTTCCGTGCCATGATTACGAACCGTGGCCAGACCGGGGCTACTGGGTTATCGTCATGCGATATCGTGATGACGGCGGCCATATCCGTTTCAAATTTGCAGGGCCTAGCGGCCCCGTAAGCAAAACGCATCCTATTCAAGAGAGGCCCCTTACCCTAGAAAATAATTCAAGCGTTTCCCGGCCAGCGCAGCCGCTGTGTTTTTAAACCGGAGCGCGGGTTCACGCCTTCCGCGGTCTTGGCAAATCCTTCGCGCGCGTAAAACGCTAGTGCGCGGGCATTGTCTTGATTGACCTCGAGAACAAGTCCGTTCGGCGAGAGTCGGCGTGCCTCGTTAAGAAGGAACTTCGCCGCCCCGGTTCCTTTTGCCTCTGGCGCAACGGCGAGTTGATCGAGATAGGCCGTTGCCGGATCGATGGTCACGAAGCCGAGAAGCCGGTTTAAGCCATCAAATGCGCAGACCGTGATCGCGCCGGCCGCTTCTAGCGCCCGCAAATGATCGAGAAACCACGGCCGCCGCGCTGCAAAATCGATGTCCGGCATGGCCTCCCGCCAGCTTGCTATCCAAAGATCGGCAAGGCTCGCGCAATCGGCATCGGTTCGAGCCCGGAGGTGCAATTCCGCAGTTTGTGTACGCTGCCGCGACAAATTACCAGATCCCAACATTTGCTTACGACCGATGGCTATCATGAAGGTGCACGGACCGGAAAGATTTTCGCGACATTGGCGGAAGGCTTAAGAAACGCTGCACGAGGCCGCTGCCAATCTCATGGTGTACAAAAGCGTGACAAAAGGCGCAGCCGCGCACGGATAACGATTGGCAAAATGTCATCTCCCGGACAAAGGGCGCGGAGCCCACGACAATCACATCGCCATCTTGGTTAGATTGTCGAACCGTCGACGATCCAACTAATCGGAGCTGGCAGCCGCGACCTTAACCAGGTGTTAACCATGTGTTGCGTAAATCGATGAAAGCTACCTTGAGGCGCACGCGTGACCGAAATTGCCAGCCCCCGCCATTCCATCAGGTTTCATGGCCGCTCCTACCACGCCATGGTTCTGGCGCCCGAGCCGCCCGTGGCGAATTGGCTTGCCGGACTGGATACGTGGCTCGAACGTTCGCCAGGATTTTTCTTCGGGCGGCCGGTCGTGCTCGACGTCGCGGTTCTTCAGCCTGGCAAGCAGGACCTCGCGGACCTTTTGCAGAAACTCGCCGAGCGCAACATCAAGGTAATGGGCATCGAAGGCGCCGAGCCGTCCTGGCTCGACTTCGCGATGCCGCCATTGCTATTGAGCGGACGGCAGACCAGCGTCATCCCCGGCGATAACCCATCGGCCGCCGCCGAAGTGCCCGCCCCCGTTTCTTTGACCAATTCCGCTCCGGATGCGGCGGCGCCGCTTTCCAACGGCCCTTCGCCTCCCGGCGACGCGAGCTCCCCTCCCGCCGATGCCGCGCCGCCGCAGCAACCAAATTCCCTGTTGCTGGATAGTCCGGTCCGCTCCGGCCAGTGCATCGTGCACCCCGAAGGCGATGTGATTGTCGTGGGTTCCGTGGCCTCGGGCGCCGAGGTCATCGCCGGCGGTTCGATCCACATCTACGGGACGCTGCGGGGCCGGGCGATCGCTGGCTCGCGCGACGCCCGCGCGCGGATTTTTTGCCGCAAGCTCGAAGCCGAGCTTCTTTCGATCGACGGCCTTTACATGGTGGCCGACGACATGCCCGCGCACCTGCGCGGCCAGCCAATTCAGGTCTGGCTCGAGGGTGATTCGATGATGATGACTCAGGACTGAGACAAATTGGGAGACAAAAACATGGCCAAGGTTTTGGTCGTAACATCGGGCAAGGGCGGCGTCGGCAAGACGACCTCCACTGCGGCGTTGGGCGCGGCACTCGCGGCGACAGGCAAAAATGTTGTGCTCGTCGATTTCGACGTTGGCCTGCGCAACCTCGATCTCGTCATGGGGGCCGAGCGCCGCGTGGTCTACGACTTGATCAATGTCGTTCAAGGCGACGCCAAGCTTGCACAAGCGCTCATCCGCGACAAGCGCGTGTCGACGCTCTCCTTGCTTCCTGCCTCGCAGACGCGCGACAAGGATGCCTTGACGGATGAGGGCGTCGCGCGCGTCATCGCCGAGTTGAAGGAGAAATTCGATTGGGTGATCTGCGATAGCCCGGCCGGCATCGAGCGCGGCGCGACACTTGCCATGCGCTACGCCGATGTTGCGATCGTCGTGACCAACCCCGAAGTATCGTCTGTCCGCGACTCGGACCGCATTATCGGCCTGCTCAATTCAAAGACCGAAAGGGCGGAAAAGGGCGAGCGCGTCGAAAAGCATCTCCTGATCACCCGTTTCGATGCCGCGCGCGCCGGACGCGGCGAAATGCTGAACGTCGAGGATGTGCTCGAGATCCTTTCCATCCCCCTGCTCGGGATCATTCCGGAAAGCTTCGAGGTTCTGCGTGCATCCAATCTCGGCTCGCCAGTTACCCTCAACAACCCCGTAAGTGCGCCGGCGCGGGCTTATTTCGACGCGGCAAAGCGGCTCAACGGCGAAACCCTGGATATGACAATTCCAAGCGATAAAAAGGGCCTGCTTGGGATGTTGTTTGGACGGAGGGCGGCATGAAACTCATCGATTTTTTCAAGCGGCCACGCACCACCGCGCCGGTCGCCAGGGAACGGTTGCAAATCCTGCTCGCGCATGAGCGCGCCGTCTCCGGCAAGTCCGATCTGATCGCCATCCTTCAAGAAGAAATCATGGCGGTGATCGCCAAGCACTTCCCTATCGAGCAGGAAGGGATCACGATCAAGATGGAGCGCGGCGAGGTGGTCTCGACACTCGAAGTCGATGTCGAAATTCCAACGCCCATGTGCCCAAGCTTCCCCTTGCCCGTAAAGCCCACTCCGGCCGAAACCTGCGTGGCGGAAGTTATGGAAGCTGTGGAAGCAGCGGAAGCCGCGGAGGCCGACGGCTAATAAGAGCTGTCACCGCGAGCGAAGCGAAGCAGCCCAGCTCGCTTCGCTGCTTGAGGATTGTTTCGCTGCTTCGTTCCTCGCAACGGCGGCCCCTCCCCAGCCATGAGCCGCCGTTTACGAGAGGTGGTAGCGTTCGTATCCGGCGGCTTGGAAGTTGTTTTGGCAGCTTTCCCAGCTTGCGGCCGCGCGGATCAGCGGCGCAACGGCGATCCCCCAGTAGCGGTCTTTGCCGCGAGGTTCTCCCAGCGCACGTCCAACAATCGCGGAGCGCCGCGCACCGCGAGCCCTGCCGTTTTGACCGCCGCGCCTTGCAATTGGCGCGGCCAGGCTCACATGAAGGGCGCGGGGGAGCAAGGGATACGCCATGAACAATATCGGCGATCAGGCCGTTGAGGCCATGCGCTTGGGCGGCGTCGGCTGGATCTTCGCGTTCTTTGTCGTCGGCGCAACGATTCTTGCCGGCCGCTTGCTGGTCAACTGGCAAATGCGCAGGATTGAGCGGAAATTTCCCGGCTATTTGAAGCCAGGGGACACACCGGGCTCTGGAAAGAGCGACGGCGGCACGGGAGAACCGCCGCAGGGTTAGGCGGCAACATTTTTGCGCCCTTAAGGCAAAGCCATTGCGCTCGGCTGAAAAACGATCACAATGACGGCATTGTGAGCACGCAGAGGCAGGCGATGTCCGAGAATATTGTTTTGATTATTGCAGGCGTAGTGATTTTTCTTGTTGGACTAACGAAGCTTGGCAGCAGCCAAACTGGCGGTTTCAGCCTCAAAAACTTCGGCATTACCATTGGCGGCACGTCAACGCAGACAAACAGAGTTGGCAATGTCGCGCCGGAAGAGGCTTCGAGTAAAAAGCCCAATTGGACCGGCCTCGCCATCGCTATCTTGGGCTTCCTCACCGCTCTCCTAGGATTGCTCAAGAAAGGCTGAATGGCGATGGCTTTATCGAATACCGCCTTCGGTCTCGGGAGCACCATCAATCAGGTCAACATTACTGGCACGTCGCCGGAGGCGATTGCCGCACTCATCCGTCAGCATGAAGATTATTCCGAAACGCAGAAGAAGCTAATCGTCCGGCTCGAAAACGACCTCGATCTTAACGTAGCGTCAGATTCGCGCCGCGCTGGAGATTTTGGGCGAGGCCAATGTTCCGCCGGAACGGCTCGGCGCGAAGCTCGTTGAGATCGCGGAAAAATTTAAGGATCTGAAAACGGCAGCGGCGGCGCAACCCGGCGACGACGCCGAAAATTACCGCGTTGAAGGAAGAGGCGCAAAAGGCGATCCGTTGACGGTGAACTCGGCAAGGCGGACGAGATTTTGGCCGAGGTCGAAAAGATTCAGACTGAGGCGATCAGTATTCAAATCGAGTCTTTGGAGAGGCTGGCGCTCAATGCCGGCCAAACCACCGCCCAGCGCGGCGATGTCGCCTTGGCCAATCTGCGCTATCTCAATGCCGCACAACACTTTGCCAAGGCGGCGGCGACAACCCCCATTGGCCATGATCAGGTACGGTGGAGCTACCTCATACGGCAGGCCGATGCTATCTACCGGCAAGGAGAGGAGTTCGGCGACAATGCCGCGCTGGCCGAAGCGATCGATGTTTATCGCCGCTGCTTCGTTCTCGCGCCGCGTTCGGAAAGACCGCTCGATTGGGCCACGACCCATACGAATCTCGCCACTGCGCTTGCGACGCTCGGCGAACGGGAGAGCGGGACAGCGCGGCTCGAAGAGGCCGTCGCCGCCTATCACGAAGTCTTGCAGGAATTTACCCGCGACGCGCGTGCCGCTCGAATGGGCCAAGACCCAGATGAATCTCGGCAATGCGCTCCAACGGCTCGGCGAGCGGGAGAGCGGGACGGCGCGGCTCGAAGAGGCCGTCGCCGCCTATCACGAAGTCTTGCAGGAATTTACCCGCGCGCGCGTGCCGCTCGAATGGGCCGGTACCCAGATGAATCTTGGCACTGCGCTTCAAGTGCTCGGCGAACGGGAGAGCGGGACGGCGCGGCTCGAGGAGGCCGTTGCCGCCTATCGGGAAGCCTTACAGGAATTTACCCGCGAGCGCGTGCCGCTCCAATGGGCCAAGGCCCAGGTGAGTCTCGGTAATGCGCTCGTTCGCCTCGGCGAGCCGGAGAGCGGGACGGCACGGCTCGAGGAGGCGGTTTCCGCATTTCATGACGCCTTACAGGTATTGACCCGCGCGCGTGTGCCGCTCGAATGGGCCAAGACCCAGATGAATCTCGGCATTGCGCTCGCAAGGCTAGGAGCGCGGGAGAGCGGGACGTTGCGGCTGGAGGAGGCCGTCGCCGCCTATCACGAAGTCTTGCAGGAATTTACCCGCGCGCGCGTGCCGCTCGAATGGGCCAAGACCCAGATGAACCTCGGCAATGCGCTCCAACGGCTCGGCGTGCGGGAGAGCGGGACGGCGCGGCTCGAGGAGGCGGTTGCCGCCTATCGCGAAGCCTTGCAGGAAAATACCCGCGCACGCGTGCCGCTCGAATGGGCCAGACTCGGAACAATCTCGGCAATGCGCTCCAATCACTCGGCGCGCGGGAGAGCGGGACGGCGCGGCTCGAGGAGGCGGTTGCCGCCTATCGCGAAGCCTTGCAGGAATCAACGCGCACGCGCGCGCCGTTCCAATGGGCCATGACCCAGGAAAATCTCGCCAGGGCCTATCGCGCGCTCTACGACAAGAACGCCGAGCCGCGTCACCTTGATAATGCACTCGCAGCTATCGCCGCGGCTCTGGACGGATATCGCAAAGCCGAGGCGCCTTTCTACATCGAGAAGGCCAAGCGCCTCCAGAGCGAACTCTTCGCCGCAAGGCGCAAATGATCGCGGCAGCGTTCTTGCCGGTTCCCTCGCGGCCGCGTTGATGGACTTTTCGGTTGTGCCGCGTCATATTGCGCTCATGAGCGCCATACTCTTCGACACGCTTCGCCTTTCCCGCACACTGCGGGACAAGGGCCATTTTACCCCCGAGCAGGCCGAAACGCTCGCCGAAGCCTTAGGGGAAGTCGGCCATGACGACCTCGCAACCAAAGCGGATTTGGCGGCGTTGGAGTTCGCGGCTTGAGGCAAAAATTGCCGAGGCCAAGGCCGACATCCTCAAATGGATGGTCGGCGCAATCGGCTTTCAGACAATCATAATTGTTGGCGCGCTCGTCTCGCTCGTCCGGATTTTCGCCAAGTGACCGGGCCTAAGCATCTATGAAACGACCTGCCTTTGGCTGGCGCGGGCGAAGCCCGGTACATGATGTGTCAGCGCGAAAGAATCCAAAAAACACAACGCCGAAAATTAGACCCTAACCCGCATTTCCTCTAGCGCCAAATCCCACCTTCGTACCGCGCCGCGCCTGCCAAAGGTACGATTGCGCAAACCGCCAATCGCACCAAAAAGTTTCACGTGAAACATTTTTGTAAGTTTGGGCGAAAATTTCGTACCAAAATTTTGACGCGCTGCCGCGCATTGCTTGCGTCAAGGCCCCGGTGCTATAGCCAGCCTGTTTCAGCCAACTCGAGGAACCCCATGTCCGTCGATTCCGGCGACCGTGCGGCGCATCGCGCATCTGGCGCGGATCAAGGTCAGCGAGGCCGACGTGCCGCATCTGCAAGACGAGCTCAATGCCATCCTCGCCTTCGTCGAGGAATTGGGAGCCGTCGATGTGGAAGGCGTCGAGCCGATGACCTCTGTCCATGCCGATGCCGATGAAAAAGCGCGCCGATGTCGTGAGCGATGGCTCCATCCCGGACAAAATCGTCGCCAACGCGCCGGTCTCCGACGATCATTTCTTCGTCGTCCCCAAGGTGGTCGAGTGAGCGCAACGTATGACCGGTCTCACCGGAGTTGACCCTCGCCGAAGCGCGCGAGGGCCTCAGCCAAAAGAAATTTTCCGCCGTCGAACTCGCGCGCGCGCATATCGACGCCATCGAAAACGCGCGGGCGCTCAATGCCTTCATCACCGAGACGCCGGAGAAGGCGCTCGCGATGGCCCGCCAGTCCGACGCGCGGATCGGCCAGGGCGAGGCGCCGGTCCGCTCGAAGGCATTCCGCTCGGCATCAAGGACCTCTATTGCACCGAGGGCGTGCAGACGACGGCGGGCAGCCATATCCTCGAAGGCTTCGTGCCGCCCTATGAATTGACCGTCACCGCCAATCTCTGGCGCGACGGCGCGGTGATGCTCGGCAAACTCAATCTCGACGAATTCGCGATGGGCTCGTCGAACGAGACCTCTTATTTCGGCCCGGTGATTTCGCCTTGGCGGCGGCGGGGTCGAACACCGCGCTGGTGCCCGGCGGCTCGTCGGGCGGCTCGGCGGCGGCGGTCGCGGCGCGGCTCTGTTTCGGCGCGACGGCGACCGACACCGGCGGCTCGATCCGCCAGCCCGCGGCCTTCACCGGCACCGTCGGCATCAAGCCGACCTATGGCCGCTGCTCGCGCTGGGGCATCGTCGCCTTCGCCTCCTCGCTCGATCAGGCGGGCCCGATCGCGCGCACGGTGCGCGACGCGGCGATCCTGCTTGCGCTCGATGGCGGGCCATGACCCGAAGGACACGACCTCCGTCGATATGCCGGTGCCGGATTTCGAGGCGGCGGTGGGGCGCGGCGTCAAGGGCCTGAACATCGGCATCCCGAAGGAATACCGCCGCGATGGCATGCCGGCCGAAATCGAAAAGCTGTGGGCGCAAGGGATCGCCTGGCTGAAGGACGCGGGCGCGACGATCACCGACATCTCGCTGCCGCACACGCGGTATGCCTTGCCCGCCTATTATATCGTGGCGCCGGCCGAGGCCTCGTCGAACCTCGCCCGCTACGATGGCGTGCGCTATGGCCTTCGCGTGCCCGGCAAGGACATCGCCGACATGTATGAGAAGACCGCGGGCGGCGGGCTTCGGCAAGGAGGTGCGCCGGCGCATCATGATCGGCACCTATGTGCTGTCGGCCGGCTATTACGATGCCTATTATGTCCGGGCGCAAAAGATCAGAACCCTCATCAAGCGCGATTTCGAAACCGCCTTTGCCACTGGCATCGATGCGATCCTGACCCCGGCGACGCCGTCCGCCGCTTTCGGCCTCGGCGAGAAGGGCTCGGCCGATCCGGTCGAGATGTATCTCAACGATATCTTTACCGTCACCGTGAACATGGCGGGGCTGCCGGGCATTGCGGTCCCGGCCGGAATTTCCGCCGAGGGCTTGCCCTTGGGGCTGCAAGTGATCGGCCGCGCGTTCGACGAAGAGACGCTGTTCTCCGTGGCGCATGTGATCGAGCAATCGGCACCAAGGATCGCACCGCCGGAGAAGTGGTGGACGCGGTAGGAAGCCCCACAATTAGAGTAATCATTGAAATTATTGATGTTTCTTGCGTGCTTGCCGCGGATAACATAGAGTATTGAGTATTGACGCACTGTTTGTAGCCAAGCTGAATTGGATTGAGCGAGGCTCTGCATGTCTGAAGGTTGGTGCGGACGACGGAAAAATGATCGCGAAACAGGATTTCGTATAAACTCAATGGCTTACGGGAAACTGTCTGGTACATTCGGGGCACGGATTTGTAGCAAAAACGGCTTGTGCGGATGAATGCACATGTGCGGGGGCATCGGAGTCGAACCGACGCGCCCTCCGAAAGCATCTACCAATGAAAATAATGTGCTTATGGATAGACGCGCGCGTTTTGTATCCAGCCCATGTATGCTAGGCGCGAAGCGCCGAGAGTCGCCTTGCGGCTCAGCTATGCCGTCGAAAACGCGCCCGCGGAGGGAAGCTCTCCCGCCTATTTTTCAGGACAACGGGATCATATGGCTAAAACGGCATACGAAACCAAGGCTGTTCTGATGGGAGATATTTTTCAAGCCTTTGCGAAGTTTTGCCAGGAACAGCGTACTTCGTTGCACGATTCGAAAAGCATGGAGGACTTCGTCACCCATTCCAAAAATGAAGTCGAGCAAGCTCTTAAAAGCGATATTCTGTTGCATGGTAAGCGCGCCGAAAATCTCTTCGAGGCCATGATGATTAGCTTGGGAAGCTACAAACTCCTGAAGACCGAGGATGCAGGGCGTGTCCATCCTCAAGACAAATATAAGAATTCCTGATTTTCGTGCCATCCTTGATGATGGCTCCCACTGGCTCATTGAGGTCAAAAACTGTTATTGCGAAAAACCATTCTGCCAGCGTTTCAAAATGAAGGCATCGTACCTAGCCGAGTTACAATCATATGCGAGTGTAATGAGCTGCCCCTTGAAGTTAGCGATCTACTGGGCGCGTTGGGGCATATGGACCCTTATAGATTCCAGCGGTCTCAAGAACATCAAATATGGCATCTTGGAAATCGAGATGACCGAAGCAGTGAGAGTGAATGAAACGGCTTCGATAGGCGACAGAACTATAGGAACGACGCCTCTGCTTCGATTAATATTTCAGTCCGATCCAGCGAAATCGTGCACGCTGTCAGATGCGGGCCAACTAGAAATGACGATAGGCAATGTCACAATGTTTTGCCGTGACAATGAGATCACAAGCAAAATGGAAAAAGATATTCTCTGGATTTTTATGCAGTTCGGAGAATGGGAGATGCACGGACCAGAAGTCGTAATCACAGGTGACCGATTGGATGGTTTTCAGTTCAAATGGAACCCGAAGCAGCTCGCAAATCCAAGTGAGAATTTTGAATTTATTGGCGCACTGAGCTCAATGTTTTCCCGCTATTACGCGGTTAAGACGTTCGGGAAGGAAGGAGTGGTACAAACCGAAGCCGAATTCACTCCGGACTGGTTTGCTCCGCTGGTTAACGGGAACACAGGCGCAATGCCAAACATTCCTATTTGGCGCTTTGTCCTTCAACCCAATCGCTCTTAGGAATCATGCCGATGAAGCAGGACGCTTGCGTCGCATGCGACTCCGGCTAGGGCTTGCCCTAAATGCACAGGTAACCTTTTTCCAAATAGGCTATGGCTTCAGAGGGGATTTGGAAGTCGCTTGAATTCCAGCAAATTATTGCGACGATTGGAACAAATTTTAGCTTGTGGCCGCAATAACGCCGCCAACGTCAGCGGCCACCTCGCGGGCCGTTCAGGCCTCCTCGCCCGTCAAATTGACCTTCCTCGGCGGCCCCATTAGCGCCGGCTGGAACAAAATCGCCGCCGCCAATGTGCAGACAAGCGACAAGGCAAGCAGCTTGCCCATGCTGGAGGTGCCCGGATGCTTGGACATCCACAGGCTGCCGAAGGCGGTCGCGGTCGTCATCGCGCTGAAAAAAACCGCGCGCGTGAGGCTCGATTGCAGAAGATTCACGGTCCCCGCCCGCCACGCCATCACGAAATAAATCTTGAAGGCGACCCCGAGACCGAGCAAAAGCGGTAGCGCGATGATATTCGCAAAATTCAGCGGCAGGCCGATCAGGACCGTGATTTCGAGCGTGACGGCGCCGGCAAGCAGCAAGGGAACCAGAGTCAACAATACGTCGGTCACCCTCCGCAGCACGATGAAGAGCAGCACGCTGATCGAAAGCAGCGCCCAAAGCCCCGCCTCGATGAACGCCCGGACAACTGTATCGCCGGATTCCTGAACGGCGATGGGCTCGCCCATGGCGTTGGGGTCGATCGTGCGCACCGCCTTGGCAAACTCGCAGAAGGGTGTCGTTATCGTTCGCATCGCCAGAGGGCGCGACCTCGATGCGGGCGCGGCCGTCGGCGCTTACCCAATTGCGCGCCAAATCGGGAGGAATGGATGCCGTCGTCACCTTCCTCGCGGTAAGCGACGCCCGCAGCAAATCGAGCATCGTATCGAGGCCAGGAATCAAGGCCTCGCGCGCCGCGTCGCGGATTTGCGGCGGCGCCTCCGCCATTTTGCGCAGGAGGCCGGCCAGGCGGCGGGCATCGTCGGCGCCCTTGCCGGTCAGTCCGGCGGCCGTCGCCTCGAAGGCGGCGGCGGCGCGCTCCATTTCTTCCACGTCTTGCAGATCCGTGGGAGGCTCCTTCTCGCGGGCGGGATCGAGCAAAGGCGCCAAGGACTTGGCAAGAGGGGCGATGATCGCGAGCTTTTCGTCTTGATCTTGGGGAATGAAACTCTCGAGGCTCGTGACCCGGGCCACCTCGGGTAAGTGTTGCAACCGTGCGATAAGCGGCGGCGCGTCGGCGAGAGAAGGAGCGAGAACGTCGATTGTATTGGTGTCGGTGTCCGGATCCTTCATCAAATCCAACAAGGTTGCAACGGATTCGACCTTGGGGCTGCGCAAATTCAGCGGATTGAAATCGAAATGAAGATGGCGCAGCAAAGGCGTTCCGGCCAAGGCCACCAACAGCGTCCCGACGACAATCGCATAACGGTGTTTGGTCATGAATCGATCGGCGGGCGCCAAAAAGTGATAGCCGACCGGCTCCTGTTCCGGCGGCGGGCGCAATACGGAGAGCAAGGCAGGCAGGACCGTGATCGCTGAAAAAAACGCGATGAACATGCCGGTTCCGGCAATCAGACCCAGTTCCGAAACGCCACGGTAATCGGTTGGGAGAAACGAGTAAAAGCCGGCGGCGGTCGCCGCCGCGGCAAGCGCCAACGGCCGCCCGGCCTTGGCAGCTGCTTGCGCGAGGGCCTTGTCGAGACGCGCCTCCTTATAGCGTTCGGCGCGGTAGCGGACGCTGAATTGAATGCCGAAATCGACCCCGATGCCGACGAACAACACCGCGAAGGCAACCGAAATCAAGTTCAACGCGCCGACCATCATAAGTCCAACGGCGGCCGTGGCGGCGAGACCGGCGACGACGCTCAAACCGACCGCAAGAACGATACGGCCCGATCTCAGGGCGCACCAGACGATAAAGAGAACGATCAAGGCGGTCACCAGCGCGTTGCGCCCGGCTCCATCCGCGATGTTTCCGAACTCCTCGTCGGCCATCGGCACAAGCCCGGTCAATCGGATGGTCACCCCGGATTCGGGAGAAATCCCAAGATCGCGCGCGGTGTTCCGGATGAAATCAGACGCCCTCTCTCCCGGCATCAAAGCCGCATAATCGAGCACCGGCTTGACCTCGATGAAACGGCGCAGTTCACGCGGGTCGGGCGGTTGCTCCGGACATCAAGCCGCGCCAGGAAAAGAACACCGGCCTGCCGGCGAGGACGCCATCGAAGGCATCGCCAAGCCAGGGCCATCGGGCGATCGAAATCGTCGAGCGTTCCGGCCTTCGTGTGGACGCCTTGATTGATGTAAGAAACAGCCGTTACAATCCCGCGCAAACTCGGATCGGACGCAAGTGCCATCAGAAACGGGCGGGCATGGGAAAGTTCCTTTACCGTGAGCTTAAGATCGGCCACCGGCTGGAACAAAAGCGCGTTTTGATTGAAATAAGATCCGCCGTCTGGACGCACCACCGATTGGTAAAGGTCGGGGCGGCGCTTCAGTCGATCGGTCAGCGATTGCGCCGCCGCCTCGGCAAGCTCGGGCGTCGCGCCATCGATGACCACGACAATTTGATCGTCGCGCTGGGGGAACGCCTTATCCAACGCAATAAGATTTTGCCGCCATTGTAGCTTTTCGGAAATAAAGTTGTTTGTATTCGTGGTTATGGCGAAATGGGTCGCCGTATAATAACCCGAAGCAACGGTCACCAAGCTTGCCAAGGCAAGCACGGTCCACCGGAAGCGGCTACAGGCCCCGACTATCGCGACGATGGATCTTGCGATGGGATCAGGAGCGATTGGTTTCTCACGCGATGTGATTTTTGCCATGCTTTGCTATCGCCAAACGGACGCCAAACGGAAGAGAAGTTGGTCAAAACTCCGTTAGCACAAAAGTAAGGGTTTTTCAGGGGCACCCAAACCTGGGAAAAATGGAAAGGACGATGGCGTTGCCCGCTCCGTCGAGGACGAAGCCGCGGCGCTTGGACCGCCGGTCCTTGACGCCACATGTCCTCTGGTGTCGAAAGTTCATAGCCAAGGTGAGCGGTATGTGCAACAAGGGAGGTTGATCCAGCTGACCGGCCATGGTCGCGCCATTGCGTGGAAGGGAAAGTATCGACCTTACCACCGGCGCCTCGGCGGCAGAGGTTCATGTCAAGGATGTGATCGACGCCTTACCGGCGGTCGAAACAACCTGGCCCGGGTCGCGGAAGATGTAGAATCCAAGCTTCCGGCCGAACTCAATGATTGACTTGTGCGGCCTGACCGTGGATGACGCCGAATTTTAAGGAGCACGCTTTGGGAATACCGATTCTGCAAATGGCGCAGATCGGCGCCTATGTGGTTCGCCAGCGCCTGGCGGGCCGCAAGCGTTTTCCGCTCGTCCTGATGCTCGAACCGCTGTTCCGCTGCAATCTCGCTTGCGCGGGCTGCGGCAAGATCGATTATCCGGACAAGATTCTCAACCAGCGCCTGCCGGCTCGCCGATTGCCTCGCGGCGATCGACGAATGCGGCGCGCCGGTCGTCGTGATCGCCGGCGGCGAGCCCTTGCTGCACAAGGATCTTCCCGGAGATTGTCGAAGGCGCGATCGCGCAGACGGCAAATTCGTGACCGTCTGCACCAATGCTCTTCTTCTTGGAAAAAACCTCGACCGCTACACGCCGAACCGCTACTTCAACTGGTCGATTCACCTCGACGGCGACGCCGAAATGCACGATCAGTCGGTCTGTCAGGCATGGCGTTTACGACCGCGCCCTCGACGCCTTGAAGCTCGCCAAGGAGCGGGGCTTTCGCGTGACCATCAATTGCACGCTGTTTAACAACGCCGATCCGGCGCGGGTCGCGGCGTTTTTCGATAAGCGTGGCGGCGCTTGGCATCGAAGGCATCACGGTGTCGCCCGGCTACGCCTACGAGCGGGCACCGGACCAGCAGCATTTCCTGAATCGCGAAAAAACCAAGACCGCTGTTCCGGCAACATTTTTGCGCTGGGCAGGGGCGGCAAGGCGTGGCCTTTCTTCCAATCGAAGCTCTTCCTCGACTTCCTCGCCGGCAATCAAACCTATCAATGCACGCCATGGGGCAATCCGACCCGCACGGTCTTCGGCTGGCAGCGGCCCTGTTATCTTGCTTGGCGAAGGCTATGCGGCAAGCTTCAAGGAGCTGATGGAGGAGACCGACTGGGACTCCTATGGCACCGGCAATTATGAAAAATGCGCCGACTGCATGGTCCATTGCGGCTTCGAGGCGACCGCCGTGGAAGATGCGTTCAACCATCCGTTGCGGGCTCTCGGCGTGTCCTTGCGCGGCATTCGCACCGAGGGTCCGATGGCACCGGATATTCCGCTACACCTGCAGCGTCCCGCCGAGTACGTCTTCAGCCGGCACGTCGAGCAAAAGCTCGCGGAAATCGGTGAATCCGAGCGGTTCCGGCAGAGCATCTTTCGGCCGCGGAATAGAGCCATGAAGGCCGCGCTGCGCATCCTGGGCGATCCGCATCAGCTGCGGGATCTGGCCGCGGGTCACGCGCAGAAGCGAGCCGCGGATCGCGCCGAAGCGCAAGCGAGCCGTCCGGTCTCATCGCCACGAGGGCGGCATGCGGCAGCCGCCGGTGCGCCGGATCGGCGACGACGCGAAAAGCCGCGAAGGGCAGATTACGTGAGCGGCGGCGATCCTGGCCGCGATATGGGATTCCATGTCGGCGGCAAGGGCGCCTGTTTGGAGATGCAGGGCGCGCTTTTCCGCATGGCCGCGCGAGCGGCACATCAATCCCGCGATGTCGGCGATCGCCGCGCCGCCGAGAGCACAGGACAGCCGCTTCGACCAGACCGGATCGCCGTGATAGCGGGTGCCGTCCGCGGCGATGACCGAGCGGGCGACAAGCTTCGATCCCGGCGCAAGTCCAGGCGCCAACCCGCCCGCGACGCCAAAACTGATGATGGCCGAAGCTTTCCGTTCGCGACGGCCGCTTCCAAGGCGCGGCGCGAGACCCGCGGCGTCACCGCCGCCCGCGAGGAGTGAGACGCGCGGCCCGGCGGCAATCCGCGCTTCCGCCTTGAGGCCGGTGACGGCGATGACCGGGGCGCCGGTTCACATGCCCACGAGGAATCGGATGCCGGATTGCCTGTCTTCAGATTGCGGTAGCGGGCCATCGCCCAAAGCGGGAAATATTTCGAATAGCCGTGATAGCGCAGATAAAAGACGCGGGGAAAACCCGTCGCGGTAAAACGCTCTTCCTTCCAAAATCCATCCTCCGCCTGGGTCCGCGCAAGATAGCGCATCCCCAAAGTCACCGCTGCATCATCAACCATACCAGCGGCCATCAGCCCAAGCAAAGCCCATGCCGTTTGTGACGGCGTGCTCGGCGCCGGACGATAGCCCGCATAATCCAACGCATAACTCTCGGCCCCTTCACCCCAGCCGCCATCCGCATTCTGGATGCTTTTCAGCCAAGCAGCTGCTTTTTGCACCTCCGGGCTGCCGCGGATCATGCTGCGACGGCATTCAACGCGCAAAGCACCGACCAAGTTCCGTAGATGTAATTCATCCCCCAGCGGCCGAACCAGCTGCCATCCTTTCTCCTGGGCACGCAGGAGATATTCGACGCCGCGCGACGACCGCGCGATTGCCCGCCGGCAGTCTCGCCAAGCTGGGCCAGCATGGAAAGACAGCGCGCCGTGACATCCGCCGTCGGCGGATCGAGCAAGGCGCCATGATCGGCGAACGGGAATATAATTCAAATACTCACTATCATTGTCGGCATCGAAGGCGCCCCAGCCGCCATTGGCGCTTTGCAGTCCTTCGATCCATTCGCGCGCGCGCGAGATCGCATCCTTGTAGCATCAGGCCATGCGGCATCGGCTTCGCGGCCCGCGGCGCGGTCCATCGCCATCGCGACGACAGCGGTATCGTCGACGTCGGGATAATAGGCGTTGGCATATTGAAATGCCCAGCCGCCCGGCCGCACATGCGGCTTCTGGCGCGGCCCAATCGCCCGCGACATTCGTGATTTGCAAGGGCTTCAGCCAAGCGAGCGCGGCACGCACGGCGCGGCGCGACGGCTTCGCCGCCGGCTTCCATCAGCGCATGGCAAGCAAGCCCCGTGTCCCACACCGGCGAGACGCAAGGCTGGCAATATGCCTCATCCTCATGGACGACGAGAAGTTTGTCGATTGCGTTCAGGATCTGGACCATCCTCGGATCCTGCCGTTCGCTAGCCCAGCGTATCGAACATCATCGCCGAATAGGCCATCGCGGGATAAATCGCGCCAAGCCCATCCTCGCCGTTCAATCGCTCTTCGACGAATGCAACGGCCTTATCGATTGCCCGCTTGCGCAAGCGTTTCGGAAAATAAGGCTCCGACCAGCGCAAAACCTTGTCCAGCACCGGCAAAAAGCGCCGTCCAGGGAAATTTTTGCTGCGGCCCGGCGGGCCAATGGCGAACCTGCGTCCGGCGGCTCGACGAAGAGTTCGCCGATCGCGACATTGCGCGGATTTCTGGCCCGCGGTTTCAAGGCGGTCACCACCATGAGCGGCGTGAGAACCGTGCGGCTCCAATAGGAGATTTTGGTCAGATGGAAGGGAAACCAGCGCGGCAAAAGCATGATTTCGACGGGCATGACCGGCACGCCGCGCCAGGGCACCGCGCCGAACAGGGCCAGAAGTCTCGCGTGAAAACATTGGCTGTTCGCCGCACCGCCATGCGCGAGGATCGCCGCGCGGGCGCGCCGCATATGTTCCGCCTCGGGCAATCGCCAACCACCTTCAATGCAAAATACGCCTTGACGCTGCTGCTGATATTAAAGGCGCCATCGGCGAACAGAGGCCAGCCGTCGTGCGCCGCCTGTTGGCGCCGAAGAAAGGTCGCGATCTTGGCTTCGAGCCCGGCATCGGCCGGCTCGCCGAGAAAATGCTTAAAAAGAATATATTCCGCCGGAATCGAAACATCGGCCTCGAGCTCGAAGACGAAATGCCCATCTTCGCGCTGCGCGGCCAACAGCGCTTGGCTTGCCCAGGAAACCGCCGCTTCGATTTGCGCAAGCTCCGGGTTCGCCGTGACAGCATCTTCCGTTACGCTATCCATATTTTCCACCTTGGCTGCCTCTTGGTAGTGGATCAGTTTGAATTTACGCTTGTGATCTGGAGCGGACAATCTACCGCAGATGGCTTACGGATAATGCAACTTGTTTTGCATCTGATTTTTGCATGGAGAAACCACGGTGTTTTCCATTGGATGGCTTTCGAGCAAAATTTTTGAATTCTACGACGTCTGCCCTAGGCAGATTTGGCGAGAGCTTTCCTAAGCTGGCCGGCCCGTCGCTTTAGTCCAATCCTTGAGTCGAGCGCGAGCGCTTTGTCGTAGCAACTCAATGCCGATTCTTTCATGCCCTGAGCCTCAAGACAGATTCCGCGTATCTTCAATGCGCGAGCTTGCGTATCTTGATCGGTTCTCTTGATGTCCGACTCGACGCGGTCGATACACTCAATTAGCTTGGCCGACAGTTCCGGGGATAGTTTGTCACTCGCCTCTTTAACAAGCCCGTCAGCCATACTAATGGCAGTCCAGTATTGCCCCTTTTCTAAACAAGCGTCTTGCCAGACGTCATGATCGATAAATTCACCTGTAAGAGAGTAATGAAACACTCCAATGTCGTTATAGCCAAGACCTATCGTTTTATGTCCCGGTGGAAACTCGTAGAATTGAGCCCATCCAGATGTTGGCAACCAGTTGGCAATTTCTTTGCCTTCCACAAGATCAAAGACTGTTACCTTCGAGCTATCGGCCTCGTCATAAGAATTAGCTGTCTGGCAAACGGCCAAATGGCCGTCATCGGATAAACCAATACTTGCTACGTGTGCTTTGAATTCACGGCGAACAATCACCTTTCCAGAAACGTCAAAGGCGTAAAGCGTCCCGTTGTAAGCAGCACTATCAACCAGGATAAACGTCCCGTTATCAGCAACCTTGCCACGGGTTGGACGCGGCATTCCTCCTTCGACGAGAGGTCGATCAAATTCAAAAAGCAGATATCGTCCACCTCGGAAGCGCTGCTGCTCCCCTTGTATGGTCTCTTCACTGCCTTGGAGCCAACCCAGTGTGTAGCGCTCACCCTTCGAACATGAAGACGACCCGGCAAATCTTTTTGCGGCCCGTTCTACATTGAAGTGCGGCGCATGGCCTTGCACAGTGCGCGGGAAGCGTTTGAACAACCAGCCAAGGAGTCCCACATATCACCGCCTGACAATGTCAGCGCTCGCCTATACTCGACAACACGAGGTACTCATTTTATATCAAATGCCCCATGTTGGGTAATTCTTGAGTTACGAAACTTAATTGACTGTACTAATCATCATTTGTGGCTTCTGAAGGCATCATGGCAATGAGAAATTTCAGAACGCGCGTTCTTAGCTCATACAGTTTTTTGGCTTCTATTACTAATTCTTCAGACCCACCAAAGTAGTCTTTTGGTTCCAAAGTCTGACACGATACATGCCTTGCACTTATGGAAGATCCATCGACAAACCAAGTCCCATGAACAACTCGTACGCGAATGTCGTTTGCAGAACTGCATTTGTTGAAAATATCTATCAATTCTTTGCTATTATGTTCTCTAGTACTTGATAGTTTACAAAGAATTGTTTTTGTTACTCGGCAAAGCGTGGCAAAATCATAGGACGAGATTACTGCATCGAATGTCTCAAAACCACCATCAAGCTTTAAAGCCGCGTCGAGCGTATGACGAATCACCCATTCTAGCTGCGAGAACTCGAATATGAACTGGCCAATGCCGTAAAATAGGTGAACGGTAGCCCTCCTCTCCTCCTCAGTCTCTTTGGATTCACCCATTGATTAACTGGTCCTATGCGCCGCGAAACGACAAAACCTGATCAAGCGGGTCTTCGTCTCGAATTATCGTTTGAAGTCGCATAGACCCCAATATGGAACCTATAACCCAGACAGCCAATAGCAAACCGCGGGGACGCGGCTTGTTGTGGCGCAAAGGGGAAACTCAGACTAACAGGCTACCGTCCCTCTTCTACTGCGTTGCCACGATCAGTCCAGCCGCGCGATGGCCGGACCGGATCGCCCCTTCGATTGTCGCGGGCAGTCCCGTCGCGGTCCAATCGCCCGCGAGCACCAGATTGGCATAGGCCGTTCGAGAACCGGGCCGACGCGCGTTTTCGGTAACCGTCGCGGCGAACGTTGCCCGCTTTTCCTTGACGATCTGCCATGCCGGAAGCGGCTTTTCAATCCGTATTGCTTTTGCAACTTCGGCCCAAAGCGTTCTAGCGAGTTCTTCGCGCGGGACATCGAGCAGCCGATCGGCGCCACTTATCGTGACCGATAACCTGCCGGGAAACGCAAACAGCCATTCGATGGTCCCGTTGACGATACCTAGAATTGGCGGGCAGTCGCTTGGCGGGGCAATTTTGAAATGGGCATTGACGATCGCGCGATAGTTCTCCGGCGTTTGCAAGCCTGGCACAAGGGCTTGCGTGGTATAGGCCGGAACCGCGAGAACGACTTTGTCTGACGCTCCGAGTTGCACGACATCGCTGCTAAAATCGAGGGCCTTGGCGCGGCCGCCGGCAAAATCTATTCCGCGCAGCCTATGATCGAATCGAACCTTTACCCCGCGTTTAACGAGATAATCGAGCGCGGGATCGACGAATGCGGCAGAGAGGCCATGTGTGGCGACGAGAGGACGGCAGGCGCGCCCTCCCCGGCCGAGTGTTTCGCACACGACAGCGGCGGCAAGGTGGGATGAAGCTTCGCCGGGCTCGGTATTCAAGGCAGCGAGAAAAAACGGCCGCCACAGCCGCTCGTAAAGCAATCCGTCGCAGCGCATCACAGTGCCAATCGGCGCGTCCTCACCCTGAACAAGAAGCCGCAGGAGGCCAAGATAGTCGCGTGCACCTGTGCCCGGCACCCGCCGGAGGGAGGAGAAAATCCACCAGGGAACCGGCCCGGTATTTGGACGCAGGTGCCAGCGCTCCTTGGTGGCGAGATCGGCGAACGCAAATTCGGCGTCCGGCGGTCCAGCCAATTGATCCTCGCTCCCGATCGCCTTCAGGAATTTTCGCGCATCGTGATTCCCGGACAAAAGCAAATGATTGCCATTGTCGATCATCATGCCAAGCACCGGGTCGTAAAAGGACCGGCAGCGCCCGCCGGCCTGCCGCGCGGCATCGTGCAGCACGATTTCGCGGCGTCCACCCGCAAGACGCACCGCCGCAGCGAGCCCCGCAAGTCCCGCGCCGACGACATGGACAGCGGGTTTATTCATTAATGGAGGCCATAACGCAGCAGCGCCAGGACGACGCGATGGCGTGGCGCGCGAATGCTTTTGGCGTGGCGCTGCGAAACCGCGCCGTTCCAGGCGAACGAGAATGGCCCGGTAGACGTCCGCCATGATTTTTGGCGCACGCACGCTCGCGCGGGGACACCTTGTCATGATTTGCTCCGCCTCGCAAAAATGCTCCTTCGCTCGGGCGATCACTGGAGCGCAGGCAAGGCCCAGCGCCGGATTGGCGAGAACCTCCTTTGGCGCCGTCGTACCGATGCCCGCCGCGCGAAGATATTCGCGGGGCAGGTAGAGCCGGCGGAGGGCCGCGTCCTCGTCGAGATCGCGCAAAATATTGGTGAGCTGGAGAGCGCGGCCAAGATGATGCGCGAGGCCCTGTCCTTCCGCTTGCGGCATCCCAAAGGCCCGCGCCGAAAGGCGCCCCACCGCGCCCGCCACGCGATCGCAATATAGATCGAGCGTGGCCAAGTCGGGTGCCCTTATATCGCCCTCGACATCCATTTCCATGCCATCGAGCACGGCGTAGAAATCCTCGCGCGGCAGGCCAAACGCATGGATCGCCTTGGCGAGACCGCGCATCCTTTCCGGCGCGGATTGCGGCGCGCCCCCGCAGGCATAAAGCCCGCCGATATCGCACCGCCATTTGGCGAGCGCTTGCATGCGGGCGTGGCGTGGCCCAGCTTCGTCCGCGATATCGTCCACGGCGCGGCAAAAGGCATAGATTTCAAACATCGCCTCGCGGCGCGGGCGTGGCAGAATGCGCATCGCCGCATTGAAGGAACTGCTGCGTGCGCGGGCCGCAGCGGCGGGCTTGGCGGCCCCGGACGCGCCCCTCATGCGCCGCCGGCCGGCGTCGCCGCTAATCCGGCGCGGCCGGAAAAAGGCCCGCAGCCCCCCGGCAACCCCGAGGCTCGCCCAGGCGAGTGCGCCGGACTTCGTCAAATGAACGGGTTCGCTCAATGGATCGCGTTCGAGCAGCAGGCCGTTGAGCTTGCGAGCGAGGCGCCCGATCACGGCGGTCTCCAGACATAGACGGAAATCGCGGACCTGAGCCGGAAGGCAGCAGCCCAATTCGACCAGTGGCGCGGTCCGCCGGGCCACACCTTGCAAAACCGCGCGTAATGCGGGTGAGGCTTTTGTGGCGTCGAGCGCGTCTGGCCGGAGGCCTTGCGCGGCAAGCGCATCTTCCGGGACATAAACGCGATCGAGGTTGCGATAGTCGGCGCCGCAGTCTTGCAGATGGTTGATAATCTGAAGCGCCGTGCATAGCGCGTCCGATGCCGGCCAGGTGGATTCGCTCTCGCCATGCACATCGAGAACAAAGCGCCCGACTGGCGCCGCCGAATAGGCACAATAGTCCATCAACTCGGACCAATTCGCGTAGCGATGTTTGACCGCATCCATCCGGAAGGCACGCAGCAGATCGAGCGCATGACGGGCCAAGAGCTTTCGCCCGGCGAGCAGCGCGCGCAGTGGCAGCGCGGCTTCGACCGCCTCGCTTCGCCCGGTCAACGTTGCTTCGAAAAGGTCGAGCCAGGCAAGCTTGGCGTCCGGTGCGAGCGAGGGACTATCGGCGACGTCGTCGGCGCCGCGGGCGAAACGGTAATAGGCGAGAATTGTGGCCCGATGTCGTGGCGCGATGAGCATCGAGGCGACGGGAAAATTTTCTTGCCGGTGGGTTTTCGAAGGCGTTATCGGCAAGCCTTGCGTCATCGCAATTGCCCATTGCCGCGAAACCATGCCAACGCCTCCTTGAGAGCTTCGGGATAGGGCCGAGCCTTGTAGCCGAGGTCGCGTTCGGCTTTTGCGGAACTAAAGAACATCCGGTGCTTCGACATCCGCAGTCCGTCGATTGTCAGGAAAGGCTCGCGCCCCGTCACCCGTGCCATGGTTTCCGCCCCAAACGCAAACGGATAAACCAGCGGGCGCGGCAGCCGAATTCTGGGGGGACGGCGGCCGCACAGCATCGCGATTTGGCCAAGGAAGTCCGCGAGCATCACGTTTTGGCCACCGAGGATATAATGTTCGCCGGCCTTTGCTTGATGCAGGGCGGCGAGATGCCCGTTCGCGACATCGTCGACATGCACGAGATTGAGCCCGGAGTCGACGAAACCCGGAATACGGCCCGACGCCGCCTCGACGATGATCCGCCCGGTAGGCGTCGGCTTCTGGTCGCGCGGTCCGATCGGCGCCGTCGGATGCACGATAATCGCGGGCAAATCGTCGCGGGCGATCATCGTTTCGACGATCTGCTCCGCGGCGACCTTGCTTCGCTTGTAAGCGCCGATCGCGCAGGATTCGTTTAGCCGCATCGTCTCGTCGGCCTGGCCGCCATCCGCCGCGCATGCGATGGTCGCGGCACTGCTCGTATAAACGATGCGCTCCACCTCCGCCGCCAGCGCGGTCCGCATAAGAAGTCTGGTTCCTTCCCGGTTGTTCCACATGATTTCCTGTGGGTTGCGGGCAAAGAGGCGGTAGTCGGCGGCGACATGGAACAGAAAACGCGCGCCTGCCATAGCCCGCGCGACGGAGGCCGCGTCGCGCATGTCGCCTTCCACGATCTCGAGGTCGAGACCGGCGAGATTTGTTCGCTTGCTGGTTGGCCGCAGTAAGGCGCGGACGCAGTAGCCGGAGCGAATCAGGGCGCGCGCCACGGCGGACCCGACGAAGCCGGAAGCTCCCGTGACCAGAACCTTGTCCTTCGCCACTGTGCCCGACCTCCGCTCAAATTTCCAAAACTGGGTTACGCGCCGCGCCGCGCCGACCCTACCATGCAATCATGGGGCCATGGTAATCCGATTGTTATTACAAACAATTCGGTTTTCACACGATCAATTTATCCCCCGTAAGTGGACGCCATCGCGGGAGAGGGGTAGGGATGATTTCGAGTGCGCAAACAAAAGATTTTGGTTAGAGTCCCCCGATGATTGGCCGCGCCTCCTCCTCCGCGACGAACTCCGTGTCTCCCGCGCAAAAACCGTCTGTCCACGCGCTTTTGCAGCTCGCACCATATCTTTTGCGCTACAAACCGGGCATTACCGCGGCGCTGCTCGCGGTAACGGTGGCTGCGGCGGCGACCTTGGCAGTGCCGCTGGCGATCCGGCGAATGATCGATTTTGGCTTTTCGGCCGAAAGCGCGGGCTTGATCAACTACATATTTTCTTGCCCTCGTCGCCGTCGCCGGGATTTTGGCGCTGGCCTCGGGATGCGCGATTCTATTTCGTGACGACGCTCGGCGAACGTGTCGTCGCCGACCTCAGGACGGATGTGTTCCAACATCTGTGCCGTCTCGACGCGGCGTTTTTCGACACCGCGCGAATTGGCGAGCTCATGTCGAGGTTCACCGCCGACACGACCCAGATGAAGTCCGCCTTCGGTTCCTCGGCAGCGGTCGCGTTGCGCAATCTGTTTCTGTTCGCCGGCGCGGTCGCGATGATGGTTTATACGAGCCCAAAGCTTTCCGCCGCTGTGTTGTTTGCCATTCCCGTCATCGTCCTGCCTCTGGTGGCCTCCGGCCGCCTGGTCCGCAAACGGTCCCGCACGGCGCAAGATACGCTCGCCGAGGCGAGTGCCTATGCCGCCGAAAACCTCGCCGCCGTCCGGGTAATGCAGGCCTTTGGCGCCGAGCCCGCCACCAGCCGCCATTTCAGCGCCGCGGTGGAGGAAGCCTATGCCGCTGCCCGCAATGCCGCCCTTGCCCGCGCGGGCCTCACGATCGTGGTAATATTCCTGGTCTTCGCAAGCATAGTCGGCGTGCTTTGGTTTGGCGCGCGGGACGTTCTTTCTGGCGGCATGACCGGCGGCCTATTGTCGCAGTTCGTGCTTTACGCCATTTTGGCCGCGGGCGCCTTGAGCGAGTTGAGCCAGGTGTGGGGCGAAGTAGCCGCGGCCGGCGGCGCGGCCGGCCGGATCGCCGAGATCCTTGCCTTGCGGCCTTCGATCGTGGCGCCGGTTCCAGCCACCGCGCTGCCCGAGCCGGGCCGGGGCGAAATCGTTTTCGAGCGATGTCGATTTCGCGTATCCGGCAAGGCCGCAAGAGTCCGCCTTGCACGGGCTCTCGTTCAAGGTGGCGCCGGGGGAAACGGTCGCCATTGTCGGACCGTCCGGCGCGGGCAAGACGACCTTGTTCCAGCTCCTCTCGCGATTCTACGATCCAGCCTCGGGCCGCATTTTGCTCGATGGTGTCGACATCAAGAGCGCCGATCCGGCAGAGTTGCGGCGGCGGATCAAAAGCGTGCCGCAGGACCCGGTGATTTTCGCCGCATCTATTGCCGACAATATCCGCTATGGCGCGCCGGACGCGAGCGATTGAGGCCGTGCGCGGCGCGGCTCGGCGGGCGGCGGCCGACGATTTCATCCGCGCCTTGCCGGATGGCTATGCGACGCTCGCCGGCGAACGCGGCGTGACCTTGTCGGGCGGGCAGCGCCAGCGGATCGCCATCGCGCGGGCGATTTTACAGGAAGCGCCGGTGCTGCTTCTCGACGAAGCGACGTCGGCGCTCGATTCCGAAAACGAAGTCATGGTTCAGTCCGCACTCGAAAAAGTGATGTCGGAACGCACGACCCTCGTTATCGCGCATCGCCTCGCGACTGTCCTCCGGGCGGACCGGATTCTTGTTCTCGACAACGGCCGATTGATCGAGGAAGGCACGCATTCGTCCCTGGTCGCCAAGGATGGCCTTTACGCCCGCTTGGCAAAGCTTCAATTCGAAACCGGCGAGGCCACGCTCAAACCCCGCGAGTCGGCCGCAGCGGAGTGAACGCTGGAACATGGTCCGGCGAAGCGGAATTTGCTCGCACCCGGATCGTTCGCTCGAAAATCGCGCAGATCGATGGTTTTGCTCGCGCTGGGATCATTCGCTCGATGGTTGGATCAGTATCGCGCGCTTTGCGAACAAAGGCTCAGGGCTCGAAGACGGAGATCCCAATAGAGATAATCCATCCAGCTTTCGTGCAGATAATTGGGTGGAAACCGGCGGCCGTTTTGGTGCAGATCATTGACTGTCGGTTGATAGGGCATCCGGGCGGGCCTCATGCGCGCCTCGCCGGGGAGCAGATCGCCCTTGCGCAGATTGCACTTCGAACACGCGGCGACGACATTTTTCCAGGTCGTGGTGCCGCCCTTCGAGCGGGGGATGAGATGGTCGAAGGTCAGATCGTCGCGGGAGCCGCAATATTGGCAGCTGAAGCGGTCGCGAAGAAAGACATTGAAACGAGTGAAAGCAGGATGGCGGGAGGGTTTTACATAGCTTCTAAGCGAAAGCACCGAAGGTAGCCGGATTTCGAAGCTCGGACTTCGAACGACCTTATCGTAATTTGAAACGATATTCACCCGGTCGAGAAACACCGCCTTGATCGAATCCTGCCACGACCAAAGTGAAAGAGGATAGTAGCTCAACGGCCTGAAATCGGCATTGAGCACGAGCGCCGGGCATGCCTCGGGGGAAACTCCAGGTTGGGAATGAACCGTCACGTCAGCTCCCTCGCCTAGCGCGCCGGTGAGTGGCAGCGGCGCGGCCCCTGATTATACCCGCCTTGAATCCAAGGCTAGCCCCTTGCGTTACATTTTACCGGCCCGATGACACCTTTGTGAAGGTTGCCTCGAAGCAACCGGTAAGCGCGGCAATGGATTAGCGCGTCGGAATCGCCGTGCCGCTGCGGTAATCGTAAAATCCGCGTTGGGCTTTGCGCCCGAGCCAACCGGCTTCGACATATTTCACGAGCAATGGGCAGGGACGGTATTTCGGATCGGCCATGCCCTCATACAGGACCTGCATGACGGACAACACAGTATCGAGCCCGATGAAATCGGCGAGCTGCAAGGGTCCCATTGGATGATTTGCGCCGAGCCGCATCGCGGTGTCGATCGATTTAACCGAGCCCACGCCCTCGTAGAGCGTATAGATCGCTTCGTTGATCATCGGTAGCAGAATGCGATTGACGATGAAGGCCGGGAAATCCTCGGATACGGTGAATGTCTTGCCGAGCCTGCCGATCAGCGCCTTGGCCGCGTCGAACGTCGCGTTTTCGGTCGCGATGCCGCGGATCAACTCGACGAGCTGCATGCGGGGAACCGGATTCATGAAATGAATGCCGATGAACCGTTCGGGCCGATCGGTGATCGAGGCGAGCCGGGTGATCGAAATCGACGACGTATTTGTCGCCAACATCGCGCTCGGTTTCAACGAAGTGCAAAGCTTGGAAAAAATCTTGCGTTTGATCTCTTCGTTCTCGGTCGCCGCTTCGAGGACGAGGTCGCTGTCAGCAAAGGCCTCGTAGCCGGGCGCGGGCTTGATCCGGCTCAAAGCCGCGTCGCGCGCCGGTGAATCGACCTGATTTCGCGCAACCTGGCGCGCGAGGTTGCCCGCAATCGTGGCGAGCCCGGCGTTGATGCGGGCGTCCGAGATATCGTTGAGCGCGACTTCGATGCCCGCCTGCGCGCAGACCTGGGCGATCCCGGTGCCCATTTGGCCGGCCCCGATCACTCCGATTTTGTTAATGTCCATGTCATTCGCCCACAACGGCAAGCTCGCTGGATGGCCCCGGCTGATTGACTTCCCGCGAACCTTGCCGCGCCGGGTTCGCGAAGAGCCGCGCCGTTTTCTAGTCCAACGACAAGCCTATATCCAATTCCCTGAATGAATTCCAGAGCGGGCAACCGAAAAGGAATTACGCCAAATCGACGGGATCATGCCGCGCGCGGCGGGGCGTCGTTTTACGGATTGACCAAAAATACAATGTATGCGGCGCGCATTGTCATTGCGAACAGCACCAGGGACGCGGCCACAAATATAGCAAAGTGAAGCAAAATTACATTAACGAGCGCTTGAACGAGACTATGAGCTATCCGCAGACCGACGTAAAGCCAAGCGAGTGTGGCGTTCAAACCCTGACCAGCGCCGAGGACAGCCAAGGTCAGACAAACGGCATAGAACAGGGTCGGCTGTTCCATGAGATGACTGTAATTGTCCGCCTTCCAACGCACCTTTGCAGGCAGGAGCGCGTCAAACTCCGCCTTGAGCCGGTTCGGGTCGAGAGCAATCTTGTACTTTCTGATTGCCGGAAGACGGGCCGCATAAAGCCACGCCCACATGACAAATGTCCAAATCACCAGCGCGATAAGTGGTTTCAGGATTGAACTATCCATTATTCTCCTTCTTCAAGCGGACCAAGTCTTTACCGGTTAAATGCGCCGAGCGTTTCGCGCGTCCGCCAATGTCTTTCGCACCGGCGGTGCCAAGCAAGGGCGGTCATTCCCTGGCATTCTTGGCTGCTCTTGTATTGCGCGTGTCTAACGGCCGAGCTTGGCAAGCTCCTCGTTCAGCGCCGGCAGGATTACGAAGAGATCGCCGACGAGTCCGTAATCCGCGATCTGGAAGATCGGCGCCTCCTCATCCTTGTTGATGGCGACGATGATCTTCGAGTTTTTCATTCCGGCGAGGTGCTGGATGGCGCCGGAGATTCCGACGGCGATATAGAGATCGGGCGCGACGACCTTGCCGGTTTGGCCAACCTGCCAATCGTTTGGCGCATAGCCCGCGTCGACCGCGGCGCGCGACGCACCCATCGCCGCCCCTAGCTTGTCCGCGATGGGCTCGATCAGTGTCTTGAAATTATCCGCGTTTTGCATGCCGCGGCCGCCGGAAATGACGACCCTGGCCGCGGCAAGCTCGGGGCGCTCGGATTTGGCAAGCGTCTCTTCCTTAAAGCGCGAAATCTCGGGCGCGGCGGCGGCGGCGATCTTTTCGATTGGCGCGGAGCCGCCACCGCCGGTCGCCGGAAACGCCGCCGTCCGCACTGTGATGACCTTTTTCGCGCCAGTCGACTGCACTGTCTCTATCGCGTTTCCCGCATAGATCGGACGCTCGAATGTGTCGGGCGCGGCGACTTTGATGATCTCCGAAATCTGCATCACATCGAGGACGGCCGCGACCCTCGGCATGACGTTCTTGCCGGTCGAGGTCGCGGCGGCCAGGATCGCCGAATAATTGCCGGCCAATTGGACGAGAAGCGCCGCCAGCGGTTCGGCCAATTGATGCGCATACAGCGGATCGTCCGCGACCAGGACTTTTTCGATGCCGTCGAGGCTGGCGGCGGCTTGCGCCGCGGCTTCTATACCATCACCGGCGGCAAGGACATGAACGGGCTCGTTCAGCGCCTTGGCGGCGGTCAGCGCCTTGGCGGTCGCCTCGTTGAGTTTGCCGTTCGACACCTCGGCGAGAAGCAGCACCGCCATCAGATCACTCCGGCTTCGTCCTTGAGCTTTGCCACGAGTTCGGCAACGGAGGCGAGTTTAATTCCCGCCTTGCGCGTGGGAGGCGCGACAGTCTTCAAAATCTTGAGGCGCGGCGCGATATCGACGCCAAAATCGGCCGGCGTCTTCTCCAGAATTGTCTTCTTCTTGGCTTTCATGATGTTTGGCAGCGAGGCGTAACGGGGCTCGTTGAGGCGGAGATCGGTTGTGACGACGGCGGGGAGTTTGAGGCTGACGGTTTGCAAGCCGCCGTCCACCTCGCGGGTAACATCCACTCGTCCTTCGCCTACCGCGACTTTCGAGGCAAAGGTGCCCTGGCCCCAGCCCAAAAGCGCGGCCAGCATCTGTCCGGTCTGGTTGCAATCGTCGTCAATCGCCTGCTTGCCAAGTATGATGAGCGACGGTTCCTCGGCGATCGCGACAGCTTTCAAGAGCTTGGCGACGGCGAGCGGTTCGACTGGCTGTTCCGCCTTGATGAGAATGCCCCGATCCGCGCCCATCGCGAGACCCCTCCTGATCGTCTCGGCGGCCTGCGCGGGCCCGATCGAGACCACGATCACTTCTTCTGCCTTGCCTGACTTCTTTTAGGCGCAATGCCTCTTCGACGGCGATTTCGTCGAATGGGTTCATCGACATTTGGACGTTGGCGAGATCGACGCCGGAACCGTCGGGTTTCACTCTGATCTTGACATTGAAATCGGCCGCCCGTTTCACGGGCACGAGAATTTTCATGGATAAAACTCGATTGCGAAAGGCAGCCTCAATTTGAGAAAGATTAGGTACCGGGCTGCCTACGCCAAGTCAACGCAACCGCTCATGGTCGGCCCTGACTCCACTGCTCAAAACCTTACCAAAATGTTTCACGTGAAACATTTTGGTAAGGTCGAGACCCAAAATCTTATAAGTCGCAACACAGCGATTAGCCCCTCGTCCAGGTAAGACAGGCCAAAAATTTGGCGATATTATACTTGACAGGACCAGGCCCATGAGGTAGGGTTGCGGCATAAGGAGTTTCCGCTGTGTCCCGTTCAATTTTTTCTGCCCCACACTTCAATGATGAAGCCGCCGCTTACGCCTTTGTAGAGGCGCGTTTGTGGTCGAGCGGCCGCGTCTGCCCGCATTGTGGCGTCATTGATCATTCTGGGCCGCTTAAAGGCAAAACGGACCGCATAGGCTCCTATAAGTGCTATGCATGCCGCAAAAAGTTCTCTGTGAAAGTTGGCACGATTTTCGAGGATAGTCACGTCGCAATGCGCGATTGGCTTGTTGCCATTCATTTGCTTTGCTCTTCTAAGAAGGGCATTAGTGCGAACCAGTTGCATCGCACGTTGGGAGTCACTCTCAAGACCGCTTGGTTCATGGGCCACCGTATCCGCGAAGCCATGCGCGCTGGCACGTTTGAGCCCATGGGCGGAGTTGGTGGCATTGTGGAATCCGACGAAACTTTCATTGGCCGCAAGGAAGGCTCTGTGAAGCGTCGCGGCCACGGCCACAAGAACGCGGTGTTGTCCCTTGTTGATCGCAACGCCAAGCAAGTCCGATCTTTCCATATCAACGGAACGAGCGCGGCCGATGTTATGCCTATCATATTAAAGAACGTTGCCACCGAAACCGCGATGATGACCGACGAAGGCGGCCATTACAGCCGCTTAGGCTCCGACTTTGGAAGCCATGATACCGTCAACCACAAAGCCGATGAATATGTTCGCGGCGATGTGCATACGAACACGGTTGAAGGTTATTTTTCGATCTTCAAGCGCGGCATGAAAGGCGTTTATCAGCACTGTAGCGAGCGCCATTTGCATCGCTACGTCGCTGAATTTGACTTTCGGTACAATAATCGAATTGCGTTAGGTGTGCACGATCTTGGACGCTCCGACCGTGCGCTTTTTGGAGCTAAGGGGAAGCGTCTGACCTATCAAACAGCTGGTTCATGATGAACGCTCGAAACTAATGCCAATACAGCATTCGATAGCCCGTGAGCCTTGGCGCGCGAGGCTCACCGTTCCAAATTATCAGGTGCAAGAGGCCGCGCGATACGCACGTGTGTCTCCGCAGACCGTGAGATATTGGCATCGAGTAGGAAGTCAAAATCAAAACCTTCTCGTGCCGAGGGAAAGTGGAGAGGCGCTTTCCTACATGGAATTGATAGAGGTCGCCGTCGTTTCGGCACTGAGGAACTTAGGACTCACGCTGAAACGCATCAGGGATGCGCGTGATTATGTGAGCAATGCGTTCAAGAAGGAATATCCGTTCGCAGCTTATGACTTCAAAACCGACGGCCGGTCAATTCTTCTTGATTACCAGCAAGTTGACAAGAAAAAAGGAAAAGGAAAACTCCTAAACGCCACTCAAAAAGGTCAATTGGAGTGGGAGAAAATTGTTGGTGGCTTGCTCAAGCAATTCGAATATGAACGCGCTCTCGGTTTGGCGCTTAAATGGCACGTCGCAGGTCTCGACAAACCAATCATAATTGATCCGCGCGTCTCGTTTGGGTCTCCAAATGTCAAAGGCGTTCCAACTTGGATTTTGAAAGGCCGATGGGAAGCTGGCGAAAGCATTGATGAAATCGCCGACGATTTTGATTTGTCAAAAGATTATGTCACCGAGGCGCTTGCTTTTGAGGGTGTGCAAGAAAATGAGCTTAGGCGCACCAATTCGTGGATAAATTAACGTTCTATTTTGATATTTGCTTCGGTAAACGCTTTCCTGAAACACTCTTGAGAGCAAGACCTCCCTTTAGTGTTGAATTCCACGGCAATAAGAACAATAAATTTAAGCCAAATACTCCTGATGACAAATGGCTATCAGTGGTTGGGCAGAAAGGGTGGATTGTATTTAGTCACGATCGTAAATTTCATACTGATACGGTAGCCACAAAAGCGATACGTCAGCATAAAATAGGATGTTTCTATCTGTGCGGAGCAAACAGAAATACGTGGGATAAAGTAATAAGTTTTGCACGCGGGTACCATAGAATTGTTGCTTTGGCGGAATCGACGGAGCGCCCTTACATATTTCATTTGACCGAACTAAACCGTCTTGAGAAAGTTGAGCTGCCATAATGGCAATCGCAAGCCCCTTAACCAACCCCTTCCATGCCAGCTAAGAAAACAAAACTGACTGGTGCGGAGCGCGCGAAGCGCATCCGAGAGACAGCGCGTGAGGCAGAAACAAGCAACGATCCGGCTGACTTTGAGCGTGCCTTAACATCGGTAGCGAAAGGCGCTCAAAAACCGAAAGATCGCGAGACAGCTAAGAAGCGCCAGAATTAGCTACTCTGGGAAACTACCTGTAGTGGGTGGTCCCGTCAAATATAATATCGCCAAAAATTTTGTGTAATTGGACTGAGGCGGTGGAGCTGCTTTTTGGCTCCGGGCGGTACAGGAGAATGACTCCTGTGTAAGATTGGCCCAGAAGCTGTCTCGAAAGCCTCACCAGGGTATAACGTGAGCCACCCATGGCACCACGATAGACGTGTGGCATTGGCTATCGATGACGTTTGAACCAGCGCTTGGAACGGCACCGCGTCATTGATGTAAGGGCGAGGGCCATCTAACGTGCCCTTGGTGAGCAGCGGAACGGCCTTCCTCCCTTAGTTTTTTACCCGGCCGACGCAGCGGCAGAACATGCTCAGCCACGACGCCAAACAAGAATTCGGCGGCGGCATCTTGATTACGCGGTTCGGCTTGCAACGCACCTTGCACGGAGAGCGCATCGCCTTCGCTAAGCCGCATCAATTCGGCCTGGGCGTTTTCGCTGAATGCGACAACATGCCAAAATTGCGTGCGGTCGCCGATCTTGCCTTTCAATTTGGCTGTCGCAGATCGGCCGCGAGCGTTCGTGCAGCATTGCGGCGCGTGCGAAAGAGTGCCTGACACAAGAACGGTGGTCGTCATTAGCGTTCCCTTTCAACCATACGTGAACATACGGATGCTTTGTGGTCGTCTGGGCAGGGCAAACGAATGACGCCACGGCCCGCTCGTGCAGGAGCGATTGCCCGAGGCAGCCGCGACGTCATGGGCTTACTGCGTCAATCGATGACGTCGACAATTTCCCGGCTCGCCGGCTCGACGAGAACCACTTCGTTGTTGACCACCGCGTAGCGATAGTCCGGCGGGACCCCGAATTCGCTTGGAATCGTGTAAAGCGGTACATCCTGCGACGGTAAAACCATGCCTACCGCGACCGGTTCGTGGATCTTGTAGGCAGGTATGTGCTCGCGAACGACGTACTGACGAAAACGGGGACGCTGATCGACGCCGAGAATACCCGCTACGCCGCCGGCGACACCTCCGACAACTCCGCCAACCGCCGCGCCGAGGGGTCCTGCCGCCTGGCCACCTTCGTCCGCACCGCGAGCAGCGCCGCCAGGAATCCCTTGCCCCTGGGCCGAAAGCGGGAGAGCGAACAATCCAGCCACAGCCACGATTGCTCCTATGTTTCGCATGTTTTGCATGGTTCGCATAATGCTTCTCCATTTGCATGGTGTTTCCGGGCCGGCTAGGCGCCGCAAACTTTCGTGCAAACTTTGGCACTCGCCGTGTCGTTCCGGCATGCTCATCACAAGTTTGTGAGGGTTACGGTGCGCTCACCCTGGCGCACGTAATGGCCGGCTCATTTGAAATTAAAGTGCGGCTGTGGCCAAGCAGCGCAGAAAGGATCGCGAGCAGATTTTGGCAGAGCTCGGAATCTCGATGGACGGATCCAGAGAAAATTCGCCCAAGAGGCGCGCGCCGGCGAAGGCGCGATCAAAGGTCGTCAAGCTTATTATCGGCAAGCTCGCGCGCGCCTTCGATCTTAAAATAGGCGGCAAGATGGAATGTTATTCGCTTCGTTTGTTAGGCCAAAAGGCATGGGGCCGTGCGTAACTGGCGATGCCAGGTGCAGATAAGTTCCTTCGAGCCAGCTTCTCACCGGTTCTGCCCTGGCACCCAAAGTATGTCGGCCTCGCCCTTATGGTTCAGGTAGCGAGCCGCGACAAATAGAAAATCCGACAGCCGGTTGACATATTTGAGAGCCGGGCCGCCGACAACTTCGCCCTGCGTACCGGCCAAGGCGACGAGCAGCCGCTCGGCCCGGCGTGTCACGGTGCGGGCGAGGTGCAGGGCCGCCGCCCCCGGCGAGCCACCCGGCAGAATAAAAGAACGCAAGGGGCCGAGTTCCGCGTTGAGTTCGTCGATCTTGCGTTCCAGGCGATCCACTTGCGATTGGACTATGCGTAGGGGCACGGTCTCGCCTGTTCCATCGGACGGCACGCAAAGATCGGCGCCGAGGTCGAACAGATCATTCTGAACGCAGAGCAACATCGCGTCGATCCTGGCACAATCGGGATCTGTCGCAGTCACGACGCGGGCAAGCCCGATCGCCGAATTGGCCTCGTCAATCGTGCCATAGGTTTCGATCCTGAGATCGTTCTTGGCGCGACGCTCGCCAGTGCCAAGCGCGGTCGTGCCGTCATCGCCTGTCTTGGTGTAAATCCGGTTCAAGACAACCATGTTGCTCCACATATTAACACTCGCCGCGAAACCACATATGCCGATGATAATGAGTATAACGGCGAACTGAAGACCGGGCCGCCAGCGGATCGGTTTTTGCGGTGGCACCGGTGCCGGTGGCAAACCTAAAATCCTTGCGGCGAGCATCTTGCCGCGATCATCGAACGCAACGCATGCCGGACACGACTCAGTAGCGGCGCAATAGACGTTCCAAATAATCCAATTCCTCGCGCGGACGGGCGGGCTCGCCGAGCCTCCGGCGGAGTTCCTCCAGGACGCGCCTTGCCCGCTCCGCGCCGAGGAAACGCGCAGACGGATCGAATCCTCGCAAGATCTCCATCTGGCGCCCGAGGGGATCAGTGCCCTCGGCGTCGCCATACTGGCCTTGCGGGCCTTGACCGTCCTGACCCTCTCCTTCTCCCTCGCCGGCGCCCGAACCCTCCCCCTCGCCTTGCATGCTTTCGGCAAGCTTTTGCGCGCCCTCGCGCAAGGCCTCCACCGCGCGGCCTTGCGCATCCACTGCGCCGCCGGTGCCGCCTGGACCTTGACCGAGCGCATTTTCGGCGTCGCGCATCGCGTTTCGCGCATCGTCTAGGCCATTGGCGCCGGCCTCAGCCTGGTCCAAACGTTTTTGTAGATTTTCAAGCCGGTCGCGGAGCGTTTTCTGGCGCTTTGCGAGACCGGCATCGCTTTGCTGTCCGGCCCGCGGGCTGATGCCGCTTTTGGGACCAGGGCTTTGGCCGTTTCCTTGGCCGTCACGGCGGCCTTCGTTTTCGTCGCCGTCCTGGCCAAAGAGTTCGCCTAGCGTAGGTTGACCCGGCAGGCCGCCGCGCTCCTCGTGTTGCCGATGCCGTTCCGCTTGGCCGCTTTGATAGGTTTCGTCACGCAAATCCTGCTGGTCTTGACTCATCTGGCCGAGCTCGTCGAGCCCGCGCCGCATCTCCCGCGCCCTGGGATCGGCCTTGCGCGGCCCCGCGACGCGCAGGTTTTCCATGATGTTTTGCAACCGATCCAGCATTTTCTGGGCATTCGCGCTGTCGCCCGAACGCAACATGTCCTGCATCTGGTCGAGCATTTTTTGCAGATCCTTGGGACTGATCGAATGGCCCCGGCCGTCAAGCGCCGCGGAATTATCCCGATGGTCCTGGTCATTCTGCTGGGCGGCGAGCTCTTGCATAAATTTATCCATTGCGGCGCGCAGATTATCGCCAAGCTTGCGGATTTCGTCCTCCGGCGCATTGCGCTGTAACGCCTCGCGCAATTGTTGTTCGGCGGCACGGAGGTCGCGTTCGGCCTCGGAGAGATCGCCATTCTCGATACGCAGCGCCATTTGCCAGAGATAATCGGCGGTTTCGACGAGATCACCGTCGCTATGCGCCGCATTGAGCCGATCGAATGCCACCCGCAATCCAAGATAGACACTGGCGCTAGTGCCGAACACTTCCGGCCCGATCATCAAGGCCTCGAGCGCATCTGCCACCCTCGTCCTGTCGTCTGGCGCGAGTACGAGATTGCGGCGCTGTTCGGCAAGCGCGCGGGCAAGAGGCTTGACGAAAGGTTTTTGCGGCAAGGTGATTTCCACGGGATCACTACTGCCCTCATTGCCGCCTTCGTCGCGCGCGGTCAGCGTCATTTCGACACGCGCGCCGGCCCATGGGTGCTCGGAAAGATCGGCCGTCGTCTCGGCCTCGCCGCTGAGGTCAGGCGGTGGCGGCAACAACAAAGGGATATGCGGCGGATCGACGAGCGAACGTGTGGCGGGATGTCCGCCAGGGAGCACCGGCTTGGCGAAATCGTGCCTCGGCACCGGTAACGCCATAATCGTCGGCAACGCTATATTTCAGCGTCATGGATCCGCGCACATTGAACTTAGGAGCGGCGGTCAGGGCGATCGACGGCGGTTGGTCCAAAATGGCATGAATTTCAAACGCGCCGAGGGGCGCGCCGGAATGGCCAAGGGTTAGCGTCGCATCGCCGCGCAAAACCAGGCGCGTTTCGCCATTGCCGTCCCGCTTGCCTTTAGGCGGCTTGGCGGCGGCACCGGGAGCGGTTGAGCTAGCTTGAGCGCCAGTTACATTGTCCTTCGCGGCCGCGAGAGCGCCTTTCATGTCCATGTCAAAATTGCCGCCCGGCGCATGAATGACGACGATCGAACCGCTAGGGACTTCGATTTGTTGTGGGTTTTGGTTGCCGCCAAGATTTAGGTACGATTGGTGGCCTGCCGGTATAGGCTGGCGGATCGATCCAGGCATCGAGCCTGTACGCGTTGCCCGGTGACGTGTCGAAGCGCCAATCGAAAGCCGCGGCGACGCGCGCATATTTTTCGGGACCCGCGACAAAGCCTGTCGCGATAAGCGCGACCAGAACGGCAGCGCGCAAAGCATAACGATCGAGATCGACCATGCGCGGCGAGGGCCCGCCGGTGCGGAGCAAGGCCACGGCTTGTTCCGCGCGGCGGCGATGCAGGTTCCACAGCGTCCGAGTCGCTGGATCGCTTGTCCCATTGCCGAGGCGGTCGTCGAGCACCGCGGCCGGATGCGATGCAAGGCCAGACACACGGTCGATCCGCTCGATGTGCCTCCTTGCGCGAGGGCAACCGGAATTGGCGCAGCGGCAGCAAAGCGGTGGCGAGGCCGAGCACAAGCGCAAATACGCCAAAGGCCCGCGCCCAGTGCGGGGCATCGAGCCATATTCCGGTCCAGGAGACGCAAACGAATGCGCCAAGAACCACAAGCGGGGGTAGCACAATGCGCCACGCCCGCTCGAAAATGAGGATCGCGCGGGCCGTCAGGGCGAGCCGCTCCAGACGTGGATTCGCAGTCCCTTCGCCACGCGGCGAGCGCTCCGGCTGCATTGGTTTCCAGCGTTCCAGTCTGAGAATCTTTCTCGAAAGTTCGTCAACCATTACGGAGCTTTCGTAGCATGAGTCGCATGCAGGCGAAACGGAGAAGGACAAGCGCTGAGGTCGAGGTTATCCCAATCCTTGGTCAGTCCGTGGTAGCGGTTCAACCATGCGGTTGGTCGCCTATGGCAAACCTGCCGAACCATCGGCGATCCAGCGCTTGGGCAACGTCACGAAGTCTTGCGCTGGACCGCAGCGTTTGACTGTCTTAGCCTTTACACGAGGCAGAATAACGGCGGAGGTCGCGTAAGCTATCGACATGGTTTTACCGGTTTGGGCTTTCCAGGCGGCAGCATCAAGAGCGGTCTTCATGTTGGCGGGTGCGAAGACAATTGGTGTTGTGAGCCGCGCGGCGCGGCGGCGCGGGCGAGCCGGTCGTTGATGGCCTCGCCAAGACCTTCGTGAGGAATCGGCGCGACCGCGATGCAGGCGGGCTCTCGCGCATCGAGTTCCCGCAAGAAACTGAAAAGATTGGCCGCCGCTTCCGCGAGATCCCGGCCGGGCGAAAGATCCAGAACATTTTTGCCCGCGCCAAAGATCCCGCCGAAATCGAGGCCCGCCTCGCCGTCATCGAGCGCCACCGCCTCAAGACGAAGTTTTGCGCGCGGGGCGTAGTGCGATCGCGACATTCCCGGCGCACACACTGGGCTTGTGCTCGCGGATTCCCCTAGCTCATGGCCAAGCACGGCTTCGATGTCTTGCCTCGCAATCCCGCCTGGCCGCAACAATCGCGGGTGCTTCGAGGCATGCGATGATCGTCAACTCGAGGCCAATTTGGCAGCGTCCGCCATCGAGGATTAGGTCGATTTCGCGGCCAAAATCCCGCGCCACATGCGCGGCGGTGACCGGGCTCACCCGGCCGGAGCGATTGGCGGACGGCGCCGCCAGCGGACGCCCCGCCGCCGCAATCACGGCAAGTGCAACTCGGATGCGCTGGGACACGCAGCGCGATGGTTTGCAAACCTGCGCGGGCGGCCGGAGCAGACCGTCGCGTTGGAAGCGAGCGGGACCACGAGAGTCAGCGGCCCCGGCCAGAATGCTTTGGCAAGCCGCACGGCATTGGTGGAAAAAACGCCTTGTTCAAGCGCTGCTTCAAGGCTCTCGACATGGGCGATGAGCGGATTGGATTTTGGCCTTGCCTTCGCCGCGTAAATGCGGGCGACAGCCGCGTCCGAGGCCGCGTCGGCGGCCAGGCCGTAAACCGTCTCGGTCGGAAACGCGACGAGACCGCCGTGACGCAAGATGCGCGCCGCCTCGGCAATGCCCGCCGCGTCCGCCACTAATTCTTGTGGCGCGGTGGGTGCGGGACCACGCGCGAAAAAACCGCTCTTCATTCGTCGATATTCATCCTTGACGACACAACAGGGCAAGTGGCTTATAATTCAATCCTTGACGGGGTGCATCCTTGGCACGCGGATTCCTTCGCGGTCAAAGGACACGGTCATTCGCGGAGACAAACATGACGTATCGCGCGCCCATTGCCGACATTCTTTTTGCCATGGCCCATGAGGCGGGGCTGGATCTTGGGCTGAAGGACGGACTCTATTCCGATCTTGGCGATGGTTTTGCCGAGGCGACCCTGACGGAAGCGGGGAAATTCGCCGAAAATGTTCTCGCGCCCTTGAACCGCGCCGGCGACAAGGAGGGCGCGAAGTTCGAAGCGGGCATGGTCAGCGACCGCGCCGGGCTTTGCCGACGCCTACCGGCAATGGACCGCGGGGGGATGGAACGCGATCACCGGTCCCTCCGAATATGGCGGCACGGCTCTGCCGGTGCTCCTCAATACCGCCTGCATCGAAATCTGGAGCGCGGCGAACATGGCGTTCAGCCTTTGCCCTCTGCTGACGCTTGCGCGCGATCGAGGCTTTGCAATCGCATGCGACCGAATCGTTGAAGGCGGTCTATCTTGCAAAGCTCGTCTCCGGCGAATGGACCGGCACCATGAATTTGACCGAGCCGCAGGCGGGCTCCGACCTCGGCGCGCTCAAAACCAGAGCCGAGCGGCAGCAAGACGGAACGTACAAACTCTTCGGCTCCAAAATCTTTATCACCTATGGCGAGCACGACATGGCCGAAAATATCGTCCATTTCGTGCTTGCGCGCCTGCCCGATGCGCCGAAGGGAACGCGTGGCATTTCGCTCTTCCTCGTGCCGAAATTTTTGGCCGGACGCCGATGGCACGCTTGGCGCGCGCAACGATGTCCATTGCGCCTCGTTGGAGCATAAGCTCGGCATCCATGCCTCGCCCACCTGCACGATGGTTTATGGCGATCATGGCGGCGCCGCTTGGCTTTCTTGTCGGCGAGGAGAACAAGGGGCTTGCCTGCATGTTCACGATGATGAACAGCGCGCGGCTGAATGTCGGCGTCCAAGGCGTCGCGATCGCCGAGCGCGCGTTTCAGCAAGCGCTCGCCTATGCGAAGGAGAGACGCCAAGGGTCATGCTACGGGCGAGCAATGCGGAGGCGATGAGTCCCATCGTGCAGCATCCCGACGTTGCCCGCATGCTGATGACGATGAAGGCGCTGACGGCGGCCGCGCGGGCGATCTGTTTTATGACGGCGGATGTCGATCGACCGTTCGCGCCGGGAAACAGGACAGGACGCAGCGGACTTCGCCGGTTAGCGGGCCTCGTTGCTGACGCCGGTCGCCAAGGCGTTTTCCACCGACATCGGCAATGAGGTTGCCTCGCTCGGAATCCAGGTTCATGGCGGCATGGGCTACATCGAAGAGACCGGCGCGGCGCAATTTCTCCGCGACGCGAGGATCGCTGCGATCTACGAAGGCACCAATGGCATTCAGGAAATCGATCTCGTGCAGCGCAAGCTCGGTCTGTCGGGAGGCGCTACAGTGCGTCGCGAAATCGCCGATATGCGCACGGCGGTTGGGACGCTGCGAAACAGCAATGCCGAGGCTTTTGGCGAAATGGAATCCTGCTTGACGGAAGCTGTGGATGCGCTCGATCGCGCCACCGCTTTTATGCTGGACGCTGTGGCAACACGCGCCGGCGATGCGCTCGCGGGCGCGACGCCCTATTTGCGGCTTTTTGCACTTGCGTCGGGCGGCACGGCGCTGGCCAGAGGAGCGCTTGCCGCGCATCGGCTTTCTCAAGCGGGCAATGGCGATCCCACATTGCATGCGCGGATAACGACGGCTCGCTTTTTTGCCGAAAATATTGCGACCGGTGCGGGCGGCCTCGAACGCGAGGCTACTCGCGGCGCAGGCTCGGTGCATGCGGGCGCCGCCGCGCTGCTCCGATGATGCCTGCGTGACCTTCGGCAGGCCAGACAAAAGAACGCGCTCAACTGCGCGATGGATATGGCCGCGACCGGGGCTTTGCGACCGGCATTGCGGCGACGATGATGCTGCATTGCAATCTCGTCCATGCCGCGCCGGTTGCGATTTTTCGTCTGCCTTTCGCTGGCCTTGGCCTGGTGCTGGAGGCGGCGTCCTCGTTGCTTATGCCGCGCGTCGGGCGTCGCCTGGCGAGAGACAGGGAATACGGCCATGCGGGCGGGTCGCGGGCAATTGGACGGAGGTGGCCACGGCGGAATGCCCTTGGACTTTCCGGTCATCCAGAATGTCCTCTTGAATTCGCCGATAAGAGGATCTACGACAACAATGATAATCCGTGGGATGGCGTAAATGGTTTCGTGCGAGTGCCTTTGCGGGGCGGGCGCCGAGACGCAGGCTACATCAACTTATATGGGGCTGCGATCTTTAAGGAAGCCTAGGATGAAAGGCGGCGCGCTCACGCGCGTACCAGGAAAATCCTGAGCCCAAGTGTTATTGCGACTGCTGTCACTGCGACTGGTGTCATTGCGAAAGGACTTGTCGAGGTCGAATGCCACATAGGAGTGATCCATGCCACGTCTCTCCCAGCCGATCGAGCAAATCGAATCCCAGTACGAAATCGTTGTCATCGGCTCAGGCTATGGCGGCGGCATCGCCGCCAGCAGAATGGCCAGAGCGGGCCGGCAGGTTTGCCTTCTCGAACGCGGTCGCGAGTTCCTTCCGGGCGAGTTTCCAACCGCAATACAGGGTGTGGACGAAATTCAGTATAACACGCCGGCCGGTCATGTGGGTTCGCGGCTTGGCCTTTTCGAAATACACGTCAATGAGGATATGAATTCCCTCGTCGGCTGTGGGCTTGGCGGAACTTCTTTGATCAACGCCAATGTCTCGCTGCGGCCTGATCGCCGGCTGTGGGATGACCCGCGCTGGCCAGGCGCAATTCGTGGCGACCTTTCGACTTCGATCGAAGATGGATACCGCCGCGCCTGGGAGATGTTGCAGCCAACGCCCCTGCCGGATGACTTCCCGCCTCTGCCAAAGCTCGCTGCGCTCGAAGCGTCGGCGAGGGAACTTGGCATGAGCGACCGGTTTTACCGGCCGCCAATCAATGTGACTTTCAAGGACGGGGTCAACCAGGCCGGCGTCGAACAGAAGCGCTGCATCGCCTGCGGCGACTGCGTGTCCGGCTGCAACCATTTGGCCAAGAACACGACCGTGATGAACTATTTGCCGGACGCCGCTAACCATGGCGCCGTCTTGTTCACCGGCGTCGATGTGGGGGTGTTGGAGCGCAAGGACGCCAAGTGGATCGTCCATTACCAAATTGCCGGCGTCGGCAGGGAATCCTTTGCTGCGCCCGAACTGTTCCTGACGGCCGATCTGGTGATCATCGCGGCTGGGGCCATTGGTTCGACCGCAATCCTCTTGCGTTCGAAACAGCGTGGTCTCGATCTATCCGGCCAGGTCGGCAAGCACTTCACCGGCAATGGCGACGTATTGGCTTTCGCCTACGACACCGATCGTCCCATCAATGGTATCGGTTTCGGGTCGCATGCTGAAGGACAAGTTCCGCCGGTTGGCCCGTGCATCACGGGTATCATCGATCATCGCGACACGCCAAATGTCCGCGATGGCTTTGTCATTGAGGAAGGCTCGATACCGGGGGCAATCGGCAAAGTCCTTCCCGGAATTATGAGCGCCGCCAGCGCCGTTTTGGGGCGCCAGGCGAAACCGGGATTCGGCGAATGGCTACGGGAGAAGGCAAGGGCTTTGGCCAGCATGTTGCTCGGGCCTTATAGGGGCGCCGTCCGCAACACCCAAAGCTATCTCGTGATGGCCCATGATAGCGAGCATGGGACAATCCATATTGACGACGGCCGTCCGCGTATTTCCTGGCCGGGCGTCGGCTCCGAACCAATTTTCAATACAATCAACGACACGCTGAATAAAGCGACGCGAGCGCTTGGCGGAAAGTATGTGAAAGACCCGATATGGAGCGAGCTGCTTGGAAAGAAGCTCGTCACCGTTCACCCGCTTGGCGGATGCGCAATGGGCGAGGATGCGGCCTCCGGTGCCGTCGATCACAAGGGGCGCGTGTTCAGCGGTGCGGCTGGAAGCGCGGTCCATGCCGGTCTTTACGTCGCCGACGGGGCGGTCGTGCCGATATCGCTCGGCGTCAATCCACTCTTGACAATTTCCGCGCTCGCCGAACGTTGTTGCGCGCTGCTAGCGAAGGAACGCGGCTGGACCATAGATTATAGCTTCAAGACGCAACCCGAAAGACCCGCGGAGCGGATAGGCGTGCGTTTCACCGAAACGATGCGCGGCTTTTTTTCCACGCAAATTATTGACGATTTCGCCGCGGCCGAGACCCAGGGCCGGGAAGCCGACAGCGAGATGGAGTTCACGCTGACTATCGCCTCGGAAGATCTCGACGCGATGCTCACCGACGAGAAGCACGAAGCTGAGATGGTGGGAACTCTAACCTGCCGGGCGCTCGCGGATCACCCGATGACGGTTCGCGGGAAATTCAACCTATTCATCAAAAATCCAGATCAGCCGCAAGTGCGCAACATGGTTTATCGGGCGAAGCTCGATGGCGACGACGGCCAGTCCTTCTATTTCCACGGCACCAAGGTCATCGAGGATGGCGCGATTATCCACGCCTGGCCGCAAACCACGACGCTTTACGTCACCGTCTCGAAATCGGACGAAAGCGGCGCGCCGGCCGCCGGCAAGGGAATTTTGCATATCGCGCCGGCCGACTTTCTGAAGCAGCTGCAGACAATCGAAGCTACGAATGCGGCGTCCATGGCCGCACGCCTCGGCGGCATCGCGCGATTTGGCAAGTTCTTTGCCGGTGTTCTGTTTGACACCTATGGCGGCGTATTCGCACCGCAATCGATATTTAACCCCGATGCGCCGCCGCGGCTCAAGCGGCCATTGCATACCGGCGCGCCGGAAATTCACGCGTTCACGACGAGCGACGGTTTAGCGCTGCGCCTCACCCGCTATCAGGGAGGCGCCAAGGGTCCGGTCATGCTCATTCATGGGGCGGGCGTATCGAGCAAGATCTTCTCTACCGATCTCATCGAAACCAATCTCCTCGAATATCTCTACACCCATGGTTACGACGTATGGCTGTTGGATTACCGGGCGAGCATCGATCTTCCGTGCTCGTCCAATTTGGCGACGGCCGACGACGTTGCCAAAATCGACCATTTCGGAGCTGTCGCGGAAGTGCGCCGTATTACTGGATCCGAGACAATACAAGTCGTTGCACATTGCTACGGAGCAACCACCTTCACCATGGCCATGCTCGCCGGGCTTACCGGCGTGCGCTCGGTGGTGCTGTCGCAGGTATCGGCGCATCTCATCGTGAAGACACTCGGCAAGATCAAGGCGGGATTGCATCTGCCAGGTCAGCTCGAAGCGCTTGGCATCCGGACGATGACCGCCTACCGTGATACCCACGCCGATTGGCGGCAGCGGCTGCTCGACGACGCACTGCGTTTTTATCCGATCCCGCATGGTCAGTCGTGCGAGAGTGCCGTGTGCCACCGGATCACGTTTATATATGCGCCGCTTTATGTGCATTCGCGCCTCAACACGAGCCTGCACGACAATCTGCATGAACTCTTTGGAGTAGCCAATCTCAGGATGCTCGAGCACCTCGCGCTGATGGCACGGCGCGGCCATGTCGTCAGCGCGAGCGGCGATGACGACTATCTGCCGCATCTCGAACGGATGGCGCTGCCAATTGCCTTCATTCACGGCGCCGATAATCAATGCTTCGTGCCCGAAAGCACTGAAAAGACCTTTCAAATTCTTTGCGCGAGAAACGGCCCGGCGCTGTACGCGCGGCAAATCATCCCCGGTTATGGTCACATCGACTGCATTTTTGGCAAGGATGCCGTCAGTGACGTCTATCCGCACATATTGGTGCATCTGGAGAAGACCGCCTAAGTGTCCGCCACACCCGATTCAACCTAAGACCATCTTGCGCTAGTTGAAGCGATAAGGCGGGAGGATCCGCGCAAGCGCCCAAGGCGGGCGCGCTTCCGGCGTTCCCGATCGTACCAAAATGTTTCGAGACCTGGGTGCGGGGGTTTCTTATTTTGTTGTTTGACGCGGCTTTGGCGATTTGCCGGGTTGGAAGCACTGCGGCTGGAAAATTCTGGTTGAGCTGCGGCCGCCCCGCTTCTCGCGGGCTTTGCCGCGGAGCGCTTTTGCCGCCGCTCAGGCGGTTTGCAGCCGGAGGGAGCGCTTCATATTGTAAGCGATGGCGGCAAGACGCACTTGCAATCTGGCTTTGGCCAAGCCCATCCACCGCATCGCGCGAAAGTGATAACTGCGCTTCCAGGTGCCAAAAATTTTTTCAATGCGCGGCCGGATGGGCTTGAGCGGGCGATTATGTTCTTTGAGCGCTTCGGCCTTGAGCCAGCGATGGCCCTTGCGCAAGAGCTTCGCGGTCCCGCCCTTCGCTTCGATCGCCGCCCCGGCCGAGAGCGCATCATAGGCCTTGCCGCCATAGACCTCGCCCGGATCATCGGGAATGATCGAAGGAGCAATGTTGACATCGGCCTCGTTGGCGGGCGCCGTCTCAACCTCGCGGATGATTCCCGTGTCCTTACCGGCGGCAATATGCGCCTTATAGCCATGCATGGGCGCGCGGCTCTTGTGCTTGGCCCAGGCGGCTTCGTGATCGCCCTTGGACGCCGGGCCAATCACCGCCGCATCGATCAGCGCGCCTTTGCGGACAGCGGCGCCTTTGGCTTCGAGATCGCGCGCGATTGCTTCAAACAAGCTCTTGTCGAGATCCTGCGCTAAAAGCAGGCGGCGGAAGCGCACAAAGGCGGTGCGCCCGGGGGGGTCTTCCTCGCGGGCAAAGCCGCAAAAGCGGCGGAAGCTCGCGCGGTCCGCGAGCGCTTCTGCCAGCATCACATCGGAAAGATCATACCAGCTTGCGATGAGCAGCGCCTTGAACATCGAAAACGGCGGCCAAGCCTTTTCGCCCATTGCCGGAGCATAAAGCCCGGTCAAGGTGCGGCCCGCGGGCTCCCAATCGATCAAGGTCAAAAGCGCATCAAGGCTCGTTGGCCGCACAGCCCTTGCGCCGAAACGAAAACTCTCCTGCCCGATCTGCCGCAGCGCCATGATCACCTCCAATCTCATTCGATGAAATGGAATCATAGACCGCAGTCCGCGACAAGCATTCGCAGAAACTTGCGCACAGGTCTCGAAACATTTCGGTACGATTGGCTAGAGTATCTGTTATGCGCAAGGGGCATATTCTGTTCAAAGGCGATCGTCACGTAAGAAGGCGTTGGCGAGTGCTTGAGCTATCGCGTTGACGAGGGCGTCAAATGTTCGTACTGCGGCCTTGCGAAGCGCCGCTTTGAGCTTTGCGAAGGCTTGTTCGATGGGATTAAGGTCGGGGCTATAGGCTGGCAGATAGCGCAGCGTCGCGTCGGCCCGCTCGATGGCTTCTTTGACGTCGGCGACTTTGTCACTGGCAAGATTGTCCATCACCACGATATCACCGGTGCGCAACGTCGGGGCGAGAAAGTGCTCGACATAGGCCAAGAAACTCACTCCATCCATCGGCCCGTTGAACATACATGGCGCGGCAACCTCGTCGTGGCGAAGCGCGGGAAAGAATGTCGTCGTCATCCAATGGCCATGCGGCACGGGCGCAACGAGGCGCTGACCGTGGGGCGAGCGTCCATAAAGCCGCACCATGTTGGTCTTTGCTCCCGTTTCATCAATGAAGACAAGATTTTCAGGATTCAAAGCGGGCTGGCTTGCACGCCATTCGTCGCAAGCCTTGGTGATATCTGCGCGGTCTTGCTCAGCGGCGCGCAATGACTTTTTTGAGCGTCAAACCGAGTTGCCGCAGGCTTTTCCAGAGGCAACCAATGCTGACCTTGAGGCCGTGTTCTGCCACGAGCCACGCTTGCAATAGGGCCAAGCGTGGCATCGGGTTTGCTCGCAACGCGGGCGCGAAGAGCTTCGTCATATGCGGCAAGCTTCGGCTTGGGGCCGCCCGCCCAAGGACGCGCGTTTGTCTCTCCAGTCCTCCTCCTCCGCCCGAGCAGTTTGTAGATATAGGACACGCTGACTCGGAAGATGGACGCCACGGCATAAGCGCCCGTTCCTGAATCCACTGCCGCCATCACCCGCTCGCGCAGATCCTGCGAATAAGCTCTCCTCATCCCGGTTCCTCCGGCAAATCAACGGCGAAAGGGAATCACAAAAATTGCTCCGCCGGAATTCCAGGCGATTCCATCAACAGTGAAGACGCTCTAATTTAGTTAAGGCTCAATAGCGAATGATTTTCACGCTCTTGCGACGACAGCTGCCGAAATCGCCAGTCCCGCCGAACCAACCGCGGTCCCGCCTGCCAGCGACATGGCGAGAATGCGATGCGCGGGGGCATCATAGCGTAGTATTTCAGGGGGCTTGAGCACAGCCATTTCCACATTTTTGGCAACTAGTGCAACGTTTTGGTCTCCGGCGCATTGAGTTCATGGCGCGGGTTTCCGCGTTTTGCTATGGGAGGATGATATGGGTCTTTTGGATGGAATACTGGGTGGAATTATCGGCGCCGAGGGATTGTCTCTCGTCAAGGACTATTTCGAGAAACATGGCGGCGTCCAAGGCGTCGTCGCGGAATTTGAGAAAACCGGCTTTGGCCAGCAGGCCAAGTCGTGGGTATCCACCGGCCCCAATCTTCCGATCAAACCCGAGCAGATCCAAGAGGCTCTTGGTTCGGAAAAAGTGAAGGAAATGGCCGCCAAATTCGGCATTCCCATGGACAAGGTCAACGATCTGCTGGCCAAGTACCTACCGACTGCGATCGATAAAGCAACACCCGAAGGGAAGCTGCCGACCTGACGCCGATCGCGGGCCCACGCTCGATTTGTTCATTGAATTAAGCGCGGTGGGTGTCCGTAAGGGGCTTTGCCGTTGCGAAGGTGATTTCCGGCGCCAACTCGCTAATGACGCCTAAGGTCTCCGCAGCACCATTAAGCGTCCGCAGCACCATTAAGCGTCCGCAGCACCATTAAGCGCAAGAGGACCTCGTCAGAACCCATATCGTGAAATAGGAGCGTGCGATGAGCATCTTTGGGACGATAATGTCAAAAATATTGGGCAAGACGCCCGCTTCCCCAATCACTTCAACTGCCGCGACTACTCCTACTGCTGCGCCTTCTGTTAAGACCGGCGGGACAACAACTGCGGCACCGTCCACCCAAGCTTCAACCTCACCATCGACGCCATCGGGACCATCGGTGGATGTTGCCGCGGTGCTAGACAAGTTGAACAATAACGCTACGCAGGAATTGGATTGGAAACATTCAATCGTCGATCTGATGAAGCTCCTGTCCCTCGACAGCAGTCTCACTGCGCGTAAGGAACTCGCAAAGGAACTTCACTACGATGGCGACCTGAACAACTCTGCGTCGATGAACGTTTGGCTTCACAAACAAATCATGGTGAACCTTGCAGCGAATGGCGGCAAGCTACCGGATGAATTGAAACGTTTGACTTAAATTTCCGAGAGACGAGGGTTAGTGGTTAGCTCGCAACCCAGCCACGCTGAGCGCTATCAGTGCGCCCGAAATAAGCGCGTTCCAGCCTGCCAGCGACAGGCCAAGAATGCGAAGCGCGGGGGCATCGCAGCGTGCCACCTTGACGCTCTCCAATTGTTTCAAGAAATCCTCGGACGAGGAAGCGTGCTCAAGCGCGCCGGTGCACGCACTTGGCCCCGGCCAGAGTCCCCACTCTACCCCGGCGTGATAGGCGCCCAAAACCACGCTCGCGGTGAAAATGAGGGTAAGCACCACGAAGCCCGCGCGCAGCAAAGTTTTTAGACCTTGCGCGGAAAATAAAAGGGCGAGCCACGCCACCGGAATGGCGGCATAATAGGGAATGCGCTCCTTGAGGCAGAGCTCGCAAGGGGCATAGCCAAAAGCCTCGAAGACGAAGGCTCCCACTATCGAGGAGACCGCGATCGCCAGGATCGCGAGCGCAATGGCAAATGGAGTCTTGAGGCGTATCGCGGCGGTCATATCACCCGCGCGGCGATCCAAAAGCCGGCGACAATTGCGAGCGCGAGGATCGCCAAGAACCAGCCGAAATATTTTTCGAGCAGGGCATTGACCGGTTCGCCAAAACGCTTGAGAAGCACCGCGATGATGAAAAAGCGCGCGCCGCGCGTCACGAAAGACAACAGAACGAACAGCGGCAAACTGTACGCCAAAAGCCCGCTCGTGATCGTCACGATTTTGAACGGAATCGGCGTCAAACCCTTGAATAAAATAACCGCCCAGCCCCACTGCGCGTAAAGCGCGCGGATTTGATCGACACGCGCACCATAGCCGTAGAAATTGATCAGCCATTTCCCGACCGTCTCGAACAAAAGCGCGCCGATCGCATAGCCGAGCAGTGCGCCCGCGACCGATCCAACCGTGCAGATCAGCGCATAGACCCATGCGCGCTTCGGCCTGGCAAGCGACATCGGGATCAGAATTGTATCCGGCGGCAATGGGAAAAACGAGCTTTCCGCGAAGGCGATCACGCCGAGTGCCCAAGGCGCGTGCGGGCTCTCGGCCAAGCTGAGCGTCCAACGATAAAGTTTATGAAACATGGTTCCCGTTTATGAAAAGGGCGTGACTTACAGGACGCGGCGGATGTGAGACGTCGCGCTCTTTGCCCCATCCATGCCTAGAACGCAATTCGTCCCTCAGGCGATGGTGTCGACGACGCCGCCATCAACGCGCAGCGCAGCACCTGTGGTAGCTGAAGCCTGTATCGAGCAAACATAGACAATCATATTGGCGACTTCCTCGACGCTCGCCGCCCGCTGGATGATTGACGACGGACGGATCGCCTTGACCAAAACCACGGCGGTATCCTCCAGCGTTTGTCCTTTGTGTTATGACGAATTCGGGGTCCTGTCTCAGTTTGATTGCGACGGACTGATTTTTTCGCGGGGGTCTGATCGCCCCATCGTAAGAAGCAGTACGATATATAGGCCGGTCAAAATTAATGGGATCAGTACGCACCAATCAGAGAGCGCAGGCATCGGGAGCACTTTCCACCCTAGCAACGCCCACACGGCCACGGTAAAATCGCTCAATGCAACCGTCAATTTTGATACCGAAAAATTTGCCGCTCCCCACCATCCCTTGCACAACAACGGCTCTATATTCGTAAATAGAGGCACGCCGAGCGCGCACTTTTCTATGCTTTTGACTTTTTGCTCCCAGGCCTCGTACCAGTATTTGCTTCCGCGATTTAGGAGAGTCCAAGCAAGGCTGCAAACAAGGCCGAAACAGGCAATTACTAACAGGATGGGCGCCGCATCTTGTTTGTTGTACACCGCAGCATAGGCAATGAAAGCCGCGCCGATGTAGCCCCAAAAGAAGAGAGAGCGTTTCCAAAAGTTCTCGATTTCTGATTTGTAAAAATCTGCGGCATATTTCAAAATTTCTTTCTGTTGCTCTGGAGATGCATTTGAAACATCAAGGCGAGCCATAGCTTTCCTCCCCAACTTTATGATATGTTTACCGCCAAGCAGGAGCCTATCAGGAATGCCGAGAGGACCAAAGGCCGAAAAGCGCCCCGACGTAAACGCTCGCGCCGCGATGATCACCAAGATCGCGACCGGCGAGATCGACGACGCCGACTTGCAAGACTACAATTCAGGCGTGGGCAGCGTTCCTCGCTTTGCCACAATCAAACTGAGACACGACCGATTCCGGTGTCCGTTTGCCACCGTCCCGCAAATTGCCTTATGGAAACGCTGGCATGCGCCGCTGGATCGGAACGATAGTGACGTTGAGCCTCTGCGCCTCCGCGATTTCCGCCGACCCCGCCCTCCGGCGGACCAGCGCGCCATGGCCGGACACTTTGCTCGCGCGCGTCGAGGCCCTTGCTCTTATCGAAACCCTGAACGCAAGGCTCCTTTGCGCTTCCTGCACCGCGACCGAAGTTCTCACCAAATGGTGCGCGGATCACAAACTGGCGAGCGAACCCGTGGTCCATGCACGGCAGATCACCGGTACGGAGAAGCCAGTTTCGCCTGAACAGCGGCAAAGACTTCGAGTTGGCCCCGAAGAGGCAGTCACCTACCGGCATGTCGAGCTGACCTGCGGTGGCCACGTCCTTGTCGAAGCGGACAATTGGTATGTGCCTAGCCGGGTCGGGCCGGATATCAACTATGTGCTAACGACAACCGATACGCCGTTTGGCCGGGCGGTGCATGAGTTGAAACCCGTTCGGGAGAATTTATCAGTCGAAATGCTATGGAAACCGCTTCCCGACGGATGGGAACTGGCCCCGCCTCCTTCCGTTGGACCAGGGGAGGCATTGGCGATGCCCTGGCAGCTTTTCGTCCATCGCGCCGTCATTTATAATGACAAGCATGAGCCCTTTTCAGAAGTCAGAGAGATTTTTACGCGCGAAGTCCTAGCGTTTGGTCCGCCGTGATGGGTCGCAGCATGGCTTCCATGGAGCCGCTTTCACTGGCTCTTTCCAGCGTTGTACGGCACGCGGCCGTGCCCCGTGCGTTGGCAGCATTGCGCGGCCTTGCGTGGGCGGCGGCGGACATTGTGTTCCCGCCGGTGTGCCTCAATTGCCGCCAATCCACCGGGGCCGTGGGCTCGCTCTGCGCCGCCTGTTGGGCGCAAGTGCGGTTTATCGAGCGTCCCTATTGCGAGCGTCTGGGCACGCCCTTCGCCACGGATCTCGGCAGCGACGGGCTTCTCTCGCCCGAGGCAGTCGCCAATCCTCCGGTATTTGCCCGCGCTCGAGCGGTTGCCCATTTCGACGATGGGCCGGTGCGGCAATTGGTGCACCGGCTGAAATATAGCGACCGGATGGAACTCGCCAAACCGCTGGGGGCTTGGTTGGCCCGCGCCGGCAACGAACTGCTCGTCGAGGCCGATCTTCTCGTGCCGGTCCCTTTGCATCGCCGCAAGCTTGCCGCCCGCCGGTTCAACCAAGCGCACGCCCTGGCGCAGGCGGTTTCCGCCCAATGCGGCGTCCCCGCCGATCCTTTCGTCCTCGCGCGGGTCAAGGCGACGGCGTCGCAGGTGGGGCTTTCCCGTTCGCAGCGGGCGCTCAATATGCAAGGCGCGTTTTGCGTGGCCGAAGACATGGCCGCGCGCGTTGCGGGCCGCGCGATTGTCCTCATCGACGACGTCATGACGTCGGGTGCAACCGTCAATGCGCCGGCGCGCGTGCTCCTGCGCGCCGGCGCCAAGCGCGTCGATGTCTTGGTGTTCGCGCGGGCGGTTTAAAAAAGCTGTGAATACAGGAAAACATAGCCTGGCCCTGTCATCCGAACTCGGTTAAGAGGAGGCTATATCGATTTACGAGAATGGCCCTATGACAAGCCACGAGATTCGACTTTCAGGCCCGACCCTAAAAGTCTTGAGGCTTATGCTCGCAAAGCCGCGCGAAAAACGATCTGGATATCAGATTAGCCGAGAATTGAATATTGGATCCGGAACTCTTTATCCATTGCTTGCACGTTTGGAGCAAGTTGGCTGGTTAATGAGCGAGTGGGAAAACGTGAATCCAAGCGACGTTGGTCGACCACGGCGGCGATTTTATTTTCTGACAGGCATTGGCTTTACGAAAGCGCTGGCAGCTTTGAGCGACCTTCAAGCTCCTGAGGGAGGTTGGGCATGGAATTCTTGAAGGATATTTTCTTCGCCGTCATGGTCACCGCAATCAAAGACGAAATGAATAATTTGATGACAAAAATCGCTACTCTTATAATTGATAAAGCTCTGTATTACGTTCCTGCTCAGAGCCAGGAGCGTTACGCTGAAGAATGGAAAGCGCATCTGAGTGAATGTCCGAGCGGTATTCGAAAATTATGCCATTCGGCTGGCTGTTTTTTCGCTGCTATTCGAATGGACCAAACAATACCTTTTTGGGCGGGCATTTTCGTAGCTTCAATATTTATGTTTTTCATTTCACCACTTACGCGACAAATTAGCAAATTTTGCCTTGCTGAAGCAAAGGTATATCTTTCGTTGTCCAAGCTTTTTAGGCGGATTCGCGCGTACAAACTAAGTCACCGTCTACGACGTATTGGATTATCGCTTGCCCACACTTCCTTTATGATATTCAATCTACACTACGCCTGTCGGCTATTTCAATGGAACCCGCAGCGTTGCCCAGCTGGGGCCTCGGTCAGAGACTATCATCTTTATTTTAAGATGCATGCATTGTTCGAAATTGCGTCAAGGCTTCACCTCGTTAGTCAACGACGCTACAGCACTCAAATTATTCTTACCCTTTTTGGTAAGTCGACAGCTGTTGCTGAGAAGCTGCCGCTACCTGAGTATTTGCGCGAAGTAAGTAAGTCCGGAATATTTCGGAATAAGCGTTCAAGAATAAAATGGTATCGTCAAACTACTAGGGTCCGTACCCAATTGAATTGAACCTCGCGTCATGATTTAAGCTCGTCAGGAGGGCTTGATTCGTGGCGGACAATTTCTGGCTCAGCGATGAGCAATGGGCGGCGATCGAGCCGCATCTCCCGATGGTCCACACCGGACCTGAACGCAAGGACGATCGCCGCGTCATCAGCGGGATCATCCATCGGTTGCGCGAGGGCTGCCGTTGGCGTGCGCTTCCCGACGAATATGGGCCGTATACGACGGCCTTCAACAGATACAACCGCTGGAGCCGACGCGGTCTTTGGCAACGGATCTTCGCGGCGCTGGTTGCCGGCGGCGATCCCCCAGCGCTCACGATGATCGACAGTTCGGCGGTCAAGGCGCATCGCTCGGCGAGCGGCGCCAGAAAAAGGGGGCGCAAAATCAAGCCATTGGCCGCTCGCGCGGCGGGCGCACGACAAAAATCCATGCGCTCGTCGACGAAGAAGGCCGTCCGCACGCCTTCCTGCTGACCGGCGGACACGTCGCCGACATCAAGGGCGCCGCGGCCTTGCTCGCGGCGACAGCGCCAAGCGAACGGTTGATCGGCGACAAAGGCTACGACGCGGATCATTTGCGCCTGTTCCTGCAAACACGCGGCACGACGCCGGTCATTCCCAACAAAATCAACCGCAAGACCCTCTTCCCGTTCGACGCCGAACTTTATCGCCTGCGCAACGTCATCGAGAGAACCTTTTGCCGGTTGAAAGACTTCCGGGCCATCGCCACCCGCTACGACAAAACCGCTCGGAACTTTCTCGCCGGCCTGTGCCTCGTCACCGCGCTCTGCTATTGCCTCAATTGAGCCCAGACCCTAGGACTGCTTTGCCTTTCAAACTTGTCTTACTATTCTGGTTTGCGGTAGTCCTAGCTTCGATGGTGAGGAATCTTTAAGCTCACGCTGCCTTGGTCTTGAGGTCCGGTGCCACCTTATAACTCGCCTCGGTCTTCGCCTTGATCTCGTCGAGCGTGACGCCATCGGCGAGTTCGATCAGGGTCATGCCCCCTCCTCCCGCCTTGTCGATCGAAAAAACCGCAAGATCCGTGATCACGAGGTCGATCACCGCCGTGCCGGTCAGCGGCAAGGTGCACTTGTGCAGGAGTTTTGGCTTTCCCTTCGCGGTGTGTTCCATGACCACCACGACACGCTTGACGCCGGCGACGAGGTCCATCGCGCCGCCCATGCCTTTCACCATCTTGCCGGGGATCATCCAATTGGCGAGATCGCCGCGCTCGGTCACCTCCATCGCGCCGAGGATCGCGAGATCGATATGCCCGCCGCGAATCATCCCAAAACTATCGGCGGAGGAGAAATAGCTTGTGGTCGGGAGTTCGGTGATCGTCTGCTTGCCGGCATTGATGAGGTCGGCGTCTTCCTCGCCCTCGAACGGAAACGGTCCCATGCCGAGCATGCCGTTTTCGCTCTGCAATTGCACATGCATTCCGGGCGGAATGAAATTCGCAACAAGGGTCGGAATACCGATCCCGAGATTGACGTAGAATCCATCGCGCAATTCCTTGGCCGCGCGTGCCGCCATCTGATCCCTGGTCCAGGCCATTTGGTTCTCCTCAAGCGGCGGCGCGTGGGCGCGTGGTGCGCTGTTCGATGAGTTTGGCGGCGTTTGGCGCATGCACGATGCGCTGGACGAAAATCCCCGGCGTATGGATCGAGTTCGGGATCGATTTCTCCTGCCGCCACGAGATGCTCGACCTCGGCGACCGTCACCTTCCCTGCGCTCGCCATCATCGGATTGAAATTGCGCGCCGTCTTGCGATAAATGAGATTGCCTTCGGTGTCGCCCTTGTAGGCGTGGACGAGCGAGACATCGGCGACGAGTCCGCGCTCCATGACATAGGCCGCGCCGTCGAAGTCGCGCAGCTCTTTCCCATCGGCAATGATGGTTCCGACACCCGTTTTTGTGAAAAACGCCGGGATGCCCGCCCCGCCTGCCCGGATCCGCTCGGCCAGTGTGCCTTGCGGGTTGAATTCGAGTTCGAGCTCACCGGAAAGATAAAGCCGCTCGAAAAGCTTGTTCTCGCCGACATAGGACGAGATCATTTTCTTGATTTGCCGGGTCTCGAGGAGGAGCCCTAGCCCAACGCCATCGACGCCCGCATTGTTCGAGATCACGGTCAAATCCTTGACCTTGGTGTCGCGAATGGCCTCGATCAGGAGCTGCGGGATGCCGCAAAGCCCAAATCCCCCGGACATAATGGTCATCCCGTCCTTGAGGATACCAGTCAGGGCCGAGCGTGCGTCCGGAAAAATCTTGTTCATGCGTGGTCCTCGGCTGCGGGCATTCGGCTTGCGGCCTATGTTTGATTGGCGCGTGTTGGCTGGAACCCGAAAATTCTATATGCGAAGCAATAATTTTGCCAGACGGCGTCGCGCCACTGGGGAAAAGCAATTACGAACACCGCCGTGGCGCAAACAATCAATCGTACCAAATTGTTTCACGTGAAACATTTTGGTACGATTGGCGCAAAAACCTTCCATGAATTCTGCTGCTCACAACGGCACCGGCACAGGACCGTCTCGAGATTTGACGGCTGTTCAGCGGAGCCCAAGTGCTTGCCTACGCGGCGGCCGTCGCGGCGCCGACGAGTTTGCGCGCTTCGATCGCGCTGATCGGATGGCCGAAGGCATAGCCCTGCGCATATTCGCAGCCGAGCTGATAGAGTTCGATCGCGTCCGATTCCGTTTCGGCACCTTCGGCGACGACCTCCATGCCGAGATCATGGGCGAGCGACACGATCGAGCGCAAAATCACCGGCCGCGCGCCGATCGCCATTCTGGCGCACGAACGACTGATCGATCTTGATCGTATCGAACGGAAATCTTTGCAAATAGGCGAGCGAAGAATAGCCGGTGCCGAAATCGTCGAGCGAGAGGCCGGCACCGAGGTCGCGGATGCGGGTCAGCATTTGCGCGGCATATTCGGGATTTTCCATGACCAGGCTTTCGGTCAATTCGAGTTTTAAGCGTGCCGGGGCTGACATTGGCGCGGGTCAGCACCGCCTTGACGTCATGCAGGAGATCGTGGCGGAGCAATTGGCGCGACGAGACATTGACGCTGGCGAAAATCGGCGGATCGACATCGAGCGCGCGCTGCCAGGCGGAAAGTTCGCGCGCGGTGCGCTCCAGCGCGAAAATCCCGAGATCGATGATGGTGCCGGTCTCCTCGGCGAGCGGAATGAATTCGGCCGGGCCGAGCCGCCCAAGGCGCGGATGATCCCAGCGCAGCAATGCCTCGAAGCCCGCGACGGTGCGGTCCTCGAGCCGGACGACCGGCTGGAAATAGACCTTGATTTCACCGCGGTCGAGCGCGCTGCGCAAGTCCGCGGCGAGGCCGAAGCGGTCCGAGCGCAAGCGTGCGCATCGATGGCCTGAACACTTCGATGCGATTGCCGCCCAGGCGCTTGCCATGCCGCATGGCGATTTCGGCATCCTTCAGCATGATCCTCGCGCTCAGCGTGCAATTGCGGGTCGTACAGCGCGAGGCCGATCGAGGCGGTGAGCGGAATTTCCTTGTCGCTGAAGGTCACCGGCGTCGAGACGACGCGGCGAACCAGATTGGCGAGAGCGCTGATCTCGGCGGTCTCCGATTCCGAAACGATCAGGATGGCGAATTGGTCGCCGGAGAGCCGCGCCAGCGTATCCTGCGGTTTCAGGATGCGGGCCAGCCGCCGCGCGAGGGTAAGCAGAATGGAATCGCCGGCGGAAAGCCCGGCGGCCTCGTTGATTTGCTTGAACCGGTCGATGTCGATGCTGATGATGGCCGGGCGGATGCGCTTGTCCGATTTGCGCGAGCGTCAAGGCCGCGCCGACGCGATCGAAGAAGAGCTCGCGGTTCGGCAAGCCGGTCAAATTGTCATGCACGGCGTCGTGCAGTAGCCGCTCCTCGGCGATCTTTGCCTCGGTGATGTCCGCCAGGCGTACCGACGATGCGGACCACCTCGCCGTCGGCGCCGACAACGGGGCGCGCCTTCAAACGAAACCAGAAATAATCCGCGTCGTCGGCACGCAGGCGGAATTCCTGATTGATCCGGCCGCGCCTCTGCTCGAGCATGGTGTCGAGACAGGCGCGGAAACGGTCCCGTCTCGGTCGGATGCAAGACATCGAGCCAGGCCGCGGCCGGCCCTTCGAGCGCGCCGCGGGCAAGGCCCAATTGCGCCTCGACCTCGGGACTGACATAGACGCGGTCGGCGGCCACGTCCCAGTCGAAAATCGATGTCGCCGCTGCCGGTCAAGGCGAGCGCCTTGCGCTCGGTGTCGGATACGCCGCCGTCCCAAGCGCGCTGCCGGCGAAGGCGGTTCTGCATGATCGTGAAACCGATCAGCATGACGATGAGCACGAGGCCGCCGATCAAGTGCCGGCGAGACAAGATCGTTGGTCAATGTTCCGGTGACCGTGAAGGCCGCGCCGATGACCCAGACCAGCAGTAGAAACCATGCCGGAATAAGCATGACCGCGCGGTCATAGCCATGCATCGCGAGATAGAGCACGAGGACGAACCCGGCGCCCGCGATCGTGGCAAGCGAAATCCGCGCAACGCCCGCCGCGACCGGCGCGTCATAGAGCGGCAAGACCGGCGAGGGCGGCGAGAAAAATCAGCCATGTCGCCGCCACATGCGAGGCCCGCACATGCCAGCGATTGAGCTTCAAATAGGCGAAAAGAAAAACCAGCAGCGTCGCCGAGAGCGTGGTTTCGACGCAGGCGCGCCAGATCCGGTCGGATTGGCCTTCGGTGCCGAAGATCTTGCTCCAGAAATCCGAAGTCGATGCAGACATAGGCAAGCACCGTCCAGGCCAGCGCGGCGGCGGCGGGAAAGATCACCGCACCCTTGACGACGAAGACGATGGTGAGAAACAAGCGCAAGCAGCCCCGCGACACCGATGACGATGCCCTTATAGAGGGCAAGGCTGGTCATCTTGTCTTTGTAGGCGTCCGGCTCCCATAGAGTAGAGCTGCGGCAGGTTCGGGGTCCGCAGTTCCGCGACATAGGTGACGGTCGTGCCGGGATCGAGGGTCAGGCGGAAAACATCGGCATCCGCGCTTTCGTCGCGCTCGATCGGAAATCCCTGGCTCGCGGTAATCGCGGAAATGCGCGAGGCGCCGAGATCGGGCCAGATCACGCCGGAGCCGACCAGACGGAAATGCGGCGCGACGAGCAATCTTTCGATCTGTTCGCTGGTATCGTTGGTGAGCGCGAAGACGATCCAGTCCGGGCGTGTCCCTTCGTCCCGCGCCCGCACCTCGATGCGGCGAACGATGCCGTCGGATCCGGGCGCGGTCGAGACGAGAAGACGGTCGCCGTCGGAATGATAGGTCTCGAAAGCCTTGGTCAGGTCGATGGCTTGCGCGTCGATCGGCACACGTACCGATTCGATCGCCTTGGCCGGAGAAAGCCCAGCCGCAAGCGCCAACAGCACAAAAAGGAAACGCCAATACCGCATCATGCCCGACAAAAACCATCTCCACCGCCGGACGGGCGGGATCCGCGAACCTCGCGGATCCCGCCCTAGTCGCGACAAGGATTGGTAAGGCTTATGGAGCCGCGCGGCAAGAGCCGGGCCGGGCCCCGTCCTCCGGTCGGGCGGAGATCGTCAATTTCCGCCCTCATGCTGGGGATAAGCCAAAGGCGCCGCTTCGAAGCACGCGGCCGCCGGTGCATCCGCCGGAATCACCAGCGCTTTCCGGTGGCCCAACTCTATCCCGGTTGCATAACCCTGACCATCTCCACCGGGGCGGAGTGCACTAATGCATCGCGATCGGGGTCAAACTGGCCAGCCCGTCGTCCATGTTTCCGTTGATGTCATTGTCGCCGTAGCTAAATATACTGCCGCCGCCGAACGTGCCAACTCCATTCACATTCCCCGAGACCTTCGTATGCGCGACGCGAACAATGGCATTCGGCCCGGCGGCGAGTCCGAAATCGACGTCGTCGCTGACAATGGTATTGCGCACCGTGACGGAGGTGGCCGTCTGGCCGGACTGCGAAAACACGATGACGCCGAATTTGCCATTATTGGAAAATTCGCTACCGGCGACAGTAACATTGAGCGATGCCCCGGTCGACTCCACGCCATCCACCGTTATTCCAAAGACGCCATTATTGTTCGCCATGACTTTGTTGATCACCCCTGTGACAACCGCAGTTCCGCGGGGGTGGACCCTGACCCCGATATGGCCGTTATTGGAAGCAATGACATTCGATATCGAGAAGCTGCCTGATGTAGTGGGCGAGAGATTAATCCCGGCATTGGCGAAATCCCGGACGACGCAATTTTCGATGGTGAGCGTTCCGCCCGTGTAAAGCCGGACGCCGCTTGAGCCGACCCCGATGGCCCTGAGAGTCAGGCCGCGCAAATAAATGCTGTCGCTCGGGCCGGCACTGATCGCAATGGCACTCTCCCCGGGAGAATCAATGGCCGCAATCCCGGTGCTGTCATTGACGATACTGATCGACTGGGTGATGATTAATGTGCCGTACTCGGCCGGATCGAGCACGTCGATCTCGCCGCCAGCGGCGGTCTGGGTGAGCGCGAATGCAAATGTGCGGCATGGCAAGTCGCGCGTGCAAGTGCCACTGTCCGTGCCATGTCCGGAAACCCAAGTCTCATTGGTCTGCGCCTGCGCCGGCGCGGCCACAAGGCCGAAGGCGAGAAGCGCAGCGAGGATGATCGGCAACGATGCGATCTTGGTCATCAACTACCTCGTGTCTGGCTGGTTAGGCCGGTAACGCAGAAAAGCGGTGCTCGAGCGCGTCAATGTTGGGGGATCACCGTGAGAACGCCCGTGTTGTCGCTCGTGTTGCCGTCGATGTCGTTATCGCTGTAGCTATTAATGATGCCGCCGCCAGTTAGGTTCACTCCAGTAGTGTTCCCCGTGATTACCGAATGCGCGACCCTTAAAATTGTATTTGCTTGCGCGACAAGTCCGTTAACGTTGTTGCTGGCAACAACATTGCGCAGCATGACGTTGGCGGGCGGGTTGCCAGCCGCCGAAATTGCCACGACGCCGGAACCGGAGCTGTTATTGGAAATGTCGCTATCGGCAACGGTGACATTGAGTGTCCCGGTCGTTCCCCCGCCATTCACGACGATGCCGCTGACATTGGTGTTCGCCGTGGTGTTGCTGACGACGCCAGTGAGGGCCGCCGATCCGGTGGGTTGGACGAAGATCCCTACATTGTTGTTGATAGCAGTCGTATTCGACACAGTAAAGCTGCTCGACGTGCTAGGCGAGATATTGATCCCGGCACCCACGAAATTGCGGACGACGCAGTTCTCGATGGCGAGATTTCCGCCCGACTGGAACACGATGCCGTCCGATGCGCCGGTAACTCCCTCGATAGTCAGGCCGCGCAAAACAACGCTATCGGTTGCCCCGGCAATGATCGTGATGGCATCGCCTGAACCAATCCCAATGGCCGCGACGCCAACCCCGTCATTGATGATACTGATCGACCCCGCGATGGTCACCTTGCCGAAGGCGCCCGGATCCAGCACGTCAATCTCGCCCGGAGAAGGAGTCTGGGTGAGCGCAAATGCAAAAGTTTTGCACGGTGCGGCGAGCGTGCAGGCGCCGCTGTCCGTACCATGTCCAGAAACCCAAGTCCGCCCGTTCAGCGCGGTGGCTGGCGTAGCGCAAAGACCGCAGGCAAGCAGCGCCCCGGCAATGATTGGCAATGGTGTGACCTTGATCATAAAATGCCCCGTGTACTATTGTTGCGTTGCAACGCGAGATTGCGTTGCCGGAGCAGTATACACGGCGGGACAGCGTCGCGCGAGGCCATTTTTACCTTTACAGCGGCAAAAGGCTCCGCGAGCGAGGGCCGCTCGCGGTAGGTGGGGGTGCTAGCGCAGCAGTGGATTGCCAGCCCGGTGCGGCCGCCTAAGTGCTGCTCGCCGATCCATTCAAATCCGGGATCCAAGAGGCAACCGCCGGGGCCGCTGGTGTCATGGGTCCGGCGGGCACTGCCGGGTTCATGAAGTTTGGATCTTTGCTACTTTCAGTTTCGCACTGTGGACCATGACCGCTTTCTTGTGAATCGCTTATGGTCGCGACATCTTTGTTTCATTGCATTGTTTTATCCAAAAAGCCTCCAACGTATTGGGATCATGTAGTAGGTTCGCGCTTCCTTCGCACAAAGGCGGGACTCTGATGTCTGCTCCAAACGAGCTTGGCCAAGCGGCAAGCCCTTATCTTTTGCAGCACGCCAAGAATCCCGTGCATTGGCGGATGTGGGGGGCAGCCGTGCTCAAAGAAGCGCAGGCGCAAAACAAGCCGATTTTGCTCTCGATCGGCTATGCCGCTTGCCATTGGTGCCACGTAATGGCGCATGAAAGTTTCGAGGACGAAGCGACTGCGGCTGTGATGAACGAGCTGTTCGTGAACATCAAGGTCGACCGCGAGGAGCGCCCCGATATCGATCATATTTATATGACAGCTTTGCACGCGTTCGGCGAACGCGGCGGCTGGCCGTTGAACATGTTCTTGACGCCAAGCGGCGTGCCCTTCTGGGGCGGCACCTATTTTCCCAAAGTTGCGCAATATGGCAGGCCTTCGTTCGTAAGTGTGCTGAAAGCCGTTGCCGAAGCCTTCCGCGCCGATCCGGCGCGGATTGCGCAAAATACAAGCTTCATCCGCGAAGAGCTTTCGCAATCCGCCGCGTCCGGGGGCGGAGGCGCGGTAACTCTCGAACAGCTGGATTCGCTCGCGCCGCAAATCGCCCGGCTCATAGACCCTGTTCATGGCGGCCTTAGGGGAGCACCGAAGTTTCCGAATGCACCGATTCTCGAATTTTTATGGCGCGCAGGTGCGAGGCTTGCCAACGCCCCCTACCGCGATCTCGTCAAATTGACGCTGACCAAAATGTCCGAAGGCGGTATTTACGATCATCTCGGCGGCGGCTATGCGCGCTATTCGACCGACGAGCGCTGGCTCGTGCCGCATTTTGAAAAAATGCTTTACGACAATGCGCAAATTCTCGAGCTCTTGGCGCTTTGTCAACATGAGTTTGGCGGCGAGCTTTTCCGCGAGCGGGCCAAGGAAACCGTTGGCTGGCTCCAGCGCGAGATGACCAATGCCGAAGGCGCATTTTGCGCCAGTCTCGATGCCGACAGCGAGGGAGCCGAAGGCAAGTTTTATGTCTGGACGTATGCTGAGATCGAGGCCGTGCTAGGGCAAGAGGACGCGGCTTTTTTCGGCACATTTTACGACGCCTCGCCGCGCGGCAATTGGGAAGACGAAGCGCATGGCGGGAGCGTGATCATCCTGAACCGCCTCGAAGCTAAGGCTCCGGCGCTTGAGGAAGAGGCACGGCTTGCGGCATTGCGGCAACGCCTATTCGAGGTGCGGGAAAAGCGCATCCGCCCTGGTCTTGACGACAAAATTCTTGCCGATTGGAACGGCTTGATGATCGCCGCGCTCGTCAATGCCGCGACGCTTTTTGGCGAGCCAGAATGGATAGGTCTTGCCGCGCGGGCCTATGATTTTATCGCGACGACACTGCAGTTTACCGATGCGCAGGGGAACCAACGCCTCGCACATGCATGGCGCGCGGGCGTACTCGTGACGCCCGGTCTCGCGCTAGATCATGCCGCCATGATCGGCGCCGCGCTTGCCTTGCACGAAACACGCAGCTGGGCGCCGGCCTCTGTATCCGCGCGCGATTATCTTGCCGACGCGATCGCTTGGGCGGAGGCGGTTGAGACCTATCATGCAGAGTCCGGAAGCGGGCTTCTTAACATGGCGGCCAAGGACGCAGGCGATGTGATCTTGCGGCTCGCGCCAACCTCTGACGATGCGATCCCGAACGCGCATCCGGTTTATTTGTCCGCGCTGGTGCGGCTTGCCGGTCTCACCGGCGAAGCGCGCTGGCTTGCGCGGGCGGATGAGCTCTTTGCGGCGCTCGGAGCAGAGGCTCGGCGCAATCTTGTGGGCCATGCGGGGATTTTGAACGCCCTCGACTTCCGTCTGCGCGCCAAGGAGATCGTGACCGTGGGGGCGCGGCGAAGGGCGCTCTACGAGGCAGCACTTGGCGTGCCGTTTTCTGGCCGCATCGTGGTGGATATCGACAGGCCGGACGGGATCCCGGAGGGTCATCCGGCGAAGGCGCAAGTCGCACTGGCGGGCGACGCGGCCGCCTTTATTTGCGCGGGCGGCACGTGTTCTCTGCCGGTGCGGGACAAACAGGCGTTGCGAGATAACGCCGGTCGTGTTTAGTTGCGCAGGCCGGCCCGGACGGAGACGAGTTGCCCGGAATACGCCGCGCCGGTGGGCACCGTGGGATCAGATGCTAAGCTCTGGCTCACCTTGATCGGGAATTGAGGCGTTCGCTAGGCGGCGGGGTTTCGGTCGTATGTTCGATTTTTTTAGCTATATAGTTGGATCTTTTGTCGATATTATTCGATATGTTTCACATGCTATTATTGTCGTGTTCCACAATGTTGTACTTTTAGCCGTTATATCCGCATTTTTATATGGAATATTCAGACTTTGCCAGGCTGGCTGGCAGAAATTGCGCCATTTGCGGGGCAAAGGGCCGCCAGGGCGGAGCGCGCCGGAGAACAAGCCGGAAGACAGCGCTTGATGACCTCCTCGATCTTGGCACTGGGGGGCGTTAAACGCATCGTTCGCTGGCTAGGGTTAAGACCTGATTAATTATGTTTTGATTCAAGAGGCTAGTCACCGCGTTGGAGGGCTAGCCGATGGACAAGCATCTTTTTTGGTTCACGGACGAGCAATGGGCGAAGATCGAGCCTTTGTTGCCGGCCAACCAACCCGGGCCGCAACGCCACGACGATCGGCGTGTTCTGAGCGGGATCATGCATGTCCTTAAGATCGGCTGCCGCTGGGTCGATTGCCCACGGGAATACGGCCCCGCGAAGACCATCTACAATCGCTTCGCTCGATGGAGCGATCGTGGCATTTGGCAGAAGATATTCGAGACGGCCGCCGCACCCTCCGAGCCACCGGGCGAGGTCGCCTTGGACAGTTCCCATATCAAGGCACACCGCTGCGCCAGCGGTGGAAAAGGGGGGCCGAGCTTCAGGCCATCGGGGTCACGAAGGGTGGCAGAAACAGCAAGATACACGCTCTTGTCGACGAATATCTCAGGCCTTGGGCCTTCATCCTGACCCCTGGCAACACTGCCGATTGCGTCATGGCAGAAGACTGCGCCGGCCTGGTTGCGGGGATCAAGCAGCTGCTCGCCGACAAGGCCTATGACACCAATGCGTTTCGCACCTACCTGAAGCAGCACAACATCAAGGCCATTATTCCGAGCAAATCCAACCGCAAGAAGCAAATCCGGCACAGCAAAACTGCCTGCAAGAGACGCAATGTCATCGAGCGATGCTTCGGGAGGCTGAAAGACTTCCGCCGCATCGCCACACGATACGACAAGCTCGCAGAAATTTACTTTTCGGCGCTCTGCTTCATCGCCGCAGTCGTCTACTGGCTACCAAATAATTGAGTCCAGACCCTAGGGCCCCGAGAAGCGTGGCGATCGCGATGAGGCCGATCATGGAATTCAGGCGCACGAGACCGGTCACCGCCGGATCGCCAAACTGATCGACACGGAACAAACCCCCAACGAATTGGCTGAACAATGAACGGTCCGCGTCGCCGATCGCGAGAACGTTCAATGGGGGACCCAGCTGGTTGGCGGCCGTTAGGATTTGCTCGACGACCAGCGGCCGAAATAGGTCGAAAGCTCGCGGGGGCCGAGGCAACGAGATACCCGAAGAATATGAAGCAGAGCATAGCCTCCGAATGCGATCCGCGCCCCGTTGCGGAGGCAGACGACCAATAATCCATATCCGATCGCCGCCGCCGAGGCGAGATACAAGAAAGCGCTGGCGACCGCGAAAAAGACTCGGCCGCGCAGGTCTTTTGCCAGGAACGTCATGGCAAAGTCCTGTTCGCTCTTCCCGGCGATCTGCTTGCCCTCAGCCACGCTGGCAGCGGGCGGCAGCTCACTTGCCGAAAGAAATTCGTAATGCAGCTCGAGCACTGCGACTCGATGTGTCAACATGGACGCTGTCAGATCCAGCGCGACGAAGCCCAGCAATACGGGCGCAACGATACAACACGCCGACAATCCGTAACTGTAAATCCATTTTTGAACCGCGCGCCAAACCGTGCTCCCGATCGCTATTGGCCGATTTTGCATCTGCAAGGCGGCGATGTCGAGGGCTGACTTCGCCCTTCGCCGCTCTGGACGCCGCGCGCGCTTTCCGCGACATTTGAAATTCCGGCAAATCCGCCAGGAGCTGGAAACGCTCTGCGCCTCGCCGCTCCGCGTCATCAGCTCAAGGAATTTCCGGTTCCGGCGTAAACGGGGCATATTACAATGACTGAGCAATCAGGCGCCGGTGCCGCTTGCGGCATCCGCCGGATCATGCCAAGCAGCGCGGCGAGGACCGCGGGGGAGATTGCCATGCCGAAGTTACAATCAATCGAACATTTCGTCGTCCTAATGCTGGAAAATCGCTCCTTCGACAATCTGCTCGGGGGTCTCTATCCGAAATCGAAAGATTTCGACGGCGTGGACGGAAGCGAATCCAACACGGACCGTTCGGGCAAAGTCTGGCCTCTGACCGAGACGCCAGGCAGCGACGTGGCCGGCTTATCCGTCCCAAATCCCGATCCCGGCGAACTCTGGCAGGACATCAATGTGCAGATTTTCGGGTCGCAGGTGCACGGAGGCGTACCCTATCTGCCGCGCGAGGACGCCGTTGCCGATATGAGCGGCTTCGTCGATAGTTATACGGATCCCAATGGGAAGCCGCTGCGCGGCGAATACGATCCCCGGCAAATCATGAGCCGCTACAAACCGGATCGGGATGTGCCGGCGCTCGCGGCGCTGGCGCGCCAATTCGCGGTCTGCGACACCTGGTTTGCCGCCGCGCCCAACCAGACATGGCCGAACAGATTTTTCGTGCATACGGGAACGGCGGCCGGTTACGTGAATAATACAGCCGCGGCGCTATTTTTCAAGATGCCGACAGTATTTGACTCCTTCGACCAGGCACCCTCCAAGCCCAGCTGGGCGATTTACCATCACGACCTTGCGCAGACGCTAACATTGATGCAGCTCGTTGGAAAACCAATGAATTTTCACATGATCGATACCTTCCTGCATCAGGCGCGCGAGGGCATCTTGCCGAATTATTCCTTCATCGAGCCGCGATACTATTCGGACATAGGCTTTTCTCCACTGCGGTTCAATTTGCCCAACGACATGCATCCGCCGCACGTCGTTTGTTTTGGCGACCAGCTCATCGCCACCGTCTACAATGCGCTTCGCAGCAATGTGGAAGCGTGGAAAAAAACGATGCTCGTCATTATTTTCGACGAACATGGTGGCTGTTACGACCATGCGCCGCCACCCAAGGCGACGCCGCCTGGGACGGTGCATGGCGATAATCCCCAACAACCGCCTCCTTTCGACTTTGATCGTTATGGTGTTCGCGTTCCCGCGGTAATCGCGTCGCCCTATATTAAGCTGGGCACGATTCTGCGGCCGAGTGACAATTATCCCGAGGACGGCGCGGCGCCGTTCGACCACACGTCGGTGATCAATACGCTGCGTCACCGCTTCGAACTTGGTGTTCCCCTGACCAAGCGGGTGGAGGCGGCGCCCACGTTGGAGCGCGTACTAAATTTGGATGCGCCGGAGAATCTGGGGCCGGAGACCATCACCGCCTCGGATTGCCAGGTCAGTCTGTTATACAAGATCAAGGCCCTGTTTGAATTATGGAACGAATTCCAGTTGAGCCTGCACGACATGGCGCGCAAATTGCCAACCGCTGATGATGGCCGCGATCATGGCCGCGCCCAATTCATGTTCGACCGTCATGTCACGCGGGACAACCCGCACCGGCCCGACGGAGTCAACAGCGGATTCGGTGCGATGTGGCGGCGAGGGAGGTACCTCGCCATGAAGAGCGTCGGATTGAAGTTTTGACGTCAACCCGTGGCGGGGCAAGGGTAGCCAATCGTGCGGCGAGTTGCTAGAGCATCCGCAACCGGTTTATCCGGTTGCATTGAAAGTGTTCAGGAAACCGCCCCACTTGCCGAGCCTCTCCACGCGCAATAGCGCCGTTACGCGCAAAACCAAGGAAACCCAGATCGAGGTCAGCGTCGATCTCGACGGCACCGGTTTGGCCAGAATAACCACTGGTATTGGCTTTTTCGACCATATGCTGGAACAACTCGCGCGCCACTCGTTGATCGATATCAGCATCCGCGCGGCAGGCGATCTTCATATCGATCAGCATCATACGGTCGAGGATACCGGCATAGCGCTCGGTCAGGCGGTGCGCCAGGCCTTGGGCGGCATGGAAGGGATCACGCGCTTCGCAGACGTGCTTTTGCCGATGGATGAGACCCTGACAAGGGTTGCCGTCGATATTTCGGGGCGACCTTTTCTGGTTTTCAGGACAAAATTCGCGCGGGCCAAGATAGGCGCCTTCGATAGCGACCTCGTGCGTGAGTTTTTCCAGGCCTTCACGACCCATGCCGCGATGACTATTCACGTTGAAACTCTATATGGCGAGAATGCGCATCATATCGCGGAATCTGCGTTCAAGGGCTTGGCCCGCGCCTTGCGCGCGGCGATTGCTCTTGACCCGCGCCAAAAGGGCGCAATTCCGTCCACCAAGGGCTCGCTGTCCGGTTAACGGTTCGATATTATTTCACGTGACGAGAAATCCTCGCAATTGAAGGAGCCCACATTGGCCCTCTATTCGGTTCATATCCTGGGCGATAGTCCCCAATCCGCTGCCGGGGCGGCATTCGTGCGGCAAGCCTTCAATTGGAAGGCATTTTTTTTCGGGCCGCTTTGGCTGTTGGTGCACCGGCATTGGGCCGCTCTTGCGCTTTGGGTCGCCGCTTTCGCGATCCTCATCGCTGCCTCGCCTGCCGTTATTTCGCCAGGCGGTGGCATGATCATAGCCTTGGCATTGCAAATCCTGCTCGGCCTCGAAGCCAACAGGCTATGCGAGGCAAAGCTCGCGGCACAAGATTATAATCTCGTCGATATCATCAGTGCGCCGGCCCGCGACGAAGCGGAAATCGCATTCTATCGCCACTATGAGGGGCTAGAGGCCCTGAGCGCGGATCGCGCGCCGGAGGCAGGAAGCGGCGCCAGCTCGTGAGGGCGTGCCCGTGAACATCGCCATCGTCGATTACGGCTCGGGCAATCTCCACTCCGCCCGCAAGGCGTTCGAGCGGGCGGCGCGCGAGGCGGGCCTTTCCGGAACGATTGCGGTCACCCGCGATCCGGACAAAGTTTACTGCGCGGACGGCATTGTTTTGCCGGGCGTCGGCGCATTCGCCGATTGCCGGCGCGGCCTCGATGCCGTGCCGGACATGCTCGCGGCCATGACATGCGCGGTGCGCGAAAAGGCGCGTCCGTTCCTCGGAATTTGCGTCGGCATGCAATTGCTGGCGACGCGCGGGCTTGAATATCAAACCACGCCCGGCCTCGGCTGGATCGGCGGCGATGTCGTGCCGATCGATTCGCAAGGAGGCCGCTTGCGTATCCCGCACATGGGCTGGAACACGGTGGACGCCGCAAGCGAACATCCGCTTCTAGCGGGGATCCAGACAGGCGAACAAGGCTTGCACGCCTACTTCGTGCACTCTTTTGCGTTCAGGCCCGAGCGCGAAGACTGTGTCATTGCAGCGACGGATTACGGTGGCCCAATCGCCGCGCTGATCGGGCGCGAAAACATCGCCGGAACCCAGTTCCATCCGGAAAAAAGTCAGGCACTCGGCCTCGCGCTGATCGCCAATTTCCTGAGGTGGCGGCCGTGATACTTTTCCCGGCGATCGATCTCAAGGAAGGCCGTTGCGTACGCCTCCAGCAAGGCGACATGGCGCGGGCCACGATTTTCAACGAGGACCCTGCCGCGCAGGCCCTGGCTTTTGCGCGCCAAGGGTTCGAATATCTGCATGTCGTCGATCTCGATGGCGCTTTCGCCGGGCCGTTCGGTAAACTCGGCCGCGATCGAAGCCATTCTTGCGGCGGTCAAAATTCCGCTCCAGCTCGGCGGCGGGATTAGAGACATCGGCGCCATCGAGGCCTGGCTCGGCAAAGGCGTCGCGCGGGTGATTTTCGGAACCGCGGCGGTCCGCGATCCGGATCTTGTCCGGCGGGCGGCGCGGCTTTATCCTGGCCGCATCGCGGTCGGCATCGACGCGCGCGGCGGCGCGGTCGCGGTCGAGGGCTGGGCCAAGACATCGGAACTCCCCGCAATCGAACTCGGCAAGCAATTCGAGGATGCGGGAGTCGCCGCGATCGTCTATACCGACATTGCCCGCGACGGCGTGCTCAAGGGTCTGAACATCGAGGCCACCTTGGCGCTAGCAGACGAGCTGACAATTCCAGTGATCGCCTCGGGCGGCCTCGCCTCGCTCGCAGATGTGGAGCGATTGCTGATGCCGGACTGCGCAGAGACTCGCAGGCGCGATCGCTGGCAGGGCGCTTTACGATGGGCGGCTCGACCCGGCGAAGGCTCTGCAGTCTAGTTCGGCTGGCCAAGGCGCCGGCATGAAAATTGGCTTAGCGGCCGGGAGCAGCGCCGATGCTTAAATGCCCGCGTCATTCCTTGTCTCGACGTGAAAGATGGCCGCGTCGTCAAGGGCGTGAATTTTGTCGATTTGCGCGATGCCGGCGATCCGGTCCAATGCGCGATCGCCTATGACGCGGCGGGCGCCGACGAACTCTGTTTCCTCGACATCACCGCCAGCCATGAGGACCGCGCGATCATCCTCGATGTCGTCCAGCGCACGGCGGAAGCCTGCTTCATGCCGCTCACCGTCGGCGGCGGCGTGCGCACGCTCGACGACATCAGGGCGCTGCTGCTCGCCGGCGCAGACAAAGTGTCGATCATGACCGCCGCCGTCGCCAACCGCGAGATCGTCCGCGAGGCGGCACGAGAAATTCGGCAGCCAATGCATTGTCGTCGCGATCGACGCGAAACAGACGGCCCCGGCAAATGGGAAATTTTCACCCATGGCGGGCGCAAGCCGACCGGCCTCGATGCGCTTGCCTATGCGCAAGGAAGTGGTGGCGCTCGGCGCCGGCGAAATTCTGTTGACCTCGATGGACCGCGACGGCACCAAAAGCGGTTTCGATCTCGCGCTCACCCGCGCCGTCGCCAGCGCGGTTCCGCGTCCCGGTCATCGCTTCGGGCGGCGTCGGCACGCTCGATCATCTCGTCGAGGGAATTCGCGACGGCGGCGCGAGCGCGGTGCTCGCCGCCTCGATCTTCCACTTCGGCGAATTCACCATCGCGCGAGGCCAAGGAGCATATGGCCACGCGCCGGATTGCCGGTGCGGCGCGATGCGAGCCCACGCGTGTCCAGCGCGAAGCCGAAGTTTTCTGCGCGGGAATGCGCTCCCGCCGGCATGGGACAGATGTCATGACGCGGCTTCACCCTCGACGATCTCGCCGCGATCATTGCCGCGCGCGCCAACGCGAGCGCTGCAGCGTCCTACACAAAATCGCTTCTCGACGCAGGTCGCGGCCCGCGCCGCCAAGAAACTCGGCGAGGAGGCGGTCGAGGTCGTGATCGCCGCCATGGAAGGCGACACGCAAGCGCTTACCCGCGAAAGCGCCGATCTGCTTTATCATTTGCTCGTTGTCTTGCATCAAAACGGCATATCGTTGGCGATGTTTACGCCGAGCTCGAACATCGCACCGGCCGGTCCGGCCACGCGGAAAAAGCCGCGCGCCAGGCCGGATCATGCCGCAAGCCGAGGATTAAATGGACGTATCGCGCGGCATCCACTGCGGCAACACTCTCGCCCTACCATCGTTTCACGCGGAGACGAATGGGCGGCCTTGCGCGCCGACACGCCACTCACTCTGTCGATGGAGGATCTGACGCGGCTGCGATCGCTCAACGATCCGATCTCGCTGGAAGAAGTTGTCGCGATCTATTTGCCGCTGTCGCGCCTGCTCGCGCTTTATGTCGCGGCGACGCAAGGGCTCTACAAGGCGACCCAGCGCTTCCTCGGCGCCGAAGGTGGCAAAGTCCCCTATATCATCGGCGTCGCCGGTTCGGTCGCGGCCGGCAAATCGACTTTGTCGCGAGTCATGCAGGCGCTGCTATCGCGCTGGCCGAACACGCCGAAAGTCGAACTCATCACCACAGATGGGTTTCTTTATCCAAATGCCGTCCTCGAAAGCGAAGGTCTGCTGGATAAAAAGGGTTTTCCGGAAAGCTACGACGGCAACAAGCTCCTATCCTTTCGTTTCCGATGTTAAAGCCGGCAAGCGCAATGTGCCAAGCGCCGGTCTATTCGCATGTGACGTACGACATCGTTCCCGGCGAGAGCATCATTGTCGATCGCCCAGATATCCTCATCGTCGAGGGCCTGAATGTGCTTCTGGCCCAATCGCGCCGCGCGAAGGATGGCCGGGCCATTCCCTTCGTCTCCGATTTCTTCGATTTTTCGGTCTATCTGCACGCCACGGAAGAAGATCTCGAAAAATGGTTCATCTCCCGCTTCATGCGCCTGCGCGACACCGCATTTCGCGATCCCGCGTCCTATTTCAAGAAATACGCCGAGCTCGACGACGCCCAGGCGGAAGCGATCGCGCGCGATATTTGGACGAGGATCAACCTCCGCAATCTGCGCGAAAACATCCTCCCCACGATGCCCCGCGCGAGCCTCGTGTTGACCAAGGGGCCAAGCCACATCATCGAGGAAGTCGAGCTACGGAAGCTTTAGGATGGTCCGGATCTGCCTTACGAAAAAGGCCGCCGCAAATCCAAAATCGCTTCGCACCGGACTTATGCGCCAAAAGAGCCCTTATGAATCAAGGCGCGGATTTCTTGTGCGAGCATCCTGATTGTAAGGTATGCTTGGATCAAGTTCGCCGGTTGCCTGCCGGGCGAAGTGCGGCAAACGCCATGAGGGAGGAGAATTATCATGAGCAATAATAATTCCGGCGCATGCTTTTGTGGCGCCGTCGAAGTCGAGGTGTCCGGGCAGCCGGAGGCGATGGGCTATTGCCACTGCCAATCTTGCCGGTCGTGGTCCGCGTCGCCGGTCAATGCCTTCACGCTCTGGAAGCCGGAAAATGTGAAGGTGACAAAGGGAGCCGATCAGATCGGCACCTACCACAAGACCGAAAATCACCATCGCCAATTCTGCCGGACCTGCGGCGGACATGTGATGTCGCGACTGCCATCCTTCGGACTGGTTGACGTATTCGCGGCGACGATCCCGGATTTCCCGTTCCGGCCGCAGCTTCATGTCCATTACGCCGAGACGGTGCTGCCGATGCGCGACGGACTTCCGAAATTGAAGGATTTTCCAGCCGAACTAGGTGGTTCCGGGGACATCATCGCCGAATAAAAAGGCGCCGTTGCATGGAAGGGCCACCGCTACAAGATGCCTTCCCCAAATCGGCTGACATTCACCGTTGGATACGCGGGCGCCATGCTAAATCGTCGGACAGGACGTAGATCGCGATGGCAAGCAGCATCATAAAAAGGGCGACCCAAAACAGCCGCGTATGATGCAAACGCCGCCAGTTAAGGTTAGCTTGCTCGCTCTCGGCTCCGCCATGATGGCGGGCATGCTTGTTCCTTGTCATTTTTGCTCCTTTTGATTCTTGAAATCCGCGCGGGTCGTGACAGAAGGCACAGCAAAGCAAAATCTTGTCAAACTGAACCAAAACTTTCGTGCAAAAGACAAATCAGGCGCCTTGCAGGCGTATTTTTGCACGGCTGTCAATCGTACCAAAAGGTTTCACGTGAAGCATTTTGGTACGATTGGCATGCAATATTTTGCTGCAAGAGAGACCTACTCCGCCGGTTTGAACGCGGCTTCTCGGCGGGCGTGAAAATCCCAGGCCGAGAAGGCCGCATTTCGAGATGGCGCTTGTGGAACTGCGCGAAACTCGCGCGATGGCCGATCGAAACGATCGTCGTCGCGGGGAGTTTCTTGGCGAGGGTTTCGTAGATCTCGGCTTCCATGTCTTCGTCCATCGCCGACGTGGCTTCATCGAGGAAGAGCCAATCGGGCTTCGCCAATATGGCGCGGGCAAGCGCGAGGCGCTGCTGCTCGCCGCCGGAAAGCCGCTGCTGCCAGATTTCCTCGGCATCGAGTGCGCCGATGAAATCGCCGAGTTTCGCGGCGCGAAGCGCGTCGACGATCGCCGCATCATCGTAGCGGTCGGGGTTTCGGGATAGGTCACGGCGGCGCGCAAGGTGCCGATCGGAATATAAGGCCTTTGCGGCAGCAGCATAATTTTTGCTCGGCCGGCAAGGTGATCGCGCCATCGCCATAAGGCCAAATGCCGGAGATCGCGCGGAAAAAAGTGGATTTGCCGGAACCCGAGGCCCGGTCAAAAGCACGGGTTCGCCTCGGCAAGCCGCAGGCTCGCGTCTTCGATGATCTCGCGGCCGCCCGGCAGCCGCACATTGAGCGCCTCGATGTCGAGATGTCTTGCGCGCGCTGGCGTGTCCGCGCCTGCTTGGCGTGCAAGCCCGGCGTCTTCGCGTTCTCGATCGCGAGGTCGAAGGACGTCAAACGGTCGAGCACGGCTTTGTAATCGGCGAGCGACACATAATAGTTGACGAAAAAGTTCAAGGCCTTTGACGCTGAGAAAGCCCTTGCCGTCTGGGTCATGATGCCGAGTGTAATTTTGCCGGCAAAATAGAACGGCGCCGCGACGACGTAGGGAATGATCGGGCTGATCTGGGCATAGGACGCCGTGAAGGCGGTGAGATTTTTGCGGCAGGCGATGATCTGGAAATAATTCCTGACGATCGCGGCAAACCGCGTCTTGAGAGAGACCTTTTTCCGGTTTTCGCCGGAGAGCAGCGCGACTTGCTCGGCATATTCGCGCAATCTCGCCAGCGAAAAGCGGAAATCGGCTTCATAGCGCTGCCGCGCGAAGGAGAGCGGACGAGCGGGCGGCCGATCAGATGGGTGAACGAGGTGCCGACACCGGCATAGATCAGCGCGACCCAGAAAAGGAAATCCGGGCACGGCGATCATGCGTAAAGGGCAGGGTGAAATTCGCCGAAAGCACCCAGAGCAGAATGGCGAAAGACACGAGCGAGCTCAAATTCGAGATCAACAGGATCGAAAAGGAGTAAATGCCATAGCCGATCTGGCCGCCATCGATGAAGCGGCTGATGTCTTCCGAAATGCGCTGATCCGGGTTGTCGGCGGCGCCGCCCGCAAGCGACATGCGATAATGGGTGTGCGCATCGAGCCAGCGGCTGACATAATTGTCGGTGAGCCAGCGCCGCCAGCGAATGATGAGAGTCGATGTGCACGACAAATTCGAGGACAGCGTCGCGACAAAGAGAAATGCCCAGGGCACAAAGACGGTGAAGAGCTGCGACCAGAACGCGGCCTCGTCCTTGTTCTGGATCGCGTTGAACCAATCGCGGGAGAAGAACGACAGCCGGAGATTTATGCCGACTTGCGCCTGATTGATCACGACAAGCAAGACGACCATGCCGATGGCGACTCTGCGCTCGCGGCGCGCCGAAAGCGGGAAATGGCCAGATGCGCGCGCGGGTCTCGTCGCGCGCGTCGAAATAACGGTCGGCGATGCGGGTCATCGATTGCACGACCGGGATATGAGGCAATCGCATAGACGAGAATGGCGAAAATCGCGACGGTGAGCGGCAGGCTTTCGGGGAACGCATAGTCCTCAAGCGATGGCGGCCAAAGGCCGACCTCTGCGATAAGGAAGACGGTGCCGAAGACTACGGTCTCGGCCGCGAAGATCGCCACGAAGATTTGCAGGAAAGTCGAGATCTTCTGCGAGCGGTAGGTGGTGAAGGCGCAGAAAACTCCCGCCCCGCGAGCAACAGCACGATATTGTCGCCAGTTTTCAAACCGGCAGCGACGGCGGCGGCCGAGAAAAGGCCCACGAGGACGGAAAGGAGAGTGCATGGTATACCTTTTGTTTACAGGTATTTAACGAAATCTTCGCAAGTTCTTTATGAGGAACATGGACGACGGGCGAAGCGGTGCCGCGCCTCATCGAGGCTGGAGGGGATCATCGCCGGCCGTCATGAAGGCGAGACATTTTGGCCTTTTGTTAGTCGCGCTTTTTAACCGGAAAGCGGCAACGCTTGTCAGATGCGCCAGCCGCGGTTTAGCGGCCCGTTTTATCGGACCATGCGTCAGCCGCTCCGTCCGGCTCTTCTTCAGCCGCCAAGCCATTCGATCGATGCGCAAAGGACGGGCGACGGTTTAAAGGTAAGAACGCGGCGCGGCTTGATCGGCACTTCCACGCCGGTGCGCGGATTACGGCCAATGCGTTCGCGTTTGGCGCGCACCAGAAACAGGCCAAAGGAGCGCAGCTTCACGGGTTCGCCGCGCACCAGGGCATCGGAAATCTCTTCTAGCGCCATTTCGAAAATGTCTTTTGCCTTGGCGCGCGAAAGCATGGGACAGGAAGCATAAACGGCGTTGAGGAGATCCGCTCGTGTCGCGGTTTTCCGGTTATGGTGTCCGGCCGCAGCCCAGACGCTCGAGGCATCTTGTTGATTCTCCCCCTGTAAGCCGCCCTCGTTCACAGCGATATTAAATCATTTTGGGTCAGGGGAAACCGGCGCGGCATGGCTATGTAAAAAATAATGCATGGGCACATTTTGCGCCTTCGGCGCAGCTCCCGGTGGAATTGACGGACTCTGA
>CAWKON010000051.1:0-11417 GCA_963851225.1 uncultured Alphaproteobacteria bacterium | reverse complement strand
TCAGTAAGGCCGGGCCCGAAAATCTTACAACATTGATGGCCCGCGCATCACTCCCATCTGCTTGGCCCGTGCCGCGAAGCGGACCGCCTCCTCGGCGGCGCGAAACAGGGCTTGCGCCTTATTCACGCATTCGTGCTATTCGGCGGCCGGCTCCGAATTATAGACGATCCCGGCGCCGGCCTGCACATGCATCATGCCATCCTTGACGATCGCGGTGCGCATCACGATGCAGGTGTCCATTTCGTCCGATCGCCGAAATAGCCAATGCAGCCGCCATAGATACCGCGCTGGTCGGTCTCGAGTTCGGCGATGATTTCCATCGCGCGGACTTTTGGCGCGCCGCTGACGGTGCCCGCCGGAAATCCTGCGCATAACGCTTCGAGGACGTCGTGCTTGGGGTCGAGCTCGCCCTCGACATTCGAGACGATATGCATGACATGCCTGTAATGTTCGATCGCGATTTTTCCGTCACCTTGACCGACCCGTTTTCGCGACGCGCCCGACATCGTTGCGGCCGAGATCGAGCAGCATCAGATGCTCGGCGCATTCCTTTTGGTCGGCCAGTAGCTCCGCCGCCAGGCGTTCGTCCTCGGCTTTGGTCTTGCCGCGCCAGCGTGTCCCGGCGATGGGGCGGATGGTGACTTTGCCGTCGCGCACGCGCACCAGAATTTCCGGGCTCGAACAGACGATCTGGAACGATCCGAAATCGAGATAGCAAAGAAACGGCGCGGGATTGATCCTCCGGAGCGCCCGGTACAGGGAAAAAGCGGATGGCGCGAAGGGCGCCGAAAAACGCTGCGAAAGGACAACCTGAAAAATATCCCCCGCGCGGATATAATCCTTGGCGCGCTCGACCATCTCGAAAAACCGCTCTTTCGGCGTGTTCGAGCGCGGCGGACCTATGGTCGAGGCTGGATCACCGGCGGAAGGCCAGGTCTAGCGGGCCTTCAAGAATAGCGATCGCGCTTTCGATGCGTTTGAGGGCCCGGTCATGGGCCGCGCGAAAGCCCGTGCCGCGGGCCGGCCGTAGCGGCGTGACAACGAAGATTTCGTCCCTGACCGCATCGAAAACAACCATGACCGTCGGGCGGAGCATGATTGCGTCGGGCACGCCGATCGTATCTGGCTTTGCTTTGGCCAGACATTCCATTTGGCGAACCATGTCGTAGCCGAGATAGCCGAAGACCCCGGCGGCCATTGGCGGGAGATCGCTGGCGGTGTCCACCCGTGACTCGGCGATTAGCGCGCGTAACGCTGTGAGAGGCGGGCAACCGCAAGGCGCAAAATCATCGGGATTTTCGAGCGCGCCGCGATTGATCTCGGCCCTCCCCCCAAAAACCCGCCAGACGATATCCGGATCGAGGCCTATCATCGAATAGCGGCCTCGGGCGGCGCCGCCCTCGACCGATTCGAGCAGAAAAATCCGCCCTGCCCGCCCGGCCGCCAATTTCAAAAAGGCTGAAACGGGCGTTTCAAGATCACCAACGAGCCGGGCGAAGACGAGGCAGGCTTGCCCTGCGTCATAGCTTCGCGCGCAGGCCTCTGGAGAAGGCTCGAACATCGGCCCGCGCTCAATACTCGTCCTGACCGAGACACCCGTCGCGGCGGCAAACGCCTTCGCATTCAGTTTCACGCCAATATCGCTTTCCAGCTTCACGAGATATTGCGCGAGGATATCCTCGTTGAAGCCAGCCTTCACGTCGCCCATGATGTTGATAAGCTCAGGCGCCTTTGGATCGAAGGCAGGGATAGTGGAATCGGCGACCTGGAATAATATACGGCCGCCGTCTTCGCTTTCCACCGAGCCCGCGCGATGCACCGGGACGTTGAAGATCTGGGTGACGACATTGAGCGCGAGACTGCTCGAGCCGTTTCGTCTCACATCGCTGGCACGCTTAACCTCAAGTTTGCCTTCCGCTGCGGCGATGGCCGCGAGGCTTTCGCCGGCGTCGAGCTTCTTCGTGAGTTCCGCCGTCTTCGACAACAAGATTTTCCCCGCCTTGTCTTCGCGCCAAGCTTTCTCAACGTCCGCCCTTGCTTCGTCGAAAGTTTTCTCGCGCGGCTTATCGATCTTGGTGACTTCAAACCATTGATAGCCGCCGCCCGGCACACGCAAGGTGTCGTTGTCAGCACCGATGTCGGAGTCGAATGCGGCCTTTATCAAGCCCTTGGCATCGGCTATATCCTTAACAGGAACGCCGTGCGGATCATTGCCCGTCGGATCGATAGCGGTGACGGCCCGCGGCTCGATGCCAACGCTTTGAGCGGCCTCCGTCAGCGTTTTGCCGGATGTGCGCTGATCCTCGATCGCGTCGTGAATGCGGGTGATATCCTTTTGCGCATGCTGCAAAGCAATCTCGCGCTTGAGCTCGGCCGCGACTTCCGAATAAGGCTTGACGGTCGATTCGATAATCTTGCTGACCCTCACAAGGACCGTGCCGAATTGCGCCTTCACCGGCGCGCTCACTTCTCCCGCCTTGAGCGAAAAAGCGGCATCGGCAACGCTCTTATCAATGAGCGCGCCGCGGGCCACCGTGCCGAGGCTCGCATCCTTCGGAGTGAGATTTTTTTCTTTTAAAAGGTCGTCGAATGTCTTTCCGGCATCGAGTTTCGCGCGGGCCGCCAGAGCTTCCGCCTCGCTCGCATAGAGAATTTGCTCAACCTTGCGCTTCTCCGGCGCGCCGAAGCGTTCATTCTTGACCTCCTCATAGCGGTTGCGCGCATCGGTGTCGGAGACGTCATCCGGTTTAGCGATAGAGGCAGGCGTAACCGTTAAGACAACGAGGCTCCGATATTCGGGGGTGCCATAAAGCCCCTTGTTCTCTTCGAGAATGTCTTCAGCTCTTCTTGCGAAGGGGGGGGAGGGCCTGCGGCTGCGTTTGGAAACAGGACATAGTCGACGCTGCGTGTTTCCGTTTGGTAGTGGTGGATGGCCTCCAGCAAGGCCTTCGGCAATTGCAGGCCGGTACTCAGCGTATCGGTAATTTCACGGCGTTCTAGGACGCCGCGCTGCAGCCGTAGATAGCTCTTTTCGGTGAACCCTTCGTCGCGCAGGAATGCATCGAACATCTGCTTGTCGAACTGGCCGGTCATTCCCTTGAAATTGTCGTCGTTGACGATGGTGCTTTTGATCGCCTCATCACTGACCGCAAGCCCCATCCTGCGCGCCTGGTCATCGAGCGCGGCCTTGCCGACGAGCCTGGAAAGAACTTGCCGGTCAAGACCATATTGGTGGGCCTCTTCATTGGTGATGTTGCGGCGTTCGAGCCGCTGCAGGTGTTGCAATTCGGTCTGATACGCATTGCGATAAGTGTCGGCGCCGATCTCGATACTGCCGACTTGGGCTAGATTGTTTGCACCGAAACCGCGGAAAATATCGCCGATGCCCCAGATCGCGAAACTGAGAATGATCAAGCTCATCAGGAGCGCCATGATGATGCGGCCGGACAAGCCTTGCGCCGAGGCGCGCATTGATTGTAGCATGTGAGGGATCTCTTTAGGGTGGGGTTTCCAGAGCCGCCGGCTTTTCCAATTCGGCGCGGACTATAAAAAGATGCAGCCCCGCATGCAACGCGGCTTTGGCGAAATAAACGGAAACGTTCTGCATGACCCACGGTCACGCTCTCTCGTCGCTGGCAACTGGAAGATGAACGGTTTGCGCAAAAGCCTTGCCGAAGCCGCCGCGATTTGCGCGGCGGTGGCCGCGGCCGGCGCGGGAACGGCAGAAGTCGTGATTTGTCCTCCGGCAACCTTGCTCATGGCGGCGGCGCGGATTTGCGAAGGGTCACCGGTTGCGCTGGGTGGCCAGCATTGTCATGGCGAACCGTTCGGCCCTTTCACTGGCGACATTTCAGCCGAAATGCTAAAAGATGCGGGCGCCACCTATGTGATCCTCGGCCATTCTGAGCGGCGGTTCGGCCATCATGAAGGCAACGCGAGCGTCCGCGAAAAAGCTGGCGCCGCCTTCCACGCTGGCTTGACGGCGATCATTTGCGTCGGCGAGACGCAGGCCGAGCGGGAGGCAGGCGACGCCTTGAGGGTAGTCGGTTCCCAATTGGCGGGTTCAATCCCGAGTCGTCATCGCTGGAACGCCTCGTCATCGCCTACGAGCCGGTCTGGGCGATCGGCACGGGTCACACGCCCAAACCACAAGATATTGCCGGAATGCACGGCTTCATCCGTGACCGGGTGGAGGAACTACTGCCGGGGCAGGGCGCCGGCATGCGCATTCTCTATGGAGGTTCGGTCAAGCCTGGCAATGCTGCCGAACTGTTGCGGGTCGAGGATGTCGATGGCGCGCTCGTCGGCGGCGCGAGCCTGAGCTCCGCCGAGTTCATGGCGATCGCTGGCGTTTACCGGTGAGCGGTCAACTCATGCACCTGCCAAGCTCGTGCATCTTTCGAGTTCCGCATTGTAATGTTTTAAAGCTTGTTCTAAATTTTCTGCCTGCCAGACTTCAGGTGTTCTTCTTGTTGAGACAGAATAGGCCTTTGCCAATATTGTTAGACCACTTTCAAGCGTAACCTCCTTAAGGACGACGCCTGCTTCCATGAGAAGAATACGGGTTTTAGACATGTTGGTTTCCTGAAATCACAATTTTCCCATTTTTGCTGATTCGCGGATGCGGCGCCATAGGCAAATTGCCGTTCTCCACATGTTCCCGTATTGAATTTTGAACCGAATTTCGGAGGGCAGCCGACATGGTCGATCTAGCCACGCGACTACGACATCGTTAAAAGGAGCCCATATTCCGCCACACGTGTATTCGGCGCTGAATCCGGGAGAGTATTTTCCATGCAGTCGGTCCTGATCGTTATCCATCTCATGATCGTCGTCGTCCTTGTTGTGGTGGTACTGCTGCAGCGCTCCGAGGGCGGAGCCCTTGGCGTGGGCGGCGGCGGCGGCTTCATGACCGGACGCGGCCAGGCAAGTGCGCTGACCCGCGCGACAGCAATTTTGGCGGCGCTGTATTTCGCGACCAGCATGGGCCTGACAATTCTCGCCCGGTTCAATCAAGCCCCGGACATGACCTTCCAAAGCCTGACCCCAACCAAATCAGAGGGCGGCGCGGCGAAAAAAGAGGAGGGCAAGGGAAGTTTGCTCGACCAATTGAGACGGATGGAAGACCAGGCGGCCAAACCGCCGGCGCTTCCACCAGGCATGACCTTGCCAGGCCAGCCTCAACCGGCTGTGCCCACGCCCCCCTCAGCGCCGCAAGGTCTGAATTTGCCTCCCGTAAACCAGCCCGCGACACCGCTCGCTCCGCTTGCGCCAGTTCAAACCGGGCCTGCCGCGCCTCCGCCCGCTTCCATGATGGTGCAACCGCCGCCGCCGCAGTCCGCGCCCGGACCGGTCAAGGCTCAGCCCCCGGCCTCGGCTCCACCGTGGTCGAAATAGCCTTCGAATTCACGTGCAAAAAAGGAATCGGCGCATAATTTGTCTCCCCAAGCGGGCGGAAACAGGATAAATCCCAAGCCCCATGGCGCGGTTTATCTTCATCACCGGCGGCGTGGTGTCATCGCTTGGCAAGGGGCTCGCGGCGGCGGCGCTTGGCGCGCTGCTGCAGGCGCGCGGCTATAGCGTCCGGCTGCGCAAGCTCGACCCCTATCTCAACGTCGATCCTGGGACAATGAGCCCCTACCAGCACGGCGAGGTGTTCGTCACCGAGGACGGCGCGGAAACCGATCTCGATCTGGGTCATTACGAGCGCTTCACCGGCCGGCCCGCGCTGCGGGAAGACAACATCACGACGGGCCGGATCTATCAGGAGATCATCGCCAAGGAACGCCGCGGCGACTATCTCGGCGCGACCGTTCAAGTCATCCCGCACGTCACCAATGCGATCAAGGCTTTCGTGCTAAATGGCAACGAGGGCGCCGATTTCGTCCTCATCGAGATCGGCGGCACTGTCGGCGATATCGAAGGCCTGCCATTCTTCGAGGCGATCCGCCAGCTCGGCAACGATCTGCCGCGCGGACATGCCATCTACATTCACCTCACGCTGCTGCCGTTCATTCCAAGTGCCGGCGAACTGAAAACCAAGCCGACCCAGCATTCGGTCAAGGAACTGCGTTCGATCGGTATCCAGCCGCACATTCTTCTTTGCCGCACCGATCGAGAGATCCCGAGTGAGGAGCGGCGCAAGATCGGGCTTTTCTGCAACGTACGCGAAAACGCGGTGATCGAGGCCCGCGACGTCGCCTCGATCTACGAGGCGCCGCACGCCTATCATGCGGCGGGGCTGGACCGGGAGGTTTTGGCCGCTTTCGGAATCGAACCCGCGCAATCGCCCAGCATGGACCGCTGGGACACGGTGATGGAGCGCGTCAACAACCCGGAAGGCGAAGTTACGATCGCGATCGCCGGCAAATACACCGGCCTAAAGGACGCCTATAAATCCTTGATCGAAGCGCTGTGCCACGGCGGCATGGCGAACCGGGTTAAGGTCCACCTCGATTGGATCGAATCGGAAATTTTCGAAACCAGCGATCCGGCGCCTTACCTCGAACATGTACACGGCATTCTGGTTCCTGGCGGCTTCGGCCAGCGCGGCGCGGAAGGCAAAATTCTCGCCGCGCGTTTCGCCCGCGAGCGCAAACTTCCCTATTTTGGTATCTGCTTCGGGATGCAGATGGCGGTGATCGAGGCGCTGCGGTCCTTGGCCGGGATGCCGGAGGCCAATTCGAGCGAATTCGGACTGGCGAAGGAGCCAGCCGTCGGGCTGATGACGGAGTGGATGCGCGGCAATGAGCTGGAAATCCGGGCCGCCACAGGCGACCTTGGCGGAACGATGCGGCTTGGCGCCTATCGCGCGGAGTTGATGCCGAACTCGAAGATCGCCGCCATTTATGGGACGACGCATATTTCCGAGCGGCACCGGCACCGCTATGAGGTCAACACCGCTTATCGCAAGAGACTTGCCGAAAAGGGACTTGTCTTCGCCGGCATGTCGCCGGACGGCCTGTTGCCGGAGACGATTGAACTAGAAGGTCACCCCTGGTTCATCGGCGTGCAATTCCATCCCGAGCTCAAATCGCGGCCGTTCGAGCCGCATCCCCTCTTTGCGAGCTTCATCGCCGCGGCGGTGGAGCAATCGAGGCTGGTGTGACCGGCTGCACACCAAAATGGTGCCCGGCTTTCGCAAGTATCTCTTTCGTATACTGCAACCCCTGATTCCAGGCACAGGCGCACTTATGCAAAACGTGGTGAGTTCTGCAACCTGCCACTGCTGCATTGCGAGTCAAGACACGCCCTATGGTCGTGCGTTCCGTAGCGCGGTGTTCAATTCCTTGAAGCGGGCGTCGTGCTCGTTCAGTGCTTTGGTTATGTCAAGTGTGGGAGGATTTAATTGATGCGACGTTTCGAGAAGTCGGATTGAGATGAACCAATACTGCTTAAATCGCGTGTATGTTTCCAAGGAAGGCCAGTGCGTTACAGGCAAAAAAGCTAAGTCTCTCATGCTGTGCCACTCAGGGTCGTTCATATGCTGATTATAAAAGCCAACGAGCTGGGCCTGAGTGCCTGTCCTCAATGCATTTATATATACGCTATGCGCGGCTTCGAAATCTGAGATTATTTTACAAATTAGGTCGATTTCTCCCTTCCTGCGGATCGCTTCTCGCCTCTGGTTTCTTCGGTACTCAAGACGCGCAAGCAACCAAGCCGCGAAAATTGCTAGAACCGAACCGAGCGCGCCAACCCAACTCCCAAGGCCGGAATGTTTCTCGGACCAGTCCATTAGGAACTCAACAAAACAAGAGATGTCCGGCAACGACGGCAGCATGAACGAGTCCTTTGTGGTGGCGCCGCGTGAGCATGCCTATCGCACAGACGAAAAACTTTTTTAGCTTTGCAGGGATTGTAAGACTTTGAAAACCAAAGGCTCCGAAAGTACGGTTTCCCTGGTTTTGAGAGTCAGCACAAGCCTGCAGGGTCCGAACTGCGAGCCAACGGGACGCCCAGGGAGCCGAAGCAAAATCTTCGTGTTTCCGTGCTTGGACGTTCTACTTCCCTCCATTGGCGATTGAGCATCGCGTCCTAAAATCGAATTCGGGCGTGCCTTTCTCGTTTATGGGTGGCGGATCCGTGCGTCCAGGGATCGCCAAAGCGCCCGAAAAGTTCTCGAGAAGCAAGCGGTGCAATCGGTTATCCCGCGTAATACTTTGTAATTGCTTAGATTTTCGTGCCCCGCCCCGCTGTAGTCGCCAATTGCGATGACCGAGCTTAAATCGATTCGAGTTAATCTCGCCATAACGCTTTAAGCATGAGCGAGGCTGACCAACGCGCTGATTTCCAGCGACTGTTGCAAAAATGTCCAACCCTCTGATGGTAAACGCGAATTAACCATAGCGCGGCTCTTTGCGGCACACCGAGCCAGAGCGCTGCCGTATTTCGGTCGCAATCGCCGGACGAAACTCCCGCTGGCGTTACCGGGACTTTAAGCCTTCGGAAACCGGAGACTGCGAAATTACCGGTGTGCCCGTTATTGAGAGTCGGCACAGGCCCGCACCGCGGTCCGCGCTGCGAGCCAAGGGGAAGAACATGGGGGCCAAGCGAAATCGCCGTGTTACAACACGTTCCTTCGCCGGATTTTCTCGGTTTCTTCGCACGGCTGCCGGTCGAGCCCATTGTATTGTTGCAGGGCTTGCGGGCGGCGCAGCGCTTAGTCTAGGCGGCTGCGCCGAGCAGCCCCAACGTCTCGCCTACGCCAATTCCTCGGAGTATTTTCCATCCTCGATCTTTGGCCCGGCGAGCCCGCGCGTTGTCGCCGACGGCGAACCGGTGCCGCACGGCGGCGGAATGTATATGCTCGGCAAGCCATATACGATCGCCGGGCTAACCTATTATCCGAGCGAAAAACATTATGCCGCGGTTGGCCTTGCTTCCTGGTATGGCGATGCCTTTCACGGCCGCCGCACGGCCAATGGCGAAGTTTACGACCGCGATTCGATTTCCGCCGCGCATCCGACGCTGCCATTTGCCAAGCTATGCACGCGTCACCAACCTGCGTAATCATTACTCGATGATCGTGCGGATCAACGACCGCGGGCCTTTTGCCGCCAATCGCATCATGGACGTTTCCCGCAAGACTGCCGAGGCCTTGGATTTCCGCCAGAGGGGAACCACGCGGGTTAAGATCGAATATATCGGCGCGGCCAGCCTCGCCGGGTCGAACGACGAAAAGTTGCTTGCGACATTGCGAACCGATGGACCGGCGTCGATTGACGGCTGGGCGGGCCGCGACCGTACCATGGTTGCCGGGAAGGAGGCTTCCCTCATGACCCCCGCCGAGGCGGAGACCAAGGCGTTGCCCTCGGATGGTGACACGGGGGCGTCTGATGCAGTCCCCACCGGCCGTTATGCGGGTCGCGCCGCCCCTTTGCCGCCGGCGCGGCCATTCGATCTTGGGACAATCAGGGGCGCCGGCGTGCCGATCGCCTTGCGCTGAACGGGCAATTTGATTCCAGATTTTTGACCTAGATTTACCCGCTACGATAGCGGAGGTCGTGGCTGGCCGCTTTCGTCCATGCGTTGGCGCTTTGGTTCCAAAAGGATCAAGGCTGGCTTGCCGAGATGCCGCGTCCGAACGCATGGAGGATGCGTGATTTTGGACGAAAAGAGCAGCCCAGATTACACCTTAAATCCACTGCCCGTGGTTCCGCGAATGAGGTCCGCGTCATCCTTGCGTAGCCAGGTCCAACTGGTCCGGATCATATGATATTCGCTTGATGGCTTCGGTTGATATCCATCTTCTGCTTGCGGGACAGGGTTCGCGCAATCGGGCAATCAATGAATTCGAATGCCGCACAGACGCGAGCCGCCGCACTGGCGATTATGGGATCATCCCCCAGGCCTCGCCCGCACGACCGGCTACAAGTCTCTGTGAATGGATGGTTTTTGCTGTCCGCGCCGCTTGCTCCAGCTTAAAGGAAAATAAAGTCATGATGCCGGCGCACTCGCGAGGCGTCGTTTCATAAAATCCGGGTCTAGTGCATGGAAGACGAGGAAGCCAATCGCTTTTCCGCGCGCGCGGCGCGTTATGCGCGGGTCGGCGCCAATGCCGGCGGCGTCGCGGCCCGGATCGCCGGCGCCCGTCTTGTTCGGTGGCGGCGGCGCCGCGGCAACCACGCGGCGGCGTTCGCGCAAGCGCTCGGCGGCCTCAAGGGGCCGATGATGAAGGTCGCCCAGATGATGGCGACCATCCCCGACTTCTGCCGCAAGAATATGCCGAGGAATTGCAGAAGCTGCAGGCCGATGCGCCGCCGATGGGCGCGGCGTTCGTCAAGCGGCGGATGCAGGCGGAGCTTGGGCCCGGACTGGCGGTCGCGGTTCGCCGCCTTCGACATGAAGCCCGCCGCCGCGGCTTCGCTCGGCCAGGTTCACCGCGCAGCCGCGAAGGACGGCGCAGCGCTGGCCTGCAAGCTGCAATATCCCGATATGAAATCGACCGTCGAAGCCGATTTGCGCCAGCTCGACATTCTGTTCGCGCTGCACCGGCGCCTCAATCCGGTCATCGACACGCGCGAAATGACGAAGGAAATCGGCGCGCGGGTGCGCGAGGAACTCGATTATGGGCGCGAAGCGAAACATGCCGCGCTCTATCGCGACATTCTTGCCGATTTCGACGATATTCGCGTGCCGCGCGTGAGACCGGAGCTATCCTCCGCGCGCCTTCTGACGATGGATTGGCTCGAAGGGGAAAACTGCTCGGCTTCACGCGCGCCAGAACCCCGCGCACCGCATCGCGCACGGCGATGTTCAAGGCATGGTGGATTCCGTTCATCCGGTTCGGCGTCATCCACGGCGACCCGCATCTTGGCAATTATACCGTTTTCGGCGATGACGGCGAACACGCGGGAGGCCGAGGCATCAATCTGCTCGATTATGGCTGCGTTCGCATTTTTACGCCAAATTCGCCGGCGGCGTCATCGAACTCTATGAAGGCCTGCTGCACGATGATTTCGCCCGCACCGTCCACGCCTATGAGACCTGGGGCTTTCGCGGTCTCACCGGGATCTCGCCGAAACCCTGAACATCTGGGCGCGCTTCATCTACGCGCCCTTGCTCGACGATCGGGTGCGCACCGTCGCCGATGGCGTGGCGCCGGGGCAATATGGCCGCAAGGAAGCCGTTCTCGTCCATCAGGCCCTGAAGAAAAGGGTCCGGTGCGCGTGCCGCGCGAATTCGTGTTCATGGATCGCGCGGCGATCGGCCTTGGCGGCGCGTTTCTGCATCTTGACGCGAGGCTGAATTTTTTCCAATTGTTTCATGAGACGATGGGCAAATTTTCGGCCGCCGCTGAGAGGAAAGGCAAACAGGCGCGCTCGCCAAGGCGGGGCTGCCGCCGCCGGTTTGACCTTGCCTATGCTGGGGGATTTAAGTTCAACAACGGCGCGCTACCCCTGGAAACCGGCTGT
>CAWKON010000050.1:0-82306 GCA_963851225.1 uncultured Alphaproteobacteria bacterium | reverse complement strand
ACAATTGTCCGTCGTCAGACTTTTTGGGACAGGGAGCAGCTTAAAATAAGAGAGTCTCTGGCTCGTCTGGTTTTTAATGTTATGCGGCCTGCCGACGGTGCAGCAAGCGGCGGTTTGCAATTGTCTGTCGTTTGATCCTTTCTCTTTCGATCAGAATGGTCTGGCCCCGTCCGAAGTAGACGTCGGCTGGCGTCAGATTGCCGATGCTTTCGTGATAGCGCAGGTGATTGTAGTCAACGACGAAGGCCTCGATCTGGGCTTCGAGATCACCTGGCAGGTAATAGTTCTCGAGCAAGATACGGTTCTTGAGCGTCTGATGCCAGCGCTCGATCTTGCCTTGGGTCATCGGGTGATAGGGTGCGCCACGGACGTGCTCCATGTTCTGCCCGTCGAGCCATTTCGCCAGGTCCGCCGCGATGTAGCTGGAGCCGTTGTCGGAGAGAAGCCTTGGCCGGTGGATGACCTTTGCCTGGTCGAGCCCCGAGGCCTTCAGTGCCAAGTCCAGCGTGGCGGTGACATCCTCGACCTTCATCGTCGTGCACAGCTTCCAGGCGATGATGTAACGTGAAAAGTCGTCGAGAATGGTCGAAAGATAGAACCAGCCCCAACCGATGACCTTCAGATAGGTGAAGTCGGTTTGCCAGAGCTCGTTGGGCGCCGTGGTCTTGTCCTTGAACTCATCGGCCGCCTTCATCACGATGAAAGCCGGGCTGGCGATCAGGTCGTGCGCCTTGAGCAGGCGATAGACCGAAGCCTCTGACACGAAATACTTTTCCGTATCGGTGAAGCGCACGGCCAACTCGCGCGGCGACAAGGCAGGCTCATCCAGGGCCAGCTGCACGATCCGCTCGCGGATATCGTCCGGAATGCGGTTCCAGACACGATTTGGCCGAGGCGAGCGATCGCCCAGGGCTTCGGGCCCGCCGCTTTGATAGCGATCGTACCAGCGATAGAACGTGGCCGTCGGGATGCCGAGCTTCTCCAGTGCGCGTTTGACCGGCAGGGCCGATTGCCCGACTAGCAGGATAATCTCGGCTTTCTCGGATGCGGAGTATCTCATGCCGCGTCCTCCCCATCCCCGATCACGCTTTTTTTGAGCAGACGGTTTTCGAGCGTCAGTTCGGCGACGACCTCCTTCAGGGCACTGGCCTCGCGGCGCAGGTCCTTTACCTCGTCCGAGGTTGCTGCGCGGGCCGTGTCGCCGGCGAGCCGCTTCTTGCCCGCCTCAAGGAAGTCTTTCGACCAGCGGTAATACAGATTCTGGACGATCCCTTCATGACGGCACAGCTCGGCGATGCTCTCCTCGCCGCGCAGGCCCTCCAGCACAATGCGGATCTTCTCTTCGGCCGAGAATTGCCGGCGTGTCGCCCGCCGGATGTCTTTCACGGCCTTTTCCGCCGGTTCCTTCACCGGCCCGGATTTCTGTCTCATCTTCGCTCCTTGAAAGGCTACGATGAGCCAGAAATCCTCCCTTCTTCAACCCGCCAACTCTGTCTCACAGGTGCTGACGTTAGACAGATTTCGCTGAGATTTCTCAGCGCGGCCGAAACTTTTGCAAAGAGGGCGTTGTCAGCGGCGGCATCGCGCAAATCGTCGAGTTTGGCGTTGATCGTCGCCTGATATAGCGGCAGATCAACGGCAAGCTCGGAAACTTGTCGGGTCAAAACGGCGCTAACCGAAAATGCAATGACAAGCGCTGTAAAAACGACGGTCAAGACGGATGGAACACGACCCAAACCCCAGCGCCGCAGCAGGAGAATTGGCGGCGACAACACAAAACTCACCGAGAATCGCAATCGCGATTGGAATGAATATTTCGCGCCCGATATAAAGCGTCGCCACCACGAACGCGACCAGGAAAAGAGTGGTGAGCATTTCGAGTGTGCGCGCTTGACCCGGTTGTAGCTGGGAACGAGCGAGCGGACTTTCGAGAAAATCGCTCATGGCTTTATCTCCGAAATACGAATTCTCTCCACGGCGGCTCGCTATCGGGCGGCGCTGGCGGTGGTCGAAAGATTTTGCGCGGCGTTGTCACGGCAAATCTGCCTTGCGGTCCCGCTAGCGGCTCGCTTGCAAGGGAATGAAGTAAATCAGCTACGAAAGGTACGGTTCCCTCTCAAACTCATCCAGCGATCTGGCTCTATCTCCGGTTCGCACTGAAGCTACCTGACGTCGAAGATTTGTTGGCGAAACGCGGTGCCGTCGTCTCCTACGAAACTTTTCGGCGCTGGCTGATTCATTTCGGGCCCATGATCGCGGCGGACTTGCGCAAACAGCGGCCTAAGCCCCATACGACCTGGCATAACCAGGAGACACAAGCGAGCCGCAATCAAATTGATGCGCAAGCTTTTGAAAAAAAACTGGCGTTGTCCCAGACAAGATCATCACGGATAAGCTCAGGTCTTATCCAGCTACTGCCCATCGTCTTATAATGACAAAACGCTATGAGCAGGGTCGATGGCGCGAAACCGAGCTAAGAGTTCGCATCAACCAACCCGGCGACAGGAGAGGAATAAGCCGGGGTTCAAAAGCGTTGGACCACCGCAAAGATACTTCTCAGTCCACGCAACGACCCTCAACACTTTCACTGTCAAGCGCCATCGTAAACTTGACGTACCCATTCTGGCCATTCACACCTGCGGTAATCGTGATATTTTCGACAATTTCCTCGCTTGGATCCAAGCGATAGTCGCTCATTGTTAGTGCGTCGTAAGCATCAGAGTTGAGACGAACCACGCCGCGAGCAGGTCCCACTTTTGACCCCACCGTTCCCGTGGCAGACTAACCCCCTCATGCCATGACATGTGCCATTGCGTCACCTTGAGTAAATATCGTCCGGCAGAGCCGGAGGCTTTATTGATGTGAGCCGCTCAAAGTGGCAGGAAGGGGACACTGAAGGGTGCCGTAGGAGAAGTGGCTGGAATTGAAGGTGGCGCAATCTCCGCATTGTTTCAACAAAGCGAATCGGCGTTTGCGCGCCAATGGAGATTACACCGTGAAGAAAGATACCGCGAAAACGCCGGCCGATGTGGCTGAGGGAAATCTTTTCGACAATTGATTCGATCCGATCGAGACGAAATTGCATACGAAGGTGCGCGGCTTCATCGAGGCGTTGATCGAGGGAGAATTAGAGACGGCGCTCGCGCGTCCGCGCTACGGGCGCCGGCTGGGGCTACCGGTTGAGGATGGCACTGGGGCACCTATCGCGGGCCACCGGCATGGCCGACGGACACGCTCCGCGCGCACAAATCATCGATGAAAACGGCAAGACCACCGAATGGAAGAGCAAGGTGGTGCGAGCCTATCAACGGCGCACCCGTGCCGCCGATGCGCTGATCGCGTTGGCCTGTCTCTCCGGGACCAACACCCGCCCAGTCCGCCGGGCACTGGCGGCCCTCTTCCGCGGCGCCGTTGGCAAAGATACAGTCAGACGCGATTGGCGCAAAGTTAAGGGCGATTGGGAAACCCGGAACGCCCGTTCCCTCACTGACAAGCCAATCATGCGGTTGATCGTCGATGGTACGGTCGTGCGCGTTAGGCACGACAGGAAATCAACCTCGATCTCGCTTCTCATCGCGCTCGACGTGAGGCAGGATGGCCAGAACGTCCTCCTCGCCGCCAAGAACATGGGCGGAGAGAGTGAGGCCGCCTGACGGGCGCTCCTCGATGATCTCGTCAAACGCGGATTGAGGACGCAGGAGCTCGTCATCGCCGATGGGGCGCCAGGCCTTGAGAAGGCGCTCGCCGCGCTGTGCCAGATATTTTCGTCCAGCGCTGGACGGTTCACAAGCATCGTCTCGCGGCTTCTATTGAGATTCCCGACAGACAGAGACGTGCAGGCGTACAAACGGCAACCGGCGGCCATAGGTTTAACAATTTAGGATATTCGCTGGCGCGTTCCTCGGCATCGCGTCACAGGCCCTCCTCGCCTGGGGCCTCATTTTGCGTTCATGCCCTGGGTTGACCTCGACCTTCTCGACATGGCCCGGGCCGTCGCCGCTTTCGACCTGCCAGCGCAAATGGCGAAGCTTTTTGCGGGCACGCTTTAATCCGCTTCACGCTCACTTTGAGGAGCGCGCGAAGCTACCAACGCGCCCTCACCATTTGAGACAGCCTTTCGGGCTTCCTCAGGGAGAGGGCTTAAGTTCCGTGTAAGGCGCGGCTCAGCTCTTCTTGCACTTTTCGCGGAATTCCTTGCGCGCCTTGCCGTGCAGTTTTTGCGCGTCGGCCTGGGCCGAACATTCCTTGGACTTGGCTTTCTTGGCCATATCGTCGGCGGACATCGCTTTCGGCGTGGCCGGTACCTTGGGCGCGGCGGGCGCCGCCGGAGCGGCGGGCGCCGTCATCTGGGCATAACCGGACTGGCCGAAGGCAACAACAAGCGAACCGGCGAGCAGCAAGCGGACAAGGATTTTCATGGCATTCCATCCTTGGGATCTATGTGTTGAAACGCCGAGCGAGCTTTACCTTCCGCGCGGATTTCTCCAAGCCGGAAACGCGGCAGCTTTGCGCAAAAAACCGAAAAAATCACTTTACATATAAATATATCTGCATATTGTTACGTCAGACGGATGCGCGCAGGAACCTCATGCCAGGCCACATCCCATTCGATGCCATTCTCACTGCCTCGGCGGCGGCCGGCGAAGCCACCCGCCTGCGCCTGCTCGCCCTTCTCGCCGAAGCCGAACTGACGGTCAGCGAGCTCGTCACCATTCTCGGCCAATCGCAGCCGCGCATCTCGCGCCATTTGAAACTTCTCGCCGAAGCCGGACTTGTCGAGCGCCACCGCGAGGGCGCATGGGTTTTCTTTCGAATCGCCCAGATCGGGGCCAGTAGCCGGTTTTGCCCGCAGCCTGGTGCGCAATGCTCGCTCCGGACGATGCTGCGTCTCACAGCCGACCGCGCGAGGCTGGACGAGGTCCGTGAGGCCCGCGCGAACTCAGGCGGCCCGCTATTTCGCCGCTCAAGCGGCGAATTGGGACGAGGTCCGCGCCATGCATGTTCCGGAAGAGCGCGTCGAGGCCGCGATCCGCAAGGCGATCGGCGAAGGTCCAGTCGATGCGCTGCTCGATCTTGGCACCGGCACCGGCCGGATGCTCGAACTCCTGGGGCCGCTGGCCAGACGCGCGGTTGGCGTCGATCAATCGCCGCAAATGCTGAGCGTCGCGCGCGACGCGCATCGAACGACGCCGGTCTGCGCAATGTGCAATTGCGCCAAGGCGATATTTACGCAATGCCGGTCGAGCCGGATTTCTATGATCTCGTCATCATGCATCAAGTCCTGCATTATCTCGACGATCCCTTGCGCGCTATTCGCGAGGCCGCGCGCGCCTTGCGGCCTGGCGGCCGCCTCCTCATCGTCGATTTCGCGCCGCATGAGGAAGAGACTCTGCGCGCGGTGCATGCGCATCGGCGGCTTGGCTTCGCGGCCGGGGAAGATCGCGGGGTTCATGGCCGCGGCCGGTCTCGATTTGATCGCCAAGAACGATCTTGCGCCAGGCACGGGGCGAGGCCAACAAACTCACGGTTTCCCTCTGGCTCGGCCGCGACCGCCGGGCGATCGCCGATCCTCTCCCCGTAACCGCGCGAGAAGTCGCATGAGCGAACATCCAGTCCTGTAGTTTTCCCCGGGCGAGCCGCACCATCTGCCCCGATATCTCGCGTCTCCTTCGAGTTTTTTCCTCCGGCGAGCGAGGCGATGGAGGCAACCCTTTGGGAGTTGATCAAGCGTCTGGCGCCGCTCGGGCCAAGTTTTGTCTCCGTCACCTATGGCGCCGGAGGCTCGACCCGCGAGCGCACCCATGCGACGGTCGCGCGGATCGTGAAGGAGACGGCGAGTCAAGCCCGCCGCGCATCTGACCTGCGTCGCGGCGGCGCGGGAAGAGATCGACGCCGTCGTCCGCGACTATTGGGACATCGGCGTCCGCCACATCGTCGCGCTGCGCGGCGATCCGCAAGATGGACCGGGGACGAAATTCCGCCCGCATCCGGAGGGCTATGCGAATTCGGCCGCGCTGGTTGCCGGAATCAAGACGGATCGCCGATTTCGAAATCTCGGTCGCGACCTATCCGGAAGGCCACCCGAAAGCGTCTCGGCCGATGCCGACATCGATGTCTTGAAAGCCAAGGTCGATGCCGGCGCGAACCGGGCGATCACCCAGTTCTTTTTCGAAAACGAAATCTATTTGCGGTTTCTCGACAAGGTGCAGGCGCGGGGACTTGATATTCCGATCACGCCGGGCATCGTGCCTGTGCAAAATTTCCAGCAAACGGCAAAATTCGCGAAGCGCGCCGGCGCGAGCGTTCCGCAATGGCTCGCCGACCGTTTCGAAGGGCTCGATGACGATCCGCAAACCCGAAAGCTCGTTGCTGCGACGGTCGCCGCCGAACAGGTTCTCGATCTCGTCGATCACGGCGTCAGGGAATTTCATTTCTACACGATGAACCGCGCCGATCTCGTCTATGCGATCTGCCATCTTTTGGGACTTCGCCCGAAACTCGAACAAGAGGCCGCTTGAATGACACGAAGGCTTACCGGAGAAGATGCGCGGGCCGCCCTTCAATCCGCCGCGCTGCGATACGAATCCTGGTGCTCGATGGCGCCATGGGCACGATGATCCAGCAGCATAAATTCGGCGAGGCCGAATTTCGCGGCGCGCGTTTCGCCGATTGGCCGCGCGACCTGCGAGGCAACAACGATCTCTTGAGCCTCACCCAGCCGCAAACGATCAAGGCCATTCATCTCGCCTATTTCGAGGCCGGTGCCGACATCGTCGAGACGAATACATTCAGTTCGACCCGGATCGCGCAGGCCGACTATGGGATGGAAGAGCTTGTCGCCGAATTGAATTTCGCCGCGGCGCGGCTTGCGCGCGATGCGGCCGACGCGGCGCAAGCAAAAGACGGCAAGCGCCGCTTTGTCGCCGGCGCCTTGGGGCCGACCAATCGCACCGCCTCGATTTCGCCCGACGTCAACAATCCGGGCTTTCGCGCGGTGAGTTTCGATGATTTGCGCGACGGCCTATGCCGAGGCGGCAGCGCGCTCATCGAGGGCGGCGCCGATCTTTTGATCGTCGAAACGATCTTCGACACGCTCAACGCCAAGGCGGCGCTTTCTGGCATCGATGAGCGTTTTCGAGGCACGGGGAGAGAGCCTGCCGGTGATGATCTCCGGCACGATCACCGATTTGTCCGGCCGCACGCTGTCCGGCCAAACGCCGGCCGCGTTCTGGCATTCGCTGCGCCACGCAAGACCTTTGACGATCGGTCTCAACTGCGCGCTTGGCGCCCGCGAGATGCGCGCCCATCTCGCCGAGCTGTCGCGGATCGCCGATACGCTCGTCTGCGCCTATCCCAACGCCGGCCTGCCGAACGAATTCGGTCTTTATGATGAGAGCCCCGAATATATGGCCTCGCTCATTGGCGAGTTCGCGGAGGCGGGCCTTGTCAATATCGTCGGCGGCTGCTGCGGCACGACACCCGCGCATATTGCGGCCATCGCCGAGCGGGTGAAAGGGATCTGGCGCCCCGGAATGTGCCGGACAATCCCGCCTTTGCTGCGTTTGTCCGGGCTTGAACCGTTTCGTGCTCACGCCGGAAATTCCGTTTGTGAATGTCGGCGAGCGCACCAATGTCACGGGCTCCGCCAAATTCCGCAAATTGATCAAGGACGGCGATTTCTCCGCCGCGCTCGATGTTGCGCGCGACCAAGTCGCGGCGGGCGCGCAGATCATCGACGTCAACATGGACGAGGGCCTGCTCAATTTGGAAAAGGCGATGGTCGAGTTTTTGAACCTCGTCGCCGCCGAGCCCGACATTTCGCGCGTGCCGGTGATGATCGATTCCTCGAAATTTCACGGTCATCGAAGCCGGGCCTCAAATGCGTGCAAGGCAAGGCGATCGTCAATTCCATATCGATGAAGGGCGGCATCGAGAAATTCCTCGCCGAGGCCAAAGCCGTGCGCGCTCATGGCGCCGCCGTCGTCGTGATGGCCTTCGATGAGAAGGGTCAGGCCGACACGCTCGAACGCAGGGTCGAGATTTGCTCGCGCGCCTATGAGATCCTGACCAAGGACGCCGGGTTTCCGCCCGAGGACATCATCTTCGATCCCAATATTTTCCCGGTCGCGACCGGCATCGAGGAACATAACAATTACGGCGTCGATTTCATCGAGGCCGCGCGGCAAATTCGCAAGCGAATTCCCGCTCGTGCATATTTCCGGCGGCGTTTCCAATCTTTCGTTCTCGTTTCGCGGCAACGAGCCGGTGCGCGAGGCCATGCATTCGGTCTTTCTCTATCACGCGATTGCCGCCGGCATGGATATGGGCATCGTCAACGCGGGCCAGCTCGCGGTCTATGCCGAAATCGAGCCAAACCTGCGCGAAGCCTGCGAGGATGTCGTCCTCAACCGGCGGCCGGACGCCACCGAAAGATTGCTCGCGCTCGCCGAAAGCTACAAGGGGCAGGGGACGCAGACCGCCGAAAAGAATCTCGCCTGGCGGGAAGAGCCGGTCGCAAAGCGGCTGGAACATGCGCTCGTCAACGGCATCACTGAATTCATCGATCGCGATGTCGAGGAGGCGCGGGCCGCCGCGAAAACGCCCGCTCGACGTCATCGAAGGGCCGCTGATGGCGGGCATGAATGTCGTCGGCGATCTCTTCGGCTCGGGAAAAATGTTTTTGCCGCAGGTCGTCAAATCGGCGCGGGTGATGAAACAGGCCGTCGCCTATCTGCTTCCCTTCATGGATGAGGAGAAGCGCAAAAACGGCGCGGGCGAGCGATCGAGCGCGGGCAAGATTCTGATGGCGACGGTCAAGGGCGACGTGCACGATATCGGCAAGAACATCGTCGGCGTGGTCTTGGCCTGCAACAATTACGAGATCATCGATCTCGGCGTCATGGTTCCCGCGGCAAAAATTCTCGCCACCGCGCGAGAGGAAAAGGTCGATGCCATTGGCCTCTCCGGACTGATCACGCCCTCGCTCGACGAGATGTGCTTCGTCGCCGCCGAGATGGAGCGCGAAGGTTTCGATCTGCCGCTGCTCATTGGCGGCGCGACGACGAGCCGGGTCCATACGGCGGTCAAGATTCATCCCAATTATGCCAAGGGCCAGACGGTCTATGTCACCGACGCGAGCCGCGCGGTCGGCGTCGTGCCAGTCGCTTCTTTCAACCGCAAGCGCGGGGCGCCTATATCGATTCGGTCCGGGCCGAATATGGCAAGGTGGCGGATGCGCACCGGCGCTCCGAAGCCGATAAGCAACGGCTGCCGCTCGCCAAGGCGCGCGCCAATGCTTTCAAGTCCGATTGGGCAGAGCTACGAGCCGCCGCGCCCGCTATTTTCCGGCACAAGGGTGTTTCGCACCTATCGACGGTCGCGGAACTTGTCCCTTATATCGATTGGACGCCGTTTTTCCAGACCTGGGAAATGCGCGGCCGCTATCCCGCGATCCTGGATGATCCGAAACAAGGCGAAGCCGCGCGGCAATTGTTCGACGATGCACAGGCCATGCTCATGCGCGCCGTCGCGGAGCGCTGGTTCGATCCAAAAGCCGTCATCGGCTTCTGGCCAGCCAATAGCGTTGGCGACGACATCAAGCTCTACACCGGCGAGTCGCGAATCGAACGAGCTCGCGACGTTCTTCACGTTGCGCCAGCAATTGTTACGCCGCGACGGGCGTCCCAATCTCGCGCTTGCCGATTTCGTCGCGCCGGCGGAGACGGCAAAGCGGATTATATCGGCGGCTTTCGCCGTCACCTCCGGCGCGCGGGAAGACAAAATTGCCAAACGTTTCGCCAAGGCGAACGACGACTATGGCTCGATCCTCGTGAAGGCGCTCGCCGACCGTCTTGCGGAAGCGCTTGCCGAACGCCTGCATGAACGCGTGCGCCGCGAGTTCTGGGCCTATGCGCCGGATGAAACGTTGACCAGCGAGGAGCGGATCGCCGAGGCCTATCGCGGAATTCGCCCGGCACCAGGCTATCCGGCGCAGCCCGATCATACCGAGAAGGCGACACTATTCCGCCTGCTCGAAGCGGAGCGCAGGATTGGCGTGACACTCACCGAGAATTTCGCGATGTGGCCCGGCTCGTCGGTTTCTGGCCTCTATCTCGCGCATCCGGACGCGCATTATTTTGGGGTCGCGAAAATCGAGCGCGACCAGGTCGAGGATTATGCGCGGCGAAAGAGCATGAGCGTGGCGGAAGTCGAGCGCTGGCTCGCGCCGGTACTGAATTATGATCCGGGCTCGGTGGTGGCAGCCGCGGCGGCGGCGGAGTGAGTGGGGGAGACTATTCTTTCAATTCGCCAAAGTCATCTCGTAAGAGCTCTTCTCGAGCCAAATTTGGAGGCCGTTGTCAGTTATCAGTGAGATGCCGAGGGGGCGGCGGGGAAGAGTCAGGGCCGGCTTCTCCCCCGCAATTCGAAGCACAAGGCCAGACGCGGTGAAAAAAATGGCACCTTGCGATCGATCCATAGGCGAGATGGCGGAGGCGCGGATTGGACTGTGGGCAACGCTGCGATCGGTGTTCCAGTAGAACTCAAATTTCGCGACGCACGAAGATCGGGCAAATTACCGACGCGGGGCCGCCTCGCTCGCGCTCGAAATGCCTAGTTGACTCGCCCCGCAAACTATCCGCCAAATCGATTGGGCAGGGGCGTTCCCGCCTCGTTAAGCTTCAATTCCGGAGGTTAGCATGAGCGAAGATGATCGTTTTGCGCCGAAGCCACCTCCCCATTGGACGGCGCCTGAACAGCAGCCCCCGCCCCATATCCGCTCGGGTCCGCAAGAAACGGCGCTCAACCAGTTTCTGGGGGGCTCTCCCGGCGGAGTCTTCGTGCGTCTTCTTTTCGTGTCCTTGATCGTCGGCGCTTTCCTAATGTGGCTCGACATTAGGCCCTGGGATGTATTTCTTGCACTAAAACAGCTCGTCGATCGAATTTGGGGCCTGGGATTCGATGCGATCCGAGAGATCGCCGATTATATCGTCGCGGGAGCCGTGATCGTCGTTCCGGTCTGGCTCGTGTTGCGGCTCATGAACATGCGCAACACACATTGATTTTCTTGAACGTTTTATGACGTGTCCGCGCCGGATTACGGACGAACGATGAGATCGCCCCGCAGAAAATGCGGGGCGATTTTTTTCATGTCAGGCTGGCAAAAAAGTACCGGTCCGCTCGTCGCTGTCTCAATCATAGTCCGGGACGGAGTGTAGTGCCCTCACCGGTCAATGAAACTATCTTGGCCTCTGCTGGTGCGTTTTTCGTGGAAATCTTCATGCGCCTGGAACGGGGAACGGTATTGAACGATTAGTCCACGCCTGCAGCGCATCGGACAGGGTACGGAACGAAGACGCTGTATTGGAAGACGACGCGGAGTAGGCAAGCTCGATATTCGGTCGGGCGACATGTGAAGGACGAAAGATGCACGATGTTGCCGGCAAGATTCTTGAAACCCGCGTCCCAGCCCGTCTCGATCGGCTACCCTGGGGAAGATTTCATACACTGGTGGTGGCGGCGCTCGGAATTACCTGGGTGCTCGATGGTCTTGAAGTCACACTTGCGGGATCGATCGCCGGCGCTCTCGAAGCGAGCCCCCACCTGCGCTTCACCGCGTCCGACATCGGCTTAGCGTCGAGCTTTTATCTCGCGGGCGCGGTCATTGGCGCGCTCGGTTTTGGATGGATGACGGACCGGTTAGGCCGCAGACTACTTTTCTTTGTTACGTTAGGTCTCTATTTAATTTCCACGACCGCTACGGCTTTTGCCTGGAATTTGGAAAGTTTTTGTTTGTTCCGTATGCTGACCGGTGCTGGGATAGGCGGCGAATACAGTGCGGTCAATTCGACGATTCAAGAAATGATCCCGGCACGCTATCGCGGATGGACCGATCTTGCCATAAACGGCTCGTTCTGGATCGGTGGCGCGCTGGGAGCGGCAGCTTCGATAGTCGTTTTGGATCCCACCCGCTTCGATCCCGACATCGGCTGGCGGCTAGCTTTTTTCATCGGTTCCGCGCTCGGCCTTATAATTCTATTTCTGCGGACGTGGATTCCAGAAAGTCCACGCTGGCTCGTCATTCATGGAAGGGAGAAGGAAGCGGAAAAAGTAGCCGATGAAATCGAAGCCGGATTCCGCCTGCATGGAGTGAATATTGAAGACAAATCGACACTCACGCCGATGCGGTTACGCCCGCGTACGCATACGCCGCTGCGGGAAGTCTTTCATACGCTTTTCATCAGCTTCAGAGTCCGGACCCTTGTGGCGCTTGCTCTCATGATGGCACAGGCCTTTTTTTATAATGCAATTTTTTTCACCTATGCGCTCGTTCTCACGAATTTCTATGATGTCCCTTCGTACAATGTCGGCTGGTACATTCTTCCCTTCGCGCTTGGCAATGTGCTTGGCCCATTATTGCTTGGACCGCTGTTTGATTCCATTGGCCGCAAGCCGATGATCGCCTTTACCTATGCGGTTTCCGGTTTACTGCTTGCCGGAAGCGGCTGGCTATTCGCGCATCATCTTCTTGACGCGACGCAGCAGACAATCATCTGGACGGTAATTTTCTTTTTTGCATCCTCGGCGGCGGGCGCCGCCTATTTGACGGCGTCCGAGATCTTTCCGGTGGAAATTCGCGCGCTCGCCATCGCCTTTTTTTACGCGGCCGGCACTGCGATCGGCGGTGTGGGAGCGCCGTTTCTCTTTGGCGGCCTGATTGCAACCGGCTCGCGCGCCAGCGTATTCCACGGCTATCTGTTGGGTTTCGCGCTTATGGTCCTGGCCGCCATTATCGAGATGATCTGGGGCGTGGCAGCCGAACGCAAACCGCTGGAAACGGTAGCACGTCCCCTGTCGTATGTGAACGATTGAAGAGACGGCTCCACAACGCGTGCTTTTGCATCGAGATCGACGCACCTCGAAGCCTATGGAAGCAGGCGTTCGTTAATTCCTGTAATGAATGGTATAAAGTGCGCGGCCGATGACTTTGCTGACAAGGAGCCGGCCTGTCCCCAGGTACTTTCCGCGCCGGCGGCGCCGGCACGTTTCCCTACCCAATCTTGCCGGACAAAGCCTCAACTACTATTTTTAGGTGGCGATCATGGTGGCTAGTTTGGCCGCGTTTTGGTGCCGGGATGCGGGAGTGTGCGCATTTGCTTGGAGCCATTTGCGCAAAGCTAATTTGCCGGAAATATCGCGGCCAGCTAGACTTAGCCGCAAGCACGGGTGCCGGTAATAGAGGAGCTAGGAGAATATTTATGCCGATTTACAAGGCGCCCGTTGAAGAAGTCCTGTTCCTGCTCCGCGATGTTTTTCCGATCCAGCGTTATAACAATTTGCCTGGTTTCGCCGAAGCCACGCCCGATCTCGTCGAGGCTATCCTTTCGGAGGCCGCGAAACTCTGCGAAGAAACGCTGCTTCCTCTTAAACCAGCTGGGCGACCGCGCGGGCTGCATTCGCAACAAGGATGGCTCGGTTGCAACGCCGCGCGGGTTCAAAGAAGCCTATCGCGCTTTTGTCGCGGGCGGCTGGGTCGGGCTTTCGGCCGATCCCGATTATGGCGGCCAAGGCCTGCCCTTACACGCTCGCCGCGATTGTCAATGAATTCGCGAGTTCCGCGAATATGGCTTTCGCCATGTATCCGGGCTTGAGCCAAGGCGCCCTTGCCGCCCTGCTGACCCATGGCACGGACGCGCAGAAAAAAATGTTCGCGCCAAAGCTGATCAGCGGCGAATGGTCGGGCACGATGAACCTCACCGAATCGCATTGCGGCACCGATCTTGGGCTCCTCAAAGCCAAGGCCGTGCCCGAATGGCGATGGTTCCTACGCGATTTTTGGCGAAAAAATCTTCATCTCGGCCGGCGAGCATGATCTGGCGGAAAACATCATTCATCTTGTGCTTGCCCGCATCGAAGGCGCGCCCGCTGGCGTCAAGGGCATTTCGCTGTTCGTCGTGCCGAAGATCCTGATCGAGCCGGATGGTTCGCTCGGGGCACCCAACAAAGTGACCTGCGGCGCACTCGAGCACAAGATGGGCATTCACGCCAATGCCACTTGCGTGATGAATTACGACGGCGCCAAGGGCTGGCTCGTCGGCGAGCCGAACAGGGGCTTGAACGCCATGTTCGTGATGATGAACGAGGCGCGTCTCGGCGTCGCGATCCAGGGCTTGGCGGTTTCGGAGGCCGCCTATCAGAATGCCGCCGCCTACGCCAAGGAGCGCTTGCAGGGCCGCGCGTTGGCGGGGCCAAAATACCCTGGAAAGCCGGCCGATCCGATCATCGTTCATCCCGACGTGCGGCGCAATTTAATGACGATCCGCGCTTTCAACGAAGCGGCGCGGGCGCTTATGATTTGGACCGCGCTCAAAAGCGATATCGCGCACCGGTCGCGCCGACCAAGCCGAAGTCCAGGCCGCGGCGGACTGCTTGGGCCTGCTCACGCCCGTTCTGAAAGGCGTGCTCACCGACATCGGCTTCGACAACACGGTCAAGGCCCAGCAGATCCTCGGCGGCCACGGCTATATCGAGGAATGGGGCATGGAGCAATTCGTCCGCGATGCCCGCATCGCGATGATCTACGAAGGCGCCAACGGCATTCAGGCGCTCGATCTCGTCGGCCGCAAGCTCGCCAAGGACGGTGGCCGCGCGATCATGGCATTCTTTGACGAAGTCAAATCCTTCCTCAAGGACAACGAGGCCGATGCTGCCCTGGCGCCCTATCTCTCAGGCCTCGAAGCAAGGCCTCGCTCATCTCGAGCAGGCGACTATGTGGTTCATGCAAAACGCGATTGCCAAGCCCGACAATGCGGGCGCGGGCTCGTATGATTATATGCACCTATTCGGGCTGGTCGCGCTTGGCTACATGTGGGCGCAAATCGCCAAGGCAGCAGTCGCCAGCAAGGCGGCCGGCAATGGCGCCGCCGCCGCGATGGAAGCGAAACTCATCACCGGCAAATTTTTCATGGAGCGCATCATGCCCGAGACAGGCGCCCATCTCGCTTGCATCACGACCGGCGCCGGAACGATAATGGCGCTGCCGGCCGAGCAGTTTTGATTGCCGTGCGCGCGGCCCTGACGAACCACAAACCCGGAGGACAAAGTGCCCGAAGCTTTCATTTACGACCATGTGCGCACCCCGCGCGGGCGCGGCAAGCCCGATGGCGCGCTGCATGAGGTCTCGACCCTTGGGCTCGCCACGACAGTGCTGCGGGCGATCAAGGATCGCGGCGGTTTCGACACGCATTTGGTGGATGATGTTGTGCTTGGCTGCGTTGACCCCGTCGGCGAAGCTGGGGGCGACATCGCCAGGACGGCGGCGCTCGCCGCCGATTACGGGAATGATGTGCCGGGCGTTCAGATCAACCGCTTTTGCGCCTCGGGCCTCGACGCAGTTAATTTCGCCGCCGCGGAAGTTATGGCCGGGCAACATTCCTTGACCGTCGGCGGCGGCGTCGAATCGATGAGCCGCGTCGGCATCGGCGCCTCGGGAGGGGCCTGGCCGGTAGATCCCGCCATCGCGATCAAAGCTTATTTCATGCCACAAGGAATTTCCGCCGATCTCATCGCGACAAAATATGGGTTTTCGCGCGATGCCGTGGACCAATACGCGGTCAATTCGCAACAACGCGCGGCAAAAGCCTGGAGCGAGGGCCGCTTCAAAAATACGGTCGTGCCGGTACGCGACATCAACGGCATCAGCTTGCTCGATCGCGACGAACACATGCGGCCATCGACCGACATGCAGTCGCTCGCCGCGCTGAAACCTTCGTTCACGATGATGGGCGAGCAAGGCGGTTTTGACGCGGTCGCACTCGACGCCCACCCCGAAGTCGAGCGCGTCGTGCATGTCCACCATGCCGGCAATTCGTCAGGCATCGTCGACGGCGCGGCCGCGGTTCTTATCGGCTCGGCCGAAGCGGGCGAGGCCATGGCTCGAAAGCCTCGCGCAAAAATCCGAGCCTTCGCGAATATCGGTTCGGAACCCGCGATGATGCTTACCGGCCCCATAGACGTTACAAAGAAGGTCTTGGCTCGCGCGGCAATGACGCTCAAGGACATCGACCTTATCGAGGTCAACGAGGCTTTCGCATCCGTCGTGCTCCGCTACCTCCAAGCTTTCGATCTCGACGCGTCGATAGTCAATGTCAATGGCGGCGCGATCGCGATGGGTCATCCGCTCGGTGCGACCGGCGCCATGCTGCTTGGCACCGCGCTTGACGAACTCGAACGCACCGGCAAGGGAACCGCACTCGTCACCCTCTGCATCGGCGCTGGAATGGGCACGGCAACGATCATCGAGCGGGTGTAATTGGAAAGCGCGGAGAGAAACTGGTGAAGCTCACGAATTTTCGCTTCGAGACCGATGGCGACGGCATCGCGCTGCTCACCTGGGATATGCCCGGGCGCTCGATGAACATCATCACGCCGCAAGTCGTCGACGAGGTCGAGCAAGTCATTGAGCATGTCGCGGCCGATGCGGCGATCAAGGGCTGCGTCGTCGCTTCCGGCAAGGAGACATTTTCCGGCGGCGCCGATCTTTCCATGCTCCAGACGGCGGCGGCAGAATATCAGAAGGCCAAGCAGGAGAATGGCGAGGAAGCGGCAATAAAGCTCTTTTTCGAGCGCGCGAGACGTCTCTCGCAGGTTTATCGCAAGTTGGAGACCTGCGGAAAGCCTTTCGCTATCGCAATCAATGGCATCTGCCTTGGCGGCGCGTTTGAACTGGCGCTGGCCTGTCATTACCGGGTCATCGCCGACGATGACAGAGCCAGAGTTGGATTGCCCGAGATCAAGGTTGGCTTGTTCCCCGGCGCCGGCGGGACACAACGTGTCGCCCGTCTCATGCAGACTGGCGACGCGCTGCAAATGCTTTTCAAGGGCGAGCAGATCAGACCGAAAGCGGCAAAAGCGATGAATCTCGTGCATGAGGTCGCCCCTGCCGCTGACATCGTCGTGAAGGCCAAGGCCTGGATCGCGGGCGGCGGCAAGGGCATCGCGCCCATGGGACCAGACAAGGTTTTAGGCTCCCTTCCGGAAAAGTGTTTTCGCCCCAAGGCATGATGGTGTGGCCTGCCGCCAACGCCATCTATCGGCGAGAGACGCATGACAATTATCCAGCGGCGAAGGCGATTTTGCACAGCGTCTACGAGGGCCTGCAATTGCCTTTTGATTTGGCGCTGCGCGTCGAAGCCCGCTGGTTCGCCAAGATTTTGCGTTCGCCGGAGGCGGCCGCAATGATCCGCACGCTATTCATTTCCATGGGCGAATTGAACAAGGGCGCGCGGCGCCCCGCGCATGTTCCGGCAAGCACGATAAAACGGGTTGGCATCCTTGGCGCGGGATTCATGGGCGCGGGCATTGCCTATGTCACCGCGAGCGCCGGAATGGAGGTGGTGCTGATCGACCAGGATCAGCAGGCGGCCGATAAAGGCAAAGACATTTGCGCCAAGCTCATCTCCGGGCAAGTGCTAAAAGGCCGCGCAACAACCGCCGATAAGGAAGCGCTTCTTTCGAGGATCAAACCATCGGCGGATTACCAGGATCTCGCGGGCTCCGATCTCGTGATCGAAGCGGTTTTCGAGGACCGCGCGGTCAAGGCCGCCGCCACGCAACAGGCACGCGCGGCTCTCAAGCCGGGCACGATCTTCGCCTCGAACACATCCACGCTGCCAATAACTTCGCTCGCCGAAACCTATGCCGAGCCCGAAAATTTTATTGGGATTCATTTTTTCTCGCCGGTGGAAAAGATGCTTCTCGTCGAAGTGATCCTTGGCGAGAAAACCGGAGACCGCGCGCTCGCCACGGCCTTGGATTATGTCCGCGCAATCAAGAAAACGCCGATCGTGGTGCATGATTCGCGCGGCTTCTATGCCAACCGCTGCGTCGGCAATTATATCCACGAAGGCCACATCATGCTGCTCGAGGGCGTTCCGCCCGCGATGATCGAAAATGTCGCCAAAATGGCGGGCATGCCGGTCGGGCCGCTCGCCCTCAACGACGAGGTCGCACTTGATCTCGCCCTCAAAATATTGGAGGCGGCAAAGCGCGATCTAGGACCTGCGGCGGTCGATCCTGCGCAGGAGAAATTGCTCAAAGCCATGGTCATCGATCATGGCCGGCTTGGGCGCAAGAACGGCAAGGGCTTTTATGACTATCCGGCACAGGGACCGAAGACCCTATGGCCGGGGCTCGCCGCATTTCAACACTCGAAGCTCGATCCGGATACGATCGATATCGCCGAACTCAAACAACGGTTTCTCGTGACCCAAGCCGCCGAGGCCGCGCGGGTCATGGAAGAAGGCGTCGTGACAGACCCGCGCGAGGCGGACGCCGGCTCGATCATCGGCTTTGGCTTCGCGCCCTTTACCGGCGGCACGCTGAGTTATATCGACGGAATGGGCGCGGTAAGTTTCGTCGCACTTTGTCAAAAGCTCCGGCAAAAATACGGAGAACGGTTTGCGCCGCCGAAAATCGTCGTGGATATGGCGAGTAAACACGAATCTTTTTATGGGCGCTTCGCCGCACGGAACACCCAAACTGCTTGAACTGACTTGGGTGGATTTTGGCCGGGGCTCTTAGTACTTTGCGACAACAGGGGCTGCTGGCGGCGACAGCCAATCGAATTTGTAGTTCAACCCCACGCGGGCGAGATGATACATTGTGCGAGTGTTGAACTGGATCGAGGATCCGGGTACCGGATTGAACGTCACCGGCCGGGCATTTATGAAATCGTACAAATATTCAACCTTCACCGTGAAGTTTGGAGCGATCGCATATTCGCCGCCGATGCCGACGGCCCCAACACGAGGAAAGACGCCCGAGCGTGTCCCCGTGCTCGATCCGGCGTTGAAGAACCCTGGTGTGGCGACGCTGTAAAACGTGTCAATCGTCCCATAAGTGAAGCCGGCGGTTAAATACGGCAGGAATCGGCCCCAGGAATAGCCGAGGCGAATTCGCGCCGTCCCAAAGTCCTCGAATTTGGAGCCGATGACGGCGGTCGCCGGAGCGCCAGAGAGAAGTGTTCCATGGACGGCGGTCTCACCTCTGATGCCGGACGCGCTGTTATCGATTTCAATCCCAGCGACGATGTGGAAGAATGGAAGCTCGTAATTAAATCCGGCCTGAAGGCCGCCGATGGGGCCCGACGCGGTGATGCCGCTGGTCCCATGAAAGGACCCTCCACCTGGAACGAGGACGCCGAAAGGAAACGCGAAATGATCGATTCCGCCGCCGGCGTGGATGCCGAGATAAAAACCCGTCCAGGTGAATTCGGCCGGCGGAGGTGGCTCAAACACGGGCGCTTCTGTCTTGGAAGGCAAATCGGCGGCGCACGCCGCCCCAGCGCCCACCGCAAAAGACCCCATTAATAAAAGTCCTGCAATAAAGCTCATGCCATGGCGCCGGCGAGTCGACGCTTTATTGGCCAATAGCAATCCGTTGCGGCCGTCCATGCAGGCTTACCCCACTGTCCAGGTTTTGCTGGCTACTAGAGGCATGGAGGAACACTTACGCAAGCTAGGCTAAGACTCCACCCAGCAAAAACGCGTCCGCTGTTGCAAAATGGCCACTCTTACGATTTCCTGCTTGTGACTTTTCATGGAATAGGGACCCTGTTTGAGGGGTCGTTTTCATCCGAATGGGACCCCTTAATGCGGGTTCGACAGAATGCTTCCGGTTTTTATCGGAGGCGTTTGTTTTTGGATGTTGGTTGTGGAGACGATTGCAAAGATACGGCGTCTTGCGCTGGTTCAGGGAAAGTCGATCAAGCAGATTTGTCGAGAGCTGAAGGTCTCGCGCAAAGTGGTGCGCAAGGTTCTGCGCTCGGGTGAGACGGAGCTCCATTACGAGCGTAAGCACCAGCCTCTTCCTCGGATGGGGGTTTGGCGCAAGGCACTTGACCAGCTGCTTTCGGTCAATGCGTTGAGACCGCCGCGGGAACGGCTGACACGGATCCGGATTTATGAAGAGCTGCGAGGTCTTGGCTATAATGGCAGCTACAGTTCGGTCTGGCGGCACGCGCGGAGCTGGGAGAAGGAGCGCGGAAGCGCGGCCGCCGAGGCCTATGTTCTGCTGATCTTCGCGCCGGCGAGGCCTACCAGTTCGACTGGAGCCATGAGGCCGTCGTGATTAATGAGGTGACGACGATCGTGAAGGTCGCGCACGTCCGTCTCTGCCACAGCTGTCAATCAGCAACGAATGGTGACCCCAGATTTGCATGCAAAAATGGGTTTGAACTCATATTTGATGAAATCTGCTGATGGCATGGCGCTGCTTCTGATGGGAGAATCAGCGCCATGGGGTCGAACTTCGAAATTTCTTCCCTTGTTCCATGCGGGTTAGTAGTCGAGCGCGTAACCAAGTTCGAGGATATGATCAAAGTGACGGTTCGCTCTGGAATGGGCAAGGCCGCGTGTCCTTCGTGCGGATCTGTCTCACAACAAGTCCATAGCCGTTATATTCGGCAGGTGGCGGATTTGCCTTGTACAGACCGACGAGTGGCGCTGAGTTTAATCACACGGCGCTTCTTTTGTGGTGCTGAGAACTGTCAGCGGCGGATCTTCACCGAGCGCTTTGACGAAGCCGTCCTGGGCACGCGCGCCCAGCGGACGGCACGATTGGACCACATTGTTCTTCATCTGGGCCTGGCGCTCGGTGGCAGGCCAGCGGCGAATTTTGCAGAGAGGTTGATGCTGCCGGTCAGCAATGACACCTTATTGCGAGTCGTCCGCCGCCGCGCCCGTCCAGTAGCGGAACTTCTGACTATCGTGGGGATCGATGACTGGGCCTTCCGTCGCAATCACCGCTACGGAACCATCGTTTGTGACCTCGATCGGCGGCGGGTTGAAGCGCTCTTGCCGGATCGCGAGATTGCGACGGTGGAAGCCTGGCTGGCCAAGCACCCGGAGATCAAGTTCCTGTCGCGTGACCGTGGTGGTGGGTATGGCGAGGCAGCCGCGAAGGCATTACCCGGCGCCATCCAGGTCGCCGATCGCTGGCACCTCATGGAGAATGCGAGTGCCGCTTTCCTCGATGCCGGGCGTAAATCCATGCGGCTGATCCGGACAACACTTGGCGCAGCTACCATCAATCCGGAGTTGCTGACCTGTGCTGAAAAACTCCAATATGAAGGTTATCTTCGCCGGGAAGAGACCAATGCCTCAATCCTGAGACTGGCCAAGGCAGGTGTTCCCATCAAGCAGATTGCCCGCCAGCTTGGCTGCAGTCGCAAACTTGTTCGTCACGCCGTCAGAGGTGATACCGGCGATGTGGTCCGAACACGGGAAAGTACGCTCGATGCGCATCTGCTTTTCCTGAACGCGCAATGGGAAAATGGATGTCGAAATGGTGCCGAACTTTGGCGGCGTCTTAAAGCGATCGGCTTTCGAGGGTCGCTGCGTGTGGCGAGCGAATGGGCGGGGCGGCGCCGGCGTGCTGGAAAGACTGCCGATCAGCAGCTCCAGAAAGTGCCTTCTGCCAGAACAACCGCCCGTATGATGACCGTGGCACACGATCAACTCAGCAAAGCCGATTCGTTTACTGTTGCCGCCATTGTGACCGGCGCTCCCGCCCTTGCTGAAGCGCAAAAGCTCATCGAGCGGTTCCATGCAATGATCCGAAGGAAAATCGTCGGAGAGCTCGATCCATGGATCACGGAAGCCAGAACCAGTTTACTTGCCTCGTTTGCTACGCGCATCACCAAAGACAAAGCGGCTGTCAGGGCCGCAATTGCCGAGCCGTGGTCCAAAGGACAGACTGAAGGACAGGTTAACAGGCTGAAGGTGCTCAAGCGCCAGATGTACGGACGTGCAAAAATAGACTTGCTGGAAACGAGATTGATTGGAGCCGCGTGAACCTTCACCTCATCATCGAATTTGCGTCAGACCCCCTTTTGCATGGAATTTCACAGATGGCGACATGCATCTGAAAAACATGGCGTTGCTCAAGATTGCCGAAGCTGGGAGCAACCGGTTCCACAGCGTCAGAATGGCGCCGCTTTACGACGCTGTGACCACACGCGTGTTTCCCCATCTGGAACGTGACAGGCTGGCGCTTAAGCTCAATGGCAAGGATGATAGATTGGGTCGTGCGGGTCTGGCAAGGCGCCGGTATGTCTGTGAAGGATACGCGGAAAGGGCGGCAGCGCATCCAGTGCATGCAGATGAAGGAAACGGGCACCTGCGAGCATCGCCGCGTCCACGATCTCGACACGGTCGAACGCACGGTCTTCGACGGCATCAAGGCCAATCTCACCACGCCCGATCTCATCGCGGCCTATGTCGAGACCTATAACGAGGAACGCAAGAAGCTCGCAGCTGCATCAACCGCCAATCGCACCGGCATTGAAAAACGCCTAGCGCGCACTACGCGCGAGTTCAATCGCATCTATCAATCCTACGTCAAAGGTTTTGCCGAAGAAGAGGACGTTCGCGCCACGCTCCTTGACCTCAAGGCCGAACGCAAACGGCTTGAGGCCGAACTTGCAACGGTGGAGAAACCGCCGGAGACGGTGGCGCTGCACCCGACCGCTCTGGCCCGGTAGCGGCAGCAGGTCGAGGATTTGCAGAAGGCCTTGTCAACCGAAAGCCTGGGCGACAACCGGGAACCGGTCAAAGCCTTGCGCGAGCTCGTCGCCGCCATCATCGTGATGCCCACGCCACCCGGCGCGCCGATCCAGCTTGAAGTGCGCGGACGACTCGCAGCTCTCATCGGTCACGAAGTGTTCCCGGCGGCCAGAATGTAGGGAAGAAAGATGGTAGCGGAGGAAGATACCAAATACAATAAGTAAGATATTGATATTAAAATATATTTAGATAGATTTTGTTTTAGATGCCCCCATAGTTGCCCCCGAACTTAGTTGTGTCCCCATAGGGAAAGAAACAAGGGGCCGCCACGCCGAGAAAAACTCCAATAGGAATATGCTTTCCGGAATGCCTCGGATAGCGGCCAGAAATGAGCCGAGCCGGCACTTACGTTCAGCGCCAACAGGAGACTCTGGCGACGGCGTTTATCCTGAACGTCGAAAGATAGATTTCAATTCCACATGATCGTGCCTACCGCGACGATACGACGGTTTGACCTGCGTCAATTTCATCCAACTTATGCGGGGCCATTTCCACCAAAGGGTAATATCGTTATCGTTGCTAGCGACGAACTATTGCTCAAATCTCGAATGTGGAAAGTGTAAATGCTCAAGATCGACAAAATGCAACTGCTCGCCATTCTGTTGACAATAGGTTTGCTCGGCGTCGCATTTGGCCCGGCCGCCGCGGCCGAGCGCATCGAAGGGCAAGTCGAGGCGGGCGGCGGTCCGCTCGCAAACTCCACCGTGACGCTATTGGCCGCGAGCGCCGGTGACCCGAAGCAACTGGCCCAAACAAAAACGCGCGCCGATGGGCGATTTGAGCTTCGCGCCAAAGAGACCCCGGACAAGGATGCCGTCCTTTATCTGGTCGCCAAAGGCGGCGAACCCGCCGGGAGCAAGGGCGGCGACAATCCCTCTATCGCGTTCCTGGCTGTGCTTGGTGGCAAGCCCCCGGCCAGAGTTGTCGTCAACGAGTTCACCACAGTGGCCTCAGTCTGGACGAATGCCCAGTTCCTCGACGGCGCCGCACTCCAGGGCCACGCGCTTGGCCTGCGCATCGCCGCTGGCAATGTGCCGAACTTCGTCGATCTCGGGACGGGCGGATGGGGCGGGGCCATCCAGGACCCGCTCAACGGCGGACAGACGCCGACGATGGCCAACTTCGCTACGCTAGCGGATCTTCTCGCTGGCTGCGCCACGCAGGTGACGCCGGATGCGTGCACCGCGCTGTTCGTGGCGGCCACTCCGCCCAAAGGTGCGGCCCCGACCGATACGCTGATGGCAGCGCAATCAATCGCTCGCTATCCGTGGTATCAGCCCGAGCGGCTGTTCGCCCTGCTCGATTTGTTCTATCCGGTCCCCCCGGTCAACCTCTCCGGCCAGCCGATAGTGCCAAATATGCGGGCGGTTCCGTTCATGCCGTACCTCAACTGGTCGCCCAGCGCCTGGGTGCTACCGCTCAAGTTCGACGGCGGCGGGTATCGCGCGGGCGGCAAGGCCATGTTCGACAGCGAGGGTAATCTCTGGGTCGGCGACAACTTCACGGTCGGCTGGCAGGGGCAGGATGCGCTGTGGCAGGGCAACGCCAGCAAGTTCGCCCCCAACGGCAAGCCGCTCTCTCCCATCACGACTGGTTTTGCCGGCGGCGGGATGGAGGGGGGCACCTTTGGCGCTGCGGTCGACGCCCATGACAATGCCTGGTTCACCACTTACGGCGGCCATTCGATCGCGGTCTTCGACAAGAACGGCAAGCCGCTGACACCTCCGGGTGGCGTCACCTTCGACGGCCGGCTCGGGCTGATGCAGGGCATCATCGTCACGCCCAGCGGCGATGTGTGGGCCCTCGGGGCCTCAAAGAGCCAGCTGGTCCACTTCCCTAAGGGGGATCTGACCCAGGGTCGGATCGTTTGCGAGGGCGGCGCCGAGGAACCCTGCAAGTCGTTCCTGGGACCCTTCCACCTAGCGATTGACCAGCAGGACCGCATCTGGGTGGGCAACGCTTTTGGCAAGCACGTAACGCGATTTCCTGCCGCCGATCCGAGCAAGGCCGAGAATTTCGATGTCGGCGCTAGCCCCAGTGGACTCAACATCGACAGCCAGGGCAACGTTTGGGTCACGAGCCGGTTCGGCAGTGGGCTGTTGGGCGAGCTCCATCTGGCGGACATGGGCGTACATGCGAAATTTGAGGGTGTTGTGCCAGCCATGGACTTCATGACGACGACCATGTCCACGCAGCTAGGAGGAACGCTCGGCGGCGGCGTCACGCTGCTGCGGCCGGACGGCACACCGTATCCGGGCTCGCCATTCACCGGCGGCGGCCTGCCCGGGCCATGGGCTGTGGTCGTCGACGGCAACGACAATGTCTGGATTTCCAACTTCGCCATGCCGGCAAGTCCGATCGTGCAACTATGCGGTGTCCGCACGGAGACCTGTCCGCCCGGCATGAAAACTGGCGACCAAATTTCACCGCCCGGCGGCTATGTAGGAGGAGGCCTTCAGATGCAGACCGATATCGGCGTCGATCCGGCCGGCAATGTCTGGGCGATGAACAACTGGCAGGACATTGGCAGCTGTATCGGTAAGCCCAACGAGGCGCTTTCGACCCGCTGCGGCGGCCAGGGCGTCGTGATCTTCTACGGCATGGCCAAGCCAGTCCGCGCACCGCAGATCGGCCCAGCACGTGCGCCGTAGGAGTGCGAGCACGTGATAAGCGAACGGTTCTTCCTGGTGATCGAGCAGCAGCGCCGAGGGTTGAAGCGGGTTTAGAGGACAAGGACTGCCATCAATTATTTTGCGCTCCGGATGTCCGCTTCGTTTCATGGCGAGAAGAACTCGCGTCGAGCATATCTCGTCTGCTTCGCCCCGATAGCCGGAATTCGTATTTGTTATCGGGCGCGTCTGGGTCGCGCCAGAAGCAGTTGTTCCTGCCAAAGGCGCGGGACGGCCAGATTGGGCCGGAAGCAGTCGGTCTGTTCTGGATGCATCAGCACGCAGAAGCGGACGTCAATTGATTTGATCCAGGGGTCCGAGTTTGACCCATAGCGGCCCTTCACCGAAGTTAGTCGGAACGTCAATGAACGGCTCGAAGCGGTCGTCCGCGATGCCACAGTCATCCGCTACCGGAGCCGCCATCCGAACAAATGAGGTCGGTGCCACCGGGCCTGTGGCCCGCGCCGCCTTCCCATTTTGTAGTCACCGCTTCCGACAAAAGGGTGGATGCCGTTGCCACTGCGACTGTGACGATGACGTCCCCACTGCGACTGTCACGATGAGAGTGCAGTCGATTCCGCCTCACCACTTGCACTAGGGCCTGTTGGGATTCATCGGGAGTTTAGCACGGCAGCGGCGAGGTAGATCATTGCTGAGAAGCTTCGGTCGGTTTTTTCGGCGCGCATGGCAATACGCTTGAACTCTTTGAGTTTGCAGAAGAAGTTTTCGATTAAATGACGCCATTTGTAGATTTCCAGATCGATGGCGAGGGGGCGGGAGCGGCGCGGATGTTGCGAGATGACGGCCTTGGCTCCGCGCGCATCAAGATCAGCAATAATGGCGTCGCTATCGAATGCCTTGTCGGCGATCAGAGCCTCGAACTCCACCCCTTCGATGAGCGGAGGAACGCCCACCGTATCAAACCGATGGCCCGGCAGGAGTTCAACCCGCACAAGATTGCCGAGCGCATCTGTCAGCGCGAGAATTTTGGTGGTCATGCCGCCTTTGGATCGCCCAATAGCCTGGCTCTGAGTCCCCCTTTTGCGCCCTGGCCGTGGCGGTGGACCTTGACGATCGTGGCATCAACCATTGCGTACTCCATATCCGGCTCGCCGGATATGGCGTCGAACAGCCGCTTCCAGACATCCGCCTTCACCCAGTCGCGGAAGCGCGTGTACACACTGTTCCAGTGCCCGAACAAGTGCGGCAGATCGCGCCAGGGACTGCCGGTGCGGGCAATCCACAACACCGCCTCCACGAACAGTCTGTTATCCTTGCCGCTGCGGCCAGGATCACCCGGCTTGCCGAGACAAAGCGGTTGCATCTTCGCCCATTGGGCGTCAGTCAAAACGAATCGGTCCATCCCGAGCTTGAATCACAGCCAAGTTCGGATGGGAATCCCGAATCCCAACAGGCCCTAGTGGGTCTGCTTTCGACACCGAAACCGAATTGGGGCTGACCGTTGGCAGAGGGGACGCCGGGGGCATACCGACCGCGCAAACGAAGATCGCGACAGGAACGTAACGCATTTGGTCACCCCCTTCGGGCCGATAGACCTTTCGCCCTAACCGCCGCCCGGATGCTTAGCACAGTTTGCTTCCGCTTGTAAGGAAGAACTCCGGTGCTCGCACTCTGTGAGCGCCTTGGCGATCCAGCCTGCGAAGTCCGTCATTGTGAAGGTTTTCGGATGCCGGCCTTCATTGACCATTTCTGTCCGCCGAGACAGGGTCGGCGTTGGAAAACCTCCAAGGAAGGAAAATGCGAGTCGGAAGGGCATCGACGCCGCTGCGACCTATGGGGATTTGAGAGTCGCTAGCGTTTGTTGTCGAGCGCTCGGAATGACTATCAAAGATGATTTCGAAGGATAGAGCGTAGCGAGGGAGTGTTCTATGGCGGCAATGGGATCATATTTTTCGCGGCGGCAAAGTTCGCGAGAGACGCCCGGAGCATCATTGGGCGAGCGCCGTCGGCGCGGCGGCAAAAGAGAGCTGGGTTGCGGCGTGGCGGGTGATGGGATCTCAATCATGACGTGCCGATCCTGATTTCGCCGGGTGAAGAGGCGCGCGGAGCGCGTCCACGTTTGAATGTTTCGATGACGATCATACCGCCACCACAGCATCGGCCCTCGCGACCGCGCCTCTGATGACCGGCCGAAGCGTGGCGGCCTCCGCCGATTAACGCGATGCCAATGACCATGCCATGCTTTCTCGACTTGCGCGCGCTCCATGTCTTTCGAGGTGGCGACACCCGGCTTGGGTGCTAAACCCGGATCATGGCTCGGCTCGGCGAGCGGCATGAATGAAGTGAGAGCGTCGGCGGGCACCCCCGCTGCCACCACACCCGCTTCAATACGGAGCAGTTTCAAGAATGCGCGTCTTTCCATCGAAGTCTCCCGAAATTTCGCAGAGATACTCTCAAAACTCGAACCGGGAGCGAAGCTTCCGAGCGAGCTTTTAGGCCTTGCTGCGCGGCATAGGCGAAAGCTCGAATCTCGCGCGGGAAAATGGATAGGTCCAAAATATTATTTGCGAACCTCACGACCCGAGCCGATCATCACTTCGCCACTGGCCGCCGCTTCAAAGGAGGAGCTTGCCAAGAGCTTTGGAAGCCCGCGTCCAGACTGCTCGAGACACGCGAGTGCGTCTCGATAAGAAATATCGAGAAGGGTGATGTGGTCGGTGCTGACAATCTGCACCAATCCCGATGAAGGGTCAGGGGCGCCGGGCATAAACACGGCAACTTGGCCATCGTTGAATGCATCCTCAAGGAACCCCAGTTGCCATCCGTTGGGCATACGCACTAGAACCGGCTTGAGGTCTTCATTTGTCTTTGCCTCCAACCCTGCCAAGCGATCCGTGTATTTACGAAGGGCGACGTAGGGAGGCAGTTTGTTTAGCACCTTGTCTTCAAGGAACGATGCTGCGTCCTTTTTGATTTTAAAAGAACGCACGAAAAGCCCAGCGCTAAAGGCCATTAGCACAAGCAAAAAAGTCCCGACGACATAAACGGCGAGAATCGCCTCGCCTTTTGAAATTGGCAGCTTTTCCGCGAGTGGCGTCGCGGAATCGACAGCCATCTTCCCCGCCTTGATGACAACGAGGAAGACCGCAGCGAAGGGAAGCAAGAAGATAGCGCCACCCACCACCGTCGTTTTCATAAAGTCGAAAATTTGCCTCATGACTCCCTGCGTGCTCGGCGAAACCTGCTTTGCCTTATAAACGCAAACCGCATGCCGCGAGCGAGCGAGCCCTCAAGGAGCGCTGCAGCGAAAGGATGATGTTTTCAAACAAACTGCGGCCGAGGGGGGTCTCGGCCGCGTCTCGATTAAGCTCCAGTATTGTTCGATAGACTTTATTGCACGAATCCTCGCGCGTGGCCACCGGAGACCCGGCAGGAACAGCCAGTTCCAAGCCAACCCGGCTCACGGAGTAAGCACGTCTTTATGGAAGTCGCGCAATAATCTCCGGGGCCCGCCACGCCGCCTGATACTGGGGAGCTTCCCGCGCCGGAAACCGCCACGCTTCGGCCGGTCATCAAAGTCGCTGTTTCATCGGCAGTCAGTGGCTCAGGAGCGGTCGCGTATCCAGGATACTCCGCTACGCTTCGGCCCGTCATCATTGGCGGGGTCACGTCGGGGGGCGCATACGAGTATCCAGGATAATACACGCAGGTATGCCAGCCGCCGTCGTACCAGCAACTTACATCAGCTGCTGAAGCCGGGCCGCTCGCTACCAGGGCGGAACCAAACACGGTGGCCAACAAGGTAGCCAACAATATGCCTGATCGTTTCATAGTACTCTCCTTTTCGACGCACTCTTCGGCGAGCGGCGCCCGAACAATTCGAGCGCCATCACCGTCACTAAGTGAAACGTCGGCCGCCGGAATATGTGCCGCGTTCGGCGGCCATCAACTTCGCGGTTCAGTAGCCGTGGCGGCGGGCTGTCCGGCGAGCGGTGCGGCGCACAGCACGACGGGCATAAGCCGCCTTCTCCACTGAGCTGGCGGATGAGCTGCCAGACGCAATAACTTCCGTGCAGGCTTGCGAATAGTTCGCGGGGGCAGCGGCTTGAGCGTGGGTGCTGATCCCTATTGCTATCACCGCTCCAAATGACACTGCTGCGAATCCATGAACGATAATGCTTCTCATTGCATGTCCTCTCTCTAACGCATTCTGTGGCCGTTTTTGGCGCTCTGCGCCCCTACCCAAACCTCCGGCGGTCAATAAGGTTCCACAACATGCCGGAACTTTTCGAATGGGTTGTGATCAAGGCGCATCTCTCGTGAGTTTGGCACGGAAGCATGACGAGCGGTCACCTCACGCCGGCACCGGACCGGCGGCAGCTGTATCGAGGTGAAACGCTTGATTGATTTGCGTCCTACCAAAAACAAAATGGAGACGCGTCTGGATGACAACAAAATCCAGCTCTTGGTACGCCAATGTCACTGGCCTGAATGCATGAAAGCTCCGTGCGAGGAATTGGCATTGCCAAAATCTGTCGAAAGTGGCAGTCTGGGCGTCAAAAAAATCCCCCGCGTCCTTGACGCGCGTCGACATTCTTGCGCTATGCAGGGCCACGGGAGAAGGGAATTAAGGGCTGAAAGGGCGCGCGCCGGCCCGCGCGGCATCATCTTTACCGCCGACACTCATGCCTTATCGCTTCTTTGTTGTCCTAGGCGGGGCCAAGGAGGAATCGATTTTCATGCGAGGCACATCATTTCTGACCTGGAATCAAAACAAGTAGCCGATCCTGACTTGAGTTCTGAATGTGTACGCGGGAAACTCTTTAATGATCGGGACGCCGAATTCCGCCGATATTACCGTATGCTCAGTGGGCTTCCAGCCGATCATGAAGTTGAGAGGCAAGAACAACCGGCCGGTCTGGCCAGGTACGGGGGTTCCATAATTCCAGCGAATATCAGGACTCGGATAGAACGTCAAAAATAGCTCGTGAGGGAGATTGATGTTGAGGGTCGGCATGAGGCGGAGCTGCCGCAACAAGGGTCCTTCGTCGTTGCCGCCATAATCGAAGCCGTAGCGGACCTGGGGCGCGAAGAAGCTGCCCTCGCTCAGTTCCGGGAGCATCACGCGGACCACCGCGCCGGGGACCTCTTCCCATGCGTCGGACGCAACGCCGTTGGTCGCGGTCGGGGCGATGACCTGCACGCCGGCCGCGATCGCCCAGCGTGGGTTGATCTCGTAAATGAACCAGCTTTGGGCGAGCACGTTGCCGAAGCCGGTGATCACGTGTCCGCTGGGATTTTGCGGCGTCACCGGATTTGTCCACACGACGGGGATCTCGACCCTGAAAGCCAATTCCCACTGCGGCGCGATTCGGAACGGAGTCTCGATCCGTGCGAACGGTGTATTGGTGTCGACCTGTTTGGTCGTGCCCTCGGCCATGCCCGGCCCCGGCGCAGTTGTGAAGCGATCGAGCAGTTCGATCTTTCCTAGAGGGTGCGTCGGATCGTCGCCGGTCTGGCCCGCCAAATTCTCGTCGTCCGAGCCGGCGAAAACCGGACTCGTGGCGCAAAGTGCTCCGGCAATCGAGGCGTACCGTGCAAAATCGAAGATCGACTGTCTGACTGGCCGGGTACAAACCCGCGCGAGTTTGAAGATCGGCTTCGCCATGGTTTCGCAGCTCACCTCATCGTGGCGAGGTTTCTCCAGAAGTTCTTGAAGGCACGCGCGTGCGTCTAGGTAAGAAATACTGCTCGCTTTAGCTTCTGTTGCAACGTAGAGCACTCACTGCCAGATGGACGCACCATTACCGCCGCCAATATGGCTCAATCAAGGCCGAGGTGAAGCTGCGGATACTGTTTTGAGCAAATAGAATACGGTCACTTCAAGCCTCTGGTCCAAACGGTAGTATGCTCTACGACGTGCGCCCCCACGCCTGCGCATCGATCTTCCACTCCAGGCCATGCTTTGAAAATGTATATGCGAGGGTGCCGGTCCGAACGACGGTTTGGCCCTTAATCGTTACCGTAAGAGTCCCCGCTAGGACCGCGTACGCATAGGAGCCCTCGACGTTCCAGAACCCCATTTCGTACGACAGGTGCTCGTAGGAAACCCCAAGGTTCTCACGCCACTTCTCTACGTCAGCAAGCCAATTGACCGCAGCATTTGGGTTCAACCAGCGATAGGGTGCGATGCCGTCAATGATGATCGCGGTGTCCCCAAAAACACCGACGAAAAGCTCAGTATTCTGGGTATTGAAACCGTTGATGTGATTCTCGATAAGAGTCTGGATTTCACTCGGTAGTTTGCTGGTCAAGGTCATCCTCCAGTCATACGACGGTAGCAATGGACATCTTTCGCATCCTTCGGAAGGCAACCAGCCTAGTATCTTTTGCCACAACCTCTAAATGATCGGCAATTCGACGGACGGTATCGGCATTCGATGGCACATCGGTAAAGAGTTGCCATCTTATTTTGCGCCCTAAGACGCTATCAGCTCTGTCCCCTAGGCGACACAGCCTAACATAGGGATACCTCTTCCAAAAGCCGTAAGAAAGCGATCTTCACCTTCACGGTCATGTTTGTCAGCAAAATCTCGATATCGCTTCGCTTTCCAAAGCATTGCATCTTGAAGCATTTGCGGGCATGGTTGGTACCGTGCTCGCCATCGGTCGTTCGAAATTCTCTCAGATCTAGGACGAAAAGCATGAGAAAGCTTGGAGCTTTATTGGCGGTTGGAACGGGCATTTGCGGCGCGAGGCTGGCGTGCCCAGCCGCGGCGTTTAACGCTATCTCACCGCAGTGTTCTACTTTTATACACGCCTCAGGCGGTGAGTGGGCTAAGTGCCAGTTCCGGAATTAGCCTGCCGGCGTCATTCTGAAGGCACACCGGACCGCGGCGAGCCTCTTGAAGCAACCTCGGTCATCACAATCCTAGCGAGCGCTAGAATGAAAGGAGGAAGTTATGTCTGACACAACGAAGCAACGCGACTGGACGAAGCCTGCGGCCATGGCGATCCCCAAAGGGGGCTTCTTCAAGGATGAAGTTGAGCAAGGCAGATACGGCCCGATCTTTCCCAAATCTCCGGCTTGCTACGGCTTCTCCATCATCGCGAAGATCATCCCCGGACGGGAGCCGGTCTTCTATGAGTACGCCAAGAACATCGAGAAGGCCGTGGCTGGTCAGCCTGACGTCCTCGCCGTGCTCAAGCTGCATTACCTCCGATGGAACCTTTTCGACATCAAGGGGGAAACCTATTTCCAATACATGGGCATTTTCGATACCGACTTCGACAAATATGTCGAGGATGCGGTTAGCATCTTTGCGGCCTCCGGTCTCAGTCACGGTTTTCGAAAATCTGGAGGGCTTTCCGAAAGATTGGAAAACGAACGCCCCGGCATTCATCAAGTTTGTCCGTGACCATCATCGCCCGAGCTTCCTTGAATATGGCGAATATCCGTTCGTGAGTGCGGACGAGATCAAGAAGGCCCTGCAGCTCAAGGCTGCCTTCTCGAACATGCTCGACCAGATGCAGTAATCCACCGCAGGACGCGTCGCAGCCAATGAAGCAAATTCGGCCGTCACAGTCCTAGCTAGCGCTAGCATGGAAGGAGGAAGTTATGTCTGACACATCGAGGCAAGGCGACTGGACGAAGCCCGCCGCCATGGCGATCCCAAAGGGGGCTTCTTCAAGGATGAAGTTAAGCAAGGCAGATACGGCCCGATCTTTCCCAAGACTCCGGCGTGCTACGGCTTCTCCGTCATCGCGAAGGTCATCCCCGGGAGGGAAGAGCCACATATACAACCATGCAAAGGTCATCGAGAAAGCAATCGCAGACGATCCCGACGCCCTCGCCATACTCAAAGCTGCACTACCTTAGATGGGTGCTCTTCACCATCAAGGGTGAGACCTATTTCATGTATCAGGGCATCTTCGATACCGACTTCGACAAATACACCGAGGATGCCGTGGATCGCTCTTCGGGAAGACCGGCCTCAAGTCGGCCTTCGAAAACCTCGAGGGATTTCCGAAGACTGGCAGACCAATGCTTCGGCCATTGTCAAGTTCGTCCGCGACCACCAATGGCCGAGCTTTCTCGAATACGGCGAATATCCCTACGTGAGTTGCGGACGAAATCAAGAAGGCGCTGAAGCTCAAGGCGGCGTTCTCGAACATGCTCGACCAGATGCAGTGATCCACCGCAGGACGCGCCATGCTTGAATTCGACGACATTCAGCACATCCTGCTGACGCGCGTGCCCGCGCTCACGGGGCGATACGAATTTCTCTCGTTTCGCAACGCGGCGGGCGGACGGACGTGGCTGGCGGCGATTCGCGAGAAGGTGCAGTCGGCCGCGGCAAGTGCGTGGCTTCGGTCGAAAAGGAAAATCGCTGGGTGACGGTGGCCTTCACCTGGAACGGCCTGCGCGCACTGGGCGTGGACGAGGCTTCGCTGGCCACGTTCCCGAAGAGTTCAAGCAAGGCATGGTCGCCCGCGCGGAGATGCTCGGCGACACCGGAGAGAACCATCCCGACAACTGGGTGGGCGGCCTGGCCAGCCCGGACCTACACGCCATCGTTATCCTGTTCGCCCGCGACGCAGCCGAGCGCAAACGCTGTCAGGTCGGAACACGACAAACTCGTCGCACAGTGCGAAGGCGTCGAAGTGCTCTCGTCGCTGGACCTGGAGGCGACGCCGCCGTTTGACTACGCGCACGACCACTTCGGCTATCGCGACCGGCTTTCCCAGCCGGTCATCGAAGGCAGCGGCGACGTGCCGACGCCCGGCTCCGGCGCGCCGCTCAAGCCGGGCGAATTCATCCTCGGCTACCCGGACGAAGACGGACCGCCCGCCAATCTGCCGCAACCGGAAATTCTTTCCCGCAATGGCAGCTTCATGGCTTATCGCCGGTTGGAAGAGCATGTCGGCAAGTTCCGCGACTTCCTGCGCGAGCACGGCAAGACGCCCGAAGAACAGGAACTGATTGCGGCGAAACTGATGGGCCGCTGGCGCAGCGGCGCACCGCTGGTGCTGGCACCCGACAAGGACGATCCGGCGCTCGGTGCCGATCCGCAGCGGAACAACGACTTCAACTACAAGCAGATGGACCCGCTTGGCTATGCGGTGCCGCTGGGCTCGCACATGCGGCGGATGAATCCCCGCGACACGGCGCACAATATGAACCGCCGCCGCATGATCCGCCGCGGCGCCACCTATGGCCCTCACCTGCCGGAGAGTGCTGCGGAAGACGGGGCGGAGCGAGGCATTGCGGCTTTCGTGATCTGCGCGAGCCTGATCCGCCAGTTCGAGTTCGCGCAAAACGTCTGGGCGAACGACCGCAACTTTCACGAACTCGGTAACGAACGCGACCCGATCATCGGCAACCAGGACGGCACGCTCGAATTCAAAATCCCCAAACGCCCGATCCGCAAAACAATCAACGGCCTTCCGGCATTCACGACCGTGAGAGGCGGCGCCTACTTTTTCCTCCCGGGCCTCAAGGCGCTTCGATATCTCGCGACATTGGATGATGTCCGTTGAACGAATCGGCTCGTCATCATGGGGTACCAAGATGATCGACATCATCGTCATTGGCGCGGGACCGGCGGGCGTAGTCGCCGCCCTGCGTGCCGCGGACCTGGGCGCGCGCACCGTGCTGGTCACGCGCGCCGAGTTCGGCGGCATGGCGGCCAATGACGGACCAGTTCCGGTGCGGACTCTGGCCCATGCCGCCCGGCTGATCCGCGAAGCGCGGCAGCTCGGGCAATATGGCATCGGCGTGGGCGAGCCGGTGCTGGATTATCCCCGGCTGCTCGCGCGCGTGCGCGAGGTCGTCGACGATGTGCGTGCGCATTCTTCCTTGCGCCAGCAGATCGATTCGCTGGGAGTGACAGTCCACGAACACGCCGGCGTTGCGCGCTTCGCCGACCAGCACACCGTCGAGACCGAAGACGGCCTGCGGCTTCAGGCTGAAAAATTCATCATTTGCACGGGCGGTATGAGCCGGCGGCTCTACGTTCCCGGATTCGAGTTGACGAATACCCATAGCGACGCCTGGGGTTTGACCTCCGTCCCGTCGTCGATGCTGGTCATTGGCGCCGGAGCAACGGGGGTGCAGGTCGCCTCGATCTTCAACGCATTTGGCTCGCGAATTCAACTCTTCCAGACTGGCCCGCGCATTCTGCCGACGGAAGACGAAGATGTTTCGGCAGCGGTTGCGGCGGCGTTCCGCGAGTCGGGCATCGTGGTGCATGAGAACTTCGGCGAGATCGAATCTTTCGAGAAGACGCCAGACGGGGGTGCGAATGAACTTCTCCAGGAACGGCAACCGGGACAGCGCCGAGGCGACACTAGCGGTCGTGGCGGTAGGCTGGGCCGCCGATACTGCCGGGCTGAGCCTCGCTACGGCGGGCGTCGAGACCGATCATCGGGGGTTCGTGCAGGTTGATGGGTATCTGCGGACTTCCACGCCCCATATCTTTGCCGCTGGGGACGTTACCGGTCGCCTGATGCTGGTCCCGCAGGCGATTCAGGACGGCTTCGTGGCGGCTACCAACGCCGTGCGAGGCCCGACGATGACGATTGGGGACCCGGTGAGTCCGATCGGCAGCTTCACGGACCCGGAGTATGCCCAGGTGGGTCTGACTGAAACAAAGGCCCGTGAAACACACGATGTCGTGACCGCGGTTATACGCTTCGACTCGACCACGCGCACGATCATCGACGGGCGCACGATGGGCTTTTGCAAACTGATCGTCGACCGCGCGACCCGCAGGATACTGGGCTGCCACGTTGTTGGCGAGCGGGCAGTCGAGATCACCCAGGTCGCGGCGATAGCCATCGCCGCCAGGATGCGGGTGGATGACTTGGCTCATATTCCGCTCTCGTTTCCTACCTATGCAGGAATATTGGCTCGCGTGGCGGCCAGCGCGACACGCGAACTCAATCTGAAAGTGAGTTGGCAAGCGCATCAAGCAGAGAGCACCTGGCATCAACTCTGAGGGAACGAAAGGGATAAGGGAACAGCCATGAGCACTCTAACACCGGCACGCACCTACAACCAAAACCACGTCGCCCGCAAATACACGCCCGGCAAACGCCGCCTGAGCATCTACTGGACGTGGAGCTACCCGTGGGAAGCCCAGCGCGACCCCGCGGCAATGGAGAACCGCTTCTCCACGATGACCGAAGTCCGCACCGTGGTGTGGCCGGCCTACGAGACGCCGGAGTGGAGCGCCGCGCAATTCCTCCAGGGGATCGCCGGTACGTTGGAGCTTTTTCATCGCTCCACGCTCAGCTTCCAGCAAATCGCCGGTGAAGCCACCGGCCATCCAGTCGCGGTCTTCCAGCGCATCGACCAGGCCGGCTACAAACTGCCGATTGACGAACGGATTCTAGCCGACACCGATACCCTCCTGGTTTTCGGATTGGACCACCTTCTTTCCGAACAGGAAGCCACACCAGAGGAAATCGCGGCCATTCGCGAGTGGCTCAAGCGCGAAGGCACCTGCCTGCTGCTCGCGCCGCATCACGATGTCGGCTTCACCAGCGACTTGAAGCAGCGGCAGATGGAATACCTCCATCACGGCGACGCGCTCGTGCCGCGCCAGCAGCGCTTCGGGCAATACACCCGTTCGCTGATGAAGGCTCTCGACGTCCCCGTGCATAACCTGTGGGGACTCCGGCCAGCGGTCGTCAAAGGCACGAAGGAGATCGCGCCGCTTACGGCTTTCCGGGACATTGACAAGCTGGGACTCCTCAACAACGTCCCCACACTCAATTTCCATCCGCACCTGCCGCACTATGAGCTTACGTCTAAGGACACCAAGTCGGTGCATCTGCTCGCGCGCCAGCCCATTGATCTCGATCGTCCTCACCCTTTCACCGCTGCCGGCAATACGGAGTTCAATTGTCTGCTCTGGATGCCGCCAAATCAGCAGCGCGCTGGAGACATCGTGCTCGTGGACTTAACCAATTTCACCACGCTCTTCGGAGGCATGGAGAGTCTGCAAAACTTCTGGCGGAATTTCGCCTTGATGAAATGAACGCCGGCAACCGCGGATGCTTGGAGCGCTTCTGGGGGAGCCTTGATACGGCGAAGGGGCATAACCAAATCGCCGCCAGAAGCATGAGCCCTTTAGATCCCGAAACGGAGATAGGCGCGCGACGAGCGGTGTTAGCTCAAACGCGCGGCGGTGACGTGCCCCCCGAACGAACCTCCGACGCGGCCGCCGATCCAGAAACTAGCGAAATCATCCTCGCTTCTTGAAAGCCGCGCTCGCCCAGCAGCGAAACCCCTATCTCGGCCAGAGGCGGGCGCGGTGCGTCGAGCTCCACCCCCACGAGCATATTGGCTTGGTTTTACTCCGCTCCAACGGCCGAACTCTTACTCTTCCGTTGACAGCGCATCGCGCTTCGATGTGTCAATCAGCAAGGAATCTGGACCCTAGATTTGCATGCAAAAGGGACCCCTCTTTGAGACGGCCGGGAACGGCAGCGCGCGCCTTGGCGGAGCTGGTCAGTTGCGCAGCCGGGGCGCGCGCGGTGGCGTGAGGCAGGGTTTGAGCATCAGGCGCGATTTTTGAAGCGCCAGCTTTCATTTCCGGTTTCGGCAATGTCGCAATGATGAGTAAGCCGGTCGAGGAGCGCGGTCGTCATCTTGGCGTCTCCGAACACGCTTGGCCATTCGCCGAAGGCCAGATTGGTGGTGACGATGACCGAGGTGCGCTCGTAGAGCTGACTGACGAGATGGAAGAGCAATTGCCCGCCAGCCTGAGCGAAGGGCAGATAGCCAAGTTCGTCGAGAACGGTGAAGTCCTTGCGGGTGAGGTAATCGGCGATTCGGCCCTGCCGGCCGGCGCGGGCTTCGGCCTCCAGACGATTGACGAGATCAACGGTATTGAAGAAGCGGCCGCGCAGGCCGGCGCGGATGCAGCTTCGCGCGATGGCAATGGCAAGATGCGTCTTGCCGGTTCCCGTGCCTCCGACAAGAACGACATTGCGTTGGCTTGCGACGAAACCGCCTCGGGCCAGATCGCGCACCAGAGTTTCGTTGACGGTCGCGCCGTTGAAGTCAAAATCATCGATGTCCTTGGCCAGAGGGAGTTTGGCGATGGTCATCTGATATTTGATTGACCGCGCCTGCTTTTCGGCGATTTCGGCTTGAAGAAGATCGCCGACGATTTGCGGCGGCTCGTGCTGCCGCTTGATGCCAGCCGCCATCACGTCATCATAGGCGCCCCTCATGCCGAAGAGCTTGAGTTCGCTCATGAGGTCGAAGATTTGCGTGCGTTCCATCAGTCTCAATTCCTCAGTTGATCGTATCGGGCACAATCGGCGAGCGGAACGTGCTGGAGTTTAAGAGCGTCGGGGGTGAGGATGGTCAGCGGCGGGCCGGGATCACGTCGACGCGCCAGAATGTTGAGAATGACATCGGCGGAATGGACTCCCTCGCTCAATGCCTCAGCGCAAGCGGCCTCGACCGCCGGCAGCCCGTCATCGAGAACCGCTGCGAGGATTTTCACCATCTGCCGGTCGCCATCGGCGGAGCCGGCGAGCTTGCGGCGGATTTTCTCCATAGCGGACGGCAAGACCCAGTCCTTAAATGGCGCGCCATTCCTCAAAGCGCCGGGCTTGCGCGCCAGCACCGGCACGTAATGCCAGGGATCATAGATTGTCTCTTCGCGGCCAAAGCATCGTCGATGTTCCCCGACGGTGATCCCGTCCTGGCGGATAACGATCCGGTCAGCGTAAGCGTGGAGCTCGACCGGGCGGCCAACGGCGCTCGCCTTGACCGAGTATTTGTTATTGTCGAAGCGAACCAAGCAGGTTTTGGACACCGCCGCGCTCACCGCATGAAAGCCGTCGAAGCGGCCGCGCAGATGCACGAGCTTTTGCCGTTCTCCCTCGAAAACCTCCCAGATCGTGTGGTCGGCGCATTCTGGATGACGATGCGCCTTGGCGTAAGCAACACATTTGTCGAGGAGCCAGGCATTCAGCTCCTCATAGCTCTTGAACCGCAGGCGCGGCGTGAAGAAACGCTCACGCACCAGGCCGACTTGGTTCTCGACCTGACCCTTTTCCCAGCCCGAAGCCGGCGTGCAGGCCACTGGCTCGACGAGATAATGGCCGCACATCTGAAGGAAGCGGCGATTGTATTGCCGGTCCTTGCCGGCGAAGATCGTCTCCACCGCGGTCTTCATGTTGTCGTAGATGCCGCGTTCGCAGCTGCCTTTGAAAAAGGCAAAGGCGCGGTCATGCGCGTCAAAGACCATCTCCTGGGTCTCGCGCGGATAGGCACGCACGAACAGCATGCGGCTGTGACAGAGCCGCATGTGCGCCACCTTCACGGTCACCGTTGCGCCGTTCAGCACAACGATTTCATGGCTCCAATCAAACTGGTAGGCCTCGCCGGGCGCAAAGGTGAGCGGCACATAGGCCTGCACCATCGCGGCGCCGCGCTCCTTGCGCCAGCTTATCGCGTAGCGGCGGACCGCGTCGTAGCTGCCGCCATAACCAAAGCCCCGTAGTTCTTCGAACAGTCGAACAAGTGTCAACCGCTCGCGTGCTGGCTTATCTTCATTCTCCAGCAGCAGGCGATCCAGCCGATCCCGCCAGGGGCCGATTTTGGGAAGCGGCTGCGACGAGCGTTCGTAATGGAACTCAGTCGCATCCGAGCGGATGATCTTCCGCACGACCTTCCGCGATACCCGTAAGTCCCGGCAAATCTCCTTGATCGACTTCTTCTGAACGAAAAACGCCCGGCGAATCTTGGCGATCGTTTCCACAACCAGCATTCCAATCTCGGCCTCCCAGAATCAAGGAGGCCACTGTGGACCCTCAGCCCCAGGGTCCCGATTGGATGCAAATCACCCCCAAAGCGGGGTCCTTATTCCATGCAATTTCACAGTCAAGGACCGGAAGCTGATCGTCAATGAGACCGAGGCGTCGACCGTCCGCCTGATCTACCAACGTTATGCGGAACTGGGGTCGGTCGCGCTGCTCGAAGCCGAGTTCGACCGACAAAATATTTTGAGTAAGCGCCGCGAGGGAGCCGGCGGACGGTTGGCCGGGGGCAAGAGATTCTCTCGCGGCGCGCTCTATCTGATGCTGCAGAACCGGATCTATCGTGGCGAGATCACTCACCAAGGCGTGCCTTTCCCTGGCCAGCAGGAGGCCATCCTTGATCCGGAGCTTTGGCAAATCGTCCAGGACAAGCTCGCGGCCAATCGGCATGAGCGCGCATTGGGAGGTGGCGCCGAGGTGCCGAGTCTGTTGTCGGGCCTGATCTTCGATGCCGAGGGAGATCGGATGACGCCGACCCATGCGACAAAGGGAGCCAAGCGATACCGCTACTACGTCTCGGCGTCGCTTCTGGCGGACGATCGAACGCAACCACAGAAAGGGTTGCGGGTCCCGGCCGGCGATATCGAGGGCTTAGTCCTCGACCGGCTCAGGCTATGTTTCTCGTCGAGGACCGAGGTTGGCGGCGCGCTCGCGCCCCTCGATCTTGATGCGTGCATGCTTGATGTCGCCCTGCGTAACGCCTTTCAGCTTTCCCAGCGATGGCTCGCCCTACCGTCCATCGAGCAGGCAAGCCTCGTCCGGGAAATCGTTGAGCGAGTCACCGTCGCCTCGGATCGCATCGACATCCACATGAGCCGGGCGAAAATCGCCGCGGCGTTGGGAGCGCAAGCGCTCGGCCAACAGCCTGGTCTCGCTCCGGTCGCCCTGTTGATCGAAGCGAAGCTCCGCCGCGCCGGCAAAGGCAAGCGCATCGTCATCGAGAATGGCGCCGAGGCTGAAGTCAACACAGGCCTTGTCGCCTTAATCTCCGAAGCGTTCATGATCCGCAACCAGCTATTGTCCGGACCCGACTACAGCATCGAGGCGATGATCGAACGGCTCGGGATCGCTCGGGGCCGCCTCAGCTCCCTTGTGCGGCTCTCCTATATTGTGCCAGACATCGTGCGCGCCGTCCTTGAGGGTCGCCAGCCCATCGAGCTGACACCCACGCGGCTTCTGCAAATGAGCAAGAACCTACCTCACGATTGGAAAGAGCAGCGGCTTTTGCTCGGTTTTGCCGTTTGAGCTTTCCCCAAATCCGTCCGGGACGCTCTATATCCGTTCACCCCAAAACCGCCTCCGGAGACCCTGCGGTCGTTGGCGCCCTGACTCGTGGCGTTTTCCGTCTCTTGATTACGGCCACAGGACCAACAGTAATCTAACCCTCGGAAATGAAGTGGCTATTCTGGCATCAACAGGAAATGCAAATACGAGACGGTATTCTGGGAATTGATGGCTGGGGGACCTGGATTCGAACCAAGATTGACGGAGTCAGAGTCCGCTGTTCTACCGTTGAACTATCCCCCACCCCATCCCGCAAAAAGCCTTGAAAAGAATGACTTTGGCGTGCCGAAGCGTAGTCTATTTGCTGGTCCCCCGGCTGTCAACGCTTGGCTCATAGCAGAGTCCTGAATTGCTAGAAATGTCCAAATGCAACAAGGCAATCTATTGTACAGATCGAATTGATTGATTAAGCAGGAATATTTTTATTGTCTATTGTTTGAATTTAAAGTCCCCAATACGGGATCGGTAAATCCCTCGCCTTTAGGCGACGGCGATGCGATCCTGCGGAAACGCAGGATTATGAAGCGCGGCAGTCACTCGATCTTGGACCGCAAGTTCCATTTGGTTTGCTGCCTTTTTCACGCCGGACAGGCCGGCAGGCGCAGATCACATTGTAAATCATTGCGGGAAATGCGATATGACGTCAGGCTGGCGTCGCGGTCCTCATGGCGGGGGCAAGAGGATTCGGAGCCGAGTTCGCCGCTGCCGGTCCGGCCGACGCCCATCGGGCCGCGCTGCTTCCGCCGTTAGTGAAGGCGGATGAAGCTGGAAACCCGCGTAGCCGGGTTTTTTTCTTGCCGAGGCCATGGCAAGAGCGCGGATGGTTGGAGCCGAGCCAATCTGCTAATAAACCTCAAATTGATGCAGGTCGGTTCGGTGCCGCCATGACCACGTGGCGACAGCAAAGGGCGAGGGATGGAATATTTTAGGCAGGAAAATAATAGAATACGGGCAGGCTTTGCATTGAACGTGGGCATGCTATTGACGCAGTATAGCGCTTATAGCGAAAGCCTTGGTCCGAAAGAACGATATGATGCAACATTAACAGTTTGTATCCTCCAGGCCCTCTTAACAAACTGTTGGCAGCTAATCGAGGCAATGAAGCAAAATCAAAAACCACTGTGGCTAGAGACCGTTACGGATGTTCCGGGCTTGTTCGGGATACGCCGTTCATACGTGAAAGAGAACACGTTCTCTTTGGATCATACGCTGACGTATAGTGAATTTGTCGAACACCTGCGGAATGCTCTGAGCCATCCGACACACCCCGAAAAATCGCCCAACCTTCCTTCCACCGGTTACACGACGTTGCCTGACAAAACTGGCATTATTTGCCGGTTTCGGTTCATTGATTCACCTTGGATTGACCGCGGCAGAATTCGGAGCGGGTACACGGGAAATGAAGAGAAGGTAAATAAAGCAGCAGATGGTTTTAGAAGGAAACAAAATCATCAGTGCGGAAGGCTCGATGTAAGGAAAAATACGAGTGGACGATATGAGATTTTTCGTGAAAATAAACCCTATCTTCCGATATTCGAAGCTGAATTACCGCTTGACGCTCTGAAAACATTGGCGATGGAATTAGCCAACTACCTCGCGCAGCCTACCCGAGAAGACTGGGATGGAAAATCCATTACACGTCTTGTGGCATAAGTTATGAAAACAGCATTTTACCCGTGCTGCGCCAGTGATATTCGAGAGCCGCGGATTCTCTTACGGTACCACGTTAACGAGATCATTTTTTGCGACATCAGGCCATCCCCGCGCCTGCGCAAAAATGCTGAAGGGATGAAAAGTAGTTTGCCAACTCCAACGTTTATTATTGGTGATGTCCGCGAGGTCGTGCCCAATCTTCCTTCGATAGACGTGTTGTTTTATCGCCGTGATGGTGATGGAGAGGGCGGCAGCGGTGTTTTTGTACTCGGTGATTGCATTCTTCCCCTCATATTGAAACACTTCCCAGCCGAAGGCGGCTTAATCATCACCGACGGTTCAAATAGCCGCGGCGGTAACTTTGAAAAAAAAATCAGCCAAAATGGCCTGACAAAACACGGGTGGAATTTTAACAAACTCGCGGAGCAGCCATTGGTGGATACCCATGGACTGTGGATCGTATCGGTCACACCTGCCGTTAACCCGACACTAGGTCCGAGCGATTTAGCGATGTAGCCGCTGCTATAGTTTGCAAAATCAATCGCGGTCGCGAACCCTACCGTTCCGGCGTTTCCGTCCTACATGTCCTTCAAAGGCTGCCGAGGACCACCATTAATGCCGCGAAGTCGCCGCTATGGGACGATTTGGCGGGGAGGGAATGTCATCCATGAATATCGAAAAATATACCGAAAGGACGCGCGGCTTCGTTCAAAGCGCTCAGTCTCTCGCCATCCGCGAGGGTCACCAGCAGTTTACGCCTGAACATGTTTTAAAGGTTCTTCTCGACGACGAGGAGGGACTTAGCGCTGGCCTCATCGACAGGGCGGGGGGACGCTCGCGCGACGCGCTTCGCGACACGGAACAGGTACTTGCCAAATTACCGAAGGTGCAAGGTTCTGGCGCCGGACAATTGTATCTCGCTCCGGCGACGGCGCGCATTTTCGACAATGCCGAGAAGATCGCGCAAAAGGCTGGCGATTCTGTATGTCACGGTTGAGCGCCTGTTGCTCGCGCTGGCTATGGAGAAAGGCACGGAAGCGGCCAAGATTTCTCGACCGGGCGGGCGTCACTCCGCAAACTCTCAACGCCGCGATCGAGGATCTCCGCAAGGGCCGCACCGCCGACAATGCGACCGCTGAAAACGCTTACGATGCCTTGAAGAAATATGCGCGTGATTTAACCGAGTCGGCGCGCGCGGGAAAACTCGATCCGGTGATCGGCCGCGACGAAGAAATCCGGCGAGCCATTCAAGTCTTGTCGCGGCGCACGAAGAACAACCCGGTGCTGATCGGCGAGCCCGGCGTCGGCAAGACCGCGATCGTCGAAGGTCTTGCGCTGCGCATCGTCAATGGCGATGTGCCGGAAAGCTTGCGCGACAAGAAGCTTCTCGCGCTCGATATGGGGGCGCTCATCGCGGGCGCGAAATATCGCGGCGAATTCGAGGAGCGGCTGAAGGCGGTCCTGAACGAAGTCACCGCCGCCGCGGGCGGTATTATTTTGTTCATCGACGAGATGCACACGCTCGTTGGCGCTGGCAAGGCGGATGGTGCGATGGACGCATCGAACCTGTTGAAACCCGCTCTCGCGCGGGGCGAGCTCCATTGCATCGGTGCGACGACGCTCGACGAATATCGCAAGCATGTCGAAAAGGATGCCGCGCTGGCGCGCCGCTTCCAACCGGTCTTCGTCTCCGAGCCGACGGTGGCCGACACCATCTCGATCCTGCGCGGACTCAAGGAAAAATATGAATTGCACCATGGCGTGCGGATCACCGATGCCGCAATTGTTGCCGCAGCGACCTTGTCGCACCGGTATATCGCCGACCGGTTTCTTCCCGACAAGGCAATCGATTTGGTCGACGAAGCGGCCTCGCGCCTGCGCATGCAGGTCGATTCGAAGCCGGAGGAGCTCGACGAACTCGACCGCCGGATCATTCAGCTCAAGATCGAGCAGGAGGCCTTGAAAAAGGAGACCGATTCCGCCTCGAAGGAACGCCTGGGAAAGCTCAGCGGCGAACTTGCCGGGCTTGAGGAGAAATCCGCCTCATTGACCGCGCGCTGGCGCGCCGAGAAGGACAAGCTCGGCTCGGAACAGAAACTCAAGGAGCAGCTCGATACTGCCCGCAACGAACTTACGCAGGTCCAACGGCGCGGTGAATATCAGCGTGCTGGCGAACTCGCTTATGGCGTCATTCCCGGTCTCGAAAAAAGACTTGCCGAGATCGAGACGAAACGTGGCGGCGTTCTGGTGGACGAAGCAGTGACCGCCGATCATGTCGCGCAAATTGTTTCGCGCTGGACCGGCATTCCGGTCGACAAAATGCTGGAGGGCGAGCGCGACAAGCTCTTAAAGATGGAGAAAGCGCTTGGCTCCCGCGTCGTCGGTCAGGTCGAGGCGGTGAAGGCGGTCTCGACCGCGGTGCGGCGGGCGCGGGCGGGCTTGCAGGATCCCAATCGCCCGATTGGCTCCTTCATGTTCCTGGGGCCGACGGGGGTAGGCAAGACCGAGCTCACCAAGGCGCTCGCCGCCTTTCTTTTCGACGACGAAGCCGCGCTCCTGCGCGTCGACATGTCGGAATATATGGAGAAACACTCGGTTGCCCGCCTGATTGGCGCCCCGCCCGGGTATGTCGGCTATGAGGAAGGCGGCGCGTTGACCGAAGCGGTGCGCCGCCGGCCATATCAAGTCGTCCTCTTCGACGAGATCGAGAAGGCCCATCCCGACGTCTTCAACGTCTTGCTGCAAGTGCTCGACGACGGCCGCCTGACCGACGGGCAGGGGCGCACGGTCGATTTCCGCAATGTTTTGATCGTCATGACATCCAATCTCGGCGCCGATTTACTCGTGCTGCAAAAGGAGGGGGAGGATTCCGCCGCCGTCCATTCGGAAGTGATGCAGATTGTGCGCGCGCATTTCCGGCCGGAATTTTTGAACCGAGTCGACGAAATCATCCTGTTCCACCGGCTGCGCCGCGAGGACATGGGCGCGATTGTCGATATCCAGTTTGCCCGGCTGGCGAAACTCTTGGAGGATCGCAAGATCACGCTCGAGCTGAAGCCCGAGGCTCGTGCGTGGCTTGCGGCGAAGGGCTATGATCCGGCCTATGGTGCGCGGCCCTTGAAGCGGGTGATCCAGAAGAACGTGCAGGATCCCTTGGCCGAATTGATCCTTGCCGGAGAGATCCACGACAGCGAGAAGGTCGTCGTCGGCGCCGACAAAAATGGCCTTCTGATTGCGGGCAGGGCCGTGGCCGGATTGGCTGCTTGAGAGCCAGGTCAACTGCAAACGACACCACGGTTTATGGCTTGGTCGCTACGATCCGCGCGCGTACTGCGGGTTTATCACGGGCGGCGTCAAGTTGGCCGGCCGGGTGGGGAGGCTTCTGTCCAAAAGCGGCCTCGCCGAAGAATATCGCGGCGCAAAAACGAGCCGGCCACGGCATTTGTGAGTCCGCCGGGCTGCGGGCAAAAAGCATGTGTGAATTGCGCCACTAATCGTCCCGGAAATGCTCGAAAATCGATTAAAAAACATGACCTTCAGGCCGGTTCTGGCTATAATGAAAAATCCGCCGATTTAGCCATTGCCAAGAACAGAAAGTCCGCACTCCCCATGGACGAATCCGACGACGTGCCGCCGGTTCCCTTGACCTCTGAGACAGAGGCCTATTACGGCGCAGATTCGATCAAGGTTCTGCGCGGCCTCGATGCCGTGCGCAAGCGCCCAGGCATGTATATCGGCGATACCGACGATGGCTCCGGCCTCCATCACATGGTCTATGAAGTCGTTGATAACGCTATCGACGAGGCGCTGGCCGGCTATGCGACGCGCGTCGCCGTGACGCTCAATGCCGACGGCTCGGTCACGGTCACCGACGACGGGCGCGGCATACCGACCGATATTCATAGCGAAGAGGGTGTTTCGGCGGCGGAAGTCATCATGACCCAGCTGCACGCCGGCGGAAAATTCGATCAGAATTCCTACAAAGTGTCGGGCGGGCTGCACGGCGTGGGCGTTTCCGTCGTCAACGCGCTTTCGAGCTGGTTGACTCTGCGGATCTGGCGCGACGGCAAGGAGCATATCCTTGCGTTTCGAACATGGCGACGCGGTCATGCCGCTTGAAGTCACGGGGCCCGCGCCGGACGTCGCCGGAAAACCCAAACGCGGCACCGAAGTCACTTTTCTCGCCTCGCCCAAGACCTTCACGATGATCGATTTCGATTATGCGACGATCGAACATCGTCTGCGCGAACTGGCCTTCCTGAATTCCGGCGTGCGCATCGAACTCGCCGACCTTCGCGGCGCCGAGGTCAAGCGGGAGGAGCTTTACTACGAAGGCGGCCTTGAGGCTTTCGTGCGCTACCTCGATCGCGCCAAGACGCCGCTCATTTCGGAACCCCCATCCTGATCAAGGGCGAGCGCGACAAAATGCACGGTCGAAGCCGCGCTTTGGTGGAACGATTCCTATCACGAGCATGTGCTCGCCTTCACCAACAATATTCCGCAGCGCGACGGCGGGACGCATCTCGCCGGGTCTTCGCGCCGCGCTGACCCGCCAAGTCACGGGCTATGCGGAGCGTGCTGGTCTTGCCAAGCGCGAGAAGGTCGATCTCAACGGAGACGATTGCCGCGAGGGTCTCACCTGCGTGCTTTCGGTGAAGGTTCCCGACCCAAAATTTTCCTCGCAGACCAAGGAAAAGCTTGTGTCCTCCGAGGTGCGGCCGGCGGTCGAAGGCCTCGTCAACGAGATGCTTGGCGCATGGTTCGAGGAGCATCCGCAGGACGCGCGGACCGTCGTCGGCAAGGTGGTCGAAGCGGCGCAGGCACGCGAAGCGGCGCGCAAGGCGCGCGAGCTCACCCGCCGCAAAGGCGCGCTCGATGTCGCCAATCTGCCGGGCAAACTCGCCGATTGCCAGGAACGCGATCCGGCGAAGGCCGAACTCTTTCTCGTCGAGGGCGATTCGGCCGGCGGCTCCGCCAAGCAAGGCCGCAACCGGGAATATCAGGCGGTGCTTCCGTTGCGCGGAAAAATCCTCAATGTCGAGCGGGCGCGCTTCGACAAGATGCTGTCGAGCCAGGAAATCGGCACCCTGATCACCGCGCTCGGCACCGGCATCGGGCACGACGACTTCAATGCCGGACAAATTGCGCTATCACAAGATCATCATCATGACCGACGCGGATGTCGATGGGTCGCATATCCGCACGCTTCTGCTTACGTTCTTCTTCCGCCAGATGCGCGAGCTGATCGAGCGCGGGCATCTTTATATCGCGCAGCCGCCGCTCTACAAAGTCAAGCGCGGCGGTTCCGAGCAATATTTGAAGGACGAGCGCGCCCGCGAGGATTATCTCATCGGCAACGGTCTTGAGGCCGCCGTGCTGCGGCTCGCGAGCGGCGAGGAGCGCGCCGGCGCCGACCTTCGCGCGATCGTCGAAGAGGCGCGCGCCGTGCGCCATATGCTCGCGGGGCTCCATTCGCGCTATGACCGCCAAGCGCGTGGAACAAGCGGCGATCGCCGGCGCGTTGAAGCCGGTCCTGCCCGAGAACGAGGCCGAGGCCTTGGGTTTTGCCGCGACGATCGCCGCCCGGCTCGACGAGCGCGCCGAGGATATGGAGCGCGGCTGGAGCGGCGCGGTCGAGAATGGCGGCTATGTCTTCACCCGCGAATTGCGCGGCGTGCGCCAGGCCGCGACCCTCGACGCTGGGCTCTTGGCTTCGATCGAGGCGCGCCGCCTCAATGAGCATGCCCAATCGCTGCACGAGGTCTTTGCCCAGCCCGCGCTTTTTCTGCGCAAGGGCGATCAAGCCCAGGTCGCGGGGCCGGGCGGTCTTCTCGACGCGGTGATGGCGGCGGGGCAAAAGGGCATTTCCCAGATGCAGCGCTACAAGGGGCTTGGCGAAATGAACCCGGAACAACTGTGGGAGACGACGCTCGACCGCGAGGCGCGGACGCTTTTGCAGGTCAAGATCAAGGAAGGCGACGACGCCGAGGATATTTTCGTCAAACTGATGGGCGATATCGTCGAGCCTCGCCGCGAATTCATCCAGGAAAACGCGCTGAACGTCGCGAATTTGGATGTGTGAGCAGATTCCCGGCTCTCGACTATTTTATGGTTAGGAATGAGCTTGCTTCGAACAATTCGAAGCGCTCTTTTGGAGTCGAAAATGAAGAAGAAGTATTCTGTAATGGCCCAAGACGGATTGACCTCGGCCAATCTTCAGGCTGGGCTTAGCCGCGCACGTCCGCCCAACGCGATGGGGCAAAGAGGGCTTACGTCTGCCAATCTTCAGGCAGCATTGGCGAGGCCGCCAGCTCCACCAGCGGCGCCAACTCCCACCTCATCGAGCGGAACCGCGTCGGGTAAGTCAACAGGCGGAAAGTGAATAGTTGCTGCGACTGGACAATGATCGCGGCGATCGGTCAAGTGATCGCCGCGGGAGCCGCCACTTTAGGGCTATTCTTTGTTGGGTGCCAGATACGTGACGCACGAAAGACTGCTGATCTTCATGCGCTGCAAGAGTTTCTAAGAGGCATCACCGAGCGCGAAGATCGCGTCTTGAACGCCGATTCAAATGAAACGAAACGGCAGGCGTTCAACGAGTTTCTCAATTTTCTGGAAGTAAATGCGGCAGCGGATAACAAGCACTTGTTTCCGAAGACAACCCGCTCGATTGTTGTCGACAAGTTATGTACCTCGATCGCCGAAATACAGGAGGCGCCCGCTTGGCATGACCAAATTTGCGAGGCAGTGAGAAGTTCGACCACTTTCGTCGAACTCGGAAAATTCATGAACCGCAATCGGAAGGCGATTAACGATCGCGTGGCGGAGCTGAGGTCAAAGGCTGCCGTGTCTACCGTTAACCCCGTGTAGCGCATTGAAACTCGCCTTTTGACTCGCCAATCGCCTTTCGTCAAAGCCGTGAGGCCCATATTGCGATTCTGGTGCCGAAATCGGGCTAAGTGAGTCCAACTTTGGCGAGGCTGGGCACAGTTGGTCTGCCTCACGGGAGTGAGACCATGCAAGGGGGGCTTTTGCAACAGGCTATAAGCGCCTAGGTTGTTCAGTGGACCGGCGCAAACAGGCTTAAGCCATGACCCCGAGAGACAAAGCGATCATACGTTACCTCAAAAGCCGCCAAGGCATCATCGGCATTAGTCTCGGTTTGACGGTTGGCGGCATCGTTTTTATTATTGTAACGGGCCGCTATGAGCTCAGCTGGTTCGTTGCCGCCGCGTTATTGCCTTGGGTCGAGCATTGGCTCCGGCGCAACAAAAAATGACCCGCGTGCGATACAAACCAGCATTATCGAAGCGGTTCCTTATTCCGCCACTTCTTTCTGCCGGTAGCCGAGCCTCTCGTTCAACAGCTCGATAAGCCGCGCCGCCGCTTCCGGAATCGCCGTGCCTGGGGGAAAAATCGCCGCCACCCCGGCCTCGCGCAGCGCGTCGAAATCTTGCGCGCGGAATCACGCCGCCCACGACGATCATGATTTTCGCGCCGCCTTCGCGCAACAGCGCCGCGCGGAGTTGCGGCACGAAAGTCAGATGCCCGGCGGCAAGCGACGAAACGCCAACGATGTGGACATTATTTTCGACCGCTTGCCGCGCGGCTTCCTCGGGCGTCGCGAACAGCGGGCCGATTTCGACCTCGAAGCCAAGGTCCGCAAGCGCGGAGGAGATGACTTTCTGGCCGCGATCATGCCCATCCTGGCCGATTTTCGCGACAAGGATGCGCGGCCGCCGCCCTTCGTTTTCGCCGAACGCCTTGACCAAATCCTTGACGCGCATGATGGCTCTGCGAGCTCGCGCCCGATTCTTTCGCATAGACTCCGGAAACCGCCGCGATCTCCGCGCGATGGCGGCCAAACACCTTTTCGAGCGCGAAGGATATTTCGCCAACGCGTCGCCTTGGCCCGCGCGGCCTCGACCGCGAGCGCCAAAAGATTGGCGTTGCCGTGCGCGCCTTCGTCAAGCGCATCGAGCGCGTGCTGAACTCGGCGGCATCTCGCGTCGGCCTTTAAGCGTTCGAGCCTTGGCGATCTGCCGCGCGCGCACGGCGGCCGTATCGACTTTCAAAATCTGAATATCTTCCTCGATCTCCGGCTTGAACCTGTTCACCCCGATCACTGTTTCGATCCCGCTGTCGATCCGCGCCTGGGTCTTGGCGGCCGCTTCCTCGATGCGGAGTTTCGGAATGCCCGCTTCGATTGCCTTCGCCATGCCGCCCGCCGCTTCGATCTCCTCGATATGGGCAAAAGCCTTGGCGGCGAGGGCGGCGGTGAGATGCTCGACATAGTAGGAGCCGCCCCAGGGATCGATGATCGCGCGTGGTGCCGCTTTCCTGTTGCAGGAAAAGCTGCGTGTTGCGCGCGATACGGGCCGAGAAATCGCTTGGCAGCGCCAACGCCTCGTCGAGCGCGTTGGTGTGCAAGGATTGGGTTTGGCCTTGGGTTGCCGCCATCGCCTCGATTTGCGTGCGCATGATATTGTTGAAAACATCCCGCGCGGCGAGCGACCAGCCGGATGTTTGCGCGTGCGTGCGCAGCATGAGGGATTTTTCGTTAGCGCGGATGAAAGCCCTGCATGAGCTTTGCCCAAAGGAGGCGGGCGGCGCGCAGCTTCGCCACCTCCATGAAGAAATTCATCGAGACGCCGAAGAAAAACGACAGCCTCGGCGCGAAGCGATCGATCTCAAGACCGCCCTCAAGTCCGGCGCGGACATATTCGAGCCCGTCGGCCAGCGTGTAGCCAAGTTCGAGATCGGCGGTCGCGCCCGCCTCCTGCATGTGGTAGCCGGAGATCGAAATCGAATTGAATTTCGGCATGTGTCGCGCCGTATAGGCAAGAATGTCGGAAACGATCCGCAGCGACGGCTTCGGTGGATAAATGTAAGTGTTGCGCACCATGAATTCCTTGAGGATATCGTTTTGGATCGTGCCGGCGAGGCTTGGCTTGCGCGACACCTTGCTCCTCCGCCGCCACGATATAGAGCGCAAGCACCGGCAAAACCGCGCCGCTCATCGTCATCGAAACCGAGATCTCGTCGAGGGGTATCCCTAAAAAAGGCGCCGCATATCGTAAATCGAATCGATCGCGACGCCGGCCATGCCGACATCCGCGGCGACGCGCGGATGATCCGAATCATAGCCACGATGGGTCGGAAGATCGAAAGCAACCGAAAGCCCCTTTTGCCCGGCGGCGAGATTGCGCCGGTAGAATGCATTCGACTCTTCGGCGCTCGAATAGCCCGCATATTGGCGGATGGTCCACGGCCGCTCGACATACATAGCGGGGTAGGGGCCGCGCACATAAGGCGCAATGCCGGGGAAACCATCGAGGCTATCGAGCCCGGCAATGTCGCTTGCGCGGTAGACCGGCGCGACGCTTATGCCCTCAAGCGTCAGCCAGGGCTCCGCGCGGATATCTTCGAATTGGATCGGCGCCGGGGCAAACGGCAGCGTTGGAAAAATCGGGAATGCGGCTCATCAGGCAGCCTTTCGGGCGCCAGCATTACCCCGTGAGTGTAGTTTGGCCCGTGCGCAAAAAAAACCTCGGCAATGCCCCGCGGTTTTACGGTCAGCCTTGGCGCGTTGCCCGCCACGAACCGGCGCATTGCATCGTCGTTGAAGACCAGGTGCCCGAGCCTGCTCCCCTCGCGAGCCTTCCGGTTGCCTTGGCGACTTGGCCGAAACGCTGGAATGCCAACTCCACCATGCCGCCCCGGCTGATTTGGCCCGAGGCTTCCATTAGCGCAGCCCCCGGCGAGCTGACGCGCCCATCGGTTACGGCAATCATCCAACGGATGCCCCTGTCGCAACTGCCTCGCTGCGTCACGATATCGACAGCGTAGATGCCATCTTGACTTTGCCGCATCGCAAGCCCGCCTTGCGCATGCACCGTGCTGGCCATGCCAATGAGCGTTGCGGCGAGACCCCAATATCTTGCCAGCGTCATCTACTGTCCTTTCCTTGAATATGCATCCATTAGCCCTGCCGTTCGCCAAGCGTTGCCGCGAGTGTGTCTTTCAGAATAGCCGGAGCATCGCCACCAGTGCAAATCAATTCGGCGACCCCCGCCTCCCGCAAAGCCGTTTCCATCTCTCCTGGCTCGCGTCCCGCGAGATAAACGCGCGCCGCTCCTGCGCCGAGCAGCGCCCGCGCGGCCTCGCTCAGAGTTCGCAATGAAACCGCCGAGGGCGCGCAGATGCAGGCGATCTTGCGGCCGGAAGCGCGGAACGCCCTGGCCGCTTCTTGCGGCGTCTCGTAGCCCTCGTTGTTGCGCAAAACCTCGATTCCCGCCGCTGCGAAAAAATTTTCTGCGAAAGCCGCAGCCGCCGCGAAGCCTTGCGGCTGCCCAAGGTTCGCGAGAAATAGTTTCGGCCGCTCACCGGTTTCGCGGAATTGCTCATCCGAAGCCGCGCGCAAGATTTCGTAAGGCTCTGCGTCGCGGCGCGAGGGAAGGGGAAGGCAGTCCCCTGCCGCCGGACTCTCGCTGGCGCCGGCCGGCGTCGGTTCGAGCACATTGACCGGCGCCTCGCCAAGGTGAGGAAATGCGCTCGTCCCGGTAATCGCGACCGTGCCGCGCGCGATGGCCGCGCGCCGCGCCGCCGCCGCCACGGCGATCTCCCTTTGCGGCACGCCTGCTTGCAGAGAAGCGGTCATGCCGCCTTGAGCCTCGAAGGTTTGCAACAAGCTCCATGCGCGCGCGCAGAGCTCGTCCGTCAACGCCTCGAAACTTCCGGCACCGGCGGTGGGATCGGCCACTTTCGCAAGCTTCGATTCATGGATCAAAATAAGTTGCGTGTTGCGCGCAATGCGCCGCGCGAAATCATCTGGCAGGCCGAGCGCCAAAGTGAAAGGCAAGACGGTGACCTGCATCCGCGCCGCCGGCGCCCGCCGCAAATACGCCGATCGCCGTGCGCAGGATATTTACCCACGGATCATATTTCGTCATCATCCGGAACGCGGTCTCGGCGTGGAGGCGCATTGGTTTCGGAGTCAGACCGCAGGCTGACTCGACGCGTGCCCAGAGCCGCCGCAAGGCGCGGAACTTGGCGAGCGATAAAAATTCATCGGCGTCGGCGGCGAGAAGAAACGCGATCTCGTCGCGCGCGTCTTCAAGCGAAAGACTGTTCGTTTCAAGTAGACGGAGATACTCGACTCCCGTGGCGATCACGCACCCAAGTTCTTGCGATTCCCCCGCGCCTGCTTCGTGATAGGGCCGCCCATCGGCGAGGAAGAGGTGCCCAGCGAAACCCGCGCCGCGCAAGAGTTGGTGCGTCTCCGCCAAGCCGCACCGGGGGGGCAATACGTCCATTCGCGCAAGATGCCCAACCGGATCGTAACCGAAATCCACATCGAGTGAAGCCGGAGTCAAACCGTGGTTTCTGGCGATCGCGGCGAAAAGAGGCGCGAGATCGAGTGCCCGCGCACCCGCATCGACACGAAGCGATATGAAATCGAGGTCGATCCCGGCAAGCGCGGCATCGAGATCGCGCTCGGAGTCGATCCGCACGCCAAAGCCCCTCGCTGGTTGCGCTTGCGACACGGTGAGAGTCAGCGCATCGGCGCCGCCAATGAGGTCCGCGCGGGCCATTGCGTTGGCGGTCTCTGGCTCGGGATGATCCATCCGTTGCGAGATTTTCCATGCGCCCGGCTTTTGCCGCAGCGCCCGCGCGTTTTCATTTGTGGCGCGCGGATAAAGCGGCGCGATCTTCAGCCCTTCGAATGTCGTCGAGACAAGCGAGTCAAAAGGCCGGCCGTCGAGCACGCGTTCGACAAGCCTTCGCCATTCCGCCTCGCTCGCGGGCGGGAATTGCATCCCCGGAGCAGGTGTGGGCTCCTTCATTGCTCATGCCGCTTCATGTGTTCTTCGATCCACGCAGGAAAGCCAGGCTCCTCGAGTGTTCCATCGGCGAGCACGACGTTGGTTTGCGAGCGCGTCCGCCGGTTCAATTGTCGAGCGCGGCTAACTTTTCACAATGACCGGGCGCAGGGCGGGCAGGTGGACTGTCGCGATTTCCCACATGTCACGCGGTTTGATCCTGTAATATTCGTGCCGCAGCAAATTGCCGATTGCGATGATCGGTTGCCAATGTACGTCCGGATATTTGTCGCGCAGTTCCAAAGGGAGTTCCTTGACGGCTTCCGAAATAATTTGGACAGCCCGTTCGACCGCGCGCTCGTAAAGGTAGTTGTTGTTTACCTGGGCGAAGGCGAGGCCTTGCGTGGCGGCGGCAATGCCGTCGATCTGCTCCAGGATGTGCTGAAGCCGGGCTTGCGGTAGTTTCGCGGAAACCATCAGAAGATCCGGATCGCGCCGTCCTCGATATAGGGGCGGTAGCAAGGTACAATGCTGCCACGGGTGCTATAGCCGAGTTCGATGCCGGGAAGGGTCTGCTGCAAGACCGCGAGAGTTTCCGTGAAGGACGTGAGGCCGAAGGCGTTTTCGTCCGCAGGATCGATGAAGACGTCCACGTCGGAACCGGCCCGCGCTTCGTCGCGGGCGTGGGAGCCAAATAGATACAGCGCCGTCACGCCACGTTGGCGCAGCGGGGGTTCGACGGTCCTGAGGCGGGCGATGACTTCGGCGCGGGTCATGGTCCGATCTTACCTAATGCCTACTAATAAAAATTGTAATACGGATAGCGACCAGCTTAAAGCAATTCGGATGAAGCTCACAATGCCTCGGGCGCGCGGCTAAAGCGGCGCGATCTTCAGCCCTTCGAATGTCGTTGAGATGAGGGAGTCAAAAGGCCGGCCATCGAGCACGCGTTCGACAAGCCGTCGCCAATCCGCCTCGCTGGCGGGCGGGAAAGTGTCAGCAATGCTAGCCATACGGGCTCCGGCTTCAGTGGGGTGGTCCTTTTTCGGGGAATTCTCACCGTAAAATAGCAGCCACTAAGTGTTGAATTCCGCGTCTTATCCAGCGCCAAAGTCCGATGAGCGAATAAACGGCAAGCCACATGAAGAGGATTGGGGCCAGGCCAACCATAGCCGCTCCATACCAAGGCCTGGGCGTCCCAAGAAGATATCTGTAGGTAGATGTCTCTTTAGGATCCATGGAGCATTCAACAAGCCTCGGCTCCAGATCTCCAAGACGACGGCAGAGCTCGGCTGTATTCACAATTTCTTCTTTGTTGTAGGTAGCGTTGTCCTTCCCCCACCATCCCCCGGCGACTGCCCAAATCACAGAGAGAACGATCCCGATCCTTTGCCACCCGTTAAGACGAACACGCATTGCCAACCTTTCCGCGAACTGACGTGTAGCTTGCAATGCCAAGGTGAGAATTCCCCCTCAATTCCAGCCGCAACTCCCGGCCAAGGATTTTTGCCCCGCGCTGCAAGACTTGGCGCGTCACGCCGCGCGCCTCGAGCCTCGAGCCAGTTGAAGAACTCCACGGCCGCGCGCATAGGCGCAGCGGGCATTCGGACTTCTAAACTGCGCCGTGAAGAATTCAAAGAAGCGATATGAGGCGCGTTCTCCGGCGGCGGCGACAAGGGCAGGTGCGCGATCGGTGATGATGGCGGGCGAACTGGTTCATCCGTAAGGCTTTCGATCGCCGCCGATCCTGTGAAAGCCAAACCATTCATTCGGCTTAAGGCAGAACATGTCTGCCCGCCGGAGCAGATCGCCTGGGCTGTAATACGCATCGCTGAAATCGACAGCCCACACCTCGGAAAAACCCAACGTCTCGAAGTCAGTCTGATAGATCGCTCCCTCAAGAGACTTTCTGATGTCGAACAGCGGCGGCTCGGTGGAGTGCATAACAAGAGCAATCGGAAAACGAAAAATGCCGCGACGGGCATAGCTGTCGCTCTTCTGCGAAGCGAGCCGGTACGCTTCAGCGACATAGTCCCAAGGATCGCCGGCCCTTCGAATTTCGGTCAGCTCAATACCGAATGGTCGCCTGTCGAGCCCGATGATGAAATCTGGAGATCCCTCCACTTGGCTCGCGTCGCCATCCCATTCTTCCGTCACGGTTCGACCTGTAACGATCGGAAAGGAATCGAGCAGCTGGTCGAGAACCATGTTCTCGAACTCCCTCTTTCCCATTTCGCTGTCCGCCGACATAGCTCCTCCAAAGCATATGATAAAGGATGTTAACATATATGAGAGCTTGTACGCGATTGCTGTCACGTACTGGGAGCGCGAAGGACCAGAACTTGGCGGCGCCATCCACGCACGTCATGTCTTGCCTTCCAGCACGGCCACTCCCAGCTCACCTCCCGCGCCGCTCCACTCAACGCCTTGTGGGCCGCTCAGATGATCTTTTCAATGCGCCGGTCGGGAATAAACCACATGAGCGCGACGGCGATATAGAGCGCGATTGCGATCCACGGCTGAACGAAGGCAAGCCCCATCGCCACTGCGTAGGCCGAGAGGGAAAGCTTGGTTTTCAAATCGCTCCCAACGGCGCGGGCCAACCGCAACTCCGCGCCGTTGATGGCGATCAGCATCCGTTCCAGCAAAAGATAGCCGATCGCCGCCATAACAAGAACAAATCCGTAGGCCGCGGTCGGCAGCGCGGCGAAACCGGTCTCGTCCATCCAACGGATCACGAACGGCACCAGGGAAAGCCAAAACAGCAAGAACATGTTCGGCCACAGGACCCGGCCATCAACCCGCTCGCTGGCCTGCAGCATGTGGTGGTGGTTGTTCCAAAAGATCGCAACATTGGTGTAGCTCAGCGCGTAAGCAAGGAATACGGGCGCGCTGGATGCTAGCGCGGCGAAATCTGGGCCATGCGGCACCTTCATCTCCAGCACCATGATCGTGATGATGATTGCGATCACCCCATCGGTAAAGGCTTCAAGCCGGCCTTTGTGCATGACAGACCTTTCTCGCAATGGCAGGCGTTACAGAATGGCAGGCTCTATTGATAAGCCCGACCGCCCACCGGAACTAGGCAAAAAGACAATCGCTGCGCCTCGCGCCTGTATGTTTTTGATGGCGCCGATCGTACCAAAAAGTTTCACGTGAAACATTTTGATACGATTGGCAGGCAAATCCGGACTAAGCGTTTAGAGACCTGACCTGCCGTCCGGCGAGCGAAACTCCCCATTGCCGTTCGGCTGCCTGCATGGTAGCTGCCGCCATGCTCGAAGGCTTGCCCCCAAATAGTGCCGCGCATGTGATGCGCCTATCTTGCGGAGAGGCGGTGGCGCGCAGGATCGCGGACATCATTGTCGAGACTTTTGATCCGGCCACGACCGCCGCCGCGGCCTTCGAAGAGACGCCGGACACAGCCGAATCGAAGGATGCTCCTTGGGCCGTCGAGGCCTATTTTGGCAAGCCGCCTGATGAGGCAAATGTGCGTGCCCTCGTCGCTGTTGTCGCGGGCGACGCCACCGCCCGCGCGGCAAGCTTCGGCCGCGTCGATGAACGCGACTGGGTTCGCCTTTCCCTCGCAGGGCTGCAGCCGGTGCGGGCGGGGCGTTTCCTTGTGCACGGCGCGCATGGACGCGGCGAAGTCAAGTGCAACGACATTGCAATCGAAATCGAGGCAGCGCTCGCCTTTGGCACCGGCCACCATGGTTCGACGCGCGGCTGCCTCCAAATGTTGGATTTCGTCGCGCGCAGGCACCGGCCTCGGGCGATCCTCGATCTTGGCACTGGCTCCGGCGTCCTCGCCATAGCGGCAGCAAGATTGTTCAAGCGCAGCGTGCGTGCCGGGGATATCGACCCTGTTTGCGTGAAAGCGGCCACTGCAAATGCAAGGCGCAATCGCGCTGAGCGCTTCGTGCGGTTCGTTCTCGCGAAAGGCACCGCGCATCCGTATTTGCGGCAAGGGGCGCCTTACGATCTGGTGCTTGCCAATATCCTCGCACGTCCGCTGCGCGATCTCGCGCCCGAAATTGCGCGATTAACGGCACCCGGCGCGGACATTATTCTCTCGGGGCTCGTCGCGCGGGACGTCCCTGGTGTCGTCGCTGCCTATGGGGTGCAAGGCATTGCCCTGGCGCGGCTAATCGATCTCGACGGCTGGACGACGTTGCTCATGCGGCGCCGTGGCAGCCGGCGCGAAAACCTACAGTGTCTTCATTCGCGCAAACGTTAGCCGCAGATGCGCGATCGTGAGGCTGCGCAAGCCGGCGACATCGAATCCCAACACGACGACAGAGTAGACGGCTACGCCGGTGGCAATCTGCTCGGCGAGTGTCACAAGTCCTGGCTCTTGAGCGCGCATTGGCAAAACGATTGCAGACATCAACGCATTGGCGAAAATCGTGACGGCGAGATCGCGTGGACGAGGCCATTGCCGTTTTGTGCGGCTTGCGAAACCGGTCAGCACGATGAGCGCGACAAGCATCGCGCCTGCCTGGGCGATCGCGAGGTTGACGGCGCCGCCACCTCTCGGCAAGAACAGGAGCAGCAGAGGGTCGGCGGCACAAGCTGCCAAGGCCGCGAAAATCAAAGGCGCGGTTTTTTTTTCGATCTGGAAAACCGGATTTATGGCGTATTAAATCATGGCCATGGAGAAGAGGCCAGTCATCATCAAAGGCAACAGCAAATCGAAATGGCCTCGATATGCCTCCGGCACGGCCAATTGCTCAATTGAGGGAAGGGTCAGCCAAAGACCTGTGCAGGCGGGCAAGACCATGGCGATAACGATGGTCATGTTGCGAGCGATCTGCCGCCTCGCCTCGAACGGACCATGCAATTCGTGCGTCGCGACCGCAATCTGGAACAACACGATATCGAGGGCCGAGCCGATCGCCTGGATTGCCTTGGTTCCGAAATCATAGGCCAAGGAAAATTGTCCGGTTTCCGAAAATCCATCCAGGATCGCGAGGATCGAGCGATTGGCAAGCGGGATCGCGAGGTAAAGCACGTTGGCGCCGACGATGGGCAGACTATAGGCCATCAGCGAACGGGCAATGGAAACGCGCGCGAGACGAGGTTGCGAAGCCGGATCGTGCAACGCCGCGCGCGCGGTGGCGACCGATCCGGCGAGACTGACGATGGTGCCGGCAGAGAGTCATCTTGGCGGAGCCGAACAGAAAGGCTCCGCTGCCCATGAGAACGAAAGCCACGATATTCTTGACAAGAAGCAGCCGGGTAAAAAGCCTATCGTCGAAGCGGGCACGAACCAGCGCCGTATGATAATCGAACAGCCCATTGGCGGCGGCGGTGGCGAGCGCCAGGGCGATCAAGCCGTTAGTTAATGTAAATCTGACGCCGGTGAAGAGAAGAAGGCTCGCGCCGGCCGCAAGCCCAGCGGCGATCATTGTAAAGCCGAAATCGAGGGTCGCCCGCAGCGCGGGCTCCTCGTCACGTATCCGTTCGGAATAAAACCGTGTGGCCCCAAGCCGGATCCAATCGAAAAAGCCGGTCTGCACGAAAATCGCGGTCGCATAGGCGAGAGCAAACCGGCCATATTCCTCGGGGCCAAGAAATTTCGCGACAAGAAGCCCGATCGCGAAATTGAACAGGATATTACACAGAGAGACCAGGAAAACCGTCATCGAAGGAGCGCGCCGGACCGTTGCGCGGCGGAACTTGTGCTGGCGCGTACCAGGGTATTATTGGGGGCCAAAAGCCATACGGCGGCGCGAATCAAAACAAGAATATTTGTTACCTTCATGAATTTCTCCAGCACCGAATCCAAGATTTTATCAGCAGGTACTCTAAGGGCTCACGTTTATTTTACGAATCCCGCCAAATTGCCGGCGCCTCCGCGAGAACTTGGGCTTTTCCCTTATCCCACAACAAGCTAGAAGGGCGGATGACGCACGATGTCACGCTTCCCTCCGCCGCGCTTGCAGGTCTTCTATCATTCCTAAGCCCCTGTGTACTGCCGCTGGTTCCACCCTATCTTACGTTTGTTGCTGGAACGACGATTGAGGAGGTTGCCAGCCGCGAAGCCCGCGCGCGGCGCGACATTTTCTTCGCGGCGGCGGTTTTCGTTTTGGGCTTCTCAACGGTCTTTGTTGGCCTCGGCGCGACGGCTTCGGCTTTCGGCCGATTGCTACATCAATATTTCTTGACGCTTTCGCTTCTTGCCGGGGTCGCAATCATCGCGATGGGCTTGCATTTTTTGGGAGTGTTCCGGTTTGCTTTTCTTTATCGTGAGGTCCGGCCCTCCGTGGGAAAGCCGGCCGGAGTTTGGGGCGCCTACATCATGGGGTTGGCCTTCGGTTTCGGCTGGACTCCCTGCATTGGCCCCATTCTCGCGGCGATTCTCGCGGTCGCTGCGTCAGAGGAGACGGTCGGTAAGGGCATCGCGTTGCTGGCCTCCTATTCGGCCGGGCTCGGCCTGCCGTTCTTGCTGGCGGCATTGGCAATCGAACCCTTTGTACGCGGTGTCAAGCGGTTTCGTCCCTATTTTGGTGCGATGGAACGGGTGACCGGCGTTCTGCTCGTAGCGACGGGAATAGGGTTTTTGACTGGATCGATTGGGGATTTCTCGGCCTGGCTCTTGCAGACCTTTCCCGGCCTCGCCAATTTGGGATAAACGGCTTTCAAAGTGATTTGCAACCGCTACGACGAATGGCTGTGGCTTGAAGTTTTCGCGGGTCGCGCATGGTTTTTTTGCCGAGGCATTTGCTAACATGAAAACGAACCATCGCACGCCGTTCTTTGACGTAAAGATAGCTGCGATGAAGAAGGACCCCAGCGAGGGCATGGCCAAATCCAAGAATGGACACGCGGAGACACGCGCCGTGCCAGGTCACGGTGTCGATCCGGCGCGGTTTCGCGACGCGATGAGCCGTGTCGCGGCCACTGTTCATATTGTTACGACCGATGGACCGGCAGGTCTTGCCGGGATTACCGCGACTTCTGTCGCCTCGGTCACGGACGAACCCCCGATGATGTTGTTTTGCATCAACAAAACCTCGCCTTCGGCAGCAAGGATGATCGCGAACGGCGTATTTTGCATCAACACTCTCGCTCCCTCGCACGAGGCGCTTGCTGATATATTTGCCGGCCGTACCGGTCACCGTCTCGACGAAAGATTCGCGGGCGGCGAATGGACCAAGCTCATAACTGGCGCTCCGGTGCTTAAGAGCGCAGCCGTAGTGTTAGACTGCCGTCTTGTCGAGGCAAAGAGCGTCATGACGCATTTTGTCATGATTGGCGCTGTCGAAGCGGCGGACTTTGGTCCAAAGGGCGGCAACCTCGGCTATGCTCACCGCAAATACGACACGGCGTGAGGCGGGCCGGAACGGACAGTTATTCGGATGGTCTTGCGCTCGAATTCCCTCACGAAATCGACAACTAGAGCGTTTCATGTCCGCCTCAAGTCCGGGTTTCAAATTCGAAAAGGATACGCCCGTGCAAATCCGCAATCGGTTTTTGGAATTGCGCGAGCGTGCGCGGCGGCGTGTTGCTCCGCTTGATTCGCGGCGGTTACCCATAAAGCGGTGATGGGATGAGCGCCCTACGTCGCCTCGGCGTCGAGGTAAAAAAATGGGTCCGGTGGCTTTTGCTAGAGCCGGGCCTGTTCTGGATTACTTCTTTAGTGCTCGTAATAGCGGTGATCGCCGCCATTTGGCTGAGATGTGAGCCTGCTTTTCGGTGGGCCGGATTGTTTTTACAGATCATTGGAATCTTGACGGTCGCTTACAACATTCGAGACACGCGAGCGCGATTTCACCGTCCTGGGCTTCTTGCGCTTACGACCCAATGGCTCGGTCGGCGTCCTCGGTTTGGCACATCGGTCACAATCGGCGCGGCAGGGTTCAGTAGCGGTGGCGCCAACTCGCGGGCGCGGGGAGATATCTGGCACAATGCGGCTTCGAATGCCGTCGAAGCGCGGCTCGATGCAGTGGAAAAGAATCTGTTTAGGGTTAAAAATCAGTTCCACGAATTGGAACGGGAGACGGATAAACGTCTGGAACGACAAAGCAAGGCTCTTGAGCAAGAAAAGCAAGATCGTGCGAGGGCTGATGAGGGCATTTCCGAAAAGCTAAAAGCCTGGGCAGTGGGAGGCTTGCATGTATCGACAATCGGCGTTCTGAGTCTTTTAGTGGGTGCGATTATGAGCACTGGTTCCACTGAATTGGCTCACTTATCTCAGCGTTTCATCGGCAGCTATGATCAAGAAAACAGTCCTGACAGCAAAGGGATTTTTTGTTGCATAAATCCAGTGCGAAACTGATCAATGAGTTATGCCAGTGCGTCACCGGAGGCGTGCGCAAACTATACGGCGGCAAGCAGGGCAAGAAGGCCTCGCCGGAACATCACGCTGCAAAACGATAGTTAAAATCACCCGTAGTGGACCTAACGTTGGCACAACGTACATTTATTCAACGTGTTCTTCTGCCTGGTGCCACTATTGACGCACTCTTTTTCGTGCTGGGTCGTTTCGCCCGGACCGGCTTGGCAGTGGATTATTTCGTAGTGGCCTTTTTCGTTGGTGTTTTCTTCGCGGCCGCCTTTTTTGCCGGAGCCTTCTGGTGGGGAGGGGGTCCGGCCGCCGCGGTTTCAGGAGCGGTCAGGAAATCGATGACCGCCTTGGTGAAATTCGCTTCATCTTCGATATTCGACATATGCGAAGCTTCCAGCGTGATGAATTCAGCGCCTTTGATGGAACTGGCCGCCAAAGCGCCCATCCCTGGCGGTGTCGAAAGATCGTGCCGCCCGGCGATGACGAGAACCTTGTTGGTGATGCTTCGAATGGCTTCGCGCTGATCCATGTCGCGGACGGCAGCGCATGCGGCCAAATAGCCGTGTAGCGGCGTCGTCCGGACCATCTCCAACACGCGCTCCACTTTTTCCGGATTGGCATCGCGAAAAGTCTTGGTGAACCAACGCCCGGCAGCCGCGATGGAGACGTCATTCATGCCGCTATCTCGAGCCGATTGAATGCGATTGTTCCACAGATCGGGACCCGGTATTTGCGCCGCCGCGCCGGCAAGCACCGCCTGGCCGATGCGCTCGCGGGCATGGACGAGGAGCCATAGCCCCACCATGCTGCCCATCGAAAGGCCCAGCCAATGGACTCTTGCGAGCCCAAGCGCATCGATGATTGCGAGCGCGTCGCGGCTAAGGCCTTCGACCGAATAGGGACCTTGATTGGCAATACTCGCGCCAGCTCCGCGCGAATTGTAGCGCACGACTTGGAAATGTCTGGCCAAAGCGGGAATTTGCGGGTCCCAGAAATGAAGATTGGTGCCCATTGGGTTGGAAAGCATCAAGACGTGCTTGTTCTCGCCGCCTTCGATCAAAACGTTGAAGGTCTCGCCGGCGATGGTGATACCAGTCATACTTTAGCTCCCGAAATCACTGAATTCGCGCGCGAAACCGCATCGCCGCGGCGCCGAAGATGTTTTTGAAGTGGCGGCGGGCGGCCCCAGCGGTGGCGTCCGGCATCGATGCCCGGCCTCAATCAGCGACGATGGTGCAATAATTTCGTCTCCCGCCCCCATAGCCTCGGCCGAAGAACGTCCCAGGTTACATTGACGAGGACAAGACGAGCAGGATCAGTCCTCGTCTAACGTTAGTTCCGGGGCGCGCGGCGGCGCATCTCGCCGGGGCGATCTTGCTTGGCCCGCAGCCCGCTTTTTTGCCGCCCGTCCTTCGTGATGGATTGTATTTTTACCGTGTCTGAGCTGACCACGAGGCGTTCGGAATGTTCCATGATGAGCCTGCGAAGTGTCACCTCGGGCCTGGCTGCGATCCTCTCCGTGCGCCCGTCCCGTTCCCCTTTAGCGAGTGTGCTGGACGGCGACCCCATGCATCAAACGCGCGGCGGCTGCCCGTCGTCAGGATCCGGTGCGACCTGCGCACGACACCCTTGCGCTCGCCAAACTCACCATGAAGAACGCGCAACGGTTCGTGCTGCCGCCACGACCCGTTCCGTATGTCTCTCGCGAAGAAGCGATCGTCACAGGGGTCTATGGCCATGCTGCTATAGTCACCCCAGCGATCGAAGCTTGACGCGGATCCTGTCATGAGGACCGGCCTTAGTTCAGGAAAGTTCCCCCCGGCGGGCATTTCTCTGAAGGGCCGCCGAAGGTTCCATTCATGGAATACTTCCCACCGGCCTCAATGTTCTGGAAGTATGCACCGTGGTCCTTGGAATAAAACCATGACCAGAACACGGTTTCCTGTGGATTGTAAGTGACTCCGTTAGGCATCAGGATTGCTGGAAAATCAGTACCCGTTAAAGCGTCGCCAACTTCCCAGTTCTTCTGGCAGCCGACTACTTGTCCAATGTTTCCCCATGGGGGAGTTGGATTGGTACCGAGCGGATCGTCCAGCCATTCGCCAATTTCATGCGCCGCAATAGAAACATTTACGATCCCGGGATCGAATTGCCCAGTGGTGTCGTAATCGGTTGGGGAGTAGGTCTGCACCGGTTTGCCAATCGCCCCGTGATACCCGAGGATGCAGCAGTCGGAAGGACTGCCCTGGTAGAACACGACGTTGTGCATCAGGAAGATCACAAAGGAGGTCGGTTTGCCACCAACCGCGGGGAGAACGGTAGAGCGGAAATAATTGTCAAAGAAGGTAAAGTCGAGACCACCCAACAAGCTGCAGCCGCTCCCGGCTATCGCGCTGTGGCCCACGGTCGTGGCCGCCGTGATCGTCTGGGTGGACGTCACGGTTACCTCGTAGTTTGTGTGGTAAGCGCTGAGAGGGCCGCCGATTGCATTCAAGAATTCGGCGCGGCGATGGGCATCATTATAGGTCTGCGTACCCATGTTAACGCCATTGATGAGAGCCGCATGTCCAGCCCCTGATCCGCCATCAAAGGTTACTGGAGTAAGGATCGGCGAGGCCTGGAAGTTTGCAAGGTCAGAGTTGCCCAACGACCCACCGCAGCTATTTGGCGCGGTCGAATCAAACACGGAGGTGCCGATGTCAATGATCATCGGAACTAGGAGTATTTTGACTGTCGTCGGGGTGTGTTTTTTTAGAAACGGGTTTTGCCCAACGATTGTGTCCTTATAGGTTTTACCATTCTTGCTGGCGGTATGGCTAAAGCTTGAAAGCGGAATAGTTTTACTCACGATAGATGCGGCTAGCGCATCCTCGTCGGTACCCTCTGTCCACGGAATGTACCCGAAGTAGGCTCTTAGAGGCTGCTTCATCGCGGCTTGGGCATGCGGCTTGCCCGGGATCACCAACAATGCGACCATGGCGAGACATAAAATCAAGAACGATATATGTTTCATTTTGTTCCCCAAATTTCTTTAAATCGTAATATTCTTAATTCCGAATTTCCGAATTGCCTGATCGGTCTCTACGCAGCGTACGCTTCGCCTGTCCCGAACGCAACAATTTTCCGGTGCAGACGTCACCAAGATTAAGGCTGAAAAGGCGGCTCAGCTCCTTGGTCTTTGCGGCGCGGCGACACAAACCGTGCCTCCCTTCTCCCAATCCTGGCTGCCAGGTGAAAGCTCTGTCAGAATCTTGCGAAAGTTCGCTCGCCAAGCAATGTTCGCCATATTGCATTTTCAACGCCTTCAAGCGCGACACCTCCAAAGTCTCCCTCAAGCACAAACGCCTGAAGGCTTCTGTCGACTCAGACTTTAGGGGTCAGCCGCTTGCTTGCAAACGATTTAGCCCTGGGACGCCCGGTGACAACGCCGCTTCCTTTGGGCTATATGTCCCTGAGTCTCGCACGTCATGCGCCGCGAAAGGCGAACCGGTCCGCGCGGATTCAATGGCAAGCCGATGGCGGATCTTTCCCTCACCCTCAGCCCGCAATCGCCGGCCGACCTCGCGGCGATCGAAAAGCTCGACGAGCGCGCTTTCGGGCCGGGTCGGTTTGCCCGCTCGGCGTATAGGCTGCGCGAAGGGGGCGAGCCGGACTACGCCTTGTCCTTCGTCGCGAGAGTTGGCAGCTTGCTTGTCGGCGCCAATCGGATGACGCCAATTTTCTGCGCCAACCGGCCCGCGCTGCTGCTAGGCCCGCTGACAGTCGATCCGCCGTTCCGGGCGGGTGGAATCGGCGAAGCGCTGGTGATGAAATCGCTCGATGCCGCTCGGGCGGCTGGGCATGGATTGGTTTTGCTCGTTGGCGACATGTCTTATTATGGCCGGATGGGTTTCGCGCCGGTGCCGCCGGGCAGGCTCGTTTTCGCGGGGCCCGTCGATCCGGAGCGTTTGCTTTATTGCGAACTCATCGAGGGCGCCTTCAACGGCGTGCAGGGAAGGGTGCGGCGGGCAAGGTAGCTCTGTGCCACCTTGAAGCCTTCGCGCGTTCGCGGGCAAAGGCGGCGCGAGAGCGTAATTTCAAAATGGGCGCTGGCTTATTCGAAAAGGTCATGCAGCAACAAAGATTGGAAACCATCCGCGATGCAGTATGATGTGATCATGCCCTAGGGTTAAGACCTGATTAATTATGTTTTGATTTCAAGAGGCTAGTCACCGCGTTGGAGGGCTAGCCGATGGACAAGCATCTTTTTTGGTTCACGGACGAGCAATGGGCGAAGATCGAGCCTTTGTTGCCGGCCAACCAACCCGGGCCGCAACGCCACGACGATCGGCGTGTTCTGAGCGGGATCATGCATGTCCTTAAGATCGGCTGCCGCTGGGTCGATTGCCCACGGGAATACGGCCCCGCGAAGACCATCTACAATCGCTTCGCTCGATGGAGCGATCGTGGCATTTGGCAGAAGATATTCGAGACGGCCGCCGCACCCTCCGAGCCACCGGGCGAGGTCGCCTTGGACAGTTCCCATATCAAGGCACACCGCTGCGCCAGCGGTGGAAAAGGGGGGCCGAGCTTCAGGCCATCGGGGTCACGAAGGGTGGCAGAAACAGCAAGATACACGCTCTTGTCGACGAATATCTCAGGCCTTGGGCCTTCATCCTGACCCCTGGCAACACTGCCGATTGCGTCATGGCAGAAGACTGCGCCGGCCTGGTTGCGGGGATCAAGCAGCTGCTCGCCGACAAGGCCTATGACACCAATGCGTTTCGCACCTACCTGAAGCAGCACAACATCAAGGCCATTATTCCGAGCAAATCCAACCGCAAGAAGCAAATCCGGCACAGCAAAACTGCCTGCAAGAGACGCAATGTCATCGAGCGATGCTTCGGGAGGCTGAAAGACTTCCGCCGCATCGCCACACGATACGACAAGCTCGCAGAAATTTACTTTTCGGCGCTCTGCTTCGTCGCCGCAGTCGTCTACTGGCTACCAAATAATTGAGTCCTGACCCTAGCACTACTTTGGCAGTTTGGTTTCGACGGCGTTGGCGAGGAGTTTCTCACGGTGGGGGCATCGCCTGGGTGGAGGCCGTGCGAAGAGGTCGAGGATGGCTTGCCTGATGGCCGGCATGCTTGGTTGTGGCGGCGGCCCCCCGATTCTTTTTTTTCCGTCCCGCTGCTTTGAGGCGGCGGGATTGGAGGAAGGCATAGGCGATCATGGTCATCAAGGCGTGCCGGTGTAACCCGGTCCAGGATCGGCCTTCGAAGTGGTCGAGGCCAAGTTCCTCCTTGAGCTGCTGATGCGCCTGCTCACAGACCCATCTGGCTTTGATCGTGGCGGCGAGCATCTTGAGGCTCGCATCGGCTGGTAAGTTCGACACATAGTATTTTCGCTCGCCAGTCGACCGGCGTTCGCCGACGAGCCAGACCTCGTCGCCCGGCATGCACTGCATACGATTATCGAGCATGCGGTGCTTATGGCCATCCGCAACGCGGACACGGCGGGCCGCGAAGAGACATGTCAGCCGACCTTTGGTGCCTCGCCGCCAGCTGACCTTTTGCCATTTCCCACCGGCCAACAACGCTTCAGCAGAGACCGGGGGCTGATCAGGGATGTGGTATTTGCGGGGCTTTCCGGCCTTCGCGACGGGGAAGATCAGGGCAACGTCGGCGGGATAGACGTTCTGGGCGGGCGACAGACCCACCGCCCACAGCAGACCGCGCTCGCTCAAGGCCTGACGGAAAAGCCCGCTGGAGCCGTACCCTGAATCGGCAAGCACACAACCGAAGCGCGCACCGGAGGCGATGACGCGATCGATCTCCGCGACCGCAATTTCCGTCTTTGTCAGAGCAGTCTGTCTATCCTTCGGCACACCGGCTCGCGCCATGCGCTCAGGATCATCTGTCCAGCTCTCGGGCAGGAATAGCCGCAGGCCCACCATCACCGGCACCTCGCGCGACGCTAACGTTACCGAGACCAGCGACTGACAGTTGGCAGTCTTTCCAAGCGACGAGGCATATTGTGGCGCGACGCCAACCGAGTGGCGTCCCTTCTTGGGCAACGCCGTATCATCGATGACAAGAAACCCCGCCTCATCGCCAACCAGGCCATCTGCCTCCTTCAACAGGGCAGCCTCGAGTGGAGCACTGTCCCAAACTCCGGCAGCGACGAAATGATGAAGCTGGTCGTAGCCGACCTCGCCAGCGCGCGCCGCCATCGGCTGAACGCTCTTGCGGTCTCCTGGACCAATCAAACCCGCGACATAGAAAGGGCACATCCGCGCCCGCGTCTTGTGCCGTAACGCCGCGACAAACGGCGCAAGCCAGCGATCGAGATCGACTTGCCAGTCCACGTCCATTGATCGGCCCTCCAAGCCGACCTCTCATGAATCACGCAAAACCTCCCTTGGGAATCCAAAAAACTCGCCCATCCCTAAAAATCTGCTAAAGTAGTGCTAGGAGCGCGACGCGCTTGTTGATAACGCCGGAATCCGCAAGCCGATGCAGTCGCTTCCAGCAGGGCGTTTGCGAAAGCCCGACCTGCGTCGCAATTTCTGAAACTGACAAGCAAGTGTCCTTCTGAATAAGACGCAGAATTCGCTTGTCGATTGCATCCATGATTTCGCTTCGCTCTTGACGCGAGCCAGCGCGCCAGAAAGCGCCAACCCGTATCAGTACACTAATTCGATAGAGATAATTATACAGATCGGGCCAAGCTTTGCAAGCCTTCCATTCAGTCAACCAAATTGGACCCCCAAACGAAACGGAAACGCAAACACATGAGTTGAGTTGTCGCACATCGTAAAAGAGAAAAATATTCTCCTAAAACGATGCTACGGCGCCCATAGTTGAACTCGTCATGCGACTTTCGAGACTTGGAGGTGATTAGATGCCCGACGACATCGAGATACGTAGGACCCTAAGCGAGCCGGCCGCCCGCCAGCTTGCCAATGCAACAAAAACCCGGGCGCAAATGCTGGCGATCACCCCGCGCTGGCTCGTGTCCTTTTTGCCGTGGGTTCCGGTTGAAGCTGGCATCTTCCGCTTGAACAAGGTCAAGGAACGCGAGGGTCTCGGCGATGTCGAATGCAGCCCGAGCTGGGAAAGGGACACGGATCTTCCGGAAACCTTTGTCGATTATGATCAGGCCCCCCGCGAATATTTTCTAAATGCAGTCACGACCGTTCTCGATGTCCAGACCCGTGTTTCTGATCTCTACAACCAGCCTTATGACCAAATCCAAGAACAGCTTCGCCTGCTCATCGAAAAGGTCAAGGAGCGCCAGGAGGCCGAACTCCTCTATAATGCGGATTACGGCCTTCTCACCAACGCCGCGCCGGGCATGAAAATTTCGACGCGCCGGGGGCCTCCCACTCCCGACGATTTTGACGAGTTGATCGCCAAAGTGTGGAAAGAACCCGCGTTTTTCCTGGCGCATCCGCGCGCCATTGCCGCCTTCGGCCGCGAATGCACGCGGCGTGGCGTTCCCCCACCAACAGTCAATATATTTGGCACGCCCTTCATAACCTGGCGCGGAATTCCGCTCGTCCCAAGCGACAAACTCAGGATAACGGACGGTACAAATGAGAGCGGGAAGACAACCATTTTGCTCCTGCGCACCGGCGAAAAGAAGCAGGGCGTTATTGGGCTTTTCCAGCCAGGCGTGCCGGGCGAAGTCACGCCGAGCCTCTCAGTCCGGTTCATGGGCATTAACCGTAAAGCGATCGCCTCCTATCTGATCTCACTCTATTGTTCGTCCGCGATCCTCACCGAGGATGCGCTCGGCGTGCTGGAGAACGTGGAGATTGGGTACTATCATGAGTATGCCTGATCCTCGCCATGCGGCGGCCAGCGCGCCGATGACAACCCCGCCTGCCCCGCAATGGGGGGGCGAGGCACCCTCCGTAATTGACCCCGGAGTGATCGCGCGCCTGGGCAACGCTTTCCTCAATGCTTCGCCAGGGCAGATGATCGACCCTAAGGCATTGGCAAACTTTGCCGCAACGCAAGAATGTCCCCCTTCCCCGCCAACATCCGTTCCCGGAGCCATCGCCGCCGTCGCAGCAACGCCGGGGACAAGCGTGCCGGGAGTGCTCATAAGCCCCAGCGTCACCGAGCTGCCTGGCCATCAGACCCCATTAGGCGGCGATCCAACGACTGTCAGAGATAGTGGAGGACGGCACATCCCCATCGAGCTCGGCAACGGCGTCACGGGCGTCCCGGCCGGCGCCGCAGGGGCCGCGGTCCCTGTCTCGGGTGCACCCTCGCTGGAAAAAGGCCAAGAGTCGCCCGGCGGAATTTGGGGCGAGGCGGAACTTCGTGCTCTGCCGCAAAGTCTCAGTCAATTGACCTCCCTTATACCCGCCCCATCTACATCGCCATCAGGATTTTTTCCCGCCGGATTTTTACATAGTTCATTTCCGGCGCACGGTCCGGAAGCGCTTTATTTCCTCGGCGAAACGGGATTGGCCGTGGCTCCAACTCAACCTTCCGCACCCACCGCCGCGCCACTTGCTCCTTCAATCGAACAAAGCCCGGTTTTCGCGCCAAACTATCCGTCCGAGTCTGATCTCCGGCCACAAGCGCCTAGCAGCATCTCGGCGTTTCCGTTAACTACCTCTCAATCGGGATTTTCGCACGGGTCCGAGCCCGCAATTCCGGCGATCCCCGGCGAGGCCTTTTATTTCCTCAACGAAGGTCAAGCCGCAAGCGCGTCGGCGAAGGCGCCGGATGCCCTTGTTCAATCGCGGGGGTCAACCGCCGTCACGCCGACGCTAGAGCCAGTGCTGGCGTCCGATCTCATGTCTGGGACTAGCGCGTTCGATGCTCATGCGTTCAAGCGGGATTTTCCGATCCTGCGTCAGCAGGTCCATGGCAAGCCTCTGATCTGGCTTGACAATGCGGCGACGACGCAAAAGCCGCAGGCGGTGATCGACCGGCTCTCGTTGTACTATGAGAACGAAAACTCGAATATCCACCGAGGCGCCCATGCGCTCGCCGCGCGTGCGACAGACGCCTATGAGGCCGCGCGAGAAAAAGTCCAGAGATTCCTTGGTGCCGGTTCGCCCAACGACATTGTTTTCGTGCGAGGGGCGACCGAAGCAATCAATCTCGTTGCCCAGGCCTGGGGCCGCCGCAATGTCCAGCGAGGCGACGAGATCGTCATCACTTGGCTCGAACATCACGCCAATATCGTGCCATGGCAAATGTTGTGCGCCGACACTGGCGCAGTTTTGCGGGTTGCTCCGGTCGACGATAGGGGCCAGGTAAGTTTGGAGGAATACACAAAGCTACTTTCGCCGAGAACGCGGCTTGTCTCGCTGACTCAGGTCTCGAACGCACTCGGGACGGTGACGCCGGCGCAGGAGATGGTCGCGGCCGCGCATCGCCATGGCGCCTGCGTGCTCGTTGATGGCGCTCAGGCAGTGTCGCATATGCCAGTCAATGTCCAGGCGCTCGATTGTGATTTCTACGTCTTTTCCGGCCATAAGGTGTTCGCTCCGACCGGCATCGGCGTTCTCTACGGCAAGCCCGAGGTGCTTGCGGCGATGCCGCCTTGGCAGGGCGGCGGCAATATGATCGCCGATGTCACCTTCGAGAAGACAGTCTATCAGGCGCCGCCTCTGCGCTTCGAGGCAGGCACCGGCAATATCGCGGACGCGGTCGGCCTTGGCGCCGCCATCGACTATCTAAATCGCATCGGCGTGGCCAATATTGCGGCCTATGAGCATGGGCTGCTCGATTATGCGACGAAGGGGCTCGATGGCGTGCCGGGCCTCAAAATTATTGGAAGGGCGAAGGAAAAAACCGGCGTCATCTCCTTCGTGCTCGACGGCTGCCGTAGCGAGGATGTCGGCGCCGCGCTCGACCGCGAAGGTATCGCGGTGCGCGCGGGTCATCATTGCGCGCAGCCGATCCTACGAAGGTTCGGGCTAGAGACGACCGTGCGCCCATCGCTCGCCCTCTATAACACGTATGAGGATATCGACGCGCTCGTCGCCGCGCTGCATAAGATTTCAATCCCAAAAGAGCTATCGCGCCCATTGAATGTCTTGCGAAAAAACGCAAACATTAAGAGAGAAAATTGTTTTCCAATTTGGAACTAAAAAGGAAAAATATTCTCACGATTTGGTGCTAAACGATGCGGCCCGGAACTACTCCTGATGGTCAACATGGATTTTCGACTGAAAGAATACGACGACAACGGGCGCGCGCAATTGGAGTGGAATCTCCATCAGATAGTCGGGCAGCTGCGGAATTCGCGAAACGCGTGGCGGCAAAACACGAAGCCCGATGGCGTGACTTACGAGTTGCCATCGCAGGAAGTGCTATCGGATGTTCTGGAGGGATTATCTGCGGCGCTGTTTCCAAGGCATTTTGGCCCCGCTGGGCTCACCGAAGAAGCGGTCGATCACTTCATCGCACGCACACTCGATAGAGCGTTGCAATCGCTCCGTGAGCAAATTTGCCGGGAGCTTCGGCTTGAAACCGGGCCGCCAGGTAAAGGCAGGACACAGTTGGACACGCGAGCCCGCGAAATTACCCGCGCCTTCGCGGCAAATCTTCCAGCAGTACGGGGACTTCTCGAAACCGATATTCTTGCCGCCTATCAGGGTGACCCGGCGGCGCGGAACATCGATGAAGTGCTCTTCTGCTACCCTGGAATTGCCGCGATTACGCGCCACCGGCTCGGCCATGAACTCTATCTTTTAGGCGCACCTCTGCTTGCCCGCATTATTGCAGAGATTGCCCATTCCGACACGGGGATAGACATACATCCAGGCGCCAACATCAGCGGCAGTTTTTTCATTGACCACGGCACTGGTGTCGTCATCGGCGAGACTGCGGTCATTGGCAGGCATGTCCGCCTATATCAGGGCGTGACGCTGGGGGCCAAGCGATTCGCCGTGGACGACAATGGCGCTTTGCTCAAGGGAGGAGCCCGCCATCCCGTCATCGAGGATAATGTTGTGATTTACGCCGGCGCAACCATCCTCGGCCGAATCACCATAGGGCCCGGGTCAACGATTGGCGGCAATGTCTGGCTCACGCGTAGTGTGCCACCAGGGAGCAACATCACTCAGGCACAAGCGCGCAGCGACGTCTTCGTAGATGGTAGTGGAATCTGATCGGAACAGCATTCGAGAATTTAACAGCCAGCTGGCTTGCAGAGGTTTCTGGTCGTGGACCAAACCTTCTGGCGCACAGATCGAGAACTTTCGCCAGGCCCAGTCGTCGATGCCAATCGTGGCCAGCGGCTCTGACGGGATGCTGGCGTGTCGGCGCGCAACCCGTAGCAATGCGTCATTGCTCGTTGGCAGCATTATCCGGCGTGCGAAACTTGCCGCATATCTGTCACCCAACACCACTCCGAGGTGGTGGACGATGTGATCGAGCCACGCAGTACGTCGTGTCGAACGGGGCAGAACGCTTTCAGCGAATCATTCTGTAAAAATGCGTCTGCCGCACAACATGGATGTAGGGACAACATCGAAGAGGGAAGTTTCATCGAGCTTCCGAACGAAATTCGATCCCTCAACCTTGCGTACATCTCTGTCGATTCTCAGGGTGAGCGGCTTAAAGTCCTCCGGGACGTCGAGACCCATTCTTTCAAATCGAGAAATGCTAGTCGAAGACTCTTGTGTTGCGCAGCCTTATGAATACTTGGTCATTTGGTTTGAGCCCAAGGTCCTTGTAAACGTGCGCGGGCAGAGCCGCGTCGACGACCGCTTCCTCGTCGATGTGCGCAAGTTCGACGTTCACCGAGGAACCGGCGAAAGCGATATGGTTGATTCTGGCGGCGACGCCACAGCCGTCGAAGTTCTCTCGCCTTATTTCGATGTCGTGCGGGCGCACGAAAGTCACGCCGCCGCCATTCGCCTGGCCGGCTGTCACGGCATTTCCTGCATTTGTCTTGCGGGCATGGAAAAGATTGTAACTCCCCAAAAACTTGAAGACAAATGGATTGGCTGGGTTGTCGTAGATTGCCTCCGGCGAGTCGAATTGCTCAATTCGGCCTTCATTCATGACCGCAACTCTATCCGACACCTCAAGCGCCTCTTCCTGATCGTGGGTGACAAGGATGGTTGTCACGTGGATCGTGTGATGCAGCTTGCGCAGCCAGCGGCGGAGCTCGCGGCGGACAGTCGCATCGAGGGCGCCAAAAGGCTCGTCGAGCAAAAGGACGCGAGGTTCGACCGCTAACGCCCGGGCGAGGGCAACGCGCTGGCGCTGCCCGCCGGAAAGCTGGGACGGATAGCGCTGAGCGAAGTTTTGCAGCTGAACGAGTTGCAAAAGCTCGCCGACCTTGGCGCGGATTTCCGTCTCATTGGGCCGTAGGCGCCAGGGCTTCGCGCGCAGCCCGAAGGCGACATTCTCGAAAACGCTCATGTGCTTGAACAACGCATAGTGTTGAAATACAAAGCCGATCCGCCGTTTACCGGCCTCCTGAGCGGAAACGTCGAAGCCGTCGAAGAGGATTGGCCCACTGCCAGGATCGGCAGCTTCGATCCCCGCGATCACGCGCAAAAGCGTCGTCTTGCCGGAGCCGCTCGGCCCGAGCAGTGCGATGAGTTCGCCGCTCTCGACTTTGAGGTCAACATTGTCGAGCACCTTGGACCGATTGAAGGTCTTGTTGACGCCGCAAACTTCAATGCTCATAGCGTTCCTTCTCTCCCTCTATCGGAGTGCTTCACTCTTGCCGGTTTGGCGCTCAACGATCGTCTGAATGATCAGAGTGACGAATGCCAGGAAGGCCAGCAATGACGCGACGCTAAACGCTGCCTGGTTGTTGTATTCGTTCCACAGTTTTTCGATCCGCAGCGGCATTGTGTCATTCGAGTCAATATGTCCCGAGACCACCGAGACCGCGCCAAATTCGCCAAAAACCCGTGCAGTGCAAAGGATTACGCCATAGAGTAAGGCCCATTTGATATTGGGCAAGGTGACCGTCCGGAACGTGCGCCAGCCCGAGGCGCCAAGCGAGAGTGCCGCCACCTCTTCGCCTGACCCCTGCGCTTCCATGAGTGGAATCAATGCGCGCGCGACAAACGGAAAGGTGACAAAGATCGACGCGAGCACAATCGCCAAGGGCGTAAAAATGATGCCCGTGAAGGTTCTGGTGAAGACGAGCGGCCACCAATCTTGCGCGAAGCCACGCCAGGCAAGCGAGAAAGGGTCGGGCCAAGTCCAGCTTGAAGCCCATCCACCAAGCGCGCCGCCTCGGCCAAACAGCAAAACGAAAAGCAAACCCGCGATGACCGGCGACACCGAAAAAGGCAGGTCGATCAACGCGATCAATAAGGAGCGGCCCTTGAAGCGGAATTTTGTCACAGACCATGCGGCCGCAAGCCCGAAGACGATGTTTAGGGGAACGGCGATGGCCGCGATGGCCGCAGTGAGCCGGACCGAACTCCAGGTCTTCTCGGCCTGACCGCGCTCCGCCGCGAACTTGCGCCGCTCGGCCGGGGCAAGCCGTGGGGCCTTGGACGAGGTAGCTACATGCAATACGCGGACATAGGCATCAACCCCTTTGGAAAGAGCCTGGGTGAAGACGTTCAGCACCGGAATCACGATGAAAAGAGTGAGAAAGATGACCGTCGTCACGATCATGACACGGCGGATCAGCGGATGGCCCGGCGGGGGCGGGTTGCTGGACGCTTCGGTAGTCTGAGTTTGAATTGCCAGCACTTCCGCCATGAACCTGTCCTCGTCTCGAGAATTCGAACGATGCACGCGCGCCTCACGCCATCCGTTCGTGACGGCTGGTCCACCGTTCGAGGCCATTGATTGCGAGCAATATGACTAGCGAGAAAAATAACAAAACCACGCCAATCGCGGTCGCTTGCGAATAGCGAAAGTCATCGAGTTTGGTGACGATCTGCAGGGGCGCGATCTGCGACTTGCCAGGAATATTTCCGGCGATGAAAATCACCGAGCCATATTCGCCGATTGCGCGTGCGAAGGCCAACGCCAATCCACTGAGCCAGGCCGGCAAGATTTCAGGGAAGATAATACGCCGCAAAATCGTCAACCTGTTGGCCCCCAGGCTCAACGCGGCGCGCTCATATTCCGTATCCCAATCGCGCAGTACCGGCTGGACCGTCCGCACCACGAAGGGCAGTCCAACGAATATCAGGACAAGCACGATTCCAGTATTAGTGTTCGAATAGGGAAAACTTAACCACGATAGGGCATCGGCCGACAAAACATCGCCAGACCCGGCGAGGCTCGCCACTCCGTTGATAGCGCGCGCAACGTGGCGGCCCAATCCGCCGATCCAACCATCCGCGAGAAAAAGCGAACTGAACGTCAAACCAGCGACCGCGGTCGGCAAGGCGAAAGGAAAGTCGATGAGCGCGTCGAACAGCCGCCGGCCTGGGAAAGGCTCCCGCACGAGCACCCAGGCAACGATCAGTCCAAATACGCCATTGACGGCCGCGGCGATGGCCGAGGCGGTGAAAGTAAGCCTGAAGGACGCGACGACGATCGGATCGGTGACGGTTTGCCAGAAGTCACTCCAGCCGAGCTGAGCCGTCTTGAGAACCATCCCGGCGAGCGGAATAAGGACCATGACGGACAGATAAAAAAGTGTATAGCCGAGGGTAAGCGGCAGACCCGGAATAAGCTGGGACGGTTGCGGCGTAGAGCGAAACAGCTTGCCTGCCGATAATTCCGAAGGGATGCCGCCCGCGGCCGCGTCTCCGCTCATTTTGTCGGCCTGTAGATCTGATCGAATAGCGCGCCCTCGGCGAAGAACGCTTCATGCGCCTTCACCCAGCCGCCAAAGGTCTCATCGATGGTGAAGAGCGGGAGAGGCGGTAATTCCGCGCTGTATTTCTTCAAGGCCTCGACATCGCGCGGCCTGTAATGAAGCCGCGCCATGGTCTCCTGCGCTTCGGACGTATAGAGAAACTTCAAATAGGCTTCCGCGATGTCACGCGTGCCTTTTTTGTCCACGACTTCGTCGACGACGGCCACCGGCGGCTCGCCGAGAATGCTGCTTGGCGGGTAGACAATTTCGAACTTGTCCTTGCCGAATTCGTCGAGCGCCAGCCACAGCTCGTTCTCCCAATTCAACAGGACGTCGCCAAGTTGCTTTTGCGCGAAGGTGACGGTCGCGCCACGGGCACCGGTATCCAGAACCGGAACATTGTGGTTGTAGAACGACTCGATGGCCGCGCGGGCTTTGGCGTTCTGATAGACAGGGAAGTCCCGCGCCGTTCGCCCCGCGGCTTGCGATTCCTTCAATCCCTCGAGCGTCGAGAGATCGTGGTTCTTCGCACCAGCCACCGTGCCCCAGAGCGCTAGGAACGCCCAGCGCCCTGCGCCGCTCGTCTTCGGATTGGCCACGATCACCTGCACGTCCGGGCGGATCAAATCTGTCCAATCCTTGATATTTTTCGGATTGCCCTTGCGCACGAGAAAGCCAACTGTCGAAGTATAAGGAGAGGAATTGTAAGGCAGTTTTTCCTGCCAGCCGGGCTTGATCAGCCCGGCGCGCTCGATCGCGATAATGTCCCAAGCGAGGGCCAAAGTGACGACATCGGCCTTTAGCCCGTCGATGACCGAACGGGCTTGCTTGCTCGACCCCGCATGCGACTGTTCGAAGGTCACGCTCACACCCGTGCGGCTCTTATAGCGCTCAGCGAACAAATCGTTGATTTCCGTATAGAGTTCGCGCGTGGGATCGTAGGAAACATTGAGGAGCTTCGCCTCCTTGCTCATCGCCGGAATCGAGGTGGCGGCAAACCACAGGCTCAAGCAGAAAATCCACACGCCGACGCGGAATGACCAGGCACCCGAATTTGGCAAGGCTTTTGCAAATTGTTGGCCTTGCCATGCCTTGACGCCCGTGGGGGCGATCGCGGCAGAACCATTCGGTACAAAAGCAAACTCCGATATCATGCGCGCAAAACCTATCTGTTGTTTCAAATGCCTGGTGTTTTTCGCTCGTTCTACCGTCTGGACGCAAAGGGTTGCGGGTTCACGCCAACTACAGCCCGGACCTAAATCCCATCGATATCAACGGCGGCCCCTCGTTCCTTTGTTATCTTGGAGCCTCTTGGCATCCGGACTGTCTTTGGAACCGGCGCAGCAATCCATCATAGACTCCGCAATCACAGCTGGCTTGTCCGCGCTTACGATCGAGTTGCTTCAAAACGCGCGCTGGATTCTTATGCGGCCTGCGTATTGGCTGGTGAGTGGATTGAAGGTCGGCAGGCCGGTTTTGGTGAGCACACTATCCGGTGCAAGACCAACCGGCCGCGTCTGGTCGAGGAGCGCATACATGAACTCGATGCCAAGATCGAAGCCTGGGAGCGGGGTCCAGACGAGATTGGTGCCGATCCGCGCTTCCTTGAGGTTCGAGACACCCACCGCACCGCCGAAGCCAGCGAGTGCGTCGGTGGGATAGTGCAGTTCAAGATAGGAGCCATAGACCGCCGAACTCAAGATGGGGAGCCAATAATGCTTGTAGGCGCTGGTGATGTCCCAGCCCGATTGCTGTTCGCAGGTATGGCTGCCAGTGAAAACGCAGTCGGAATCGATCTGTGTGTTCCAGCCGCTCCCGGAATAGCTAATTGAAGTAAACCCGTCACCCATATAACGATTTTGATTGACCGCTCCATAATTGAAGCCAAGATTATCGCCCGCGATATAGCCGTACGCGCCTTTTTCATAGGCGATTTGCAGCCAAAACTTATCGCCGGGAGAAATATAGTCTGTGTTCAACTGAAGACCGCCTTGAACCGCGAAACCGTAGGAATTGCTGGTCAAGGCCGGGAAGGCATAGGTCGTCGGCGGCGTCGCAAGGGCGGAAGCCGCGAAGAGGCTGGTGTCTACCTGATGCGCGGCCGCCGAAAATTGCACCGCGCCCCAAGGCTGGTCGAGGCGGACATTGCCGACGATTTCTGGCACCCGCGAACCCGCCGGCTGGGCTTGGAAGGAGGTCGACGAAATGCCTCCGATCGTGATCGGTGCCTTCGTCTCGCTCGCTATTGTGCTGCCGATCGCGGTGCGCCGCGACGCCTGATCCTCGGCCGACAGTGTCGCGGAAAAGCCGTCGCCAAATGTCACGGTGTAGGCAAGCAACGCGGAGGTCGCGGCGGACCCGCGCAAGTTACTGAAGTTGTATGCATTGGCATAGAAATCAAACATCGATTGGGCGTAGCCGGCGGTCAATCCGGCGAACTGGATGAACGCCTTGTTGATAATCGTCGTGTCGCGCGGGGCGCTCGTTCCGGCCGTCGTATTGAACGTATTGGTGAGGGATTGGAGGCTGCCCGTCGCAGCTTGCTGGCCTGATCCAAAGTAAGAGTCCACGCGCACGAATGCCCGCAGGGTGCCCCAAGGCGATTGCGTCCTGGTATCGAGTTCGACACGCCCCAAGGCGGCGTAGCTGAAGGCGTCGCGGGAGCGGGCGTTGGAATATTGGCTGACGGACGGTACGAAACCCGTACCGAGATGCGGCGCGCCATTGGCATAAAAATTGGTGCCCGAGATGCTGAACCAAGGATCGAAGCCGCGCAGTTCGGCCATCACCAGCCCGCCAACCCGCAAACAGGATTCGGTGCCCGGAATATAAAAAAAGCCGGCGCCATAGGCGTCGCAAATACGGACATATTCAATCGGCGCCGCCTGGCGCGCCGGAAGGTCTGCTGCGCGAGCGCCCGGAATGGCAACTGCCGAAGCCAAGCTCGCGGCCGAAGTCAGAAGAAGCGCCTTGTTGAAACTCATTTCAAATCCCCTTCGCCAGAACCCTTGGAGCCCATCCTATTCACGCTACGCCTGCGGTGAACCCAGCGTTTCGCTGGCGTCTCATATTAACAGTAAGATTATAGACTAACATAAGTCAATAGGGAAATTGTTGTATTTGAGCCACAGGCCATGCAATTTGCCGACCCAGTCGAAGGAACATGATCGCTCAAAACTCCTGAGAGAAAAGTAATGCGAACGCTACGCCTTGACGGTATCGTCCTGCTGAACTTGACGTCGAGGGCGACATAGCGCGCATTTTGCAGCGTAGGCTGGCGGATGTAGTTTAACTTACTGATTTGGTGTAGGATTTTGTTGTCGAATCCGATCCCCACCAGTTCAGGAAACCACACCCGCCATGAACGATCCTTTGCTGCCGCTGCCCGGCCTGTCAGCTGTTTCCGGCAAGACCGCCGCTGCCCAAATTCGATGACGATTTGCTCTCGTCCGATGGCGGCGTTGTGCTTTGCGCGAGGTTGAGCACCGCCTTCGCGTCGCTGACCGACTGGCCGCTTGCATGGTGGATCCGCGCGCGCCCGATCTGATCACACACAGCCTTGCCGGAATATTTCGCTTTCGCTTGCTGATGATCGCAGAGGGATATGAAGGCGCTTCCCGGCTGACATGCGCGTTCGATTAGAGCCATGTACGACAACCTCAGCATTGGAAGAGAATGGCCGCGGCTTCGATTTGACCAGGGTCACCGGCGGTGGCTTGTCCAATTTCGCCTGGGGTCGCGAAAGGGGAGAAGATAGTTTTGCCGGGCTGGCGTAAGTTTCGGGCCGAAAATCAAGGTGACAAGCAGGTTGCGCGTCCAGCGAAATTCGCTTTGCAGCGAGAGCAGCGCGTCGAAATCGTCTGTGAAAACAGTCGCACGTTCCGTCAAAAGACTTTCCATCAAAACCGCGCGCTCGCTGGGAGATGTTGGCAGTTCGCTTTCATCGACCATCGATTATGTCCTGTTCCAAAAAATTGGCGGGTTAATCAAGGCAGCGATACGGCATTGCCTTGGAAGCGCCGAAGCGTGCGGCGACTTCCTTCGAAGTACGAATTTAAAGACAATAAAAAGATGATGTACTTCCGGGAGTTTCAAGAAAATCGAGAGAAAGCTCTCAAAAAATAAGAATTCTGCACCAAACTTTGGCCATTGATATTCCTGGACTTTCTTGGTGCGCAATTCCAGTACAAAAATATTGCCTAATTTACGGCCGGGTATTGCTTGTGGCAGACGTGACCAAGTGGCGGCAGCTTCAAGTCTTTGCGAACTCACACCGGGGTCGACTTTCCGCAAACCTGCCAAGCCATCGAAGCGGCGCTGTCGCGCATCTGGAATTGCACCAAAAGATAGATCAATCTTGCATGATCGAAGAAGGCGGCGCCGTCTGATTCCTTGTCCGGTTTCCGGCGTTCC
>CAWKON010000049.1:0-291159 GCA_963851225.1 uncultured Alphaproteobacteria bacterium | reverse complement strand
GAATGTATTGTGACTCTAGATCTGGTGTTGGTGTTCTTACCGTAGAGTATCTGGAGAAGTAATTTAGCTTAGTGAGAATTGTCAGAAACATATTTTGGTTTATAATAGGGATATCTTTTGTTTGTCAATTATTGATTTTAACAGGAGTATTATTCCTTAATAATCTTTCTGTTGAAATATTTAGCTATTTATTTATAATAGGAGCATTAGGTAATGCACTGTTTTGCATTTGGATAATTTTGAATTTCATAATTGTATCACTGGCTAGGGAACAATTTAATATTGCTATCGCCTTATTTGTATTGAATTTTATTTTGGGTTGGCTTTTATTAATAGGTATAATGTCAAAGCAATTTAAAGGATAATCCTTTAGTTGCGTTTTTGTTTATACTTATGTTTGAAAACTGTAAAGCAGCCTTACGCATTAGGCTTTCTGCATTAAGCTTATAACACATCATGCATATGCTTGTAAACTTGTGGTGGATTTTGTTTGCACAACACAACGATGGTGCGTAACCACTCGATTCGTCGAGATTTTTCGCCCAACGAAATCCTCCCAGGAGCGATAAGCCGTGCCCCACCGTCTTCTGCGTCGATATGGATAGTGCGTTATAAGAGGCCGTTCCGATGGTTTTGAAAAGGACGACGCCCTGATAGCTCTGCAGCGGCCGCCGCTGCTGAATGTTACCAAGAGTCGAGTTGTCGGGAACGTAAATTCCTGGATTCGCCTGAACGACAAAGGCATCCAGGGCAGCAACTGCGCCTTCCATATTTTCAGTGCGGGCGTGGTCCATGCACTGTACATGTTCATCAGGTCGTCGCCGCTGAAGAACATAGTCACAGTGCGCCACGTGAAGCAGACAAAGATCACGGCCAGCGCCGCCACGCAGACCAGCTCACGCCGCCGGGCGGATACCGACGTCATCGTCTCCGGATTCACGGCTATGCCCGGCCGCCGGAGCGCGGTTTGTCGCCATACCCGCCGCCGCCCGGAGTGGAGATGCGCAATACGCTGCCGGCAGGAGCGGCGAGGCGTGTCTTTGCCGGCAATTTTTTTGTCTTGCCGTTTGCGGACAGCGCATTGATTCCAGGCTTGCCATTCTCGCCGCCCGCCAGCCCATAGGGTCCGCGTTCGCGGCGATCGGAAAGAATCGTTACGTCCGTCTCCTCCAGAAAACGCAACTCCCGGACAATTCCATCGCCTCCCCGGTGCTTTCCCGCGCCTCCCGATCCCGCACGAATACTGTAGGAGCGAACCTCCACCGGATATTCATGCTCGAACGCTTCCACGGGTGTGTTCCAGCTGTTCGTCATGTGCGTGTGAACCGCGGATCGGCCGTCTCCGCGAGCCGAAGCGCCCATGCCGCCCGCGATGGTCTCGTAATACGAAAATGGCCGGCCGCGCCTCGTATCCCGTCCGCCGAAGCTGAGATTGTTCATGGTTCCGGAACTGGCGGCGGGAATCCGATCCGGCAGGGCCTGCGCCAGAGCTCCCAGGATCGCATCCGTGATGCGCTGCGAAGTCTCCACGTTGCCCGCCGCCATGGCCGCCGGCAGCCCGGCATTGACCACGCTGCCAGAGGCAAGCATACCGCCTGCACAGGCCGGCTCATCCCAGATCCAGTTCGAATGCCGCGATATCATGCCGTGGCCAGCGCCAAGGCGCGATGTAGATGGCATCGCCGCGCCAGGTCAAAAGCGCCGCCCAAGGAATTCGAAGCGAGCCAGGTTTTTGCCGCGCGGGAAATGCGGCGGCGCTTTACAAAGTCGATCGCGGTCCTGGCCTCGTCGAGAGTTGGCCTAACCTTCACTTCGACGAAAGCGATCGTATCCCCGCGTCGCGCCACGATATCTATCTCGCCTTCACGGACGCAATAGCGGCAAGCCAGAATCCGATAGCGCTTTAAGCGCAAGATCACGACAGCAGCACGTTCGGCTAAAATACCGAGGCCATGCGCCTTTTTGCGGTCGCGCGGGCCCCTCGCATTCATCGCTGGCGCGTCGAAAGTTCGATCGCCCGGGCATAGACCTTACGGCGCGGCTGGCCCGTCTCCGCCGAAACCACGGCCGAGGCGTCCTTGACCGAAAGGGCTTCCAACGCCTTCCCGAGCCTGGCATCGAGGTCTGCTTGACCAGCGGCTTCGTCTCCCGGCGGGCCGACGAGGACGACGATCTCGCCCTTTGGGTGGCGGCTCGGCGGAAGAATCGAGGCTAGTTCAGGCAAAAGCCCGCGACGAACGGTCTCGAAATATTTGGTGAGTTCGCGGGCGATCGCCGCATCGCGCGGCCCAGAACGGCGGCCAAATCGTTCAATGTCTCCGCGACGCGGCGAGGCGACTTGAAAAACACCAGCGTCCCGGGAATCGCCGAAGTTCGGCGATGCGGCCGCGCCGCGCCGCGCTTTTCGGCGGCAAAAATCCTTCGAAAAAGAACCTGTCCGTCGGCAGGCCAGCGACCACCAAGGCGGCGAGCACGGCGGACGCGCCCGGCACCGAAACCACTTCGATATTTTGCGCGAGCGCATCGCTGACAAGTTTGAAGCCAGGATCGGAAATCAGCGGCGTGCCGGCATCCGAGACCAAAGCCAGCGCCGCTCCCCCAGCCAACCGGGCAAGGAGGTGCGGCCGCATGACCGCGGCGTTATGCTCGTGATAGGCGACGAGCGGGGTCGCTATTCCATAATGCGCGAGCAAAGTCTTGGTGACCCGCGTGTCCTCGGCGACGATCGCATCGGCGGCGGCGAGCGTCGCCAACGCCCGGAATGAGATATCGCCGAGATTGCCGATCGGCGTAGCGACCACGTGGAGGCCGGGCCGGATCGGTTCCGCCTCGGCCCTCAGGCCAAAGGCGGTAAAGCCGCCTGGGGCCTTCTCGCCCTCGAAGGAATTTGTGCGCGCAGTCTTGCCGCGCGGGCCAGCCGCGCCTTGAGGAAGCGCCCGGTGATCGAATCTGTCCGCATTGCCCGCTTTCATGGTGTCCAGCCTGCCGGCGAATAGCCGGCCATCTTACCGGAATTTGCCGTTCTACAAAACATCCATCCGTTCTATTTATAGAACGACAGCACTTTTTTTGCAAGCCGGCCTCGTGTCAAATGCCGTCTCTATTGCCGCCGGCCTCATTTTATGACTGAAAAGAAGGGAGATTGCCATGCTATCTGAATTCTTAGCCCACGGGCGCCCAGTCGAAGCATTTCAATCTACGCGAATTGGAGCGACGCCCGCATGACCTATCTTCCTCGCAAGAAAGCCGGGCGGGCGGCTTTATGGCCGCTCAGCAAATGCCGGCTCGGTGCCGTCCGAGCGATATGGGTAATCGGACTTTGCTTGCCGCTCGCGGCCTGCGGCTCGATGAACGGGATGCTCGGGCGTGGGGGAACCGTCGCGCCGGCGTTACAGGCGCCACCGCCGTACCAGGGCGAGCAAATCGGCTCCGGCCCGGCGCGCGTGGCGCTAATCGTGCCTATGACTTCAGGCGTCGGGACCAAGCATGGTCGGCACCTCCTTGCGCAATGCCGCCGAGCTCGCTTGGGCGGAGGCCGGCAACAACGATATTACCTTGCTTGTCAAGGACGATCGTTCGACCCCTGAGGGTGCGCGTGAGGCGGCGCAGCAGGCCGTGTCGGAAGGGGCCGAGCTTATCATCGGCCCGCTGTTTGCGTCGAGTGTGCGCGAAGTGGGCCCGGTGGCGCGCGCCGCCGGAAAACCGGTCATAGCATTTTCGACCGATACGTCGACCGCTGGCCCGGAGCTGTTTTTGCTCTCTTTCCTGATCGAGAGTTACGTCGACCGAATTGTTGATTTCGCCGCCTCCAAGGGCGAAAAGTCGATCGCCGCCCTCATTCCGGACAATGATTACGGACGCGTGGCGGAAAGCGAATTCCAGCAGGCCGCCGCGCGCGACAACATAAGAGTGATGACGATCGAACATTTCCAGCCACAAACCATGGCGTCGGCTGTGCAAAAAATCGCCGCGCTTCATGATCAAATCGATTCGCTTTTCATTCCCGAGCGGGCCGATGCGATGCAGGCGATGTCGCAGGCGCTGGCTGCGGCCGGAATCAACGGCAAACATGTGCAGATCCTCGGCACCGGTCTTTGGAACGACGCGCGCGTCCTGAACCTTGCGGCGTTGCAAGGAGCATGGTTCGCGGCGCCAGAAAACGGCGGTTTCAATGCCTTCGCGGCGCGCTACCGCGCCAAATATCACGCCGATCCAACCCGGATCGCGACCCTTGCCTACGATGCCGTGTCGCTTGCCGCGGCACTTGCCCATACCCAAGGCTCGCAGCGTTATTCGCCAAACGTCCTCACCAACAAATCCGGGTTCAACGGCGCCGATGGCGTATTTCGCTTCCGCTCCGATGGAACCAACGAGCGCGGTTTGTCGGTCTTGGAAATCAATAATGGTGTCGCGGTGCCACTTAGCCCGGCGCCGCATTCGTTCTCGGGGACCGCTTCGGCGACTTGATTAATTTGGTAACCGTTGTGCGCGTTGAGAACGCGAAGCGGTTGACAAGCGATTAAGTGGTATCATGAAGAAGTATGGACCGGAGAGATGTTCGCGGCATGGGCCGGCAGGCGTAAGCGCGCGGTCTCTCCGGCGTGCCGCAAACCTTGGTGCGCGTTGTCTTGTTTTTGGCCCAGCCAGATTTTCGTGGCTAGCTCGGCGGAATTGTGAACGTTGAGAGTTCTGATAGAGCCTTCTCGTGAGATCCGCGACCGAGGAAATTTGGATGCCAAGCTCGTCCGCGATCACCGGTTTCGGCTTGCCCAAGGCGAGTTGGATGCCGACTTTCACTTGCGTCGGCGTGGCGCCACTTTCTCGCAACGCGCGCGCCGCATGGGCAATGGGGTGCTCGTGGAGGTCGATCGTCACCGCTATGAGACAGGAATTCGGTTCCCTGGCGACGTCCGCCGGAAGCGTACCCGCCGGCTCGAGCCATTTCGCTTCTAGCGTGAGAACGCCATAGGCGGTTGAAATCTGCATGCGAGGCGGCGTGTTGGAAGTTCCGTTCGAAGCGCCGGTGATCTGCCGGACAAGCTTCAGAACCGGCGCGGGCAGCTTGGCGCGTGCGGGCACGAAATGCGTGTAATTGGCCGGCTCTCCCGCGAGAACTGTGAGCAGATGTTCGAGCCCGGTAGTCTGGTGGAGAAGACTCGCGTCGGGGGTCACGATCAATTGACCGCTCAGTACGGTTGGTCCCGCTGTGCTTATTGACGCCTCATCCCCCTGGTGCCCATCACCCGACGGAGACCGCCTGAATGCGTGCGCGAGCCATGGACGCAGCCGGTCGAGCCGTCGCACATCATCCACCATGAACGGGCGAGCGTTGCGCGGACGCGTCAGGTGGATATAGGCGATTGTGCGCCCGCTATCGCCGATCATCGCGTCCAAAAACCAGCAGGAATTGAGCGGAGCCTCTATTTCCCGGTACCATGCCCTATCGAGCCAGCCCCGGCCTTGCATATGCAACGTCCAGCCGATCCCAACCGCATGGATCTCAGCTAGCCACAGAGACCCCGGGCCGCTTGGATCCTTCATGAGCCGCCACAAACGCTCCCGAAAGAGCGCCGCCGCTGCCGGGTTTTCTCCATAACAGTTCGTCGTGGCATCAGGTGCGACAAGACCCATGCGGGTCCAGCCATGCGGAATGATCTCGTGCAGCAGGGGCGTGACAGCGGCCATCGCGCTTTCGGGCTTGAGCCCGAGGCAGCACAAGGTCTTCAGATGCTCGACCGCCCCCATCGGTCCCTCCGGCGTTGCCACGCAGTCAAACCAATAGCACGACCCGCTCCCCCTGAACAAAGGGAGCGGAGTGCCGGAAATTTTGCTCAAATCGAGGCGCCAGTGAGGAAGTTCACGGCCACTCGAGCAAAACAAGGATCGGTGGCGGTGTAGCAGCCTGACACATTAAACTTTGATTTGGAGAAAAGATCATGACCAAAGCTCATCTAGGCCGAGTAGCCCAACACAAAAACGCCCGCTTTCATTCGGCGCGGCTGTGGTTTTTCCCGGCTGCGATCGCATGTCTGCGGCTTCAGGAACTGCGAAGAAAAAGCCGTGGGATGAGGGGCCCATACACCCTGGCCGGTATCGCACACATGAGCGCCGCTGAAGCAGCGAACGGCTACGCAGTAGCTACCGTAGCCTCTCTCGGCCAGTTTGCATCCGCCAGTCCTGACACGCGCGTGCGCATATTCCTCCACGTTGTGGCCTATGTTCAAGCAGCCAAGGCGATGGATGGTCTGGAGAGTCTGATGCTCTCCGGCATTGAAGCCTGCCACCTCGCCGGAGCCTCCACCGCCGCCCATCAGGGAATGGCGCTTTGGAATCACCACGTGCGCTACTCAAATCGGCAGAAAGCTAGGGTTACCGTCTTCTTGCCCGTCTCACAAAGAATTGGATTTATCGGGGGCGATGGCAGCAGACCCTTGCCGCATTTCGGAGCCATTGGAAAGGGCTACGGCGATGGGGCTCCCAGCAGCGTATTCAGCCACGGAATGCCTGGCGCTGCCATCGGCAGTCAACTTGCCAGCGCCATCAGCGGCGGATTCGAACAGATGGACGGAAGCGACGTTTGCAAAGGCGTGCTCAAGTATGGCGGCGGCTATGTAGGTGTCGTAGCCGGCGAAGTCGGGGGCGCCATTACTGGAGCGGCAGCTGGTGGAGCAGCTGTTGCATTAGGAGCTGGAGCATATGTGCCCGGCGGCCCTGAAGTGCTCGTGATAGGGGGCGCAGGAGCCGGCGCAATTACTGGCGCCATAGCAAGCGGTAACGCCGGCTTGAATTTCGGGGAGAAAGTCGGGAACGACATCTGTGGGGGATCAAGTCCAGCTCCGAGCAGTCAAGCCGACCCGGGGAATCAGGGCACCTATATTGGTGAAGTCGACGACCCTAACTTCCTTGAGGGTGAGCAGACGGGAACGGGTTCATCCGCTTCCGGCGGCCCCAGCGAACCATCCTCGGGTTCCAGCGACAACGCACCCTATATTGGCGAGGTCGATGACCCTAGCTTCGTCTCCGGCGGCGCCGGGTCGCCAGACAGTGGCAGTTCATCCGGCAGTGGCTCATCAAGCGGCGGTTACGATAATCCTGAAGCAGATGGTCCCTCAAGTGGGCGCAGTCTTGGAACTTCCGGACAGGCGCTCGGCGGAATCGACGATCTTGGAACCGGAACTGAGGTGACAAGTAGCGGTCTCGGCCAATACCAACCCGGCGGGCCCGGCGGGACTGAGGTGCCAAGTACCGGTCTCGACCAATACCATCCCGGCGGGATGGACAACCCGGAGACCGGTATAGGCGACGGACCGCTTCCCCGAGGCTTCTTTCAGGGTGGCTACGCCGCAACCACCCATACCTTCGTAACTCAAAAGGGCTTGCACGGCTCCGTACGCACCATCACACCCGCACTTTATCAATTGCAATCGCTTCCGCTTATGGCCGAAAGCAGTTACGGAACTATCCTCGTCCGCGCTGGCCTCCTGGAAACGGCACTTCCGCAGGCATTGCAATCTGCGCTTAACCAGAAAGGATTGGTGAAGCAACAATAGGACTCTTCACATCAAACGGTGCCGTCGCGGGAGTAGGAGCGACGGCGCTGCTTCGTCCTGACCTGCCCTTCAGAAGGCGGGCCAGCTTCTTGTCAAAATGGCTGGAAAGGAACCCGCCAATGTCGTATTCTGGGTCATGGTGGGGCAAGCAAGCGCGGATAAAGGGGGTGTAAACGGGCTGCGGGGAGAATCCCGACCGGGGGCGCTGCCCATGCGCGGGCTAAGCCCGCCGTGGTTGCAAACAGTTTCACCGGCCTAGAGACGCGAACATGAATTACGTTGCAGTTGAAGACTTCGCAAAATATTTGGCCAACAAAAATTATTTGCCTTCGGACCTTAAACTTGAGCCCGCATCGTCCAACGCGGAACGGTCGCTTCGCAAACTATGGGAAGCGACCGAGCTCACCGCAAATGGATTTGCCGATGAAGTCGCCCATATTTTATGGCTTGAAGCGGCTTACCTTGCCGCAGCTCGTTGCCGCGCCGTCTTTGACCGCACGCTTTTCGCCGCGCTTCTTGCGCGACACGGCGGTTTTTCCCTTCGAAATCCCCAAAGGGCCACTATAGAGCTTGCCGTCGCCGACCCGAGCGACGCCGCCGCCATCCGTGCCGCCGAAATCGTCCTTGGCGGCACCAGTGGCAGTCGAGATCGCCTCGTTCGAGGATATCGCGACCGTTCTTGGCGAGCAGCTTGGCAGCGAGGAAACCGCAGCCGGGGACAATGAGAGCCTGGGCGCTCGCGCCGAGGACGACATTGAAAGTCTCCGCGATCTGGCGAGCGGCGCCCCGGTCGTGCGCGCAGTCAACGATCTGCTCGAAAAAGCCCTGGAGCTGCGCGCCAGCGATATTCACATCGAGCCGTTCCGGAACGGCCTTGTGGTGCGCATGCGGGTCGATGGTTTGCTGCGTACCGTGGCGACGCCCGTCAATGCCTTGCCGCAAGCCCTGATCTCCCGGATCAAGATTCTGGCCGGCCTCAACATCGCTGAACGGCGCCTGCCGCAAGATGGCGCCGCAAGGCAGAAGGTCTCACGCTCGGAAATCGATATTCGCGTTGCCACGATGCCGTCCCAGCACGGCGAATTGGCCGTCATCCGCCTGTTGCCGCGCGATCGCGGTTTGCTCGACGTCGCGAAACTCGGTCTGTCGACCGCCGATGAGAAAATCGTGCGCCGGCTGCTGGCCCTCCCGCATGGCTTGATCGTCGTGACCGGGCCGACCGGCAGCGGTAAGACGACGACCCTTGCGACCATGCTTTCGATCCTCAACGATCCATCGCGCAAGATACTCACGATCGAGGATCCGGTGGAATATGAAATCCAGGGCGTAAATCAGTCGCAGGTGAAACCCGCGATCGGGCTTACTTTCGCCACCGCGATGCGCGCTTTCGTCCGGCAAGATCCAGATGTCATCATGGTGGGCGAGGTGCGCGACGCCGAGACCGCGAATATCGCCATGCATGCCGCGCTCACCGGCCATCTCGTGCTGACCACGCTTGCACACCGAGAATGCGGCGGCGGCGGTTCCGCGTCTGCTCGATCTGGGCGTCGAGGGTTTTTTGCTCAAATCGACGTTGAGGGCGGTGATCGCCCAACGGCTGGTTCGCATCCTGTGCGACCGGTGCAGGCGTAAACGCATTCTCACCGCCGAGGATGTTGCCGCCGATCCCCGCCTTGACGCACTTGGCTTGCGAGTCCGGCGATAGCGTTTACGAACCGGCCGGCTGCGAGCGCTGCGGCGGCGCCGGCTATCGCGGCAGGAACGGGGTATTCGAGGCGCTTGAATTGAAGGACGAGGTATACGACCTTGTCGGGCCGAACGCCGATGCGCGCGCGATCGATCTCGCCGCGCGACGCTCCGGCATGACGACCATGGTCGAGGACGCTGTCGCGAAATGCCGTCGCCGGCATCACCTCCGCCGCCGAAGTTCTTCGCGTCACGACCGTGCGGTAAGCCATGACGAGTTTCCGCTACCGGGCCCTGACACCTAACGGCGAAGTGGTGAGCGGGTCGATCGCGGCTTCCACGGCCTCGGAGGTTGCCGAGCGCGTCGAATATCTCGGCCTCATTCCCATCGAAACCGTCCGCGACGATGGTTCGAGGCGCGGCGGCCCGCGCTGGGAGTTCAATTTCTTTTCGCGTCCGCGTCCCGAGGACGTGACCATTTTCACCGGCGATCTTGCGCTTCTTTTGCAAACTGGCGCCCGCATCAACGATGCCCTCGAATTATTAGCGGACGACTCGGACATCGGCCGGTTGCGGCCAGTGGTTACCAAGCTCACCGCCGCCATTCTCGCGGGCGAAAGTTTCGCCGATGCGCTGGCCCGCCATCCAGCTTTATTTTCGCCAATGTATGTCGTGCTCGCGCGAGTGGGCGAGGCCTCCGGCACGCTTGTCACTATTCTGGAGGCGCTCGGTGCCGAGCGGGTCCGGGCCGAGGCGCTGCGCCGGCGCTTCGGCGACGCCTTGCGCTATCCCGCCTTCGTCTTGGCCGCGGCAAGCGCCGTGCTGGTCTTTTTCCTCACTTTCGTGCTGCCGCAATTTGGCGCGGTGCTGCGCGACTTCAATGCCAAACTCGACCCGATCGTGCTCAGCTTCCTTACGCTTTCGGATTTCCTGCGGGCGCACACCGAGGCGCTCGCGGCGGCGCTCACCGCCATCATCGGCGGCGGCTGGTTTTTGTTGCGCCGTCCCAAAGTGCGCGGCACGATCATGGAAGCGCTCGCGCATTTGCCTTTCATCAACAAGGTTTTGGATTTTCATCGAACCTCCATCTTCTGCCGCAACCTCGGTGTCCTTCTCGCGAGCGGTGTCCCGCTGACCGCGACGCTGCGTATCCTTGCCGATTTGATGGCAACGACCGGACGCTCCGCCGCCTGGAACAGGACCGTCGATCTCGTCCGCCACGGCGGCAAGCTTTCCGACGCGCTCGCCAAGACAGGGGTAATTCCGCCGATGGCCATTCGAACCTTGCGGCTCGGCGAAGAGTTGGGTCAACTGCCCATGCTCGCGCAACGCATCGCGGAGTTTTACGAAGCCAAGCTTCAACGCAGCCTCGATCGGCTGGTCGGTATCGTCGGCCCCATGGCGATCGTCACCATCAGCATTATTGTCGGCGGCCTGATCGTTTCGGTCATGACCGCGCTTATGTCAGTCAGCCAAGTCGTCGGATGAATAAGGATCGATCGCGATGAATATTTGCAGGCTTTGGCCCCGGGCTTTCCGGTGGCCGGCGAAAAACTTGGAAGGCGGATCGCGCGAGGCCGAAAATGCCCGCGCCTCCGGAACCGGGCGGGAAGACGGTTTTACTTTGATCGAAATCCTGGTCGTGATCACGATCATTGGGTCTGCTCATGAGCCTTGTCGGCCCACGGGTCCTGAATTACCTCAGCGAGTCCAAGGTGAAGGCCGCGACCATCCAGATTCAAAGCTTCGGGAGTTCGCTCGATCTTTTCTATCTCGATCTTGGACGCTATCCGACGACCTCCGAAGGCCTTGCCGCCTTGGTGAAACGACCGGCGGGCGAAACCGCATGGAACGGCCCTTATTTGAAAGGTGGCTATGTTCCGAACGATCCCTGGGGGCATCCTTATATTTACCGTTCACCCAGCGACCATGGCCCCTATGAAATCGTCTCGCTTGGATCGACCGGCAAGGAAGGCGGGACCGGCACGGCGGTCGACATCAAGAGCTGGGAGCGGCGATGACGCGGCAATCCGGCGAGAGCGGTTTTACCTTGCTCGAGATGATTTGCGTCCTCGCCATTATCGCCATGCTCGCGGCCATCGCCTTGCCGGCGTTTCCGCGTGGAACCTCGCGGACAGCGCTCGAAGCCTATGCGATGGAGACGGCGGCCTTGCTCAAGGCCGATCGCAACGCCGCCATCCGGCGCGGCGCCGCTGTCGCCACGGACCTTAGCTCGATATCCCGGACAATCCGTTCCGGCGCGAGCGGGCGGTTGCTGCAATTGCCCAAGGATGTCGACTTTCAACGCTATCCTTGCGGCGCAATGCGGCGGCCAAGCCGCGGGTACAACCATCCAGTTCCTTCCGTCTGGAATGTCCTGCGGCGGCACGATTTTCCTCTCGCGGCCTGGGACAACCCTCGAAGTCCGCATCACTTGGCTGACTGGGGGAGTCGAGATTGTTCCAAGCAATGCCTTTGAGCGCCAATGCAACGGCCAGTCCTCCCGCGCGGGGTTCACCCTCATTGAGGCTCTGGTTACGCTCGCCGTTGCGGCCATCTCCTTGGCTGCCATCGGATTGCTCGTGGCGGGAAATATTCGCGGTTCCGGGAGGATCGAACAACATCTTGCGCTCGTCGAAACTCTGCGGGCGGTCGAGACAGGTCTTCCCGATCGCACAGGCCTTGCGGCCGGAACTCTCTCCGGCGAAATGCATGACCAAACTTGGTCCGTCGATATTGCGCCTTATCTTGGCGATTTCGTTAACCCGCGCGCGGCCCGTTTCTGGATACCCCAAACCATTGTCATCACGGTGCAATCACCTACCGGAGCGGCTCTTCAGCTCGAGACCGTCCGGCTTGCGAAAAGGACCAGCACGCAATGACAGGCTGGCGCAACTGCGTCCCCCGCCTGGCGTCCGGCGAAAGCGGGTTCACTCTTCTCGAAGCTCTTATCGCGGTCGCCCTGATGAGCGTGCTCCTCTCGACCCTTGGCACGGTCACGGCGCAATGGATGCCCCGCTGGAAGGCGGGCTTCGACCGCGTGCAGAGGGCAGATCTGCTTGGCCTTGGTATCGATCGGGTCGTCGCCGATCTTGCGGCGGCAGAATTCGTGTCGCAAGGCGGCGAGAACGCGCCTCTTCTTTTCAGTGGTACGTCATCCTCGGTGACTTTCGTGCGGTCCGCGATTGGCCCGAACGCCTCGGCCGGACTCGAAATTGTACGGCTTAGCGAAACCGAAGATGAAAGAGGCCGCGTTCTCGTCCGCGACCGGGCCCCGTTTGTGCCGCTCGCGGCCAGGGATACGGACAACGCCGAGCTTGAATTCACCAATCCGATCGTGCTGGTGCGCCCGCCTTTTCACGTTTCCTTTGCTTTCGCCGGCCGCGACCGCGTCTGGCAAGAAAATTGGCATGACGCCGCGCAATTGCCAAGTGCGGTCCGGGTGACGGTACGCAATGCCGTGACAGACCAGATTTTGCCCGTCTCGACTGCGGCCTTGCTAAACGTGAACGCACCCGCCAAATGCGTATCGAGCACGGGCGGCGCTTGCGGCGACCAAAATGGCGCAGCAGTGGTTCCAACTGGACCCGCGGCGCCCCAGCCCGCGGCGTCTCAGCCGGGGTCGGGTTTTCAGCTCCAGTAGGCCGCTCCGCTCCAAGCGGCCCTCGGGCTCAAGGCGTGCAAGATTCTTGGCCGGCGTTTCCACGGGGAAGCCGGTTTGTGGCAAGACCGTACGGCAAAGTGAGACAGAGCCTTCATGCCTCGACAGGAATTTAAGACTGCTCTCGGCGGGGACGGTTTTATTATCGTCGCGGTACTTTGGATTCTCGCTGCCCTGGCGGCGCTCGCCTCGGTCTACGCGGTCTATGCCGCCAACACGGCAATGGCCGTGCGGGTATACGACTCCCGGCTCCAGACCGAAGCTCTCATTGCGGCGGCGCTCGAACTCACCGCCTACCATTTGGTTGGGTTCGATGACGCGTCACGCCCAACCTCGGGCGCCTTTGGCTTCCCGCTGCGAAAATCCCACGTTAACGTAACATTTCGCTCCGAAGGGGCGCGAATCGACCTCAACCTCGCACCTAAGCCATTGCTTTTCGGCTTGTGCGTAGTAGTCGGTGCAAGACCGAGCGACGCGGATACTTATGCGGATAACATTATTGCCTGGCGGACAAAACCGGGGCCGGGCAATCAAAACCCGGAAGTCGAGGCGTATAAATCGGCGGGCTTAAAATACGGGCCGCGGCAAGCGCCTTTTCAAAACACCGCCGAATTGCGGCTTGTGCGGGGATTACCGGAGGCGCTCGTTGACAGCGTTCTCCCTTTTGTGACGATTTTTAATGGCAGGGCAGAAATCGATGTCAACGAGGCCGCGCCGGAGGTGGTCGCTGCCTTGCCTCGCATGACCCCGGATCTGGTCGGAGAGATTCTCAAACAGCGCGATCCGCAAAATCCGCAAGCGGTTTTGAGGCTGCTCGGCGCGGCGGCTTCCAGTGTCGCGGTTGGCGGGCGCAAGGCGACACGGGCCGCCGTTCAGATCACCCTTGACACCGGCCGCAAGGTGAACGCCGATGCCGTCATCCTTATTTTGGGGATCAACAGCCCTGAACCCTATCGAATTTTGGCCTGGCATGACGATTTTGACGGCCCCGTCTGAGTTTAAATTGGTAACGGAGATCGAATGAACTCCTATCGCGAATTTGTCGAAGCGTTGTCCCGCTGGATCGACCGTGTCGCGGCGACGATCGCCGAGGGCCGCGAAATATTGCGCACAAAACGTCTCTACCAGCTCGTCGAACGGCCGGACGGCGCTTTCGTGCTGCAAGGGAGCTCGCAAAGCGAAGCGTTGGACCCGTCTTTGGCAATTGTTCACATTATCGGCGGACACGTCGATGCCTCCGTTTCGGCCAAGCTAGCGGAAATATTGCGCGGCGCCCAAGTCGAACTCGTGCTGCAACCTCATCGCTTCATGTTCAGGCTGCTCGAATTGCCGCGTCGGGCCTCGGACTTCCTCGAAGGAATTATCCGCGAGCAGATCGACCGACTGACGCCGTGGAGTGCCGCCGACGCGGCCTTCGGCTGGTATCCTTCGACCGAAACCGCCAACGACCGGATGTCCGTCACAATCGCCGCGACGGCGCGGAGGCTGATCGCGCCGTTCACAAGCGCGATCGCTGGTCTTGGCGCCAGCACGATCGTTGTATCGGCGGCGTTGCAACAACCTCAGCCCGAAGTCGCGGCCATTAAAATATTCGAACAGAAGTCCGGACAAGCAGCCGACCAGCGCCGCATCCGGCGTTTTCTGGTTTTGCTGCTTGTTGGCGCCGGCGCCCTTGGCGCCGTGTCCGCCAGCGCGAGTGCCGTCATCGGCGGAATGATCGAGACGCAACGGGACGATTTGACACGCCGCATCGCAGAGCGCCGCGCCGCAATCCAGCCGGGTCGCGACGCGACGAGCGAGGCGGCACTTGATTTGCAACGCCACAAACATGAAACGCCGTCCAGCGTCATTGTCATCGAAGCCTTATCGCGGCTGCTGCCAGACGATACTTATCTGACCGAGCTCAGAATCCTTGGCGACAAGATGCAGATCGCAGGCGTCACGCGAGATGCCCCATCCTTGATCCGCCTCATCGAACAAACCTCGCATTTTAGCCACGCGACCTTTTTTGCCCCGACAACCCGATCGCCTTCGGAGCAAGGGGAGCGTTTCTCCATCGAGGCTCACATCGAGCCGGTTTACACCCCAGGTCTATGATCAGCCTCACGCTCCGTGACCATCCGGTCCAAAAACTTTTTACCCGGGCGCACGCCGTGCCGCTTTTGGGTTATGCCGCACTCGTCATGGGTTTGATCGTTATTACCTGGCTCGCGCTCGCAGGCCTGGCCAGTGATTACGCGGATTACACGGCCGCCGCGAATTTGCTTGACCGGCTCGAAGGCCGCAAGCCTACGACCGGCCCGTCCGGCCTCGCATTGGGCCCAACTGGCTCGCCGTTTCTGGAAGGGCGGACCGTGGAAGTCGCTGGCGCCGCGCTGCAACAGCGGGTCGTTGCGGCCGTCAAGGAAGCCGGCGGGAATGTTCTATCCTCGCAAGTCGATTTACAAGGATCGCAAGCTAAACAAGGCTACGTTAGCCTCTCGACAAGCTGCGAAGTCGGCCAGGATTCCTTGCAGCATTTGCTATACGATCTCGAATCGGGAATGCCGTTTTTGTTTATTGACCAACTCGTGGTACAATTGCCGCAAACGAATGGCGGAGCAGGCGTTGAAACGGAGGCCGCGCGGATGCGCGTGCAAATTGATATTTCAGGGCAATGGCAGGTGACCAAATGATAAGGCTTTGCGCTTGCGCGATCGTGGCAATGGGCGCTTTTTCCGGGACCGAAGCCATCGGCCAGGAATTCGGCGCGACCCTGCCAGATAAGGCTGCGGGTGAGACGAGTCCAAATGCGGCGCAGCCCCCCGCCGCCATCAAGGATTTGGGCGCGGCGAGCGGCAATCCGCTGTGGGCGATTCCGGTTAGCGCGCTCGACGCCACCCGGGAACGGCCGATTTTTTCGCCGTCCCGGCGGCCGCCCATGCCGCCGGTCGTGGCCCAGCGGGTCGTCGCGCCCCCGCCACCGCCCAAGCCAGCCGAACCCGAGCATCCGCTTCTTACGCTCGTCGGAACGGCGATTGGCAAGCCCAAAAATGTTGCGGTGGTGCTCGATCGCACCACAAAAACTCTCATTCGTCTCCATATCGGCGAAGCAGTCTCCGGGTGGATTTTGCGCGCGGTCGATTCGCGGACAATGACCGTCGAGAAAAATAGCCAGACCGTGACCCTGGCCCTACCAGCGCCCGGCGCGGTGCCGGCAAATCCGATGCCCGTTTCGGAAGCTTCCGGGGCCGCCCGCGAGTTTTGAGCCGTGGCTAAAACTGGAAAAGTACACGTTGCCTCTGGGGTGGCGCGGCCGCAACCGATTTGCAATTGCCCGTCCTCCATGGTAGCGACAGCCTAGCGTTTGTTTAGGCGCCGCATTTACGCATTACGTATTTTCATCTTCTATATTTGCCAGAATTGACGCCGCAGACGCCAGCCTCAAGAAACGCTTCAAGCAAGGAGAATCGTTGATGTTGAAACGACTACTGACGGCAGGCGCGATGGGGTGCCTGTGCTCGACGGCCGCTCTGGCCGCGCCTGTGCCGGCGATTACCGTTCCGGCCAGCTGCGCGACTGCGGGCCTCTCTTCAGCAGATTACGCGGTATTCAAGGCCAAGCTCGTAACCGCCGTTCAAGCTGTTGGCAACGGTGGCTTCGGCTTCAATATGTGGGCGACCATCGTCGCCAAGGACGGAACGGTTTGCGCCGTCGCATTCTCGGGTACCTTCCCAACTCATCAATGGCTGGCCAGCCGGGTGATTTCCGCGCAAAAGGCCGCCACGGCGAACGGCCTGAGCTTGGGAGCGGTTTCCGGCGCCAGCTCCAAAGGCAAATTTGCGTTGGCCTCGGCCAGCCTCTATTCCGCGGTGCAGCCAGGGGGCAGCCTCTACGGCTTGGCGGATAGCAACCCTGTTGCCGCCGCGGGAGCTTATGGCGACAGAATTGACCTCTCCACCGGGGCTTTTATAGGCCCTGCCAACGTCGCAAACTATGGCACGCTCGCCGATCCGATGATGGGTCAGGTCATCGGTGGCATAAATGTCTTCGGCGGCGGGCTCGCTATGTTTGATAGTACCAAGAAAGTGGGCGGCGTCGGCGTCAGTGGCGACACGTCCTGCACCGATCATATGGTTGCTTGGCAGCTTCGCCACGCATTGAACCTCGACCTTCTAGCCACGGCGGGCATCAGCGGGGCGGCGGCCGCTTTCTCGGCCGATACGGGCCATCCCGACAATATCATTTGGGACATCACGCCCAATCCCACTGGAGGCACTGGCATAAGCGCCAGCGGTTTCGGCCACCCGACGTGCGTTAACAACCCAGGGATCGACCCAATCACACACACCCCCTCGTCTCTTCCACTAGTGCAGTAATGCTAGGAGATATGTGTGCCGCATTGCGTGGGCGTGGCAGCCAGAAGTGGGAGGCGGCATAATTGCCGCCTTCCCCATTTTAATGAACCTGCCGCCAACGGATTACGCTTTATTACCTGCGGCGCCAACGCATGACCCCAAAAACTAGCGGGCTTTATAGATAAGTTTTCGCCTGTCGCGTCCAACCGGTCGGCCGGGCGTCCGGACGAGGTGACCTCGTTCGAGGCTCCAACTGAAAGCCGCCGGTTTATCCTTGCAAGCCGGCTCCCCGCGCGTCATGTGCGGACTGACCGCAACGAGGGAGACCCGCGGCGCTCAAGGAACCGGAGATTTCGTGACTAAAGCAATCGTTGGCATCATCGGCGGATCGGGCGTCTATGACCTGCCGGGACTCGAAGACATCCGCGAAGAATGGGTTCCGACGCCGTGGGGCAAGCCTTCGGACCCGCTTCGTTTCGGCCGGATCGGAAAAACCGAAGCCGTCTTTCTGCCCCGACATGGGCGTGGTCACACATTGTCGCCCTCGGGCATCAATTATCGCGCCAATATCGACGCGCTGAAGCGTGCCGGCGTGACCGACATCGTTTCGGTTTCCGCCTGCGGCTCGTTCAAGCCAGAGCTTTATCCGCGGCTTTTCGTGCTTGTCGATCAGTTCGTGGATAGAACATTCGCGCGGGCTAACTCATTTTTCGGCAATGGCTGCGTTGCCCATGTTTCGATGGCGCATCCTGTGGCACCTTTGCTGCGCGACAAAATCGCGGCGGCGGCGGCGGCTGAAAATATCGCTTGCGTCAATGGCGGGACGTACGTCTGCATCGAAGGCCCCCAATTTTCCTCGCTCGCCGAATCTTTAACGTATAAGGCCTCAGGCTGCGACGTCATCGGCATGACCGCAATGCCCGAAGCCAAGCTCGCCCGCGAGGCCGAGATTTCCTACGCGACGATCGCCATGGTCACCGATTTCGATTGCTGGCACCCCAAGCACGACAATGTCGATGTCGCTGCCGTTATCAGAGTGGTGCAAGCCAATGCCGGCAGGGCGGCAAAACTTCTGGCGCGGCTGTTGCAGGATTTTCCGGCGGAACACGAGCCCTGTCCGGCCGGTTCTGACCGGGCGCTCGATCATGCCTTACTAACTCCAGCCGCGTCTCGCGACAAAGATCTGATGAAGAAGCTGGAGGCGATCATGCAGCGAGTCAATTGTTCATGACCCTCGACCTCAAAGACACGATCCGCACGATCCCGGATTACCCGAAACCAGGCATTCTGTTCCGGGACATCACGACGCTGCTCGGCGATGCCCGCGCATTTCGCCGCGCGATCGACGAACTGGTGCAGCCGTGGGCTGGAACCAAGATCGACAAGGTCGCGGGCATCGAGGCGCGGGGGTTTATCCTCGGCGGCGCGGTTGCGCACCAACTTTCGGCGGGCTTCGTGCCGATCCGCAAAAAAGGCAAGCTGCCGCACACGACTGTGTCGATAGCCTATTCGCTCGAATATGGACTCGACGAGATGGAAATGCACGAGGACGCGGTGGTGCCCGGCGAAAGAGTGATCCTCGTCGATGATCTCATCGCGACCGGCGGCACGGCGGCGGGCGCGGCCGGGCTTTTAAAAAAAATCGGCGTCGATGTGGTGGCGGCCTGTTTCGTGATCGATCTGCCGGATCTAGGCGGCGCCAAAAAAATCAAGGCCCTCGGCGTGCCGGTCCGGACGCTGATGTCGTTTGAGGGACATTAGGGGCGGCGGCGCTAGAGAGATGCTGCTGCAGAAATCAAGAATTTTCCATAGAAGCTTTAATTTGTTGCGTGATGCGGACAATTTCGCGGAGCGGCAATTCGGTTGCGGCGCCGAAGCGGGCTAGCAGATCATCATAGGCGGCGATTGCGTCTTCGCTGCGGCCGAGCGCGCCGAGCGTGGCGCCCTTGTTGACAAGCGCTTTGCCGACTTGTTCGCGGAGCGGCAATTCGGTTGCGGCGCCGAAGCGGGCCAGCAGATCGTCATAGGCGGCGATTGCGTCTTCGCTGCGGCCGAGCGCGGCGAGCCTGACGCCCTTGTTGACAAGCGCCTTGCCGACTTGTTCGCGGAGCGGCAATTCGGTTGCGGCGCCGAAGCGGGCCAGCAGATCGTCATAGGCGGCGATTGCGTCTTCGCTGCGGCCGAGCGCGCCGAGCGTGACGCCCTTGTTGAAGAGCGCGTTGGCGGCCAAATCATCGAGGCTTTGATCCATACGACCGGCGGATAGGCCGACCGCGTCCGATACGACGATTTCGACATCCCTGAAGCGGTTATCGCTTAACAGAGCGGCAATGTTGAACGCCGCTTTGGCAAATGTCCGCATAGCGGCTAGATCAACCTCAGGTCTTAAGCGATCGAGTGCATTCCAGTCGTCGGGAAAGTCCAGCGCACAGCGGGTTAGGAAGATCGGGGCGTCCTCCGCACCAAGCTGCAGCCCCGCCTCGATGAGCGATTGCCTCGTCGCCGAATCTCTATGTTTCAGGCTATCAAGAACAAAGAATTCACCCAAAATATCGGGCTCCAAACGGTTGAGCATGTCTTCTGGATCGCCGCCCGCCATGCGGTGATAGCGCTCTTCGTCGAGTGTCTCCGAATTTGGCAGATATTTACGCGCGCCTTCCGGGCACTCGTCTTCGAAACGCCGCCGCGACAAATTAAGAGCCATGGTTGCGATGATTAGGAGATTTTCATGCAATTTTTGCCGCCGTCGCTCATCGGCTCCGTAAGGCGGTTCGCCCTCGCTCCAAAATTGTCGGCGCTCGCGATCGATGATTGTTGCAAGTACTTCGTTGCGCTGCAAAGTGTTGATGATGTCAGTAGGGGTGTTGCCGGAAGCAACCGCGTCGTCGATCGCCTGACCAGTCGCGGCGGCGAACAACGGCCTCGGCGCAAAGGCCTCTCCATCGAGAGAAAGATTAAAATCCACACGAAGCAAAGCGCTATAAAGCTCATCGTCATCCAATGACTCAATGCGGAGCAAACGCCCGCGCATGATCGCGATGAGGTCTGCGCGCGCGAGTGGTTTGAGACGATGTTCTAGCTTTGGCCCGTCGTCGTGAAAGCAAAAGTTCCGGATATTGTCGCCCCGGTTGTTCGACGGTACGATGGTCTTAAACCATTCGCCTTCGGCCTCTCGCTCCAAAAGCAACAGCCGAACCGGAAATCCGAATTCATCACCCGATTCGCAAGCGCGAGCGGAAAAAGCGTCAAGGATTTTTGCCACCTCCGCTGGTACCTGAGCGGGATAGTCAACAACGAGGAGAGAGGCCCAGCGCGGCAGCCACCGGCGCGGATCGAGTTGTTTCAGTTCGGCCTGAGATAAAAAGCCGGCCCTAAACATGCGGGATTCAGCACGGCTCAGGAATTCAATCGCCAGTCTGGTCTTGCCCTCACCGCCGGCTCCCGTTAGCAAAGCCCAACGAAAACTATGTTGCGGCCCCCTTGCTGTCGGGTCACCAAGAAAGCGATGGAGAAAATCAATATCGTCCCCGCGTTCGCGAAACTCATCGCGTGCTACCCTCGCCAATAAGCTTTCGCTGGTGCGCTTTTGCCTTGCCAGAAAGCGCCGGGGATCGTCAAGTATAGGCTCGTAGAAGCCTGAGAAAAAATTGTCAATCTCTTTGCCGATTTCTTTCAGTGACCGGCCATTGTCTCGTCATGCGTGGCGAGCGCGTTGAGCAATTCTTCCCGTTTCTTTTCGTCATAGAGAAATCGTACAATCTCTAATTCGGTCGTGTGATCTGCAGGAACTGTGAACGGGACACACTCTCCTTTCAGATTGCGAATGAGTTCGTCTTTTATCTTGGATTTATCATTGATGCCTTTTGCGCCAGCAATGATAAAACTAAGTAGCTTTTGAACACCCGGCGTCGCTGCCGCAATTCGAAGCAAACGGCGGCGGATATTGGCGGCTGCACCTTCCTCGCAAAACCCCACTAAGCCTGCTGCAGCTTGGACCATTAGCGGGGCGATTATATTAGGACATCCCCAGCCTTTCAGAGTGTCCGTGCAAGCGCGGCGTAGTTCCGCATCCTCAAAAAATGCCCCGATGTCCAGGCCGCGCAATTCGCCGACGATTTTCTCTACTTCGTCGATTGGTTCCAATGCCGCTACCCCCCAGCACATTGCGAGCACGGACACATCTTATCACGATATATTCGATCCGTATCCAGTGATACATATTAAATGGTTTGGTCGGAATCGGTAGTAGAGTCAGCGTGCCAATCCCGTAACTGCGTGTGTGTATAAGTTAATTAAGAATTATGCAGCAAAATTAGGCTATTGATATTGCGTGGCTTTCTTCGTGCATAATTCCGGTGCAAAAATGTCCCGCCGTTTACGGCCGGCTGATTCAAGCTGATCGTACATCGGGAATGTTTTCCGGCAACGGGCCCGGCCATTGAAGCGCGCCGCCGCCGGACTTCTGCAATTGCACCAAAAAACCGATCGATCTTACAAGAATGAACAAGAACGGCCGTCTGAGACCCTGTAAGGTTTTTGGCCCCAATCGGACAAAAATGTTTCACGTGAAACATTTTGGTGCGATTGGTGACGGATTGCCTGGCGGGCTCCCATGTCTTTTAACACCTTCGGCCATCTTTTCCGCGTCACGACTTTTGGCGAAAGCCATGGGCCTGCGATCGGCTGCGTGGTCGATGGCTGCCCGCCTTTAATCCCGCTCGAAGAAAGCGACATCCAGGCTTTCCTCGAAATGCGCCGTCCCGGCCAGAACCGGTTTACCACCCAGCGCCAAGAGGCCGACCAGGTCAAAATCCTCTCCGGCGTCTTCCATGATGAAAAAACCAAGCGCCAGGTCACGACCGGCACGCCAATCGGGCTCATAATCGAAAACACCGACCAGCGCTCAAAAGACTATGACACGATCAAGGACACCTACCGGCCGGGCCATGCCGATTTCACCTATGATGCAAAATATGGGATTCGCGACCATCGCGGCGGCGGCCGTTCAAGCGCGCGCGAAACCGCGATGCGCGTCGCGGCCGGCGCGATCGCCCGGAAAATCATCGCTAAGGTGCAAATACGCGGCGCCCTCGTGCAAATGGGTCCGCACACAATCGATCGCGCCAAATGGGATTGGGATGAGTGCGCCAAAAATCCCTTTTTCTGTCCCGATGCGAAGGCAGCAGTATATTTCGAAACCTATCTTGATTCCATCCGCAAGGCGGGCTCCTCCATCGGCGCCGTCATCGAGATCGTGGCGGAAAATGTGCCGCCGGGCTGGGGCGCGCCGATATACAGCAAGCTCGACTCGGAATTGGCAAGCGCTCTGATGTCGATCAACGCGGTCAAGGGCGTCGAGATTGGCGAAGGTTTTGCCGCTGCAGCACTCTCGGGCGAAGCCAACGCCGACGAGATGCGCGCGGGCAGTGAAGGCGCGCCGCTGTTCCTCTCGAACCATGCGGGCGGCATACTCGGCGGGATCTCGACCGGCCAGCCAGTCGTCGCGCGGTTCGCCGTAAAACCCACGTCCTCGATTCTGACACCGCGCCGGACCATCGATCGCTTCGGCGCCGAGGCCGAAATCGCGACAAAAGGCCGCCACGATCCCTGCGTTGGAATTCGCGCCGTTCCTGTCGGCGAAGCGATGGTTGCCTGCGTGCTCGCTGATCAATTTTTGCGCCATCGCGCTCAGATTGGGGAAAGCTAGAAGTCGCCGGGTGGCATCTAAAATTGCCAACAGCTTCGCCGGGATGAACCAAGACGCGGCACGCGCCAACACCTCGGCTGTTTCAAACTGGGCGCTCAATCGCGGCAAAAGCTTCATGCAAGCCGGGCGGGTTAGCGTGATCGCGTAAGGCTTGAAGCCGCGAAGATCTCGCCATAGCAGCCTCTCTAGCGCGGCGGTTCGAAGTACGGCGGTTTCACGGTTCAACCAAAATTGAATGGAGTGGGTTACACGTCGTTAACTTCCTCCCCACATTATCGCTCTTGAAAATTCTCTGCGAACCGGCGTTGCCGCCCACAACATGGATTTATGGAAATGAACACCGACCAGAACGTTTCGCAAAAAACCGCCGCCTCAAATCGGCCCCTCGATCTCATTTCAAGGCTCTATCGCGAAATCGGGATTTCCGCCGTCGCCGCCGCGCTCGAGGCAGCCGCGCACAAGCCGCAAAAACCGCCCCAAAACCGCAAGGACATTCCCGTGGCGCTTAGGAATGACGAGGCTGCATAGCCGTCCCGAAGCGGAGCACCATCTATCTTTTAATTTGATGGTTTTGCTGCTTTGCGGTACGTTAATTTATGACGAGCTTAAGCCGACGGCTTTTTTTGCGGGGTGCCGGGGGATTTGCGTGGACGGCGGGCGGGCTTGGAGCCTATGCGTTCGCATTTGAACCGGGCCTGCGTCTTAATGTTACTTCTTATCACGTTACGCCGCCCCACTGGCCGGACGGATTGACCGTCAAGGCTGCGGTGCTGGCGGACCTCCATGCCTGCGAGCCATGGATGCCCGCGAGCCGCGTCCGCGGAATCGCGAATTTAACCAACGATCTTAAGCCCGACATCGTCTTTCTGCTCGGCGATTTCTCAGGCGGCCACCGGTTTGTCACCGGCCCAGTGATGCCGGACGAATGGGGCGAGGCGCTCTCGGTTCTGAATGCGCCGCTCGGCGCCTATTCGGTTCTCGGCAATCACGACTGGTGGCATGGCGCCCTGCCCGGAATGCCCGCCGACGGCGCAGAAGGCGTGCGCCGTGCCTTGCGTTCGGCCGGCATCGAAGTTCTCGAAAACCGTGCGCTGCGCGTAACCAAAGACGGGCGGCCCTTTTGGGTCGCGGGCCTTGGCGATCAAATCGCCAAATCGGAGGTGTCAGGGCTTTTTCCGGGCCGTGACGATCTTGCCGGGACCATGGCGCAAATTACAAGTCCGGCGCCCATCATTTTGCTGGCTCATGAGCCCGCCATTTTCCGGCGGGTTCCAGACCGCGTTTCACTGACGCTCTGCGGCCACACGCACGGCGGCCAAGTGAATCTGGCCAACTTCACCAAAGATTTTTTGCACCACCACGGCCTCGACCTGATCTATGGCCATATAGTTCAAGGAGGCCGTCACCTCATCATCTCGGCTGGCCTCGGTACAACCCGAGCGCCGGTTCGCTTCATGCGCCCGCCAGAAGTTGTCGAGCTGACCATCGGGAGCGTGGCGCATCCGCAAGCCTGAGCTGGGCCCCCTATTGGGGCCTGCCTCGGAACGCGAAAGTCCTTGAGTTTGATGACGCGGAAATTGGCGGCGATCGATGCGCGGCAAGTTGACGCCAAACTGTCCCGGCGCCCGGCTTCCCCTTCAAAGGTTGAACCCCGCGAAAGCGCCCCAGAGAATTCCCTATTATTGCGGCATTCCTTAATGACCATGGGAACTCAACCGCGCGTCGGCTATCGTTGCGAGCAGCGCAGCCATATCTTGTCCCAGGCCGCCCGAAGCTTTGCCCAGCGAAAGATAGTCAACCGTCACATTCGTTTGCAGCGCGCGCAAGATGAGCTTGAACACAAGCCACACGGAGCGGTGCCGAAACTCCATGCCGAGAGATATTACCGGCAGACTATTCCAGTCAAGTTCGTATTCCGCGTCCCAGCCGAATGACAATGCTCCGGGTTTAAATAACAATTCCACCGATGAATTTACGATATCCTGAATATTGGCGAGCTTTCCGGCGTGGATATAGGCGATGAAATCGCCGGCGTCGACCAAGCGCAATTCAGCGGCGACCGGTTCGAATGCGGTCGCGAGTGCGTCCACCGGAAGTTCGACATGACCTTCGCGCTGACCTAACAACATATGAGATGCTTTCATTTCGCCGGTGCCGTTGGCGAATCTCTAGCATACGGAATATGAATTTTTTCCGCTACTGCTTTATAAAATTTAAGCGGAATGGCCGATCGGCCGTGATACTACCGGTAAAATACCCCGCGCATTTTTGTGCGTGGAAGCGGTTATGCCGCGGATTTTCTGCGCGAAAACGGGCCAAGTTCCGGGGCAACAGCGCCGCCTTCCGTGCGATAAGTCTTGTTGGGAAGGGGTATCGATAGGAGGCCGCCATGTCCTTTCAAAGCCCGATGCCGTTGCCAGACGCGATAGCCCCGCAAAGGGTCATCGCTCAAGAAGTCCTCTTTGGAGCGAAAAATTACGCACCACTTCCGGTTGTCTTGGCGCACGGCGTCGGCGCGTATCTCTACGATACTGGCGGCAAGCGCTACATTGATATGATGAGCGCCTATTCGGCGGCGAGTTTCGGCCATCTGCATCCGCGACTCGTCCACGCCATGAAGGGTCAGCTCGATCGCTTGGATGTCGTCTCGCGTGCCTATCATTCGGATAATCTCGGGCCGCTTTGCGAGGAACTCGCGGGGCTTGCGGGGCTCGATGCGTGCCTGCCGATGAACACCGGCGCGGAAGCGGTCGAAACCGCGATCAAGGCCGCGCGCCGTTATGGTTACGACCGGCTTGCAATCCCCGCTGGCAAGGCGGAGATTATTGTCGCCGCAGGGAATTTCCATGGCCGGACAACCTCGATCATAGGCTTTTCCAGCGAACCCTCCTACCGGCGCGGTTTTGGCCCCTTCGCGCTCGGCTTTGTCACGGTCCCGTTCGGCGACGCGAACGCGCTCGAAGCGGCGGTCTCGCCCTACACGGCCGCCGTCCTTATCGAGCCCATTCAGGGCGAGGCGGGGATTATTGTGCCGCCTCCCGGATATCTGGCAAGCCTCCGGCGGATCTGCGACCGGCACGGCATAGTGTTGCTTTTTGACGAGGTCCAATCAGGCTTCGGGCGCACCGGGCGGAACTTCTGTTTTGAACACGAGGATGCCAAGCCCGACGGTCTCATCGTTGGCAAGGCGCTCGGCGGCGGGCTGATACCCGTCTCCGCGTTTGTCGCGCGGCGCGCCGTCATGGACGTTTTCGATCCCGGCAGCCATGGCTCGACCTTCGGCGGCAATCCGCTTGCAGCGGCGGTCGCGCGCGAGGCGATCCAGGTTCTCCAAGATGAAGATCTCGCCTTGCGCAGCCGCGTCCTGGGGAAAACCTTGCTCGCCGCGCTTACCGGCATCGGTCATACGGCAATCGTCGAGGTGCGCGGCAAAGGGCTTTGGGCGGGAGTCGAACTCGATCCCGCGCGCGTAAGCGCGAAGAAAGTGTGTCTCGCCATGCTACGGCGCGGCGTTCTCACCAAGGAGACGCATGAAAACGTCATTCGCTTCGCGCCGCCGCTTGTTATCGAGGAGGCCGATCTCCTGCAGGCGGTCGAGGTCTTCCATGACGCGCTTGAGGAAACAGCCACGCCCCAAGCCGAGCGGAGTGTAGCATGAACATTCATACCGCGAATGCGCCGGTACCGCAAAACGATGCCGGCAATGTCGCCGCGCCCAATTCCAGACAAAAAATTTTGATGTGTGCGCCGGATCATTTTGGCGTGCACTACGTCATCAATCCGTGGATGCTCGGCAATTGCGGCCGCATCAATCATGCTCTCGCGGTCAGGCAATGGAATAAACTCAAAGATGCGATTGCCGCGCATGCGGACATCACGCTCATCGAGCCGCAACCCAATTTGCCGGACATGGTGTTCACCGCCAATGCCGGCGTGGTGCTGGGCAATGTGGCGGTCGCGAGCCGTTTCCGGTATGCGGCCCGGGAAGGCGAGGAGCGCTTCTTCCGCCAATGGTTCGAGCAGAACGGTTTTCCGCTGGCGCCATGGCCGGAGGATATTTTTTTCGAAGGTGCCGGCGATGCCTTGCTCGATCGCGGCCAGAATCTCATCTGGTGCGGATTTGGCTTCCGGTCTAGCGAAACTGCACCCGCCGCGCAAGAACGCGTTTTCAAACGCCCCGTCGTCGGTCTGCGGCTTGTCGATCCGCGCTTTTACCATCTCGACACCTGTTTTTGCCCGCTCGAAGGCGGCTATCTCATCTATTATCCCGAGGCTTTCGATGCCGCGAGCCGAGCGAAGATCGAGGCAAAAGTCGCGCCGGAAAAACTTTTCGCCGTCGCCGAGGAAGATGCCTTGCAATATGCTTGTAACGCCGTCGATCTTGAGGGCCATGTTATTCTCAACGGCGCATCGGAAGAATTGCAGGAAAAGTTGCGCGCCGCGGGCTTTACGCCCGTCATCGTGCCACTATCCGAATTCATGCGCGCGGGCGGGGCCGCCAAATGTTTGACCCTTAAATTGAAGGAAAGTTGGGGGGCTGGTCGACTGATTTGATTCATTCTTACACCCGGCGGCCCGCGCGGCAGTGCGCGAGTTCGTCGGGTCCGAATTGATGGAATTTGAAGCCTCTTCGAATCCCGAGTGCCGCGCCGGGGCGATTGAAACCGTCATCCGCATGATCGAATCCGTGGTGCTGGCGGGGCCGGACCGTGGGAAGCGTCGTTACGAACCTTACGCTTGAAGCTGGCCCTGCCAGTGACGGCCATGCGGCCGGCGGTGTCGGTGCTTCCACACGAGCAGCTTACCCAGATAAACTCTCGAAGATTTTCCGCAGGTCGGATAGGAGTGAATGCAACTCGTCGAACGTGACACTAGTTTCTGTCGATGATATCCCATGATTTGTCAGCCAAACTGGGGCAGTGATATCAGCATCAGTTTTGTTGGGATCCACAAGGTCTTCATCAAAGTGTTTCGAGCGATTCCAGATCCGTCTCAGGTGTGACGCACGGTCATCATCAAGTTTCTGCTGGCCAGATAATTTTGCTAAAAGCGCAGTTGCTTGGCAGGCTGATGCGATGGACTGTTCAAAATGGGTTGTTGCATCCATGGCCTGTAAGAAATGGCTGTTTGTCTGTGGAAGCCTTTGCACGTAAGCGAATAATAAGTCCCGCCCTCTTATATATTCCTGCATTGCATGCAAAACCCTGCGACCGAACATCAGAATAAGCCGGCCAGCAGGATCAACGTGGTTCTTGATGAAGATACTATTTAGTACGAAAGTCGCAAGATAGTTTGGCGGTTCCTCTTGCAGCGGTGCGCCACATGCGTTCAATTCCGAGAGTTTCGGAGCTCCGTATTGATTTAGGACAGTGGATCCGAATCGACCACTTGATCCGTTCATCGAAATTTCGATTTTTGGTCCGGCCATCATATTGTTTCCAGATATGTGTCGGCGCGTCAAGCGTGAATATACTGTTGCACAATTCCTTCTAAATCAAGCCCAGGAATGGGTTGCGTCAGCGTATTGGGGGTTACGGTTAGACAAGTATCAACGATACCACGAACATTTGAATAATATTGATCAAATTCACACCTACGATGGTCGTCCCTCTTATTCAGTCTAGATTACCGCCTGGACATGCACTCAGTATGCAATAATCACCATTGCACGCAGATGCAGGACAGGGAAATCTCTCATTGCAAAGATGTTTAACAGTGGGTAGCATATATGCTGCCGTACCTTTCATTTCATTGAGTACACATTCCCGATAATTGCTCGGTCCGAACCAACCTGCGTTTGCACCTGACGTGCTTAAGAGCAATGCCGCAATCAAAAGCTTTCTCATCTCAACCCTCCATTAATAAAGGTTTCAACGGCCACGGTGCAGATACAGGCTTCGAGTGTCGCGCCATGAGCGGCGCACACTAATTCGATCAAGGTGGATTTGTATGAGCTAACGCGCAATGCCCCCACCATACTGCCCAAGCGAACGGTCCAATTGTACACGTGGGTCTATTTCATCTCTCAATTGAGCCCCGGGGTCTACACTATAGCGGAGCTGATCGCTAGGATTGCTCAGATCATATTGATACATTGCACCAGAAGAACCCCGGTAAAGGTTGCTTGCGTCTAATTCACCCGCTGCGCCGGGGATGTATGACCCACCTAAAACGAAAAATGCCATTATAAAAACTCTAAATTTACCACCCGTTTTTTGACCGGTCATTTTCACAAACTCCTCTGCTTATTGTTGTTCTTTGAAATGTGTCGTCATCAAATGATTTGAGACAGAAGGCATGGTCTAACAGAGCGCACGACTCTTCTGACGATGAAGATTATACTATATTCATTTACAACCCATGATTGCTATCCCTCAAAAGTTAAGTATATTATGAAGCTACACACTATGCATGCAATGCCGTCGAAAAACTTCGCGCTGCCGACTTACGCCCGTCATCGTGCCTCTGTCCGAATTCATGCGCGCGGGCGGATGCCCGCGCTCTTCAGGGATTCCGAGTTTGTTTGCGTCTCGTTCATCGCCCCTGCTGCCCAGGCGTTCTGGGCGTCTCACAAAGCCTCGGCTTGTTGCAGAACGGCGTTGCGAAATTTCAGCGGCAACGCCCCGGAGTAAGCACGGAAACCGGCACGCCGAGCAATGTTTCGGCTTTGCGTTTAAAAGCGGCGAGTGCGAAGTAGCCCGTCGTCTCCGCAGGATCGACCAGCAAATCGAGATCGCTTTGATCGGTGTCTGCCCCATGCAAAACTGACCCGAACACGCGCGGGCGCGTCAAGCCATGACGTCCAGCAAGTTGCCTTAATTCCACTCGATGAGCAGCGAGAGCTTTGGATGGTTTCATGTTCAAACTCGTGTAATAACAATTCATTATACACTTTTTTAGGGGGTGCAAATCAACAGAAGAAAAAGCCGACAGAGGTTGGATTTGGGTGCTTGATCTGAGGAATGGCATTCTAACACACTCTGTCGGCGAGACCCATAAATGTGAAAAGGTGGTAGTGTCTCGGTTTAAGTGTGGTAGCTAGTACATGGCAGATTTTGTGACATCGGTCACAAAATCGGCTTTCGCTGCCTGGAACGTGTCTGGCGACGGGGCCCAAACTGAGACGCTACCGAACAAGCCCCTGATAAAAAGGGGAAACATTACACAAGAAATCTTGAATTTCGGGCGCTTACCCGGACGGCGCAGCGATGTAGCGCGCCTCCGCGCGGTGTCCCCGCGTGACGCATTCGCAATAATATGCTACGCTTACGCTATGCTTGAACCTCTTGTAGCCGGCATTGGCCAAAAGAAAGCGCGGCTTGACCGTATGCGCCCATTGCCGCCGGATGCGCTCAAAAGCCTCGAACATGCTTACGACCTTGAACTCACCTACACATCGAACGCAATCGAGGGCAACACGCTCACCCAGATCGAAACCAACCTCGTGATCGAAAAAGGCATCGCGATTGGCGGCAAAAAGCTCAGAGATCATATCGAGGCAATCGACCATTACGACGCCATCCGCTATGTCCGTGCGATCGCACGGCAGGAGTCATCCGTGACGGAATCCGTTGTGCGGAACCTGCACGCTTTGGTGATCAAACATTCCTACCCGGACATCGCGGGAAGCTACGCCAGCCAAGGCCGCTTCGTCGACACTGATCAAGGGAAACACACTTTTCCGCCGCCTGCGGAAGTACCGGCGATGATGGGTGACTTTGCCAAATGGCTTGGCATGGCGCCCGCGACGCCGGAAACGGCGTTCACAGCGCACCGCCGTTTGGTGGACATTCACCCCTTCGATGACGGCAACGGGCGCATCGCTCGCTTGCTCATGAATCTCGTCTTGCTTCGGGGCGGCTATCCGCCAGTTGCGGTTCGCCCTGATGATCGCCTCGCCTATCTCCGCGCCTTGCAACAGGAACAAGCCGGACAGAGCGACGCGGGATTCAAACGCCTACTTTACGAGCGGCTGGACTCAACCTTGGAAGACTACTTGCGCGCATCGCAAGAAGCGCTTCTCCAATTCGATCCAACCCAAAAGCTCAACACCAAAAAACTAACACCGCGCGGCTGACTTATTCAAAGTCGCTTGGCAATGGCGCCGCGACGCCAGAAATGTGGATCATGGCGATGATCTCGCGCGGATCCACTCTTTCAAATCCTTATGCGCGCAAAAGCTTCTCCGATGATGAGCACCTTCGAGCCGTTTTCGCCGGCACGATATCCACCATCTTCAAAATGAGCCTTCGCCATATCGCGCAACGTCTGTAGACGTACCTTGTGGTGTTCGTTTTCAAAACGCCATTTGTCAGCCGGATGCTCCTGCGCCATACGCAGGACATCTTCGCTGGCGATCACATTCCGGATCATACGAACACCGCCGATTTCTGTGTCAGAACCGGTCAGCGAGAAAATGACTTTCTTTTCGAACGTTGATAAATCGAGCAGATGCGCCAACACGCCATCGGCAAAATGCGCTACAAGAACATTGCGCGCCGCTTCAAGAATCGCTCCCTGATGCTTTGGATTCAAATCCTTAATGAATCGATGTACCCAGTTACATCGACAGGCTGCCGCAATGAGCCATTTACGAACCTTGTCGCCACGAATAATGGTGTCGACATGCTCGACCATACCAAGATTCCTCAATTTTAAAGTTCGGTACCCTTCTCTGTCGGCATCCGAAACCTCATTCACAGAGTGCACATAGCGGTGCATATCGCGATTCCCGCGTGACTGCCAGCGTGTCTTGAACCAGGCATAAATGCCTCCTGCACCCATCAGTAAGAAAATGGTGTTGTAAAAGACTGTAACGTGGATGGGCTTTATCACAAACCCAAAGATGTGCATCACATTGTCGTCCATTTGGGTTTCCTTCAACCGTTTCTAACTAGGCTCAGACAATACTCAGATATGATCTTCCGCGAGCGGCCAACGCGACAAGCGCGGTCGATTTCAACCATAATCAGAATGATATCAGTTCATTAGCGCTGCTACGAAAATCTTGATTTGTGCTCGTGCATTTATTCGCTGCTTTGTGCCTCGCGACCGCCCGGACGCACAGCCACCCGTTGCGGGAATCGGGGAGCGAAGGGCGCGCCGATCTCGCGGCGGGGCGAATCGAGTTATGCGCCGGTGCCGGTGGCCGCGCGCTCCTTGCCCGCGCCGTCCTTGCGGGCAGGGGCCTTGTGCTTCGCGTTTTTCCTGAATTTCCGCATGACAAGGTCGCGCTTCAACCGGGAAAGATGATCGATGAACAAGACGCCATTCAGATGGTCGATCTCGTGTTGGAGGCAAGTCGCCAAAATGCCATCCGCCTCGATCTCTTGCGTGCGGCCGTCGCTGTCGAGATAGCGGGCGCGCACGCGCGCCGGCCGCTCGACATCCTCGAAAACGTCCGGGATCGACAGGCAGCCCTCCTGATAGGTCGAAAGCTCCTCCGAAGACCAGAGAATTTCCGGGTTCGCGAGGCAAATCGGCTCCGGCGCGGCGGCTTCATTGTCGCGTTTGGCCACATCGAGAACGATCACCCGCTGTTGCACAGCAATCTGAATCGCGGCGAGGCCTACGCCGGGCGCGGCATACATGGTCTCGAGCATATCGTCCATAAGCGCGCGGATGCTATTGTCGATGGTGGCCACCGGCGCGCCAACGAGACGCAAACGTGGATCGGGAAAGGTGATTATGGTCCGCAAAGGCATGAGCGTGAGATAATACCGGCGCTGCGCGAGGTCAATTTATCACCGCTCCGCCGCAACTCCAGATTTGCCTGATTCGCGCCCATTTACTCCATGGATTGTCTCGGCTCTTAAAAAATCTAACAAAAACAATGAGCTAAATTGCATGTCCGTTTTCCAAAAAAATTGGGCGAAGCCTCTTGCTTTTTGTGCACTGCACGTGCATATTGGTGCGGTGCGGCGAGCCTCTTGCCGCCGATGCCCTCCTTGGGCGTTTCCTCCCTAGACTTGGGCCGCTTGTGGCAACGCAAGCGGCCTCTTTTTTAGTATATTTTCCATTGTCGTTATAGACTGCCAATCAGTCTTCGGTTCCGGGCGCTTTGAGGCATGGCCGCCCGGGGACAAAAAATTATCTATTGACGGATATTGTTAGTTGTGATAAGTCAACTGCGTTGACGGCGAGCCTCTTGCCGCCGATGCCCTCCTTGGGCGTTTCCTCCCTAGACTTGGGCCGCTTGTGGCAACGCCGGCGGCCTCTTTTTGATGGCTTGCCGGTAATGGCCAGCTGGCTTTGTGCCGCAGGGGTTGGGATCCCTTTGACAGAGCTGCATGAATTGGGTGTCCCGCCCCGGCGGAGCTAATCCAGAAACATGGCCGACTATTCGGCGGCCGCGCGATGCTGGTCGCGGCGCGCGGCAACCGCATCCGCCAAGACACAAGCGGCCTTGGCCAGGCCGGTAGCAACATCGGCGAACCGTTCGCTTTTGCGTACCGCGCGTTCGTCCATGTAGAGAGCCCGGCTCACTTCGATTTGCATGGCATGGCAATCGCTAGCGGGATTACCATAATGTTCGGTAATGAAGCCCCCGGCATAAGGCTTGTTGCGCTGCACATCGTAGCCTCGGCGGCGCAGCTCATATTCAACGGCATCGACAAAATCCGTGGCACAACTCGTTCCATAGCGATCGCCTACGACGAAATCCGGCTTTTGGGGCATCTCGAGTGCTGCCGCCCATGAGGGCTGCTGGCCGCTGCGCAGAGAACCCGAAGGCATCGAATGGCAATCGACGAGGACGGCAATGCCAAACATTTGCCGCGCCCGGTCGATGAGCCTGCGCAGGCACGCGTGATAGGGCTTATAGAGTTTCTCGATTCGCTCGATCGCTTCTTCGACCGGTATGCGGCGCGCGTAAATCTCCTGCGCTTGGCTCGCTACGCGCGGGATTGTACCGAGCCCCCCGGCCACCCGCAGCGAGCGCGTATTGGCGAAAGCCGGCAGCCGCCCCTCGAACATGCGCGGGTCCAACTCATAGGGTTCGCGATTGAGATCGAGATAGGCACGCGGAAACCGGGCTCTGATCAGGGGGGCACCCAGCGCCGCAACTCCGCCGAACAAAGCATCGACGAACGCGTCCTCCGAGCGGCGCAGCACCGCTTCGTCGAGCCTCGCGGCCTCGAGAAACCGGCGCGGATAAACATTGCCCGAATGGGGCGACGAAAAAACCAGCGGACAGGTAAGCCGCGCCGGTTCCAGCACCTCGAACGGCGGATCAAGTTCCGGCTCGTGCGGTTGGGTGACCTTCGCCGGGGCGTCCCGCGCATACGCTGGGCCGGACAGCTTTGACGTCATCAAGCCTTCCTCGCCCCGCCGCCGCCCGCGTCCGAAACCCTTGGATGCCAGCCAATCCATCAAGGCCATCGCATTCTGTCCAGTTCTGTCGCGATCCGCTAGCCCAATTCGAAAAAATTAACGGATAAAGTAAAATCTGGTAATTTTCACTCGATTTTTACCCGGCCGGCGTTTTGATGGCAAAAGCTGCGAGGACCCCATGCACGAGCCGCAATTCCCAATCCATACCAAGATCCTGCTTGCCGAGGACGACCACGACATGCGCCGCTTTCTCGGCAGGGCGCTGCAAAACGCGGGCTATGTGGTTGCCTCGTTCGACAATGGCATGTCCGCCTATCACAGACTGCGCGAGGAGCCATTCGAATTGCTTCTCACCGATATTGTCATGCCGGAGATGGATGGGATCGAATTGGCCCGCCGGGCGACCGAACTCGACCCCGACATCAAGGTCATGTTCATTACCGGTTTCGCGGCGGTCGCGCTCAACCCTGATAATAAGGCCCCGCCGCAGGCCAAGATCCTGTCGAAGCCCTTCCATCTGAAAGACCTTGTAAACGAGGTTCAGCGTCTACTTGCCGCCTGACCGTCGGCATGCTTGAAGGTTGCCAATAAGGAGTTGCTTCGCTACCGCGTGAGTCAATGCGGTTGCTCGACAGGAACCAAACGCCTTGCTCAATAACGCTGATTGCTCGATGCGTAGGCTTTTCGGTTGCCTCGCTTTCTGCCTCGTTCTTCTCGCCGCCGAGAGCGCTGCTGCCGCCGGATTCCAGGACTGCCTCGCGGGGCTTCGCGGCCCGGCGATTGCGGGCGGCGTCGATGCCGCCACTTTTGACAAAGCGGCGCGCGGGCTCACGTTCAACCCCGACGTGATCGCCATGTCCGAGGTCCAGCCGGAATTCAAGACGCCGATATGGGACTATCTTGCCGGCCTCGTCGACGAGGAAAGAGTGAATGATGGCCGCGCGATGATGGCGCGCTGGGGCAAAGCGCTCGCACTAGCGCAAAGCCGGTTCGGCGTGGATCCGGCGGTGGTCACGGCCGTCTGGGGCGTCGAATCCGATTATGGCCGCAGCTTTGGCACGCGCCCGGTGGTGCAATCGCTCGCGACATTGGCCTGCGGTGGCAGGCGAGCGGGCTATTTCCGTTCAGAACTCTTTGCCGCCCTAAAAATTATTCAGCATGGCGACATCGATCCCGCCCAATTCAACGGGTCCTGGGCCGGTGCCTTCGGCCACACCCAATTCATGCCCTCGACTTTTCTGCGCGTTGCCGTCGATCTCGATGGCGATGGCCGCAAGGACCTCATCAATTCCGTTCCCGACGCGCTCGGCTCGACCGCTGCCTATTTGCGCAAGGGCGGTTGGGTTTCAGGCGGCGAATGGGGGTTCGAGGTCCACCTGCCGGAGCATTACGCGGGTCCCTCCGGGCGAACCCGCAAGCAGCCGATGGCCGCCTGGGCCGCGCTAGGTGTTACCCGCATCGACGGCGAGCGGCTTCCGGGCGGCGGGAGCGCGGGGCTGCTGCTGCCCGCCGGCGCGGCGGGGCCTGCTTTTCTTGTCACCCGCAATTTCGATGCGATCTATTCTTACAACGCGGCAGAGTCCTATGCGCTGGCGATCGCGCTTTTGTCCGACCGGCTGCGCGGGCGGCATGGGCTCGTCGCGGCATGGCCGACGAATGACCCCGGCCTGTCGCGCGCCGACCGGCGCGAGATGCAAACGCTGCTCATGAAGCGCGGCTACGATCTTGACGGCAAGGCGGACGGGGTCATTGGGACCAAGACCAAACAGGCAATAACCGATTTTCAATCCCGCTCCGGCCTGTCGCCCAACGGGCGCGCCTCCACCTCCGTGCTGGCCGCGCTGCGGGGACGGTAAAGCAGCCAATCGTACCAAAAAGCTTCACGTGAAACATTTTGGTACGATTGCGGCCGGAAATCTTGCAAGTGCTCGTACATCAGGCGGCTTTGAACGTGTGGGATCGCGCGGTTAATTGGTACGATGCGCGCACCCGCCCGCGAGCCACTGGAACCATTACCCGGCTTGCGGTAAGCGGTTAGGCTTGCGGCCGCGAGGGCGAGGGGCGGCGAAGTTTTACGAGATGGCGGAAGAAGCAAAATCCGGCGAGGGCGGGCCTGACACGAAAGAGGCCGAGGCTTTCGCCGCCGCGCTCAACCACTCGGCCGAGCGCGTGCAGACCCTTTGGTTCAGCTTTCTCACTTTCATGGTCTATCTCGCGATCGCGGCGGGCACGACCAGCCATCGCATGCTGTTTTTGGAAAGCCCGCTCAATCTGCCGGTGCTCAACATTCCCCTGCCGCTTTTGGGTTTTTATATTCTCACGCCGGTCATTTTTGTCGTCTTCCATTTTTATATGCTGTTGAACCTCGTGCTGCTCGCCCGCACAGCAAAGGCTTTCGAGGATGCGTTGGTGCGCGCATTCCCAGAAGATGGCGAAGTCCGCGAAAATTTTCGCATGCGCATCGAGAACACCTTGTTCGTGCAACTGCTGGTCGGCGGCAGGCTGGAGCGCGAGGGGATCAACGCCAAGCTCTTGAGCTGGATGGCGCTGATCACCCTCGCGCTCGCGCCGGTGGCTTTGCTACTGTTTTTGCAAATCAAATTTCTCCCCTATCACAGCGAGCCTATCACTTGGTGGCATCGCGGTTTGCTGGCGCTCGACCTCGCGCTCGTGTGGACCCTTTGGCCCGGCTATCGAAGCGGCTGGGGCGTTCGCCTGTGGCCGAAGATAAGTTGGTGGCTCGTGGTGCCGGGAATTGGGAGCGCGGCGGCGCTGGCTTATGCGGCGATGGTGGCGACGTTTCCGGACGAGGATGTATTTACGACTTTGGCTTCATGGATCAACCATTCGGTTCGATCCAGTGAATTGATTACCCCATACCGACTGGTATGCCTTGATCGCACCGGTGAATACTTTGGACCTACATGGGGAAGATTTAATCGACGACGGAAAACTCGCGCATATCGAGAAGAACGAAAACTCGGCTGATGCGCAGAGGTGGTTCGCCACTTTGTCTCTCAGGGACCGGGATCTGACGGGCGCCAACTTGGAGGGCGCCGACGTTCGTCATGTTGATTTTTCCGGTGCGGTCCTCAATCGCGCAAACCTCAGCTTTGCATGGGCTAAGAACGCGACGCTTCGAAACGCCCAGGATCTCTTGGAGGGCGCCGCGCGCAGCTCCAGGGTGCATCGCTCGTCGGTGCGCTGCTCCAAGGTGCGTCGCTAGGCTTCGCTCAGCTCACCGGTGCGTCGCTCGAACTCGCACAGCTCCAAGGCGTCTCGCTCAATTTTGTTGAACTCCAGGGCGCGTCGCTTGACTACGCGCAGCTCCAGGGCGCATCGCTCGCCTTACGCGCAGCTCCAGGGTGCGTCACTTATCGACGCGCAGCTCCAGGGCGCGTCGCTTGACTACGCGCAGCTTCAGGGCGCGGTGCTCTACGACGCACTCCATTTTTCGGTACAACGCATATTAACCATGGGCTTGTGGACGGATGGTGCCTTGCTCCAAGGCGCGTCGATCAGGACAGTTTGTGCTTGGAGAACTGACGCGCGAAAGGCGATTTGGAGCGATACCCGCGTGGTCAATCCGGACACCGACGCGTCGGGCCCACGCTGCCAATGGACAACAGCCGCGTTTGAGGAACTTAAAAAACTGATCGCTGAGCAGGTTCCCGAAGGCGAACTTCGGCGCAAAGCCATGGAAAGGATCGGACAAAGGCTCGATCCAACGAAATCCCTGGAAGGAGAAGACGAGTTGGCGAAGATTTGGGCCGCTCGGGCAAACTCTCCCCCCGCACACGAGGTCTACGAGAGGAATCTCGCCGAGCAATGGCGCGAAACGGGATGCGCCGTCGAGGGAGCACCGTACGTTCTTGGACATTACTCGACCGGTTAGAAAACTCCAACATTTCGCCATTTGTAAAGTTGAATTGATTGCGGTTGCACGAAGCCCCCAAGTTTCTCCTTTTGACGCAAATAGCCCCGAGCCGCCGAAGCCTCGCGGCCGCCTTCCTCGACGAGGCACATTGTGCCGGTGCGCATGGGCTCTCCGAGGCCGACAAGGCGGCGCTCAAAAAGATCGCCGCGCCGGCCGAGCCGCAAGCGCCAAAACCGTGACGCGAAGTTTCGGCGCAATCAATTTGCCCCATCGCCGCTTCGATGGTGACGCCTTAATTACCGACCCCAACCCCAACCCATGCCCCAATGGTAGGGATACCAATAATAATACGGATAAAAATACGGGTAATTATAGGGATTAAAATAAGAATAAGGGTCGTACCACCAAGGGTAACGATAGGGCCGGGCATAGAAGCCATGACGGTGATAGCGATGCCGGTAATAGTGGACCACGGTTGCCTGGTTTGAGGCGGCGGCGCGCACCGCGGCCGGATTCGGCAGAACCGGCAGTGCCGACGACGGGCCCGCCGTGGCGATTGCGACCACGCTAGCAATGAGTGCACTAGCGGCGCCGAATGCCATCGCATCTTTCATCGTCTTGGTGCTCATGGCTTAACCTTTCGTTTGCGTCCCCTTCCGGGTGCCCGCGAGCTGCGCGGCACTGCGCCTAATACCAAGTCCCATTGTTCGTGACTCTCATCGTCATGCCCGGCCTTGAGCCGGGCATCCAGTACGGAAGCCGCGGGTCTCGATGGCCGGGCCAAGCCCGGCCATGACGGCAGGGAGGAAGGGTCATTCTCTTCGAGACTCGGCATAACAAAAAAGTTTGCACAATACTGCGCGGATTTGAGACACCCGCCGCGCCTGCTCGATCAGCCCATGATAAAGAAACGGCGGCGAAGCGGTCAATCACGAGTTGCGCTATCAATTTGCCCGCTCAGGCTTTTTGATTTATCGCATTTTCTTAACGCGAACCGGTGTCCGCTTCGCTCGAAAATGCTCTGCCTGTTGCACATTTGTCGCTCCGTTCGACAAATCGCGTATTGGCCGCGGCAATCCAGCCTGTTTTGTTGACAGCGGAAAGAATGACGTGGGTAAATCCGCGCCGTCGTAGGCGGGCACCCTGACCGCCAGCAGAATGGCGAAATCGTGCAAACGTGTATCGCCGCAATCAAAGACGCGGTTGCGTGTAGTTAAGAGTATGCAAGTGCCAAGCGTGAGGAGATCGAACAGACCGCCGCGAGGCCGCGTTCATGCCGTCGTGTTCGCAATTTGCGTTTCGCTCCTCTCCGCCTGCTCCAGCTTAGATCGCGGCTCACCGGTTCCGCCGGGCGACAAGCACGATGTGACCGTTCTCGGTATTCCCAACGCGCGCCTTTTCGTCGATCAACCGGAGGCGATCTCCGCCGAACAGGAACGCGCGATCCTTCGTGAAGCGAGGACTCTCGGCATCGGCCGCGGAGGTAGCTTGCCGACGGCGTATCTTCTGTCGCTCTCTGGCGGAGGCGACAATGGGGCCTTCGGCGCTGGGTTGCTGGCCGGTTGGACCGCCTACGGCGATCGCCCGAAGTTTAAACTCGTCACCGGGGTCAGCACCGGCGCGCTCATCGCGCCTTTTGCCTTCCTCGGGCCAGAGTATGACGGCGCCCTAACCGATGTCTACACCAACATAACTCCCTCGAAAATCTATGAAAAGCGGTTCATAGTCGCCGCGCTAACCGAGGATGCGCTCTCGGACACAACTCCTCTTTACGAGACGCTTTCCCGCTATGTCGACGGCAGCATGCTTGCAAAGATCGCGGCCGAGTATGAGAAGGGGCGCCTTCTCTTCATCCAAACGACCGATCTCGACGCGGGGCAGCCGGTCCTGTGGAATATCGGAGCGATTGCCGCGAGCGGCGACCCGCGCGCGCTCGATCTCGTTCGTCATATTTTGTTAGCGTCGGCTTCGATTCCCGCTGCTTTTCCGCCGGTGATGTTCGACGTCGAGGCAAATGGAAACCACTATCAGGAAATGCATGTCGACGGCGGCGCGGTGAGCCAGGCTTTTCTCGTTCCCCCTAGCGTGAACATTCACGTGGCCCAGGAAAAGGCCGGATATCGCAGGCGTACCGTCGTCGCTTACGTCATCCGGAATTCACGCCTGACGACAGAATGGAGCGATGTCGAGAGACAGATGCTGTCAATTGCCCAGAAGGCCGTCTCGACGATGATCAACTACAATGGCATCGGCGATATCTATCGCATGTATTTGGTCACAGTACGCGCAGGAGCGCGCTTCAACCTCGCCTACATCAGCGACGATTTCCAGGCCGAGCACAAGGAAGATTTTGATCAGACCTATATGCGCGCTCTGTATCGCTATGCTTATGACAAGGCCGAGAGAGGCTATCCCTGGGAACACGCGCCGCCGGGGTTTGCGGGTAAAGGCCGTTGAGTTTTCGTGGAATTCGGCTGGCCTTTCCCAGATCCTGCTCAAATGATATAGATTTGGTCTGGCAGTTCGTCCTGGTCGCCGCTTCCGGGCGGAAAATGCTCGGCGAGAACGCGTGCGCACTTCTCGACCGCGATGACAAAACCCTCCGCGATTTCGCCCGCGCCCGCGCGCTCCAGCAATGCATCGATCGCATCTTGCCACACCGATTGATCAACCTTTGAAGCGATCCCGTCGTCGGCGACGATGCGGGCGTAATGTTCGGCGAGCGAGACGAAGATCAGGACGCCCGCGCGGTTCTGCTTGCGGGCCATGCCGCGAATCATGAATTGCTCCATCGCGGAGCGATGGGCGTGGACACGGAGCGCGCGGCGAGGAACCAGGAGGCGGTTCAGCAGAGACTCGGACAGAATTAAAAACAGCGCCACGAACGTCACGATCTGCGCCAAAAAAATCTCGAGCACGGAAAGATCGGTCAGTGCAATCAGAAACCAAGGTGCGATCAGGGCGATGAGCGCGGACGAGGCGGTCGCGTAACTCGTGTAATCGGAGGACGCGCGCGCGAGCACGCAGACGATTTCGCCCGCGGTCGTTGCTTCTGCCGCCCTGATCGCGGCGCCGACGCGGCGCTCGACTTCGTGCGAAAGCTCGCCTTTGTACGAGAAACGCGCCATCACCAACTCCCCGAGGCGCCGCCGCCGCCCGACGATCCGCCACCGCCGGAAAAGCCGCCGCCGCCGGACCAGCCGTCACCGGACCAGCCATTACCGGAACCGCCGCGATATCCGCCGCCCCGGCTGGAGTTCATCAGCATGCCGAGCAGGAAGGAGAGCAGATTGCCGCGTTGGCCGCGCGGCGTAAGCCAAAAGAAGATGAACACGAAAAGTCCGAGCGCAATCCAAGGACCAAGGTCGTCAAGCGTCGTATCATGGCGGACGATGCGCAGCTGCGGGCGTTTTTCCCACTCCGAGGAATCCGTCGTCAAAACGGTAATAACATCGTCGACGCCGCGCTCGATGCCGCCGCCGAAATCCCCCGCCTTAAAGCGTGGCGCCATCGCATTGGTGATGATGATTTTCGACAATGCGTCGGTCAGCGTGCCTTCGAGGCCGTAGCCAACCTCGATCCGCATCTTGCGCTCGTTTGGCGCGACAAGCAGCAGCACGCCATTGTTCTTTTCCTTCTCGCCGAGTTTCCAGGCGCGAAACAGCGCATTGGCGTAAGGCTCGACGTCGTCGCCTTCGAGCGAATTTGACGGTCGCCACGACAAGTTGAATACCGGATTTTGCTTCGAGCGAGGCGAGTTTTTCGGTGATCCTGGCGGTGACCGCCGGCGGAATGATATTGGCGGAATCGACGACGCGGCCGGTCAGCGGCGGAAACGTATAGGCCAACGCGAAATTGACGAAGGCGAAGGCCGCGAGGAGAGCCGCGGCAAGATAAAGCGCGGGCGGGGAAAAGGATTGCCGGGCGCTAGCCAACGGTGTCATTCCTGGTCGCCCGCTTGGATACAACACCCGCCGTCAAAATTTCACTTGTGGGGGCGTCTGCGCGGCCTCATTGGCGGCGAACTCGGCCATCGGCTTGTTGCCGCGAAAAAACGTCGATGCCCAAATGAGACTCGGGAACGTCTTGAGGCTGAGATTATAGCCCCGCGACCGCCTCGATATAATCGCGCCGTGCAACAGAAATACGGTTCTCCGTGCCTTCGAGCTGCGACTGCAGGGCAAGGAAATTTTGATTGGATTTCAAATCGGGGTAATTTTCACTGACCGCGAGAAGACGGCCGAGCGCGCCTGACAATTGTGTCTGGGCCTCCTGAAATTGCTTGACCTTCTCGGGATCGGTCAATTGCGAGGCATCGATCTTGACGGAAGTTGCCTTGGCCCGCGCCTCGACGACGGCGGTCAGCACATCCTTTTCCTGCTTGGCATAGCCTTGCACGGTGGCGACCAAATTGGGAATGAGATCAGCCCGCCGCTGATATTGGTTCTGCACGTCGGCCCATTTGGCCTTGGCTTGCTCCTCGAGCGTGGGGATCGTGTTGTAGCCACAGCCTGAAACGCTTACGCCCAGGAGGGCGATAACGGCAAAAGCGCGCACGCGGAGCAACATCTTCGCCGTGCGGGAAGAGTCAATCAAGGCAAAAGAAGGATTTACAAGCGATTTCATGACAGCACCTCCAGCTTTGGTGAAACTAGCCGGTCCGGGCGCTTGAAGCAATGGCGCGAGGAATGCCCGCGCGCTGGCGTTTGCCAGGATGGTTGCCGGCGAGTTGGACGTTTCAATGCGGATGCCCCGCTGCGCCGTCATGCCAATGTGATGCGGACTGGTACGTGATCGGACGGCTTGTCCTCGCCCCGCATTTCCTTGTCGATGGCAACGTCGATAAGCCGGTCCGCTGCGCGCGGCGAAAGCAGGAGATGATCAATGCGGATGCCTTTGTCCCGTTGCCACGCGCCCGCCTGATAATCCCAAAACGTATAAAGCGAGGCGGCGTCCGTCGTTGCGCGCAGGGCGTCGGTCAGGCCGAGGTTGAGAAGGATTTGAAAGCGCGCCCGGGTCTCCGGCAAGAACAGTGCGTCGCCCACCCAGGCGGCGGGGTCGGCAGCGTCGCGGGGCGTTGGAATCACATTGTAGTCGCCCGCCAGCACGAGCGGCTCCTCCAGCGCCAGGAGTTGTTTTGCGTGCGCGATGAGGCGATTCATGAAGGCGAGTTTGTAGCTGTATTTCTCCGTGCGCGGCGGATTGCCATTCGGCAGATAGATCGAGGCCACGCGGACAATGCCGTCTCCATTCGGGATGACCGCCTCGATGTAGCGGGCCTGCTCGTCATCAAGGCCGCCAGGAAGGCCCCGTGTGACCTCGACCGGCGCCTTGGCAAGGATCGCTACGCCGTTAAACCCTTTTTGCCCATGCACGGCGGCATTATAGCCTTCCGCCTCGACTTCCGCATACGGAAACGCCGCATCGACGCATTTCAGCTCCTGCAGACAGAGAACATCGGGCGCGACGTCGCGTAGATAGCGCAGGAGATGCTCGGTCCGCTGCCGGATCGAATTGACGTTCCAGGTCGCGATTTTCACAGCAATTATTCCTCAATTGCGCCTCTATCCCCCCGCGGACATGCCGGTCGGCGCCGCGCCGCGCGGGGGCTCTGTGAAACGCCGCAGTGGCCGCTCTTGCATGAGGCGCGGCAAGGTTCCATGCGTGAGTACGCCTTCGCGCATGAGCGCGCGGCGCAACGGACCTATCATCGAAAAAGCGAACAACCCTGCGCCGCGCAAAAAATCGACCGGGAAAAGATTCGAAAGCAGCGAGCGGTTGAGAATGTCGATTCCGTTCGTGCGCAAGAAAATGTCGCTCCGGCGCGCGGCTGCATAGGTTTTCAGCGTATGCGCGCTGCCGATGTCGCCCCCGAGCGCGCGGGCGTCTTCCAAAACTTCGATGAGTGCGGCGCTATCCCGCAGGCTGAGGTTTAGGCCTTGCGCGGCGAGCGGCGGAAAAATATGCGCGGCCTCGCCGATCAGCGCGATGCGATGACCAACAAGACGATTGGCGCTCATCCCCGCCATGGGAAAAAAGCCGCCCGGCCCATCGATCTCGATAGTGCCGAGAAGCGAATCGACTTGATCCTCGATCTCATGCGCCAGCTCGGAATCCGAAAGCGCGCGGCGGCGCTCCGCCTCCTCCGGGGACATCAGCCAAACGAGGCTTGATCTGTTCGGCTTATTTTCGATTGGGCGGAGCGGAACAAGCGTGCAGGGGCCCGTTCGGGTGTGGAACTCGGTCGAAATATTCCGGTGCGCCTTCGCGTGTGAAAGGAGCGCGGTGAAGGCAACTTGCGGATAGGTCCACGTGCGCGTGCCGATCCCCGCCTTGGTTCGCGCGGGCGACATGCGGCCGTCGGCGGCGGCGGCGAGTTTTGCGGTGACGCTCTGCCCGCTGGCGAGCGTGGCGCGGACCGCATCCTCGTCAAAACTTATGTCGCTGATCATGCCTTCGTGCAGGACGAGGTTTTTGGTCGCCACCGCGATTTGGGCAAGGCCTTCGACGAGCACATTGTTTTCGATGTTCTCGCCAAAAGCGGAAAGGCCGATCTCGGTTGCGGCAAACGAAACGGAGGGCACCGGAAACCGCGCTCTGGTGGCGTCGATCATCGCGATCCGGGCGAGCGGCGCGGTCCTGCCCCGAAAATGCGGCCAAACGCCGAGCGCCTTATAAAAGCGCAGCGAGCCTTCAAACAGCGCGACAGTCCGCCCGTTGGCGCGCGTATCGACATGGCCGGCGCAGACAACCGAAAATCCCGCTTGCGCAAGGGCCAGCGCGGTGGAGAGGCCGGCGGCGCCAGCGCCAGCCACGAGAACGTCGGCGTGCGTATCGGCAGTTGAGTAAGACATTGGCCACCTTTGCGGGCCTATGGTTTTGCAGCTCGCCGCGTGCATTTCCAGCAAATCGCGCCTGCTGGAACTTGCGGCCAGTATGGCTCAACTAACACCAAAGGATCGCAGCCGATACAGTAAAACCGGCCGGGGCTTCGAAGCCATGACCGGCGCCTGCTTGCGCTGACGGCGCGCCGCACTATAGTGCAGCGCGCCTTTCGCGGATATCCGCATCGCCGGAAGGTTAAGAGGACCAGCCGGGGCGCGCATACGGACCGTGGAGGGGTGGCCGAGTGGTTGAAGGCGCACGCCTGGAAAGTGTGTATGCGGGAAACCGTATCGCGGGTTCGAATCCCGCCCCCTCCGCCAACGCTCACTCTGTCCAAAATTCTCTGCCACCAAACGCCGCCAAACAAGGGGGCAAAATCCGTAATAAATGCGGGGTTCCCCGGCAAAGCTCCGGACCGTGATGCGCGCCCCGGCACCCAAACACGCCCCGGATAATCGCCCTTATGCGGCCGACAACCGAATATCGCCTAATCTTGGCCGATTTGACAACGCCTGATAGCATCGCCCGCTTTGTTTGACGAGGTCAGGATCATTGGCAAACACAGGGAGCAAATCTGCGAGCTGGCGATCACGGATAAACTGCGCATTGCGTAGTGCGAGGTAGTGCCCGGCGGCGGCGCCAATCGATCCGCTGAGCGTTTGACGGGAAGGGATGGGACGAGATGGTTGACCCGCATCTGAACATGATTCGTGAAGTGACGCCGAGTGCGGAAGGTTGCGAGGATTGCCTGAGAATAGGCTCGAAGTGGGTGCACTTGCGTCTGTGCTTAACCTGTGGGCATGTCGGTTGCTGTGACTCCTCGCCGCACCGGCACGCACGGATGCATTTCCATGAAAGCGGGCATCCGATCATCCAATCATTCGAACCTGGCGAGGATTGGCGCTGGTGTTACGCGCACGAAGCGCAAGTCTGAAGCGTTCGCGGGATGGTGTCGCGTAGGCGAGTTTTATTTGTCAGTGAGCCTGTTTGCGTCTCCGATGACCTTCGATTGATATGCACGTGCCTGTCTCAAAGACCGAGAGACGAAAAGCCCGGCAAATGGCGGTCGTCATCTGGAAATTTGTGTAGCCTGTTATAAATGAGTTCGCAGTAAAATAGCTGTGCAGCTGCGCGACTACCGCCGCCCCTTCACCGATGGCGCCACCGACCCTCTTTACTGAGCCCGACCTTGCATCGCCCACCGCGAACACACCAGGGACATTTGATTCGAGCGGCAATGGCGGGCGAGACACCCCGGTCGTTGCGCCATTATTCATGGCGGCTTGGGAACCTGTCAGGACAAATCCCTTAGCGTCGAGTCCGACGCCACATGCCCGCAGCCAGTCGGTTGCGGGATCGGCGCCAATGAACAGAAAAACATTGCGGATTGCCCGCTCCGTTTCAGTCCCGGTCAGCGCGTGGCGCCAGCGTACCCGCTCCAACCGGCCTTCTGGAGTACCGGTGAGCGCGACGATTTCGGTCTGGCACAAAATCTCGATATTCGGCCGCGCCTCAATTCGGTCGATCAGATAGCGCGACATCGACGCGGCCAGGCTTTCCGCCCGTATCAGCATAAAAATTTTGGCGGCAAAGCCGGAAAGAAAATTGGCCGCCTGGCCGGCCGAATTACCGCCTCCCACTAGCGTGATCTCCTGGCGCCGGCACATCCGCGCCTCGATCGGGGACGCCCAATACCAAATGCCACGCCCTTCGAAGTCTTGCAGAAGTGGAATAGCAGGGCGCCGATAGCGCGCTCCGGTTGCCACGACCACCGCTTGCGCCTTGACGCTCCCTCCATTGATCAAGCTCAGCGAAAACGGCGCGCCGCCGCAATCGAGACCGGTTATTTCCACGGGAATGGCTGCTTCTGCGCCAAATTTCTGGGCCTGCACGAAAGCGCGTGCAGTGAGCGCTTGTCCGGAGATGCCGGTCGGAAATCCGAGATAGTTCTCGATGCGGGCGCTGGCACCCGCTTGTCCGCCAAAGGCATTGGCGTCGCATACGATCACGGACAGGCCTTCCGACGCAGCATAGACAGCGGTTGCAAGTCCAGCCGGTCCAGCGCCGACGATCGCGACGTCGTATGTGCGATCCGGGGCATCGCAGGTGACCATGCCGAGGCAATGCGCGAGCTTCGTTGTGCTGGGATTTTTCAGCACGGTTCCGTCCGAACAAACGGCAAGCGGCAGTTCCGAGGGTTCTGTAGCGTAGCGTTCGACCAGCACCTGGGCGTCTGCATCCTCGTCAGGATCGAGCGTCTGATGCGGATAGCCGTTACGTGCAAGAAAATTTTGCAGGCGTACCATGTCAGAGTTCAACGCGGGCCCGATCAAAACCGGGCCGCTGGTGCCGTTCTCGATCAAGGCAACCCGGCGCAAAATGAGCGCGCGCATGATTTTCTCGCCAAGTTCGGCTTCGGCGATGATCACGCCACGTAGTCGGTCAGGGGAAATGAGAAGTGCCTCGACATCTGTGGTCGCGCGCGCGTCGACCAGCGCGGGCCGGCCCGATAAATGTCCAATCTCGGCAAGGAACTCGCCCGGCTTGTGTTCGATGATCTTCGACACATGGCCCATTCCATCTCGAGCGCACACGGCAACCAACCCCGTTGTGAGCACGAACATGCCGGGGCTCGGTTTACCGGTCTCGAACAAGAGGTCACCCGGTTTGTAACGCCGGACGTTGCCGAAGTGCTCGAGACGAGCGATCTCCTCGGGCCCAAGTTTCGGGAAGATCTGATCGCGGCGTTGTTCTATCGTGGACATGATCGGAACTTGCGAAGAGTTGCCTACGCCTCTTGCTTTGAACTATACCCTGCTCGGGCGATTAAAGCATGATCTGCAGGACACTGCTATGCTTCAATCAAATTCGGTCAGAGGGAAGCTTGCCAATCCGCAGAAGATCGTCGAGGGCGTGCCCTGACACCGCAGCCTTTGATGCGACGCTGATACACCTCGGCTTTGGTGCAGACGAGCAGGTCGTCACAGATGGCAGGCTTCAGTAAACGCATCAATGTGACTTCTCAGTCTTGGGCCGTCGTGAAGGACGCGCCGTGCAGCGACTTTTTTCCAAGTTGGAAAAATTGCAAACCATGGTGTCAACATTCTGGCGGACACCGGCAGAATGTTGAAAATAGCCGCGCTTATGATGAGAGGCTTTCTCGTAATCCCGATCGGACGGTCCTATTCAAAGCGCTGAAAAAGTGTTACGAACGTAGCAGGGTTCGCCGCGCATTTGTTCAATGGAAAGGGACTCTGCTATGTCGCAAGCGAAGCGCGCTTCGAAGGGGAAATATCCAAGTAAAGCTGCATCAGTGCTGGGAATCGCCGGGGCGTCCTTGGCGGCAACGACCGGCGGATCACTAGCGGTTATGCCGGTAGTGGATTTACCGTCGCAGAATATGTCGCCATTTCAATTCCTCACTCTCGGCGATGAGGAAATCTCCGACGTCAGCCTGGCGACGTTCCATCTTTTCGACAAGGAAGGCCTCGGAACACCTCAGTCAGGCCTGATCCAACTTGCTCGAGCAGGAGGCTGCGGCTGCGGGCATGGCGGCGGTTGCGGACATGGCGGCGGTTGCGGACATGGTTTCGGCGGTTGCGGACATGGCTGCGGAGGCGGCTGCAGGGGCTGCGGCAGGGGCTGCGGCAGGGGCTGTGGCAGAGGCTGCGGCGTTGGTTGGGGAGGCTGTGGCGGCTGCAGCTGGGGCTGGGGTTGGGGCGGCTGCTGCTTGTCATGGGGAGGATGCGCCCTGGTGCTAGACGGGAGCACTTTCCAATCACATTGACGGACGCAATTCGACTGTGCCGGGTTTGACCAGGTTCGATCCGGCCAACGCGGCGTCTTATTTGGCGCTGCGCACGCGGATGCGCGCGTCAGGCGTTGCATTGTGGCCGAGTGGGCCGCCAACCCTATCGAGAAACGCGACAGTCAGAAAAACTAGCGGCAAGCTGGATAACGAAGACCGTGTCACCTGAAGAATACGCCTTGCACTGGCGTCCGGAATTGTGGCGAAGATGCGCGTACTAACCTCATGACAGGCGATCGCGGAAACAGCTTTACACAGCATAACGGCAAAGACATCCCGCAGTTCGCGCCGAACTTTCACCGTCTATCTGCTACCGCCGGATGTTGTGTGCCTCTATTCCGAGGACCGGAAGTTCTTGCTTCACGGCGAGCTCTATTGCGCGCTCGCCGCTGCGATAGCAAAGGGCGGAAGGAGCTTTCAGGAGCTCGTTCGCGAGCTAGAGAAGGATTTTCCGTCCGACAAAATCCACGAAGCCCTGAAGCGGCTGGTCGATCGCCGCTATGTCCTTCCGGCATCGCGCTCTTCGAATGGCGCCGTAGCCGCCTATTGGGCGAGCCTCGGCCTATCGCCGGAGACCGCGGAGAAAAATCTCCAGAAATGTCGTGTGCGCATTCAATCAATCGACGTGCAGGGGGCAACGGAACTCGGCGCCGCCTTGAGCGGGCTGGGCGTTCGTGTCGTCAAGCGCTCCCCTGATCTGACGGTCACGTTGGTGAATGATTATCTCGAAAGCACGATTGGCCGAATTGAACCGGCAGCATTTATCGGACCTACGCCCTGGGTGCTCGTCCAACCCTCCGGCATTTTTCCCCTGGTGGGGCCGGTGTTCAGACCGGGAAAGAGCGCCTGCTGGATGTGTCTTGCCGAGCGGATGAAAAGGAATCGAGAGGTCAAGGCACTCCTCGATCGCAGACAGGCCCGCTGCCTCGCCGTTTCGCCTTTGGCCCGGCACACCTTCGGGCAGAGTGCCATCCAACTTGCGGCCGTCGAGATCGCGAAAGCGATCGCCACCGATTTTCGCACGGAATTGAGCGATCACATCATGAGCCTCGACCTGTTGGGCTCGACCATCGTGAAGCACTCATGTGGCGGCCCGCCCGCAATGTCCGAGCTGCGGCCGCAAGAAGACTGCGCGATCCCCGCCGAGCGCCAGTGCCAGTCGAGCTTGGCGCAGGCGGCAAGGTCGTCATGACGAGCGGGGGATATCGCAGCGTTTCGCCATCGGCCACGGTTGCGCGTTTCCGCAGGCATGTGAGCCCCTTGACCGGCGTGGTTTCGCGTCTCGAGCGGATTGAAGCCGATTTGCCCTTGAACACCAACTACCATCGCCACGCACAATTTTTCAGGGCCATCCGAGACGGTCAATGAGCTCAGGGCAGGGCTGAGCAGCGGCAGCTTCGGCAAGGGCAGCACCGCCGAACAAGGTGAAGCCAGCGCGCTTATGGAGGCGATCGAGCGCTATTCTGGGATTTTTCAGGGCGACGAGATCAGAGCAAAGCGGCGGTTTACTGATTTCCCGGCAGGCGAGGCCATTCCTCCGAACAAAGTCCTGCTGTTCAGCGACGCACAATTGCAGCGGGGCCGGGCACCGGCACCCGGCTCGCACGATCGGGAGGCGATCCCGGCGCTATTCGATCGATCGGCCGAGATCGAATGGTCGCCGGTCTGGTCTCTGCGCGACGAACGCTTCAAATATCTTCCGACCAGCCTGTTGTATTTTTTCTACAGGGGCCCTGCCGCCTTCGCTGCGGATTCCAATGGCTGCGCGGCCGGCAACACGCTCGAGGAGGCAATCGTCCAAGGTTTCCTCGAGCTGGTGGAACGGGATGCATACGCGATCTGGTGGTACAATCGATTGCAGCGGCCGGAATTGGATCTCGGCCAGTTCGACGATTCCTACGTCCGCGATCTGCGAAAGCAGCTGGCCGAAACCGGCCGCCGGCTTTGGGTGCTCGACGTCACCAGCGATCTCGGGATCCCGACCTTTGTCGCGATAACGCATTGGATGCAAAACGGGCGGGAAAATATCGAATTCGGTTCCGGCGCGCATTTCGATACGCGAATCGCCTTGTTGCGTGCGCTGACGGAGCTCAATCAATTTCTTTCCCTGGGTCTCATGGGCGGCGGGACCGGCGAGAAATCGAGCCTTGACGGCATCACTCCATTGCGCCTGCAGGACCATCCCTATTTGACGCCGAGCGGAAATCCGTTAGTCCAACCGGACTTCGGCTCGAAGTTTGGCCATCTCGACACGCGCGAGCAGGTGACGGCCTGCGTCGCGCCTTGCCAAGCAAGCAGGCCTCGATTTCCTCGTCCTCGATCAGACGCGTCCAGACATCGAGGTCCCGGTCGTCAGAGTGATCGTTCCTGGATTGCGGCATTTCTATCGCCGCTTCGCGCCTGGCCGGCTTTACGATGTGCCGGTAAAGCTCGGATTGCGTGACCGGCCGCTCAAGGAAAACGAGCTCAATCCGATTCACCCCCATACCTGAGGGTGATCCTGACTTGCGCGCTCCCGGACCAAAGAGAGTGCGACGGGCCGTGCCGGCAACCGTTTCCGCCCGGCTCGCGTAGCCACGTCACGCTTGAAGCGCAGGCGAATGGAGAAATCGTCGCCTGCTTCGATGGTTATTCGGTCGGCTTGGGAACATTCAGCGCGGACGCGGCGGATCGCGCACAGAATCTGCGCATGGGTCTGCCACTCGCCTCGTTCGCGTCCAACAGCCGGAATATCGACAAAGAGATCAATCTATTGGTCTCGGCGATTGGCGAGACACGGTCTATTGGAGTACCGCCTCGGGCGCTCGCGCACCGGCGAGGACCTGGTCGTCATCGAACCGCAGATTCCTGATTATTGGCCGCGAACGCCGCAGCTCGGCAATGCAGATGCTCTTGTCCTGTCGCGGTTCGCATATATGCGACGGCGTGGTAGCGAGATGGTCCTGGAATCGCCGCGCGCCGGCGCGTTGTTCAAAATTTGCGATCCGAAGATTGCGTCTGCCTTGGCGATGCTCTCCACGCCGCAACAAATCAAACAGCTCCGTCGGCAGGACGGCTTTCCAGGGGTCGAGTTTCTCGCTTTGCTGGTGGATTGCCAAATCATTTTAAAGACCGGGCTGCCGGCGAAAATGGCCTTCGACCGGCCGAGGTCGACCAGAACCTCATCCTTTGGGACTTCCACGATCTTCTGTTCCACACGCGCAGCACGGAAGGCCGGCACGCCAATCCGCTCGGCGGAGTTTATCCGTATGCTGGCGTCGCTTCTCCGCTGCCGGCGGTGCGGCCCCGCTGGCCCGGACAAGAAAATCGATCTGCACAAGTTCTCGGCCGCGCATCCGGAGGCAATCTCGCCGGTCGCAAAGCTCCTGCGCGAACGTCATTCGACGCGCAGCTTTGATGACCAGCGACCGATCACGTTGCCGAGCTTTCGCGATTTCTCGACAGCACCGCGCGCGTCCTGTCGAGATCCAACAGCAAGGCTCGACCTCGACGACGGAGGTCATGCCGTCAGGCCATATCCGTCGGCGGGCGCGTGCTACGAGCTCGAGCTCTATCTGGCCGTCGACAAATGCGAAGGGCTTGCACGAGGCTTCTATCATTACGACGCCAGCGCTCACGCGCTGGTCCCGATCGGCGTTCCTAGGCATGAGCTCGAAGCGCAGTTGACGGGAGCCAGATATGCTATGGGCGCGCCAGCTCCGCCCCAGATCTTGATTACGATCGCTGCGCGCTTTGGCCGGATTTCATGGAAGTACAGCTCGATCGCATATTCGCTCATTCTGAAGGACGTCGGCGTCTTGACGCAAACGTTCTACCTGATGGCGACAGACATGGGGCTCGGCGGATGTGCGGTTGGGATCGCGAATATCGATCTGTTCGCGAAGATGACGGGGATCGAGTTCCACGTGGAAGGCCCGGTCGGACAATTTGCGATCGGTCGCGGGGCTTCCGACTGACAAGCGCACGGCCTCGGCTTGGCCGCGTAGCGGCCACCCAAATGGCGATGGTATGGTCAGAGACGGCGGGTCAAAAACGGTCAAATTGCGGTTCCGGGCTTTGCCAAACTTTGGCAATTATGCACCTGACAAACCGAGATCGTTCTCGCACTATTGGGGGGCGTATTCAGCGCGCGGCGGATTTCCGCTTCCATGCGGCGCTGGATTTCAGCTGCGCTATATTGCTCGTCTTGCTCGCGGGGGGAGCGCGTCATGAATGAGGATGAGACCATTGATGATTGGCCGCTGGACTATAGGCCCGGTCCCGCGAAACACCTACACGCACTTGGCGTAATCGCGCTGCAATTCGCACCTTTTCAAGCCAGCATGGAACGTGTTTATCTCAATCAAGTCGCGAAACTGAACGTGCCAGATGATTTAGGAAAACTCTATTATTTCAGCCTAGATGAAGAAAAGCGTATCAAAGCAACAAGCGCTGTGTTTAAGGATAAGCCTGATCCGGCAGTCAGGGAATATGTAGAAAATCTCCTGAAATATTTTCAGTGGTGTCAGCAATGTCGGAATCAATTGTTGCACTGTGAGCTATATCCAGCAGGAATATTTACAAAAAAAGATACGCTCTATCTTATGAAGCGCAAATCAAAGACATCAACTCAATCTGGGTATGTAAAGCTTACGCTCTCGGAAGTCAGAGACATAGCTGACAAGATGAGAAAGGGCGTATGGCAATCGGCTACGCTCATTCTATATCTTCGATTTCGCAAAAGAGACCCATCGACACTTAAGCCCGAATTTCGGGAGCTAGCGAAAGCATTGCCCGAAAAACTCGCGGTACCGCAAACTCTAGAGTTGAGCCTGCGTCCATAAGCTGCTCTAGCAAAGTCACGCCGCGCTCAATCATTGCGGGCGTTAGTTCGATTTAGGTTTCGGGCGCGCCAGCCGAACCTTTAGAGTCGACGGCCGGTAAGTTGAGAGAATTTGTGGATAATCTCCAAGATTATCGCCGGTCCCGCGCGTCGGAGGCATAGCGCGGCACGAAATATCCAATAGCTTTACGTCTGCGTCTATCCAGCAGCGCGAATACGGCGCCCTGCGGGTCCATGCAATGGACGATCCAGGCGCCACCCGGTACGTCGATCGGGCCATAGAGAATTTGGCCGCCGCCAGCCTCCACGCGCTTCGCCGCCGCCTCGACGTCGCCGACGTTAAAATAGTAAAGCCAGAATGGAAGCGGCAATGTCGCAGGCTTGGTGAACATGCCGCCGACCGTCTCCCCTCCGGTGGAGAATTGCTGATACGTGCCCATTGTGCCGGTGTGGGCGTCCGCTTTTTGCCACCCAAATAGCTCACGGTAAAAAGCGAAGGCTTTCTCCCAGTCGGCGGCAAGCAATTCATGCCAGCCGACGTGCCCCGGTGTGTCTTTTTGAGCGGGCCGCGCTTGGTCAGTATTCAGCCCCTTGACCAACGCAAGCGTTGCCATCTGTGGATCGGCGACGACCGAAAAGCGGCTGATGTTAGGGACATCCGTCGGTGGAACGTGCACCGCTCCGCCAAGCTGCTTGATTCGGCCGACGATGGCGTCCACGTCGTCAACTCCGACATATCCGATCCAATGCGGCGTCACGCCCGCTCTCCTCGCATCCTTGGGCAAGTTAATTAGCCCAGTAACGGGGGCGGCGTCGCCGGCGGTAAACAGGCTATAGGCCAAACGGGCATCCCTCGTGCCCCAGCCGACGACATTCGCGTAGAAGGCCTTGGCGGTTTCTATATTTGTCGTCATCAGCTCGTACCAGACGAAACGGCCATGAAAATTGACCATGCCTGTTTCTCCGTTCGAATTGCAGAGAAGTCGCCGCGCCCGGATTTGAGGCGGCGTAACTTATTTTCAGGAGCATAATAGAGAAGCCAAGTGCCTTGGCCTGAATAGCGGCGAGGCGGAGGAAGAGCAAGGACAGACACTGCGCCGCCTTCTATCCGCCAAGTACGAGGCAACAGGGAACGCGAAAGGTCTAAAATGCGTGACCGGACCATCATTAGGAGGACAACCAATTTAATGCTGCCGAATAAGTCGCGTAGCGTGACGCTTTGAGACGACCGGCGTGCCCTCAATGGCATCTTTTGGTTTTGCGCTCGTTTCAGATAACCTTCGCAGATGAGAAATAAAAACCAAAATCTCGGCGGTTCACGCGCTCGCCGTTGGTACGCTTATCTCTGGCATGAATTGATTGTCGAAAGCCGGCGTCCAATTGCTCCAGCGTTCGCCCGGCCAAATCCGGCGCGGTGGAGCGATAGCCAGATAACCGCGGCGTGGTTGGGCCACGCAACCGTGTTGATCAATTTTTTTGGGATAACGATTCTCACGGATCCAGTTCTTTTTCCTCGGATCGGAGTCCGCTTGCCCGGACTCACACTCGGCCTCAAACGCCTGACCGCGCCCGCACTGACCGTTCGTGACCTACCCACGATCGACATCGTGCTTCTTTCCCACGCGCACTTCGATCATTTCGACATGCGCACACTCCATCGATTTCCTCATTCGACCAAGGTGGTGACGGCGCAACGGACAAGTGATCTGCTTCGCTGGACGCGGTTCAGCGACGTGAGCGAATTGTGTTGGAATGAAAGGAAGTCTGTATCGACTTCCGCCGGCGAGATCGACATCGCCGCGTTCCGCGTAAAACATTGGGGTGCGCGGACGCGGCGCGACACCTATCGCGGTTACAACGGTTATGTTCTCGAGAGAAATAACCGTCGCATCATTTTTTCAGGCGACACAGCGCTGAGCAATTCATTTGCGGAGCTGCGCGCTTTCGGTCCCATCGATTTGGCGATCATGCCGATCGGCGCTTACGATCCCTGGATTCATGCGCACTGCACTCCGGAACAAGCTGTGCAAATGGCCAATAAAGCCGGCGCTCATTTCATCATGCCGGTCCATCATCAAACGTTCCGCCTCAGCTCCGAAGACTTTCATGAACCGATCGAGCGTTTCCAGGCCGCGCTGCATGAGACACCAGAACGCATTGCCGTCCGCGAAATCGGCGAGACATTCGTGCTCCCGTAGATGCCGATCGTTCCGCCTTGCCCGGTTGAGTCAAATCTGGGAATTCTATTCCCCCATTTGCAATAAGGTTCCCGCGCGCCGGGCGCTGGCGAGCAGCCGCGAAAAGCCGAACATGGCTCCCGCGAAAAGCAACAAATCGAGCGCGAGCCCCGTGAGCATCAGATCGGCCCGCAGAACGTGATTGAGCAGCACGCCGCGCAGGCCCTCGAAAACATAGGTCGGCGGCAAGGGCCCAACAGAAAGGTTGTAGCCAGCCGGGCAAAGCCGCAACGGGATAATAGACGCAGCCGAGTGGCTGAATGACGAACATCAGCGACCAAACAAGATTCTCCGCGCCCAGCCCATAGCGCAACAGAATACCCGAAACCAGCAGGCCGACGCTCCAAGCGAAGAAAATAAGAACCACGAAAAAGGCAGCGAAAGCGATGCCCAGCGCCCAGAGATTGAAGCCAAAAAAAGCGATGGCCATGAGCGTGACCGGAACGATCCCGATGCCGAGCCTTAATAGGCTCATCACCATCAAGGCGAGGACGAATTCGGCCGGCCGCAGCGGGCTTATCAGTAGATTGGGCATGTTGCGCGACCACATCTCTTCGAGAAAAGAGAAGGAAAACCCCTGCTGGCCACGCAGAAGAATATCCCACAAGAGAACGCCGCCGATCAGCGCGCCCGCCGCTATGGCGGCGCTCTTCGGGATGCCGCCTTGTGCCTGAACAAGATAAGTTTGCAAAAAGCCCCAGGTTAGCATTTGCACCGCAGGCCAGTAGATCATTTCCAGAAGTCGGGGCCACGACGAACGCAACAGGTAGGTATAACGCAGGATCATCGCGCCGACGCGGCCCAAAGAATCGGCGGCGGGAGTGCTCATAAGTCGACTCGATTTTTGCCATTCGTGCGTCCGCGCGCCACGTCGAGGAAGACGTCCTCTAGTTTGCTGTGCCCGTAGCGCGCGAGAAGTTCCGCTGGCGAGGCATCATCGATGAGTTTGCCTCGTTTCAGCATGACCACCCGATCGCACAGGCGTTCGACCTCCGCCATATTATGCGAGGCGAGCAGAATTGTGCAGTTGCGGTCGCGGCGATGCGCCTCGAGATAGGCGCGCACCCAATCCGCCGTGTCGGGATCGAGCGAGGCTGTTGGCTCGTCGAGCAGCAGCAATTCGGGATCGTTGATCAGCGCCTTGGCGAGAGCCACGCGCGTTTTCTGTCCCGCCGAAAGACTTCCACTCGTACGATCGAGAAACTCGACCAACGCGAGGTCCGCGGCAAGCCGTGCGATTTTCTCTTCTATGTCAGTAACGCCGTAGAGCCGCGCGAAAACGCGAAGATTTTGCCGCACCGTAAGGCGATGCGGCATGTCCACATACGGGCTCTCGAAATTCATACGGTCCAGCACTTGGTGGCGCTCGTGCGCCATGCCGTGACCGAACGCGTGGATCGAGCCGCTCGTCGGCTCAATCAGCCCCATGATCATGCCGATTGTTGTTGTCTTGCCGGCGCCATTGCCACCAAGCAGCGCAGTCGTCGAACCCGCGCTAAGCGAGAAAGAGAGCGACTCGACGGCGACGGTTTTGCCATAGGTCTTGCAGATGTCTTCGACGATGAGCGGGACGTTTGACGCAGAAACAAGGCTGGACATCCCCGTTTCTACTCTCGCGCCGGCCGTCGCGGCAAGCCGCGCAAAATGACCTTCCCAAGAGGTCGGCTACTCCGGACAGGAGAATGCGGCCAGCCCATCTCCACTAGGGCCGGCCCGCGCAATAGGCCAGGCAGCGACGCAAGGATGATAAACATAGCTCGCTATTTCCCCTGGGTGGAACGGAAATCGTTGCCCAAAGGTACCGCCACACGTTCTCGTATCCGGCCTGGATCAATTGGCGCACCTGTCATCAAGCAGCGCTTCCGCACCTACAATATTTCCTTGTGCACTGGGGTCGTTGGTTAAAAGATAAAAACCGGACCCGCCGTCTTCGAACGTCGCTCCGATCACAGCCAGTGTTTGGTTTGCCATCGAAAGCTTGCCTGAGGATAGACCTCGCGCGGCCAACTTAAATGGATCCACATAATCCAAGCTCTCCGTCTCGACCTTCATCGCTGCAAATCTGTGACTGAGAAGCGTGGGCCTAAGTAGCGACCAGGTTTTGTGAATTTCCGCCTGGTGACGGCGCAAAAACTCTGAGACCTTCGGGGCGATGCAGGAAACATGAATGTGCAGCTGGTCCTGGCTGCGGCTCGCTGCCGAATTAATGGCCATCCCTATTTTGTCGCGCGGCAGCCGCCGGCGTGCGCCCTCCTCGACGAAACGGCGGGCGTCCCACGCTGCCTGCCAATAGTTTGGGGCATTATTATTTAGTAACGCCGGGCTTTCGATGCCCGAAATCCGCGCGGTTGGGACAACAATAACATGGGTGGCACTTGAGGGAACACGGAGCACAGCAAAGCCGCGGTCCAGGCCATCTGCAATGCTGACCTCGGAACAAGGAAACCCCACGCCGATGCTTTCGTAGGCTGGCACACAGATGTCGTGGACGACGGTCCACAACTCATCCCGGTTGGCGGCAGAAGCAGAGTGAGGCAGATTTGCAATCGTAGTGAGGACCAGCGCTATGGTCGCCGTGGGACTAATGATTTTGCGCAAGACGAACGCACTCGAAATGTTGCTCATCGCCGAATTAAAGCCGGGTTGGCCCTTATTTTGAAACGATAGGCTTAAATGCGGGAGCTCGGAAGAGGAGCGCCTCAGGCACACGACGGCGGCAAACAGGAACCCAACGAAGGAAGTCTTGGCTGGCCTCGTCGGCAATATCGACCAGTTGCCGTCGGTCGGCCGCGGTGAAGCGTAACGCTACAACACTGCTGCAACGCAATTTGTTTTACACGATGGTCACCCGCGGCAAGCGCGTCATTGTCAAGAACGTCTCGTGCCGGCGGCGCCGTCGAAGCTGCGCGAATGGCAAAGTCCGATATCCCTTCGCAGTGTTTAGAGTTGCAAGAGGTCTCCGACGATGCTGTCTGAAAGCATGCCTTCCGGGGAAGCGTAGGATGCCTTCAACTTGAGCCCGATAACCGTCGTCGCACGGGTACTGGAAAGTCTTCGGATCTCCGCGTCGAGAATGTCCGCCGCGACTTCCTCGGCTGTTTTTGACATTTCCAAAGTTTGGAGAGTGACGATGTTTGGATCGCGCAGATAGGCGATCTGCGCCTCGTTACGGCACAATAGCGCATTATGAAAAGCTTTCTCGGCTGAATTGACCTTCGCGGCTAGGGAGAAAAGCTCGGCCTCCGGGCCGCTTGTCACATTCGTTGCGAAACCCGAGCCCTTGCTCTTTTCCCCTCCTATGGTTGCGTTATTGCCGAATGCACACGCAATCTGTGACAGAGCAGCGTTCAGCGCCTTCGACCTGTCCGTGAATGTACCGTCCACGAGACGGAGATTTGCTTGGGCCATGGCGATCTTTCTTTCTAAGGCGTGAGCGAATGGTGTGCGCAACGCTGGCTGCAGCCTAGAATGTACACTGTTTGTTCTCATCTGCAAGTTTTATTTTTTCCGCTGGAGGCAGTGTATCATAGGGTATGAAAGTCAGGCCGCCAGGCCTCCCTCATCTTTCTTATCTCCCCTCGCCACGATTTTTAGCGAGTTGTCGGCAAGCGGTCTTTGCAGCTTGAGCGCTTCCTCGGCTGGCGCATTCATCCAGACCTCGATTTCTTCCCGCGTGGTCAGAACGACGGGCATTGCTTTCGGGTGGATTGCCGCGACCTCCTTGTTCGGCTCGGTCGTCAGAAATGCGAAGATGTCATTTGTGGTTTCGCCTTCCTTCACTTTCCGGATGGAGGTCCAGCGCGTCCAGATGCCCGCGAAGAAGGCCAATGGCCGGGTCTCGTCGAGGGCGAACCAAACGGTCGGACGGGAGCCGTCCGGCAGCACCTCGTTCTCGGAAAAGCTCGTGAAGGGCACCACGCAGCGGGTCTCGATTCCGAGCCAGCGCCGCCAATGCGGGGAGGTGACGTTGCGGACATTGGTAACGCCTGGATCGGATTTCTTGCCCTTCAACGCAAAGACGGGCGAGGGCATGCCCCACCGCGCCATGATCAGCTCGCGGCCCTTCAGCTGGTTTCGGACGATTGGGGCGGAGTAATCCGGGAAGATCCCGTACAGCGGCGGCAGATTGCCGGTCCGGTCACGCATGGCGCCCGCCAATTCGCGGATTGCCTGCTGGCCCTTCGTCACCGAATAAAGATTGCACAAAGGCCGTTTCTCCTCTTCGCCACACGCCGCGCATGCGGGCGCCAGCATCGACGCGCACATCTTCGCGTTTTTTCTGTGCGGTCGAATCCAGCATCATTATAGCCCATGACGTTTCTCGAAAATGCCAAGCAGCCCGTTGGGAAATGAAACGCGTTCGAGAGGCAGAGATATGCCGGTCGTCTTGTTGCGCATACTGGCCACGGGCGAAGAAACACTGCGGAACAGTGAGGTGAAGATCGTCCTTGGCGCGTGGGCGACGCACTCTCGTCGCGCTCTGGGCCAAGGCGTCGCTGATCGCGAAACCGGCGAAATCACCGCCCCGGCTGCGAAAGCCCAGCCACCTCCAGGGGCGCGTGCTGGCGCCCTCGCCGTGTCACGCGAACCGCACCGAATAGATTGGCGGTAGAGTGTGCGTAACACAGGCCCAGCTGCCGCCCTGGTCCTCACTCACCCAAAGACCGCCAGTTGTGGAGCCGAAGGCGAGCCGGTCGCCCGCCTCATCGAGCGTGAGCGCGTGGCGGTATACGACATCGTAGGCGTGCGATTGCGGTAGGCCCTTGGTCAGGGTGTCGAAGCTCTTTCCACCGTCGCGCGTGCGCGTGACGGTCAGCGCGCCATCGCGTGGGATACGCTTCTCATCCTTGATTTCAGGGACAAACCACGCCGTATCGGGCTCGCGCGGATGCACGACGACCGGGAAACCGAACGTCGATGGCTCGACATCGTTGATTTCAGAGAACGTCTTTCCCTCGTCGGAGGAGACGAAGATTCCATTGTGGTGCTGCACCCACATGCGGTTCGGCGCTGCAGGACATTGCGCCAGGCAATGGACATCCTGGGCGATGGGGTCGTGGGTCAGTTCTGGTGGCACGTGCTCGGCCCGCATGCCTTCCCCGCGCTGTGTCCAGCTCGCACCGGCGTCCTCGGTGAACCAGATACCCCCGGTCGAGACCGCGACCCACACGCGCCTTGAATTGCGCGGGTCGACGCAAATCGAATGGATGCCCGGCAGATCGGCGCCGCCCCCCATCCATTGCGTGCGCTTGGGATGATCCCATAACGCGCGGATCATCGCCCAGCTTTCCCCATGGTCAGCAGAGCGGAACAGGCCGCCCGGGAGCGTACCGCACCAGATGACGCCGGGCTCGTCGGAGCCACCGGCTACAAGCGCCCAAATGCGTGCCGTGCTCCAATTCAGGGGACGATTCCACATGTCGTACTCCTCGTAGCCGTCCGGTTTGGGCGGATAAATAGGAGCACCGATCTCTTCCCAACCCGTTGCCGTCGAGCGGTGGAGCTTGACGCCAAAATGCCCGTGATCGAGAGCCGCGTAATGACGTCCGTCGCGCCGGTCGGTCAGAGTGAGGGAGACATTGTCTCCCAAAAAATCTGCGCCCGCGATCCCCCATTGCCCCGCCTCGCGCGACACCGTGAACAGGCCTTTGCGGGTCGAAACGAGAAGCGTGTCGCTCATCGTCAGCCTCCTGACAGGGCTTGGATGATGTAGACCCTACTGGTTTCACTCACGGCGTCGGTGAGTTGCGCGCGATCGCGGATGATCTGCCCATCGACGAAGATCGCTATGTGCTTGCGCAGCGCCGCCTGGTCGTCGAGCACATAGCCCCGCGCCCGCGGGTTCTCAGCGAAGACGTTCTCCAGAACTTCCCGCACGGTGCGGCCGGCGGCTTCGGCCTCCGGGCAGGCAACATGGCGCTGGATATTGGCGGTGAAGACGATTTTGGCCATCGGATGTGCTCCTCGCTGCGGGCTCAATCCTATCGCAGACGGCTAATTCTCCCCCAATGGAGATCCGCCGCGTGACGCGGCGGTTTGTTTCGGCCGAGACCAAGGTCAGCATATTGTTGCAGGACTTTCACGGCGAGGAAAACATTGCTGAGCTCTGCCGTCGAGAAGGAATTTTCAATTCCTCTCCCAAACACCGACGGATTTGAAGTCGTCGAACCGAAAGCTCAAGCCGCATCCGCCTGACCCTCTCCGTCACCAAATTTGAGTGACCGCTCCATTAATTTTGAGCACGACTTTAACGATGCGGCCGTCAACTGGGCGCTTTTTACGACTCGACGCCATTGCTGACGGACCGCAAGCATTTTTCGCTATCTGCAGCTTAAGCCACCTTTACTGTGGAATCCGAGTGCCGAGCGTAAACGTAGGTGCCTTATTCGTTTTGGTTGGATCCGAAAGATGCGCCGTCTCGTTGACGCCGACCTTGCACCAGTCGTCATTCAATGGGCAGGCTACCACTTTTGGGTCGTTGGGTTTTGCGCCGGTGGGTGTGAATTCTGGCCAAATCTGAAACGGCAAGGAGCCGGTGGCGTTCATCTGGAGGATTTTGATCTGATATTTCTTCGCTTTGGTATCTGTAAGGGTTATTGTGCACGGCACTGGGGTTGTTTTCGGATTTAGGCCGATCGTATTTGGGTTTATTTTATTTGCAAAATCCCTGTTGGTTACGTCGCTGCAAATGCCGTATGAATTCCACCCGAGCGATGCAGTACCTGGCCCCAGGGAAACTCCCGCAGTATACCACTCGTAAAATTGAGGGATAGCAGGCGGTACTCTATCTTGGATTGGCAATCCCGCGCCGCCCCCGATCGCAAAGATGAGCCCAGTGCCAGGGTGATTTTGGAAGCTTTCGTGATCATCGATTGAGAAGGCGTAGGCGGATGCGTTTAGGATGACGTGGACGAGATTAGTGTAGACGTTAAACTGTTGATCAATCTTGGCATTGAGTGGGGGCTCATAATCGTACTGTATTTTGATGTAATTGACAGGAGCATATCCCAATTCTGCTGGCGGCTGTTCCGTCTTCGGAAGGTCCGGCACTTTTGCGGGTGTGCAGAACCCGATCTTACCAACTGGATCGACTCTGAACGGTACCCAGCCATGAACAAAACGCAAATAAGCCTCTGGGCTTGGCAAATCGTCTTTCACTTTGTCCATATAATGTGGAACCGGTTGACACTTCGCAAAGTAATCCTTGTAACTTTTGTCAAAGGCCTGCTTTATCGGCGTGTACCAATCCTTCAGAGGACAATTTTTTAATATGGACTTGTTGTGCAATTTGTCCAATTTTTCTCTATCGCTGCGACGTACTTCGGCAGCTTATCCCGGTCGAACGGTTTCGGTAAGGGAATGATCTCAGGTAATGCCGTGTTACCGTCTATGAAACTCGGGTTCATATAAAAGTTAAATAACGTCAGTGTGGAGGGCACTCTTATGCCTGCATTGGGATATCTCTTTTTATTCGTAGTTTTGTTGACTGGATTGTTATAAATTGGCCAGTTAGTCGCATTCGTTTGGTCTGCGTTCGCTCCAGTAAAACTTACCAGTTTAGCTCTAAAATCCTTTACTAACATTGTCGAACCCATGTAACCAACGGGCGGCCCATTTACATTTATAGGCTCCATTGCAACTGGCAAATAGATCTGATCAACGTTAGAAACATTATAATTTAGATTCAGAGTTAAAAGTTCGCCCCCTAGAGCGGGGTCTGTGACATCTGCGAAGGTCCATTCGTTCAACTGAAGCGGCGATTTAGTTTCGATTGAGCTACCCACAATATCGTCATTTACCCTGTAAATTTTCAAATCCGTGCTGTCGCAAACGTTTTTGGCTAATTTTGAACAACTTACTAATGGGCTGCCGCCAACAAAAGTTACCGGTTGCCCCTGTCCGACCCGAGTTTACCTTAAAACTATCATTTAGAGCGGTTTGGTCGTCAAATATGTAAATCCTCCCTCCTCTCCACCAATCAACATATTTGTCGGTGACCCTGCCCGCCGGTTGCGACCACCATGGCAAGGATATTGACGCCGTTGCGCCTTTTGGAATTCCTTTGGTCGGATTTATATAAATATAATAAGTGTTTTTAACCGGAAAACATTCTTTTGTATTTTTGAGTGCTCTTTGTAGCCAAGTATCACCTTGCGGACAACCCCCAAGGGCTGGGTTCAACTGTTTAGAACCCTGGACGACCGCATAGATCGGACCGTCAGTGTTATTGACGACTCGTATTTCCTTGTAGCAAGTTACGTCTCCAGGGCATTTAGGCGGCTCTATTGCAGCATTGGCCTTGCCCAACTGGCAAGCGACTATTAAAAATCCCAATCCCGCAGCGCTCATTATGCGAGAACGAAGGTCTCTTTTCAAAAAGAAGCTAATTTTTTTGCTATTTATCACGACCCAACCTCCCGCCTTAAATTCCGATTGCCCTGCTCAAGCCCAAATGTAGAAACCGTTTTTACAAACCGTTCCCTCACAGACTTCCGGCGCCAAATCCGGCACAGCTCTATTAACTAAGCCGTCTTCTCCAGACGAGCCGTTTTTTGGCAAAATCCGAGTTTTCACACGGTCTCATATAATGTTTCGCGAGGCCGCGCGCCTGACGCATCGTAGGCATAATAGGGATGACACGCAAATGAAATGGAAAACCCGGTCCAGGGACCGGGTTTCGTATTCATTCGAGTAGGGGGGCAAGACGAACCAAGACCTTATGTTCGATCAGTACTTCGCAATGACCGGAGCTGTTCCCCAGTTGAAGTGATAGTTGACGCCAAAACGCGCGATTATGCCGTCGTATTGCACACGAGTTGTGGGGGTGTTTGCAAACAGCAACGCTCCGGTCTTGCCAAACTGCAAGAATGTGTTTGTGCCGTCCGGGTCCACAGCCCGAACCGCGCTCGAGTTAAAGCTGACGCTACCGAGGTTGTAGTAAAGAGCTTCAGCCTTCAGGCTCCAATTCGGCATAAACATCCATTCCAAACCGCCGCCAACCGTCCAGCCGACACGGGTGTCGGAAAAATGACCCACCCCACCGGTAGTTGGGTAGATCGTCGGAGTTGTGTCGGAAAAACTTAGCGTATGGGTCGCCGTTGCATGCGCCCCACCATAAGCTAGGCCGCCGGTTGCATAGGCAAGCAGCGTGGGCGTGAAGAGATAACCAAGCCGGCCGCGGACGGTACCCATCCAGTCAATCCCGGCCGTGACCGTACCATTCCCGGTTGCGGTGTCGGTCGCGCCTGACAAGTCTGGCCCAAATTGCGCCACGCCGCCCGCATAACCTCCCGTTCCTCGGATCGAAGCGCCTTGCATGTCCGCTTCAAGGCCAACAACGAAGTTCGAGTTCCACTGATAGTTATAGCCGAGCTGACCGCCGCCGATGAAGCCACTCTGATTCAAGGTCGCCGTGCCCGAGTTGGCGGCCGCAGTGAAACCGAAGGGAGTTCCCCAAAATGGATCATTTGCGATGTTGTCAGCTAGCGGAAAAGCCTCGGTAGCGGCCTGATTCGACGTTCCCCATCCATATCCCGCGTTCAAACCGGCGTAAAAGCCGGTCCATATCGGCGGAGGCGGAAGATACTCCGGTGGCCTAGTGGGCGAGGGAAGATCGGCCGCGATCGCCGAGCTGGCGGCCAGCCCCAGCGTCAGTGCTAGCAAGTGAAAAATCTTTTTCATCGGGATACCTTCTATCCTTATCTTGGGATTTGCTCGAAAGCAGCGGGATAGCAGCGCAAGGCTTTCCCAAATCGCGAGACCATTCAAGTTCAATTGTGGTCCGTTAGTCGTCCCAGCTTGTTTTTTTTGGCAGAGTGACGAAAGCGCCACACTTGACCTTCGCGACCGTAAAATCAAAGACCCCGGATCCCTTGTTCCGTCTCGCTAAAGCACTGTTCTCCCGGTCAACGCTCGGCTCACTGGCTGACCTGGCCGAGCGTCCGGCAGGGAAATGCGCAGCCAAGGGATATCTGCGTGGGAGGGCGTCGGCGTATTCGTAAATTGGATTGGAGATATGAAACGAACCGCCAAAGCTGCTGGCGCACAGATTGCCGGCCATCGCGCGGACCGGTGACCGCGCACGCGGACTCCCCGCCGGCAATCGCGATCGCGCGCCAGGGCACAATAATTGTTCAATTCGATAAGTTGACATTTGGCGCTAAAGTCCACGTTTGTATTTCCCGTTTACGCCATAGGCTCAGAGCAAGGGCAAAAGGAGTGTTGTCCGCTCTCGGCCTAAAAAGACGATTTTTGCTTCGCCCAGATGAAGCGCTTTCGTTCGTTGATCCAAAGTGGACTGCAGTTCCTTCAGGATCGATGAAACTGCTTGGAACTTGGGCCAAAGGAGACCGCTCTTATGAAACTGTCCCACGCGCTCAAGCGCATTAGGCTCAATCTCGCCCGATCGAAGGAATTTCCAGAGGGCTCCGCCCGCCGCGGCTACGAGTTCGTGGCTCCGCTCGATGCCACTGGCCATATCGACGCGTCGCTCTGGCAGGAATACCGCGAGCATTGCCGTGTCCACCGATTTTGGGACGGCGAACAGGACGAAAATGGCCGCCTTGTTCACAAGCCCGGCGGATCGGAACATGCGCGTTGGGTATTTCACTACGAAGCTAGCGGAGACAGCGACGAAGCGGGCTACAGGTTTGGCGCACACGCGTTCAAACTAGGTGAATATGTCTCGATCCGGGACCATGATGATGAGATACACACCTTCAAGGTCGTGTCGGTGGAGCCTGTAACGAAATAATGGCGCAACTCAATTGGCGTACTGTCCGGAGCCGGGCGGCGGCCTCAAGGAAGCGACCGGCGGAACCGGCCTGGCGTAACCCCGGTGACGCGGCGGAAGATCACAGTGAAATGGCTCTGGCTCGAGAAGCCCGCAGCGTAAGCAATATCGCGGATGGGCCGGTTCGCGTCCATCAGGAGATCGCGTGCACACTCGATCCGTCTTTCCATTACGTAACAGTGGGGCGATTTTCCCGTTGAAAGACTGAATGCCTCGCCGAAGTAGTGTGGGCTCAGCTCGGCAATCGCAGCCAACTCGACGAGCCCAAGCTCATTGCAAGCGTTCGCGTGCGTTGCCACATCGCCACGCGCTATTACAAACTCGCGCTAAATTTTTTTCCGCGCTCTGTCTCATTGCTATCGCTGCCTATTGGAATTGAATTGATTAAGTCCGGACCCGAGCCTTCAAAGCGCCGCGCCCCGCATAATGGGCTTGCTTGCCAAGCTCCTCTTCGATCCTGATCAGCTGATTATACTTCGCGAGCCGGTCCGAGCGGGCAAGCGAGCCGGTTTTGATCTGCCCGCAGTTGGTCGCAACGGCCAGATCGCTGATTGTCGAATCCTCCGTCTCGCCGGAGCGGTGCGACATCACCGCGGTGTAGCCCGCCCGCTGCGCCATATCGACGGCGGCGAGCGTTTCTGTCAGTGTGCCGATTTGGTTGACCTTAACCAAGATCGAATTGGCGACGCCATCCCTGATCCCGCGCGACAGACGCGTGACATTGGTTACGAAAAGATCATCGCCGACGAGCTGGCATTTCTTGCCGAGGAGATCCGTAAGGATCTTCCAGCCATCCCAATCGTCCTCGGACATTGCGTCCTCGATCGAGACAATTGGATAGTCGGCGAGGAGTTTTGCCAAATAATTTGCCTGGTCCTGCGGCGCGCGCGTCTTGCCCTCGCCCGCATAGACATATTTGCCGCCTTGGAAAAATTCGGTCGCGGCGGGATCGAGAGCCAAGGCGATATCGCCACCAGGCTTGAAGCCCGCCTCCTCGATCGCCTTGCAGCAGAAATCGAGCGCGGCCTCGGCGGAAGGCAGATTGGGCGCGAAGCCGCCTTCGTCGCCAACATTGGTATTGTGGCCAGCTTTTTTCAGAGCGCTTTTCAGCACATGGAAAACCTCCGCGCCCCAACGCACCGCATCCTTCAGCGAAGGCGCGCCGAGCGGAACAATCATGAATTCCTGAAAGTCGATCGGATTGTCGGCATGCACGCCGCCATTGACGATGTTCATCATCGGCACCGGCAGCACATGCGCCTGGACGCCGCCCACATAGCGGTAAAGCGGCAAGCCGCAGACATCGGCGGCCGCCTTGGCAACGGCAAGCGAAACCCCCAAAATCGCGTTGGCGCCAAGCCTCGCCTTGTTTGGCGTGCCATCGAGCGCGATCATTGTTGCGTCGATCTTTCCTTGATCTTCCGCGTCGAAACCGCTTAGGGCGTCGAAAATATCGCGATTGACGCTTTCAACCGCCTTGAGAACGCCCTTGCCGGAAAAGCGCGCCTTATCGCCGTCGCGCAATTCGACCGCCTCATGCGCGCCAGTGGACGCCCCCGACGGCACCGCCGCGCGCCCGCTCGACCCATCTTCCAAGGTGACATCGACCTCGATGGTGGGATTGCCGCGACTGTCCAAGATTTCCCGCGCGGCGATGTCGACGATTGCGGTCATTGAAGCTCCTGTTACGATGGGGGACCGGAACGGCTCGGCTTTTACGCCTGCGCGGGGCGGGAAGGAAGCCTCACGCGAGAGCATTTTTGGAGAACCAGGATTGGACCTTCCGGCAAGGAAGCGGTAAGCCATTGCCGGAGGTGAAGACGGTTTTAAGCTTTCTGCAGCAAACGTGCCACAGCGATCGTTGCAAACTTTGGGAATTGGGCTGGATGTTCTTCCATAAGGCCGCTTCCATCATTTTATGCGCGGGTTTCGTCTCGCAAGCGGGTGCGGCTTCGGGCGATCCGCCCTTGCCTGTTGCAAGACCGGCGCCGCCGGCCGATTCCGTGCAAGGGACAACAGAAACCAAAACTCGGCCTCCTGTCTCGAAGCAACGCTTCGAGGCTAAGGAGCCGGTTGCGAGCGAGACCCGCGCGCTCATAAGGACAGAAGCCGAAAAGAACGGCTTGCCGCCTGACATCGCCGATGCCGTCGCGGCGATCGAGAGCGGCTATGATCCAGGCGCGATTGGCGCCGTTGGCGAGATCGGGTTGATGCAGGTCCGGCCTGAAACTGCGGCGATGCTCGGATTCAAGGGCGATTTGGCCGAACTCGCAAGACCCGACGTCAACATTCATTACGGCGTGACTTACCTTAGCGAGGCTTGGCGTCTCGCCAATGGCGATCTTTGCCGCGCGCTGATGAAATACCGCGCCGGACATGGCGAAGAGATCATGTCGGCGCTTTCTGTGAATTATTGCGGCCGCGCGCGGGCTCATCTGGCGGCGGCCGGCTCGCCCTTCGCCGCGGCAATTTCCGTGCCGTTCGTTTTCGATCCGGCCGTGCCGGTTGCCCCAGCGGCGAAGCGCGGGCCAAGGATCCGCACGGCGGCGGTTAGCCGGGCCTTTTGGGCCGCGCATGACGCGAGAGTGAAGGCAATCACCAAACGCATCGAGGCCAAATGGCGGCGAATGGCGTCGCGGTAGGGAAAAGGCGCGTAAGCCAAAATGGACACGTAGAATTAGCCTGTGCTAGATTTGTGGGGCTCGTGACAAAGCGGGAGCCAACGCGAGGAGCCGCCGGTCATGCAAAATGCAACCGCGGATCGGGCGAATGTCGTTGCTTCGCCGACGTTAATCTTCGCTGGAATTTTGGTGCTGGGGTTTGGCCTCGACATGATGTGGCCCGTCGCATTCCTGCCGGCGGGCTGGGGCTTGCCGCTGGGACTTATTGGCATCTTCGTCGCCGTCAACATCAAGCTCTTCGCGGTGCGCGAAATGGTCCGGGTCAAAACCCATCTCGACATCCGCAAGCCGGCAACCGATATTACGACCTCCGGAATCTACGGCGTGAGCCGCAATCCGTTATATATCGGCATGATCTTGCTTAATATCGGCATCGGCTGCATCGTCAATTCCGTGTGGATTTTTCTTCTCTCCGCCGGGCTTGCGGCGGCATTACAAAAAGGCGTCGTCGAACCGGAGGAATCCTATCTCGAACAAAAATTTGGCGACAAATATTTGCGCTACAAAGCGAAGGTCCGCCGCTGGATCTAAAATCACAACCCGCCTCGCCGCGTTCACCGTGGTCGGCGTCGAGACCGTTCAGAACTCACAGGATTTTCGATGCCTCCGCGCTGCGAATTGAGTGATGCATACGCTAAACAGCAAACTGGCCTGATTTATATTGGGTTTTTTGAACAGGCTAAGCATTGGATGAGCATTAGAGATGTGGCGGGCTATGCCCCGGATTGAACCGGCTAAACCACGAACATTTGCGTGGCCTCCCATCAAGCACGGGACGGCATACCGCCTCGATTTCCGAAAAAGCGTCTGATATTTTGCGATCGATCTCATCCGGACGTTTCGCTGTTCCCCATCCGAGTGTGTTTCTTGGAGATTTCGGCATTACGCCTGAAATTCGCGTGCCCGTCATAGTCTTTCGGGTCTTCCGGCGTGATGTCGATGAGAACGTAAGCGGCCAATAAGATGTCATCCCGCACACCTCTGATGGATTGGAACGGTTTGCGAGTGGCCTCGCCGAACTGAGCAGGAAAGGTATACTGGAGCGATTGCAGCCGCGTAAAAACGTCTCTTTCGTTATTGAGGCGCTCAATCGCCATATAAAAGCAATCGCGAGTTTCCTGCTGCGCTTTGGTTTCGCCTTCTTTCCTCGGGCGGGAGCTGGGTAGGCGTTCTCCGCCAAAATTCGGGCTGCGGACCGCACGGAACACGTCACGGACTTCATCGAAAGTGATCAATGCCTGCGTGGCAAGTTCGGCCTTTCGTTTCCCTATTACCTCCTTCTGCCATCGGTCGAGACTATAAGCTGCGATGGCAACACCGGCCACGGTGGCTATACTCGCAAGTATGCTCGCCAACGATTTGAGATATTCGATCCAGACCGGTAGATCAGCGGTGGTTGGCATATTTATTTCCCGGACAAGTGATGAAAAATATTACCATATCCGCCATCTCGCCAAGGGCGAAAGTTGCGCCCACGCGCGCGATCCCGCCGATCCCGAGCCGCATGCTGTCCGACGCCGTGTAAGATTTTTTGCTCTGACCTTACAATTACGCTTCACATCAAACATTTTGGTACGATTGTCCGCACCGGCCGGACGTTTTTGATGGATAAAACTTGCATGCTGCCAATCCCTCGTCTCAGCCGCCGTCACTTTCTGGGGCATACGCTGGCCAGCGTATTGGCGCTGCCCGCGCGGGCGGAGCTGGCCTCCCAGCAGGACGGTTTCCGTGTCCTTGAAGCGCGGGAAAGCACGTTGCAACTTCTGCCCGAACCTGCCTCTCCAACCGCCGTCTGGGGGTACAATGGCGAGGTGCCCGGACCGATCCTGCGCTTCAAGAAGGGCGAGGAGGTCAAGGTACGGCTCGTCAATAAGCTCGCCCAGCCAACGAGCTTGAATTGGCACGGCGTGCGGATCGTCAATGCAATGGATGGCGTTGCAGGCCTGACACAAGAGCCAGTCCCGCCGGGCAGCACCTTCGATTATCGTTTTACCCCGCCCGACAGCGGGCTTTACTGGTATCATCCGCACGCTTTGCCGTTCATCGGCGAGCAGCAGGGTCGCGGGCTTTATGGCGTCATGATCGTCGACGAGCCGGAACCGCCTACGGTCGACCGGGACATGCTCGTCGTTCTCACCGATTGGAAGCTCGATGGCAATGGCCAGATCGCCGGTTTCGATGCCGCCACGGACGCCGCGGGCGCGGGCCGCGTCGGGCCGCTCGTCACCCTCAACGCGCGCGCGATTCCGGTCGAGGAAACCCTGCCGCCTTCATCGCGTTTGCGGCTGCGCGTCCTGAGCGCGGCCAATTCCCAGCTGATGGTGATCGCCTTCAATGGGGCGAGGCCATTGATCCTCGCGGTCGATGGTCAGCCGTGCGAAGCCTTCGAGCCGGCGCGGCAAAAGATTCCGCTCGGGCCCGGCGCGCGCTTCGACGTCATGCTCGATCTTCCGGGCGACGCTGGATCGGAAGCGAATGTGACGCTCGTTGGAGACAATGAGCCAGACCGTGTTCTTCTTATTTTCAAGACTACAGGCGAAAAGCGTTCTCCCTTGCCGCCAATCGCCTCGCTGCCGCAAAATCCGCTGCTCCCCAACGAGATCAAGCTTCAGGCGTCGCGTAAGGCCGATATTTTGATCGAGGCCATCGCCGGCTCTGGAACCGGGCCGACTCCGGCGGCGGCGCAAGATCGCCCCTTATATTGGAAGTTAAATGGGAAGCCCGTGCCAGGATTTGCACGGGAGCCGTTGTTTTCGGTCAAGCGCGGGACCCCGGTGACGCTCGGTTTTGTCAATCACACGGCCTTCGTGCAGCAAATGCATGTGCACGGGCATGCGATGCGGCTCCTGCACGATCTCGACGATGGCTGGGAGCCCTATTGGCGCGATGCCGTCCTTGTTCCCGAAGGTAAAACCAAGCACGTCGCCTTCCTCGCCGATAATACGGGGAAATGGGCGATCGAAAGTCTGATGGCGGAGCGCCAGGCCAGCGGGATGGCAACTTGGTTCGAAGTGACCTGAGCGAACCCGGATTAATCGTGGGCGGGCCGCACGCGCTTGACGAAAAGACTAACGATCAGGGCATGCGCGACGTGTTCCGCCATGCATTGGTAGCCGAGATCGTTAAGATGGAAATTATCGCCCGCCATCAACTGCAAATTGGCTCTATGCTGGGCAATGAACCGCATCGCATCGTAGCGGTGGACGTAGAGAATATTTTCCTCGGCCGCGATTTTCTGCAGGCTATTGCGAATCGCGACGTAATTCTCGTCCCGAGCGAGACGCACGGTATATTGCACCCCGACGAGCACGACGTCGATCCGGTTCTCCTTCAGCCAGCGGATCGTCGAACGCACGGTGTCCTCGAAATCCTGCGGTGGGATCCGGGCGAGCGCGTCGTTGGTTCCTAATTGCCAAAGAACGAGGTCCGGATTCTTAAGCGCTACCTCGCTGCGGATTCGCTCGGCCGTGTCCTCCGCCATTTCTCCCGAGACGCCCCGATTGAGGATCACGACGTCGACACCTTTGAGGGCATGTTCCAGGATCGATTCGAGCTGGGAGGGATAGCTCATGTCCTTCGACGAGGCGCCGTAGCCGAGTGTCGAAGATGAGCCGATTGCGAGAATTCGTACTTTCTCGCCCTTTTGCAGCGCCGCGGTCACGTTTGGCAGCGTCGCTGGGGCGGCGATATCCGCCGCTGGCACGTCGCAGGGTGGACTCATCGGCGGGGCGGCGGGAGGCGCGCCGTCTTCCGCGCGGCAAGCCGGCATGACCGGCGTTAAGAGGCAGGCAAGCGCTAGAGCGATTGCGGCTTGTTTGCCAAGGCCGCCCGCAATCTTTCGCGCCATTCTGCCGTCCATGCGATGATACCCATAAGGAGAATACCCAAAATAACGATGAATGCGTCGGATGCAACATGTCCGCCATAGATGAAGCGGAAGATTTGCCCGCTCAGGCTGAGCAGGGACAGGGCGCAAAACACGCTGAGCGAATTGCGCCCGAGCAGGCATAGGTAGCCCGGAAGACGTGGAATCCAGCGGACGATGATTTTAAAGGTGCCGGCGAAAGTCGCTGTCAAGGCCAGACTATGAATGAGCCGGGCCGGCGATAAAAACGTTTTATCGAACGTGAAAAAGAGCTTCGGCTCGGGAAGATCGGCCGGATCGGGAGAGAAACCGGTTATCCCCGCGACAACGCCAAGCACCACCACCGGCAGTGCGAGCCGGCGCAAAATGGCAAGGTGACGCCGCGCGAAACCGCCAATCCCGTCTGCGCCCGCGAGCAGGAAACCGAGAACATAAATGAGTTGCCATGAGAGCGGATTGAGGAACCAGGTGCCCTCGACCGGCCAGGCCGGAAAATTCACGCCGGACACCATTGCTCCGGCATAGACAGCGAGCGAAGCGAGCAGCAGTAGCGCCGGAGCATGACGGTAGAGAAGCGCGATTGCCGGAGCGATGAAAATTAAAACGACATAGAGAGGAAGAATGTTGAAATAGCCGAGCTGATGGGTAAGCAAAACGAGACCGATATGGGCCCTGACAGGGTCGTGGAAGACAGCCGACGCATTGTGCCAGTCGAGGAGGAAGGGGGCATCGAGAGTGATTGCGGCCGCCGCGAGTAGCGCGATCGCCAGTTCCGTGACAACCATCTGCGCGACATAGACCTGGAACGCGCGGGTTTCTAGCCGCAGAACGAGCCATTTCGCCGGCAAAGCCTGTGCAGAACCTTCGACGAGTTTGCGCATCGCCCAGCCGGCGAGAAACACAAACAGCTCGGCCGAGTCCGACAGCGACACGTTGCGAAAGGTAAACCGCTCGAAATAGATGCCCGGTATGTGGTTGATGAAAATCGTAACGAGGGCAAAGCCGCGCCAGAAATCGATCTCGTTGGGGGCGCGCATGGACGATGCAACAACCTTCTTGCGTCCGGCCCCCTTCCCGGCGAGTTACAAGGGTGAAGGCTTGCCCCCGCCGCGTGTCTCCGGATGACGCCCCTGTCGAGGCTGTATTTGCCGCGTTCGACGGATTTTGGCAAGGCCGAACCCTCACTGCGATGTACCTCCAAGCCGACGAGCCCGGTCCGCCCCTTGCCAATAACGGATTGCGGGTTTGCGCTATGATCCTGAACCGGATTGGGATAGCGGCGGCGGCCGAGCAGGTTCAACCAGGATGCAAGCGACGTCCTGCGGAACCGTCGCATAACCAAAAGCGGGCGACAAAGCCGTTGGCGCGTGCGATCATGGGCAGCGGCCGGGGGAGTCGCGCAGCCTGTAGGAGACTTGCGGAATGACGAATATTTGGGTGCGGAAGCCAATAGCGGTACTTCAGGCCGAGGTAAAAGAAGGCGAATTCGGATCGGGCTCCGGCGCGGCACAATTGCACCGCACGCTCTCGCTTTGGAGCCTTGTCGCGCTCGGCATTGGCTGCATCATCGGCGCCGGTATTTTTGTCCTGACCGGCCATGCCGCCGCCGCCAATGCCGGGCCGGCAATCAGTCTCTCTTTCGTGCTTGCGGGAATCGTCTGCGCCTTCGCGGGCCTTTGCTATGCTGAGATGGCTTCGACCGTGCCGGTCGCGGGCAGCGCCTACACCTATGCCTATGCGACGATGGGGGAATTCATCGCCTGGGTCACGGGCTGGACCCTGATTCTCGAATATGCTTTCGGCGCGACAACTGTCGCGATCGGCTGGTCCGGCTATGTCACCAGCTTCTTGCGCGATCTTGGCGTGGCAATCCCCATGGAAATTGCCTCGGCGCCGCTCGCCTATGATCCGGCGAGCAGAAGCTGGACCTCGACCGGGGCGCTGATCAACCTTCCGGCGATCGTCATCGTCCTGGTGCTCACCATCTTGCTTGTCATCGGGATCAAGGAATCCGCCACGTTCAACAATATCATCGTCTCCATCAAGTTGGCGATCGTCGTCCTTTTCATCGTTGCGGGTGTCTGGTTCATCAAGACCTCGAATTGGGTCACCACGAGCAATCCCATGGGCTCCTTCATCCCGCCCAATATTGGACCTGGCCAATTTGGCTGGAGCGGGATTATTCGCGGCGCGGGGGTCGTTTTCTTTGCCTATATCGGCTTTGACGCCGTATCGACCGCCGCGCAGGAAGCCCGCAACCCGCAAAGGGACATGCCGCTCGGCATTCTCGGATCGCTCGCGATCTGCACCCTGCTCTATGTGCTGGTGAGCGTTGTCATTACCGGCATCGTGCCGTTCGACAGGCTGAACGTGCCCGACCCGATCGCGGTCGGCGCCGATGCCATCGGATTTGGCTGGCTCGCCGCCATCATCAAGCTCGGCGCGGTTCTTGGCCTGAGTTCGGTCATTCTGGTGCTGTTGCTCGGCCAGCCGCGGATCTTGTATTCGATGGCGCGCGACGGCTTGCTGCCGCCATTTGCTGCGATCGTTCATCCAAGATTTCGCACCCCCTATGTCACGACGCTGCTCACCGGCGCGATCGTCGCCATCCTCTCGGGTGTTTTGCCGATCGGTCTCGTCGGCGAATTGGTGAGCATCGGCACTTTGTTTGCGTTTGCCGTGGTCTGCCTCGGCGTTCTCGTTTTACGGTTCACCCATCCGGAGATCCACCGCCCGTTCAAGACGCCGGCGGTGTTTGCCGTGGCACCGCTCGGCGCCGCTTCGGCGGTTTTTTTAATGTTCGGCCTGCCGAGCGATACGTGGCTGCGGCTTGTCATTTGGCTCGCGATAGGTCTCGCCATTTATTTCTTTTACGGCCGCAACCACAGCCATTTGGGGCGGCGCCAGGAGCGCGGGGCCGGGTTCTGAATCAGAGTTGACCGACGGAAGCCGCCCGGCGGCAACGCCAATGACTCTGTCTAATCTTTGACGATCAGCGCTGAAGGTATCGCTCCAGTGACTTGGGGAGGAATTGTGCCAATCAAACTGAGACCGATCGGAATTAAGATTAGCATGGCAGGACACAGTAAGCGCCTAGCGGAGTCTTCAATGTCTTGATCCGTTTTTTGGCTCATGAATAATCTTCGGTAAACGAAGTTCCTTACGAATTGGTTAAATATCGTAAATATAACACTTAGCACAAGACCAGAGAATAAAAATGATACTAAATATTCATTTTTGCTTACCACTTTTTCTAACGGAGATAAGCCATCTGAAATTTTCTTGTAATAATCTGTTACTACGTTAATAGTTGGCGACGGAGCTCCTATCGTTGCGCCATGAAACTCCAATTTTGCGTCTTTAGGGCCGGCATAGGTGATCTGTAAAGCTGCTCCATCGTTCGGTTCCAGTAGCCTAAAATTAACCGTGGCCGTATTCTGGTGGTCCTTCTCAAATGTAATAGTCGTAAGCTTGCGGTTAACCCTAAGCACCTTTGCGTCGAGTATTTCCGAATCCCCTGAAGTAGTTATCGTAAATGGCTCCAGGATATCCTTTGCGGCTTCGATGATGGGGGTGTTGCCGGCATTCCAAAAATAAATGCGAACCACGTTGACTGCCTTCTGGCCAATAGGGTTACCCTTATATAAGATGGAAATGTCGGATGTTTCCGCGCCACTCCCGCCAGCAAGCTGAGCTCGCGCAGGATCAATCAGAAAGGTTGGGATTCGCGTCGACGGAGACCCGCTGTAATACCACGTCACCAATACTCCAAATCCCGCGGACAATATTGCAATTAGCCATTCTTTTGACACTGTCCCCTCCCTCTGGGATCCCAAGCAAACTTTAGCCGGATGGTCGGCTCAGGAGCCGCGGAATCGCGCGCACCACATCAGGACCGCAAGTCGGCTCTGATAAGTTTCACGGTTGCCTTGACATTTGTAAGAAACAGCTTGGCCAAAGATGGATTCTAATCCATCTTTTAGAAGGGGCATTCCCATCGCTCGCTCGCATCGCATCGCATCGGAAGCAACGATTGCGTTGAGTGTCCAGTCAGCAAGCCCACAAGCGACACTAGCTATGGCACGCGCTGACGCCCCGTCACCCGAAGATGCCCACCGCACCGGCCATCAGCCCGGCAATAATGACCACAAACACGGCACCCGCAATATATCCTGCTTTGCCATACGAGCTGCCAGTAAAATAGGTCGCGGCGCCAAACAGAATGATCATGGCGACCAGAATCACCATGGTGGCCCCGCCACCCTCAATTCGATCTATAGTGCCGGTTCCCATAGGTTGCACAATGGCCATCATTCGTCTCCCTTATTATCTCAGTCAGTGCCCGGCCGACCCGCGCCACGAGCAAAATCTCCGGCGCACGAACTGACACCGCATAAGTCCCACCGCCCTTCACGGTTCCGGAAACTCGTGGCGTGCCTCGTAATTTGTCGTGGCTTCCGCAAGCTTACAACCTAACTATCGTTCCGGAAAGTGAATTCCACTTCTGGCGCGAACCGAGACTAACGCCGCTTTTCCACGACATCTGGTACGATAGGCTTAAGTCAATTGTTAAAATCCGATCGCGCGGTCCCGGTGAGCGCCGTTCCTCAGCCACCGTTCACTGCTGGCCTTTCACCGCCTCGATCAATTGCTTCAGGCTGAAGGGCTTCGGCAAAAAGCCGAAATCCTCGCCATCGGGCAGATTTTTCGCAAAAGCATCCTCGGCATAGCCGGACACGAAAATCACCTTCGCCTTGACGCCGCGCTTGCGCAATTCGCCGAACATGGTCGGGCCGTCCATCTCCGGCATGACGACGTCGGAAACGACAAGATCGATCTTGCCGCCGTTTTGTTCGACGATTTGCAACGCCTCGATGCCCGAGGCCGCCTGCAACACTGTATAGCCGCGCGAGGCAAGCGCGCGGGCTCCGAAAGCCCGGACCGCCTCCTCGTCCTCGACGAGGAGGATCGTGCCATGGCCGGTAAGATCGGCGGCCGGCGCGGCGGCTTGTTCGGGGGGACGCGACGCATGGGCTTCGTCGGGACTATAGCGGGGCAGGAGAATTGTAAAGACCGTCCCCTTGCCGACGCGTGCTCGAGCAGAAAACATAGCCGCCGGTCTGTTTTACGATGCCGTAAACCATGGCGAGGCCAAGACCGGTGCCCTTTCCGATTTCCTTGGTGGTAAAAAACGGCTCGAAGATTTTGTCCTTGACTTCCGGCGCGATGCCGTGGCCGAAATCCTCGACCTCGATTGCGACATAATCGCCGGATTCCAGCGATGCCTCGTTGAAACCGGCGCATTCGGCCGCCACCACATTGCGGGTCCGCAAGAATGATCTTGCCGCCTTCCGGCATCGCGTCGCGCGCATTGACAATCAAATTGACGAGGACATGCTCGAACTGGTTGACGTCGGCCTCGACGAGCCAAAGGTCGCGGCCGTGGCGCAGTTCGAGATCGATCTTTTCGCCGACGAGCCGGCGCATCAGCATTTGCAGATCGGATAAAACGTCGCCCAATTGCAGGACCTGGGGCCGCAACGTTTGGCGGCGCGAAAAGGCCAGCAGCTGCCGCACCAGCGAGGCCGCGCGGTTGGCGTTTTGCTTGATTTGATTGATGTCCCGGAACGACGGATCGGTCGGCCGGTGATTGGCAAGAAGCAGGTCGGAATAGCCGATGATCGCGGTCAAGACATTGTTGAAATCATGCGCCACGCCGCCGGCGAGCTGTCCGATCGCCTGCATTTTCTGAGATTGCGCGAAATTGCTTTGCAGAGCGCGCTGCTCGGTGGTGTCGAGCGCGTAAATCGTCGCGCTATTTCCGTCGTGCTCCGTCCGCCGCCGAGAAGAACAGCCTTGCCGACCGCTCGCCTTCCCCGGCCAGGCCGACATCGACTGGCGGGATATCGGAAGTCGACTGGAAGGCCGCGGCAATGCGCGGCATCGACGGCGCCGTGGTCGCGATCGAGGATACCGGCGAAGATCGAGCGCGCGGCATCGCGCTGCTTCAAGGCTTCCGGCATGAGGCGCGCGAAAGCGGCGTTCGAACGCGTGATCCGTCCGCTTTTGTCGAGCATTGCGATCGCCATCGGCGTCGCATTGAAGTACCCGCGCGAAGCGCACTTCTCGCCGCGCGCAAATCCTCCGCTGGTTCCTCGCCGGGAGTGCGGTTGAGGACAAGCGTGCGCGATGGCCCGGGTGTACCGTCCTGACCGAACGCAACGGCTGTGGAGCAGGCGCACGGGCAGAGCTTTGGCCATTGCGGCATTTCAGGTCGATATCGAATTGCTCGGTGCGGACCTCGCCCGGCGCCACCAGTCGCGGAGGCGATGAGCGCGGCGCCGCCCCCGGCCACGAAGTCGGTCAGTTTGAGACCTCCGAAGCCGGCCTCCGCCGGGTCGTAACCGAGCCAGCCGGCAAGGGTTGCATTCATGTAAGAAACGTCACCGTTCCGGCCGCATGAAAAAAATCCGGCTGGCGCGTGATCTAAAAAATCGATGGCGTGCCGCAATTCCTGAAAAACGTTTTCCTGCTTCTCCCGCTCGCGCGTTACATTCGCGACGGACCACAGGCTGGCGCGCCTGGCGCTCGCCACAGACAGTGGCCTGACCCTGATCTTGTACCAGCCGGCCCCGCCGTCGCCGCCAAGCGCTAGAGGCAAGCGCAATTCCTCCGTGGCACTCTTGCCGTCGCGCGCGGCTTGGGCGAGCCGGTAGATGGCCTCGGAAATCTCCGGGGATCCGGAAAAAAGCCGTTCCACCGTACGCAGGTCCGCAAGGCCGCGTGCCCCTGCCAAGGTCAAATAGGCATCGTTCGCGTAAATGATCTTGCCGCCGGCGCCGGTCACGATCAGTCCCTTCGGTGCACCGTCGCAGATGAGTTTGGCGACGTCGTTCCGTCGACGCCTGTCCGGAAAACCGCAGGAGGCCCGCCGCAAAAGCGAAAGAAGCGCAAATACCAGCAACCGCGAAGAGGGCGAGCAATAAGATTGCGAGGCTGGTGCCTGGCGTCATTGGGCAAGAAAAAATAAAGCCGCGACGGCGCCCGTCAAGAAGGACAGCAATCGCCAAGATTAAGACTGGGTTCCAATGGCGTGTAGTTTCGGCGGCGGCGGGTGCTCGCTCATAAAGTTTCACCTGGTGCAAGCGCAATAAGGATGTGCGAATCTATGCAAATCCGCCTCATGAGATTTCATCCGGTTGAAAGCGAATGATCGGCGTCTTCGCTTACACGCTTCACATCCATGACCTAATTTGTATCTTGAACTTTCATCGATCGCCGTGCCTTGCCGGCTGGGCTTCGCCTTTTTGCGCGTTAAGCTCGAGGCAAAATCGCCGAGCGGTCTCATCCGCATGGAGCCGGTCGCCCGGAGATTTCAATGTCAACGTTTTGTAAATTCCTTGCCGCGACCACGATTTCTGTTTTAGTTTCTGGCAGCGCCATCGCGCAGACCTCTTTCTGATGATTATGCGACCATTACGGCACGCGCCAACCCGCCTCCAAGCTGGATCACGCAGGGCCGCTCCGTTCAGGAATGGGACCGGTTCCGCTATAATTATTCCGGCACCCGCGGCCGCATGGGCCTTGGTGCCGATCCGGCACACCCGGAAGGCCCCGGTAATTTTTCCTCACCAGGACGCTAGCTTTGGACAATACAAATTGATTTTTCATGAATTTCGTTAACTATTTGTTATCCTAGACCGGCATGGCGGTTTGGAGTGTGCTAGGCTAAACACATCTCCACCGCTGTTTTATTGAGTGAACCGCACTATGCCGGGCTTGAGTGAAAGTTTTTTCGCGAGCAAGAATTTCACCCTTATTGCCGCAGCATTCGCCTTCATTGCCGCCGCGATTTTGCTTTCGGTGATTTTCCGCTTTGCGTTTGGGCGAAGGCTCCGGCTGCCGCGCAACGGGAGGGCTCGGCTGCCACGGCTTGGCACCGTCGATGCGTTCGACCTCGACCGGCAGCGCCAGCTCGTTATTATTCGGCGCGACAATGTCGAACATCTGCTGATGATCGGGGGTCCCAATGATCTCGTCATCGAGTTGCAAATTGTCCGCGCCGAGAGCCGCGAGCCGCGAGATTTCCGCGAGACCAGAATTCGCGACAAGGATGGGCGTGAAAGGGAGCCAAGAGAGGCGCCGCTTCTGGCGGCGGGGGTCGCTTGGCCTTCCCAGGCCGAATCGCCCGTTCCAAATCCGCCGGAGCGCAAAATGCCACAGCCAGCCGCCGCCGTGATGGAACCAGGGAGCGGGGCGGCGGACGGTTTCTCCCTTGAGGAACCCACGCCCGGATTCACGGAGAAGAGCGGTGGTTCCGCTCCAAGATATCCGGCGTTTCCGGCGCCGCCGAGACGCACTTCACCGGCCGCCGTTCCTGCCGGCCAAAGATTTCTCCTCAACGCGAGATCCTTCAACGGGCGCGCCGATCCCTCCTCAAAATCCGAGCCTGCGACAGGTGCTGCCAGGGAATTGAGACGCGCCTCTGTCACGACCCCTTTTTTGCGCTCGCCGCCGCAGCGCCCTCAGGAAGGAATGGCTTCCATCATCCCTCCAAGCATGCCGGAAACGCCGCCCGCGGTGGCAAATCCCAGCCCGTTGTTCGCTTTTGATAACGCCCCAGCGCCACCGGAGGTTGTCGCGGAAGCAGCGAGGGCCGCCGAGGCAGCAAATTCAGCGGCGGCTCCAAGCGCTCCGGCGATCACCCCCGATGACAATTCTCATGCTGGCGAAGCTGCGGTTCCGGCGCTCGCCAGCGCCGATTCGCTGGAAGCGGAAATGGCCAAACTGCTCGGGAGGGGTCCTGGTTAGGCGTGCAGCGACGAGATTTGAGCCTTATGAGGCTCGTCTCTTTTTCGCCTGGTCTGGTTGTGAATTGCTCAAAGCTCTTTGCCAAGTTTGGAAGTCCGCTTCTCGAGCGAAATTCACAAGACGGGGTTCCTGCAATTGACGGATTGCCCAGTCCGCTGTTTCCATCCGCAATGGACCGTATGGTTGGTTCAGGTTTCGCGGTATGTTTTTTCGCGCCGTTCGTGGCGTTCCTGGGCCTCCACCGAAAGGGTTGCGATCGGCCGCGCATCGAGCCGCTTCAGGCTGATCGGCTCTCCCGTTTCCTCGCAATAGCCATAGGTGCCATCATCGAGCCGGGCCAGCGCCGCGTCGATCTTGGCGATCAGCTTGCGTTGCCGGTCGCGCGCCCGCAATTCAATGGAGCGGTCCGTTTCGAAAGAGGCGCGATCGGCGAGATCGGGATGGTTTTCATTCTCGCTCTGCAAAACAACCAGGGTCTCCTGGCTCTCCCGCAGAATATCCTCTTTCCATGCAATTAAGCTTGCGCCGGAAATAGTCCCTCTGGCGCTCATTCATGAAAAGCTTCATCTTCGGCCGGTTTGTAGCCGCCTTCGATCTGCTCGACAGCCACGTGCGAGATCTCCTTAATCCCAAACCGCCGCCCTTATAACGATTGGCTTGTTCATATACAATCGTTTCGGCGAGGCGGGGATCGGGACGACGAATGTTACGGCCGCGCAGGTTTCAAAGTGGGTGAGTTTCCGCCCGCGTTCGTTCAAAAGTTCCGATGGGCCGATGGATCGCCTGGGGGTTTTGCGGCACCGGTTACTTACGATGTATCCGGGCTCTTATTCGACCGGCATTGATCGACGAGACCAGGAAAAAAATACAAGGCTGATGGGATAAGATATGCCGGAACCTAGATTTCCCAATTGGTTCCGCTGGCCAGGTAATGCGCAACTGCCGTTCAAGCTGGGCCGGAACTCGCGTTCAGTGATGCGGAACAGAAAATCGCGGTAAACTGTAACCATGTTTTCGCCCGAGGAAATCGAGCGCTACGCGCGCCATATCGTGCTGCATGGTGTCGGCGGACCTGGCCAACAAAAGCTGAAGGATGCGCGCGTGCTTGTCATAGGTGCGGGCGGACTCGGGTCGCCGCTCATTCAATATCTGGCGGCCGCCGGCATCGGCGAGATAGGTGTTCTCGACGACGACGAAGTCTCGCTGTCGAAATCTTCAGCGCCAGGTTCTGCACGGTACGGCGGATATTGGCCGCGCCAAGGTCGAAAGCGCGAAGGCGGCGATCGCAAGATTAAATCCGCATGTCAAGGTTGCCGCGCTGCGCACAAGGCTCACTGCGGACAACGCCCGCGCGATGGTCGGAGCGTTCGACGTCGTTGCCGATGGCTCGGACAATTTTGTCACTCGCTATGCCGTGTCTGATGCCTGCTTTTACGAAAAGCGTCCACTGGTCACCGCCGCGGTAGGCGCCTTCGACGGCGCGCTGACAGTTCTGCGCCCATATGAAAAAAGTCCTTCCGGCGAACCCAATCCAACTTACCGCTGTCTTTATCCGGAACCGCCTCCAGAAGGGACGGTGCCCGCCTGTTCCGCGACAGGCGTGCTCGGCGCCCTGACGGGCATCCTTGGCGCGATGATGGCGCTGGAAGTGATCCGCGAAATCGCCGGTTTCGGCGAAGGACTTGTCGGCAGGCTCGTGCTCGTCGATGCGCTCGGCATGCGTTTCGAGACACTGCATTACCGGTGGGATCCAGCCAATGCATTGAACGGCACTGCTGCCAGTACTTCATAACCATTCTACATAAGACGTGCATTTGCGGGCTTGCGCGAATGGCCCTTATAGAGCACTATGCAGTATAAGAGCGAAACAGGATGGGTCTGGTCTGGGTGATTTCGCTCGAAAAAGCGGTTTGGTTGAAAAGAGATTTGGAGATTGAACAATGGGGACAATTTTATTGCGAGAGTGGCGTGCGGCTTTTGGAATGGCGGCCCGTGCCACGAAATTCTTGATTCTAGCCGCGACCGCCGCGGCAGGAACGGCACAGGCGCAGACACCCCGCTCCCTGGCCGTTCGCCGGAGCAGATCTTTCAAACAGCGCTGCTAGACTGAGCCTGGCCGGGCCGCAGCAAATCAACACCGCCACCGTCTCAAATCTTACCGTAAAATGGACCTTTAATACGGTTGGAAGCATAGGGGGGACCCCAACGGTGGAGCAGGGCGGGCTCTATGTGACGGATTGGGCCAATACGCTTTACAAGATCGACCCGGACACCGGCGCCCTGATCTGGACCCACCCGTTCTCATATTATACCGGCAGCACACTCGGGGCTGCCCGTTCGAGTCCGGCGATCGGCAGCCAGGGCGAGATTGTGGTGGGCGACACGGCTGGGCCCACCGTCTTCGCCGTAAACAAGGCGACGGGAGAGCTGATCTGGAAAACGGTCGTCGACACCAACCCGAATGCCTTCATTCATGGATCCGCGGTGATTTACAACGGCATCGTCTATATCGGCGTGTCGTCGAAGGAAGAGGGCGTGGCCACAAAGAGTTCCAGTTTCGTGCCGTCCTTCCGCGGCAGCGTCGTCGCGCTCGGCGAGACCACCGGCAATATCCTTTGGCAGTTCTATACGGTGCCTACAGGCTACACTGGCGCTGCCGATCTGGAACAGTCAGCCTATCGTGTTTCCCGCGGCACATTCTCTCATTGTCGCAACCGGAAATAATTATTCGGTGCCCGCATCTGTTCAGACCTGCGTCTTGAGTGCCGGCAACAATCTTCGCCGCACAGAATAATGCCTCGATCCTACCAACCACGTCGATTCGGTTCTGTCGCTCGATCTCACCGCGGGAACACTGAACTGGTCTCGTAAGTTTCATGGTTGCCGACGCATATAATGGGGGGTGCCTACACAACTTCGCCGTCCTGCCCAAACCCGCCTGGCAGGGAAGCCGACTTCGCGTCGGCTCCCAATTTGGTCACATTCCTAACTTCATCGGCGTGCCGGACGACCGTGGCGGCGTAAGCAATTCATATCTGCTCGGCGCGGGCCAGCATGCCGGGGGGATGTATTGGGGAATCAATCCTTACGATGGCGGCCTTTTTTGGGAGAAACAGGTGGGCCCCGGCGAACCCCAATGGGGTACCGCGGTCAACACCAGACAACAATTCCACGGCCCTCATCGCGATCGAGAACGGCGACCATATCAATATCAAGCTCGCCGGGTCGCCCACCGTCGCGCCATTCACCTGGAATGGCGGTTCGTGGGGCAGCATCAACCTCAGAACGGGCCATTTGATCTGGCAGCTTCCTGCTTATGGAAACGACCTGGATAACCCAACTGTTGGCAGCGCCGCGCCCAGCGCCATAACGTTCTCAAATCAAGTGGCATTTGCGAGTTCGTCGTCAGGCTATATGGCCGCGTTCGACGCCCTTACAGGCAACATCCTCTGGACGTACAATACCGGCGGGAACCTCGAGAGCGCGCCGGCGATCTACAACGACACGCTCTATTGGGGGGCAGGATTCCGCACCCCAAAGGGCGGCAAGCTTTACGCTTTTTCCATTCCCCCGGCTACATCCCCTAGTCATAACGTGGCGGCGGGTAAATAATGCGCGCAGCCGACAGCGCCAGCTTACGGCTGGCGGCCGCGCGAGTGGAGACGCGCATGCTTCCGCCGGCGAGGGGGCTTTGGCTGAAAAAACATTTGGAGTTTGAACAATGGTGACAGTTTTATTACAAGAGTGGCGCGCGGCTTTTGGAATGGCGGCCCGTGTCGCAAAAATTTTGCTCCTAGCCGCCACCGCCGCGGCGGGAACGGCGCAGGCGCAGACACCCCGCTCCCTGGCTGTTCGCGGGAGCAGATCTCGCCAACAGCCGGGCTAGCCTGAGTGTGGCCGGGCCGCAGCAGATCAACACCTCCACCGCCTCGAAACTTACTGTAAAATGGACTTTTAGTTCGGGAGGCGCACTATTGGCGACCCCGACGGTGGAGCAAGGCGGGCTCTATGTGACGGATTTGGCCAATACGCTTTACAAGGTCGATCCGGGCACCGGCGCCCTGATCTGGAGCCACCCGGTCTCATATTATACCGGCAGCACGCCGCACGGCCTGCCCGGTTCCCGTTCGAGTCCGGCGATCGGCAACCAGGGCGAGATCGTGCTGGGCGACACCGATGGGCCCACCGTCTTTGCCGTGAACCGGACGACGGGAGAGTTGATCTGGAAAACGGTCGTCGACTCCAACCCGTATGCCTTCATTCATGGCTCCGCGGTGATTTACAACGGCATCGTCTATATCGGCGTGACATCGAGGGAGGAGGGCGCGACCTATACGTTTCCCAACTATGTGCCGGCCTTCCGTGGCAGTGTCGTTGCGCTCAACGAGATCACCGGCAATATCCTTTGGCAGTTTTATACCGTGCCTATCGGCTACACGGGCGCCGGCATCTGGAACACTCAGCCTGTCGTATTTTCCGCAGCACATTCGCTCATTGTCGCGACCGGAAATAATTATTCGGTGCCCGCATCTGTTCAGACCTGCCTTTTGAGTGCTAGCAAAAATCTCGCCGCACAGAATCAATGCCTCGATCCTGCCGACCACGTCAATTCGATCCTGTCGCTCGATCTCACCGCGGGAACATCTGAACTGGTCTCGTAAGTTCCAGCCTGCCGACACATTTAATGGGGGGTGCCTAAAGGGCTTACGCGTCCTGCCCAAACCCGAGAGGCTACGATGTCGATTTCTCGTCGTCTCCCAATTTGGTGAACATTCCTAACTTCACCGGCGTGCCGGACGACCGTGGCGGCGTGAGCAACTCTTATCTGCTCGGTGCCGGCCAAAAGACCGGGATCTATTGGGGGATCAATCCATACAATGGCGGCCTTTTTTGGGGGAATTTGGTGGGCCAAGGCGGAATCGCATGGGGCACTGCGGTCAACACCAGCAACAATTCCACGGCCCTCATCGCGATCGAGAACGCTGACAATCATTTGAATAACTTGCTCTCCGGGTCGCCCACCGTCGCGCCGTACAACTGGAATGCCGGTTCGTGGGGCGGCATCAACCTCAAAACGGGCCAGATGATCTGGCAGCTCCCCGCGTTTGGCAATGACCTGGATAACCCAGCTTTCGGCAGCGCCGCGCCCGGCGCTATATCGTTCTCAAATCAAGTGGCCTTTGCAAGTTCCACCTCAGGCTATATGGCCGCGTTCGACGCCCTTACAGGCAACATCCTCTGGACGTACAATACCGGCGGGAAGCTAGCAGAGCGCGCCGGCGATCTACAACGACACGCTCTATTGGGGAGCGGGGAACCCCGGCTCGGCTGGCACGCTTTACGCTTTTTCCGTTCCCCCGGCCCTCATCTTAGCCGTAACGCACCGGCGGGCAAATAACACGCGCAGGCGACCTTCAACAGTTGCAGCCGGCAACCGCATGATTGGAGACTGGCAATTGTCTGCGGAACATACCACACGGACGGCAGCTGCCCGTCACGGTTGCCCCAGTGTGCACGCAAATACGTCTGCAATGTTTTGATTGGGTCATGCAAAGCTTGACGAGGTTCCTCATGAATTCCCTGGTGAGCGCGGATCAAGCCGGGTCTAGCGATCTGGCCTTTCCCGCCGGGGCCTCCCGGCTTTCGATCGACGACCGCGAGGCTCTGGAACGGGCCATGCGCGAACTTGAGCGCACGAGTCTGGCAATCCGGATGAGCGCAATTCTTGGCCGCCAGGCGGGTGCCATCGCGTCGATTGTGCCGGCGAACATAGCCGAAATCGCCAACAGGGCAGCCGAGGCGGCAATCCGAAGCGGTCTTAATTTCGCTCTGCGGAGCCTTGCGGGAAAGCCGCTCAAGGACAGACGCCGCATGCACATGAGCATGGCGGTTCTTGCCGGAGCGGCGGGGGGCGCTTTTGGTTTTTCGAGCCTGCCGGTCGAATTGCCATTTTCCACCACGATCATGCTGCGTTCGATTGCCGACATTGGCCGTTATGAGGGGCAGGATTTGGCCGACCCGCGAGCCGTGCTCGCCTGCCTTGAGGTCTTTGCCTTTGGCGGCAGTAGACGGTTCGGGCCAAGACTGTTCATTTTCCGACCAGCGATGTTCAGGCCCATTTTAAAGCGGAGCTTACTCGAAACAGGCTATTTTGCGATTCGCGCTATTTTGGCGAAGTCGGTAACCGAAGCGGCAAGCTATCTTGCGAGCCGCGGTGCCGCTAGCGAGGTGGCGCCCGCGCTTGTCCGTTTGGTGGGGCAAATTAGTACCCATTTCGGTGCCGCCGTCTCGCAAAAAATTGTGGCCCAAAGCGTTCCGCTGATCGGCGCCGCGGGCGGGGCGGCGATCAATTATGCCTTCGCGGATCATTTTCAGGCGATTGCGCGTGGCCATTTCACGGTCCTGCGGCTCGAACGCCGCTATGGCGCGCATATTATTCGTGCCGAATATGAACGGATGCGGAGAACCAGCTGAAACGAGGCCGCGATGGCTCGACAATTTCAAAAATTTGGCCTAAGCGGGCAAGCGTATAGGATTAGTAATTTCGATATCCGGATTTCACAATGCATGTAGGGCGTAACGGTCGCGGCGTGGCGGTAGTGTCGGTTGGCTTGCTTCAAAGCATCGCGCTGCCGGGCATCGCGCAGGCGGGATTTTTCGATTTTCTATTTGGGCAGACCTTTCAGCCGCGCACCGCCAGACCTTATGGAGGCGATCTTGGCGGTATGCCCGGTTATTGGGGCGCCGGTTCCGGTTTCCGCCGGCACGCGGATCGCGGGTTCCACCGGCACGGGCATAAATCCATGGCAAGACGGACGGTACTCATTGCCGATAACAATACGGAAGGGCCGATCCCACCTACCGGTCTCATGGACGACGAGAGTTTACGGTATGGCGATGCGGTGATGACGCCGACCGGGATAAGGATTTTTGTCGGGGGTTCGAGCGATCACCATGCGCCGGCGGATTTTAAAAAATTATCCGAAATCAAGGGACTTACCAAAGTTGAACGCAAGGCCCTCGCCGCTCTGGACGCCAAGGGTTCCGGTGCGGACGGCGAGCCCGGCATGATGACCGGACGCTCGGCAAATGAACACAAACTCGTTACTGGGGAAACCATCATAGACCCCCAAGGCCGTCCGGTCCGCTACGTCGGACCGTAAGTGGTAGTGTCATCGGAAGTTGGTCTCGGCAGCTGCCGTTACCGGACGATCCAACTCGTCGTGAAACGGGCCTTGTTCCCCGCAGTGGCCAAGGGTAAGCAGGACGTCTCCCGCGATAGCCCGGGTGATCCGGCTGTTGCCGCGCCAAAGCCTCGCGATCGAGTGCGTCGATAAAAGAGCGCGCCGCGTCGAGCGAACGCTCGAGCCGCAATGCGATATAGCCGACGACGCTCGTGTCGATGACCAGTTGCCGGTCGATCAGGAGTTTGACGAGAACCGCCCGCATCAAGGCATCGTCCGGCGGACCGATCGCGGCCGTTGGAGCGAGGCGCAGCCGCGATAGAAGATCGGCGGTCCGCAAGCCCCAGGCATCCGGTGGCGTTTTCGCCGTGATCGAACAAGCGCTGTGCCACGCTCGCGCATAAGATTAACGAGATGGAAGAGCTGCGCTTCGGACTCGCCGATCGCATCGGCATCCTCGAGGAGAAGCGGCCCGGCGGCAGCCAGACCTTCAATATCCGCCGCTGCCAAGGGAAGCGGTCGGATCGAATGCCGGCTTTGGCGATCGAAGCCCATATGTGCCAAGGTGGCTTTTGCCGGCACCTGACGGCCCGAGAATGAGCAGCATCGGATCCGGCCAGTCGCGGCCAGAGTTCGATCATCGCATACGCTTGTTCGTTCGAGCCAGACACAAAGAAATTCTCGCGTTCGTAGCCGGGTTCGGGAGCGAGATTGCAGCGTCAATTGAGGGTTCGCGGGTCGCGCCTGGCGTGGTTTCTCAGCGGCCATTTCAATGGTCCTCGGTATCGGGATGCGGCACGCTGGATTCGAGAAGAATCCGAGGGCTGGAACCGGCCGTGTTCGTATAAAGATTGCTTGCGCGGTAACGCCTGACCGCGAACCGCAAGATCACTCCGGCGGCGGCGGCAAACGGAACCGCGGTAATAAGGCCGGTGAACCCAAAAAGGCTGCCGAACGCCAGAAGCGCGAAAATCAGCCATACCGGATGCAGGCCCACCGAATCGCCGACGAGCTTCGGCGACAAAATATTGCCTTCGAGAAATTGGCCAATCAAAACGACGCCAAGCGACATGGCGAGCAACTTCCATTGCGGCCAATCCTGCACGATCGCGACCGCGGAGGACAAGGACCAAGGCGGTCAACGATCCGACATAAGGGATGAAGCTCAAAATCCCTGCCGTGATGCCGATCAAGAGGCCGAAATTGAGCCCGATCAGCGATAGTCCGATGCCATACCAGGCGCCGAGAAAGAGACATACAAGGGATTGGCCGCGCAAAAATCCCGCCAAGGCCGTGTCGATCTCGCGCGCGAGCGCCCGCACCGTCTCCCGGTGACGCAGCGGCACCAGCCCATCGATCGTCGCGATCATCTTGTCCCAATCGAGAAGCATGTAGAAGACGACGACAGGCGTCACCACAAGCAGCGAAATTAGGCTGATCAGCGCCGCGCCGCCGGTCAAAAGCGATTTCAAAAACGAAGCCGCCCATTGCGCCGCCTGAGAAACGAGATCGTTGGTGGCGCTTGCCAGTTCGCCGCCTCCTTTGTTGCCAAGGCCAAACTTCTCGATCAAAACGCCGCCATAGTCTCGCGAAAGACGCGCGATCTCGGCGAAATCAGTCCTCCAGCTTGACGGCATAGGCCGGCAGTGCCTCGATGAAACTTACGAGCTGACGCCAAAGAACGGGCCCGAGCAAGACCGAAATCAGGCAAAGACAAGCGCGAAGCAAGCCATATGAGAAGCGTCGCGCCGAGCCGATTGAAACCAAGCCGCTCCAGCCGGTCGACGACAGGATTCAAAAGATAACCGAGCGCGAACGCGGCGGCGAAAGGCAGAAGCACGCCGCTGAAAAGCCACAACAGGAGAACGAGGAGCAAAAATGCGCCGATCCAAAAGCCGATCTGCCATTCGATCCGCATAACCGCCACCGCTTCCGCCAACTCTTGCCAACGGCTTCCCCATACCACGGGCCGCTCTCGGCGATACACGGTTTCGTAAACTGAAGAATTCAGACGCCGGCCGGTGGAAACGGGCGGCGTGGCAGGCAAAAGATAGCGTCTTTATTCGTGGTGCCGGGTAATCCCCTTTCACCTACCCGCCGCGTCCACGTCAAAGATTCATGTGTTTGATCCATTGGCCAAAATAGGCCACTGTCGAGGCAAGGGTCAAATCGCCACCGCATAAAGCGAAACATCGAGCCAGGCGCCGGCCGGAAAATCGAATGCCTTGACGCCGAGAACCATCGCGGCAAAGCTAATTTGCGCGGCGGTATTGAACTTGGAGATCATCAGCGGCTTGACCTTTACCGGCTTGCGCATGATGAGCGAAATCATGAAGGCGCCAATAATCATGATATCGCGCGCGACGACGAGGATGGCGATCGTCGCGGGAAGCACCGCGACGACGGCGAGCGCGACATAGATCGGAGATGATGAGCGCCTTGTCGGCCACGGGATCAAGATAGGCGCCAAGTTCGGTGCGAAGATCGAAGGTCTTGGCAATCCAGCCATCGACCGCGTCGGAAATACCCGCAATGATGAAAACGATGCAAGCTTCTTTCCATCGCTCCGTGGCGATCATCGCGATGATCGCGGGCACGAGCACGAGGCGGCCGAGCGAAATCAAATTCGGCAAGCTGCGATAATAAGAAATCATTGGTCCATTCGGAAAATTGGCTCCGCGGCTTATTTAGATCGCCGTGATTGGATTTCCCGTCCCGCCAAGGCGAGCTAGCCCTGGTCTCGAATATCTGGAGTTCTTGAAGTCAGGCGCCCGCAGCTATCGAGTAGCCTTGCCGAATTCGGCGGCATGCGGGTTGCCTTGGACCATGGGTGAACCTCCACCCACGCGTCTAACATGACGACCGGCCGATCCTAATGGCACGGGTTTGGTCCGTGCGCGAGCTTCGGCGGCTTGCCTTGGCAGCCGCCAGGGTTACAGCAATTCCGGCAACCGCCTTTTGGAATCGAGAAATATTTGTTGTTTCAATGTCCTTGCGCTCTTTGCGTTGCGTGAAACTCGATCGGACCCGCGCGATCGCGGGTTTGGCGCAGGATCGATATGAACGATAGGGATGGCCTCACCTATGCCGGTGCTGGCGTCGATATCGATGCGGGCAATGCGATGGTCGAAAAAATCAAGCCGCTCGTGCGCGCCACAAGGCGGCCCGGCGCAGATGCCGAAATCGGCGGCTTCGGCGGAGTTTTCGATCTCAAGGCGGCGGGTTTTCGCGATCCGATCCTCGTCGCCGCCAATGATGGGGTTGGCACCAAGGTTGCCATCGCGATCGAGACTGGCATTCACGACACGATCGGGATCGATCTCGTCGCCATGTGCGTCAACGACCTCGTCGTGCAAGGCGCCGAGCCGCTGTTTTTTCTCGATTATTACGCGACCGGGAAGCTCGATCCGATAGCCGGAGCGGAGATCGTCGCAGGCATCGCGCAGGGCTGCATCGAGGCCGGCGCGGCGCTCATCGGCGGCGAAACTGCCGAAATGCCGGGGCTTTACTACTGGCGCCGATTACGATCTCGCGGGTTTTGCCGTCGGCGCGGTCGAGCGCGAAAAGCTTTTGCCCAGAGGTAGCATCGAGGCAGGCGACGTGGTTTTTGGCCTGCCGCTCCTCCGGACTTCATTCCAATGGATTTTCGCTGGTGCGCAAAATCGTCGAGCGAACCTTCGCTCGCTTGGACGGACCCGGCGCCTTTCGCGCCGGGAAAAACCCTTGGCGAAGCCCTGCTCACCCCGACCCGCATCTATGTGAAGCCAGTTCTGCGCGTCCTCGCGGAGACGGATGGCGTCAAGGCCTTGGCTCATATCACCGGCGGCGGCAGCGATAATCTGCAACGCGTTCTTCTCAAAACATCTTGCCATCAAGGTCGATCTATCGGCAATTCCCGTCCCAGACGGTGTTTAGATGGCTAGCCAAAAGTGGCAGCATCGCCGCAAAGGAAATGCTTCGCACCTTCAATTGCGGGATCGGGATGGTTGTGATCGCCGATTCCGAAAAGGCGCAGGAGGTCATGCGTGCACTCGGCGCCGCCGGCGAAGACCCGGTTGAGCTCGGAACAGTCGTGCCTGACCGAATCAGCCGAGCAGGTCATCCATTGCGGCCAGCTCGACCTGTGACGTTCCGGCGCAAACGCACGGCGATCTTATTTCCGGCCGCGGTTCCAATATGCGGGCTCTGGTCGAGCGCGCGCGAGATCCTTCCTTACCCGGCCGAAATCGCGCTCGTTTTGTCGAACCGGCCGGACGCGGCGGGATTGACCTTCGCCAAGGATAACAAAATCGCCTGCGCCGTCGCCGATCATAAGATTTATGCCGGCCGCGAGGAGTTCGAACGCACGATGCAGATTCTGCTCGAATTGCATCGGGTCGAGCTGATCTGCCTCGCCGGTTTCATGCGGCTGCTGACGCCCTGGTTCGTCGGCCAATGGCAAGGGCGGCTTTTGAATATTCACCCGGCGCTTCTGCCCGCCTATCGCGGACTTGAAGCACGCATGAGCGCGCTCTGGCGGACGGCGTAAAAATCCATGGCTGCAGCGTGCATTTCGTGGCGCCCGAGATGGACGCAGGACCGATCGTCGCGCAGGCGGCGATCGCCGTGCTCGATTCAGATACGCCCGCCTCGCTTGCCGCCCGTGTTCTTGCGGAAGAGCACGCGCTCTATCCGGCCGCGCTCGCCCGCCTCGCCGAAGGCCGCCTGTGGGTCGAAGGCAATCGCGTGTTTTGCGGCGGCCCCACGCCGCTGCCGCGGCCCTTACGAGTCCCTTTCGCGGAGTAATATCAACCGCCTTAAGTATTGATCTGCACACCTCTGGCGGCGATGGACGAGGGGCGGCGGCGGGCGGCGGGCCAAGCGGACCAAAAATGATCATAGGCTTTGGCAGCGACCTTTGCGATATAAGGCGCATCGAGAGCTCGCTCGCGCGCTTTGGCGCGCGATTCGTTCAGTGCTGCTTCACCAAGACAGAGCGGCGCACTTCGGACGCGCGGGCAGGCCAGGCCGCTTCTTACGCGAAGCGTTTCGCCGCCAAGGAATCCTGCGCCAAGGCGCTCGGCACGGTTCTTCGCGATGGCATCTCCTGGCGCGACAAGGGCGTGGTCAATCTGCCGTCCGGCAAGCCAACGTTGTGCCTCACGGGCGGCGCAGCTGCGCGGCTTGCCGCCCTCACGCCGCCGGGCCACTGGGCCACCGGGCCTTTATCCATGTGACGCTTACCGACGAATATCCCTTGGCCCAGGCGCAAGTGATCATCGAAACTATGGCGATCGTAGGTGCCGTGGAAGCTGCCCGACTGCCAGATATGGTTTGAGGGTGCGCCCCTTTCGCAGCCCGGTTCAAAATCCGCCCCCTCATACGAGGGTGAGGGCATCGGTTCCGTGCGGGCTTTAGGCTCGGCGCAGGTGCCATATTGGGGATTATGCAACTCCTGCCATCAACGGCTATGGCGCTTCGCAAACCGCATTCGTCTCCAAGTTTCCGTCTAGGGCAATGTGCCAATAATTGATTGTGTGGTTGTCAATATAAGTATGTTTCAGGCGACTTCTACCGTCCGTCGCAGGGCAATTCTCGACAACCCATGTTCCCCTTTGCATCATAGTCATGACCCGGCACACCTGTATTGAAGTCGAATTGTCGCCCCGCAAACGTCCCATCGCCATTTGAACGGAAGTTAAAGTACGTACCCATGGTGTTGAGCAATATATGGAGTTCCATCTGTAACAACATACATTAACCCTGTTAGCCCAGTTTTTTCGAAATCGCCGTTAAGCCACGGGCTATTGGGGAACCGAGGATTAAAGTCGTCAGAGATAACTTGATTGCCGCCTGGGACAGGCGCTCTGTTGCCTAACGTCACATTGATCGAATGAGTACCAAGAACATAGGTGTCTGGAATGCGATCACCGTCGAAGTCAATTTCCGACTTGGCTATCGAGGGAGGAGCCGCCTTGGCCGGTTCCGGGAATGCGCGCAAATGAATTGCAGCACTAACATTGGGGTCACGGGTGTAGACGGCAATCTCTATTGCGCCGTTGTAGGACTTGCGGCGCGCGAAGAGAATGGGCTTTGGCCCCAGATTGTACGGCACTCGCTTGCCAACAATTTCGTCCAGGGGAGTGCGCAAAATCAACTGTGTGTTATCGAACACTAATTTGGTGGCCTTCGGAATTTGTTCCAACGGCACACCTTCCGCATTGAATAGAAGTTCGATAGTAAATGGTTGGTCTTGACCGGTGATTGGCAAATCTGCTTGCAAAGGAGTTAAAGTCAATGCCCTTTGCCGTTTCGTCGTAATACAGGTCTTCCAAGCGTCAATGACAAGTGCATTCGCAGTTTGCAACTGCGCGAGGTAATGGCTGCGCTCGTCTGTGTGGTGCTCAAAATACTTCTTCAGGTCTTGAGCCCATGAGCCGCTGTTGCTTGAATCGGTTTTGTAGCCAGCCTGAAACTGGACAGGTATGCCTTCTATTGGCAGCGTCGCGCCGGCGTTGACGGCAATATCGTTAGCGGTTTTATAGGATGACGCCCCATGCTGCTCGAGAACGTCCAACAATCCTTCGATTTTTACCTTATCCGAATCTATGAACTGGTGGTCGTATATTCCGACTAATACGGCGTTGCAGTCCACTTCTGCTGACGCTGGAGCGATGGCGGCGAACGCAGCGAAAACGCAGATCAGACCAGGGCCGAGGATTGACACTTCCGTTCTTGGCATGATGGGCTCCAACGTTCCGACCGCGACGGGTAAGTATTACATCGAATTCCGAGCAGGCAAAGCTTTTGTTTTGCAAGAAATAGCGCCGAGCGTCCGCAGCACCGTCAACATCGGACAGGTCGGTAAAGGGTAGCTGGCCTTCCCCTTGGTGCGAAATTCAAGCAGACTGTGTGGAAACCCCGCTCAATTGAGCGGCCGTCTTTGAATTTCGGTCGACTTTGGGCAATTTTCAGCGATCACAGACCCCGCCGGGTAAAGCCAAATGCTGGTGACGGAGGCGACCAAGCGGCGGCGGCGGCTCGGCCGCAACCTCGATTCGGTCAGCGAACCTTACATCGGGGATGACTTCCCGCAAACCGGCTAAGCCATCGAGGCGCCGCTGCCGCGCCTCCCGAATTGCACCAAAAAATCGATCGATCTTACAAGATTGAAGAAGGGGCCGCTGTCTGATGCCTTGTAAGGTTTTGGGCCCCAATCGTACCAAAATGTTTCACGTGAAACATTTTGGTACGATCCGGGCCGCCGGAAACGAGCCCCGGCTTGTGGGATAGCCCCGGCCTTGCCTGGCCACAAACACGATCGCTGTCCGGCAGCGGCTCACCGCTCGCTCAACCCGCCGAGCAACGCCGGTATATCGAGCGGACGAAAGCCGTAATGGTTGAGCCAGCGGATGTCGGCCTCGAAGAAAGCCCGCAAATCCGGCATGCCGTATTTCAGCATGGCGATGCGGTCGATTCCGACGCCCCACGCGAACCCTTGATAGACATCGGGATCGAGGCCGCAATTTCGCAAGACATTCGGATGCACCATGCCGGCACCCAAGATTTCAAGCCAATCCTCGCCCTCGCCAAAGCGCATCTCGCCGCCCTTGCGGGAGCATTGAATATCGACTTCCATCGACGGCTCGGTGAACGGAAAGTAACTCGGGCGGAACCGCATTTTGACATCCGGAACTTCGAAAAAGGCCTTGCAGGATTCCTCAAGTATCCATTTGAGATGGCCAAGATGCGCGGAGCGGTCGATGACGAGGCCTTCGACCTGGTGAAACATCGGCGTATGCGTCTGATCGGAATCGCAACGGTATGTGCGCCCCGGGCAAATGACCCGGATCGGCGGCTTTTGCGCGAGCATCGTGCGCACCTGCACTGGGCTCGTGTGGGTGCGCAGCACCTTGCGCGCGCCGTCAGGGCCGGGATTGAAAAAGAACGTGTCGTGCATGTCGCGCGCCGGATGGTCCGGCGGAAAATTCAGTTTCGTGAAATTATAATCGTCGGTCTCGATGTCCGGCCCTTCGGCGATGGCAAATCCCATATCCGCGAAAATTACGCTAAGTTCATCCATCACTTGGCTCACCGGGTGGATGCGCCCGGTCTCGATCCCATGCGGGGCAACCGGCAAAGTGACATCGGCGATCTCCGTCTTGAGGCGGGCTTCGAGCGCCAGTTCCTTCAAGATTACGCGCCGCGCCGCGAGCGCCTCCGTCACTTCGTCCTTGAGCGCGTTGATCGCGACGCCCTGGTCCTTGCGTGCGTCCGGCGCGATTTTGCCAAGACCCGCGAGCAGGGCCGAGACCGAACCCTTTTTTCCGAGAGCCGCGACCCGCGCGGCTTCGAGCGAGGCTTCGTCTTGAGCACTAGCGATTTGCCCCAGAATTTGCGCTTGAAGATGTTTGAGGTCCGGCATGATTTGGCGATCCAGCTGAAGCGTTGAGCGGCTTTTGGCACGCGGCCAAAGCTATGTCGAGACGCTCGAAACGCTATTCGTCCCGCGTGGCGGATGCGATCCAGTCCAGATAGGCGTTCGCGCCGTTCTCGATTGCCACCTCGACGATCTCGGGATTGGAATAAGTATGCACCGCGCGAATGGCTTCTTCGACCTTTGCGTAATCGTTCGACGTGATCTTGCAAAACAGCATCCATTCGTCGGCGTGTTGCACGGCGCCTTCCCACCGGTAAACGCTGGTGATTGGAAACAGCTGGACGCAGGCGGCAAGACGTATTTCGACGAGATGCGTGGCAATTAGCTCGGCGTTCGCTTTATCGCCACACGTCGTCATCACGATCGCATAAGGGGTTGGCATGAAATGATGTGTCCGCCGGGGTTCGATTGTTCTAGCGCCGCGCGCCGATCCGTCGCGTCGCGCCATGCAGCCAACGGCGCACGCCGGGCTCAACCAATGGCGAAATTTCCCGCCGCACCCGCGCCTGATACGCATTGAGCCAGGCAATTTCTTCGCCGTCCAGGAGTTTTAACTCGATGAGCGCAAGGTCGAGCGGCGCTAGCGTCAGCGTCTCGAAACCCAGCATCTCGCGGTCCGCGCCCACGATATCCCGGCGCTCGACGGCGATCAGATTTTCGATTCTGATGCCCCAATGCCCCGCACGATAAAAGCCAGGCTCGTTCGAGAGGATCATGCCCGGTTCGAGCGCGGTGGAGCCTAGCTTCGAAATCCGCTGCGGCCCTTCATGAACGGACAAGTAAGAGCCGACGCCATGACCGGTGCCGTGGTCGAAATCGAGACCGGCCTGCCACAAGGGAACACGCGCGAGCGCATCGATTTGCGCGCCCGTGGTGCCCTTTGGAAAAACCGCCCGGGCAATGGCGATATGGCCCCTCAAGACACGAGTGTAGCGGTCGCGCATCAAGGCGGTTGGCTTGCCGACCGCGAGAGTGCGGGTGATGTCGGTCGTGCCGTCCTCGTATTGACCGCCCGAATCAATCAAGAATATCCCGGGGCGGATCCTCGCGTTGGTCTTGTTGGTCACCCGGTAATGCGGAATCGCGGCATTGGCGCCGGCGGCGGCGATAGTCGGAAACGAAACGTCCTTCAGCTTGCCTGTGTCGCGGCGGAATGTTTCGAGCGCTTGCGCCGCATCGATCTCGCTAAGATTTCCGCCAGGCGCTTCGGTGGCGAACCAATGCAGAAAGCGGACCACTGCGGCGCCATCCCGCAAATGCGCATTCCTCGAGCCTTCGAGTTCGGCCCTGTTCTTGCGCGCCTTCATCGCGACGACCGGATCTTGGCCCAACTCGCTGGCGCCGCCGGCCTCCTTCAGGATCGCGACGAGCTTGGCTGGCACCGTGGCGGCATCGAACAGGACTTTCTTGCCTTGTTCGCCAAGCAGCCGGAGATCGGCCCGCGAGACGTTCTGGCGCTTCAATATCGGCGAGGCGAGATAGCTTGTCGCGAGTATGATTGTCGAGCTTTCGCGCGTCGACGTAAAGGCGCGGCTTGGCTTCCTTCACGATCGACGCATAGCCAAGCGGCAGCGGGGTATGGGCGACGTCATGGCCGCGGATGTTGAAGAGCCAGGCAACCGCGTGCGGATCGCTGACCAGCAATGCATCCTTGGCTTTGAGCGCAGCGGCGGCGCGGGCGAGTTTCCGTTTCGCGGTCTCTCCGGCAAATCTAAGCCCATGCAAAGTGATTTTGCCAAGCGGCGGCGCCGGGCGGTCCGTCCAGATCGCGTCGATTGGGTTCGACTCCACGGCAACGAGTTCGGCGCCCGCGGCTTGCGCTGCCTTGCCGAGGCGCTTCACCTGGTCAAGGGTGTGCAACCAGGGATCGTAGCCGAGCCGCGTCCCCGGGCGAAGATTTGCTTCGAGCCAATCTTGAGGACTCGTCCGGACCAAGCCACCGGTTTGAAAATCGAAAGATCGACTTGATCCTTGACCGCCAGGCTGTAGCGGCCATCGACAAAGATCGCGGCGCTGGCTTTAAGCACAATGGCAAGCCCCGCCGAACCGGTGAAACCGGAAAGCCAGGCGAGGCGCTCCTCGCAAGCGGCGACATATTCGTTTTGGTGTTGGTCCGCCCGGGGAACCAGGAATCCGTCCAGCCCGAGGCGAGCGAGCTCGCCCCGCAACGCCGCGATCCTGCTCGCGCCTTGCGAGGGATCCGCCCGATCCTCGAAGGATTGATAGAGGCTTTCGAACATCTGGCCAGGGTAGGACCAGACCGCCTCCGCCGCAACAGGCACGCCGTTTTGGCGAAGGGGAATTGCAGGTCGAATTTGCTTGCCTGTGACCTTTCCGTCGATCGCGCGCCATTTCGGCCGGATGGCCATTCTCGATATCGGCGGCACAGTTCTCCAGGAGTGGAATTACGTTATCTCGACTGGGCTGCCGCCTTGCTGCCGCAATTGTTGGCCACCGCCTTGTAAAAGGGGTGGGTGCTGAACATTTCGGCCTCCCATGGCAAGCGCGGAGCCCTGCGGGAAGCGGCCAACGACGGCGTTGACATATGGTCTTAAATGACCAAGCTTCTCCCCCCGCGGTCACGAATGAATTGATCGCCTCGCCCGGGCCGCCGCCAAACCCCAGGACATTGGCATGAAGCCGCAAAATCGAACTGGGTTGGACGAGGAGGCACGGCGGCGCCTCGACGAAATGGTTCAAAAACGCCTTGATGCCCAGGCAGCCGTTGCCGTGCCGCAAATTGCCCGCGCGCCGGCCCCGCCGACTCCGAACGGCGTGATGGACTTTCAAAATCTGCCTGGATATCGCGAACTTAAACTTCAGCGATCGATGGCAGCCGTGGCTGGCCTCGACAATCCCTATTTTCGCCTCCATGAAACCGCCGCCGGCGCGACGACACTCATCGGCGGGCGCCAATACATCAATTATTCGTCGTATGATTATCTTGGCCTGAACCATCATCCGGAGGTCCGCGAAGCCGCGCATGCCGCCGTTGACGAGTTCGGCACGTCGGCGTCCGCGAGCCGGCTTGTCGCCGGCGAACGGCCAGGACACCAGCTACTCGAAAGTGCCTTGGCGCACCATTATGGGCAGGAAGATTGCGTCGTTTTCGTCAGCGGCCACGCGACCAATGTTTCGGCCATCGGCTCCATTCTCGGGCCGAAGGATTTGATCGTCCATGAGAGCCTTGCCCACAACAGCATCCTGGCCGGTGCGATCCTGTCCCGTGCCGAGAGGCGTTCGTTTCCCGCACAATGATTTCATGGCGTTGGATTCGCTGCTGGCGTCGATCCGGCACCAGTTCGAGCGCGTATTGATTGCCGTTGAAGGCCTGTACAGCATGGACGGCGATGTTCCCGACTTGCCGGCCCTCGTTGAGATAAAGCGGCGGCATAATGCCTGGCTGATGGTTGACGACGCGCATGGTCTCGGAGTGCTTGGCCCGAAGGGATACGGGTTGTTCGAGCACTCCGGCACGGACCCGCGTGATGTGGATATCTGGATGGGAACGCTTTCGAAGACGCTCGCCGGATGTGGCGGATCCATTGCTGGCCCCACCGCGCTCGTGGAATATTTGAAATGCATGTCGGGCGGGTTCGTCTATTCGGTCGGCCTTTCGCCGCCGCTGGCCGCTGCCGCCTCGGCAGCCCTTACCATCCTGCATCGCGAACCCGGCCGGGTGGAAAGATTGCGCCGTGCGAGCCGCCAGTTTTTCGATGCCGTAAACGCGCGAGGATGGAATACGGGAACGAGCGCCGGTTTCGCGATTATTCCCATAATGGCCGGCAATTCGGTTTTTGCGGTTGCTCTAAGCCAAGGACTTTTTGAGCGCGGCATCAATGTCCAGCCCATTATTCATCCCGCGGTCCCCGAGCGCGCCGCACGGTTGCGTTTTTTTCTTACCTCCGAGCATCGCGCCGAACAGATAGACGAAACAATTCAGGCGATCGAGGAGGCAATGAAAGAAGTTTCCGCGAAACCGTTCCTGCGAAGCATTCCGGGATTTCCGCAAGGCGGTCCCGCATGACCGCACTGCTGGTGCGGGAGGTTCAAAGCCAAGATGGCGTCGAAGCTTTCGTGGCGGCGGGGAAATGCGCTCAGAACGGCAATGCGCGCTGGGTCGAGCCGCTTCGTGACGAGATGCTCAAGGTGTTCGACAAGAAGCGGTCGGCCTTGATGCTTGAAAATGAAATTCAGCCTTTCGTCGCCTTCCGCGACGGCCAGCCGGTTGGCCGGATCGTGGCGGTGGTCAACCAGGCGCATCTCGAAAAATACCGCGATTCTTGCGGACATTTCGGCATGATCGAGGCGATCGACGACCGCGACGTGTTCGCCGCCCTGCTTCAACAGGCCGCCGGATTTTTGCGCGCGCGCGGGCTCCACCACATGCGCGGTCCCTTCAGTCTGTCGATCAATCACGAAGCCGGACTCCTCGTCAAAGGGTTTGACCAGCCGCATGTCGTGCACACCAACTATGCTCCGGCTTATTATGGCCGCCACGTCGAGGCGCTCGGATTTCGTAAAGCCATGGATTTATATGCGTATGTCTGCCGGATAGTGGAGTTGGATTTTCCCAGTCGCGTTAGCAAAGCCGCACACCGGTTCGACGCCGCCAAGGAGATCCAAACCTTTGGTCTTTCCTTGACGCGCTGGCCAACGGAATTTTCCCAGGTGCTGCGGCTCTACAACGACGCTTGGAAGAATAATTGGAGCTCGGTTCCGGTCAGCAACGCGGAGGCCAGACTGATCGCCGATCTTACCTTGCCCGTTGCGAGACCGTCGTGGATCAGAATAGCAAAATGGCGCGGCGAAGACATCGCGGTCGTAGCGCAAATACCCAACCTCAATGAAGCGCTCGTTGGGCTCGGCGGAAAGCTGTGGCCTCTCGGCTGGGCACGCATGCTGTGGCGCATCCATTGCCAAGGCACGCGAATGACTCGGATCCCGATGATCGGCATCGCCAGCCGCTGGCAAGGAACCCCGATCGGTTCGATGGCGATTTCGCTGCTCCTTGCCGACGCGATCACCAAGGCGCGCGGGGCTGGGATCGAGGAGACCGAGATCAGCTGGATCCTCGAAACCAATCGCGCAATGCTCAATCTCGTGCACAGCCTGCCCGCGCATCATACCCGCACATTCCGCGTTTACGAGCGCGAGCTCTAGGCCCGGCTATCAGGCGTTTCCATTTGAAAAAACGCGTTCTAACCTACCGCCGCGCCCGTCTCGCCGCGCGTCGCATGAGCGGGAAAAAAAACGGGTAGGGCAATAGGCACATGGCCTTGAATGCGTAGGCAAGCCGCCGCGGAAAGGCGATCTCGAAGCCGCTCTTTTCGAAGCCGTCGCAAATAATCTTGGCCGCCCGGTCCGCGCCCATGATGAAAGGCATTGCAAAATCATTTTGCGCCGTCATCGCGGTGTGGACAAAACCCGGATTAACGATCTGGATGGTGAGTCCTTCCTTCTCATAGGAGAGTTTTAAGGCTTCCGCCATGTAGATCAAGGCCGCTTTGGTCGGACCATAGCCGGATGAATCTGCGATGCCGCCGTAACCCGCCAGGGACGAGGTGAGAGCAATCTGGCCTTGGTTGCGCCGCTTCATCGCGGCAAGCACGGGATCGAGACAATTGACCGTCCCGCCGACATTGATCTCGAAAGTGTCCCACACACGGCTCGCCGAAAATCCGTCGCGCTCGGCCATGAAATAGACGCCCGCGTTGAGGAAGGCCAACGCGATTGGTCCATGCGCCGCCTCGATACTGGGCACCATGGCGGCCATGGCCGCGCGATCGGTCGTATCGCCGGGGAAGCTGAAAATATTGCGGAATTCCCCGGCCATGGCTGCAAGTTCAGCGGCCCGGCGCGCCGTCGCCGCGACTGCAAAGCCGCGTTGGGCGAGTTCGAGCGCCACCGCGTGGCCAATGCCAGAGCTTGCTCCCGTGACCCACGCGACGCCGTCCTTTGGATGGGCGCGATACATCGGTTTACCTCGCCATGGACACTGGGGCGGGGTATACTTCGATTTAGCGAAAGGGCGGGAAAAATTCTGGCGTCTTCAGGTTGGGCGGAGCCGGTTGCCGGTTTCTAGGGCTTGGGCGGCGCTCACACCTGCTTGCGCGGGGGCGTGAGAAGAGATATAAGTCAAATAATAAATAAATATTTTTCTCAGTTGCAAAATGTTAGCTAATCGTGGCAAAATTGCGTCGCGGCTATTTACATTGCACAAGCCCCCGGTTAGATTGCGTCCGGCGGTCACACCGCTGTCGCGAAAGACGGGGAAAGTCGAAATCCATCTGGGGCGCGGCCTTTGGTGCCCGGGTTTCCGGGGGGCCACCTTGGGCGATGAGTGGCCCGCAAAAAGATGAGTGGCGCGCAAAAAAGCGTCCGGCGGCGGCCTCGAACAGCATAAGCGGCGGCATTCGGCATGCAACTTGCCAGAAGCCGCATGAAACAATGTGTAAGCGGAAGGAACTTTGAAATGACGGTTCAAATGGCCACGGCAGAGATGCCGTTTAATCCCATTCAAGCAAATGACATTGACGCAGAGCTAGAGCACAGCCTGACGCATGAGTGGGATGCGCAAATCATGACCTATCCGAACGAGGAGTTCCCGTTCAACGAATGGATCCTGAACCGGGTTCGGATGATGGGATATAAGATCGACGAACTCGACTATTTGCATAAGGCGGTGCCGCAGCCGGAAGTCTTCAAGGTCACCAAGCAGCTCTGCGCCGATACCAATTTGCCGGAATTCCAGCGGATGGTGAACCGCTTCGTCCGCGAAGTCGTGATCCCGCAGGGCAAATTGCGGACGCCGGTCGCGGTGCAGCGCTACATGAACGTGCGGATCATGCTGCCGACCACTCCGGATTTGTTCTTTCCGTTCCACACCGGCTTGCTCTACGGCCACGGCATCGCCTCCCGCAGCCTGTGGCTGCCCTTCGTCGACGTGACGGCGGACGAGGACCGCAGCCGGTCGATGCAGATCATCGGCATTAAAAAATCCCGCGAGCTGATCAAATACGCGATCGACAACCGGCTCAGCATGGAAGAGATGACGGACCTCTTCGGCAAGGAGAGCCACCAGATCAAGGCGAAGCCCGGCAGTTTCTGCGCCTTCACGCAGGAGAACATCCACGGCTCCGGGCGGCCCAACACCACCGGCAAGACGCGGGTCAGCATGGATTTCCGGCTCGCCGAGGGCATGTATGGCGATCTGCTCGGGCGGAAGATCCCGGCCGGCTATTCCCATTTGATCCCCGAGACGGAAGAAGAGGAAGAGGAGCTGGCACGCAAGCCGGCCCGGGAAGTGACGTTCAACAACGGCAAGAACAACATTTTCTACGTCGCCAACAACACCTCCGCGACCTATCCGATCCCGGTGCATTTGCAGCGCTACATGCTGTTGGATTACAGCAAGAAGCACGGCCTCACCGCCGATCTCGAGCTGTTCGATCTCGAGGACATGCTGCATCTGCCGACCTTGTGGCATATCGTCGAGCACCGCAACGTCAACGTCATCATGTACAGCATCTTTGCCCTGCCGGAAGACACAGCGGACCGCGACCGGATGCTCGAATTGGCCCTTAAGAAAGGGATGATCTTCCATTTCGTCAACGAGGGTCTTTCGCTGACCTCGGAGGAGGATCTGCAGGAGATCAAGCGCTATCTGGAGTTCTCCAAATACGGCCATTCGCGGCTGCCGATCGGGCTGCCGCTGTCCGATCTCAGCCGGGCGTATTTCAACAAATGGTCGGCCTCGCTGGCGGAATGGCGGCAATAATTAGAATTTAAACGGGACTTGAGATTTCAGCTGGCGGCGTGGCATTCATCTCATGGCGGCGAGTTTGACGAGCGGATCGATCCTCAAGGATGCGATAGGGCGTTCGGAAGAACGCCCGTCGCAAGCAACGGGCTATGGCATGGGCTTTGCCGGCGCGAGCGATCTGCGAGCTTCGACCCGTGGACGGTCCTTGACAGGATCAAGGCCGTCTCGCCGAGAGATGAATAGTGAAATTTGACAGTGAATAGTGAAATCTGACATTATGTAAAATCTGACATTGATCGCTGGATCAAATCTAGATTTTTACATCTAATCCTGGGGGAAAGCCGCCGATGAACCCTCCTCCGAATGCCTTCGCCGGCACCGGCCTCGCGGTTGACCAGAAGCCGGCGCCGCCGGTTGCGGGGGCCGCGCGGAGCCTTGGGCGGCTGCACGCCGTACCGGTATGCGACGCTGCGGCGGCGTCCCCTTGGCTGGCGGAGGCGGCCTATCGCGGCTTCGAGATTCTGGCCGCGTTGACCGGGCTGCTGGCCGGGCTGCCCTTGGTGCTGCTCGCGGCGGCGGCGATCCGGTGCGACTCGCCCGGGCCGGTGCTGTTTTTTCATAAGCGCCCGAGCCGTTCGGTTGCCATGCGCGGCCGCGATCTCAAGGGCCGGACGGATTTGCTGCCGCCGCCGGGCGGCTTTGAGGCGGACCGTTTGTATTATGTGCCGAGCTACTTCACCTTGGTGAAGTTGCGCACGATGTACGCCGATGCGCGGGTAAAATTTCCTCAATTCTACGCCTACAAATATACGCCCGACGAGTTTCGCCGTCAGTATCCGACGATCCAGCGCGATCCCCGGGTGACCAGGGCCGGCCGGATTTTGCGGATGACCTCGGTGGACGAGCTGCCGAATTTATGGTCGGTGCTGGTGGGCGATTTGCGGCTGGTTGGGCCGCGGCCGGAGACGCCCGAGGTGTTGCAATATTATACCCAGGAAGACATGTACAAATTCGCCTGCAAGCCGGGAATCACCGGCTTGGCGCAGATTAACGGCCGCGGGCTTTTGAATTGGGACGAGACCCTGGCCTATGACCTGGCCTATGTCCGCACGAGGAGCGTTTGGCTCGACCTGAAAATTCTTCTGCTGACCTTGAAGCGTGTCCTGATGCGGCACGGCGCGTTCTAAGCACAGCTTGAGCATCAAGGCATAGTGAACAAAGCAGGGCCGAGGCTCAAGGCCAATTTGGCCAATGCGGCCACGACCTCACGACGGGATTAACTTGCCAGCTCCGGACCGTGGCCGGCGCATGTCTTGCGGGGGCGTAGGCGAGAGCGGCGTGCGGTTTCCGCCGCCACAAGGCGTAGGCCGTGCCGCCGCCACGCGATCGCCTATGGAGCCCGGCATAATAGCTCGTGTGTGGCGGGGATCCCGAGATAGTGATCGCCGCGCCCTCCGCTTGCACCATGTGGAAAAGGCGCGCGGCATTGCCTGGCGCGAGGCGAATGCAGCCGTGCGAGGCCGGCCGGCCGAGCGATGTCGTCTCATAAGTGCCGTGGATCGCATAGCCGCCGGCGAAAAAGATGGAATAAGGCATCGGCGACATATGATATTTGTGCGAATAGTGCATGCGCAGCAATTGATAGGGCCGGTAAGTCCCGCGCGGCGTCCGGTAGCCTGAACGTGCCGTGGAAATCCGCCAATCATAGCTACCCATATCAGAGCTTACATGCATGGTTTGCGAGCTGAGATCGATATTGATGAGCACGGCTGCATTGGCGTCCGGCATTGAGAAAATACCGCAACACAAGGCGCAAGCACTAAGGATGTCCCGCATGACAGGCTCCTTCGGGAGGCTGGCGAGGCCAGCTCCGGAAGGACTGTCATTTTGCAAGTCTTAAGTAAATCGCAAAGTTCTAGTAAGGTTTACGAAAAGTATCGCTTGTGTCGCGCCGGACCAAAATTATTGCCCGATAAAGTTCGCACTCGCGAGCACCATCGCGTGCTTGAGGCGAAACGTGCGGATTTGCCGCCTGCTTTTGCCGTTGCGCAAAAGACACGGGTCCTAACAATCGCAGCGTTGCACCGGGCCTGACCTGAACCATTAACAATTATTGCTTGACTCCATGCCAGAAACGCTCGCACATTTTGCTTATGTAGCCGTCTATACCGTTCTATACCGATCCGAGGGCGTATTCAGTGCGAGTGCCCGGTCTCTGGCCTTCCAAGCATTTTTCGCGAAGCCCCGCGCGAGATTGGACGCGAGCCGCCCGCATTTGCGTTGTTTTTCTTGCATGCCTAGCCCAATCATGGTTGCCCGCGCAACGCTTGCACGCGATGGGTTTTGCCGCCCATTCGGTGGTTCACGAGACTGCCGCCTCGGACTCGGGCGCCAAACCGGCGAGCTTCGGTGCGGGCCAAGCAGGCGTTCCCTGCGCGCTACACGGCACCCATGCCAGTCCCGATAGCGGCGGCCCCGCGCCGTGCCACAACAACGAATGCCCCTTCTGCCCATGCCCCTGCTGTTGTGCTCAGGTCCATGCGGCGATCGGCATTCTGCCGCAGGTGGCGGCGCCGGTCGCTTACGCTCCGCACCTTTCCACAAGCGTCGCGCCGCCCGCGCTTCTCGGCTCGCTTGCGCGGTTTGCGATTTTTGCCGGACAGCCCCGCGCGCCGCCAATCCTGATCTGATCGACGAGTAACCACCCGGCGCCGCTCTCGCGGCCGACCGCGGCTATCTCTCACTTTCAGATCGAGGATTCAGTCATGTCTTACAAAGCTTCCGTGGCTTGCGCCGGCGCTTTCGCCGCCGCGGCCACCCTCGCCGGAACTGCCTTCGCGGCCGAGCCTGCACCGACACCGCCGCCGCCGGTTCCGGTCTTCACTTGGAACGGCCTCTATGTTGGCGGCCAAATCGGCTACGCCTGGGGCCACGACCCCGTTTCCTGGTCCGGGATATCGAACGACGATGAACTGGCATCGGGGACGTTTAGCCAAACACCGCAAGGAGTGATCGGCGGCGGCCACGTCGGTTACAATCTCCAATATAACCAGTGGCTGGTGCTCGGCGTCGAAGGCTCGGTCGACGGCACAAGTCTCAGCCATACCCTCGCGATGCCCGTGAATGATGTCTTTGGCGACACGCCCGGGAATCATAACGGCCACCGATAAGGGCAATGTCCAAGGCTCGATCCGCGGCCGCCTCGGCATCGCCTGGGACCGCGCCCTGATCTATGGCACCGGCGGCATCGCCTTCGCCAGCTTCAACACCACCATTGTGATACGACTGGCTTCTTCACCGGCTCTTCCGGGCACCAATGCGACCTTCTCGAACACGCGCGCCGGCTGGACCGCGGGCGGGGGCATCGAATATGCCATCACCGACAATTGGTCGGTGCGGGCCGAGTACCGCTATTCGAATTTCGGTCATACCACGGACTTTCCCTTCGCCGGTGCGCTGCCCTTCGCGAACAGCTTCGTTTTCCTGCGGCATCATCTGACCGAAAACCAAGTCCAAGTCGGCTTCAGCTACAGATTCGACTGGACCGCGCCTCAACCCGCGGTTCCCGTGGTCTGCCAAATATTGAGCCCCACTCTCCAATCGAGGATTCCATCATGTCTCACAAAGCTTCCATGGCCTGCGCAGGCGTAATCGCCGCGGCGGCCACCCTCGCCGGCATCAGCCCGGCGCTCTCCCACACGATTGTCGGCAACCGGGTGTTTCCCGCCACGCTCGACATCGACGATCCAGGCGTCAACGACGAATTGTCTGTTCCAACTTTTACCTATCTCGCAAACCCAGACAATTCGAACGAATACGACTTCGACTTCGAATATGCGAAGACGATCACGGCCGATCTGGGGTTTTCAATCGGAAAGGGCTTTACCCATCTGACCAACACGGTGCCTTCACCAACCCGGTAATGGGCGTTACCATCTGGCGATCGCTGAACGGGTGGGGCAATATTGAAACGCAATTGAAATATCAACTCTACGTCAATCCGGAACATGAATTCATCGTTTCGACCGCTGTTGACGTCGAATGGGGCCACACCGGCGATGTCGGCGGCGGCTTTGCCGATCCGTTATACGTCAATCACGGCAAAAGGCTATGTCGGCAAGGGCTTTGGCGATGTGGATGCCGATTGGGCGCGGCCCATCGCGGTGACTGGCGAAGTCGATTACACTTGGTCAACCCATCCCTATCGACGTCTCGGGTTTCGACCCATCTTCCGGCAATTCCCGGTCTCCCAGACGCCAACGGTTCTGACTTACGGCGCCACAATGCAATACAGCCTGCTCTATATGAACTCCTACGTGCACGAGGTGCCGGAATTCTTCAGGCAGCTTGTTCCCGATATTGAATGCGTTTTCTCGACTCCGGTCTCGAACATCGGCCCCTCGGTCCCAGGATCTATCCCCGGAACGCATCGAAACCACGGGCACGTGGGGTCCCGGCCTTTATTATTTCGGCAGGCTTGGGCCCGTGGTGTTTCAACTCGGCGCCGTGGCGCAAATTCCAATCAATCACGCGAGCGGCAGAGCATCCCGGTGTGGTCGCCATATTGGATTTCTTGCTCGACGACATGTTCCCGGATTCTATCGGCAAACCGCTCTTTGGCCCCCTGGGTCGCGCATCGGAACCCACAACCCGCTGGCGCGTGGATACTGAGGAGGACATCATGACAACGTTTCTTGAAGCTTCTTTTTGCAGTAGCCTTCGCCACTTCCCTTGCCGCGACGGCTGCCTTCGCGCATGCTTTCCTCGATCACGCGAGTACCGGGTGTCGGGATGACCGTGAGCGGGCCGGTGCGTGAACTCAGGCTTTGGTACACCCAAGGCGTGGTCACGGCCTTTTCCTATGTTACGGTCACGAGTTCCGCGGGGGCTGCGATCCCGGCGAGCAAGCCCGTGAACGATCCGTCGGACCAGCAGAATGTCGATCGTCCGTCTCGGACGCGCGCTGGGACCCGGCACCTACACGGTGAACTGGCGCGCGCTTTCGGTCGATACGCATACGACCACGGGGCACGTTCCGCTTCACCGTCTCTTGAACCGGAGTGAAGCGCGCGGCTGCGCGATCTGTCGCCGGCCGGGCCTCTGCCACGTTATATGCATGCGGCAGGCCCGGCCGGCATCCGAGTTCATCAGGAACCATCCGCCCTAAAGGGGGCAATTATGACGATGTTTCAATATCTCATCCTTGCGAAAGATGTCGCTCAGGACGACGCAGGACTCCATGGGGCAAATGGATCAAGCGTCGGGACAGGCGCTTTGGATGACGTGGTGGCCCCTCGTTGGGGCGCGATGGATCCATTTCGCGTCCGTGTTCGTGCTGTTCGGATCCTCGTTCTTTTGGTTCTACATGCCGCGCGACCATTCCTTCGCCCATCCCGGACAACTGACCAAAACTCTTGGCGTGACAACCATCATGTCTGCGCATCGCCGCGCCGGTCGCGGCGATTTCCGGCGTCGCCTGGATGGCGCTCGTTCTGATCAACATGACAAGCGACTTTCATAGCGTCGTCGATCCGGAAGATCTCGATGCTTTTCTTTTTTGAAACGCCGTTTGGCTCGGTGTCCATCATCCGCTTCGCGCTCCTTGCTGATCACCGTCGTGGTTGCCTTCCTGCCTTGGCACGGCCGCGTTTGGTATTCCGCCCTCCTCCATCTCGGCGCCCTGCTTTTGATCAGCCAGGCCTGGCTCGGCCATGCCGCCGAAGGTGGCGCCGGGCTTTATGGCGCCATTATGATCACCGTCTATGCCATCCATGTGCTCGCCGCGGGCGCCTGGGTGGGCGGACTTCCGCCGCTCCTTTTCGGGCTCGTTGAGCAACGCCACTTCGCGCCCAACGAAGCACGCATATGCACTGTCGATATTTTGTCGCGCTTCTCCTCGATGGCGATGGTCGCGGTGACCTTGATCGTCGCGAGCGGCATTGCCAATGCCGGCTTCCGCGTCGCCGGATCGTTTGGGAAGCTTTTTATACGGAGTATGGCGAATGTCTTGCTCACGAAAATAGCGATCGTCGCGATCATGCTGGCTCTGGCTTATTTCAACCGTTTTGTCTTTATGCCGAGGTTGCGCAGCGCTGCCTGAAGGGAATGAAGCACATCAACCGGCTTGGCCGCAGCGTCGGCTTTCGAACTGGTGCTGGGCTGCTTGTTATTGGCGTGGCGGCCGTCCTCGGCATCACGCCGCCGCCGCAATGAGGGTGGCTGGCATGAAGATCTTAGTGGATCGCACGCCCGAAACCGAAGTGATCGATTTAAACCATATGGAGTGGGCTATGCGTTCAATCGTGATCTCTGCCATCGCGATTTCCTTGATAGGGGTCGCACCACAAATCGCGCGCGCAGCACAGACTTACAAGCTGGAACAATATCCAGAGGGTTTGGCAAATGTTCCGTGCAGCGCCTTCAAAAGGACCCCAAATGGGTCATGGAAAGAGGTGGCCGTATTTATTTATCATGGTAGCAAGTTCACCGGGAATACATACCCCCCGGGCTCGCACGAGGCTGGCATGCTCGATCAAAAGTGCGGGGCGAAGTAACGGGGCGTCCCGTGGACCGTCACGAATACTTCGGCTCCGAGTTCGGTTTATTTTACCCGGTTTGCAACGTAGGGCGATTTTCTACGTTATCGAAGGGGACGGTTCGAACCCTATCTCTCGAACCCTAGTAGGAGAAAAGCCATGGATCGTCGTGAATTCATTGCCGCCGCCGGAACGGCCGCCGCGGTAGCTTCGACGTCGCAGGCCTTTGCACAAATGGGTGCTGAAGAGTCAGACATGCATCCGCCGAAGTACAAGGCCCTCGAGGCCGAAACACTGAAGTGTGTCGCGACGGGCAACGATTGCCTCCGGCATTGCCTAGCCATGTATAAAATGAAAGACACAAGCATGTCGGATTGTGCCGACGCGGCATTCCAGCTCGTCAACGCCTGTGGCGCGCTGGCAGCTCTGGCGGCGGTCAATTCGGAGCATACCGGCCATTTCGCTAAAGTGGTCGCGATGGTCTGTAGGGACTGCCAGAAAGAATGCGAAAAATTCCCCAAGATTTCCGAGTGCAAGGCCTGTGGCGAGTCTTGTAAGGCCTGCGCCGCGGAATGCGACAAGGTTGCTGCCTGACCAATGATTTACATCAGCGGCTGGGACTCCCGGATGCGGCACTAGGCCCAGCCGCTGCCGAACATGGCACCATCATGCCGCCGCAATGAGTATCATTGCTGCGGCCGGGTCAACCTTCCGGTGCCTCATGCCCGCGACGCCGCACATAGAAAAACACTTTTCCGCCACGGCCCTTGTCCGCGATGTTGTGATCGGAATGGCGGACGGGCTCACCGTTCCTTTCGCTCTTGCGGCGGGCCTTTCCGGTGCCGTGTCCTCGACCGCGATCATTATAACCGCCGGTCTTGCCGAGGTCGCGGCGGGCGCGATCGCGATGGGCCTTGGCGGCTATCTCGCAGCGCAAACCGATCTCGAACATTACCATTCCGAGCTGCGACGCGAAAAATTAGAGATCAAGCAGGTGCCAGACACGGAGCGCGCCGAAGTGCGGCAAGTCTTGCGTGAACAGGGACTCGATCCCGCCCTGACCAATACTGTAACGGCCGCTCTCACACGCGATCCGGACCGCTGGGTCAATTTTATGATGCGTTTCGAGCTTGGCTTGGAGAGGCCGGAGGCGGGCAGGGCGCTCAAGAGCGCTTTCACCATCGGCAGCGCCTATGTCGCCGGCGGTCTTATTCCGCTAGCGCCATATTTCCTGCTGGACACGGTTTCCCGCGCGCTTCCGGTCTCGATCGGGCTGACACTCGCTGCCCTGCTGATCTTCGGCGGCATCAAGGGCCAATTGACCGGCGTCGCGCCGTTTCGAAGCGCCTCGCAGACGGCGATCGTCGGTTCGCTTGCCGCCGCCGCTGCCTTCGCCATCGCGCGGCTGGTGAGCCGTTGATCTTGACCCCCGCCGTTTACCCGCCGATCATGGTGGTAATGACCTCGCCGCCGCGGCCGATTGTCAATTTCCAATAATTGTGCTGCGCGCTTACCGCCGCTTCGAGCTCGCGCGTGGTGCCGATTGCCCTGTCGTTGATGGACAGGATGACATCGCCTTTCTGAAAATTGACCATCGCTGCCCGCGAGCCCTCCTCGACGTCGCTGACCACGACGCCCTCGCTCACCCCACGAAGGGATAATTCTTCCATGACCGCAGGCGACAGATTGATCGCGGTCATCCCAGAGAATGGGGAGGAGCCGTTGAGCTTGACAGGACTGCGGGCCGGAACTTCCGGGGCCGCCATTAGTTTCACCGAGACGTTGCTCTGTTTGCCGTTACGAAGCAGGGTCAGGGAGGCGGTGCCGCCAAGCGGTTTCGTGGCCATCCGGTAGCCGAGGCCCTCGGGATCGTCGACGCTCTGCCCGTCGATGGCGATAATGAGATCGCCGCGCCGCAGACCCGCCTCGGCGGCCGGCCCATTGGCGGAGAGATCAGCGACAAGGGCGCCCGATGGCCGGTCAAAGCCAAGCGAATCGGCGATTTCCCTAGTCACGGCCTGCAGGCTTGCGCCGAGCCAGGGGCGCCGCACCGCTTGTCCTCCGCCCTTAGCGGCGGCGATCACGATTTTCACCATATTGACGGGGATTGCGAAACCAATTCCGACCGAGCTTCCAGTTTGCGAAAAGATCGCGGAATTGATGCCAACGAGCCTTGCCCCCATATCGACAAGGGCGCCACCGGAATTGCCCGGATTGATCGCGGCGTCGGTTTGAATAAAAAATCCGTAGTCGGATATCCCAACCTGGGTGCGCGCCAACGCCGAGACGATTCCCTGGGTCACCGTCTGCCCAACCCCGAATGGATCGCCAATGGCCAAAACGATGTCGCCGACTTCGAGCGCGTCGGAATCGCCCAAATCCATCACCGGAAAGTTCTCGCCCCCCTTCAAGCGCAAAACCACCAGGTCGGTTCGCTGATCGCGCAGGACAATCTCGGCATCGAATTCCCGCTTATCGGCGAGCGCGACCCTAACGTCCGTCATGCCTTCAATGACGTGGTAATTGGTAACGACGAGGCCCGACGTATCGACGAGGACGCCTGAGCCAAGCGCGCGCGCGGTCGGGCCGCCTGGCCTCGAATTGCCTCCGTCACCGAAAAAACGGCGAAAAATCGGATCGTCGAAAAGGGGATTGCGCGGCCGTTTGTCGGTTCGCGAGGCATATACATTGACGACGGCGGGCTGCGCTTTCTTGACCACTGGCGCGAAAGACAACGAAATGTCGCTGAGCGCGTGCGGCACTTGCCGCAAAAACTCGGCGGAGGCATTCGGCAGAACAAGCGTCATCGAGAAAGAGGCGATCAAGGCCCGGAGCAGGCGAAGCGAGAGCATGTTCATGGATCGCTCCAAACCGGTGGCCTTGACCCTAAAAACGGATATTCACTCGCAATAAATTCTTGTCGTAGGAATCTGCTACGGTGACCATGGCCGCACTTCAGTGATGCTCCTTAAGCCGCCGCGTCTTCGCCGCCTGTTGCCGGACCTGAATCCAGACCCTTGGCATTGACATCGCGGTCGACGAATTCGATGACACCCATGGCGGCATTGTCGCCATAGCGGAAGCCCGCCTTCAACACCCGCGTGTAGCCGCCATGCCGGTTCTTGTAGCGCGGCGCGAGAACAGCAAAAAGCTTGCCCACGAGCGCGACATCCTTGATTTGCGCAATGGCCTGGCGCCGCGCATGCAGGTCACCGCGTTTGCCGAGCGTCACCAGCTTCTCGACAACCGGGCGCAAATCCTTTGCCTTCGGCAGCGTGGTGACGATCTGCTCGTGCTTGATCAGTGCTTGGCACATATTGGCAAACATCGCCTTGCGATGTTCATGCGTACGGCCGAAGCGGCGCTTGGCGTGTCCGTGATACATGGCGTTCTCCGTTATTTTTCGCGGCCGCCGTGCCAAGGTACGGCCGCACTTATTTGCTTCTCGCTCGCTTTCGTTGCGAGAAGGGGACTAAACCGTTCAGTAATGTTCCTCAAATCGCTTGGCGAGCTCGTCGATATTGTCGGGCGGCCAGCCGCCCACGTCCATCCCGAGGTGGAGGCCCATCTGAGCCAGCACTTCCTTGATCTCATTTAATGATTTGCGTCCGAAATTCGGCGTGCGGAGCATTTCCGCTTCGCTCTTTTGAATGAGATCACCGATATAGACAATATTGTCGTTCTTCAGGCAATTTGCCGAGCGCACCGAGAGTTCGAGCTCATCGACTTTTTTGAGGAGCGCGGGGTTGAAGGCGAGTTCGGGAATTGACGGCGTCGCCTCGACCCGGTGCGGCTCCTCGAAGTTGACGAAGACATTGAGCTGGTCTTGTAGGATACGCGCCGAGAAAGCGATCGCATCCTCGGGCGATAGCGACCCGTTGGTTTCCACTTGCATGGTCAGCTTGTCGTAATCGAGGATTTGCCCTTCCCTTGTATTCTCGATCCGGTAGCTCACTTTCTTGACCGGCGAGTAGAGACTATCGATGGGGATCAAGCCGATCGGCGCGTCTTCCGTCCGGTTACGGTCGGCCACGACATAGCCTTTGCCAGTGTTGACCGTAAATTCCATGCGGATTTCGACCCCTTCGTCGAGCGTGCAAATGACAAGCTCTGGATTGAGAATCGCAATATCGCCGGTCGTGCTGATGTCGGCGGCGGTGACCTTGCCTGGACCTTGCTTCCGCAAAACCATGCGCTTCGGCCCATCGCCCGGCATCTTCAGGGCGATGTCCTTAATATTGAGCACGATGTCGGTCACGTCCTCGCGCACGCCGGGAATCGACGAGAACTCGTGCAGGACACCGTCGATATGAACCGACGTGATCGCCGCGCCTTGCAGCGACGACAAGAGAATGCGGCGCAGCGCATTGCCGAGGGTTAAGCCGAAGCCGCGCTCAAGCGGCTCCGCCACAATCGTGGCCATGCGTTTCGGATCGTCGCCCGGGGCCACTTCGAGTTTGCTCGGCTTAATGAGTTCTTGCCAGTTCTTCTAAATCATGACCGGACCTTTCCTTGATACAAATTATGTGACGCATGAGCGCCAAAATGCCTTCTTAATCGCTTTAAACGCGCCGCCGCTTGGGCGGCCGGCAGCCATTGTGCGGAATTGGCGTGACATCGCGGATCGAGGTCACCGTGAAGCCCGCGGCTTGCAGGGCGCGCAACGCCGATTCCCGGCCAGAACCCGGCCCCGAAACCTCGACCTCAAGCGTCCGCATGCCGTGTTCGGCCGCCTTTCTGGCGCAGTCCTCGGCCGCCATCTGCGCCGCATAGGGCGTCGATTTGCGCGACCCCTTGAATCCCATGGTCCCCGCCGATGACCAGGAGATCGTGTTGCCCTGGGCGTCGGTGATGGTAATCATTGTATTGTTAAAGGTCGAATTGACATGCGCGACACCGGACGCAATATTCTTGCGCTCGCGGCGGCGAACGCGGGTAGTTTCTTTTGCCATTATTCAATTTCCTTCAAACGCGCCCGTCATGCCAGGCGCTCGGGACTGAGGTTAATTCTTGGCAGTAGCTGCCATAAGCGCCTTAATTCTTGGATTTACTTCTTCTTGCCGGCGATGGGCTTGGCCTTGCCTTTGCGGGTCCGCGCGTTGGTGTGCGTGCGCTGGCCGCGCACCGGCAATTGGCGCCGATGGCGAAGACCGCGGTAGCAGCCAAGATCCATCAGGCGCTTGATATGAATTGCAACCTCGCGGCGTAGATCACCCTCGACCATGTAATCGCGGTCGATCGCCTCGCGAATCTGCAAGACTTCCGCGTCGGTCAACTCGGCAACACGCCGCCCAGAAGGAATATTCACACTTTCGCAAATTTCCTTGGCCTTCGTCGGACCAATCCCGTGAATATATTGAAGCGAGATAACAACGCGCTTGTTGGTTGGAATATTGACTCCGGCGATACGAGCCAAGACGTGAACCTCCATATGGGCCGCGCTGCGCGAAAGCTTTGCGGCTGAAGAATTGGTCCCGCGTCCGGTGGAGGCCGGCCCTTGCGGGGATGCCCCAGCAATGCCCGCCCCTGGGCAACCCGTTACCCCGGGAACCTTATCTCAGGCAGGAAAAACCGTGCTTAGACGATCACGCGCGCGGCGTCAACTGGCCGTTTCTAGACCTGAGGCGATTCAGGGAAAATCTGAGAAGAGGCGGATAGCGCGGTTTCTGTCGTTCCGAACGCGTTTGATCGAAAGGGTCGGCGAAGGTGAGACCGACTTCAGAATATTGAGAACGAAGCCGGCGAGGTAGAAAATGTTGCGGGGCGCGTTGTCGACGCGGTTCGTGTAGTCGTCCTTGACGGAGCATGCGAGACAATGCAGCTTCAACGCGCGTATCGAACATGCCGTTTGGGCGTGGGCTTGCCCACGCGCCAAGGCGCCGTTATAAGAACCGGGCAACAAGATGCGGCCGGATAAATGGTCCGGCGGCGCGGCGGAGTGTAGCGCAGCCTGGTAGCGCACCTCGTTCGGGACGAGGGGGCCGGAGGTTCGAATCCTCTCACTCCGACCACTGTTGATTTGCCGAATGAGACCTTTGTCGCGCGAGGCCGCATGCCCGAGAACGGTCAGCAAGCTGCCGCAGCGCCGAAAGCACATGTTCGGCCAACAGAGTTAGTTGGCCTCATCAAAAATGCCTTGATCAAAAAAGCCTGCGGGTGCGCCTTTCAAACCCGCCCTCTTGCCTGAGAACCGGGCCTATGCGACATACGCCCACTCTCCGGAAAATCAAAAAATCTCGCCGGCGAGCGCTGCGGTAGCTCAGTGGTAGAGCACTCCCTTGGTAAGGGAGAGGCCGAGAGTTCAATCCTCTCTCGCAGCACCAGTTTTCCGCTCAAAATTCTTCGCGGGAAGATAGCCCCGCGCCCCCACGCTCTGACCATCCGAAGGTGTGCGGCGTGTTTGGACGCCGCGACGGCGCCCTGTAGGATCGCCGCAACATCCTCCCATATTGGGGGACCTTCAATCCGGGGAGTTTTTCCATGATTACCGATCGCAGTGAAGTGACGCGCATGATCCGCGCAGCCAAGGTCCAAAAGAACATAAATGGACGCAGCGTTGCCACGGCGATCGGCCAGGCCAAGGAATGGACGACGGCCGGATGCCTTGGTCAGATGGCTTTCAACAAGGCGCAGGCGGAAAAAATCGGCGCCATCTTCGGACTGTCCGATGAGGCGGTCGCCTGGCTCCAGATCGCGCCACACAAGGGGTCTCTGCCAACCGCCGTGCCGGCCGATCCGCTGATCTACCGGTGGTACGAGATCGTTGCCGTTTATGGGACCACGATCAAGGAATTGATCCATGAGGAGTTCGGCGACGGGATTATGAGCGCGATCGATTTTTCGCTGGATATCAGCCGCGAGGCGGACCCCAAAGGCGACCGCGTCAAAGTCGTCATGTCAGGCAAGTTTCTGCCCTACAAGGCTTATTGAGGGTCGCGGCCAAGGGACACCGCCTAACGCACGGCTGGCGGCTGCCCACCACGAGTAGGTGCTCGCAGTGGCGGCAGGGCGTCTCAATCAGGTCATGGAGTCAAAGTGATCGTTCTCTCATTCCGTTAATTGACATGAGCAGGGACAAAAAGCTTGAGCGGTCTCATGATGTCGACAAATCCACTGTCGCAATCGGCATCGGCTGCAAAAGAGGCTGCTCCAGCGACGCCATCGGCGCTCTCGTCGAACGCGCCATCGCTGCGGCGCCCTGCATAGGCGCTACGGCTGCCCTTTTCACGCACGAGGCCAAGAGGAGCGAGGCCGGCCTCGTGGACGCGGCAAAAGCGCTTGGCCTGCCTCTCGTCTTTCTCGAGCCCCAAGTTTTGCGGAACGCCTCTTTACGCGCCGCTACGAACTCGCCAAGAGTGATGGCGATGTTCGGACTTCCTTCCATCGCTGAGGCCGCCGCGCTCGCCGGCGCGGGGCCGTCGTCCGTGCTGCTCGTCGCGCGCATGAGCGATGGGGGAGCAAGCTGCGCGATCGCGGGCACAAGAGAGCCATGACCGTTCACTTCATCGGCGCCGGGCCTGGTGCCCCCGATCTGATTACATTGCGCGGGCGCGATCTGATCGCCCGTTCGCCCGTTTGTCTCTTCGCCGGCTCGCTCGTGCCGCGTGCGCTCCTCGAACATTGTCCCAAGGGCGCCCGCATCGTCGATACGGCGCCGATGAGCCTCGATGAGATCGGGGCCGAATTTTCGCGCGCGCATCGCGAGAAGGAGGATGTGGCGCGCCTGCATTCGGGAGATCTCTCCATATGGAGCGCGCTGGGCGAACAAATCCGCGTGCTCGATCGGCTCGCCATTCCCTATACGATCACGCCGGGCGTTCCGGCATATGCCGCCGCCGCCGCCGCTTTGGGCGTCGAACTCACTCTGCCGGAGGTGGCGCAATCCCTGGTTTTGACGCGCACCCAGGGACGCGCATCATCGATGCCGGCGCATGAACAGCTCGCAACTTTCGCCGCCACGCGGACGACGCTCGCCATTCATCTTTCGATCCATGCGATCGAGCGGATCGCGGCCGAATTGATGCCGCATTATGGCGCCGATTGCCCGGTTGCGATCGTGTTTCGCGCTTCCTGGCCCGATCAAACAATTCTCCGGGGCACGCTCGCGACCATCGCGGGATGGTCGCAGAGACGCCGATGGAGCGCACCGCGCTGATCCTTGTCGGGCAAGTTTTGGCGCGCGGCGATTTTCGCGGCAAGCGCGCTCTATGATAAAGACTACCAGCGCCGTTTCCGGGGCAAGCCTCAATGAACGCGACGCGGAAACGGCGTTCGCGCGAGAAGATGGCCGTCGCGGTCGAAAACCGCAATCTCCAGCGCGATGCCGCTGCCGCGCAATACCTTCGCCGCCGTGCGCCACGCGGCCTCCGCGACCAGCGCCGTGATATTGAATCCTTCCGCATTGGCGAGGTCCAAAACTTCCTTGGCGCTGTTCGCGCTCTTCGCCCGCGCGATGAGTTGCGTCGCCGGCGCCAGCCTCCGCGCAGCGCGCCGCGAGCCAGGAAAAATCGACTTCGCCACGGCGCGAATGGAGATCGAGAAGGCCTTGGCCGAGCTTGGTCATTTTGGCAAAGCCTCCGGCGATCGTCACTTTGGCGACCTCGTGCGCGCGCAAATATTTCAGCATGCCGCCTACAAAATCGCCCATCTCGATCAGCGCGATGTCCGGCAATCCATGCAGCACCTTGATCGCCGCTTCCGAAGTCGAGCCGGTCGATCCGGCGATATGGGAAAGCCCGGCGGCGCGGGCGACATCGATCCCGCGATGAATCGTGTCGATCCATGCGGCGCAGGAATAGGGCACGACAATCCCCGTGGTGCCCAGGATCGAGAGGCCGCCGACGATGCCGAGCCGCCCGTTCAGCGTTCGCTTTGCGATTTCTTCGCCGCCTGGAATCGAGATTTCGACGGTCACGTCTCCGGCAAGACCATAAAGGCGCGCCACCTCGCCGATCGCGGCTTGGATCATTCGGCGGGGCACCGGATTGATGGCGGGCTCTCCCGGCGGCAAGGGAAGTCCAGCGCGGGTAATTGTGCCAACTCCCTCTCCGGCGCGAAACACCACGCCCGATCCGGGCGGGCCGTGCGACACGCGCGCGATCACCAGCGCGCCATGGGTCACGTCGGGATCGTCGCCCGCATCCTTAATGATTCCCGCACGGGCAAAACCCTCTCCAAATTCCTTGAGAGCCAGCGCGAAGGACGGCCGCGCGCCACCCGGCAAGGTGATCGCGACGACGGCGGGAAATTCACCGCAAACGAGCGCCTCATAGGCCGCCCGCGCGGCGGCGGCGGCGCAGGCGCCGGTCGTCCAGCCCTTCCGCAAATTCGCCTTGCCGGAAGGGCGCTCCTCGGCTTCGCTCATTGCACATGGAATCGCCTTCTCGTGAAACCCGCCGGCCATGACGGAAACGATTCTAGCACGCGGCCTTGTGATTGCCGCGCCGCGCTCGGGCAGCGGCAAGACCATGCTCACCCTTGGCCTCCTGCGCTCTTACCGGAACGCGGGCCTCGCTGTGGCCGGCGCCAAATGCGGTCCGGATTATATCGATCCGGCATTTCATGCCGCTGCAACGGGCAATCCAAGCTTCAATCTGGACAGTTGGGCGATGACTCCGGCGCTGCTCGGCTGGGCTGGCCGTTGCCGCGGGCGAGGCTTGCGAACTCATTCTTTGCGAAGGCGTCATGGGGCTATTCGACGGCGTCTCGGGAGAGCCTGGCCGCACCGGTTCGTCCGCCGACGTGGCGGCAGCGCTCGGCTGGCCGGTCCTGCTCGTGCTCGACCCCAGCGGACAATCGCAAACAGCGGCGGCGCTCGTGCAAGGCTGCGCCAGCTTTGACCCGCGCATAAAAATCGCCGGGGTGATCTTGAACCGGGTAGCTAGCCCGCGCCATCGTCAAGTCGCGAGCGACAGCCATCGAGGCACTCGGAATTCCCGGTTCTCGGGGCCTTGCCGCGCGACGAAAAAATCAATTTGCCGGAACGCCATCTCGGTCTCGTGCAGGCGGGCGAAACCGCCGATCTCGATGCGGCGCTGGATAGGATCGCGGCGTTTGTCGAGAACCATGTTGATACTCGCGCCGTATTATCTTGTGCCCGCGCTGTCCACGGAATTTCCTCGGCACGGGATCGCCCGGTTTGCCGCCGCCAGCGCAGCGTATTGCGATCGCCCGCGACGAAGCGTTCTCATTTCTCTATCCGCATATTCTAGCTGGCTGGCGAAAGGCGGGCGCGGATATCGCGTTCTTTTCGCCGCTTGCCGATGAGCCGCCGCCGGACGATTGCGATATTTGTTGGCTGCCAGGCGGCTATCCCGAACTTCACGCGGAACGCCTCGCGGCGGCAGAGCGGTTCCTTGCAGGCTTACGCCGGTTCGCGGAATCGCGGCCCATCCATGGCGAATGCGGCGGCTATATGGTTTTGGGGCAAAGCCTGACCGATCAAGCAGGCCATACGCATCGCATGGCGGGCCTACTTAGCGCGTCGTTCAGTTTTGCGAAACGCAAGCTCCATCTCGGCTACCGGCAAGCGCGCCTCGCTCGAGACGCATCCCTTGGGCACGAAAGGGGCTCTGTTGCGTGGGCATGAATTTCATTATGCCACGATCGAGACGACGGGCGAGGGCGACGCGCCTTTCGCCTTTGTCCGGGATGCGCATGGGGCGGCTGGGCAAGCGGAAGGCAACCGGCGCGGCAACGTGTCGGGAAGTTTCTTTCACGTCATCGCGGCAGATGACAGAGATTGGACGGAGGCTGCTTGCGATGCGGCCCGGCCCCGGGGGTCTATCATCTCCGGGGCCGCCCGCGTTGAATCTCGGTCTTGAGCGCTTGTCAGGCTGGAAGGACCGCCACGATATCGAGCGTATCGGGATCAATGATCACCAGCTGGTCTTCCACGACGATGTATCTCAAACCGCGATATTGCGGAACGATTTCCACAATCGTTTCGGGAATATCATAGAACGTCACCGTATCGGGCACGCGGGTTCCGACCGAAATCGGGAAATCGACGTGGTCAACGCGGTGAAAATTCCCGCCTATGATTGTATCGTGGATTTTGGTTTTCTGAACCGAAGACAATCCGACGGACCCGACCGATCGTCCGGATCGTCCCTGGTCCTGGCCTTGCATCGCGCCGTGCCGCTCGGAGCGCTGCCCATTTTCCTCAACAGCGCCGGACCGTCCCTGGGTCTGGCCTTGCATCGCCGCCCCCCGGTGCTCGGAGCGCTGCTCTTTTTCCTCAACAGCGCCGGACCGTCTCATGGTCTGGCCTTGCATCGCGCCGGGCTCGCGTTCGGATGAATTGTGCTGCGCGCCCCCCAGCTCGCGTTGTGAAGAACCTGGCGCTCCGTTTGCCGGTGAATTTTCCATGCGTTGGGCCATGGCTAAGCTGCTACCCGCAAGGAGCGCCGCTCCTGCGATCGTAGTTAACAAACTTTTTCTCATCTTGAACTCTCCTTCGCTGGAAGCGAATTGCCGCTTGTAACTCGACCAACGAAAGATTGTTCCCGCTTATCTGAGGATGAAATTGATTCGGCGTGCGCCTGACGCAACGCTCCACAACCGTGACAACGAAGATGCGATTGCGCACTGTGACCGAATTGCTGAAATTGTGTTTGGCGACCGAGCATAAGGACGCGCGGCGGTCTAACCTTAAGCCGCCGGCAGCTTTTGGCACGGCCTAGTTTAAGGCAACGGCCCGTCGTGCCGCGACCATTCCGGCGGCGCAAGTTCGATAGCTCTTGGCGAAGTGGGGCGGCTCAATTTGCCAAGCTTGAGCCTTTCGGTAAACCAAAGTCTGACCGAAGGTGCGGCGAGCGCCAATCCCACGAAATCGGAAACAAAGCCGGGCAGGATCAACAACACCGCTCCGAGCCCGGCCAGCGTGGTGTCGAGAAACGTTTCTCTCGACAGTCCTCTCTGTTCGCTCGTTCGTCCCGCCACCGCCTGCCGCAACCGCACAATTGCCGATAGCCCAGCGCGGCGCAACGTGCTAAGACCCGCAAGGCTCGTCAGAATGCAGGCGAGGACGGCCCCGGCGAAGCCGATCAAGTGAACGACCGCGGCGAAGGCCACGAGTTCCGCCCCGAGCCAAACCGCAAGATAGGTTACGAACAGAGCCGGCAGGCGCACGAGAGGTTGACGCATCATGATGCCGTTCGATCGAAGGCGAAGCATAAAGACCCCTTGAAGGCTGGACTTTGATTTTGCTCTCCCCACATAAGAATGCAAGATGAAAGCACAATCAAGGCTAAACAGGCTCAAGCACTGATATCAGGCACCCCGATGCAGGATTCCTTCGATATGACGACCATTGTTTTCGCGCTCCTCGCCGCTTTTGTGGTGTGGAAGCTGCGTTCCGTCCTTGGCACCCGCAATGGCGCCGAAAAACCGCCCGTGAATCCATTCGTTGGCCGTGCGCCCGGCCGTTTTTTGGGGGGACGGCGCGACGATACGGGCACCGGCAATTCTGGTCATCGTGTTATCTCCCTGCCTGGAGCGGCCGAGCCTCCGGTTGCGATGGTGGCGGCCAACGACGACAGATGGAAACCCTATGCCGAATCCGGCTCGAAGGCCTGGGCGGGACTCGACGTTATCGCTGCCGCCGATGCGGCCTTTGCCATTAAGCCCTTTGCCGATGGCGCCAAATCCGCCTACGAGATGATTGTCACCGCCTTCGCCGAAGGGAACCGCGAGGTTTTGCAAAACCTTTTATCCCCCGCGGTTTTCGAAAGCTTTGCCGCTGCTCTCGCCGAGCGCGAGAAGCGCGGCGAAAAAGTTACGACGACATTCGTTTCGATCGACAAGGTCATGATCGACGATGCCGTGCTGAATGGGCGGACCGCCGAAATCAAAATCCATTTCACCGCCCAGATGATCACCGCGACACGCGATCAGGCCGGGACGGTGATCGATGGAAGCTCGGACAAAGTCGTGCAAATCGACGACATTTGGACGTTCGCCCGGGACACTCGCTCCCGCGATCCGAATTGGAAACTCGCCGCGACCGAAACGGCGCAGTGATTTTGCGGAACTCGACAGCTGATAGTCCATTCGCTCGAGGCCGACCGGAACCGGCCGGTTCTCTGTGGCGTTATTTGGAGTTGTCGCCCGCTTCGACCATGACTTGATGACGGCGCGGCGGGTGCCGTGTGTCGGCCGGTTGTGATAGTTTGGCAGGGAGCGGTCGACGGGGTGCGAGGGTGAGCCACTTCGCATCTTTGGTGAGCCACACCCGCTCCGGCATACGAAATCAAAGGGAGATGTTATTATGACGCAACGAAGACTGAATCCGTTCGCCGTCGCTCCTGATGGCTATGCCACTCTGCGCGCTGTTGAGAACTACCTGCAGGCCTGCGGGCTCGACCAGAAGCTCATTGCACTCATGAGGACGCGGGTTTCGCAGATCAACGGCTGCGCCTACTGCCTTCACTTGCATACCGAGGAAGCGCGGAAACTTGGCGAGTCGGACATGCGGCTGCATCTGCTCAATGCCTGGCACGAGTCCAATCTCTATTCGGAGCGGGAGCGGGCAGCGCTGGCCTGGGCGGAGTCGCTGACGAACATCGCAGTCACCCACGCGCCCGACGAAGTCTATGACGAGGTGCGGCGTCACTTTTCGGAGAAGGAACTGGCGGATTTATCGATCGTGATTGCCATGATCAACGCCTGGAACCGCCTGGCGATCGGTTCGCGGGCAGTCCATCCGGCGGATCTCGCGAAGGCGGCATGATCGGGACGTGGTGATCTCGATCGCGTTCGTCGGGGTGTGTTGTTTAAAGCAGTAACCATCGAAAGTTACGATCGCAGCGTTGTCGCCCAACGCCTCTTGGCCCTATGTGTTTGATTTAACGCATCCGAAGAGTCAGGGAAAGGCGTGTGGTGTTGTGAATGACTGTTGCCCCATTTCTGCCGGATTCCAGGCCGGGAACGCAAGACCGGCGCGCGGTGCGCCTTAGCCGCCTATCTTTTGTAGATCTCGAAGATTTCGGCCAGGACGATCATCTCGAGGCGTTTCAAGTATTCGCTCGATCCTGCGCCTCGATCGCTGCGAAACAAAGCCCCTTACGACAAGGCGCCGCCGCTACCGCCGCACTTGAAGCCGTTGCGCATCAGGCGCTCCGCCAAGAAGTGCACGAGCCTGCGCAAGCGAGGCGGTTTTTCGAACCCCATTTCCGGCCCTGCCGCGTATCGGCGGACGGCCAGGAGCCGACAACGCCGGTTTCCTCACCGGCTATTACGAGCCCATTGTCGATGGATCGCTGACCGCCACGCGCGATTTCACCGCGCCGGTGCTCGCCCGCCCGGACAATCTCGGCCCTCGTGCCCTATCCCGACCGCGCCGCGATCGAGGCTGGAGCCATTCGAAGGCCACACAGGGCCCATCGTCTGGCTGCGCGACTGGGCCGAGGTGTTTCTTGTCCAGGTGCAAGGCTCGGCGCGGGTCCGCCTCGAGGATGGCAGTTATCGAGGCTCGTCTATGCCGGACGCAATGGCCAGCCCTATACCTCGATCGGCCGGATTCTGATCGAGAGCGGCGAAATAGCCGAAGCCGCTATGTCGCTCGCCGCGCTGAAGCACTGGATTCGCGCGCATGGCCAAAATCCCGGCGATGCTGGCTTAGCCTTGATGCAACGCAACAAATCCTATGTGTTTTTCGCCCTTCAGGAGGACTGCTCGCCGGCATCTGGCCCGACCGGCGGGCAAGGGATCAGCTTGACGGCGTTGCGGTCGATCGCCATCGACCGCGCGATCTGGCCCTATGGGTTGCCGTTCTGGATCGCGGCCGATCTGCCTTGGCGGGAGCTCACCCCCTCGCCGTTCCGGCGCCTGATGATCGCCCAGGACACGGGCTCGGCCATCACAGGTCCCGCGCGCGCCGATATTTTCTTCGGCTCGGGGGATGACGCGGGCGCGCGGGCAGGCGATATTCGGCATGGGGGCGATATAGTTGTTTTGCTGCCCGCCGGAGAGGAGCCGGACCCGTGAATGAAAACGTCTCGCTCCCCAAAGGCCCCGGCTCCGGCGGCTGAGCGCGGAAGAGATCGAGCTTTGGCTTAACGTGACGCGGGGCGTCGCCCGCCGGCCGGGAAGCCGTTTGCCGCAACTCCCAGCTGCGAAATGACATTGAGCCTCAGAGGCGCGGGACCGGAAACACCGGCCAAAGGAGCCAGCACGCCTCCTTTGCCAGGCGAGCGCAATGCTCCTCCGCCGCTCGCGCCGCTCGAACGGCGGCTGCGCCAAAAGCTCGCGCGCGGCCGCGCCGCGCCCGAAGCCGCGATCGACCTCCATGGCATGCGCCGGCAGGAGGCTTTCATCGCGCTGCGGGACTTCTTGGCGAAGGCGCAGATCGCGGGCGCGCGGCTTGTCTTGGTCGTCACCGGCAAGGGCAGCGCGGCGCGTCCAGAGGAAGGCGCGCCGGGTATTTTGCGCAAAAGCGTGCCAAACTGGCTGCGCGAGCCGTTCTTTCATGCGATCGTCGTCGGTTTCGAGGAAGCCCAGCGCCCGCATGGCGGCGCCGGGGCCTTCTATGTGCGGCTCCGGCGGCGCGATTGCCCCGGGCGCGGAAAGCCACGCCTTGAGCGCCGCAAAACGAGCTTTCGCGATCTCCCGGCGCCTTCGATCGCCGACCTCGACCTTATGGCGCAAGTCGGCTTTCGCCGCTTTGCCGGAAGAATTCCGCCGCCTCTGCGAGGGCATTGTGATCCGCGTCGAGGATTTTCCCGACGACGAAACGCTCGATGAAATGAACTGCGAAAGCGAATTCGACCTTTTGGGCCTGTTTCGCGGCCGTGGCCGCGCCCAATCCGAGGCGAGCCCGATGACCGGCCAATTTCCTAACATGGTCTGGCTCTACCGCCGCCCGATCCTCGACTTCTGGGCTGAGCACGAGGAGACGCTCGGCGCCATCGTCACCCATGTCCTCGTGCATGAAATCGGCCATCATTTCGGGCTTTCCGACGACGACATGCGGGCAATCGAGCAGGCCGCCGGATAGCGCGCCAGCGCGTTTCGCGATCACACTTTTTTCAACGCGGAGCGGTTTGCACTTCTTTCAAAAAAGGTTCGGGGATACTCATGTTCGATGCTGCGCTCGCTGCCGCGCGCCAGATTCTTACGCCGCCGTTCCGGACGGTTCTTTGGAAAACGCTGGCGCTGACGCTGGCCTTGCTTGCCCTCGTGTGGATCGTGCTGCACAAGCTGATCATCGGGGGCATCGCGCTTCACTACCCTTGGGCGGCAACGGTGCTGTCGTTGATCAGCGGGGTCGGGCTTTTCATCGGCCTCGCTTTTCTGATCGCGCCGGTGTCATTCATTGTCGCGGGCTATTTCTTCGACGAACTTGCGGAAGAAGTCGAGCTTGAACTGGCGCCGGGCGAAGCGCCAGGCCGGGCTCTTGCGCTCCGCGATGCGGCATGGCTGTCAGTCAAATTTTCCGCCGTGTCGCTTGGCGTCAATCTTGCCGCACTTTTGTTGCTGCTGGTTCCCGGCATCAATGCAGCAGCGTTTTTCGGCGCTAACGCCTATTTGTTTGGACGCGGCTATTTCGAACTCGCGGCGGCACGCTATCTTCCCCTCGGCGAGGTCCGGCGATTGCGCAAGAATAACGCGCTTCGCTTGTTTGGCGCCGGCCTTGTCATGGCGGCCATGCTCGCCGTTCCAGGCTTCAATTTGCTCACGCCGCTTTTTGGTACCGCATTCATGGTGCGGGTCGCCAGAAACATCATGCGGACCGCCCGGCAAGCTCCCCGTGCGACCTGGGGTTAAGTGTGAGCCCTCGACGATCCAGAGGTCCTCCCTTCGGCGTCCAGGCGATCATCTCGCGCTTATCGTTTGTCCGCAGCGCAGCTCGTCGCCATCCTCGAAGGCGACGCTCGGCCCCCCGACATTGAAACCCCGCAAGTGTTTGCAAATGCCGCCGGTGGCTCTATCGGCGACCAGCCGTGGTAGCGTCTGGCCTCACGCGCGAACGCGGCGGAAGTGGGCTTGCAACAGCATCGCGCTCTTTTACGAGTTCGACGAGTCCCATCGCCCGTTTGAAGGTGGGGAGCAATTCGCCGTACATCTCCGACAGCCTCGCCCCATCAGCAGAGAGCTGCGCGACAAGAGCATGCCACGTCTCCTCCTCCAACTCTCAATTCAACTGTTCAAGCTGATCGCGCCTTAACAAGATTCGATCCGACACCGTCCACACCTCATTGAGGAACGCCTGTGTAGGTTCGTCAAAGAAAAAGCATCCCTCTCCGATCTTGAGGTTCAGTGCACGCCATTCTGGGTCTAAGCTCGCGCGATCTCGCGTCTTAACGTGGTCGATCACCGCTCGTGTGGCATTATAAATCTCGTAGCGTTTGTCGAATACAGCGAAGTTCAAGTTATCTAAATTAATGTTTTTTTGTGCCTCCGCAGTCTTTGCTTGGGTTGAGCTAAATTTCCAAGTGACGCCGAGTGCCGCCAATGATGCGAACACGGTTGCAAGCGGTCCGGCAAAATCCTTGAAGCAATCATAGATCGGCATCTTTGCCTCCAATGCGAAGAGTGATGTCAGAAATCTAACGCCACCTCAAAGATTTCTGCAACGCACCGGCACTTGTGTGTCAGGGATGATGGATGCGCGCACGGCCGCGATTACTTCGGTGCGGTTCACGACAGCTAGGCGCCGCGCGCGAGCTCGGGTTAAGAGTAAGTTCTCAGACCGCACGCGTACCGGCGAATTGCCCGGTTTTGCGGTATCGGTAGAGATAGGAGGGCGCAAAGGTCTCAAATGGTTCGGGCACGATGCCGAGGCCGCGAAAGTCCGCCCTTCGGCCTCCGCTTGTGGCGAGACAATATTGTCACCTCTCAGCAACTCGACCTGATCCCTGGTCATCGTGAACATCTCTGGAAAAAGCCCGAGCGAGAGTTTGGCAACGATTTCGGTGACGGAGGCCACGATTTTCGCGCGCGCGAACGAGATCGGAACGAGCCGGCGGCGGCGGGCGGTCACCGTCAGGACAAATCTCATGATCCGCTCAAGCGTTGCGACTTCCGGCCCGCCCAATTCATAAATTATCCCCGGTTTGGCCTTACCATCGGCGCATAAGGCAATTGCCGCCGCGACATCGCCTGCGAAGACCGGCTGAAGTCTGGTAGCGCCACCGATCAAGGGGAGCACCGGCATGAGCCGCGCCATCGCCGCGAACCGGTTGAAGAATTGATCCTCCGGTCCAAACACAACCGAGGGCCGCATAATGATGGCATCGGGCAAGATTTGCCGCACCGCCGCCTCGCCGAAGGCCTTGGTTCGAGCATAGGCGGAAGAACCCGAAGGGTCGGCGCCGATCGCCGACATTTGCACGAAATACTTCCGTGCCCGCTTGCCTCGCGGCCTTGGCGATGGATTGCGCGCCGAGGTGATGAATCGCGTCGAAACTGTTGCGCGCCCTGACTCTGCCAATATGCCAACCAGATTGATCGGCCGCCTGCGGCATCCCGCAGCGCATGGGCGACAAACTCGGGATAGCGCAGATTTGCCTGGACGGCATGGATTTGCCCGGCCGTGCCAAGCGGCTGCAAATGAAACGCGAGATCCGGGCGGCGTACCGCGACCCGGACCCGCCAGCCTCGCCGCGCCAAGGCGCGCACCACGTGGCGGCCAACAAAACCCGAACCGCCGAACACCGTCACAAGCCGATCTGCCTTTGCGAATGCCTCCGTCCTTGTGAATTCCTCCGCCATGTTGCAGGTCCCCGGTTGCAAGGATTAGCGCCAGCATCGTTTTAGAATGCTTTCGCGATCAATGAAATCGCGAAACCGCCGCGAACTCCAATTTTCGCTGTGCGGCGCCGTGGTTTGTAAGGAGGCCTGGCACGCCGGCCCGTCGTTGCTCAGTATTGACAAAACCGAAGGCCCGCCCCTATCAGAATCGAAGCCCTGGTGGCGGAATTGGTAGACGCGCTGGTTTCAGGTACCAGTGGTGAAAGCCGTGGAGGTTCGAGTCCTCTCCTGGGCACCATATCATTATCATTATTCGAGAGGAGGTCCAGCGGCGTTCAAGATGCTCCGTTGGAATCCGCCGCAAGCTACTGTGGAGAAACGAAGCAGCGAATATCCCCGATCGCAGCTACCAAGGCGGCAGTGAAATCGTGATCAGTCGCTTGATAAATGGGAACAGGCGTCGCGTATCGGTGCTAAGCAACGCGCTCTCTTTTATGACGTGGCCACGCACCACAGGTTCGCGTTCTACCCAACTGAGACAAAGTTGCACTCTCCGCATGTTTGCGTGTTAGGCGTGAACCGAACCCGCGCGGAGCAATTTTAATCAGGACCAGAAGGGGCGGGTTTGTTTAAAATTCTTCCAGTTTTTTCGTAAATTGTCGTCCGCATTCGCCGCGCCTCGTCCGCACCAGCCAAGAACGATGCCTACGGCCTTCGCAGCCTGCGGACCGGCAGCCGCCTCGATATCTCGTAGATGGTGTGTTGCGCTCGCCGCATCGTTGAAAGCGCCGAGCCCATCTTGGAGTTTGGCAACCGCTCGAGTGTAGGGTCGCGCACCGGCGAAAAAAGAGCTGAAGAATTCGGCCGTGTAGCGAATGTTCTTGAGGGCTATCCGGACTTTGTGCCGCTCATTGGGTGGCTTATGCAAAAATCTTCGGCCCCGTTTAATGGCACGCTTGTGAAGTCGCTCCAATGTCTTGCCAGCGAAAAGACTGGCTAGCTCGGTCAGCCGCGATAATTCAGCGCCGGACAAAGCATTCCGCCAGGCTCGGCGCACCAAAAAAGCTTGCAAATTGAGAACAAACCGCGTCGTCGACGGATCATGAATTAAATCTTGAGCGATCGCGTAAGCCGCCGAGCGCCGCTCTTCGATCGCGCTCAGGAGTGCTTCGAAGCTCTCACCCGGCTCAAGGAGGGTTCGCGGACCATCTTCGACCAGCTCTCGGAAAGCATCCCAATTCCGTGCCGGTCCAAGAGCGGATGCGATCCGCTTGGCCTCCGCTCTAAACTCCTTGAACTCGGCGCAGGGCAGGGCACGGTCGAAGAATGCCAAAGCCGTGCGCAAGCGGCGTAGAGCGACGCGCATTTGATGGACCGACTCCAGGTCTTGCGTTTCCACCATCGCGGGCCAATTCTCCACGAATTGGCAAAGAGCGCTGGATATGACGATTTCGACGGCGTCATCGAGCGTCGCATCAACAGGAAATTGCAAGTCCGCTGTCCGGACAGGCAAGGGGTGATAATCGGCCGTGAGCATAAAGCCTCGCTCGGCCGTGCTCATGACATCAAGCTGAAAAGGCAAAGTATCGGCGAGGCGAACCGCCAAATCGTAAAACGCCGTTTCTTCGCCGGTCTTCAGATCCAGATCGATTTCTGTCAACGGTTGCCGGCGATCGCCGACAACAATGAAACCTTCGTCGAAGGCCACTTCGATGAGGGACCGTTCAAGATTGAGACAGCGCAGACGCCGCTTGATCTGTGTCTCAAATTTCTGCTCAAGAGGTTGTCCATCGATGACACGATTCAGCTCGGCGGCAATCGCGTCACCGAACCGAGAAATGTCAGGATCGAGGCGCGGCACGCGAACCTCGATTTCCCTGCGCGAAAATGGCGCCTCCGCGGGTGGTCTCCCCCCCTTGAGACCCATAATGTGCGTGTTGCGCACCTTGCGCACCCGAAGAAACATTTGATGCTTTTGGAGGTCTCCTGCTGGCGTGTCGAAATAGACGGACCGCAGCGTCCGCCTCCTTGTATCCGGGGCGCCGGTCGACAGCAGTTCTGAGCGGAGGGCGAGCTTAAGGCCTTCCGAGTTAGTCTTAAATTTAATCTCCAAGTCGCGACCCGCCGGCAGCATAACGGGCTGGTCACAAGGTGTGGGAGGGGTAGGTGCGGTTTTTTCCGCGCCGCGAGATGGGTCCATTTTGGACGACCTTTTTAGCCGCCAGCCACTTGATATGGCCTTGGCGCGCCAGAGATTGCCGCCGTCGACGCAATTTGGCAATGCCAATTCTCTCGGCCCTGCCGGGTTGCCCGTGTACTCTAGCGGCTGAGGCGTTGACGTGTGGCAGGAATAAAGAGCGTGCTTGCCCGTCTGGCCACGGTTCCGCAACAAAAGCCGTCGAAATTGCGCGCAACGGCCACGCCGAGGCGCTGATGCAGGGCAGCCTCCACACCCATGAGCTGATGAGAGCAACATTTAGCGCAGTCGCAAGATCAATCGCATTCTGCACAATGTTGATCATGTCCTTGCCGCAAGTGCGCGTTGCGATCCTTTACGCGATGGTGACTGCTGATCCTAAAGTGCAGTCGTCATTCGAGGCCGCCGCCCTAGCAAAATGGCCGAGCGGGGCGCTCTAAATTCGCAATTAGGAACGAATGTCGCGTCGACGAGTTACAACCCCGGCAGCTGCAATCAGAATGGGCTCTCCCAATGAAATTCCTTTGTGTTTCCGTCCTGTTACTCCTTTCCATGATCGCGATGCCCAACTCTGCAATTGCCAAAGGCTGTCTCAAGGGAGCGATTGTTGGAGGAGTTGCCGGCCACTACGCAGGTCATCACGGCTTTATAGGTGCGGCCGCTGGGTGCGCGATTGGACGGCATGAGGCGCGAAAACATGACCGTGAACGCTATCAAGACGAACGATCGCGGGAACAATGAACGTGCGCTGCCTAAATACAACTATAACGCGACGGCTGGTTTCTACCTTGATCGCCACGTGTGGACGGATTTTCAACTGATTGCGGGCCGTCTCCGGGGAAATCTTCTATCTAATTATGCGATGCGCCGCGTGAGACTGGCGAGGACATCTGGCTCAACTTCTTCCGTCCAGACCCTGAAGGCCTTCAACGCGTGGGGCCCAAAGGATGTCGCAAGCGGAATATCTGTCGCGTCCCGGCCGCGCGAGACGGTAATACGTCCGATACGGGGCATGTTATGGCGCGCGTCGAAGGTAAACCAGCGCCCATCGAGGAAGACTTCGAACCAAGCATTATAGTCCATCGGAGCCGGATCCGGCGGCACGCCGATGTCGCCCAAAAACCCGTTAGCGTAACGCGCCGGAATATTCATGCAGCGGCAGAAAGCGACCGCGAGATGGGCAAAATCGCGGCAAACGCCCACCCGCTCCTGATAGGCTTCATAGGCGGTGCGGGTGGCGCGGGCATATTGATAGCCAAAAGTCAGATGGTTATAGACAAAATCGCAAATCGCCTGAACCCGGCGCCATCCACGCGGGGCGGACCCGAACAATTGCCAAGCAATATCGCAAAGCTTGTCGGTTTCGCAATAACGGCTGCCGAGGGTAAAAACCAATGTGTCGTTAGGCAATCGTTCGACCGCGATCTCTTCCGCATCGAGCTTAACCAGATCGGGCTCACCGCTATCCTCGATGATCGCGTCGCGGCGAATCGTCAGATCGCCCGCGGGCGCGATAAACCGGCGAACATGATTGCCGAATGTGTCGAGATAAGTCACCGTCGAAGTCGCCGGCGTGGTTTCGAATGGCGTCTCGTGCCGGATATCTTGCACCCGATCGCGATGCGCGTCGAGCAGACAAACCATCAATGCCGGCTCCTGGCACGTGAACGTCAATTCATAACCGAATCTTATGAGCATGATTCGAATTCCAATTGAGTTTCGTGACGATTTCGTCAGCTGCATGCGTTGCCGAGCGCGGCTTTCACGTTAAACGTCAACTATGCAAAAATTGGTCGGCCGTCTCTCGCGCCGTGCCCGCGCCAATTCGCGATAAGCAAAACCGCTGGGGCCGTGGTTGGTTCCGATCAACTGGGCCAACGAATGTTTTCTAAGTCTTGTTCTTGAACTCATCGGCCGCCTTCATCACGATGAAAGCCGAGCTGGCGATCAGGTCGTTTGCTTTCAGCGGGCGATAGACCGAAGCCTCTCTCTGAGGGGCGGTAAATGGACACTCCTTCACGATCACCCTCACACATCTGTAAAAGTGAACGGCGAGATGCCGCGCATCGTTTCGTCGACGAAGAGCGGCCTCAATGCCGGGGGTGCCGCGCGCTGCGGGCAGGCCGGGCGGTCGCAGAGGCGGCAATTGATCCCAATCGGCGTTGCGTCGAGCGCGGCAAAATCGAGCCGCTTGGCATAGACGAGGCGGCGTGCATATTTGATTTCGCAGCCGAGCCCAATGGCAAAGCGCGGCTCGATCGCACCCCAGGGGTTGAGCGAGCGCCGCACGGTGCGGCTCAGCGAAAACCATTGCGATCCGTCGGGGAGTTCGATCACTTGCGTAAAAATTCGGCCGGGCTCGATGAACGCCGCGTGAATATTCCATAACGGGCAGGTGCCGCCGGATTGGGCAAACGGAAACCGGCTCGACGAAAACCGTTTCGAAACGTTGCCGGCGATATCGACGCGAATGAGGAAAAACGGCACGCCCCGCGCGGTTGGCCGGGCAAGCGTCGTCAGGCGATGTGCGACTTGTTCGAAGCTCGCTCCGAAACGCGCTGCCAGAAATCTCGACGTCGTAGGAGGCAAGTTCGGCCGCCTCAAGGAAACGCCCATAAGGCATCATCACGGCGCCCGCAAAATAATTGGCAAACGTTATCCGCAGCAATCGGAGGCTTATATCGTCATTTGGCTCGAGCCGTCCGGAAATGGCATTCAAAAGTTCGCCGAATTGGCTCAATCCAAGCTGATAGGCGGCCTGAAAGGTTCGGCCCGGCGACTCGACGGCTTCCGAGAGCATCAATTGGCGGCGGTGATGATCGTACCAGCGCAACCGGTCGCCCATGACCTCGGCCGGCAGCGCTCGAACGCGGATGCCATGGCGGATACGCAGATGTTCGCACAAGGCGAAGTAGAGGCCGTTTCCCGCGAGCGCCAGCTCGGCTGCAAGAGTCTCGGCGGCATCTTCGAGGTCCGGAAAATGGTTGCGCGCGTCTTGCAGGATGGCGCGGACTCGGTCGACTGGGCTTTCGCCGAGAACGGGCCCGGCGCGGTCGCGGTCGCTTCCGGCGGCAGCGCCGCCTCGCTCGCCTCGCGTGCCGCAAATAGGCTCGGTAGAGGCGCGCCATGGCGGCGAGCAAGCGCAGGCGAATTCTCGGCCGCGTCGCGCACTTCTGCGCGCGGAACCGCCGCGTCGCGAAACAGCGGGTCGGCAAGAATTTGCTCCATCTCGCCAACCGAATGTTCGCCCTCGATCTCCATGAAGTCGCGCGGATCGACGCCATAGACGCTGGTTAGTCGGATCAGGACCTGGACGGTGATCGGGCGCTGGTTGCGCTCCATCAGGTTTAAATAGCTTGGCGAGACTTCGAGCTCGGCGGCCATGCGCCGCCTGGGTAAGCTGGCGCTCCCGGCGCAGCCGCTTGAGGCGGGGGCCGGCGAAGATTTTTCGGGGAGCCGTGGCCATGGCGCTTTCATGAGTGACAATGTATTTACATAACGTACAATGTTACGATGTGAATATGTTACAAAGCAACCTCAATTTGTCAACAACGCCTTGCGCAAACGGTGATTTTCTTCGTTATGGCAAAGATACAGCGGAAGATTTTCCGCCAGGTTGACGCGTTTTGTCAATCTCTGTGAATGCTGCGAGTAGAGAACGAAATGAGCAAAGCCGTCAGCTTTGCAGGCCAAACAAGGCGCGCCCGATGAACTATCAAAGCCAGATCCCGCAGCCCAACGAATATCAAAGCCATATTGGCGAGCTGATGCAACTCATCAAGAGCAAGAACGGCACATGGGACGGCATCAACCCCGAGTCCGTGGCCCGGATGCGCCTGCAGAACCGCTTCCAGACGGGTCTCGATATCGCCAGATATACGGCCGCCATCATGCGCAAGGACATGGCGGCCTATGACGCCGATCCCGCCCTTTACACCCAGTCGCTCGGCTGCTGGCATGGATTTATCGCGCCAGCAGCAGATGATCTCCATCAAGAAGCATTTTGGCACGACCGACCGGCGGTATATGTATCTGTCCGGCTGGATGGTCGCCGCGCTGCGCTCCGAATTCGGCCCGCTTGCCGGACCAGTCGATGCACGAGAAGACGGTGGTGCCGGCGCTGATCGAAGAGATTTACGCCTTCCTGCGCCAGGCGGATGCCCGCGAACTCGGCGGCATATTCCGCGCCATCGACGCCGCCCGCAAAGCGGGAGACAGCGCCAAGGAACAAGACGCTGCTGGCGGCGGTCGACAATTTTCAGACCCATATCGTGCCGATCATCGCCGACATCGATGCGGGCTTCGGCAATGCCGAGGCGACCTATCTGCTCGCCAAGAAAATGATCGAGGCGGGCGCCTGCGCGCTGCAGATCGAAAACCAGGTGTCCGACGAAAAGCAATGCGGCCACCAGGACGGCAAAGTCACCGTGCCGCACGAGGTCTTCCTCGCGAAAGTGCGCGCCTGCCGCTACGCATTCCTTGAGCTTGGCGTCGAGGAAGGCATCATCGTCACCCGCACCGATTCGCTCGGCGCCGGCCTCACCCAGCAGATCGCCGTTCAGCCGCGACCCCGGGCGATCTCGGCGACCAGTACAACGCCTTCCTCGACTGCGAGGAAGTGGCGCCTGGCGACGCCCGCAACGGCGACGTCATCCTCAACCGCAACGGCAAGCTGCTGCGGCCGAAGCGCCTCGCCAGCAACCTCTATCAGTTCCGTTCCGGCACGGGGCCGGACCGTTGCGTGCTCGACTGCATCGCCTCGCTGCAAAACGGCGCCGATCTGTTGTGGATCGAAACCGAAAAGCCGCATGTCGAGCAGATCGCCAGCATGATGGATCGCATTCGCGCGGTCGTTCCCAACGCCAAGCTGGTGTACAATAATTCGCCGTCGTTCAACTGGACGCTGAATTTCCGCCAGCAGGTGTATGACGCCTGGAAAGCTGCCGGCAAGGATGTGTCGACTTACGACCGCGCGGCACTGATGAGCGTCGAATTATGACGGCACCGGATTTGGCCAAGGAGGCCGATGAGCGCATTCGCACCTTCCAAGCGGATGGGGCGAAGCGGGCGGGCATTTTCCACCATCTCATCACGCTGCCGACCTATCACACGGCGGCTTTGTCGACCGATAATCTTGCGAAAGAATATTTCGGCGCGCAGGGCATGCTCGGCTATGTCCTGGGCACCCAGCGCAAGGAAATCCGCGAAGGCATCGCCTGCGTAAAACACCAGAACATGGCGGGCTCCGACATCGGCGACGATCACAAGGAATATTTTGCCGGCGAGGCGGCCCTAAAGGCCGGCGGCGCACACAACACGATGAACCAGTTCGGCTGAGAGCTGGCACTATTGTGTAAAGGGTAAGGGCGTGGCGTCAAATGCGCTGCGCCCTTTTTCTTTTCAGTTGTCTTGCAAAGCTGACTTCTCATTGAGAGTCACGGTGACTTAGAAACGGGGCGTTTTGCCGCCGGTCCACTGCCGTCGATCAACCACCACTTTTTGGAAGAGGGTGATTTGATGTCGCCGCCATACCTTCAGGCGCGCCCTTTCGCGATGTTCCCGCTGCGCCGCGCCTGCCGGCAAAGGCGCGGTGCAGCGGCCCAACAGTAGGAAAGCGAACCGATCACGGCTCGCTTTCCACTGTAGTTCGATCTGCTTATTTCGTGGCCGCTTCAAGATGTGTCAGAGCTTCTTGAGCGTGCGCTGTCGCGACATCCGCATGGCCTTGCTTGCCGTGATCAATGGCCGCATTGAGGTGAGTGATCCCTTGTTTGGTGTGCGGATTGTCCTTCTCCTTCTCCGCCGCCTCAGCATGTTGTAGCGCGGCTTCGGCATGCGTTACGAGCACGTCCGCATGGCCTTGCTGGCCGTGATTAATCGCTTCCTTCGTATGGCTGATGGCCTCGGCCAAGTGATCCTCGGCTAGGGCGAGACGCGGCATGAGCAGGGCAGCGACGCCGAGACCGAAAGCGAGAGCGAAATTTCTGCGGTTCATGATTGTGTTCCTCCTTACCCTTATTCCCCAGATGATTTGGGGATTGGGGCGTGCGAGAGTGAGCTCGTTTGGTTTTTCTGGCAAGCTTTGCTCTCGCGCCTTGCCGTAAACATGGCAATAGTGCGCCTCGCAGCGGTGAAGTGTCTCGGGATAAGAATATGCAAAAGTTCTTCTTGCGTGTGTCCGGTAAAGAGCAAGGCCTCAAACAGGCCGCGCATGACTTATCGGCGGGCCAGAGTAGGAACGATGTCCTCGAAGCGGCGGTGCGTGTGCTTGAGCTTGACCCCGCACACGATTCCGTTGGCTATGGCGGATTTCCCAATCTTCTAGGGGTTATGGAACTGGATGGCGCTTTCATGGATGGAGATAGCCGCAACTGTGGGGCCGTTGCAGGTATAACCAATTTCCTTCCAGTCGCCGTTGCCCGGCGTTTAACGCAGTGCGGACTGCATACGTTCTTATTGGGCCATGGAGCGGAAATTTTCGCCCAAGAATCCGGACTGCAGCCGGAACAAACTCTATCTGATGCTCAACGCGATAAGTGGGAGCGGGAAGTAAAACCGTTGCTCGATGGACGCGGATCAAAGTCGCTGATGGATATTGTCAGGCACATGACCTTTCCCGGCGAACGGAACTGGGATACGACCGTCATGATTGCAAGCGATGGCAAGGGACTTTCCTGTGCCGCGAGCACAGCGGGTTGGCCCTACAAACATCCCGGACGCGCGGGCGACACGCCCATTATAGGGGCGGGACTTTATGTCGATAGCCGCCATGGAGGCGCGGCCTGTACGCATACCGGAGAAATGTCAACTTGCGCCGGCACGGCGCGTTTCATTGTCGCGCAAATGGAAGCCGGCAAACCACCCCGCGACGCCGTCCGTGCCGCAATTGAAAATTTGTCGCATTTAAGCGGCGGGCTATTGCGGACTTTGGTCGTTCACGCCATTGACCGTAACGGCGATGCTCATGCCGCCGCAGTCAATGCCGGCGCGCCGGTATATTTCCAATATTGGAACGAAGATTTACCTGAACCCGAATGCCGGCAGGCCGAAGCAGTCTCTCTTTTTTCTCGCGCTGGCGCACAAGGGCCATTTTGTTAAATCCATTACGGGCCGAAAGCTGCATTCCGCACGCCGGGACTCGGCCAGAAGCGACCGGCTTTTGGAAACAGAAGCCGCAATTCGCCGCGCCCCAGCCAATTCTTATCACGCCGCCTGCAACGCCAGCTCGGTCTGCCTGTAGCCCTCGGTTGCACGCTGTTCGATTGTATCGGGCGAAAAATCGCTAGCACCTAAGCCCGAAACTTCTTCCGGACGGGTAATCGAAATGATTCGCGGGACGCGGACGTAGTGGCGCTTTGCCACGGCTTGATAGGCGGGGTTGTCATGCAGCGGATTGCCGTCGGGAAGGTTTTCGAGCGCCTCCATCAAATCGGCGACCTCGTCGATCCGGCGCAGCATTTTCACGTCTTGCGAGGTCTTGTTAGCGAATTGGAGATTTTGGGTTCGTGTAGTGACCTCCTGCATATTGCAGGGGAGCGGCGCCTGGTTCGGAAAGAGATTGACGACATAAATGGTGCGCTCCGCACCCGCCGCATTATCGAGCCTGTCGAGCACCGCGCCAAGCGGCGTATTGTCGAATAATCCTCCGTCCCAATAGGATTTGCCGTCGATCGCCGTCATCGGGAAGGATGGCGGCAGGCTGCCGCTCGCGACGATGTGGTCCAAGGACAGTCCCTTGTCTTGGCTGTAAAAATACGCGATCTCTCCCGCCTCCACATCCGTCGCGCTCACCAGCAGTCCCGGCGCGGCCTTAGGATCGGCGAGAGCCTCGATGTCGACTAAGCCGGACAGCGTCTGGCGGAGCGGCTCCGTGTCGTAAATATTGGTCCAGGCGGGCAGGGCGTAGTAATCGAGGCGCGGCACGAAGAAATGGGGGTTGCCGAGAACGGACGCGAAGGGCCGGAGCGGTGGCGGGAGAAACAGTCCAGACACGGTGATTTTTTGCCAGAACGCCTCCAGGGCTTCGAGCGGCTTTAGACCCGCGGCCGGCCGCGCTAGGAGGACCGCGGTAATCGCTCTAATAGAGACTCCCGCGATCACATCGGGCGCGAAACCCCGGTCTCTATAGAGCCGCCGCGCCGCGCCGAGCTCATAGGCGCCAAGCGCGCCGCCTCCTTGGAGAACCAATGCCGTGCGGGCTGGATGCGCCATGCCAACCTCCATCGCGCGCTGCTGCCATGCGGCAAATTATACGCTGCAACGCAGCAGGCGCAAGACCAATCCGCGGGATTGACCGTTAGCTGCCTGGTTGGGGTAACGCTTTCCCTCTGGCTCTGAAGATGTATAGAGTTTCACCCCGGCGCGCGCTTGCCGCCGGCCGGGGTGAAGACGTTTTGCATCCCGCTATTTGTCGGTCTTCTTAATCTTTGACCAATCGGGATAGTTTGCTTCGCTCGCCTTCTTCGCGGCAGAGTCCTGCTCGGAGCGCTTTGCATGATCATCTCCTTTGCTAGAAGAGTGACCGGTAATTGTCTCCATAGCCTTATTCACTATGCTGGGTTGATCCTTCGTGTTTCCTGCACCATCTGCGGGAGCTTGTGCTAGCGCGGCGACTGGCGCAAGCACGAGGGCGAGCGTAGATATGGTTGTTACGAGCCTCATGGAAAATCTCCTCATGTCCGAATGTACCGGCTCAGGATAAGCAGAGTGCCGGGTTGTTCCGAAGTTCCGCTGGCATGAACGGAGATGAGCCGATAAGGTTTCAGCGTGAACGCCACCAATGCGAACGCGTGGCAAGCTTGGGGCAGGCGTGCAAAGCCGTCTAGATTGCAGGCCCCCGGTCATCCCGTAAGCTCAGGCCAAAAACCTCATGCAGGCAGCGAATGTTTTTACCATCGCGCCTGGCGCGCCGTTTTTGAAAACTTTTGTCGCCGCGCTGCTGGATGGGCGCGTTGTCGAGGGATATTCGGGGCACCTTGGCCCGCTCGAAATGGCGGAGGCCACGATCTATGTGCCGACACAACGCGCGGCGCGGGAGCTCGCTTATGAACTCGGCCGTGCGATAGGCCGTCGTTCGATACTGTTGCCGCGCATACTGCCGCTCGGCGCGCTGGAGGAAACGGAGACAGGCCTGCTCTTCGACGAAGCGGGACATGGCGGCCCCTTCGAGCCGGGTATCCCCGAGGCGATGGGCGAGATCGCCCGGCGCATGGAGCTCGCCGGGTTGATCCTGACATGGGCGCGCGCTTTGAACCATGCGATCGTCTCGGTGGACCCGCAAGGCAAATATGAGTTTGATACGCATGAGTCTTTTCTCGTCGCGGCGACCGCCGCCGATGCCTGGCATTTGTCGGGCGAGCTCGCGAGCCTCATCGACGAATTGATCATCGAGGATGTCGCTTGGGAAAAACTCGATCCGCTCGTTCTGCCCGAGTTCGACCCCTATTGGCGGATCACCCTCGATTTCCTCAATATCGCGATCGCGCAATGGCCAAGGATTCTCGCCGAACGCAATTTGGTGGACACAGCGCGGCGCCAAGTTGCGCTGATCGAGGCGCAAAACCGCCGCCTGCAAGGTGGCGCGCCAAGCGGTCCGGTCATCGCGATCGGCTCGACCGGCACCAATCGCGCGACCGCGCGCCTGCTCGCGGCCATCGCACGGGCGCCGAGCGGCGCGGTGGTGCTGCCAGGCCTCGACCTTAATCTCGACGATCGCGCATGGGCGATGATCGCGGGCGAGCCTAAGCAAAATATCGAGGCCTCGTTCACGCATCCGCAAGCCGCGCTTTCCCGCCTTCTCGGCCTTCTCGAGGTCAAGCGCGAATTTGTGGTGAGTATCGGCGAGACCCCGCAAAACCTTGCCGCGCGGGATGCGTTTGTATCCGAGGCCTTGCGTCCGGCGGAATTGACCGGCGAATGGATCGATTACCATGCGCGCGTGGACACCGCCTTGCTCGATGCCGCGTTCGAAGGCGTCAGTTTGATTGAGGCTGCCGACGAGCGCGAGGAAGCGCTGGCGCTTGCGATCGCCATGCGGCACGTTTTGGAAACGCCCGGCGAGACGGCGGCGCTCGTCACTTCGGATCGCAACCTCGCGCGGCGGGTACGCACTGAATTGCTGCGCTGGGGCGTCGATGCCGAGGACTCCGCTGGAGAATCTTTAAGCAGGCGCCCTATTGGCGTGCTAGCGCGGCTCGTGATCGCCTGCGCCGTGAGCAAAATGGAGGCGGCAGACCTTGCCGCGCTCCTGGCGCATCCGCTCTTGCGGCTGGGGCTTTCGCGCGAAGAAATTGCCCGCTGTGGCGCGCTTCTCGAAATCGGCCTGCTGCGTTCAGCGAGTGCAGCCGGACGCCTTTCCGACCGCCTTGTTGGCGAACCGTCCGTCTTGATGGCCGCGGCTCGTAACGAAGCGGACAGCATCTTCGCGCATCCAGTCAATAAACGGATTACCTCCGAAGAATGGGCGAGCCTCGAGGAATTGCTGTCACGGATCGGCGCCCAATTCGCGCCGCTCTTGAACTTGCGCGGCAAACTTGCCCTGAAACAGTGGGTAGCGGCGCATCGCGACACAGTCGAAGCGATATCAAGCCCCGAGGATGATCGGCTCGAAAGCGAGGACCGGGAAGCACTCGAAACGCTATTCGACGAGCTCACGCAAAATACTTCGGACAGCATGACCTTCGACGTCGAATCCTATGGGCTTTTTTTCGCGGCGGTGGCTGACGAGGTCATCCTGCATGGGGGCAAGCAAGCGCATCCGCGCCTGCAAATCCTCGGGCTTCTCGAGGCGCGCCTGATCAATGCCGATGTCATGTTGCTCGGCGGCCTCGACGAGACGGTTTGGCCGCCCCAGGCGCACGCCGACGCGTTTCTCAACCGTCCCATGCGCGCCGCGCTGGGCCTCACTCCGCCGGAACGCAAACTCGGCCAGACCGCGCATGATTTCGCGCAAGCGATGGGCAATAGCAAAGTGATTTTGAGCCGTGCCCGCAAGCGCGATGGCACGCCTGTGGTGGCGTCGCGATTCCTGCAACGCATGGCGGCGCTCGGTGATGCGGCGTGGCGCACCTGCCAGGATCGCGGCGATTATTATTTGCGTCTGGCGCGGGCAATCGACCAATCGCCCTCGCTTGCGCGGCCAGCTGAAAGACCGCTACCGAGGCCGCCGGTCGGGTTGCGTCCCAAGCGCCTCAGCGTGACTCAGATCGAGACGCTGCGGCGCGATCCCTACGCCCTTTTTGCCGAGAAAATTCTGCGCCTCAAGGAATTCGATCCCCTTGGCGGCGCCTTGGGCGCAAGCGAATTCGGCAGTGCAATCCACACGGCACTTGAGCGATTTGCTTACTATTACCCAGCCGGACTCTTGCCAGCGGACGCGCGCGATAAACTTCGCGCACTTTTTCGCGAAAGCTTGGCCAAACAATTACAAGATGAGGATTTCATAGCGCTACGCTGGCCCCGGCTCGAAAAGACAATCGATTTCTATCTTGGATTTGAAGCAGGCAGGCGCGGTAAAATCAAAACGATCAAAACCGAATGCGAGGGTATGTGTGATATCGAACTTAAAGATGGCTCAGTCTTTCAGCTTACGGCTCGCGCGGACCGTATCGAGCTGAATGCCGACGGAACCGTAACACTCGTCGATTACAAAACCGGGACACCGCCGGGAAATGGCGAAATTTACGTCGGCTTTGCACCCCAGCTGACGTTGGAAGCGGCGATGTGCACGCGCGGCGCCTTCGGCCTTGGACAAAAAATTGAAACAGTTGAAGCACTTTATTTGAAGCTTGGCGGAACTTATGGCGGCGAGGAAAGGCCGGTCAATTTCCTCCAGAAGAACGCCAATTTCATGGACGTGGCGGAAGATCATTATCGTGGTCTCATCGCGCTGCTCGATCAGTTCCGCGACCCGGCGACACCCTATCCGCCGCGACCCTTCCCGAAATTTGCAAAACGCTACAATGCCTATGACCATCTTGCCCGCGTCAAGGAATGGTCTCGCGGTGGCGAGACCGAAGGAGATGCCGGCTAATGGCTTCCTTCGATATCCCGCCAGCGACGCTTGTCAAACAGCACCGGGCCTCAAATCCCAACCAGTCAGTTTGGGTTTCGGCCAATGCCGGATCAGGCAAGACGCATGTGCTCGCGAGCCGCGTCATCCGGCTTCTCCTAGCCGGCGTCGCGCCCACAAGAATCCTCTGCCTGACCTTCACCAAGGCGGCGGCTGCGAACATGGCGTTGCGCGTGTTCGATAAGCTTGCCTCGTGGACACAGCTCTCGGAAGACGATCTTTTTCAGCAGATTGTTGAAACCGGCGCATCGGCACCAAGTGGCCAGCAAATGATGGCCGCGCGAAAACTTTTCGCTCGCACACTCGAAACTCCCGGCGGATTAAAAATCCAGACGATCCACGCTTTTTGCGAACGGCTGCTGCATTTGTTTCCATTCGAGGCCAATGTCCCGTCGCGCTTCGAGGTGCCCGGCGAGTTGCGCTACATGGAACTGTTGCAGCGCGCCCGGCGTGAGGTTCTCGCCAAGGCGAATTCGGATAAGGGTGCGCTTGGCGCCGCCATGCAACGAATCATGGACGAATGCGGGCCGGAGGGTTTTGACGGCCTCATCAAGGAGGCAATGGAGCGCTATGCGGCATTGCGCGCGCCATCGCCGCACGAGCCAATGAAGATTTTGCGCCGTTCCTTGGACCTGGCAAACGACCGAGATATTGCGGCCATCGAGCGGGAAATGGCTGAGGATGGCATTGCGCCCGCGCGCTGGAGCGCCATTGCGGCGGTTTTCGAATCCGGCAAGGCGGCCGATCAAGGTAGCGCCGACCTGCTGCGGCAAGCATTTTCAGCCTATTGTTCGCGGCCTGCCGATGGCTCTCTTGAGACCTGTCTCGCCACTTACCTTGCGGTTTTTTTCACATTGGCAGGCAAACCACGCGTCTCTCTCCTCACCAAGGATCTTGGGCGAGCGCACCCTGAAATTGCGGCAGCACTTGATTCCGAGCGGCTCCGTCTCGATGCGCTTCGCGCCGAGCGCAAGCGTGCCGCGACGTTCGACCGCACACTCGCGCTGACCCTGGTCGCGAGCGCCATCTTCAGCTGCTATGAGGAGAAGAAATCAGAGCAGGGAGTTCTCGATTTCGACGATCTCATCGAAAAGACGCGGGCTTTGCTCGAACGGTCGGATTCGCGCTGGGTGCTCTACAAACTGGATTCCGGAATCGACCATGTTCTCGTCGATGAGGCGCAGGACACGAGCGAGGCCCAGTGGAAAATTCTCGAAGAGCTCACCGGCGATTTCGCCGCCGGGCGCGGACAATGCCAAGGTCCCCGAACGTTCTTCGCGGTCGGCGACGAAAAGCAATCGATCTTTTCCTTCCAGGGCGCGGCGCCGCAAATGTTCGACAAGATGCGACGGCAATTCGAAGCACAGTTTACGGCGGGCGCGCAGCCGTTCGCGCACATACCGCTTACCCTGTCGTTTCGCTCCGCGCCCGGCGTGCTTTCCGCGATCGATAAGATTTTCGAGCATGGCGACCACAAAGGCGGGCTAGTCGATGACGTTTGGATGCCGCACCAAGCGCTGAAACATAAGTTGCCGGGTCTCGTTGAGCTCTGGCCGCTGGCGGCGGCTCAATCCACCGACGATCCCCGCGAATGGACGCTTCCGCTCGACCTGCTCGATGCGGCAGACCCAGCCAATCTTGTTGCCCAGCGGATTGCCCAAAAGATTGCGCATCTCATTAAACCAGGTTCCAATGAATTCGTGCACGACAGCCAAACCCTCCGGCGGCGGCCGGTACGTCCTGGCGATATCCTGATCCTCGTTCGCAAACGCGGGGTTTTTTTCGAGGCCATGATAAGGGCGCTGAAAAAGTGCCAAATCCCCACCGCCGGCGCCGACCGGCTTGAACTCACGCAACATATCGCCGTCATGGACCTCATCGCGGCTGGCCGCGCGAGCCTGCTTCCACAGGACGATCTCACGCTCGCCTGCGTGCTGAAATCGCCGTTGATGGGGCTCGACGACGACGATCTCTTGGCGCTCGCGCCGGACCGGGCCGGCAGCCTCTTCGACGCTCTCAAAGCCTCGACCGACACACGGCACGCCGAGGCCATGGGCAAGCTCGTGCGCTGGCGAGAGTGGGCGGGCGGCGGCCCTTTTGCTTTTTATGCGGCGCTTCTCGGCGCGGATGGCGGACGCCGCGCCTTGGAAGCAAGGCTCGGGCCGGAAGCAGGCGACGCGCTCGACGAGTTCCTGCGCCTCGCCATCGGCCACGAAGAAGTGCGAGCGCCTTCGCTCGCGGCCTTTCTCAACGATCTCGCGGGGTTGGAGTACTCGATCAAGCGCGACATGGAGGGGACCGAAGACGCGGTGCGGGTGATGACCGTCCATGCCGCCAAGGGGCTCGAAGCAAAGATCGTGTTTCTCCCCGACACGTGTGGCGTGCCATCTCCGCGCCACGACCCAAGAGTCTTTGCGCTCGACACGAAAGTGCCCGGCGAACTGACGATCGGTTGGTCGCCAAGGAAAGACCTCGATTGCGAGGCGATTGCCGCCGCCCGGACGAAGGCGCGCGACGCGGCGATGGAGGAATACAGGCGGCTTCTTTATGTAGCTTTGACCCGCGCCGAAGAGCGCCTCTATATCGCCGGGTTTCATGGTGCGCGGGCGCCAGATCCCGGCTGCTGGGCGAAGATGATCGAGGCCGCGCTAGCCAACGAAGTCGGAATTCAGAGGGTGCCGGCATTCTGGAACGGCGATGATCAAATTCTGCACCTGGCGGTGGAAGGAAGCGACGCGGACGCCGCTGCTTGGCCGGACCGGCACGCCGCCAAGCCGGTGGTCTTGCCAGATTGGATAAGGCGCGGCGCGCGAGTCGAGACAAATGCGGTGCCAATCAGGCCTTCGACCGCGCTTGCGGCGTTCGGCCGTCTTGATGGCCAGCAAGCGACGCAAGCAAGGCGGGAAGCATTGCGGCGCGGCCGTCTGACGCATCAGCTGTTGCAATATCTGCCGGGCATCGCCGCGGAGCACCGCCGCGACGCAGCGCTGGCTTTCCTCGCCGCGCGTGCTACCGGCCTCGATGAGAGGACGCGCCAAAATCTCGCCTGTGAAATGCTCAAGGTGATCGCCCTGCCCGAGCTTGCCGGTTTGTTCGGGCCAGAATCGAAGGCGGAAGTTTCCGTGGCGGGCAGAATAACGCTTGGGCAGCGGACAATCGATGTCGCAGGACGGCTGGACCGAATTGGCAAAAACCAGAGTGAAATTCTCGCCGCCGATTACAAGACCGGCGTACCTTGCCCGCTCGACGCCACACCCGCCGAATATATCTCGCAAATGGCGCTCTATCGCGCGGTTCTTGCGCCGCTCTGGCCAGACAAAACCTTGCGGATGCTGCTAATCTGGACGGCAGGGCCCCGCGTCGTTTGGCTTCCGGCCGAGTTACTTGATGCGGCTCTGGCGGCTCTCGAGGCGGACTGAGCACCAGCTCCCTACGTGCCCTCGAATCCTTCAGGCATAGTGCTTTTCCCATTCCTGTGCCTATTACCAAAATCATGCTTACGCTTCTCCAATTCGACCGCACCCAGGCGAGACGCCACGGACCCCGATTTGGCCTGGAAAAAGCCCCGGCATTCGGCTACCGCTTCGGCTCGCCGGGTTCGAAATCATCGTTTTGAGCATTGCATGACCAGCACACTGTCGGCCGCGGCTAGCTCGCCCGGCGATCCAATAACGCCCCGCCAACACAGCCTATCCGGCGCGCCGCCGACGGCGAGCGGCGGGGCGATTAGGACCGGAATCCTTTGGATGCTGGCCGCTACTTGCCTGTTCGTTTGCCAGGATTCGACCGCGCGCATTTTGCTCGAAGCCTATCCGGTGGCGGAAGTCGCCTTCGCGCGCTACTTCGTTCACATGGTTTTGGTTAGCGCTTTCCTTGCGTGGCGTGACCCGCGTCTCATGGTCTCGCGCCGGCCGCTCTTGCAAATATTGCGGTCAAGCTTTCTCCTGAGCGCGACTTTGTTCGGGATGTTCGCACTGAAGATCATGCCGCTTGCCGATTTTACAGCCATTGTGTGGGTGGCGCCCGTTCTCGTCGCCGCGCTTTCGGTCTTTATTCTCCATGAAAAAGTGAGCCCAAGCGTATGGTTAAGCGTTGTTGCTGGCCTGCTGGGGGTTTGGGTAATCGTTGGCAAGACGGGCATGAATTTCTCGCTTACCATGCTGTTTCCTTGTCTAGCCGCTCTCGGCAACGCGCTCTATCAAATCGCGACAAGGCTTTTGCATTCCGCCGACTCGTCGATAACGACTTTGTTTTATACCGCGATTGCAGGAGTTTTGTTCTGCGGCGGATTGCTGCCATTTGGCGCGATCACGCCAGACCTTGCCGGCGCTGGCCTGATGTTTCTTTTGGGCCTCACCGGCGTTGTCAGCCACTTTTGTCTGATCCGGGCCTTTGCCGCTGCGCCGGCCAACATCATCGCGCCATTCGGCTACGCGTCCCTGCTTTGGGCCACGCTTTTCGGCCTTTTGATTTTCGCGGAAATTCCCGGCCCGCGCACATTGGCGGGGGCGGGGTTGATCGCAGGCGCTGGTCTATTCGTATTCCTTAGAGGACCAAAAACATGAGTTCTTGGCGGATCTTCCTCATTTTGGGCGTTATAAGCGAAAGCAGCGATGTCGAGGAATCTTCCTGGCCAAACACCCTCGCCGCATGAGGAACCGTCCCCTACTTTCCCATTTGGCAATTCAGCCGGGGGATGGCCACGCACCAAACCGCCGCGAGTGCGAATCCGGAAATTTGAGACTTGATGATGAATGTGCCTCTCGCCATCGTCGCCGCGATCGCCGAAAATGGCGTGATTGGCGACGGACGCGGCCTGCCCTGGTATTTGCCAAGCGATCTCAAACATTTCCGCGAAATTACCATGGGCAAGCCCCTGCTCATGGGACGCAAAACCTTCGAATTCAATTGGGCGTGCCCTGCCTGGGCGGGAGACAATCGTTGTCACCCGCGACCAAACCTTCGGCCCAACGCGTGCCCTTGACCCAGCGAAGGCCATCCATGTGGTGCACGATCTCGACACGGCGCTGGAGCTCGCCCAGGTGCTCGCGCAAGCAATGGGCGCGGAAGAGGTAATTTTGGCCGGCGGCGGCAATCTTTACGAAAGTTTGATCGGCCGCGCCGAGCGCATGTATCTTACCTTCGTCGATATCGCGCCACGGAGCGGTGTAAGTTTTCCCGCCATCGACTGGTCTGATTGGCTGGAAGTAAGCCGGGTCCGGCCGCGGCCGGCCTCGATGGACGAGGCAACATTCGCGTTTGCCGATTTTCAACGGCGCCACTGCTTATCATTGTAGTGCGCGCGAGGCTCCCCTATATGGACGAGGACAGGCCTGTCCTCGGGCCTTGGCAATTATCGCTCGCTTTCCTGGGCGTCACATTTGAACAGAGAATCTCATGCCGTGGAGCACTGAAGGCGGAAATGGCGGCTCTTGGAAGCCCGGCGGCCCCGGGCCTTGGGGGCAAAAACCGGGCGCGCCGCCGCCTGAATTCGAGGAATTCCTCAAGCGCGCGCAGGAAAGGCTCAAAACATGGATGCCGGGACCGAGAGGAATGGGAGGCCGCGGCTTTCTTGCCTTAGCTCTGGCCGGCGCGATCGTTTGGCTTTTGTCCGGTTTTTACACGGTCGGCCCAAATGAAGTCGGGCTGAACAGGATTTTCGGCCGTTACACGGGCAAGACCGGTCCAGGATTGAATTACAATCTGCCGGTTCCGATCGGTAGCGTCGAGAGGCTCCAGGTCACCAATCGTAACATGATCAACATCGGCTCCACCTTTCGACAGGACAGCCGCTCAGCGAATGGGCTGATGCCCCTCGATCTGCCCGAAGAAAGCCTGATGCTGACCGGCGACGAAAACATCGCCGACGTCAAATTTGTCGTAATCTGGCAAATCGACCCGGTGCGCCCCGAGGACTATGCCTTCAATATCTCAAACCAGTCTGAAACGGTGAAGGCGGTCGCCGAGAGCGCCATGCGCGAGGTTATCGGCCGCGGCGAAATTCAGCGAATTTTGACCGCCGATCGCCCAAAGATCGAGGCGGACGTGCAGGAACTGATGCAAAAGGTCCTCAACCAGTATAAGGCGGGCATCCTCGTGTTGCAGGTGCAATTGCAATCCGTCGATCCGCCCGAACAGGTCATCGCCGCCTTTAAGGATGTGACCGCGGCACAGCAAGATAAGGACCGGTTGCAAAACGAAGCCGACGCCTACGCCAACCGAGTCGTTCCCGAGGCTAGGGGCAAGGCCGCGGCCATCAAACAGGAGGCAGAAGGCTACAAGCTCCAAACGGTCGCGGAGGCAACCGGCCAGGTTTCCCGATTCAACCAAATCTATGAGCAATATAAAAAGGCACCCGAGGTGACGCGCGAAAGACTTTATCTCGAAACCATGGAGCGTGTCCTCGCCGGAATGGATAAGATCATTCTCGATCAGAGCAATGGCCAAGGCCAGGGGGTCGTTCCTTATTTGCCGCTTGGGCCGTTGGCGCCACGGACAGGCGACGGAGGTCGCAAGTGAAAGGCGCGGCTGCATTCGGCGCGCTCGCCGCGCTCATCATCTTTGTGGTTGTCGCGCTGGCGGCGGTGTTCACCGTGGACCAGACGGAGCAGGCGATTGTCTTGCGTTTCGGCGAGCCGGTCGCCGGGCGAGGGCTTATCACCACGCCGGGGCTTCACTTCAAATACCCCTTCATCGAGAATGTGGTTCTTCTCGACAATCGTATCCTTGTTGTCGAGGCGCCGCGACAGGAGGTCTTGGCGTCAGACAATAACCGGCTCGATGTAAATTCCTTCCTGCGCTACCGGATCATCGATCCGCTCAAATTTTATCAGACGGTTGGCTCGCCCGAACGGGCGAACAGTCAGCTGGGTTATATCTTGAACTCTGCGGTGCGGCGGGTGCTCAGCGAAGCGAACATGACCCAAATCGTGCGCGACAACCGCGCCGATCTCATGGTCAAGATCCGCGATCAGGTGAACCAGGAAGGAGGCCGCCTCGGCATCGCCGCTATCGATGTGAGAATCCGCCGCGCCGATCTGCCGAAGCAAATTTCGGACAAAGTATTCAGCCGGATGCAGAGCGAGCGAGCACGCGAGGCGGCGCAATATCGCGCCCAAGGGTCGCAACTGGCCCAAACCATCACCGCCAATGCCGACCGCGAGGTCGTCGTGACTCTTGGAAATGCGCGGCGCGATGCCGACCAGACGCGCGGCGCGGGCGACGCGGAAAGAAACCGCATTTTCGCTGACGCCTTCGGCAAGGACCCTGATTTTTTCGCCTTTTACCGCTCTATGCAAGCCTATGAAGCGGGGTTGAAAGGCGGCGACACCCGGATGGTCATGAGCCCGAAATCGGATTTCTTCCGTTTCTTTGGCACGCCCAATGGACAGCCGGCCGCGGCGCCTGCCGCCAGCCGCTGATAGCGTTCGGACCTGGCGCGCTCGAAATCGGACCGGATGATTCCTTGCGTCCGCAATCCGGCATGTGTCCGGTGCGCTGGAGAAAATAGTTGATGGCGGAAGAGGACGGAATCAGGCGCACCTTCGCTTGGGATGATCCATTCGATTTCGACAGCCAGCTCAGCGAAAACGAAAAGCTTGTGCGTGACTCCGCCCGCGCCTTCGCGCAAAGCTATTTGCTTCCCCGCGCGTGTGCGGATTACCTCGAAGAGCGTTTCGATCGCGAGATCATGACGCGGATGGGCAGCCTTGGGCTGCTCGGTCCAGCGATTCCGCAAGACTATGGCGGCGCCGGGTTCGGACATGTCGCCTGCGGGCTTGCCGCCCGCGAGGTTGAGCGCGCCGATAGCGGCTATCGCTCGATGATGAGCGTGCAGTCTTCGCTCGTCATGCAGGCGATCTTTGCCTATGGCAGCGAGATTCAGCGCCGCAATTATTTGCCAAAACTCGCCACCGGAGAATGGATCGGCTGCTTTGGCCTTACCGAGCCGGACGCGGGGTCCGACCCGCAAGCAATGCGCAGCAACGCGGTGCGTTCCAAGGATGGCTACCGGCTCACCGGCGCCAAAACCTGGATCACCAACAGTCCTGTCGCCGATATCTTTGTTGTCTGGGCAAAATCGTGCGCGCATCAAGACGCGATCCGCGGATTCATCCTCGAGCGCGGGATGCAAGGCCTCGCGACGCCAACGATTTCGCAAAAGCTTTCGCTGCGGACTTCGCCGACCGGCGGGATTGTCATGGACGCCGTCGAGGTTCCGGCAGATAATCTTTTGCCGGACGCCTCGGGCCTAAGAGGCCCTTTTGGCTGCCTTAATCACGCCCGCCATGGCATTTGCTGGGGAGCGATGGGGGCGGCCGAGGCCTGTTTTACGGCGGCTCGGAGTTATACACTCGAGCGAAACCAATTCGGCCGGCCGCTTGCCGCCAATCAATTGATCCAGAAAAAACTCGCCGACATGCAAACCGAGATCGCGCTTGGGCTTCAGGCCGCCTTGCGCCTCGGCCGGCTATTGGAGGCAGGAAAATACGCCCCGGAAGCGATCTCTCTCGTCAAGCGCAACAATGCGGGCAAGGCGCTTGAGATTGCCCGCCTGGCGCGCGACATGCTCGGCGCGAACGGGATTTCGGCCGCGTTCCCCGTCATGCGCCACCTCGCCAATCTTGAGTTGGTGAATACTTACGAGGGCACCCACGATATTCACGCGCTTATTCTGGGACGTGCGATCACCGGCATACAGGCTTTTTCCTAACTAAGCGCAAGGCTCGTATTTGTAGACAAAAACCAAACCGCAGGGCTGCCGCCGTGAGTCACGCCAAGAACAAGGTTGCCCAGGTGACCTTTTCCTTTTGGATCATGAAGATTAGCGCGACGACTCTTGGCGAGACGGGCGGCGACCTTCTGTCCATGACGTTTAATTTTGGCTACGTTATTAGCACCGTCATATTTTTCGGAATTTTCAGCCTGACTCTCTGGGCGCAAGTTTCTTCGAAGGTATACTACCCGTTCCTCTATTGGACCGTCATTATTTCGACCACGACAACTGGCACAACAATGTCAGACTATTTGGATCGCACGGCCGGTCTTGGGTATGTAAAAGGCTCGCTCGTGTTGGTGACCATCCTGGTTGGCATTTTGTCCCTGTGGCGGTTTACATTGGGTTCCATATCAGTCGACAACATTACAAAACCAAAAGTTGAAATTTTTTATTGGATCACAATTCTTTTTTCAAACACGCTCGGAACCGCCCTGGGCGATTTTTTGGCCGATAGTTCGGGCCTCGGATACGAAGGCGGCGCGCTTGTGATCGCGGCATTGCTGGCGATCATCCTAGCCGCTTACTTGCTTACGGATGTTTCCCGGACGCTCTTGTTTTGGCTGGCGTTTATTCTGACTCGTCCGCTTGGCGCGACGTTGGGCGACCTCCTTACCAAACCGCATCAGAACGGCGGCCTCGATCTGGGTACGATTGGCTCTTCCTTGGTCCTCGCATGTTTCCTCATCGGTTGCATTCTGGTGACAAACAGGCACCGGCCGGACAGCACCGGGCAAAAAGGCGCCAGGCGATGATCGACCTTTACTATTGGACCACACCCAACGGACACAAGATCACGCTCTTTTTGGAAGAGGCGGGACTTCCCTATACGATCCATCCGGTCAATCTAAGCCGGGGGGACCAGTTCAAGCCGGAATTTCTGGCAATTTCGCCCAATAACCGCATTCCAGCGATCGTTGACAAAGATCCTGGCGACGGTGGCGCGCCGGTGCCCGTTTTCGAATCGGGCGCGATCCTCATCTATCTCGCCGAAAAGACGGGCAAGTTTTTCCTCAACGATTTGCGCGGCCGGATGGAGGCGCTCGAATGGCTGTTCTGGCAAGTTGGCGGCCTTGGCCCAATGGCCGGCCAGAACCATCATTTCAAACAATACGCCCGCGAAAAGCTTTCCTATGCCATCGAGCGCTATGAGAACGAAACAAACCGCCTTTACGGCGTTCTCGACAAACGCCTGGCAGACCGGGCATACGTTGCGGGGGATTATTCGATCGCCGACATGGCGTCCTATCCATGGATTGTGCCGCATAAAAACCAGGGCCAGAAGCTTGAGGATTTCCCCTATCTGAAGCGTTGGTTCGAGAGGATAAAGGCAAGGCCCGCGACGCAGCGCGCCTATGCCAGAGCGGCCGCAATCAATACGGTGCCAATCGCCGGCGACGAGGAGTCGCGCAAAATCCTGTTCGGCCAAACCGCGGCGAATGTGAAATAAGGCTTCCCCGCCGCGGCCGCGGCAACAAGCCTTTTGGGCTGCTTTATTTCCTGAAATTGCCGTCATATATCAAGCTCATCAAACTCAACTTTGGCAACCCTGCCGGCGCGGGCGGCATTGGAGACGGGATGGAATGTCGGGACATAGTCAATTTAAAAACATCATGCACAAGAAGGGCAAGCAGGATGCGATTCGCTCCAAGCTGTTTTCCAAGCTCGCCCGCGAAATTACCGTTGCCGCGAAAATGGGCCTTCCCGATCCGGGCATGAATGCACGGCTGCGCGCCGCCGTCCTGGCCGCCCGCGCAGAAAACATGCCGAAGGACAATATCGAACGCGCCATCAAGAAGGCCTCGGCTGCCGGCGGCGAGACTTATGACGAAGTTCGCTATGAAGGCTATGCACCGGGCGGCGTCGCCATCATCGTCGAGGCGCTGACCGGCAATCGTAACCGGACGGCGGGCGAGGTGCGCTCCTATTTCGCCAAGTCCGGCGGCGCGCTCGCCGAGACCGGCGCGGTGTCCTTTCTGTTCGATCATGTCGGCGTTGTCGAGTTTCCGGCGAAGGCCGCGTCCGAAGACGCGATGCTGGAGGCGGCGATCGAAGCCGGAGCCGAAGATGTCCAATCGAGCGACGACAGCCACGAGGTCATCACCGCGCTCGAAAATCTGCGCGAGGTCGCGCAAGTGCTTGAATTGAAATTCGGCGAGCCGCGCAAGGCGAGCCTGATTTGGAGGCCGCAAAATACGATCTCGCGTCGACGATGATGCCGGGCGAAAAGATCCTGCGCCTCGTCGGCATGCTCGAAGACAATGACGACGTGCAAAACGTCTATGCCAATTTTGAAGTTTCCGACGCGCTCGTCGCGAAGTTCTCCGGTTCATAGCGATCGTCTGGAATGCTTGCGCACCGGCCCGGCGATTGCGCCATAGCTATCCCTTATCACGCCGTGACTTTTTTCGGGATCGTATCTTTCGGAAGGCCGCTTTTCGTACGGCCCTTCCTCTGGCGCTGCCTCGAGCGCCTGCCGCGCGAATTATCGCGGCGCCAATTTCATGGATTTTCTGACGCAAAATCTCATTTTCCTCGCGCAGCATGAGGGCCGCCTCGGCGTCTTGCGGAGAAAGCGTAGCCCGCAGCGCAGCCAGCTCTTGGGTCAGCCCGGCGCACGTCTTGCGGGCCGCATCGAGCGCATTTTGCGAGTCCGCATGGGCGCTCCGCAGCCGCTCGATTTTTTCGAGATAGCCACTCTCGACGGCGCGAGCCGTTTCGGCTTGCAGCTTGCGATGACGAATCAATTCTTTTTCCCGTTTGCCAGCGGCTTCGAGCGCCTCTTCGCGGTCCGCGACCCTGGCCGCCGCGGTTTTGAGGGTGAACTGATCGGCTTGACGCTGCAGGCGCAGGGTCGAAAGTTCCCCCTCCAGACGCTCGATCGTGGCGGCTTGCGCCGCGATCGCTTCGCCCTGCCGCGCGATCTGGGCCTCAAGCGCCGCCAAAGCTTCCCGCTGCCCGGCGGCAAGCGTCTGCTCCTCCGAGAAACTGGCCGCAAGCATGTTGATTTGGGCGTCCTTGCGCGCAATCAATCCGCTTGTGTCGTAACATTCCTTTGCCGTGGCGGCGAGTTCGGCCGAAGTCTCCGCCAAGGCGCGTTGAAGGGCGGCGAACTCGGCAACGCGTTCGCTATCTTGCTGGGAAAGGGTGTGTAAACCGGCGTCTTGGCTAGCGATGATCGCCGCGCGGCGGCCGAGTTCGGCCATATCGGCCGCATGAGCAAGATTGAGGGCTTCGGCCTTTTGCTCGAGCCGCCTGCATTCGACCGCGAATTCGGCCCGCAATAGATCGCGCTCCGCGGCGATTTCCTCGGGAGAAAGCGGAAGCTGCTGTTCGAGCCGCCGTGTGGACAACCTTATGGCGCGCCGCCAAAACGCCGGAGCGGCCGCGAGCGCGATAACGCTCGCAACGCAAAACCCAAGCGCGAATAGCATTGCCTGTTCAACCACGCCGCTGCCTGCTCAATCCCGGCCCCCCGTACGCAAAGCTTGGCCCCGCCAATATGACGCAAAATGTCTGCCTAGCACTTTTCTACACTGAAACCGCCGCGATTAGAACACGCCATGAGTCCCGCGGGTTTGCGGCGAAACCGGGACCGGCACAACGTCGAAAGTGCAGGCCAACACAAGTCGGTTATTTCAAAAAATAAAATCGGAACCGCGTACCCTTAGTTAGGTGTTTCGCTGCGGCCGCGGTGAAGCTTTGCACGATCGGCCGGCCGTCGATCGCCAAAACGACAGTGTTTCCGCGCAATTCCACGTACTTCAAGCCGAAAGATGTATGCGGCTTTGTAAGAATTTTGGTCTCAATCGCACCAAAATGCTTCGCGTGAAGCATGTATGGATGCCCTCGTTCGTGCAAGCAGCTTTTGAGCGGCCGGGTCGTGGGATCGGGTGCGGTCATGTATCTGGCCTTGAGTGCGGCTATTGCGGCCGCTGGCCGGTAGGGAGATGCGCGGAACCCGGCGCAGATCAATTTGGCGAGCTTTCCGCTCTTTGTTTCACTTTGCTTTCCGGATCTGGATCTGACCGATCATTAGACCTTACCGTTCGCCGCTCTCCTCACACGCCCAACGTCCCTTGACTGCCCAGTCCGATCTTCGATCAGGCCGCCGCAGCCACAGAACCCGGTAATCGGCGCCGTTCGTCAGCATGGCCCAGATCGAACGTGCCATCTTATTGGCGAGCGCGATCGCCACCAGCATGCGCGGCTTGCGCGCCAGCATGCGATGCAGCCACGTTCCGTCCGGCGCTCCCTTCCGGCAGGCTCAGCGCACAACCGCCATCGCGCCGCCGATCAGCAACCGCCGAATGTCGCGTTGCCCCATCTTCGAGGTCTTTCCGAGAAGCTGCTTGCCGCCGGTCGAATGCTGCCGGGAAACGAGCCCGAGCCAGGCAGCGAAGTCGCGTCCGCGTTTGAAGATCGCCATCGGCTGCGCGAAGGTCTCGATCTCCATGGCAGTAATCGGCCCGGCCGCCCGGCATCGTTTGCAGGCGGCAAGTTGTCGCGCCGCGCGCGGCTTCGTGAACCGTCACCTTCTCGAGTTCGCCGATCGTCTTCGACAGCCCGTCGATCTGCGCAAGGAAAACGCGCGACAGCTCCACGACGAGTAGCGGAAGCGACGCCGTCTCGTCTTCGATCGCCTCGGTGAGGACCTTCACATTGGCTGGCCCTTGCGGCGCCACAACGCCATGCTCGGCCAAATGACCGCGCGAGCCGCGTTGATCAACTGCGTGCGCTGCCGGACCAAGAGATCGCGGGTGCGAAACAACATGGCGCGCGCTTGCTGCTCCCCCGTTTTCACCGCGACAAAACGCATGGCCGGCCGGCTCGCCGCCTCGCAGATCGCCTCCGCGCCGGCCGCGCAGTTCTTTTGGCGTTTCACGAACGGCTTGACATAAGAGGGCGCAATCAAACGGACCTCGTGTCCGGGGTCGCGGATCGGGCGTCCAAAATGATGCGCGCTCCCGCAGGCTTCCATCGTGACAACGCAGCGCGGATGCTGCGCCAGAAAGGCCAGAACCTTCTCGTGCGAACGCATTTTGCAAAACGCCACAGAGCCGTCAGCGCGCGCACCGTGTGCCTGAAAAACCCGCTTTGCAAGGTCGAGCCCGATGATGCTAGTCATTGTCATGGATGTCCTCTCCTCTGTGGAATGTTTGAACATCGCCACCTTGGCACATTGATGCCGGAGGGAGGGGGCATCTACTCCTTCAGTTTGGTGCGATTGGGGTCGGAAACTGTACGAGGCATCAGACGGCGGGGCCTTCTTTGATCATGTAAGATTGATTAATCGTTTGGTGCAATTCCAGATTGCGCGGCAGCGCCGCCTCGATGGCTTGGCCAGTTTGCGGGAACGCATCCCCGGTGTAAGATTCGCTGAGACATTCGAAGCCGCCGCCTTTGGGATCGTCTGTCACAAGCAATACCCGGCCATAAATGACGGAATATTTTTGCATCGGAATTGTGCACCTGCACATGGTGCGCGATGCCTTTGGAAAGGCGAAAGTCGAGAATAAGAATCGAGAGACGTTTTGACGGATTTTCAGTAAGAATTTACTTCCGTCGATTTTCTCTCGGAGAATGGAGGAAGCCCGGCCGGGTTGGGAATCGCAGTTTGTGTCTTGACCCCAACCGTACATCAAGAGCACTGGCGTTGCATTTGACCGCTACGAGAAACTGGCGCAGGGATAGCGCACATCAGGACTGATCTTCAGCGCGTTGGGCGAAGCTGACGAAGGCTAAAGGGTCTCGTCCAGGGCCGAAATTACGCCTACCAGTTTTTCTCTCGGTCTCGCATCATTTATGAAATAGGAGGGTGACCCCCTTAGAGCAGAGGTGTTTCGATGCCCTCAAGCGACAATCAACACCCGGTCGTCGAACCCAACCCGGCGGGGAATGCGCCCGAGCTAACAACACGTGCGCTCGCGCAGCGGATCCGGCAGCAAGAAATTCTGTCGGAGCTCGGGGTGCTGTCACTCCAGCGCACGCCCTTTGAGGTGCTGCTCGACCAGACGGCCCGGCTGGTCGCAGAGGGTCTCCAGGCCGACTTTTCGAAGGTCATGCAGTACATACCCGACGATAAACGGCTCCTCGTACGGGCAGGCGTCGGCTGGCCGCCTGGCATAGTTGGCCAGGCAAGCATCGGAGCTGACCTTGCCTCCCCTGGCGGCTTTGCTCTGCGCGCTGGCAAGCCTGTTATTTCCAACCATCTCGAGAATGAGGAGCGCTTCCGAACTCCTGAGCTCCTCGTTCAACAAGGAGTCCACCGGGCTATGAACGTCATCCTGCAAGGTGACGGAACGCCCTTCGGTGTGCTCGAGGTAGATAGCCGTTCAGAGGGGGAGTTTGTCTCCCATGACCTCGCGTTTCTGCAAGGTGTAGCCAATATCCTCGGCATGGCGATTGAACGGCAGCGCCACGAACAGAGTCTCAAACTCGCGCTCGACCGTCAGCGCCTCCTCTTGCGCGAGATCAACCATCGCGTGAGGAACTCACTGAGCATTGTATCTAGCGTCTTGACTTTGCAAGCCCGGGCGAATGCCGATGACGAGAATCTACAACGTCACCTGCAAGAGGCGTCAAGCCGGGTGAGCACGATCGCTCGCGCCCACGAGCAGCTGTATAAAACCAACGATGTGGAGCATATCGAGATAGGCACCTACATTAAAGATGTGTGCGCCAATCTTCCCACTAATGTTGAAACCAGCATTGTTGTGGATGCTCCAGTTGAAGTCAAACTCTCGACTGATCGTGCAATCTCCTTGGCGCTCATCGTCGTCGAGCTTGTCACCAATGCGACGAAGTACGCGCGTAGTGGCGCTATGACTAATATATGGGTCACTCTCGCCAGGCAGGTTGACGACCTGGTTGTGTCTGTTCGCGATAACGGCGTCGGATTGCCAGTCGATTTCGCACCTGAGAAAAGCAAAGGCTTGGGAATGCGTATCGTCACGGCTCTCGCACATTCGCTTGACGCGCAACTGGCATTTCAGCGGCTTGATAAAGGTACATCCGTTCGAGCTGCATATCCCTATTCGGAAGCCACCCCCTCCTGATCGCGCTTGGCGTCCCTTCCTTCCTACGTAGAGCTTTTTCATGATTGGCGGCCACAGCCCGAATTGGCGAGATAATTGGCGCATTTCTTGGTCGCGAACTCGGCGAGCGCTTGAGCTATCGGGTTGACGAGGGCGTCGTGACCGCTTGCGTCCGCCTCTGCCTGCATCGCAAGAAATCAATATCTCGACCATGCTTCATGCACTATGATCTTGGATATTTCGACTTGGAACAGAAACCTTGCAACCCCTCGACAACCCGTTCGTCCCGAGGTTGTCACCCATGTCTTAGGTACGTTCTGTCACCCATGTCTCCGAGCCCGACATGTGAGCGGCTGGCGGAGACGGAGGGATTCGAACCCTCGATAGGGCTTTACAACCCTATAACGGTTTAGCAAACCGCCGCCTTCAGCCGCTCGGCCACGTCTCCGTACATGCGGAAAGGTGCATTTTGGATGCGGTCCCTGATGCGTGCGCAGATATGCCCGAGCCCAGGAGCGATAGCAAGGCCCCCGCGCGCCGGTGGCATGGCGGCGCGCTGCCCCGGCCACGTTGCGGCAAAGCCACACCTCATCGGGAAAGCGCGTGATCTTCTAAACTCCTTTGTGTTTATTTGGCGTGATAACTAAGGTTCCGTTCGAATCTAGGTTGTGGGCGGTTCCAGAATCGCATCAGCCATTGGCATACGTATCCGCATATACTTTTGACTAGGAATGTTGATAAGCAGGACTTCGTGCGATCTGACGCGGGCCCGGAACAATTCCGCCGGAGGCAAGCCGGGCGGGACGGCGTGCCGGCGGCGCGCAGGAGCCGAAGGAAGGTTGGCATTTAACTTGCTAAGCTAGAGCTGACAGCTGCGCTCTGTCGCTGGCGTGGGGTGGCTGGGTCTCGGGTGATTTGAAATGAAATCAGGTCAAAAGGTTTCTTCTGGGTTCGGCCGCGGGTGTGGCTGGAATCGCCCAGCGCCGGGCGCCCGTGCCGCCGATCTGCCGGTCCGCCAGGCGGCGCCGATCGAATATGTCCGCATTTGCGACGCCTATGGCGCCGGCTTCTTCTACATCCCCGGCACCGACACCTGTTTGCGGGTCGGCGGCCTCGTCCTGGGTGAAGAGCGCGGCTTCGATCCGAGCTACAGCATTTCCGGCACCAGCTTCTATGGCAATGGCATCGCGCCGACCCATTCTGGCCTCACTCCGGCACTTGCCAGCGGGTTTGGCTACATCCCAAGCGTCAGCCAATATTCCAACGCCCGCTCGCGCGACGCGACGGATTTCAATGCCTTGGGCCGCGTCGAGCTCGACTCCCGGACCCAATCGCCCTATGGCACCGTGCGGGCGTTCCTGCGGGTTGATTCGCTATTTTGGGTCGGGCGGCAATTCCGCAACGGGGCTCTTACCGGGTCCGGGTTTGCCAATACCTTCAACACGACGGCGGGATCGAGCTCGGCGCGCTATACGACGATCCTCAACAAGGCGTTCATCCAATTCGCCGGCCTCACCGCGGGCTACGCGCAATCGATGTTCGATTTCTATGCCGACGCCTACAATTACAACTAATTTGCGGGGCTCCAACGCGAACCACCGCGCTCGTCGCCTATACGGCGATCTTGCCCGACGGCTTTTCGGCGACCCTGTCGGCCGAGGATCAGGCGTCGCGGCGCGCCACTATCGCCAGCACGATCGCGGGCGTTACGAATGCCGCTGGCACCGCCACCTCGGTGATCGATATCGGCGGGCATTGCAGGGACCTCCTTCCAGGCCAATCCGGGGGGCGCGCGGGTCCCAGACATCGTCGGCAACCTCCGCGTCGACCAGCCCTGGGGCGCGGCGCAGCTGACGGCGGCCGCCCATCAGGTCAATGCCAGCCTGTTCGGGGCGGGCGCGCTCCCGCCCTTGCCACGCCGCGGCAACCGGTCCCGCCCTCCTATGCCTTCCCGGCCTAGACCACCAATTCCTATGGCTTCGCGGTCCAGGGCGGCCTTCAGCTGAACGCCGACTATCTCTCGCCGGGCGACAAGTTCTGGCTGGAGGCCGCTTACGAACAGGGCGCCTTCAGCTATATCGCGGGCAACAATCTATGGCTTCAATTATGGGGCGGTCAGTCAGAACCGGCTTCCCGGCTCGGGCTTACCCCGACTGATTACAGCGCCGGCTGGAACCCGCAGACCAATTCGGACTGCGTTTTCACCGGCAGCCAAACGTGTGAACAGCAATGGGGCTGGGACATTACTGGCGCCTACAAGCATTATTGGCTCCCGATCTTGGCTCGGCGGTCTTTGGCTCTTATATTGAAGTGCACTATCCGGGCAATGCGCTCGACGGGTTTGGCGGCGCCGTCGGCGTCTCGAACATCAAGGAAGGGCGGGTCGGCACCAACCTCGTCTGGACGCCGCTCTTAAGGGCTTCGATATCGGCGCCGAATTCATGTATGTACATTTGAACGAGTCGCGACCCGTTGGCCTCGCCCCAAATTCGACCCTCATAGCGAAGGGCTTGCCCTCATTCCAACCCAACAATAGCCAATATGAAGGCCGCTTGCGCATCCAGCGCGCGTTCTAGCGCCGCTCCCATTGCTACAAAGCCCGCGGCGGTCGATAAGCTGGAGCAGGGCCGGGTTACGCGAATTTAGACCGCTCGGAGCCTGACCTGGCCAACCTTTGGGTTTCCTTCCGCCCGGCGCGAAAGCGCCGGGTTTTCTTTTTGGGGATATACTCGTTACATTCCGAGGCATCCGGATAGCGGGCCGAAATTCGGTGTGATAAATTTGCCACCCGTTGCCACAATCTGTTCTGCTAGGACCTTTCACGGGGTTCCATGAATCTGAAAAAATATTTGTCTTTTCAATAAGTTGATTAGTCGCCGGAGGAATCGCATTCATCTGACTGTCATATCACTGACGCCGAAGCGTCATCTGTGCTTGCTACCGACGCCCTCACCCGCAGCGAGTTCGCAGGGGAGAGAGGGTGAAGAAAATGAAAATCAAAGACGATAAATTTCGCGGCAAGCGGCGCCATAAGCCGGCCGTCGCCGCACTGGCGCTGGGCGCTCTCATGGCCTTCCAGGGTGGAGCGGCACGGGCGGACGACACATCTGCCGAGATTCGCTTGCTCAAGCAGAGACTGAAACAGCTTGAAGAGCGCGTTGCCGAGCAAGGCCGCAAAGAGAAGGAGACGCAGGCCCAGCTGAAGCATGCGGCGGCACAGCCAGGCCCGGCGCCTGGCTCATATACCTATCCCGTCGGGATCGGCCTTCCGCCCCCGATTGGCAGTGAGCTCGCCGAAAGAGTGGCGCATTCCAGGGGGTATTCTTACGTTGGCGCGCCCTCGTCCACTCTTTACCTTGGCGGGATATCAATCACCCCCGGAGGCTTTTTGGAGCTGGCAAGCGTGAGCCGCGATCACTTCATCGGCGCCGATATCGCGACGCCCTTTGGCAACATTCCCTTCGCCAATGTTCCCAGCAGCCATACGGACGAATTCCGCTTTTCCGCCCGCCGGAGCCGCTTCGCGGTTCTCGTAATGGGCGACGTGAACCCCGCGACGCACTTGGCCGGTTACGGCGAGTTTGATTTCCTCGGCGCCGCGCAGACCGCCAATTCCAACGAGAGCAATTCGTTTAATTTGCGTCAGCGCCAGATCTACGCGACCGTGGATCAAGACGACTTTGGCGCCCATCTCCTCGCTGGTCAGGCTTGGAGCCTGGTGACTATGAATACCATTGGCATCGTGCCGCGGACGGAAGCCACGCCTCTGGTCATCGACGACCAGTACCTCCCAGGCTTTGTCTGGTCACGTCAGCCGCAGATCCGGGTCACCAAGGATTTCGATCACACCTTTTGGTTCGCCCTTTCGGCCGAAAATCCAGCGACGAGTTTCGGCGGCACTACCCCTGTGCTTCCGTTTGGCGGGACAATCGTCAACACGCTCGGAGCCGCCGGCACCGGGTTCCCGCAATCCAGCATAGTTGGCGGCTCGCTGTTCAACAACGGCAACGCATTATCCCTCAATCAGATGCCGGATATCGTTGCCAAGGCCGCCTGGGATCCGGTGATTGGCGACCGCACCATCCATATGGAAGGTTTCGGTGTTTTCCGCCAGTTTAACGACAGAGTCATCTTTCCGTTTGGAGCTGGAACCGTGAACCCATTCGGCGCTCCCATTCAAAACCACAACGCACAGACTGTTGGAGGCGGCGCCGGCGGCTCGATCCTCGTGCCGGTAATTCCAAAGGTGCTGGAAGTGCGATTCTCCGGCATGACCGGGCAGGGTATCGGCCGCTATGGCGCCTCCCAGCTCCCCGACGTCACCTTCAACTCGGATGGCAGCCTCGCGCCGATCCATGAAACCATCCTGCTCGCTGGAATGGTTTGGCACGCTATGCCGGGGTTGGACTTTTACACTTACGCCGGCGAAGAGGTCCAGAGTGCTAGGTTCGGGTCCTCGATCCCCGCCACGCACAAACCTTTCGGCTGGGGCAATCCAGCTTTCGTAAACACCGGTTGCAGTGTCGAAGACTTCGGGACCGGCACCGGCACCTTCGCCTGCACCGGCAACACCCAATCGGTCCGGCAAATCACGGGCGGCTTCTGGGACGACATCTACAAGGGTCCCTTTGGCAGGCTCGCGGGCGGCTTGCAGTATTCCTTCACCCAGAAATACGGTTTCCCAGGCATTGGGCCCACGGCCCTCCTCCCAAATGTCCCGGGCGCGCCGCATCGAGACGAAAATACTTTCTTCACCAGCCTTCGCTATTATCCCTTCTAAAAGCGAGGCAGCCTCTCTGGCTCATTGGGTCCGCTGGCGGAACGGCCAGCGGGCCTGCTTTTTGGCAAGGGACTCGCGCGGCTTCTGGTATCATCCCGCCAATACGCAATTGCCTCAAACAAATCGATCATGAATGTTCTTCTTCTTGGCTCCGGCGGACGCGAGCATGCCATCGCCATTGCGCTCGCAAAGAGCCCGTTGCTGGAAACGCTCTATGTCGCGCCGGGCAACCCCGGTATTGCCGCGCTTGCCCATTCCGCGCCTCTCGACATAAAGGACCATTCGGCGGTCGCCGCTTTTTGCAAGGCGAACCGCGTCGAACTCGTCGTGGTTGGCCCAGAGGCGCCGCTGGTCGCGGGCATCGCCGACGATCTCGACGGCGGAGGGGATCAAGGTCTTCGGTCCAAACAAGGCGGCGGCCCGGCTCGAAGGCTCCAAATCCTTTAGCCAAAGGATTTTTGCGCTCGCTTCAAAATCCCGACCGCCGCTTATGCCTGCTTTCACCGGCGCCGCTCCGGCGAACGACTATGTGAGGGCGAAAGGCGCGCCGATCGTCGTTAAGGCCGACGGGCTCGCGGCGGGCAAGGGCGTCGTCGTGGCGATGAGCATCGAGGAAGCGGAAACCGCGATCGGCACGCATGTTTTCGGGCGAATTCGGCGCGGCGGCGCCACAGGCGATACCTCGTCATCGAGGATTTTCTCGACGGCGAGGAGGTCTCGTTTTTCGCGCTGTGCGACGGCGCGCGGGCAATGGAGTTCGCGTCCGCCAAGGATCATAAGCGGGTGGGGGAAGGCGAGCGCGGCCCCAACACCGGCGGCATGGGCGCTTATTCGCCGGCGCCCATCATGGATGCGCGGATGCGCGAACGCGTCATGCGGAGATCGTCGCGCCCACACTTTTCGGAATGGCGGCGATGGGTACGCCCTTCAAGGGCGTCCTATTTGCCGGTCTGATGATTTGCGCGGATGGCCCAAAGCTCATCGAATACAATGTGCGATTTGGCGACCCCGAAACTCAAGCCATGCTGCCGCGTCTCGACGAGGACTTGCTTGGTTTGCTGCTTGCCTGCGTCGAGGAGCGGCTGCCCGAGCGTCCGGCGCGGCTCTCGGAAAAAACCGCGCTGAGCGTCGTGCTCGCCGCCAAGGGCTACCCTGGCGCTCCGGTTCGGGGGAGCGAAATCCTTGGCATCGAGCGGGCCGCGGCGATGCCGTTCGTCTCAATCACCCATGCCGGAACGAAGCGCGAGGGGGAAAGGCTTATCGCCGATGGTGGCCGTGTCCTCAATGTCACTGGCGTTGGCGCCGATGTGGCGGACGCGCGGGCGCGCGCCTATGCGGCGATCGATCTGATCGATTGGCCGGGCGGTTTCTGCCGCCGCGATATCGGCTTGGGGGCTGCGCGCGATCCGGTTGAATGGGACCGGGTCGCGCTTGGAAGCACGGATCTATAGCGGCGAAGCGTGGCCCTGAATTTGGGCCATCACCGAAGTTGCGTCGCTGTCGCCGCCAATAGTTAGGGTCAAATACACGGAAGAACCCGCAAGCGATATGCCTGCGGGTTCTCCCGATCAATTAGGCGGCAATTGAATTGGAAGGTTCCTCCCAAAGACCCTCGCCGTCACTGTCTCCCGGATCGCCCGCTGAGGAGGTGCGGGTAACTCGTTCAAAATATAACGAGATTTTCTCATCGATTATGTGACATGGAGATATACTCAGCTTGCTAAAGACATTTGCAACAAGGGTGGCAGCCTCCCCCATCTTTCGTTTCGTGAATTGAACGGTTGAAACGAAAGTAAAAATTCGCACAAGCATTTCGCTTTGCGGACATAGTACTTTCTCACCCGCTTCCAACCGTGACATATGCTCTGGTGTCACAGCGATTGCCCGCGCCAATTCTTTCGATTTCAAGCCAAGTGCAGATCGAAGAAATTTCAGTTCGCCGCCGCTCAATTTATGCTTATGTAGAACTCTGGCTTGGGCGACAGCTTTAACGAGACCCTCTGGATCAGGGATGATTGTCTCAATCACCCTTCCATTGCTATCCACAACCTGCTTGGCAGATTTCCTGAGTATCACCGTGAACGGCGCATTGAGTAACATCGTTGCGTCGAAGGTGTCCAAAATGATTGCTTCGTTCCCCTTCCATTTTGCTGTTGTGTCAGACATCGGTTGCTCCTATTCGCATAATCCGAAGAATGCGCATGGAATAACGGTCGCACCACACATGAAGTGAAATGCTCATGCTATCGTTGTCGCAAGTGTCTCCCTCTACCTGCCAACGCGCTCCGTCTGGACTCTCCTTTTCGCTTATTGTGACCCGCCCATTTCGCAGAACGTGAAGAACATCAGCTAAGCCTATACCACAGCGATTAAGATCGGCCATCGCTCCGTTCGTAAAGGCGATCTCGCTAACATAGCTTCTGGCAAAGTCGCGAAGGAAGACGGTCTCGAACGAGACTTTTGCGGCGCCCATAACGTTCCCCGAACTGACAAATCCCATAGATCGGTTAACGTAAGATTGATCATGGATCAAGTTAATTATTGATCTGGGATCAAGTTTTTCCGCGCCATCGGCTCTCAGCCGCTTTCCTTGCTATTTCCGTTCGTCTTTCCGGAGAAAGTTTCTTGGCGCGGGCTGCTCCACCCTTGAGGCCACCAGCTTGCGCGAACCTGTGGGCTTCGGACAAAACAACCGGCTCTTTGTCCTCAACCTCACCAGTGAGAATATCGACCATTAGCTTGGCGAGTTAGTTTGTGTCGCGCGGTCGTTTTGGGTGCTTTGTCACGCCTTGGGCTCGATCTCAGCAACGGTTGGCGCGACCGGCAAATACAGCAACCCATCCGGTCTACGGACATCCAGGCGGTCGTCTAGATCAAGATCTTTGATGAATGGCTTTATAAAAGTCGCCAACGCGTCCGCAAATGCTTGGGCATTTTCCATGCATTCGAACGTGCCTAGTCGCCTGTTCGACGGAAGGACCGTAACCGTGAATTTTACAGGCGCAATGGTCGCTGACATTTCGTAATTATGGCATGGCCACCGCGCTTTTTAATCCCCGTCAACCGGGTCAAATTTCAGACTGACCCACTACCGAGTACCGGCATCCGTTGCTGACCCGGTAATAACAGCCTAATATAGCCAAAACATTCGGAAACGACGGCTGCTGTCCATCGCTTTCCAATTTATTTTCTAAGGGAGGTCATTATGAGGCAAGGGTTTTTCAGTGCGATTCTTTTCCTGCTATGCGCAGGAACGGCGGCTTCATCCGCGGCGGCGGATCAATTCCGGCCTTTGGACGGAGGCGGCACATCTCGGCCCTCCGCGATGCGCACGGGCATTTATCGCGGACATGCGGTCACATACGAAATCATCAACGGCAAGCCGATTTTCGAGGGCGATATCATCCTTGACCATGTTCAGGATCTTGCCCCCGGCCAGCCGCTCCCCAAAAAGGCCGCACCACCAGCAGTGGGCATTGCTTACGCCCAGTATTTCTGGCCGAAGGATAGTTCGGGCGTTGCGAAAATTCCCTACATCGGAACCTCGGGCGCTACAGAATCTCGGCGCGGCCCTCAAGCAATTCAACACTACATTTGCCGGCATTATCCAGTTCGTTCCGCGGACCACGCAGGCCGATTACGTCAACTTCGATTTCGACCCAACCAATCACAGCGCTACGTGCGAATCCGCCGTCGGCCGTGTGGGCGGCGAGCAGACAACCGGCGGCTCGATCGATTGCAGTCTCGGGACGCTCCTGCACGAGATGGGCCATATCGCGGGCCTATATCACGAGCATTCGCGTCCGGACCGCAACAACTTCGTGACGATCAGTTACGCCAATATGATCAAGGGATCGAAGTCGAATTTCGATCAGCTGACCGACAATTATCAGGTTTTCGGGCTCTATGATTACGGCTCGGTGATGCATTACATCGCGTTCGCTTTTTCGCGCAACGGCGGGCCGGTGATTGAATCCATTCCACCCGGAATTCCGCTATCGAATCTCACCGGTTACACCGCGGCCGATATAGATGGCGTCAAGCGTCTCTACGGCGCCGCGCCGAAGAGCGTGACGATCGCCACCAACCCGCCAGGCCTTACCGTCACCGTCGATGGAACCACTTATACTGCGCCGCAGACGTTCAACTGGGCGCTGAACTCCATGCACACCCTGGCGGTTCCCGCCGCCGCGCAAACTTTGGCAGGGGCGACCTGCGTTTTCGGGCGGTGGAATGACGCTTCCGCCGCCAGCCACACGATAAAAATCAGTCCTGGAAACAAGAACTCTTGCGTTGCCGGCGACGTCGCCGGCAATTACCGTTTACACGGCCAATTTCATCAAATTGGCGGCGTATACGGCCACGGCCGTTCCCGCGGGTGCGGGAACTGTGAGCGCGAGCCCCCCGGCAAAATCCTATACGGGGGCAACCGGCGTTTTCTATGTTGAGCGTCAGCAGATAACTCTCAGCGCCGCGGCCGCCACAGGTTATTCCTTCCTTGAGTGGGGCGGCATAAATGAACCCTTAAGCGCCAATCCAAAATCAAATTATGTGCCGGAGACGAGCACCCCCTACAATGTCACCGCCAATTTCACCAAGCAGCCGGTGACAACGATTACGACCAACCCGCCGGGCTTGGGTCTTTATGTCGACGGTGTGTTCTGGTACGGGCCGCAGAGTTTTGCGTCCGATTATTTTTCAACCTGGACGCCGGGTTCCACCCACACCATCTCCAGCTATACCCCGCAGCTTCCCTACAGCATCAATTCGCGCTACGCGTTTTCGACGTGGAGCGATGGCGCTGCTCTGTCGCATTCCATCAAAGCCACGGCCGCAAATCAGACGTTTACCGCCAATTTCACACCGCAATTCGTGCCGGTCGCTTATGCCACCCCGTCCTGTGCCGCGGCTGTGACCCTGACGCCGAGCTCGCCCGACGGCTTCTATAGCAAGGGCACGAATGTGTCGGTCACCGCGAATACGGCATCTGGTTGGGTCCTCACCGGATGGCTCGATGATCTGGCAGGCACGACAAATCCGCAAAACCTGATCGTCAATGACGAGGAATTGGCGGTCGCGAATTACGACACTACGGCGGCTACGCTGGCAGTAACGAGCCTCGCTCCGGCCAGCCTTACCGCCGGTTCCGCCGGTCAGACACTTGTCATCAAAGGCACGGCATTCACGCCTTCTCCGCCATCGAGCATCGTGTTCGTCAACAATGTGTTTCGAACATCGCAATTCGTCAGCGGAACTCAAATCAATGTCAACCTTACACCGGCGGATGTAGCAACAGCCGGGGCGTTCCAGGTCGGTGTCTCCAATTTTCCGTCGGGCGCACCTTGTTCAGCCTTTACGGCGTTGCCATTCTTCGTGACGACACCTTGATTGGGAACCAGGGTATTTCGCGAGCCCAAATTGAATTGGGTCCTGTGCATCGGCGCGCCGTATTTTGTCGCGCCGCCAGCACAACGCCCGCTTTGTGAATAGGATTATGAGGGAACATCAAGGCGCGCGCAATCCGATTCAACGGATCATCTTCCCCGCGCCGTCCCCGCAGCCTTCACCGGCGGTATTGATCGAATTGGGGTTCGCGGGCGGGCAGCCTGAGATGTCCCCGCGACGGCGTGCCATCTTCCAGACGGACAGCGACGGGCGAAGCCCCGGGCTGGCCGTAACCGGATGCGTTTGGAATTCGCGAACCGAATTGGACACGGACATGACCGTCGATCCGCTCGCAACCAGCGGTTTCCTCGGTTCGCGTGCTCGGCTCGCGGCACATCGCTCTGTCGCGCGCGTAATCAGTCTCGGTGCCGGATTGAGGCTCGCCCGCCCGCGCGGGTTTGCCAAAGCCAAGGCAAACAGCGGCGGCGCAACAGCCAATCGAAACAATAATCTCGCGCAAATTCATTTGAATCCTAAACGATTTATTGAGTTGCTGGAGGTCATTTTTTTGATCTTACAATGAGGCGATATAATGATACGTTAATCTTTATTCTCGCCAATCTCCTAGGGTGGCTTGGACCAAGGCAAGAGCCGCGACGGCGGCCGTGTCGGCGCGCAAAATGCGCGGGCCTAGCGGCAGGCGCAACACGCAAGGCAAGCCAAGAAGCGCCTCCCTTTCCCAGGGCTCGAAGCCGCCTTCCGGGCCAATCAAAACGGCGAGCGGTCGGGCCCTTTTGGCATCATCGGCGCGGGAACGCAGCGCCGCCAACGGATCGCCGGATGGCGCATCCTCGTCACAGAAGACGAGGAGGCGGTTTTTGTCCCAAGTGTCCGAGCAGCGCATCGAGGTCGGATTGGGGGAGCGATTTCTGGAATCGTCAGAATGCCGCATTGCTCTGCGGCTTCGATCGCGTGCGCACGCATCCTTTCGCTATTGATCCGGCTTGTCTGGGTCCTTCTGGTCAGCACCGGGCGCAGCACGCCGGCCCCCATTTCCACCGCTTTTTCAACCATGTAATCCTGTCGTGCATGTTTGAGCGGCGCGAACAAATAATAAAGATCAGGACGCGGCTCCTGTGGCCGCGTCAATCTCGCCGGACAACGAGCGTGACACTGTTTGCGGTTAGACATGGCAACATGCGTTTGCCATTCGCCGTCGCGGCCATTGAAAACAAGGATCTTTTCACCTACGGACAGGCGCAACACATTGCGGACATAATTTGCTCTGCGGCTGATCGAGATTCGATTTGCGCCGCCCGCGCCGAGGGGGGAGTTGACATAGAGGCGCGGGCAGCGAAATCATAGCGGGACATGCGGTCCCTCGGCGACGTTTGAGGGCGCGCCGCGACGCGCGCGAACTGGTTACGCTTGCGTGCGCGGCGCTGTTTGCTATGAACCACGCATAATTCACTTGCCACGATTTGGCAAATATCCTTGCGCGGCAATATGCGGCCACGAAAACAGACTGTCCCTGACACAAATGTCCTTGGCAAAGACACTCGGAACGCCATAGCACATCGAAACGTCACTGAAAGGCTCGCATCATGATGCCACTTAGGCGGATTGGCTCCGCTGCGTAAAGCCGTGTTTGCCATCATCGCCTGGTTCCGTTCGCGGCTGCGGCATGGCTTATGCGGTCGATTGCAACCAAGATATCGGCGCGCTCTACCAAGAAGCGTCAGGGCATTATCGATCAACTCAATCAAACTCGCCGCAGGGCGGCAAAAAACAGCTCGATCCCGTGGCCTCGTGTCCGAAGCTGCGTGCGCTGGTCGCCGTCGAGCATGAGCTCCTTGCCTATCTAACAAAGAACAAGGAGTGGTGCGCGGTTCCCGACGAAGCGTTCCAGAATATTTCGGCGAGCACCGGCAAATCCGGCAAGGTCGCCGATCAAGCCTGCAAGGTTGCGGCAGCAGATGAAGAAAGCGCAAGAGCAGCAGGCCGCGGGCGTCCTCAATGCACCGCAAACGAAGCTTCCCGCCGGGCCGCTGTGACGCAACGCCCGGCCGGGCCAGAAGCGCCCAGCCCGCGCGACCAGTCCGCGCCCGCCACTCTACCCGATTCTGTTGCGGGGCCGCTATCTTCCGGCTCGCGCCAAATTCCTGGCATCCCCTGCTTCAACTCGCGCGCCTCGATCGCCCGATCGGCTGGTGGCTGCTTCTGTTGCCTTGCTGGTGGTGAGCGCGCTCGCGAGCATTTATCAAGGCGGGCCGTTGCATGGCCGCGACCTTCTCTTGTTTTTTGTTGGCGCCGTCGTCATGCGGGGCGCCGGCTCGACCTATAATGACATCATCGACCGCCAGATCGATGCGAAGGTAGAGCGCACGAAATGGCGTCCGCTCGCCTCGGGACGGTCGGCGTCAACGGCCGCTGCTTCTTTCTTGCCGCGCAATGTCTTGCCGGACTTGCCGTGCTTTTAAGGTTCAACGGCTTTACGATCTGTCTTGGGATTTGCCTCGCTTGGCGTTGTTGGCCTCTATCCTTTCATGAAGCGGATCGAGTTCTTGGCCGCAAGCGGTTCTGGGCGCGGCCTTCGCATGGGGTGCCTTGGTCGGCTGGGCGGCAGCCTTGGGATCGCTCGCATCCGCGCCTCTCTTGCTCTATTTCGGCGCGGTTTTCTGGACCATCGGCTATGACACGATCTATGCGGTGCAAGATATCGAGGACGATGCGATCGCGGGCATCGGCTCGACCGCGCGGGCATTTGGCGAGCGCCTTCGTTTAGGGATTGGAGTTCTCTATGCACTCGCGGTCATCTGCATCGAAGTGGCGCTCCTTGCCGCCGGCGCGCGGTGGCCAGCGCAAGGCGGCCTCGTTCTTTTCGCGCTGCACCTCGGCTGGCAGGCGATACGGATCAACCCCGGAAATGGCGCCCTCGCGCTGCGCTTGTTTCGCTCAAACAGAGACGCAGGGCTCATGCTTTTCGCCGGTCTCGCGGCGGACATCTTTCTCGCGCCGAACTGATGTCTTGCTCGGCGCCCAAAGCAGAAAACGCCGCGCGGAACCTTCTGTGGAGTTTGGCATTCCTTCCGGCGTAGGTCCTTACCGCAAGGGCCCACAATTTTCCGGAGAACGCACATGCTGAAATTGGCCCTCATCTTTCTCTTGATATCTGTTGTCGCCGGTGTCCTTGGGTTCACCGGCATATCGGCGGCTACCGGCGGGATCGCGCGCATACTTTTCCTAATTTTCATTATTGGGTTTATCGTTTTCCTTGTGCTTGGCCTGCTGGGTGGCGAGACGATTTTCTAGGGACTCGGAATTTGCCCTCTTGGAACCATGGGCTTAAGAACTCACTTGAAACGAGACGGTGGAGTGTTCTGCGCTTATTCGGCCGCGCGAGTGTGGTGCACTCCAATCCAACTGTCCAAATCGCGCGCGGCCCGCGCGGCGATCGCGGCTTTACGGCTCAAGGCTTTTTCTCCGCCTCGGGAGGTCTTGCTGCTAGGCAGGTTCCCGGCAAGTGGCGGGAAAAGCCCAAAATTAATATTCATCGGTTGAAACGAAGGTGGACCGGCGTCGATGATTTCGATGTGGCCGCCGGTGATATGGTTGATGAGAGCGCCGAGCGCGGTCGTCGGCGGGAGCGACGCGAAAGCCTCGCCCTTGCGTTCGGCCGCCGCCATACGGCCCGCGGCAAGCCCGATCGCCGCGCTTTCGACATAGCCTTCGCAGCCGGTGATCTGGCCCGCGAACCGCAGCCTTGGATCGGCCCGAAGCCGCAAGGCGCCATCGAGCAATTTGGGCGAATTCAAAAAAGTATTGCGGTGGATTCCGCCGAGGCGGGCGAAAGGATGCATTTTCGAGGCCCGGAATGGTGCGGAAAATGTCAACCTGCGCGTGATGTTTGAGCTTTGTCTGGAAGCCGACGATATTATAGAGCGTGCCGAGTGCGTTGTCCTGCCGCAGTTGCACGACCGCATAAGGCTTTGCGCTGCCCGCATGCGGATTAGTCAAGCCAAACGGCTTCATCGGTCCGTGTCTTAAAGTCTCGCGTCCCCGCGCTGCCATGATTTCGATTGGCAGACAGCCATTGAAATAGGGCGTGTCCTCCTTCTCGCGAGCACGTGGGGCAGGGCTCGATCTGCGTCAATGAGGACGTCCACAAAGGCAAAATATTGATCTCGCGTCAGCGGGCAATTGATGTAGTCGGCGCCGGTGCCGGCGGGCCCCGCTTTGTCGTAGCGCGACTGGAACCACGCCTTCTCCATGTCGATCGACTTCACGGTGCAGGACCGGGGCGATCGCATCGAAAAAGGCAAGATCGCGCTCGCCGGTCAGCGCGCCGATCGCCGCGGCAAAGGAGGGGGATGTCAGTGGTCCGCTCGCAATGATCACGTTGTCCCAGGCTTTTGGCGGCAGACCGTCGATTTCCTCGCGAACAGCTGTAATGAGCGCATGTCCGCATAGCGCCTCCGTAACCGCCGCGGAAAATTGGCCGCGGTCGACCGCGAGTGCACCTCCAGCTGGCAGCTTATGCGCATCGGCGGCGGCCAGAATGAGGGAATCGAGGCACCGCATTTCACGATGCAAAATGCCGATCGCGCTCGTTTGCGGATCGTCGGCGCGAAATGAATTGGAACAGACGAGCTCTGCGAGGTCTCCCGTCTGATGCGCGGGCGTCCTGCGCAACGGCCGCATCTCGTGCAGCACGACGGGGACGTTTTGCTGCGCGATTTGCCAGGCCGCCTCGCTGCCGGCAAGACCGCCGCCGATCACATGGATGGGAGCCAGGGGGCCGCGCTCTGACATAGCCGGAAGTCTAGACCATCGTAAACGTCAGTGGAAATGCGTTTCGCTTCCATCATTGTCATTCCAACGGTGTCATTCCAATGGTCATCCCTCATAACGGCTGATAGGACTTGATCAAGTGCCCGCCGGGCTTGGGTCCGTTCGCGGACGCTGCTTCGGCGAGGCGAAGCGAGGCATCCGGAACGGTTGCCCGGCACGTAGCGAAGATTTCACCCCGGCCGTTATTTGTCTTTCCCGGCGAGTTTTGGCTTCATCGTTTTATTCACCAGACAGTGCGTCCCATCTGTGGGATCTTCCGTGCGGCGCGGGCGCTTTAGCCGGCACTCCTTCAGATCGGCCGGGTTCTTCACTCCGTAGAAGGCATTGATGATGGCTTGTTCCTGCTCGTGTTTGAAGGCGTTGGTTTGGCCAAACATCACATATTGGAATATCTGCGGCTGTGTTTTGGGCACGAAGGCAACAAAATCAGCCGATTCTCGGGCAACTTCCCTGCCCGCGCAGCCTTGATAGGCTTCTAATCTTGAATATTGTTTACCACCTGTTGTTTCACCTGACTGTACATGGGTATAACATGCCCTCGGTTTGCCCATCTGGCAGTAGTAGTGGATAGTAATATCCGACCAATCCGTTGGCTTATAGCGGGTCTTAAGGCATCCAGTCATATTCTCATAGCCTTCCTTCGTATGCTTGGGCTGCCCGGGCCCGCGACTCCCGTAGATATCCGCGCTCTTATTCATGGCCGCCAATATCGCCGCGCCAGGAAGGTCCAAATTCGCCGCTGGCGCATCCGGCCGGTAGTCTGTGTAGGGAAAATTGGAGTTATTGATAGGGTTGGCAACGAGTTTATCCAGCTCGTCCTGGGCCGGAACTGCCCGCCAGTCGCTGACCGTAGTGCCCTGAGTGGCCGATGGCGGCTGAGGTGTTTGAGCCGTCTGAGCCGTCTGCGCTGTCTGAGCCGTCTGCGCTGTCTGAGCCGTCTGGGCCGGCGGAGCACCGATCGCCATTTTCGCCAGAGTGGCGCTATCAAGAGCTCCAGTCACTGGGAGGCCAGAGTTTTTCTGAAATGCATTGATTGCAGCGATCGTATGACGGCCGAGAATCCCATCCGCGGTCCCTGGATCGAAGCCCAATGCCGCAAGCTTCTCCTGCGCTTCCTGAGTAACCGGATTGAAACTGGCTGCTTTGCTGGCTGGCGTTAGGCTCGCTCCAGCAGCGATCATCAGGGCCATGATGATGGTAATAGTTCTTACCTTTGTCATGATATTCTATCCTCCCCCTTTGAAGCCATCATTGACGATAGCTTTTTGTCTTGTGCGTCGGATTGGGAATCCGTGGCGTTTTATATAGTCTGCAAATTACGGTTGCAGGTCGTCCCTGCTGACTAATCTGGCATCAACCCGTTAAATTGATGTCCGGGCCGAGATTGACGCTTTTGATGGGTTTTGGCAATGCCTTCCCCCGGCCGTGGGCCAATGGCGCCAATTGCGTTCATCCCCGAGGCCCGCCAGGCCGGCGCATGCTGACTCTCACCACTGAATCGCTCCTACCGACCGGACGATTTGCTTGTTTTCCCGGGAATGCGGTTGATAGACCTTGATCTCTTCAAATTGATTAGGACTTAGTCTCCATGTCTTTAGAATCATCGCGTGATCTTTTCCAATAAACCGGTATGTTTTGGGGATCACGCTCTGACGGAAGCTTGCGCGTTTCCGCATCGAGGAGACAGTCCCGGCGAAGCGTGACGCTCTACGCAGCTAAGTGGCGATCAAAGTGCGGTAGAAAGAAAGCGCCCGCCGGGGAGGATCGGCGGGCGCTTCTCGCCAGCGAGGGGGCTTGAGTGCGGCCGCAACCCCGTCAGCGCAACTATGATGTGACGATTACAGAATTTTCAACTGTGCTCAAGCGTTCATGTGCGGCCAAACTAAGATATCAACCGGATTGAGAGCCACCAAGACTTACATTTGCCCAAGCTTGGGCGAAGCTCAACCCTTGCCGGTTTTGACCAAACCTCGACCGTCACCAACGTTCAACTGTTAAAACAAATGGTCCCCGCTTCTTCCGCCACCTGCACGGAAAAAATTTGCCGCCGTAACCTCTCCGCCAAAGCATCGTAACTGGACGATAGCGGGTTTCGTTCCAAGACGATTTTTGTTGCGGTGCAAATTACCTGACTAAATACCCGTGCAGCTTCGGAATTTCGAGAGCAGCCATGCGATTTCTGCCACCTTTTGCCTCGCCCGCCGCCCATCCGTGTCCATCGAACCGGCGCGGGCAATGCGCCGGGTCCAATGAAAATGTGCCTCGCTAAGCTTGTCCGAAGCTTTCCCGCCGCGAAAGGCCAACGCTGCAGCCTGCCGAAACCCGCTCTCGCGCGCGCCCAGACCGGCCCCGGAGACCACGGTCATTCCGCCGCCTGGGTGCCTTTTGCCAAGGGCCGCCGTTCCAGAAACGCGCGCAAATAGCGCCCGGTGTAGCTCTTCGTCGCCCGCACGATGTCCTCGGGCGGTCCGGCCGCGACGATCTCGCCACCGGCGTCGCCGCCTTCGGGACCAAGATCGATGATCCAGTCGGCGGTTTTCACGACCTCGAGATTGTGCTCGATCACAATGACCGTATTGCCCTGATCGACCAGTTCCTGCAGCACTTCGAGGAGTTTTGCGACGTCGTGGAAATGCAGCCCGGTGGTTGGCTCGTCGAGAATATAGAGCGTGCGGCCTGTCGAGCGCCTGGAAAGCTCCTTGGCGAGTTTGACCCGCTGCGCCTCGCCGCCCGACAAAGTGTTGGCCTGCTGGCCGACCTTGACATAGCCGAGGCCCACGCGGGCTAGCGTTGCCAATTTCTCGCGTATGGACGGCACCGCCTTGAATAGGTTCGCTGCTTCCTCGACCGTCATTCCGAGAACGCCGGCGATCGATTGGCCGCGATATTTCACTTCGAGCGTCTCGCGATCGTATCGCTTGCCCTTGCAGACATCGCAAGTGACGTAGACGTCGGGCAAAAAGTGCATCTCGATCTTAGTCACCCCGTCGCCCTGGCAGGCCTCGCAGCGTCCCCCTTTCACGTTGAAGGAGAATTGTCCCGGCTGGTAGCCGCGTGCCTTGGCTTCCGGGAGAGCCGCGAACCATTCCCGGATCGGCGTGAACGCGCCGGTATATGTTGCCGGATTCGAGCGCGGCGTGCGCCCGATCGGCGATTGGTCGATGTCGATGACCTTGTCCAGATGTTCAAGACCGTTGATGCGCGTATGCGGGGCCGGATGTTCGAGCGCGCCGTTGAGCCGCCGCGCGGCGGCTTTGTAAAGCGTATCGATGATGAGGGTCGATTTGCCGCCGCCGGAGACGCCGGTAACACAGGTGAAAACCCCGAGCGGGATCGCGGCCGAGATATTTTTGAGATTATTGCCGCAGGCATTGACGATGGCGAGCTTGCGGCCCGGCTCCGGCCTGCGCCGGCGGCGTGGCGCCGCGACTTCGAGCGCGCCGGTGAGATATTGGCCGGTCAGCGAATCCTTGTCCGCCATGATTTCGGCGGCGGTGCCTTGCGCCACGATCTCGCCGCCATGAATGCCAGCACCAGGGCCGAAATCGACGACAAAATCGGCGGCAAGAATGGCGTCCTCGTCATGTTCGACAACGATCACCGTATTGCCGAGATCGCGCAGCCGCCGCAAAGTGTCGAGAAGCCTCGCATTGTCGCGCTGATGCAGACCGATGGACGGTTCGTCCAGCACATAAAGCACGCCGGTAAGGCCTGACCCGATCTGCGAGGCAAGCCTGATGCGCTGGCTCTCGCCGCCGGACAGAGTGCCCGAAGCGCGGGAAAGCGTGAGATAGTCGAGGCCGACATCGGCAAGGAACGAGAGCCTGTCGAAAATCTCTTTCAGAATGCGTTTGGCGATCTCGCTCCGTTTTGCATCGAGCTTGCCGGCCAACGTGGCGAACCACTCTTGCGCGGCGCGCACCGGAAGCGCGGTCAACTGAGCAATGTGGCAACCATCGATCTTGACCGCGAGCGCCTCCGGGCGCAGCCTTGTGCCGTCGCAGACGGCGCAAGGCGAAGCCGTCATGTAGCGGGCGATGTCCTCGCGCGCCCATTCGCTTTCGGTCTCGCGAAAACGCCGCTCGAGATTCCCGATGACACCTTCAAAAGGCTTCACGATATCATAGGAACGCAAACCGTCGTCGTAGGAAAACCGCACGGCTTCCTCGCCTGACCCATGCAGGATCACCTCGCGGGCGTGTTGAGGCAGCGTCTCGAAACGCGTATCGAGGCGGAACTTGAAATGCTTGGCGAGCGCTTCGAGGGTTTGCAAATAATAGGGCGAGCTGGAGCGGGCCCAGGGCGCGATCGCACCTTTGCGCAGGGTGAGCTTTGGATCGGGAACAATCAGCTCGGGATCGACGGTCTGCTCGATACCGAGACCGCCGCAATGCGGGCAGGCGCCGAAAGGATTGTTGAAGGAGAACAGGCGCGGCTCGATTTCGGGGATGGTGAAGCCGGACACCGGGCAGGCGAATTTGGACGAAAAGACAATCCGCTTGGGCGCACCGTTTTCGTCCTTCTCATCGGCGTATTCGGCGATTGCAATGCCATCCGCGAGTTCGAGCGCGGTCTCGAAGCTTTCCGATAATCGCGCCTCGACCCCGGGGCGCACCGCGATCCGGTCGACCACGACCTCGATCTCGTGCTTGAGCTTTTTGTCGAGCTGCGGCGCGTCGGCGATTTCATAAAATTCCCCGTCGATCTTCAGCCGTTGAAAGCCGCGCTTCATGAATTCGGCGATTTCCTTGCGGTATTCGCCCTTGCGGCCGCGGATGACCGGCGCGATCAGATAGAGCCGCGTGCCCTCGGGCAGCGCGATCACCCGGTCGGCCATCTGGCTCACCGTCTGGCTCTCGATGGGGAGCCCCGTCGCCGGCGAATAGGCAATCCCGATGCGGGCGAACAGCAGCCGCATATAATCGTAAATTTCGGTGACGGTGCCGACTGTCGAGCGCGGGTTTTTCGAGGTCGTCTTCTGCTCGATCGAGATCGCCGGTGACAGGCCGTCGATCTGATCGACATCCGGCTTTTGCATCATTTCCAAAAATTGGCGCGCGTAGGCCGAAAGCGATTCGACATAGCGGCGCTGGCCTTCGGCATAGATCGTATCGAAGGCCAGCGAGGATTTTCCCGAGCCGGAAAGGCCGGTGAAGACGACAAGCTTGTCGCGCGGAATCGTGAGGTCGATGTTCTTGAGGTTGTGCTCGCGCGCGCCGCGGATTTTTATCACGCGGCCTTCATGCGGCATTTGTGGCGGTGCTCTGGTTCCTTGACCGGAGCGCGCGGGCGGTTTTGGTGGTTTCATCGAGCCAATCGGAATGGGCGATCAACGGCGCGCAGGAGCGGAGCGCCGGGTGCAAGGCTTCGCCCCAATGTAGCGGGCCGGTTGGCGTTTGCAACGCAGCCGCGATTAGGAAAGCCAGGATAAGTTTTACGGGCGCGACGCGTGAAAAATCGTACCAAAAGGCTTCACGTGAAGCAATTTGGTACGTTTGGCGCGGTATTAGGTAGCAAACTCAGTGAGCTTGCTACCTAATACCGGTTCAGCGGCCGAAAATCTTACCAGGTCGAAGACAAAGGTCTCTCCTGCGGTTTGTAAGATGACCCGATTTTTTGGTGGGATTTGCATCTCGTGCGCCCATTGTTTCACGCGAGCAGAGTTTGCGCGGGAGCGGGTTACAGACGCTTGCGCCGGTCAATAAATGCACGGCCCAGGTCACACGATGCAAAGAAAGAGTGCGAGCGCGCAGCCCTTTCGTCCGGAGCCTTTGAACAACCGCGCAACGCGTAAGATCGCGCGAAAAAATTTCTTTTGCGGCATCCGCCCCGGCCGCCAGGCGCGAAAAGCCGGGGCAAAAACTCAGCGGTTGATAGCGGCGCCAAAGATCTGCTCTGCAACAGTCAGGCTGCTTGAGTAAAATTGTCCTTTTTGAGATTACAGCTCACGGACGATGTATGGTAATTTTGCGTTAAGATTGAGAAAACCTTGACCCCGCCGGGTCCTCTAGCGTGAATAGGAGGAGTATCATGCGAAGCACTGACGGCAAGAGTAGCCGCGCCTCGTGGGGAGTATTTGCGGCACTATGGGTCGCGCTGATAGCGGCGGCGGCGGGCAGCGCCTCGGCCGCCCCAACCGAGACGGTGCTCTACTCCTTCACGTTCGGCAGCGACGGGGAGGGGCCGGTTGGCGGCCTCATTGCCGACAGCGCCGGCAATCTCTATGGCACGACCGACTTCTGCTTCGCGGGAACGGGGCCATGCGACTTTGGGGGCAACCTCGGGACGGTTTTCAAGCTCGCGCCGGGCGGGATCGAGACGGTGCTTCACTCCTTTTTAGGCGCCCCGAGCGACGGGGCTTTCCCCCAAGCCGGTCTGAGTGCCGACGGCAGCGGCAATCTCTATGGCACGACAGCCGATGGCACGGTGTTCAAGCTCGCGCCGCCCATTCCTCCGGCAACGAGTTGGACCGAGATAGTGCTCCACTTCTTTGCGGGCGGCACGAGCGACGGGAGCGAGCCCTTGGCTGGCCTGATTTTCGACAGCAGCGGCAATCTTTATGGCACCACCTCTGAAGGCGGGGGGACGGGATGCTCCGCCGGGATTGGATGCGGCACGGTGTTTAAGCTCGCGCCGCCCTTTCCTCCGGCAACGAGTTGGACCGAGACGGTACTGCACTCCTTTGCGGGCGGCGGCAGCGACGGGGCATTTCCGGAAGCCCGACTGATTACCGACCTTAGCGGCAATCTCTATGGCACCACCTACGAAGGCGGCGGGACGGGGTGCTCCTATGGGCGTGGATGCGGCACGGTGTTCAAGCTCGCGCCGGGTGGCACCGAGACGGTGCTCTACTCTTTTACTGGCGGCAGCGACGGGGCCCAACCTTCGGCCGGCCTGATTGCAGACGGCGCCGGCAATCTCTATGGCACGACCTCAAGTGGCGGCGCGTCGAGACAGTTGCAATGCTCCGGCACTGACGGATTCCCATTGGGGTGCGGCGTGGTGTTCAAGCTCTCGCCGCCCATTCCGCCGGCGACGAATTGGACCGAGACGGTTCTCTACGCCTTTGCGGGCGAAATTAGCGACGGGAGCGGCCCCTCGGGCTTGATTTTCGACGGCGCCGGCAATCTCTATGGCATTACAGCCAGTGGCGGACCGGGGAACGTGGGCACGGTGTTCAAGCTCGCGCCGCCCATTCCGCCAGCGACGAGTTGGACAGAGACGGTGCTCTACAACTTCAGCTTCGGCGGCGGCGGCGGCGGCGGGAGCAACCCTTCGGCCGGCCTAATTGCCGACAGCGCCGGCAATCTCTATGGCACGACATTCGTGGGCGGCAGCGGGACCGGATGCTTCCAGGGCGAGAATGATCTCGGATGCGGCACGGTGTTCAAGCTGGCGGGTACGGGGTTCGTCCCGCCGGTCCCCTTCCTCGCCTTCGCCGCCGTCCTCAAGATCGACTTCGGCACCGCGCCAAACACGGATGCCTTCCAGCTGGGGACCAGTTTCACCTTGAGCAGCACCGCGCCCGCGTTCAATCCCCTTACCGATCCGGTCACGCTCCACATCGGCACCTTCGCCGTCACGATTCCAGGCGGCTCTTTTTATAAGAACCATCAAGGCGAATTCGTCTTCTCGGGGATCATCAACGGCGTGACCATAAAGGCGGTGATCAAGTCCACGGGCACCTTGCGCTACAATTTCCAGGCGGGGGCACAGAATGCCTCCCTGACCGGGACCCAGAACGCGGTGCCGGTGACGCTAACCATCGGCAGCGATAGCGGCACAACCTCGGTCACGGCCCAGATTTTCGGCACCCCATCGGTCAAGACCGCGAAGTTCCACTAAAAGCGCGTGTTGCCGAGCCTGATCCGGGCCAGTTGAATTGGTTCATAGGTTATCCACAATGTCGCGCCGGGTGAGCTCCCTCATCCGGCCCTTCGCGCCACGTTTTGGTGCGATTGGCGGCCGGAAATCGCACAAGCCTTCATACGCCGCGCGGGTTTGGGACATGTGGGATTGCGCGAATAATCGGTGCGACTGCGCGGAAAAGCACGGGACGGGCCGGCGGCTAATATCCGGCAGGTCCGATTTGAAGCGCAGCGGTTTGGCCTTGTTGGCCGGGTGAATGTGAAGTATTATTAAAATTAAGATCGGCGGATTGAAATACAATTCCTGAAAAACTGATTAGGAATGTTTGATGTCGAGCAGCAATCGTAACGGAACGGGCGCCGCGCTGGCGCGGGGTTTTGTGGCCCTCTTCGCGATCGTGCTGGCAATGGGGCTAGGCATGGTGGCCCTTCCGGCGGAGGCGGTGCCCTTCGCCTATGTCGCGAATGAAAGCTCCAACAATGTTTCGGTGATCGATACGGGCGCTACCCCCCCGTCCGTGACGGCCACGGTCCCGGTGGGGAGTGGCCCCGATGGGGTCGCCGTCACCCCGGATGGGACACACATCTATGTCACGAATCAAGGCAACTTGTTTTTCCCCGGCACTGTTTCGGTGATCGCCTCGGCCACCAACACAGTGGTGGCTACGGTCACAATCGGGACGGGGAGTTTCCCCAATGGAGTGGCAGTTACCCCGGATGGCACACACGTCTATGTCGCGAATTTTGAGGACAACACTGTCTCGGTGATCGCCACGGCCAGCAACACGGTGGTGGCCACGATCCCGGTGGGGAATTTACCGGAGGGGGTCGCCGTCACCCCGGATGGGACACACGTCTATGTGGCGAATATTGAGGACAACACTGTCTCGGTGATCGCCACAGCGACCAACACGGTGACGGCCACGGTCACGGTGGGGGCCGGCCCCGAGGGGGTCGTCATCACCCCGGATGGGACACACGTCTATGTCACGAATTAGAGCTCCCCTGTCTCGGTAATCGCCACGGCCACAAATACGGTGGTGGCCACGGTCGCGGTAGGGAGTTTCCCCCTAGGGGTCGCCATCACCCCGGATGGGACACACGCCTATGTCGCGAATGCGAACGACAATACTGTTTCGGCGATCGCCACGGCCAGCAACACGGTGGTGGCGACGATTCCGGTGGGGAATTTCCCCACGGGGGTCGCCGTCACCCCGGACGGGACACACGCCTATGTCACCAATCAGACTTCCGGCACTGTCTCGGTGATCGACACGGCCACTAACACGGTGGAGGCAGCCACGATCGGGGTGGGGTTTATCCCCTTCGCCGTGGGCATTGTGCCGCCGCCGCCGGGGGTGCCCTTCCTCGCCTTCAACACAGTCCTCAATATTGACTTCGGCAGCGCTCTCAACACGGATGCCTTCCAGCTCGGGACCAGTTTCACCTTGAGTAGCACCGCGCCCGCGTTCAATCCCCTTACCGATCCGGTCACGCTCCACATCGGCACCTTCGCCGTCACGATCCCGGGCGGCTCCTTCTTCAAGACCGGGACGGGGAAATTCAGCTTTGAGGGGATTATCAACGGCGTGACCCTGAAGGCGGTGATCAAGCAAACGGGCACCTTGCGCTACAATTTCCAGGCGGGGGCACAAAATGCCTCCCTGACCGGGACCCAGAACGCGGTGTATGTAACCCTGGCCATTGGCGGCGGCAGCTTCAGCAACAGCAACAGCGGCGCCACTTCGGTCACTGCCCAGATTTTCCATTAAAAGCGTGTTGCCGAGCGCGATCCGGGCCAGTTGAATCGGTTCATACCTAATCCACAAAGTCGCGCCGCGTTAGCTCCCTCATCCGGCGCTTCGCGTCAGCTTTTGGTACGATTGACGGCCGGAAATCGCGCAAGCCTTCATATGCCGCGCGGGTTTGAGACATGTGGGATTGCCGAGATAATTGGTGCGATTGCACGGAAAAGCACGGGACGGCTCGAAATCCGGAGGGTTCGCTTCTTGCGCACTGGATTGCCCTTGTTGGGAGAGCGGACAGGGCGTACGCTGAGGGTGAAACCTGTGGTCTAGAAATAATGCCGGAATAAGTGGGGAGGAGGCGTTATGTATAGCAATAATCGTAATGGAAGCTGCGCCGTACCGGCGCGGGGATTTATGGCCCTATTCGCCATTCTGGCGATAGGGCTGGGCTTGCTGGGCCCGCCGGCGGAAGCGGCGCCCTTCGCCTATGTTGCGAATGAGGCAGACAGCACGGTCTCGATGATCGACACGGCCACCAACACGGTGGAGGCGGCCACCCTCGCGGTGGGGAACCAACCCAATGCGATCGCCGTCACCTCGGATGGTCTACACGCCTATGTCGCGAATGGAAATTTTTATGGCCTTGGCGGCACTGTCTCGGTAGTCGACACGGCCACCAATACGGTGGAGGCGGCCACGCTCGCGGTAGGGAGTTTACCCGAAGCGATCGCCGTCACCCCGGACGGGAAACACGTCTATGTCGTGAATTTTGGTTCAAACAATGTTTCAGTAATCGCCACGGCCACCAACACGGTGGTGGCCACGGTCGGGGTGGGGAGTCTTCCCCGCGGAGTTGCCGTCAGCCCGGATGGCAAGCACGCCTACGTCACGAATGATAACTCCAACAACATTTCGGTGATCGACACGGCGACCGACACGGTGGAGGCGGCCGCACTCGCGGTGGGGGCCAACCCTGTTGGGATCGCCGTCACCCCGGATGGCAAACACGCCTATGTCACGAATTTGAATGACAACACTGTTTCGGTGATCGACACGGCCACCAATACGGTGGAGCCGGCCACCCTCGCGGTGGGGGCTGGCCCCAGCGCGGTCGCCGTCACCCCCGATGGGCTACACGCCTATGTCGTAAATGGTCGCGACAATAATGTCTCGATCATTGACACGGCCACCAATACGGTCGAAGCGGCCAAGCTTGCGGTAGGGAGTCTCCCAGTTGCGGTCGCCGTCGCCCCGGACGGCAAACACGCCTATGTCGTGAATGAGAACTCCAACAACGTCTCGGTGATCGACACGGCCACCAACACGGTAGAGGCGGCCACGCTCGCGGTGGGGAATTTACCCTTCGCCGTGGGCATTGTGCCGCCGCCGCCGGGGGTGCCCTTCCTCGCCTTCAACACAGTCCTCAATATTGACTTCGGCACCGCGCCAAACACGGATGCCTTCATGCTGGGGACCAGTTTCACCTTGAGCAGCACCGCGCCCGCGTTCAATCCCCTTACCGATCCGGTCACGCTCCACATCGGCACCTTCGCCGTCACGATCCCGGGCGGCTCCTTCTTCAAGACCGGGACGGGGAAATTCAGCTTTGAGGGGATGATCAATGGCGTGACCCTGAAGGTGGCAATCAAGCACACGGGCACCTTGCGCTACACTTTCCAGGCGGGGGCACAGAATGCCTCCCTGACCGGGACCCAGAATGCGGTGTATGTCACCCTGGCCATTGGCGGCGGAAACTTCAGCAACAGCGGCAGCGGCGCCACCTCGGTCACGGCGAAGATTTTCGGGACATCCCCGGCGGTCACGGCTGCAAAGTTCCACTAAAGAGCATGCTTCCTGGCGCGATCCCGCCCTATTCGGCCGGGTCGACCGGCGGCTTGAGAGCGGTAAGCACGCGCCAAAAAGCTGTGCGATTGCGCGTAATCGCGTGACCGGCCTCGGTTGCGCGGGGCGGCGGCGCGAAATTCTGCGGGTCCGAATCCAAGCGCCGCGACGTGGCCTTGCCGGAAAAGAAGAATAGAAGTAGAGTTAAAGTTAACGTTGCTAAATTTAAGACAAGATTAAGCTTGGCTGGGTGAGAAATACGTTCGAATAAATGGATAGAATGTCTTATGTCTTGGAATAATCGTGACGGAACCGGCGCTACAGGCGCAGGCGCGTGGGGATTTATAATCCTCGTCGCCATAATGCTGGCGATGGGGCTGGTCTTGGTGGCGTGGCCGGCGGAGGCGGCGCCCTTTCTCTATGTCGCGAACACGAATTCCGGCCCCGGCGTTGTCTCGCTGATCGACACCGCCACCAACACTTCGGTGCCCGGAGGGATTCTTGCGGGGCAAGCCCCTTTCGGAGTCGCCGTCGCCCCGGACGGGTTACATGTCTATGTCACCAATCCTCAGTTGAACACCGTTTCGGTCGCCGATACGGCCACAAATAAGAAGGTGGTGGCCATTACGGTGGGGACTTACCCCGTGGGGGTCGCCGTCAGCCCTGACGCGACGCGCGCCTATGTGACGAACAGAGACTCCAACACGGTCTCGGTGATCGACACCGCCACCAATAAGGTGGTGGCCACGACAACCGTGGCGTCTGGCCCAGTGGGGGCCGCCGTCACACCGGACGGAGCGCATGTTTATGTCACGAACCGGTTATCCAACACTGTCTCGGTGATCGCCACGGCCACAAATACGGTTTCGGCGACCATCGCGGTCGGCACTCAGCCTGTTGGGGTCGCCATCACCCCGGATGGGAACAACGCCTATGTCGCGAATAATCTCTCCAACACGGTTTCGGTGATCGCCACGGCCACCAACACGGTGGTGGCCACGGTCGCGGTAGGGTCAGGCCCCCGCCGGATCGCCATCACTCCGGATGGCAAGCACGCCTATGTGACGAATTTTCTCTCCAACACGGTCTCGGTGATCGCCACGGCCACAAATACGGTTTCGGCGACCATCGCGGTCGGTACTCAGCCTGTCGGGGTCGCGGTCACCCCAGACGGCAAACAGGCCTATGTCGCGAATAATATCTCCCGCACCGTTTCGGCAATCGACACGTCCGCCAACACGGTGGTGGCGACGGTCGCGGTGGGCGCCGGACCCACCGGGGTTGCCATTATTCCGCCGCCGAAGAGCCTATTCGCCTATGTTGCGAATAATATCCCCCACACAGTCTCGGTGATCGACACGACCACCAACACGGTGGTGGCGACGATCCCGGTGGGGAATAGTCCCTATTACGTCGCCGTCACCCCGGACGGGACACGTGTCTATCTCTCGAATTTTAACTCCGGCTCTGTCTCGGTGATCGCCACGGCGACGAACACGGTGGTGGAGTTCGATCGCAGTGGGGAATGGCCAGGGTGGCCAGGGTGCTCCCGCGGGGGTTGCGGTCACCCCCGATGGCAACCGCGCCTATGTTGCGAATTTTGTCTCCAACATTGTCTCGGTGATCAACACGGCCAAAAACACGGTTTCGGCGACCGTCCAATTAGGGAGATCTTCTCTCGGGGTCGCCGTCACTCCGGACGGGAACCTCGTCTATGTGACCGATGCAATCAGGACTGTCTCGGTGATTGCTACGGCCACCAACACAGTGGTGAAGACGATCACCGTGGGAACTAATCCTGTTGGGATCGCCATCACCCCGGATGGGAACAACGCCTATGTCACGAATTTTCTCTCCAACACGGTCTCGGTGATCGCCACGGCCACCAACACGGTGGTAGCGACGGTCACGGTGGGGACAAACCCCAGTGGGGTCGCCATCACCCCGGACAGCAAGCACGTCTATGTCACGAATGATGACTTCGGCACTGTTTCGGTAATCGATACGATTACAAATAAGGTGGTGGCCACGGTTCGGGTGGGGTTGCAGCCGGAGGGAGTAGCCGTCACACCGGACGGCAAACGCGCCTATGTCACGAACAGTGGCTCCAACACGGTTTCGGTAATCGACACGGCCACGAACACGGTGGTGACGACGGTCATAGTGGGAGGCAGTCCCGGCGGGATTGGCATTATGCCGTGACCCGGCTGTTGGAGCTGCATGTTTCTTCACGTCCGGCATTTCTTTGCGCGCAATGTCTTTCCCCCGCTTGAAATTGCCATAATCCTTTCCAACTGCGGAGAGGGCGCGCGGGGCCTTAGCCGGTCCGGCGCGGCAAGGAAATGAAAACTCAAGCAGAGGCGCCGATGCCGGACCTTCCTCGATTGCTCGCCTTCGACGCCGACGATCTCACGGTGATCGCGGCAAATCTGCAGGATGCTTTGGTGCGGGTCGGCGAAATGGCCTTTTTGCCCAAATCGAAACAATTCGCGATGGTCGCGGCGCGGTTCGACTGGGTGCGGGCCGCCGCGAAAAAAAGCGGAAGCCCTTGCTGTGAGCGCGCCCGCACGGGCTTGCATTTTGGGCGTGTTCTGAAGGTCTCGTGCCGGGGCTTTCATTGCCGGGACGAGGCGCTCGTTCTCAACGTGCTGGATATCGGCTTCAAGGAAACCGAGCCGCCCGCGGGAGTTGTGGAGTTTATCTTCTCCGCCGGCCGGGCGCTGCGGCTCGAGGTCGAATACCTCGAAGCGGAAATCCGCGATCTTGGGGTTCGCTGGCAAGCACGGTCGGCGCCACATCATCCCATTGACAGCGGCCCGGACTAAGCCTGATCGTCGTCGTTTCGGCTCGCGCGTCAAGCCAGGATCGTGCCAGGATGCGGGAAATCCGCTTGCTCCCAGCCGCAATTCATGCAATAATCAAAGGGAGTTAATTGCAAAAGTAATGGACAACGAAAATGATCCTCCCGAAGTTTGCTGCGGCCGCGGGTTTGTGCCTGGGCATGTTGGTGGTGCCGATTCCCTCGCAGGCGAGGCCGGTGGGGACGGTCGATGGAATGCCCTTTTTTGGTCTCCCGTATCCCTTTGGCTATGTCTATCACCGGCCAAATATAGAGTGTTTCACCTTTCAGCAGATTGAAACCCCGGACGGTCCCAGGACCATGGCAGTATGGACCTGCGGGGCTCCCGTTACGGCGAAATATTGAATTGCGCGATTCCGGCGATAACTGAATTGTGTTTTTGAGGCCATCCTCAGTATAGGTGCGAATCACCGGAAAATTAGCATCTTCCGCGGGGGATGGGCGGCGTCCTTGAGTGGCGTTCCTCTGCAACCGGCGATGTGGTCATCGCATGACATTGAGCGGCAGGCGTCGACAAACTGCCGTTGCGCGACCGCAACACCCCATTGTGGATATTCCTGCATACCAGTCTTCTAAGCAATATTAATTCTCGTCAGAGATATATGGCACCAATTCTGAAATGCGGGACATGGCTATCGATCTGCTGCAGGCGTATACAGGGCGTAAACTGCGGGGTCTCGAACAGCTGCCTTGGCTGGGCGCGCCGCGGTCCGAATTGCCGAAGAATAGAGCGATGATACAATCAACAACAACGGTTCGCGTTAAATAGGAACCGAATTAGGGCAGATGGGCCTCGTATGACGCCCATCGTGGGAATGCTGATTAAGGAGAAAATTCATGTTGGGACGATTTCGCAATTCCCTGGGAGCTTTAACCGCAGTCGCCTTGTCCACAGCAATTGTGAGTCCGCCGCTTGGCGCCGAGCCCGCGGCACAACCCCCTGCTTTGACGCCGATGGACTATCCGCTATCGCCGTCCGCTCAATCCCAGTTGCCCCCTCCTCAATTGCCGCAGCCGCAACAAACCGGCACGCCGGCCACGCCGCCGCAGGTCACGGGGACCCATCCTTCGGAACTACCCGGACCGCAGTCGCCACTCCTCGGTAAGGCCCCTCCGTTGCCTTTGTCTTGGCCGCTGTCCAGGCGGGTGCACGAAAATCCGGGGTTGCTGCAGGAGCTGCAGAAAGGCCTCAACCCGGTGACGGCCAAGCCAGCGCCGCCGCCCGCCATTCACGGCACCGGGGAAATGGCGCCGGTTGGAGGCACATGGAGCTTGGCGCCGTCCGCGCCGGGCTTTCCCGTACTCTCCAATCCTCTTCTTCTGAGCGATGGCACGGTCATCGCGTATGTAACGTGCGGCGGAATTTGGTGGAAGCTCACGCCCGACTTCACGGGCAGCTATATTAACGGCAGCTGGTCGCAAATCGCGTCCTTGCCATCGGGCTACGTTCCGCGATTTTTCTCCTCCGCCGTGCTGCCCGACGGGCGAGTCATCATGGAGGGCGGGGAATACAACACTGGCTGCACGGAGGCCTGGACCAATCTTGGCGCCATTTACGACCCGTTGTTCAATACATGGACCTCGATCACGCCTCCCTCGGGGTGGAGCAATATCGGCGACGCGCAGTCGGCCGTGCTCGCCAACGGGACCTATATGCAGTCCAACGCCTTATCCTTCCAACAGGCGCTGCTTAATATCGTGAGCTTGACGTGGACCGCCACCGGCACGGGCAAGGCCGACGGGAACGACGAGGAAGGTTGGACCTTGCTTCCGGGGGGGTCGGTGTTGACCGTCGACGCCCATACGACAAACGCGTGCGGAAAAAATACCGAAAAATACTCGCCCGGAACCGGGGCTTGGACCAGCGCCGGCAACACGCCATCGATTTTGGCCGACTGCGGCGCAGGGGCGACCTTCGAGCTCGGGCCGCAGGTGTTGCGTCCGGACGGCACGGTCGTCGCTTTCGGCGGCACGACCTGCGGTAAGTGCGCGCCGGGCAATACCAGCGTCACTACGCCCAGCGCGATTTTCAACACCACGAGCTCGACATGGGCGGCCGGTCCCAACATTCCACAAGTGAGCGGCAACAATTACACGCTGGCCGATGCTCCTGCCACACTGCTCCCCAGTGGCAATGTGCTGTTCGCGGCCAGCCCCAACTACCAGGCATTCGTTACGCCGACGCACTTCTTCGAAGTGAACGCAGCAACAAATTTGATCGCGCAGGTCGCGGAGCCCACAGACGCGAGTTTTTTTAACTCGTTCCAGTGGAATTTCCTCGTCCTGCCGACCGGCCAGATCATGGCGCTGGAGACGGACGGATCCAATGTGTGGATTTACACCCCAACGGGAACGGCGAAGGCCGCGTGGGCTCCGGCTGTTACCGTGGCGCCTGCCAGCCTCCTATCGGGAGGGACCTTCACCCTGAGCGGCACCCAACTCAACGGACTCTCGCAAGGCGCGGCCTATGGCGACGACGCGCAGGCGGCAACCAATTATCCGATCATCAAGATCGTCAATTCCGCCACCGGCCATGTTGTTTTTGGACGAAGCTTCAATTTCAGCACGATGACGGTTGCGCCATCCGCAGCCGGATCGGCGTCCTTTACGATGCCTGAAAATTTCGAGCCCGGCCCCAGTTCGCTCTATGCCATTGCGAACGGCATAGCCTCGGCGGCGGTAAGCCTCAACCTGGCACGGAGCGCTTATAGTAAACCGGCGGATTTTAACGGCGACGGCAAATCCGACATTCTTTGGCGCGACCAGTTCGGGAGGCTCGCCATCTGGGAGATGAACGGCGGTACCGTCCTCGCGAACGTCGGCGGTCAACTCCTCAGCAAAGACTGGAGCATCGCCGGCACCGGCGACTTCAACAGCGACGGCAAAACCGACATCCTTTGGCGCAACAAGAACGGGGCCGTGGCGATCTGGGAAATGAACGGCGGTACCGTCCTCGCGAGCGTTGGCGGTCAGGTCGTTAGCAACGACTGGACCATCGCTGGCACGGGCGACTTCTTCGGCGCCGGTCATCCCAACTGCATCCTTTGGCGCAACAACAAGAACGGAACGATCTCCATCTGGGAAATGAACGGCGGTACCGTTCTCAAGAGTGCCGGCGGTCAGGTCATTAGCAACGCCTGGACCATCGCTGGCATCGGTGACTTCAACAGCGACGGTAAGTCTGACATTCTTTGGCGCAATACGAACGGGGCGATCGCCATTTGGGAGATGAACGGAGGCACGGTCCTCGCGAACGTCGGCGGTCAGGTCGTTAGCAACGACTGGACCATCGCCGGCACCGGTGATTTTTTTGGCACCGGCCATCCCAATTGCATCCTTTGGCGCAACAAGAATGGGACCGTGACAATCTGGAAAATGAACGGAGGTACCGTCCTCGCGAACGTCGGCGGTCAGATAGTTAGCAACGACTGGACCATCGCCGGCACTGGCGACTTCAACGGCGACGGAAAGTCCGACATCCTTTGGCGCAATACGAACGGGACCATGACGATCTGGGAGATGAACGGAGGTACCATCCTCGCGAACGTCGGCGGTCAGACCGTTTCGGCCTTTCAGTGGACCCTGGTGCAGTAGAACCGGTGGTGGGTGGTACGAGGTGCGGTTACACAGGCTCACCGATGTAATTGGGGGACCGGGACGATGTTCCTCGCGACGCTTCGGCACAGACCGACGCGAATAAATTGCTTTCGGGTGGCACGTCGTAAGAGGAGGTCATCGAAATGGCTGGAAAGCGCACCCTGCGCGTTGCGACAAGCACCCCTGTCGTCTCGGAAAATTACGTCGTGTGCCACGCGAATTTCCTGGGTAACAAGGGAAATATCGGGGCGTTAGCTTACACGGTGCCGGTGGTTGACTAACGGCGCTGGCGGCCCAAGCCGCATCCTCGACGATGTTGGCTTCGTGCATTTCCATGTGCACAGTTCCTATTCGGTGCGCGAAGGAGCGATGACGGTCGCCACGCTTGCCAGACTTGCCATCGCCGATGCGATGCCGGCGCTGGCTATAACCGATTCGAACAATCTTTTCGGCGCCCTGGAGTTTTCCGAAAGCTGGCGAAAGAGGGCGTGCAGCCGGTCATCGGCCTGCAAATCGCCATCGACTTTCATGACGGCGGCGGCGCAAGGCCGCGTGGCGAGGTGAGCGCCTGCCATGCGTCCATCGTGCTCTTGGCCCAGGACGCCGCCGGCTATTTGAATCTGATGCATATTGCCTCGCGGGCCTGGCTCGACCCTGAACCGGGGGATACGCCGCATGTCCGCCTTCCGCCGACTCGACGGGCGAACGCAAGGGCTGATCGCGCTCACCGGCGGCCCATGTGGTCCCCTCGACCGAGCCTTCGCGCATGACCGGGCGGAACTTGCGCTTGCTCGCACGGCGGCGCTTGAGCAGCTGTTTCCGGCGCGGCTCTATGTCGAAATCCAGCGCCACGGGCTGGCCTCCGAACGCGCGAACGAACCGCGTCTCCTCGACCTCGCCTATCGCGCTTCGCTGCCGCTTGTCGCGACCAACGAGAGTTTTTTCGCGGCGGCCTCCGGCTATGAAGCGCATGACGCCTTGATCTGCATCGCCGAGGGAACCGTCGTTAGTGACGGCGCCCGCCGCCAGCTTTCCCCCGAGCACCGTTTCAAGACGCGGGCGGAAATGACTCGCGCTTTTCGCCGACTTCCGGAAGCACGCCACAGCAGCGTCGAGATCGCTCTGCGTTGCGCCTTCCGGCCGTTGAGCCGCAAGCCGATTTTGCCGCGTTTCGCCGATGGCGGGATCGAAAAGGAGGCCAAGGCGCTGCGCGGCGAGGCGGAGGCGGGCCTTGCGGCGCGGCTTGCCGCGCATGGACCGGCGCCAGGCTTCACGGACGCCGATTATCGCGCGAGGCTTGCCTTCGAGCTCGACGTGATCATCAAGATGAACTTTCCGGGCTATTTTCTGATCGTCGCGGATTTCATCAAATACGCCAAATCCCAGGATATTCCAGTCGGGCCGGGGCGCGGATCGGGGGCTGGATCGCTCGTTGCCTATGCGCTGACGATCACCGATCTCGACCCAATCCGCTTCGGACTTTTGTTCGAGCGCTTCCTCAATCCCGACCGCGTGTCGATGCCGGATTTCGATATCGATTTCTGCCAGGAGCGCCGCGACGAAGTGATCGCCTATGTCCGGGCCCGCTATGGGGACGATAAAGTCGCGCAGATCATCACGTTTGGTTCCTTTCTGGCGCGCGGCGTCATGCGCAATGTCGGCCGGGTCCTTGAAATGCCGCTCGGGCAAGTCGATAAGCTCGCCAAGCTCGTGCCGCAGAATCCAGCGGCGCCGGTGAGTCTCAAACAAGCCATCGAATCCGAGCCGCGTCTCAAGGAGGCCGCCGAGACGGAGCCCCGCGTCGCAAAAATGCTGCAGATCGCGCAAACGCTTGAAGGGCTCTATTCCAATGCCTCGACCCATGCGGCGGGCATCGTCATCGGCGACCGGCCGCTCGAAGAACTCGTCCCGCTTTACCGCGATCCGAAGTCGGACATGCCGGCGACCCAGTTCAACATGAAATGGGTCGAGCAGGCGGGACTCGTGAAATTCGATTTTCTCGGCCTTAAGACTCTCACGTCATCGCCTACTGCATCAAGCTCTTGAAAAAGCGCGGGATCGCGATCGAACTTGTAAAAATTCCGTCTGGACGATAAGACAAACCTACGCCATGCTGGAGCGCGGCGAAACGGTCGGTGTCTTCCAGCTTGAAAGCGCCGGCATGCGCAAGGCCGTGGCCGACATGCGGGCCGACCGCTTCGAGGACATCATCGCGCTTGTCGCCCTCTACCGGCCGGGCCCGATGGCGAATATCCCGGTCTATTGCGCGGCGAAGAGCGGCGAAGAAGCGCCTGCGACTACATCCTTCCCGAGCTTCGAGCCGATCCTGCAAGGAGACCTTTGGCGTCATCATTTATCAGGAACAAGTGATGCAAATCGCCCAGGTCCTCGCTGGCTTCTCGCTTGGCGAGGCCGATCTCTTGCGCCGTGCCATGGGCAAGAAGATCAAGGCCGAGATGGCCGCGCAGCGCGATCGTTTCGTCACCGGCGCGGCCGAACGCGGTCTCGATAAAGCCCAGGCCAATGAGATTTTTGACCTCCTCGCCAAATTCGCCGACTACGGGTTCAACAAATCCCACGCGGCGGCCTATGCGCTGATTGCCTATCAGACCGCCTGGCTCAAAGCCAATTATCCGGTCGAATTTCTCGCGGCATCGATGACGCTCGACAAATCGAACACCGACAAGCTTGCCGAATTCTGCAACGAGGCGCGCAGCGTCTGAAGATCACGGTCTTGCCGCCGTCGGTGCAAACGTCGAGCGCCGATTTCGAGCCCGCCGAATGCAATGGCGAACCGGCGATCCGCTATGCGCTATCGGCGATCAAAGGCGTTGGTGAGGCAGCATGCGCGCGCGCTCGCGGCGGTCAATGGCAGCGACGAAACAACTCACTGGACAAAGCCCGCGTTTCGCGATCTGGCCGATTTCGCGGCAAAACTCAATCCGCGCGACATCAACAAGCGCACGCTTGAAAGTCTTGCCGCCGCCGGCGCCTTCGATGAATTGGAAGCCAATCGCGCGCGCGTCCATGCCGCCGCCGAAGCCATCCTTGCCGCGGCGCAGCGGCGCCAGGACGAACAGCTCGCCGGGCAGAGCGTCCTATTCGGTGGCGAAAGTCTTGACCGCCATAGTGTTGCCGAAGGCCGAGCCATGGCCGCTCGCCGAGCGGCTGCGGCGTGAGTTCGAGACTCGCTCGGGTTTTTTCTCTCCGGGCCATCCGCTCGACGCCTATGCTGCGATCCTAGCCCGGCTGCGGGTGCAGCGCTTTGCCGAGTTCGTCCGCGCGGTCAAGCAGGGCGCTTCCGCCGCGCGGCTTGCCGCGACAGTGCTTGAGCGGCATGAGCGCCGGACCAAATCGGGCACGAAAATGGGAATCGTTAATCTCTCGGATCAATCCGGACAGTATGAAGCGATCTTGTTTCAGGAAGGTCTCGATCAATACCGCGAGTCTTCTGGAGAAAGGTGCCTGCCGTGCTCGTTGGCTTGCAAGCCAATCCTGACGGCGAGGATGTGCGGGCCCGCATTGTTTCCGTCGAACCTTTGGACATCGGCGGCGAGCCGGATCGGAACGGGCTTCGGGTTTTTTTGCGCGACGAACATCCGCTGGACGAGATCGCCCGCCGGCTTGCGCGCGCGGGGCGACGGCGAAGTGTCGCTGGTGCTGCTGACGAACAGCGGCGAGGTCGAAATAAAGCTGCCTGGCAAATTTTCGGTTTCGCCGCAAGTCGCGGGTGCGCTCAAGGCGATCCCCGGCATCGTCGCGGTGGAGCATCTTTGATTTTTGCAACCAAACGGAGGCGCTTATGATGAAGCTCTATTGGGCTCCGCGCACGCGTTCGCTGCGGGCTCTTTGGATGCTCGAAGAGGCAGGCGTTCCCTATGAGCGCGTCCGGATCGATCTGACGGCTGGCGAACAAAAGAGCGCGGAATTTCGTGCGATCAATCCGATGGCGAAAGTGCCCGCCCTGACCGACGGGCCGGTTGCCGTTGCGGAGTCTGGCGCCATCTGCGCCTATGTCGCGGAAGCTTATCCCGAAGCGGGCCTTGCGCCGCTGCTTGGCGATCCTGCGCGCGGGCGTTATTTGCAATGGCTGTTTTTCTCGCCGGGCTGTGTCGAACAGGCCTTTTTGGCGAAGTCCGCCAATGTATCGATCAGACCGGAAGCGGCGGGATTTGGCGATTTCGATCGCGTCTTCGACGTGCTCGAAGCGGCGGTTGCCACGGCACCCTGGCTTCTCGGTGAACGGTTTTCGGCGGCCGACGTCATGATCGGCCTCGACCTCCATTTCGGGATCGATATCTTTAAGCTTGTTCCTTCGCGGCCAGCGCTGCGCGCCTATGTGGACCGCTGTCTCGCCCGCCCGGCGCTCCAACGCGCCAAGGCGATCGAGGCGGCGGGCGTTTGATCGGATGACCATCGCCAGGGATCGTAGCGGGCATCGTAGAACATGACGATCGTCCATGATCTCACACGGGGGACGCGGTTCGAGAACCGCCGAAACCTCCCGGCCAATCCGGCCAACGCCGAAATCGGCGGTCATCCCGCGTCAGCGACACCGCGCCAAGGGGCGCGATCCGCGATTGCGATCGCTTCGATGATCACTTGCGCCTGGGCCAAGGGATACTCATCGGTCAGCGTCACATGGATAAAGACCCGGTGGCCCGGCGGAGTCAGGGCGGCAAGCCGCGCCGCCGCGCCGCCCGTGAGACAAAGGGTTGGCTGGCCGGACGCCAGATTGACCACGCCCATGTCGCGCCAGCCAATGCCGGCGCGAAGCCCGGTGCCGAGCGCCTTGGCGCAAGCCTCCTTGGCGGCGAAGCGCTTCGCGTAGGACGCGGCGCGACCGTCGGATTTCCGCTGCTCGATCTCGGTGAAGCAGCGCTGAACGAACCGCTCGCCAAAGCGCGCGAGCGAACTTTCGATGCGGCGGATATCGCAAAGGTCGTTGCCAAAACCGATGATCATTTGGTCACGTTTGGTACGCCTGGCCAGCCGCCCGCTGCCGCCCCTCGTCCATCGCCGCGCGCATCTTGGCGATCGCCGCACTAAGACCAATGAAGACCGCCTCGCCGACCAGAAAATGCCCGATATTGAGTTCGACAATTTCCGGCAAGCCCGCGACGATTTTCGCCGTGGCGAAATCGAGGCCATGCCCAGCGTGACTTTCGAGCCCTTGGCCGCTCGCCAGTACCGCCGCCGCCTTGATGCGCGCAAATTCGCGTGCGGCGCGCTCGCTCTGGTGATGTGTGAGTGCGTCGCACCAGGCGCCGGTATGAAATTCGATCACCGGCGCACCGATGGAGCGCGACGCCCGCACGGCCTCCAACGACGGCTCGATGAAGAGTGAGACGCGCACGCCGGCCTTGAGCAGTTCGGCGGTGACGATTCTCAAATGATCGTGGCCGCCAATAACATCGAGGCCGCCTTCGGTCGTGCGCTCGCTGCGTTTTTCCGGCACAAGACAACAGGCATGCGGCCGTGTATCGAGGGCGATTGCCACCATGTCGTCAGTTGCCGCCATCTCGAAGTTCAGCGGCTTCGAAATCTCCCGTTTTAGCCGCGCCATGTCCTCGTCGCGAATATGGCGGCGGTCCTCGCGCAAATGGGCGGTGATGCCGTCGGCGCCCGCTTCGATGGCAAGCAGCGCCGCGCGCACCGGATCGGGGAAGGCGCCGCCCCGCGCATTGCGCAAGGTGGCAACGTGATCGACATTGACGCCGAGGCGAAGACTACGCAACTCTTCCATCATCCGTTCACCCGCTCGGCCTTGCTGACCACCGGCCGTGCCCGCAAATGCGAGATGATCGTGTTCAAATGCTTCACATCATTGACCTCGATATCGATCGTCATTTCCCGGAAATCGGCTGAAAGAGGTTTGATGACAATGTTGTCGATATTGGCGGCATGATCGCCGATAACAGTCGCGATCGTCCCTAAGGTGCCAGGCTCGTTGATCGCGGTGATGAGGAGCCGCGCCGGGAACAATCCGTGCCGGCTTTCCTCGATGTCCCAGCGCACATCGAGCCAACGTTCCGGCTCCTCGTCGAAGGCGATGAGATCGGGGGAATGGATGGGATAGATGGTGATTCCCTCGCCGGGGGTCAGAATGCCGACGATCCGGTCGCCAGGCACCGCGCCGCCATTTGGGGCGAAGCGGACCGGCAAATCGCCGTGCGAGCCTCGAATGGGAATTGAGGTCCGGTCCGGCTCGCCGCCACCGGGGATTTTGAAGACCAAACTCGTCGCCTCCTTCATGCCAAACCAGCCGGCTTCTCCGTGTGCGCGAGGGCTTACCGGCTTGCGCTCTTCCATGAATTCCGGATAAACCGCTCTAACTACATCGCCGGAAAACATCTCGCCGCGGCCGACGGCGGCAAGCGCGTCCTCGATCGTTGTCCGCGCAAGCCTCGGCAGCGCGCTTTTCAACTTATCTTCCGTAAAAGCCTTGCCGGCCCGCTCGAAAGCGCGGGTGACGATCTGGCGGCCAAGCGCAGCGTATTGCGCGCGAACGGCATCGCGGGTGGCGCGCCTTATCGCCGCGCGCGCCTTGCCGGTCATGACAAGGCCTTCCCACGCGGCCGGCGGGGTCTGGCCTTCGGCGCAGGCGATCTCGACCTCGTCGCCGTTTTGCAATTCGGACAATAGCGGCGCATGGCGGCCATTGATCTTGGCGCCCACCGCGGAATGGCCGACGTCGGTATGAACCGCATAAGCGAAATCGACCGGCGTCGCCCCGCGCGGCAATGCGATCAGCCGGCCATGCGGAGTGAAGCAGAACACCTGGTCGTGAAAGAGTTCAAGTTTCGTATGTTCTAGAAATTCCTCGGGCGTGGCGCCCTCGGCGAGCGAGGCGACCATGCGGCGCAGCCATTGGCAGGCGCGGCTCTCGCTCGTAAGACTCTCCTTGCCTTTAATTTTCTCATCTTTGTAGAGGGCGTGCGCGGCAATGCCATTCCGCGCGATATCGTGCATGACTGCCGTGCGCACTTGGAGTTCGGCGCGCTGCCGGCCGGGTCCAACGACGGTGGTGTGAATCGATTGATAGTCGTTTTGCTTCGGCGTCGAAATATAGTCCTTGAAACGGCCCGGAACGACAGCCCATTTGGTGTGCACGACACCTATGACGCGATAGCAATCGTCGATGTCCTCAACGATAACGCGGAACCCGAAAATGTCGGAGAGCTGCTCGAAAGCAATCGATTTCCGTTCCATCTTGCGCCATATCGAATAGGGCTGTTTCTGCCGCCCTTCGACCTTGGCGTCGATGCCTCGCGCGGCAAGCTCGGAGGTCAGCTCCTTCTCGATCGTGACGATGAGTTTCCCATTTTTCCGGCGCAGATCGTCGAGCCGGGCAGCGATCATCGCATAGGCGTCTGGCATGAGATGGCGAAAGGCCAGATCGTCGAGTTCGTCGCGCATATTTTGCATGCCCATGCGCCCCGCCAGCGGCGCATAGATATCGAGGGTTTCCTCGGCGATCCGTGCCCGCTTGTCCGGTGCCACGAAATGCAGCGTGCGCATATTGTGCAAGCGGTCAGCGAGCTTGACGAGCAACACGCGAACGTCTTCCGCCACGGCGAGCAGCAGCTTACGGAAATTTTCTGCTTGCTCCGCGCGCTTCGAGACAAGGTCTAGCTTCTTGAGCTTGGTCAATCCGTCGACAAGCCGGCCAATATCGCTGCCGAAAAGCTTGTCGATGTCCTCGCGCGTCGATTCAGTGTCTTCGATCGTATCGTGCAGGACCGCCGCGACGATCGTTGCGTCGTCGACCTTCATATCGGTAAGAATAGCAGCGACTTCGAGGGGATGCGAAAAATATGGATCGCCGGAAGCGCGCTTCTGCGCTCCATGAGCCTTCATCGCATAGACGTAGGCGCGGTTGAGCGCCACTTCGTCGGCGTGCGGGTTGTAGCGCCGGACCCTGTCTACGAGTTCATATTGCCGCATCATAATTAGGCCGACCCGCGACAGAACGCATCAAATCTTCACTCCGGTATGAATTCGGCCGGATCCGCCTCCTTGATCTCTTCTCTTATCGCATGATCCGGCCAGAAAAGCCCGCAATTTGCCGGCGCGAGTCATGCTTGGGCAGGCTACACTGTCGCCAATACCCAGCTTCAGTCGCCATCGTCCTCGGTGTCGGCGGGCGGGACGAGATCCTCGAGCCCTCGCAACAGATCTTCCTCGGTCATTCGTTCGAACTCTCCCACGGAATTGGCTCCATCAAGTGCCGGGGACAGTGCCGGCACTGCTTCCGCCTCCGGTTCATCCACCTCGACTTGTTTTTGCAGAGATTGAATAAAATCTTCTTTGAGGTCCTCCGGCGCCAAGGCGGATTCCGCGATCTCGCGCAGAGCGATCACGGGGTTTTTATCGTTGTCGCGGTCAACCATTACCGGCGTGCCGGCGGCGATCATGCGCGCCCGGTGACTCGCGATCAAAACGAGCTCAAACCGGTTTTCGACTTTGTCTACGCAGTCTTCAACGGTAACGCGGGCCATGCCATGCGCACTCCTTGCGAACGAGACCTTTTTGGATTAAGCGCTAATTATACTTTGTAGAATCCTGTCTGGCAACTCCAAAAACAGGCTCGAAAATCAGCTTGGGCCCCGGGGATCCTGGGACGAAGCAATAAATTCCGGCGGCGTGGCCATTCGCCTTAATATTATCATTTTGATGCTGAACCTGAGCGCAGAGTTTCCTCTTGACGCAAGGTTGAGCCTGGAGCACATAGTCTCATTGACACCCTCGCCGACGCGGACTTATTCGCTAAATGCATGGGTGCGGTGGCATAGGAGTTCTTGTTCTCGCTCTTTGCTATATAAATAATGACGAATAACATCACAAGAGAACATTAAGAGACACGTTTATGGCTGACCAAGAGCGAATAGCGCTGTTCATCGATGGCGCGAACTTATATGCAACGGCTAAGTCGCTCGGTTTCGATATCGATTATAAGCGACTGCTCAAGGAATTTCAAAGCCGGGGAAAATTAATCCGGGCCTTCTACTATACCGCCTTAGTGGAAGACCAGGAATACTCCTCGATCCGGCCACTTGTCGATTGGCTGGATTATAATGGCTTCGCCGTGGTGACCAAACCGACCAAGGAGTTCGTGGATTCCCTCGGCCGGCGCAAGGTCAAGGGGAATATGGATATCGAACTGGCCGTAGACGCCATGGAAATGGCCGACCATATCGATCATCTCGTCCTTTTCTCCGGCGATGGCGACTTCCGCTCCCTGGTCGAGGCGGTGCAGCGCAAGGGCGTCCGCGTTTCTGTCGTTTCGACGAATGCGACGCAACCCTCCATGGTGGCCGATGAATTGCGCCGCCAAGCGGACGAATTCATCGACATCACGCTTCTCGCCCCGAAAATCGGCCGGGATCCGCTCGACCGGCCCGAGCGGGTCCAAAAGCCGCAAGACCGGCGCCCGGCGGCGCAGGTGGGCAATTTTGATCCGGCGCTGGCCGAGGATCACACGTAAAATTATCGCGCGGCAAGTCCATTGAGGTGAGCGGGCAAACCATCGTGGCGGCGTCCCAGCAAAGCCGCCGGTTCGCCTCCGAGCCGGATGCGGACTGTTCGTTCTGCCCGCGTCTTGCCGCATTTCGCGAATCTCTCAGGGCGGCGCAGCCTGGATGGCACAATGCGCCGGTTCCGGCCTTCGGAGAGCTCGACGCGCGTCTGCTTGTGGTTGGCCTCGCGCCTGGCCTGCGCGGCGCCAATCGGACGGGACGGCCCTTTACCGGCGATTTCGCGGGCGACCTTCTCTATGAGACCCTGATCGAATTCGGCTTTGCCACGGGAACCTACGGCGCGTCTCCCGGCGACGGCCTGAGACTCGTCTCCTGCATGATCACCAATGCCGTGCGCTGCGTCCCGCCGCAAAACAAGCCTATGCCATCAGAAATCAAGAGCTGCCGGTCCTTTCTCGCGGCAACGATTGCCGCCCTGCCGGATCTGCGGGCAATCGTCGCCCTCGGCCGAATTGCCCATAAATCGGCCGTGCGGGCCTTCGGTCAGAAGCCGGCCGCGTTTCCGTTCGCGCATGGTGCCGAACATATCTTGGGAGCGGACGAAACGGCCCAGTATTGCTGGCACGCGGGCGCGGGGGCGGTTTTGCTTGCCGACAGTTATCATTGTTCCCGCTACAACACCAATACCGGCGTGCTGACGCCTGCCATGTTCCGGGCTGTTTTCGCCAAGGTTCGCGAAAGGCTCTAAGGTTTATTTCTCCGCGAAGCGGACCGGCCGGATCTGTGTCAAGCGGAGCGATTGCAATGGCAGCTTCTAAGCGCAGCAGAGAACGGCGCCGGTGCCGCCGCGGCGCAGCATATTGGCGCATGCCACGCGCATCGCAGGCCACAATCAGATAGCCTGATTGGCGCGCTGTCCGTGTCTCGAATTCGGGTGGCCGCGCAGCCCGCGAGACTATTGCCGGGTTCCCCAAAGCGATTGCCGACCGAGCGGCATGGCACCGGCTAGGATCAGACTTATCGTATTGCGCGAAACAATAGCCACCAATTACGCTGGTTTGACCGCCTCAAACGCAGATGTGCCACGGTAACGCGCTCGCTGCTTCACATGTGAGCTCATGGCGCACTTCTACACTGCTATTCACATCAACAGAACCAATGCCCTATTGCTGGAAATGGCACCATCCATGATTGGTGAACACCGTTTCAGTTTAGTTGAATCACGGGACTAGGTCCGTTTTGCGGCCGCCGCTCGCGCCGCCGCTCATGTTGGGTTTGGTAGGCGATGTCCGCATGGCAGGAGCAATATGGTCCTTGGCCCGGCAGTTTCTTGGCCCCGCAGAAACGAAATTCAGGCTGGGCCGGATCGCCGATCGGCCAACGGCACATCGACTCGCGCAATTCTGCAATCGTCACGGGTTCGCATATCGGCACCACGACGACTCGCGCCTTTTGGCGCGCGGGGACTTCAATCACGTTTGGGTGGAATGCGAGAGCGGTATTGCCGGCGATTTGCGAACGGACAGCGTGCCGGTTTGCCAGGTGCCGCGGCGCCTTTTGGTGCGGCGGCGAAGCAGACACGTTCCCCGGCCCCGCATTGACACGGCCCGATAGTCCGAGCCGGTAGATTTTGCCGATCACGGCGTTGCGGGAAATCCCGCAGGCAAGCTCGCCAGCAATGCGGCTGGCGCTCCAGCCATCGAGCCAGAGTTTTTGCAACATCTCGATTCGTTCATTGGTCCAGGACATCATAGTCCTCCTAGAAGGCCGCCAAGTTGAACTGAGAGGCAGATGGAATTTCACTCATTTCGAAGTTCTTTGTGATCGTGCCGATCGACGAGGCATCGCCATCTTAAACATTGGCTTCGCGCTCATCGGCACAATTGCACGCGCCACAGTTTCAAACTTCCCACCGTACGAGATTACACAGCTATTAACGAGCGAACTATACGAGTGATTGAATCGTATGCAAGCCGCGCGTCGCGTCGCGCAATGTTTTCAACAAGAGCTTGCATCAAACACGCGGGGCTTATTCAGAAATCGCCTCAGGACGCGCCAAAAATGAAATGGTTCGCGCCGCAACCATTCCGGAAACTCAAAAAAAACACGGCTGACGCCTTGCTCGTCAAACCGGACATTGGTTCATTCTTGCTTCGATCCTTTCCACGCCGCGGGCGAATGTTCATGTGCGGAGATTGACTGGCCGATGACGCTATTGCGCCGAGACTGACGTTTCCAACGCGCGGCTTGCGGGCCTCCGCGCGTGCACGCGAGGGAGAGCGCGGCGGGACAACACGATTGTTGCTCCGGACGCCGCATAGTTTCAAGGTGAGCTTGCGCCAGGCTGGCCGGTCAACCTGCGTGACACCCGAGCCGATAAGACGGGCATGCGGTGTCCGCGTTGGCCTGATCATCCCACGGGTGCCGGGCTTCTCTTGTCGATGTTTGCGGGGCGGTCCTCAAAGCGCGCGTTTTGCCGGCGCCGGGCCGGCGCATCTATTCCAAAATGCGGTCTCTGGTTTTCGGGACTAACCGATGCCCGATCAAAAACCTTGCATAAGTTCGCGTAGGCTTTCCGGCGCATTCTTGCTGCAGGTCAAAAAGTCATGCGCATACTGAGGATCCACGCATGATTATAAAGAGGCGTCAGCGGATCCGTTATGTGGTTGTCCGGTACGACCGCGACTTGATAGGCGATGCCAAAGTTGAACTTCACACGGTTGTAGATCTGAAAACGGCCGAACATGATGCCTGGGCCCACAAGAAGCTGGTTTCTGTCGGCGCGCTCGCCGCTCGTCCATTGCGTGTCGTTGAGAGCGAATTCCGGCCAAAAATATTCCAGAAGATGGTATTGCAAGGTCACGCTGGTGAGGAGTGTGTTGCCGATGTGGTTCCGTTCGTCGGTCGGCAGCGTATAGGCAATCGTTCCTTGGATATCGAAATCACCCCAGCCTATGCCGCCTGCGATGGTGGGGGTGACGATCCAAGCCGGCCTGTTGGTAATGGCGGTGATGCCGGTTGGAGCCTGAAATCCCAGAAAAGCACTGAGAATATAGTTTCCATTTTCTTCATTGGCGCTGAGCAGCCGCTGCTTGATGGTCACAAAATTCCCGTCGGTGAAACCGGTTGCGGGTTTGACTTTGCTCCCCTCGGGAGACCGCTCTTCGAGGTTCGGCACATTAATCAGAATTTCATTGGTGGTCGTCGGAATCAGTTCCAGACCCTTCCCCGAGAAATAATTGTCAACTTCTGCGCCGTTTTGCAGGAATTGTTGAGATTGATCATATCTAAACTCTTGCTCAAGGCGCGGAGTGACGGTCGTGATCGGGGTCATCCAATGCGGCTGGCTCGCCTGTGCCGCCTCTACTCGATCGTTCCATGTCGCGAAATATTCGGCGATAGGATCTAAGGGCGCGGCGGCAAGTTCGGGCTGCGGAACAGGCATGTCCGCCGCAAAAGCGCTGCCCGGAAGGCCCGTGGCCAGGGAAGCGATGAGGTAAATCGCAGGCAGACAGGCGGCGTCATTCGCGGAAATTATCTTATTGGGTGTCATATCCTTGGTCCTGCTCCACCAGACAATTGGTAATAACAATATATAACGAGGAGACGGGACGCCCAAACATAATCGCCGGGATTCCAGCCAATCGGTTTCTAAAACCGGTGCGCGTGCTAAAATTGCCACGCGGGATTGTGGAACCCATTGCTCCGCTTAACAAACGCGCATGTTGCCGCCGGTCTTCAACCTTCGCGTGGATCGGACCGGAATGGCGCCAAGGGCCTTTGACTTCGCGGTGATCCATGGCCGACAGCTCGCGCCGGTCCCGTTGCGCAAGTCCATGGGTTCCTTTACAAGGGCGCGAAATCGAGGGCGCGCGATGGCCAATGACGAGGAAGAACTTTCTAAGCCAGTAGGCGAGCCCGGCGCCGAGCCAGGTTTGCATCGGCATGAAATGCTGCAAAACGGCGATCAATCCCAATCGACGGACGAACCGGAAGAGACCGCGACGCCATTGCCGGAGGCGGAGTTCCCATTTACTACGCCGCACGAGTCGGAAGCGCCTGCGGAACCGCATTTGTCCATGCAATCGCACGCTCCGGAACCACCTGCGCCGGAAGCACCCGCTCCCCAGCCCATGGACCCGATGCCCGCGACGGATGCGCCGCCGCCGAACATGACCGGCAAACAAGCCAAGCCGCGCGCGCTCTTTCCGGCGCTTGCGGCGACCGCCATCGCCGGCGCTATTTTGGGTATCGGCGGAACAATCGGATTGCGCTTTTTTGGCGGCCCCCATTTCAGCGGAGTTGACTCAAGCGAGCGCATTGCCGCGCTAACCGCACGAATCGATGCGATCGAGAGCAAGCAGGATGCCGCCGCCGCCGCCGCCCGCACCGCGTTGGCGGCGATCGAAACCCGCACCGCGGCGGCGGAAAGCGCCGCAGGCAAAGCCACAGAGTTGGCGAATTCGGCACAGGCCGACGCGGAAAAGGCCGTCGCGTCGAGGCCGCCGGAACAAGAGCCCGCGTCCGGTCCGGCGCCAGCGGTTGCCGATCTCGGACCACTTGAAGCGCGAATTGGAACCATCGAGCAAAAGCTCGCTCCGCTCGAAGCGGCGCTCGCCGCGCCGAAGGCGGATCTTCGCCCGCGACAAGAGCGCGCGGATGCCTCGGCCGGAGAAAGCTCGCGCGCCCAAGCGATCGCGATTGTCGCCGAAAGCCTGTTGCAAAAGCTGGATAGCGGCGAGCAATTTGCGGGCGAACTCGCGGCGCTCGAAAACCTTGGTGTCGGCCAGGCGTCTCTCGCGCCGCTGCGCGCGCTCCCCGAATCCACCGTTTCGACCGAATCGCAATTAACCGCGCGATTTGCGACTCTCGTTCCGGGGATTATTGAGAGCGAGTCCGCCAAGCAAGCCAGCGAGGATGAAAGCTTCCTCGACCGCGTAACCCGCCATGCCAAAGGCCTGGTGCATATCCGCCGCGTCGGCGATACCGATGCTCCCGGCGTCGAAGGCTTCGTCGAACGGATCGAGAAAGCCCTTGCGGAGCATGATCTCGAAAGCGCGTATAAAACATGGAACCAATTGCCCGGCACCGCGACAACCCAATCGCAAAGCTGGGGTGAAGCCGCGAAAGCGCGGCTCGATGCATTGAATGCCACGAGAGCGATCGAGGCCGATGCGGTGGCGGTACTGGGCAAGCCAAAATCGTAAATTCAGCCCGCTGAGACTTCAATCGAATCCCTCGACGAGAAGCACATGTTCCGGGTTCTCTTTTTCTTCGTTATTCTCCTCGTCATTGCGCTTGGCGACGCTTGGCTAGTCGAACAGCCGGGCCAAATCGTTCTGAATTGGCAAGGCTACAGGATCGAAACGTCATTTTTGGTTGGGGCCGGGATCCAGCTCGCCGTGATCGCCGCGGTGGTGCTGATATGGAACATTCTGCACTATTCCTTGCGGCTGCCACCCGCCATGTCCGTTGCCAACCGTGCGCGCCGCCGCGAAAAGGGCTATGCCGCCCTCTCCCGGGGCATCATTGCCGTGGGCACGGGCGATGCACGGCTCGCCGGCAAGGCCGCCGCCGAAGCGCAGAAACTTTTGCCCCATGAGCCCTTGGCCTTGCTCTTGACGGCGGAGGCAGCGCAGCTTGCGGGCGATCACCGCGCCGTGGAAGCGGCGTTTAAGGAAATGACCCAGCGCGAGAGCACAAGGCTGCTTGGCTTCCGCGGCCTGCACGCACACGCACATCGGCGTGGCGAAATCGAGTCGGCGCATCGCTTTGCCGACGCCGCGCATCAAATTGCTCCTTTGCCCTGGTCGGTTGCGGCCGTTCTTGAGAAACATGTCGCGGCGAAAGATTGGCAGGGTGCGCTGGCGATGCTCGAAAAGAGCGGGAAATTAATCGACAAAACAACCGGGGACAGGCAGCGCGCCGTGCTGACCACGGCGATCGCGTTCGACAAGGAACAACAGGCGGAGCCGGACGAGGCACTGCGGCTCGCTCTTTCCGCGCTTAAGCGCGCACCGGACCTCGTGCCAGCGATCGGCGTCGCCGCGCGCCTGCTGGGCCGCAAAGGCGCCACCAACAAAGCGTCGAAATTGATTGAGGCTGCTTGGCGGCTAAGCCCGCATCCGGAGCTCGCGAAGGTTTATCTCACTCTGCGTTCGAACGATTCCAACGCTGATCGTTTGGCAAGGGCGCGAAACCTCGCCAAACTAGCGCCACGCGACCCCGAAAGCCGGATGGCCCTAGCCAGCGCCGCGATAAGTGCTTGCGACTATCAAAGCGCGCGTGAAGCCATGCAGCCGATGATCGAAGGAGACGAGCGGCCAACGGTCCGCATGTGCCAGATCATGGCGGAAATCGAAGAAGCCGAGCACGGTGATTTGGGGTATGCGCGCGAATGGCTGGCGCGGGCGTTGCGGGCGCCGCGCGACGCGTGCTGGATCGCCGGCGGGGTCATGTCGGACCAATGGATGCCGGCCTCGCCGGTGACGGGAAAGCTCGATGCCTTCGTCTGGCAGAAGCCGGACGAACGGCCGGGCGCCGGCGGCGAGCCGCAAGAAGCGATTTTTAGACCGATTGCAGCCCCAGCCGAGCCAACCCTCCTTATTGAAAAGTCGTTGTCGATTGCGCCGCCGGAGATCGAGGCCGGACCCGAGCCGGCACGCGCCGCCAACGGCTCTCGGGTGAAGACAGGGCACGAAGGCACCACCGAAGCATCCCCTGGGGCGGATACTAAGCAAAGCGCCCCAGGTGCCAGTGCACCCGCCGGTGGCCGCTGACCGAAGATGCGGGGCAACGGACATGCTCGTGCCGTGTTTTTTTCCGGTAAGACCGCGCTTGCATTATTGCTTCATTCCGTGCGTTGAACGCGCCGCGAACGGCACTCGGCTTCGAGCCCGAGAAACCGGCGGCGCATTTCGGCGAAGAAGCGCGGCGGCAGGAACCCGTAGGCAATAGAGCTGTCGTCTTGATCGCCGATGCGGCGCAGATCGGGGCCGGGCCAGTCGAACAAATTGCTTTCGGAAAGGACGACCCACGAGAGTTCCGCATCGAGACCGAGATGGTGTTTGACGGCGGGCGGCAGTTCGAGCGCGTCGCCTATGTTGCCGGGCGTGCTGTGCGTGACGGGAAGGACAAGGACTTCCGTTTCGCCCTCATGACGGCGCGCCACTAAAATGATGGCGCAAGGGCGGTCTTTCGTGCCTTCCTCGCGGCCTTCGCGATGTTCCCGCAACCAGAGATAAGAATAACGAATGATGAGGCCGGCCTCGGGCTTTGGCAGACTCACGGCGTCCAGTCTTTGAGGAGGTCATCGAGATTCGCATGGCGGGGGTCCATCCGAGACTCTCGTACGGCCTCGACCATTTCGTCGGGCATTTCCCCAGCCGCGAAAACCTGCCGGTCGCGGCGCTTGAGGCGATAATATTCCTCGGCCGAGATCATGACCGTCCGGTCACGGCCGTTGCGGGTGACGATAACTGGTTGGCCAAGGGCTGCGTCCTGATAGCGGCCAACTTGCTTGCCGAATTCAGTCGAGGACACGCGGATCATACGGTCAAACTCCTTCCGGATGTTCCGCATTATAGCCGGAACACGGGTAAATGCCATAGGATTTGTTGCGTCGCTGTCATGCTCATGCTGCCGAAATAGGAACTGCGACGGCTACAACAGAGATTTCGTGGACGAACCGGCTGTTCCGCCCCGCAGCTTGATTGACGAAACGGGAGAGGCAAATTGCGTCTCAGGCTCGCCAATGCAACAGAGCCTGACTGTGGACCGCCTTAAAACGGTCTGTATAGTGTCGCTTGACAGGACACATTTCCCCCGCTAAGCTTCTTTATGAAGATCAGGAACGTGATCCATAAGGGGCTGCGACGCTTCATCGAGGACGACGACAGTTCAGGCTTGCCGCCCGCCGTCGCGCCTAAGGTCCGCAAAATCGTTTCCTTTCTGCAAGACATGGAACAGGAAGGCGAGTTGCGGTCAGTGCCTCTTTGGAAAGCCCACCAGATGACCGGCGACCGGAAAGGCGTCTGGAGCCTCTTCGTCACCAGGAACTGGCGCATCACGTTTCAGATCAATCAGGCGGAGATTGAAATTATCAATCTCGATTATGAGGACTACCACTAGCGCGCTTTCCGCTCGTATGGAGTCATGCGAGCGATAAGAAATCGCGCCAATTCAAAAGTTGGAGCGCATTCTCATCGCAAAAGTCTGTCAACTTTTGCGGAATGCGCTCTAGGAGGCGGAGCCATGGCGCAGGACATTCGCATGAAAAACCCGGCCCATCCCGGCGGGTTCGTAAAAACCGAGATCGTCGAGCCCTTGGGGCTATCGGTGACCGGCGCCGCGCAGGCGCTCGGTATCACACGGGCGGCTCTCTCGGCTTTCTTGAACGAACGCGCCTCCCTTTCGCCTGACATGGCGATCAGGATTTAAAAAGCGTTCGGAGTTTCCATGGACACGCTCATGCGGATGCAGAACAGCTTCGATATCGCTCAGGCCCACAGGCGGGAAGGAGAGATCGAGGTTCAGCCTTATGTGGCGAAAGCCAAAAGCGGCCCGCAACCGAAATTGTTTTGAGGCGGGCAAATTGCGGCCGCCGGTTCCATATTGGGCAATTATGCGAACGCTTGGGGAATAGGGGTATGGTTGCCACCAGCTGTCCAAACCCGAGGGGATAATGAGTCCAACGCAATTCCCACGCATATCTCCCAAGTCCCCGCGCCGTGTAACTCAAGTAGATGCGCCTCCGGCAAATCAGGAGCGGTTCATCTACAACAATCTTAAGCTTGTAAGCCGGATCGTCATCGCCTGTTCGCTGACATGAAATTCCTTGGCGAGCGCAGTGACGTGGGAATCATAGAGCTGTTCGGTGTTCAACGCCTTGACGCGTTCTCGCACCAAGCGGGACGGCATCAACAGGCAGGCAGCAAACTGGTTTGCCTCTATCTCCTTTGCATCCATGCCAGTGGATGAACGCTGATTGCGATGGCTGATTAAATGTCCGCGATCTACGTGGACATGCTCACCAGGCTCGAATTGGTGGCGTAGACAATGATGGGCCGTTTCATGGGCGATTGAAAATCTTTGCCGTTGTGGATGATCACTTTTCCGTATGGCAATGCGGGAGCCTTGGGGTCCCGTGATCAGCGCTCCAGAAATGTCTTCCCCAAGGTCGACGTAAACCACTTCAAGTCCGAGTTGTGCCGCAACGCCCGCAACGTCAACAGGAGCATGCTTGATGTTCAGAGCATCAACCAATGCTTCAGCCTGATTTCTAGCGGACAAGATACTCATTGACTCTCCTATGGGTTCAATTGGTTTTAGATTTGCCGGCGAGCTTTTTCGCCGCGCTCACCGAAATGCCAAGCTTAGACACAAGCTCATCGGTGATGCGGGCATTGCTGTTGGCGACTGGCTGCACTGCTTTCGGCGGCAGAATGTCAGTGACTTCGACATTGAGCGCCGCCGCCAGCTGGACAAGGGTATGCGACAAAATTCGCTGATGGCCGCCCTCAATGTTGGCGACGGATACACGGGTCGTCGGCGGCGAGAGCAATCGGCCGAGGTCCTCTTGCGTCATGCCCGCCTTGTTTCGGTGGTCGCGAATGCGACGTCCGACTTCCGCGTAAAATGGTTCGATCTGTGTGACCATGGCAAAATGTATAAATCAGCAGGAAGATTTTGTAAAGCGTTACTGACGTCAGCAATACTGACTATCTAGTAGCAACGATATCATTGGTTGACAAATGGGGAAGGCTCTAGTTATGGTTAACGCTGTCGGCTGGTGTGATGCTGGCCGGCATCAACTCGAACTAGGAAACTCACCGATGGCTAGATGCACAGCACCAGTAGAGGGCCATCGCTCAGCAAGCGCTGCAGCGGCCTGCCCTGCATGCCGTGGCCGCTATGGCCGCTACAGCGGCTACAGCGGCTACGGGTCGTACTCGTTCCCGTCATATTCCTCGTCGGCGAGCAGCGGGGGCGGCCGGAGCAGCGGCGGCGGGTCCGGCAGCAGCGTAAGGCCGAGATGGTCCCGAGCCGGTTCGTCCGTGGCGTACACGGCTGCTGAAGTGCGGGCGCTCACGCCGATCCGCGAAAGCGTCGAGAAGCGAGCGTCCCTGCCTGACCTTCGGGACGTCTTTCTCTGCCACGCGTGGGACGACCGGGGAGGTGCCGCCAAGGAGCTGCACAATCTACTCGAGTCGCGCGGTGTCTCGGTCTGGTTCAGCGAGAAGGACGTCCTCCTGGGCGCGCCGTTGCTCCGCGAAATCGACAAGGGACTGGCGAAGTCGCGAGTTGGGATCGTGCTGGTGACCCCTGCGCTGCTGCGCCGCGTTCAAGGAGAGGGCATCGCCGACAAAGAGCTTTCGGCACTCCTAGCGCGTGACCTGCTCGTTCCGATCTTGCACAACACGACGTATGAAGCTCTCCGCGAAGTCAGCCCGCTGCTCGGCTCGCGAAGCGGCCTGAGCACTGCAGAAGAGCCTATGGCAAACGTCGCGGCCAAGCTTGCCGAGCTGGTTGCCCTTCCGCGTCTCGCCGATGAAGCGCACGTTTGAGCGACTGCTTCAGCGATCCTAGTTCCTGACGCGGATTTCCGCTATGGCTCAAAGGTGCCCTTCGCCTGTTGCAAAACTCAAGAATTCTGCACCAAAATTAAGCCATTGAGATTGCATGGCTTTCTTGGTGCATAATTCTGGTGCAAAAATATTCCGTCGCTTAGGGCCGCCTGATACGAGCGAAACTTACACGGGGATGTTTTCCGGAAGGGGGCTCGGCTGTCGAGAGACGCTGCCCTGCCTCGCCTCGATCTGCACCAAAAAATCGATCAATCTTACAAGTTGGACGAGGGGCGTTGTCTGATGCCTTGTAAGGTGTTTGGCCAAAATCGTACCAAATTGTTTCACGTGAAGCATTTTGGTACGATCCAAATCGCCAGCAACGCGGTGCTGCTTGTAGGTTTGCGCTGATCCTGCCTGGCGTCAAACAACCGGCGCCATGCCGCCCAAATGCTCCGCGACCGTAAAAATATCCTTGTCGCCGCGCCCCGAAATATTCACGACCAACAAATGATCCTCGGGCTTTTCTAGCGCGATGTCCAAAACCTTGGCGAGCGCATGCGCGGGCTCTAACGCCGGGATAATGCCTTCCAGCTTCGCGCAAAGCTGAAACGCCGCAAGCGCCTCCGCGTCGGTCGCCGAAAGATAGGTCACGCGCCCGGTCTCCTTTAGCCAGGAATGTTCGGGGCCAATGCCGGGGTAGTCGAGCCCGGCCGAGATCGAATGCCCCTCCTCGATCTGCCCGTCGGCATTCATCAGCAAATAGGTGCGGTTGCCATGCAACACGCCGGGCCTGCCGCCGGCGAGCGAGGCGGCATGCTTTTTGTCGAGCCCAAAACCCGCCGCCTCGACGCCGAAAATTTCCACGGACGGATCGTCGAGAAAGGGATGAAATAGGCCGATGGCATTGGAGCCGCCGCCGATGCAAGCAAACAGCGAATCCGGAAGCCTGCCTTCGGCCGCCTGCATTTGCGCCTTGGTTTCCTCGCCGATGACGCACTGGAAATCGCGCACCATCGCGGGGTAGGGATGCGGGCCCGCCGCGGTGCCGATGCAATAGAATGTGTTTTCGACATTGGTGACCCAGTCGCGCAAGGCCTCGTTCATCGCGTCTTTCAGAGTCCTCGCGCCCAATTCGACCGGCACGACCTTGGCGCCAAGCAGGTTCATGCGGAAGACGTTGGGTTTTTGCCGCTCGACATCGACGGAACCCATGTAGACGACGCAGTCGAGTCCGAAGCGCGCGCAAGCGGTGGCCGTGGCGACGCCATGCTGGCCCGCTCCCGTCTCGGCGATGATGCGTGTCTTGCCCATCCGGCGGGCGAGAAGGATTTGGCCGAGCACATTGTTAATCTTGTGCGCGCCGGTATGATTCAATTCCTCGCGCTTGAAATAGATTTTCGCGCCGCCGCGCCTCCCGGAAGCGGCGGCTTTTTGGCGAACGTAACCGGTCATCCGCTCGGCATAATAGAGCGGGCTAGGCCGCCCGGCATAATGGACGAGCAGATTGTCGAGTTCGGCCTTGAAAGACGCATCCGCCTTGGCGGCGGTGTAATGCTTTTCGAGATCGAGGATCAGGGGCATCAAGGTTTCGGCAACAAACCTGCCGCCGAAAATGCCGAAATGCCCGGTTTCGTCCGGGCCGGTGCGAAACGAATTGGACCTTTGGGCGAGCACGGACATCAGCCTTTCTAAATAGCCGCGCAACCATTAGAACACATTCGGTTTCATTCAACAGGTTATTTGCCCCGCCGCGCGTCTACCTTCCCGCTCGCGAGCCAAGCGCGAGCGGGAGGTTTGGATTGCCCAAGCGATCGAGCGGCTATTTTGAGAAGTCGAACAGATCCATCAAATCACCGATGGCGGGCGAATTGACCGGAATATACGGGCTAGACCCGGTGAGGGGGTTGGGCAGATTGTCCCGGCTCCGCGTGGTGATCGGGGTGAGGCCCCAGTTCGCTTCGATGAACTTGAGCGTCGAGACATGATCCGTATAGGTGTGCGAGATGTGGCCGCCCTTGCTGAATGGCGACACCACGATCAACGGTATGCGGGTGCCGTCGCCAAAGAAATCGAGCGGCTGGATATAGCCCGAATCCCAGTATCCGCCGCCTTCATCGAAGGTGATAAAGATCGCCGTATCGGCCGATAACGTGGGATTGGCATTCACAAGGTCGATGATTTTTTTGACGAAGCCCTCGAACAGATTGAGCTTCGAGGACGCCGGATGGCCGTCCACAAAACCGCTTGGCTTGACGTAGGACACTGCAGGCAACGGGCCGCCGCTCGCGATGCTTGCGTATAAATCGGCCGTATCCTTGAGATGCGCTTTGCGAACCGCGGCATTGGTCATGATCGAGGTCGAGTACTGAAAAAAGTTGCAGATATTGCAGTACTCATCCAGACTGCTAGTTTCGTACTTGTCGGTGAGGTACCGGTCAAATTGATCTCCGAAATAGGCCCAGGAGATGCCCTTGTCGTTCAGCGCATCGCCGATGTTGCGCAGGGTCGACGGCGGGATCGTAAACACATAGTTGCTCGCATTGGTGTCCGTGTATGCGTTGGTGCCGTCACCGAAATAGCCTGGATTATAGTTGTTGAGGAGATAGTAATGCCCGCTCTCGCAATTGGGATTGACCGGGCGAGAGAGCGAACTGAGGTATGTCAATACGGGCCCAACGCCCGGCTGGGTAAAGTCGGAACAATTGCTGTAGGATCCGCCGCCATAATTGGCGTTGGGAGCAACCGCGGTAGGGGATCCCGAGCCGCCGCCATAGCCATCCTGCGTGTAGTAATTATTGGTGCTGGCCTGGGGATTTGGGTTTTCGATTTCGCTAAGCGCGCTGGTGAAGCCGATTACTGGCGTGCCTGGATTGGCCGGATCGACCGGGTTGTTGGGCGGCACAAGCGGATTGCCCTTGCCGTCGCTGAACCAGATCGCATCGCCGGTGCCAAGCATGACGTGGTTGGCGCCGGTCCCGCCCTACACGGCCTGATGATAATTGTCGCTCATGGAATAGGTGTCGGCGAGTTGCTTGAGATAATTCGCGTCGCCTTGCTGGACGTTGAAGAAGCCCATCGATGTCGAACCTTCGCCGGTCGTCGCGTTGGTAAAGCCCGCCGACTGCGCCTTGCCGTTCGAACCCGCGCCGATCGTTACTTCCACCCAGGGAAATAGATCGGAAAGGCAACCCCAGCCATTTACCGCTGCCTGCGCGGCGGCATTGCAATCGGCCTGCTGGAACATCTGATAGAACCGGTGCACCGGGCTCGCCGCGTAGGCGTCATAGGGGTACGTCTTGGAGGTCAGCTGGTAGGGACCGGGCCGCAGATGGCTCGCGTCCAGGCCATTATAGTGGAGCCGGGTATCGGGCGTTTTATTCGTTTGGCCGGTGCCGCCCGTTAGAAGTGCAGGATAATAGGAATCGGCTAAACCATTTTCGAGCGGCTTTGCGTTCGTCACATTATTGGGGGTGACGCACGAGGTGCCGGTGGTGATCCCGAGACTTATGCACACGTAAGGAGTTGATGTGCCGCCAACCAACGCGGGCGGCAGGACCGCGTACGGAAACTTGGGCGGCGACAACTGGTATTGGGAGGTGCCGAACGCACTGTACTGCAAGGCAGCGCCATAGTTCGGTCCTGGCGAGCCATCGGCATTGACGATTCCTTGCGACAGCAGGTTCAAAACGGTTTCGCCTGTATTCTTAGGTACATAGGTGGCGAAGATGTGATCGAAAGTACGATTCTCCCCGATAATGATGATCACGTGTTTGATCGGTGTCAGCGTCGGCGTATCGCCAGCATGGACCGGCGTGGGAATGGCCGTGGACGTCATTAGGATAGTGGCGATAGCTGCCATGACGCAGTTGAGTTTCGAACCGCGCGGGTAAGGTCGTAGCATTGGTTCACTCCCTTATTAGACTTTGAGCGGAGAGAACCTTAAAGACGTGGCATTGCATCCTTGTGGAGCCGGCGTGACTACGAAAAGAACATTGCATGAAATTTGCGTAACGGAAAACCGCGATAGACGGGACGATTATGACGGAACCGCGAGGTTAACCGCTTGCACAGAATTTTGGCATTCCGGCACACTTATAGGCTTCTGATGATCGAACAGTTTCGATCCGCTCAAATTCGATTTCACATTGGCGCGATGGATTGGGCAAGCTAGGCATGTCGCGCCTTCCGGTCATCCGGGAAGTTGCTGTTGCGGTAGCCATCAAGCTGATGGTCATTCTTGCCGCGGCCATTTTTGTGTTTGGGCCCGGACAACGGCCAAGGGTCGACGCCGCAAGTGTGCTGGACCGCTTGACCGGCGGCTCACCGGCAAGTCCGCAACCTAGGAGCGTTTTGCCATGAGCGCCGCCATGGACGTTGTGCAGCTCTCCAGGCTGCAATTTGGCCTCACCGCCATGTATCATTTTCTCTTCGTGCCCTTGACGCTTGGCCTTTCCATTCTGCTCGGCATCATGGAGAGCGTCTATGTCATGACCGGCAAAGAGGTCTGGCGCCAGGCCACGAAATTCTGGGGGGTTCTGTTCGGCATTAATTTCGCCATGGGCGTCGCCACCGGCATCACCATGGAATTCCAGTTCGGGATGAACTGGGCCTATTACAGCCACTATGTCGGCGACATCTTCGGGGCGCCGCTTGCCATCGAGGGTTTGATGGCCTTTTTCCTCGAAGCCACTTTTGTCGGACTATTCTTTTTTGGCTGGGACCGCTTGTCAAAAGTAGCGCATCTCGGCGTAACGTGGCTTGTCGCGGCAGGCTCCAATCTTTCGGCGCTTTGGATTCTTATCGCCAATGGCTGGATGCAGCATCCCGTGGGCGCGCGCTTCAATCCCGATACGATGCGGATGGAGGTAACCAACTTTGCATCGATCATTTTCAATGAGGTCGCGCAGGAGAAATTTGTCCACACAGTGAGCGCCGGCTATGTCACGGGCGCGGTTTTTGTTGCATCGGTTAGCGCAATCTATCTTCTTTTTGGCAAGCACATGGCGATTGCGCGTCGCTCGATGACGGTGGCGGTGAGCTTCGGACTTGCCTCTGCTCTTTCCGTTGTAGTTCTTGGCGACGCTAGCGGATATACGGACACTGAAAACCAAAAGATGAAAATCGCCGCGGTAGAAGCGATGTGGAAGACCGAGCCGCCGCCCGCTTCCTTCACCCTTTTCGGGTTTCCCAACCAGGCCGAACGCCGGACCGACTATGCGCTGCGTGTGCCTTGGGTGCTTGGCCTCATTACGACGCATTCCATCGACGAGACGGTGCCTGGGATCGAAGAACTGGTTCACGTCGGCGAGGAGCATATTCGGTCGGGGCTCCTTGCCTATTCCGCACTCGAAAAGCTGCACGCAGATCGTGGCGACACGAAAGCCCGGGCCGAACTCGAGCAGTACGTTGACGATCTCGGCTATGCGCTCCTCCTCAAGAAGATCCGTCCCGACGTCGAAAACGCGACCGGAACCGACATAGCACAGGCGGCCTGGAGCACCGTTCCCGACGTGGTGCCGATCTTTTGGGCCTTTCGCATCATGGTCGGGTGTGGCTTTTTCTTTATTCTTTTGTTCGGCCTTCCGTTCTATCTCATAGCGATGGGCCGTCTTCGTGCCATACCTACGCGCCCTCTTCTGAGAGCGCGCTGGTTACTTTGGTTGATGGTGTTCTCCCTGCCGCTGCCATGGATCGCCGCCGAGGCCGGTTGGTTCGTCGCGGAAGTCGGCCGCCAGCCCTGGGTGGTCGAAGGCGTTCTGCCGACTTTCCTCGCGGTATCGAGCATTTCGGAAAATAACGTTCTCGTCACGCTCTTCGGCTTCATCGCCTTCTACTCGGCGCTGCTCATCGTCGACGTCTACCTCATGGTCAAGGCGATTCGGCTAGGCCCGGAAGTAATTGCGCCGCTGTCGATTGCGCGGGAATCACCCGCCGCGAGCGCGGCCGAATGATTTAAAAGGAGCACGCCATGTTCGATTATGAAAACCTTCGCCTGATATGGTGGCTGCTGCTCGGCACCTTGCTGGCCGGTTTTTCGATCATGGATGGATTCGATCTCGGCGCCGCAATGCTGCTGCCCTTTGTCGCGCGGACGGACAACGAACGCAGGATCGTCGTGAATACGATCGGTCCGGTCTGGGAAGGCAATCAGGTCTGGCTGATCCTTAGTGCCGGCGCTATCTTCGCCGCGTGGCCGATGCTCTATGCGGTTGCATTCTCCGGCTTCTATCTCGCCATGTTCCTCGCCCTTGCAGCATTGATCTTGCGCCCGGTGAGTTTTAAGTTCCGCTCCAAAATCGAAAAGCCGCTATGGCGCGCTTTTTGGGACATTGCGTTGTTTGTGAGCGGCGCGGTCCCCGCATTGATTTTTGGCGTTGCCGTCGGCAATGCACTGCGGGGCGTTCCGTTCCGCTTCGACGAGGCCTTGCGAATGACATATGAAGGCGATCTATTCGGCCTACTTAATCCGTTCGCAGTGCTTTGCGGCCTCGTGAGTTGCGCGATGCTTGTCATGCATGGCGGCGCTTTTCTGGCGTTCAAGGCGGACCAGCCGGTCGCTGGCCGCGCTGCCGCCCAAGCGCGGCGCGCTGCGATAGCGTTGCTCGCGCTGTTCATCGCGGGAGGGATCTATGCGGGTTTTGGCGTGGAGGGCTACCGGATTACGAGCGATCTTCCGCTTGACGGACCGTCGAACCCGTTGTTGAAGACGGTCGCGCGCGGCGGGGGCACCTTGCTTTCGAATTTCGGGGCACATCCTTGGATGACGCTGGCGCCGGGACTGGTTTTCATCGGTGCATTGCTCGCCAGGCACTTTTTGGCCGTGCGGCGAGACGTGTGTGCCTTGACCGCGAGCGCCGTGGCCGTGACCGGTGTGATCGCGACGGCTGGCCTTAGCGCTTACCCATTCCTGCTGCCGTCTTCGCTCGACCCGAATGCAAGTCTCACCATTTGGGATAGTTCCTCGAGCCGCTCGACCTTGCTGCTCATGCTCGTCGCCGTCGTGGTCTTCCTGCCGGTCGTTCTGGCTTATACGGCTTTCGTCTATCGCGTGCTGCGCGGCCGGGTGACGATGGCCTATATCAAGGACAACGGCTCAATCATTTACTGAGCGGGGGAGGGTCTTTCTGTGTGGTATTTTTCTTGGGCGCTTGGGGTTAGCTTCGCCGTCTCCTTCTCGATCATCAATGCCTTGTGGCTAGAACAGCAAGAGCCAGTCACCGGCGAGCGGGCAGGGGCCGCCGGCGAAGACAGCCGCGCCGGGGGCGGCTAGCGCTCCGTGCGCTAAGCGAACGAGCTTGTTGGCCTTGAAGTGCAGTTGAAACAAGAGGCCACTTAAGGGCAGGCAGCCGCGCTTAGTTTCCATCGTATTCCGCGAAGCAGATCCTGCGTTTCGAACACAACGACGCTCGTAAGTTGGGGCAGGGCGGATTTTACCTGCTCCCAGATCCAGACCGCGATATTTTCGGCCGTGGGGTTTTCGAGTCCCTCGATATCGTTCAAATAATTATGGTCGAGCTGCTCCAGCAATGGTTTGAAGGCGGCCTCGATTGCGAGGAAATCGGCAACAAAGCCAGTGGCGGGATCGACAGGACCCTCAAGCCGCAACTCCACGCGATAGGAATGGCCGTGCAGGCGGCGGCACCGGTGCTCTGCGGCGACATTCGGCAAAAGATGCGCCGCCTCGAAGCGGAAGGCTTGCGAGATTCTTCACAACACGGCCGTCATGGAATGCCCAGGAACTTATGAGTTTGGAGGCTAAGCCGCCAACGCGGATGATCGAGACAATAGGCGATTGCCGCCGCCGTATTCGCGGCGCGTTCGCCGCCATCCATCGGCTGCAACCAGAAGTGCGAGAACGCGAGGCCGGACAATTCTTCCGGTTGCAGGCCTTGCTGCGGGAAAACGAGCTTCAGTTCAGACCCCGCATTTGCAATGAGCGGCGCGCCTGCCTTGGGGCTGACGCAAAGCCAATCGACGCCGAGCGGCGGGGCAAGCGTTCCGTTGGTTTCGACGGCGATTTCGAAGCCTCTGACATGGACCGCACCAATCAGTGCAGAATCGAGCTGCAACAAGGGCTCGCCGCCGGTGAAAACAACAAACCGGCCCGCCTTGCCTCCAGTCCATGCGCTCTCGATTGCGGCCGCAAGGGCTTCCGCGCTGGCAAAACTTCCGCCGCCTGAACCGTCCATTCCCACGAAATCGGTATCGCAAAAGCCGCATTCGGCGACGCCGCGATCTTTTTCTTGGCCGGACCAGAGATTGCAGCCGGAAAAGCGGCAAAATACGGCGGCGCGGCCGGCGTTCGCACCCTCGCCCTGCAAGGTGAGAAATATTTCCTTTACCGCATATTTGCTCATGCGCGTCCCGCCGCGGCCCACGCAACATCGCCACCTTGCAGCATGTTCTCGTGAAAGAATATTAGGACATGCAACAACAAAAAGGACCTCGCGCGAGGTCCTTTTTTCTTAACGCGTCGCGAGGCTAATGCCTAAATAGCCTCGGTGATCCATCTTTTCAACTCGCTTTTCGGCGCGGCGCCAACCTTCGAGGACGCCATTTTGCCATCCTTGAACAGCATGAGCGTCGGTATGCTGCGGATGCCGTAAGTGCTTGCCACGGCGGGGTTTTCATCGACATTCAGCTTGCCGATGGTCACCTTGCCTTGCATTTCCTTGGCGATTTCCTCAAGCGCCGGTCCAATCATCTTGCACGGACCGCACCATTCGGCCCAGAAATCCACGACTACCGGCCCGCCGGCTCCCATCACTTCGGATTTGAAATTGGCATCCGTGACTTTAATGGTGGACATGAGGCCTCTCTCGCGAACTCGCGCGCGGGACACCACCGCGCGTAACGGTTTCCAAGGTAAGAAGAGGGAAGGCATGCGTCAAGCCGCGCGGCCGCCGGGTAGCGTCTCCCGTCGCTGTGCGCCGGGCTGACGTTCGAATTTACGTCAGAGACTCAGCAGACAGCCGCCGGCCGCTTTTCAGAGTCGACCCTCTTTTTTAGGAAGAAATAAGCTGCGAAAGGCCTGCCGAAAATAACAAACCCCGCAGTGAAGTGCGGGGCTTCTTTTTACTCGTTCAAGAAATTCGATAATTTTTTGAATGAGAGGATAGGACAATAAGCCGCTCGCTTTTGGTTAGGCTGGCTTTTTTTATCCTGATTTTTCCTGATGGTGCCCATATATCACGACAAATTGATTATAATAATAATAAGTATTATGGTACCGGTAAAGTTGTGTCTAAGTAAGGAAAATGTAAATGTCGTATGTTCCTCATAAATCCGTCAGCAAGATTGCTTTATGCGCGGCTTGTCTTGGTATAGCTCTGTTATTTGGAGGCCTAATTTTTATGGTCCAATTGAGTTTTCACCCGCCGCGCCAAACCACGACTGGGCAAGGATTTAGCTGAGCCGACATTCCCCAGACAGCCTCCGGATTGCTTGTTAATTAGCCTTGTTCCCGTGTTTCAGGCAGATCCGCGGGCACTGTTGCATTGGCGAGCCCCAGGCGCAATTTGGCCCCTACCGTCTCGCCTTATCAAGCGGCGATACGGAATGGCCGGTTCCCAAAGCGCACTTGTCCAACCGAGCCGGATTTGAGCATGAAGCATAGCCGCTTGCGGATCATGCACATGACGTCAAAGCCGCTTTGACCGTCGCTGATGCCGCGGGCGGCGTCGAGGACACCTGCGTTGGATTGTTCGGCCGCTTCAGGGCGCCGTGCTCTGCCCCAGCCGGTTGTTGAGGTATTTTACCTGCCCACACGCAGTCTCAGCGGCTTGCCAAGCAAACGCCGCGCTGATTTCGCCGTCCGGCGCGGCGACAGCATGAAATCAATGGCGCGGGAGAGATACGCCCAATGGCCCCGCCTTTCACATCGGTCTCGTCCACCAGCCACGCCGCACCGGTGTAGCGCTGTTCCCAATACACGCGCTTGTTTATGGGCGGCGCATAGTGCTGAATCCAGCGGAAACCCGTCGTATGTTCGACGGTGATGCGGCGCTCCGTATTCATCTCTTCGAGGTCGCGGTAGCTGATCCCGTACTTGCAATGCTAGCGGACGCAGACCAGAATAATGTCGGTCGGTAACCGGCGGCCATTAAAGTCGGACATAGCGGAAACCTCGAACGAAGCGCCGACGATCTCATCGCCCGCGCCGGATGAATGCTACAGTGCCTATTTTGTTGCATAAGTCCGTTGCGAAATTGAAAACGGTGTGGAGCAGAGTATCATTCATTTCAACTTAAGATTGATTTCCCAGCGGTGCCCAGTTTCATCACTCGCGGTCCAGAGAAATCCAACATCAGGCCGGACGTTTGCGAATCGTCTTTATGGGAACACCGGAATTCGCGGTGCCCGTGCTCGCCGAAATCGTCAATGCGGGCCACGTTGTGGCGGCGGTCTATACCCGTGCGCCGCGGCCAGGCGGACGGCGCGGCCTTGAACTGTGCCTTCGCCGGTCCATTGGCGGCACTTCGCTTTGGCATCGAGGTCGTTACGCCGCGAACTCTGCGCTCTGAAAACGCCGCCGCGACGTTGCGCGAATTCAATCCCGATGTGGTGGTTGTCGCCGCCTATGGCTTGATTCTGCCTAAAACCATTCTCGATGTCCCGGCGAAAGGCTGCCTCAATTTGCATGCTTCGCTGCTGCCGCGATGGCGCGGCGCGGCGCCAATTGAACGTGCCATCATGGCAGGCGACCTTGAGACCGGCGCTATCATTATGCGCGTGGAGGAAGGTCTCGACACCGGCCCGGTCGCGCTCAAAGAGCGCATCGCGATTGGCCCCGATGCGAATGCCGGCGAAATCCGTGCCAAGCTGGCGTCAGCTGGAGCCGATTTGATGACCCGCGCCTTGGCTATGCTGGAGCAGGGCGGACTTGTCTTTACCCCGCAGGCGGACGAAGGCGTCACCTACGCGCATAAAATCGAGAAGTCGGAAGCGCGGATCGATTGGACAAACCGGCACCGGACGTCCACAATCTGGTTCGCGGTCTGGCGCCGTTTCCGGGTGCTTTTTTCGAGGCCGGGCTTGGCAAGGGAGTGGAGCGCGTGAAAGTGTTTCGCACGCAAATCGCGGAAGGTGCCGGGATGCCCGGCCGCGTACTCGAAGACTGTCTCACCGTTGCTTGCGGCGAAGGGGCGATCCGGCTTCTTGAGGTCCAACGGCCGGGCAAGGCGCCAATGCCGGCCGCGGATTTTTTGCGCGGCGCTCGAATAGCCAAGGGAACGCACCTCACCCCTAAAACCGATGCCGCGTTATAAACTTACCCTGGAATATGACGGCGGGCCTTTCGTCGGCTGGCAGCGGCAGAGCAATGGCCTTTCCGTGCAGGAAGTAATCGAGACCGCGCTTTACGCCCTTTGCGGCGAAAGAGTCACGATACGCGGCGCGGGACGCACGGATACCGGCGTCCATGCCATCGGCCAGGTCGCGCATGCCGATTTGGCCAAGGATTGGCGGAGCGACGTATTGCGCGATGGCCTGAACGCGCATCTGCGGCCGCACCCAGTCGCGGTCTTGGCTGCTGAACGCGTGTCCGGGGATTTCGACGCGCGATTTTCGGCAGTCCGGCGGCATTATCTCTACAGGATCGTCAATCGCCGCGCGCCCTTGACGCTTGCGCGGGGCCATGCTTGGCTCGTCAAGCGCAAGCTCGATGCCGGTGCCATGCAAACGGCGGCGCGGCATCTCGTAGGCTGCCATGATTTTTCGACTTTTCGCGCTTCCCAGTGCCAGGCGGAGAGCCCAGTGCGCACGTTGGAACGGCTCGATGTCGTGCGGGACGGCGAAGAAATTCAGATCAAGGTCAGCGCGCGTTCGTTTCTGCACAACCAGGTGCGCTCGATCGCCGGCTCGCTCGAACATGTTGGCTCCGGTAAATGGACCGTCGGCGATCTGCGAGCCGCGCTCGATGCGCGCGACCGCCGCCGCTGCGGCATGGTCGCCCCGCCCGAGGGGCTTTATCTCGTGGGGGTGGATTATGATCCCTTGGCGGGCGAAAGCCTATCCACCTCACCTCCGGCTCCGCGATAACCTCTCTTTGCCGCAGCTTATCGACCCCGGCGCAGTGATCCGCGCCGACGTCACTGCGCTAGGACATTGGTCAGGGTTCCGCTCACCGCCGCAGTGATGTTGCCGCGCAGATTATTGTCGACGAAGCTCTCCGCCACGCCGCCGGATTCGACGAGGACGCCAAAATTGTTTCCGCTCGCCACGGAATGGGCGAGGCGGATCACCGAGCCGGAGTCCCTGACGCCGTAGCCGGAATTCGAGTTATTGCTGGAGGCTGTGTCGCGGATCATGATCGACGCTCCGGAGATGGCGGCGATCCCATTTAAATTCCCGGAGGCAAGGCTGTCGACGACACTCATCACGACCGCACCGCTTGCGATGACGCCCGTGAATTTGTTGTTGTTGGCCGTCGCGTGATCGACGACGCCCTTTGCCGAGCCAGCTCCTTGTGGAAAGACTTTGATGCCCGATGCATTGTCGGAAGCGATCGTGTCGGAAATCAGGAACGACGTCGCGCCAGTAGGCGCCAGAAGGAAGCCGGGGTTGGTGAAATGGCGGGCCACGCAATTGACGATGGTCAGGAAGCCGGCGCTGTTCAGGCGAACGCCGGAGCCGCCGGTGGCGGCCCCGTCGAGGGAGAGCCCGCGCAGATGCACAGAGTTGCCAGTGCCCGCATTGATGGTGATCGCGCTCAGCCCAGCGCCCGTCTGCAGAATGTCCGCCGTTCCGGCGCCGTCGTTGATGATGCCGAGTGCCTTGGTGATCGTCACCGGGCCATAGGAGGCGGCGTCGAGCACCACGATCTCACCGCCCGGATTTGCGTTGTCATGCGCTTTCTGAAAGTGTTGGCATGGCGACGCGACCGCGCCGCAGCTGGAGGAATCGACTCCCTTTCCGGAAACGAAGACGGTGTCGAGCCCGGCTCGGGTGGGTGTGGCGGAGAAGGCGAGCGCACCGAGGCCGAGCAGGGCAAGCGGTGAAAAGCGGGAAGCGAAGGTCTTGGTAATGGAAGTCTCCTATCGTTGATAGGGTTATAGAAAAAACATCGCCGGCGGCGTCACTGGGGGGCGACCGTGGTCAGGGTTCCGCTGACCGACCCGCTCGTGTTTCCGCGCAGATCGTTGTCGCCGTAGCTTTCGACGACGCCACTATCAATCTGAATTCCTGCGGCGGTATTCCCGGTTGCCACCGAATGGGCGATACGCGAAGGGGCGCCTCCTTCAACAGCAATTCCATCATACAAATTATGGCTCGCCGTGACATTACGCATCGTCGCCGTGGCCAGCGACCCGAACGCCCCGACGTTCAATCCGATAACAACGTTGTTGGACAGGACGCTGTCGGCGATGGTGGCATTGTTGTTGGCGCCGTCCAACTCGACGCCGGTGCCATTGTTGATGGCCGATACATGATCGATGATGCCCGCGGCCGAGCCGGTTACCACCGTATGGACCTGGACGCCAGTACTACTGTTGTCGGCGACGATTGTGTGGGAGATCGAGAAGTTCAACGGTCCACTGATTGAAAAGACAGTAATACCGCTCGCGAACCTCCGCACCACGCAATGTAGATGGTCAGCGATCCCACGTTGTTCGCGCTGATGCCGGCGCTAGACGCCGTGCCATCGCCAGTGATACTGAGGCCGCGCAGATGCACATCGTCTGCCGGGCCGGCCGCGTCGATGGTGACGCCGTTCACCCCGCTCGCCCGCACGCTCGCCGTGCCCGCCCCGTCGTTGACGATGCTGATCGACTTGGTGATGCTCATCGGACCGTAGTCGCCCGAAATCACGCACGATGATCTCGCCGCCCGCCGCCGTATTGTCATGCGCGAACTGGAAAGTGCGGCAAGGCGCCGTCACGGCCCCGCAGCCGGCGGAATCAACTCCGTGACCGGAAACGAACACCCGGTTCGACAGTGCCTCCGCCGGCGCGGCGGAGAAGGTGAGCGCGATGAGGCCGAGCGCAGCGAATAATTGAAAGCGCAAAAAAGCGATTTTTGTCATGTGGCTTACTCCTGCCCTTGTAATGGCAGTTTGCATCATGAAATTGGCACAATGTTGATTTTAGCGGCGAATCAGATCGCGAACAAACAAAATCTACCTTTCAATTTTCGCAGAGAATTGCGCTTTCGCCTGTCTTACCATCCCAGGAACAGAGAACCAGGGGAGCCAAGGCAAGGCGCGGCCGCCGCCCGTTGCATTGCCGCGCCCTTCCCCCTAAGTGTGACGGCTTCATAAATCCGAGGGGTCGCGCACGCTTGTCGCAAGGGCGCGATCTTTTGCCGAAGGCCTCCCGTGACCAGTGATTTTCGTCCCCAATCCGACTTCCTCACAGTGCTCATCGAGCGCGGATTTTTGCATCAATGCTCTGACCTCGCAGGGCTTGATCAAATCGCAAAATCGGGAGAGCTCATTGCCTACATAGGTTTTGATTGCACCGCGCCTTCGCTGCATGCGGGCTCGCTCGTCCAGATCATGCTGTTACGCTGGCTGCAAAAGACCGGTGGCGAAGCCGATCGCGCTGATGGGCGGCGGCACGACACGGGTCGGCGATCCCTCGGGCAAGGACGCAAGCCGCCAATTGCTCCCGCTCGAGACGATTGCCGCCAACAAAGAGGGGATCAAACGCATCTTCGCCAAGTTCCTGAATTTCGGCGAAGAAAAACATGACGCGATCATGCCGGACAACGCGGAATGGCTCGCCACGCTCAACTACATCGATTTTCTGCGCGACGTGGGGCGCCATTTCTCGGTCAACCGGATGCTAGCGATGGATTCGGTGAAGCTGCGGCTCGAACGCGACCAGGAATTATCGTTTCTTGAATTCAATTATATGTGCCTTCAGGCCTATGATTTCGTCGAGCTTTTCAAACGCCATGGCTGCGTTTTGCAGATGGGCGGCTCGGACCAATGGGGCAACATCGTCACCGGGATCGATCTCGGCCGCAGGATGGGCACGCGCCAGCTTTACGGCTTGACTTCGCCGCTCTTGACGTCGGCGTCGGGCGCCAAAATGGGCAAGACCGCGCAAGGCGCGGTGTGGCTCGACGAAAGCATGTTGCCCGTCTTCGACTATTGGCAATATTGGCGCAATTGCGAAGACCGGGATACCGGGCGGTTTTTGAAGCTCTTCACCGAATTGCCGCTCGATGAAATCGCCAGGCTCGAAGCGTTGGGCGGCGCCGAAATCAATGAGGCGAAGAAAATTCTCGCGACCGAAGCAACCGCCATGGTGCATGGCCGCGAGGCGGCGTTGCAGGCGGCGGAGACGGCGCGGCAAACCTTCGCACTTGAAGCGACTGGTGTGCCTTTCCACCGTCCCGAGAATTCAGCTGGAATTTTTGATTCCTGGACGCAGGAGCAACCGGCACCACCCGATCGTAGGATGAATCCGGCGCTATTGAAGAGCCTTCCCACTATCGAAATCCCCGCCGCCGAGATTGCAGCGGGCCTTGGGGTGCTCACGGCTTTTGTCAGATCGGGGCTCGTCGCTTCGACGGGCGAGGCGCGGCGCCACATCATTGGCGGCGGCTTGAAGATCAACGACAAAACCGTCACCGATGAGCGGATGGTAATCGGGCCGCCCGATCTAACCGGAGGCGCGGTCAAACTTTCGCTTGGACGCAAGCGCCATGTCCTGTTGAAGGCCGGTTGATTCGTCCTATTGCGGCGGATGCATAGGGTCGAAATCGACGACGCCAAAAATCTGGCGGAAGATTCCTGGCGTGATCGCCGAGAGAGGATTGATGGTGAGCGTCGGCGCACTGGCTAAGCCGCTAATCCGGTAGTTGACCCCTATCAATCCTTCGTCCGTGGCGCCCCCTAAGATGAGCCCGACGACGGGTATTTTCGCAAACAAATTGTTGAAGGCATAAACGGGAACAAATGTACCTCTCATGTCGACCTGGTCGTGCACGAAATCGACGGCACCGTCGACGGTCAGTCCAATGGCTTCGCCGTGCATGGTTCCGGCGTTGAGATCGAGGCGGGTGCCGTCGCGGCGAAACCGCACTTGCAATCTGTTGAAAGCGACCGCGCTCGCATCGATCTTTTGTACCTTGCCCGGTGTATCGAGCGGCGGAGCGCCCTCGGCCACGAGCGTGCGCAATGCCGGTTCGTCGCGTAAAACGAAATCGTCGATGCGAAGGACGCCGGCCAGCGAGTCCGGTCCAAGACGCATCCCAACCGAAAGCCGTCCGCGCTCCATGTGCTTGTAGAGGTCGAGGAAAAGCAAAAGCGATCCCGCGTCCTCGCTGACGAGGTTCAGTTGGGGCGAGGCGTCCGCCCCGGTCAGATTGCACGAAATCGGCTGCTGGCCGAAGGTTCCGGCAAAAGTGAACTGCTTTATTTCGTCGCCGCGTTTTGCAAATCTCAGTTCGGCCCCGGCAATGATCTGTTTGTTATATCCACTCAAAATGTCCGTTTTGACATCGAATTCGATCTCTTTGAATGGACCCGCTTCAGTGCGCGCCCCGCTGCTGCTTTGCCGAACATCATCACTGGCGGGAGGCTTGAAAATCAGCGATTGTAAGAAAGGCCTCGCGTCGATCGCGGTTCCCCGCGCGACCACTTTCATCGTCTCGCCGGTTTTGAACGCGTCGATCTTCATATCGTCGCCGGCCGACAGCTTCACCTGGGGAAATTTCGCCGCAATGAGCGCGAGGCCCGCGCCAAGCTGCACGTTGCCCCGCGCCTGAATGGGGCCGGCATCGACGGCGATCTGATCGAGCAGGGTCCCCTCGTCGTTGACGGCGAGCAAGAATGCGACCTTTCCCGGCTGTCCTGCCGGCTTCGAAATTCCCGGAATATCGATTGCGGCACGACTCAAATCGAGTTCGATCCGCGCTTTGAATTTTGCCCCCGCGCCAATGGGAGCGGTAATTTTGGCGCCAATAGGTCCGCTCACTCCTGGGATGGCGCCAAAACCCTGCCTGGCGCGGGTCGCATCGTCCAGGATCAAACCAATCGAAACTTCGCCGGGCTTGCCTGTCATACTCTCAATGCCGATCGTGGCCGGAGCGCCGAAGATGGTGCCCTGCCCACTCGCTCTATGTCCCGAGGGATCGACAGTGACAGTCAGCGTCGCGGCATCGAACTTTTCGTTGCCGATCAATTTTTCGGCAGTGAAATTGGTAACTGTTGCATTGACCTTGAGAATTGTGTCAGCCGGGCTCGTGTTGGGGCCAAGCTTCATATCGATTTCGAGATTGCCGCCGGCCTGTCCCCCCAATGTGGAAGAATTGACCAGCAGACTGGCATAGGGTTTTAACGCGTCATGCGATAAAAGCTCTCCGATCGCCTCGACACTGCCCGTGACCTTGGCCTCCACCACCGCCGGCGTGGGTTTCACCTCAAAGTCGGCGACATGGAAACTGCCATCCGAGACGGTCAGCATGCGGCCACTGCCGGCATCAAGGGCGGCATTTGTGACCGCGAAACTCGCGGACTTGCCTGTGACATGGCCGGTGCCGTCGATGCCGCGCAATGGCGGCACGCCGGGAAGAAATTCAAGGCTCGCATTGGCAACCGTGAAATCGAGCAGCACCTTTGTATCGGGAGGAGGGTGCCCGGCCCGCATCGCTTGCAAATCGCCGCCATCGAAATCGATCCGCAGGGTGCCCTTTTCCACCGTTCCGTCGCTGGCGCGGGCCAGCAGATAGGCGCGGACTGGCGACGCGACGAACGAGGGCCACAACCGCAAGACGGTGCTGACGGGCGCAGGAGAGATCGATGCCCCGAACCTTAAATGGGGTCCATCAATCCAATCGATCCCGCCGGCCATCGCGATCGCGCCCCCCGGACCGCCGAACACAAACCGGTCGATGACAAGTTTTTTTTCAGCCAAGTAAAGGCGCGCTGCCAAAGCGGTTTGATCGATCGGAATTGGCTTTTCTCCGGGCCGCTCGGGCCCCGCCACGTTAGGTTCCGCATTTGTCAGCGCAAGCGACCATGGATCGCCCTCTCGATGCGGCGGTGTCACGAAACCAGAAACCGCGAAATGTGAAGCGCTCGCCGCGAGCCGCCAGCGATCGACCGCAATGCGTCGCGCCGCCGAATCCCAACGAAACCCGCCGGTGATTTTGTCGATCATTAAGGGTTCATCGTCGGGGTCGTCGAAGCGCATATAACCTGCCCCGAATTCAAACTGCCCAGCTGCCTCAGAAAGCGTCCCGTCGGCTTGTAACCGGACGCTGAGCTTGCCTGACAGCGGCATGTCGAAATCGGCGCCGATCTTGCGCGTTCCGGCCGCCAGCAAGATCTCATCGAGGGATAGATTTGAAACCGAAAGTGTGAGGCCGCGTTCCGTACCCGGCATGCCGCCGGCAACGCCGGAAGCCAGCCAGCGGCCGTTCGGCCCCTCGACGGAAAGATCGAACTTAGTGGCGCGGGAAGATTTATCGAAACCGAGATTGACGCCGTCAAAGACCATGGTTTGACCGGCGGTCTCGTCGTCGATCACCAGCTTTCCGCGGGTGATACCGATGCGATCGATCGCTGCGGCCGGACTTGCCGGATTGGTCAGCGTGTCGATGACGAGCCGGATCGATGCCGCCATTTGCTTGACGATGAGGGCGTGCGGCGGCTTTGCTGTGAGCGCCGGTGTGGCCGGATTTTTCGTTCCCGCGTCCAGCGGCTGCGATTGGCTGTCGAGCTCGAGCGCCGGGCTAAGCGGCGGCGTGACCGCCACTGCTTGCCCGGAATTGGATGCAACCGGCAAGACGAGCGAGCCGTCGGGCCGCAAGGTGAGATGCACTTCGACGTCGAAAATTTCGAGCCGCCTAGGTGTCACTCGTCCGAAACAGAGAGCAAAAAGATCGACCGATACTTCGGCGCGCGGCGCGGTCAAAATCGTGCGGCCGGAAGGTTCCTTGACCGACAATTTGTCGATGCTCAGCGCCGGCGCATAGCCATTCCTTACGATCGCGGTTCCACCGAAACCGAATTCGTAGCGATGGCCGAAACGCTCATCGAGTGCCTTGGCGATCTGCGGCGCGAGACTGTTGAGAGCGAGCGGCCCGAGCGCAACGCGGGCAACGAAGAAACCGCCGCCTACGAGCGCAAAAAAAACCACTCCGAGCATCAGCTTGCATGCGAACCACGCATGCCGCGCGGAGCCACGCCTGCTTGTCCTTAGTTCGCCGCAGGGAGCGGGACGCGGCGCATTCCACTTCCGGCGCAACCAATCTCCCGGCCACGCGCGGGTCCGGGCCAGATTTTCTTCACCGTGTTCGGCCAACCGCTCGCGGCCTTTCAGAACCAAGTTGAAAGTGGAAATTTTGATCCCACGCGACTATAAGCACTTTATCGGAAAGACGCGCGGGGCACACTGGCGAAAGGATGGACGTTGCCATTCGCCGTTTCATGCGACGAAAGGAAAACTCCATGAATAAAGATTTGGCAAATGAGCCGCCAGAATACTTGAACAAGAATCTGGATAGTAGCCTGGGCGGCAACTTAGGCAAAAAATTGGCGCCGGGCGACAAGGCACCGGATTTCGTCTTACCGGACGACGCCGGATCAAGGGTGTCGCTCGCAAGCTTCGCTGGCAAGAAGCTTGTTCTTTACTTCTATCCGAAAGACGATACATCCGGTTGCACCAAGGAAGCGATCGACTTTAACGGCTTGCGGGGCGAATTCAAAAAAGCTGGTGCGGCGATCCTTGGCGTATCGCCCGACTCGGTGGCAAGCCACACAAAATTCAAGACCAAACATAAGCTCGATCTCACGCTCGCGTCCGACGCAACGAAAGCTATGCTCGAAGCCTATGGCACCTGGGTCGAAAAGAGTATGTACGGACGCAAATACATGGGGGTGGAGCGCGCGACGTTCCTCATCGGCAAGGACGGCACGATCGCGGTGGTATGGAACAAGGTGAAAGTTCCCGGGCACGCGGAGGCGGTGCTAGCTGCGGCCAAGTCGCTATGACCGATGTTGGTTAAGTGTGCGGCGATCCGGGAAAATGTTTGCGGTTGCGAAAGTTGCAAAAAACACTTGCAAATGAGAACAAAACATGTACAATTGATCCATCGCAGCAAACGTTGCGCATAGGCTTCGCTCATGCCAGAAGGGAAGATCGCCATGACTCAAGCAAACCTCCGTCTCGTGGAAGGGACGTCCGTGGACAAGACCAAGGCGCTCGACGCCGCTTTGTCGCAGATTGAACGGGCTTTTGGAAAGGGCTCGATCATGCGGCTCGGGAAAAACGAGAAGGCGGTCGAGATCGAAACGGTGCCGACGGGTTCGCTTGGACTTGACATCGCTTTGGGGGTCGGCGGCCTCCCGCGCGGGAGAGTCGTCGAGATTTACGGTCCGGAATCCTCCGGCAAGACCACCTTGACCTTGCATGTCATCGCCGAGGCCCAGAAAAAGGGCGGCGTCTGCGCCTTCATCGACGCCGAGCATGCGCTCGATACGATCTATGCGCGCAAGCTCGGGGTCAATCTCGAGGATCTTTTGATCTCGCAGCCGGATACCGGCGAACAGGCGCTTGAAATCACGGATACGCTGGTGCGTTCCGGCGCGGTCGATGTTCTCGTCGATCGATTCCGTCGCGGCGCTCACGCCGCGCGCCGAAATCGAAGGCGAAATGGGGGACAGCCAGCCGGGTCTCCAGGCGCGGCTCATGAGCCAGGCGCTGCGCAAGCTCACCGCCTCGATCTCGCGCTCGCAAACGACGGTTATTTTCATCAATCAAATCCGGATGAAGATCGGCGTCATGTATGGCAGCCCGGAGACCACCACCGGCGGCAATGCGCTTGAAATTCTATGCGTCCGTCCGGCTCGACATCCGCAGGATCGGATCGATCAAGGAGCGCGACGAGGTCACCGGAAATCAAACGCGCGTCAAGGTCGTGAAGAACAAGGTGGCGCCGCCGTTTAAGCAGGTCGAATTCGACATTATGTATGGCGAGGGCATATCCAAGACGGGCGAACTGATCGATCTTGGCGTCAGGGCTGGCGTCGTCGAAAAATCCGGGGCGTGGTTTTCCTACGATAGCCAGCGGCTCGGCCAAGGCCGGGAAAACGCAAAGAATTTTCTCAAGGCCAATCCGCAGGTCGCGGAACGCATCGAGCAAGAGATTCGCGAAAACTCCGGGCTCATCGCCGATCGCATTCTCGATGAAGCCGCCATGAGCGGGCCGGCCGAAGAGACCGGAAGTTAGGATTTGAGCCGGGCCGATTTGCGTTGGCGTTGGCCACGATGTCCGTCGCGCCAGGCCGGTATCTGCCTGGCGGCGCTGCATTGATCTACAAGGGGGTTTTTCCGGGAAGCCGCCGACGGCCGGTTGGCGTCCGCGGCCTGCGGACCATAGCTCGAGGGAGCCACACTTCGTTCCAACCGAGTAAGTGGGTCTACGGCGATCCGCAGAGTGACAAATTCATCCGGGCAGACTTTTCGTCGCGAATGGAAAATGCTTTAAGAGACGTTTCGGTGTACCTTTCGGCGGCGGCGCCGAAGCTTGCGCTCGTATCGTAAGCGAGACACGGACTGACCCGTCGCAGGCGAGAGCGTAACCTAAATCGTTGCTCATTTTTCGGGCTATGATCGTATACCAATATTAAAAACTTAGAGCCGATGAGCGGGTCCATTTGAAGCGATCACGGTAGAATGTTTCCGTTGCGGTCTTGCGCTGAAGATACCGCCACGCACTCGCCAACGATCGAGACTGAGACTAAGGATGTGACGAAATGAACGGCGTCAACGAGATCCGGTCGGCCTTTCTCGATTTCTTCAAAAAGAATGACCACGAGATCGTGGCCTCCTCGCCGCTCGTGCCGCATAACGATCCGACGCTCATGTTCACCAATGCCGGAATGGTTCAGTTCAAGAATCTTTTTACCGGCCTCGAAAAGCGCTCCTATACGCGCGCGGCATCCGCGCAGAAATGCGTGCGCGCGGGCGGAAAACACAATGATCTCGACAATGTCGGCTATACGGCCCGGCACCACACTTTTTTTGAAATGCTGGGTAATTTTTCGTTCGGCGACTATTTTAAGCCGCTCGCCATCGAACTCGCCTGGAAATTGATCACACGTGAATTCGGCCTGCGACAAGACCGGCTTCTCGTCACGGTTTATCACGACGACGATGAAACCTATGAATTGTGGAAGAAGATCGCTGGGTTTCCCGACTCCAAGATCATCCGGATCGCGAACGACGGATAATTTTTGGGCCATGGGCGACACTGGCCCTGCGGTCCCTGCTCCGAGATTTTCTACGATCAGGGCGACAAGCTCCAAGGCGGCCCGCCGGGCAGCGCGGATGACGACGGCGATCGTTTTCTCGAATTTTGGAACCTTGTCTTTATGCAATTCGAGCAGGTTTCGCGCCGGCCAACGCATCGATTTGCCGCGGCCGTCGATCGATACCGGCATGGGGCTTGAACGCATCGCCGCGCTGCTGCAAGGGGTTACGTCCAATTACGACATCGACCTCCTGCGCACCTTGATCCTCGCGGTCGCTTCAGTGACCAGCGTCGATCCGGACGGCCCCCAAAAGGCGAGCCACAGGGTCATCGCCGACCATCTGCGCGCGGCCGCTTTCCTCGTCGCCGACGGTGTCCTGCCTTCGAACGAAGGCCGCGGCTACGTGCTGCGCCGAATCATGCGGCGCGCCATGCGCCACGCCCAAATGCTTGGTGCGAGGGAGCCCTTGATGTGGCGGCTCGTGCCAGCCTTTCGCGGGAAATGGGTCAGGCTTACCCCGAGCTTTTGCGTGCCGAACCGCTCATCATCGAAACCCTGCGCCTCGAAGAGACCCGGTTCCGCGACACGCTCGCGCGCGGCCTTTCGATCCTTGACGAGGCAACCCGCGATCTCCCGCAAGGCGGCACTCTGCATGGAAGCGTCGCGTTCAAACTCTACGACACCTACGGTTTTCCGCTCGATCTCACGCAGGACGCTTTGCGCGCACGCGGCGCTTCAGGTGGACACCGCAGGATTTCGAGGCGGCGATGGAGCGCCAGCGCCGCGAGGCGCGCAAGGCTTGGGCCGGTTCCGGCGAATTGGCGACCGAGGCTTTGTGGTTCGCCGTCAAGGAGAAAACTGGAGCAACGGAATTTTTGGGCTATGACATGGAGCGCGCGGAAGGCCTTGTCGCAGCGATCCTCAAGGACGGCAAGGAGGTCTTGGCACTCGGCCCGGGCGAAGCCGGACTTCGTCATCCTCAATCAGACGCCTTTCTATGGCGAATCCGGCGGTCAAGTCGGCGATACCGGCGTCATGCAACAAACGGGATTCGCTTCCGCGTCGACAATACCCAGAAAAAACTCGGAACTCTTTTTGTCCATGAAGGATTGGTCGAGGAAGGGCGAATTGCGTCCCGGGCTTGCCCTTGAGCTTGTTGTCGATCACGAGCGCCGGCAGGCGGTGCGCGCCAACCATTCGGCGACGCACCTTCTGCATGAGGCGCTCCGCCAAGTCCTTGGCGAACATGTGGCGCAAAAGGGATCGCTCGTCGCTCCCGACCGCCTGCGATTCGACTTTACCCATCAAAAGCCGATCGGCTTGGACTGAGCTTGCCCGCATCGAGGACATCGCCAATCGCGCCGTGCTGGACAACACGCCCGTCGTGACCCGCCTGATGGCCATCGACGAAGCCATTGGAACCGGCGCCCGCGCGCTTTTCGGAGAAAAATATGGCGACGAAGTTCGCGTTGTATCGATGGGCCGTTGCGCCCGCAAGTGAGGATGGTTTGCCGCATTCTTCAAGACACCGGCTTTTTCAACCGAGCTTTGCGGCGGAACGCATGTTTCCCGTACTGGCGATATAGGGATCATCACGATCATTTCAGAAGCTGCGGTCGCGGCGGGTGTCCGCCGCATCGAGGCCAAGACGGCGGCGGAGGCGCGCCACTATCTCAACACGCGGGCTCGCCAGCTGCATGACGTCGCGGCGCTGCTGAAGGCTCCCGAGGAAGACGCGGCCAACCGCCTGGCGAGTCTCATTGAGGATAGCCGGAAACTTGAACGCGAGTTGAGCGAGGTCGCGGCAGAAAACTGGCGATGGGTGGAGCCGCCTCGGCAAGCGCGCAACCGCTGCAAGAAATAGCCGGCGTGAAATTCTTTTCCCGGGTGGTATCTGGAATTGCGACTGAACGATCTCAAATCGCTCGCCGACGAAGCAAAGCTTAGCGTCGGCTCCGGGGTTGTCGCGATCGTTGGCATCGACGGCGACGGGAAGGCAGGTATCGTGGTCGGCGTCACCCCTGATTTGACAGGGCGCTTTGACGCAGTCCAATTGGTGCGCCCCGCCGCCGCCAAACTTGGCGGCAAGGGCGGCGGCGGCCGCCGCGACATGGCTCAAGCGGGAGGCCCGCATGGCGCCGCCGCCGAGGTGGCGCTCGCTGCTGTTGGCGATGTGCTGCGGGAAACCGAAAGCGCGGCCTGACTGAGAGGGCGCGCCGGGCCGTTCATCGGCCTTCCCGGCCCGAAGGGGCGGAGCCGTTCATTGCCACAACGAATAGGCCATATCCGATGTTCAAAAAGATACTGATCCCGATCGACCTGACCGAATTGACCATCTCGAAACCGGCCTTCGATGCCTCGGTGGAGCTCGCGCTTCATTCGAAGGGCGCCTTGCGGCTTGTCACGGTCGAAACATTGCTTCCCGCGAGTTTCATGGAATATGTTCCGGCGGAATTCGACAAAACGCAAGAAGAGCGCGCTATTCGCGCGCTGGAAGAAATCAGTGCCGGCCTTTCATTTCCAAAGGAGACCATGTCGCATGCCGTCAGGTTTGGCGGTATTTATGTCGAGATACTGGCCGAAGCCGAAGAGTGGGGCGCCGATCTTATCGTGGTCGGATCGCATAGGCCTTCCATGTCGACCTATCTAATCGGCTCCAACGCCAAAACGATCGTGCGGCATGCCAAATGCTCGGTATTGGTCATTCGCGCATAGAGCCAGAAATTTGAGAATCGGGGCACCCCTGGCAGTCCCTGGCCGTGCATCGAGATGCCGCTCCGGGATTACGCCACGCATTGCGCCCAGGTTTGTGGGTTTTTGCGGAGTCACCGCAGTGCTTTTTTAATCTCGGGCATAATCACATCCCGATAGCTCGCTTCGCTAACCGGTCCGACGAACCGGTAGGCAATTGTCCCATCGCCCTTGACAATAAAAGTTTCGGGTACGCCATAGACGCCCCAGTCTATCGCGGTTCGCCCCTTGCGGTCGGCGCCGATCCTCGCGAAGGGATCGCCTGCCTCGGCGAGGAATCGCACTATGTTTGCTGGGTCGTCCTTATAGGCGAGCCCAAATAGCCGTACTCCCGCGCGCACAAGAGCAGGATCCGCCGAAAATCGCATAATCAATTCATGTTCTTGGTGACAAGGCACGCACCAGGAGGCAAACACATTGACGAGCGTGACATTGCCTTGGCGGAGATCCGCATCCGAAAATCCCGGCTTGCCCGGTAGCCCTTCGACGGGCGGCAAGGTGAAAGCCGGGACTTGCTTGCCGATCAGCGCTGACGGCAGAAGCGACGCATCGCCGGAATAGAGCCGGATCACAAACAGTGACGCAAGCGCCGCGAAAACAACCAAGGGCAAAAAAGTGAGAAACGGCCGCCGTGCGGCAGGCAGCTCCGCTTCTTGCCGTGGCGCGTTTGCCGCCATTTATTCGAAGCTTTCCTAGTCCGGGTCTTGTAGTGGCCCACGCGCCAATGTCGCCAGCGCCCGTTTCAAGCGGATGTAATCGGCGAAGATCGTAACGATCATTCCGGTTACAATGAAGAAGGCAAAGGCATAGGCCGCGACGACGAAGCCGAAATGCGGATCATGGCTCATAAGCGGCCTCCCAGGCGGATGCTGCGCCCGCGCGGCCCTGCTCCTGCGCACTGGCCGCAAGGATCGACTGGCGGTGCAGGCGTCTGCGGAGGATTTCGTTGCGGATCGCCATGATATAAAGCGTAACGAAAAGGAGAGTAAAGGCGAGCGCCATCACTGCGAGCGGCCACAGCATGGAGGCCGCGATCGCGGGACCGCCGAGGCGGAAGACTGAGGCCGGCTGGTGCAGCGTGTTCCACCAATCGACGGAAAATTTGATGATCGGAATGTTGACTGCGCCGACGAGGGTGAAGATCGCGGCGGCCCGCGCGGCCTTGCCGGGATCCTCGATCGTGCGCCACAAGGCGACAAGGCCGAGGTAGATCAGGAAAAGCACGAGAACCGAGGTAAGGCGCGCATCCCAGACCCACCAAGCACCCCACATGGGCTTGCCCCAGAGCGAGCCGGTGCCAAGGCATAGCAAGGTAAAACCGGCACCAAGCGCCGCCGCTGCCTTTTGCGCCGCATCGGCGAGCGGATGGCGCCAAACAAGCGTGCCAAGCGCTGCCGACGTCATCACCACATAAATCAACATGGCAAGCCACGCCGCAGGCACATGCAGATACATGATCCGAACCGTTTCGCCTTGTTGATAATCGGGCGGCGCGACGAACCAGGCGAGGTATAGGCCAACGCAAAGCGAGAGCGCCGTAAGCGTCGCCGATAACGGCACGAGCACTTTGGCAAGCCGCAGGAAATTGGCTGGGTTGGCGTAATTCGACATGAATTTCATCTAAGTTCGAATATAGCGAAAAGCAAATCCGGCAAGGATCCGCAAGTCCTGCCAGCTGCGGCCGGGATCCGGGTCAGGTTCCCAATAGCATTCGCAACGCAGGATCATGCCGGGTCAGAAATTTGTGCGTCAGAATGAAATCGCCGTGCGGATGCCAAGCACTGCCGCGTCGGGAATGCGGCCCGTCAGCGGATTGACCGGGTTGATCGCGCCGCCGCCGGGATGGAAGATATATTGAAAATCTGGTTGAACGATCCAGCCTGCAACGATCTGTGCCTGATAAGTGAGTTCGACCACCAATTCGTAATCACGCGAAGGCAAAGCGGCTTCTTCAAAGAAAGCTCTTTCGCGATCAAGATCCCCGAGACCAGGTGAGAGCTGCGAGAAGGATGCCGCGAGGCCAAAATTGTCGTCCGGCCGCCGTTCCCAAAGCCCCATGAAATTGATCCCCCCCTCGGCATAAAGGCTTATCAGATTGCGATCGGAGGGACTGAATGCGACGCGCGCGAACGCGCCGACACCTTTTTTCGGATCATCGCCTGGAAGGCGCCAGAGCATTTGGTCGACGACGCCGTAAACGCCATAATCACCGTTATGGGTTTGCGCCATGCCGTTGCTCGAAGGCACGGCGAGAGACTTGCCGCCGACGCTAAAATGCTCATCGTCGAATTTGCCGAAGTGATACCACGCTCCAAGCTTAACTGTCCCAGCGAGCCCCTGTCCGGTCTTGTCTTGATTGTACATATATTGGGCCTCGGTCATCAGCAGTGGCGGATCCCGGAGACGAAAGTTCAATCCCGCTGGGTCTTTAATTTGCTCAAGGCCCGTGAAGCCTGTCCCGGCGGGATCGCCGTTGTACAACCCGGCGAGAAGAACGAGTTGATTGTCCGGAGTGACTTTGAGGCGCACGCCGGGAGTAGCAAGAGGATAGTTTGGTCCTCCGCCCCCTGGCAAATCCGATGCGAATATCACCGGCCAGCCGAACGTGCTGTTTACATATAGAGTGTTGCCGAATTCGCTTATGAAAAACTGATTGTCGGCCGCCAATTGGCCAATGCGAATTGAGGCCAAATCGCCGAACTTCTGCTCGACCCAAAGCTCGAACAGCCGAGTCGCTGGCCGCGCCTCGATGCTGTCGACGGTCGCGAGGTTGAAGATGTTGTAGGCCGATAGCTGGCGCCCGTGGATCTGATAAGCGTTGATACGAAAACTGAGGCCGTCCAACCCCGCAATCTTTGCGAGGTCCGCGTCGAGCACCATGTAAAGAACGCCCTCATAAGCGGCGCCCTGCTTAACGCCGCCCGTGGGATTGCTCAAGCCATCCGCAAAATAAGTCATTTGCAAATTGTAGCCGAGATCGAACAGCCCCTTCTTGAACTGAGCAAGCACCGGAATGCTGGAGGCGATCGACGACGACAAATCTGGATTTGACTGCGCTGGCTTTGTCTCGCTGGGACTGGTCGGGGCCGGAGCGGAGGCCGTCGCGGCCGGATCTTCGGGTTGGTCACGAACAACGCGCCGAGCTTCCACTGCCGCCGGAGCGATATGGGATGATTCTTGGCGGTTTTGGGCAGCGGCCAGATTGGACTGCGCCTGCTGCCAATCCGTCAAGGTGTCATCCTTGGCGAGGAGTGAATGGCTAGCACGTTGCACGGACGTCCGCGTCACAGTGACATTTGGCTCTGCTTTTGCCGCCCCGGCATTCCCTGCGACGCGATCGACTTGACCGGTCGAAGAATTGCTAGGCGACGGCTCGCTCTGCGTGAAATGGCCGCTATCGCGAACGAGCGCGGCGGTTACCGAGCCACTAAAATGAGGGTATATCGAGTTCGCGAGGTTGCCGTTAGCCGCGATCTTTCCGCCGGCTTGGCGTTCCCGCTGAAACACTCTTTCGTCAACCGCCGCTATCGCGACGCTCGCCTCGTGTTGCGGCGTAAACTGGACGCCGGTGGCCCCGGGGGACGCCTCATTGCCGGTCGATGTCAGGTCTTTCGCCGCGCGAAGTGGACCAGTCAACCAGATCCCCAGGTTGCCGCACTCGATGATGAAAAGAACCGTGAACCACGCCCGGTGCGCCATGCCGTACAATCTCCTTGGGGCCGCGGGCGAGTGTGCGTTCTGGGCATCCATGGCGGCAGGCTCGAAGAAGCCGCACGACGCGGGCTTCGCATTCGTGACGGCGTGCAGATCCCGCGCACAAATTCAAGTCATCCTGATGAAAAAGGCGCGGGAACCTGCCTTTTCATGCGAAGGAGCGTCTTCGCCACGGTGTCCGGAGAGTCAGAGCAATGCCCGGCTCCGCATAAGCCTGAATTCGTACATTTCTCCTTTGTCTGCCCGGCTGAACGCCGTGACATCGACCTCATAAAGAAACCGCCCGGCCATAACCCTTTGGCCGGGCGGAATTACGACAGCTACCTAGGTGCTAGGTGAATTAGGCTTAGAACTTCGCGATGATGTCGCCGCCGAAGGTGAATTGCGAGCTCTTGGTGCCGACCCCGAAACCTGGGGTGCCCCGGACCGCCGAAGGGCGCCGCGCCATCGAAGGGGTCCGTGCCATTCAAGGACGTGTCGTAGCGAACCTCCGGCCGGAAGGTGATCGACTGGATCAACGGCGTTCCCTTCGGAATCGGCGGCGCGATATTGAGGCCCCCGGTGATCTCGAAATAGGTGGTACCTCCCCCCAGCGGACCGCCCGCAATCGACGTGTTGACAAAGCCATGCTCGGCGTTGACGAAGTCAAAATTGCCTGGGAAGGCCGCCACGAAGAAATTGTCGCTGTCACGCCAAACCTCAAGACGTCCAACGGCCTTCAGCCAATCGTTGACCGTGTAGATCGCATATTGCGCGATGCCATAGCCGCTCGGATGAAAGGTGCTGGTACCAGCCGCATTAAAATATGTGCCATCGTCGAGGATCAAGTTGGCATCCGTGATGAGAGTCGAGAGTCGTTGATCTTCCAGGTGGCCGTGATGTCGTTGAGATAGCGGAACGTGGTACCCGGATTGCAATTGCAGGCCGTGATGAAATCGAGCGTGTTGTTGGTCCCGTTGGTATTGGGAGTTTGCGCACCGATATGGGTGGTGGCGAGAATCGTGAGGTTGCCGCCGAGTAGATTTAGCCCGATGCCGCCCGTCGAACGACTGGATTGGCCACGTTGGCGTCTCCGAAGGTCGTGTTCACGCCGCTGGTGACGCCGGCATAGATATCGACCAGCGGATCGACATGCGAAATCGTCATGATGCCGGTGTGCATCAGCGGGATGCCGAAATTGAAGATGTAGGAATGCGAGTAGAAGTAATTGGTGGTCGGGTCGATCGTCTCGGCGCCTTCCAAGGTGACCAATTGGCCGGCCTTGATGTCGATGCCGCCCGAAAACAGCCAGGGAGTATGCGCGGTCGCCCAGGCCTCGATGGGACTGAATTGGCTCCGGTCATCGATGGCGTAACCGAGTTCGCCGAGATATTGCGTGTAACGTGCGTCCGATCCGTACATTATTTGCAACTTGAAGCCGAAATCATAGTCCGTGGCCTTCGGATCGAGCGGCCGCTGGGCAGTCACGAGGATCTGATTGAGCAGCGGCTCGTTGGCCTTGTCGGTGAACAAATGTCCGAAATTCAATCCATCGGGGGGATTTTCGGGGTTCATGGTAAAACCAGCCTCCACAGTACCCCCTATGGTGAAGGTGTCCCACCAACTGGCTGGCGGCGGCGTGGGGGCGGGCTCGGCAGCGCGGGCGAACCCCCCGGCGAGACCAAGGAAGGTGCCGGCGCAGAGGGCCGGCAAGAGGATGGATTTTGACGGACGAGGCATCGGCATATCTCCCAACAGAGCAATTCGCTGACGCGCAACCTGCGCCGCAAATTTTTTTTTGCAATATACTCTTGCAGTTCCACACGCGTTTCTTTCGCCGCCCGATGCGCTTTTGCCACAGTTTGCGTAATAACACGGCAGCCCCGCCGCCTGGAAAGGCAATGTTGTTGTTCTGGCGAGCAGCTTTTTCTGGCTAATACTGCCGCCGTCCAAATGACCGTTGGGAAAAGCCCTTATCGCCAACTGCGATTCCGTCTCGTGAATGACGATGCGGCCGGCATAGGTCTGGATCTCGACCGGACGGCCAATCCGCCGACAAGATCGGAGGCGCAACGATAATCGATCTATGCGGCGCGGCATCCGGCATGGCGGACCTGGCGCTCAACGCTTTTGATCCCGGTCCGGCGCCGCCGCATAAATATCCATGACATCCCTTAGCATCCGGAGCGCCTCTTCCCTCGGACGTTGGAAGGAGTTGCGGCCAATGATCGAACCGAACCCCCCGCCAGCATGGATTGAGCGGATCTCATCGAGTAGCTTGTCGTCATCGAAGACCGTGGCACCGCCCGAGAAGATGACGATGCGGCGGCCGGCGAAAGCACAATCAACGACGTGGCGGACTCGCTCCGCGGGGGTCGCGATCGGAATGCGCCGCTCGTCGTATACTTTGCGGGCTGCATCCTGCTCGATATGCGCCGTCGGAAGTTTCACCTTGATGATGTGCGCTCCGAGCTGAGCTGCGATTTGAACGGCATAACCGATAATGTCGATCGCTGTTTCGCCGTCCTTGCTCAGGCCCGACCCGCGCGGATAGGACCAGACGACAACCGCGAGCCCGTTGCGTTTTGCTTCCTCGGCATTAGCGCGAAACTGTTCGTACATCTCGAATTGGTGCGCCGATCCCGGGTAGATCGTGAAGCCGACCGCGCAGCAGCCCAGACGAAGCGCGTCCTGCACGCTGGCGGTCAATGCCTGGTTTGGATCTTTGTCCTCCCGCAGCACGTTGCTGTTGTTGATTTTGAGGATGAGCGGAATTTCGCCTGCAAAATCGCGGGCGCCTGCTTCCAAGAAGCCCAGCGGGGCAGCGTACGCATTGCAGCCCGCTTCGATCGCGAGCGCGAAGTGATAGTGCGGATTGTAAGCTGGGGGATTGGGTGCGAACGAGCGCGCGGGCCCATGCTCGAAGCCTTGATCAACCGGCAAGATGACCAGCTTCCCGGTTCCTGCCAATCGGCCGTGGTTCAATAGCCGGGCCAGGTTGGTTAGCGTCCCAGCGCTATCTGCACCGTACCAGCTCAAAATCTCTCTTACGCGCGGTGTCATCGTCGCTCTCCTTTGTATTTGCGCAAAATTGCATTTCTTTTTGACGCTACGTTGTTTGAAGGTGTGCCGTCGAATGTGTGGCAAGCATTTAAGGGGGAAGCGTTGCGGCGGCGCAAGACGCGGATTCGCACAGAGCAGCCGTCGCAGTCCAACGACAGGTGTGGGGACTTACGATTGGAACAGCATCAGCTGCGCCTATGGATATAGCGCCGGATGAGAGCATTGGTTGAGCTGTCGTGGGCGAGTTTTGGTTCGCCGCCAGATTGCAACTCCGGGATGATACGCGTCGCCAATATCTTGCCGAGTTCCACACCCCATTGGTCAAAACTGTCGATCGCCCACACCGCGCCTTGGGTAAATACGCTATGCTCATAAAGAGCCACGAGGCTGCCGAGGCTTTGAGGAGTTAGCGCATCCGCCAAAATGATATTGGTCGGCCGGTTTCCCTCCATCACCCGGAACGGCATCTGGAAAGCGGAAGCTCCCTCTGCCGCAAGTTCCTCGGCCGTCTTGCCGAATGCCAACCCCTCGGCCTGCGCGAAAAGATTGGCCATCAGGAGATCGTGTTGCTCCCGATATTGGCTTAGCGGCCGACAGAAGCCGATGAGATCGCATGGAACAAGTTTGGTGCCCTGATGGATCAGCTGGTAGAAGGAATGCTGACCATCGGTGCCAGGCTCGCCCCAGACTATCGGGCCGGTTTGGTAGTCCACGACCCGGCTTTCGAGATCCACGTGTTTGCCGTTGCTCTCCATTTGCAATTGCTGCAAATAGGCCGGAAAGCGAGCGAGGGCTGCCGAATAGGGCATGATTCCAATTGTCTGCGCGTCGAAGAAATTGTTGTACCAGACGGTGAGCAATCCAAGCAGGATCGGAAGGTTCATGCCAAGCGGCGCGGTCCGAAAATGCTCGTCCATCGCGTGAAAGCCCGCGAGCAGGTTGCCAAAATTTTCCGGGCCGATGGCGAGCATGGTCGATAGGCCAATCGCGGAATCCATGGAGTAGCGGCCGCCGACCCAATCCCAGAAGCCGAACATTTGCGCTGTGTCGATGCCGAATTCTTCGACCCCGCGGGCATTGGTCGAGAGTGCAACAAAATGCTTGGCCACCGCCGCGTCGCTGCCAAGCGCCTGGACGCTCCACTTGCGTGCTGTCGCGGCATTGCCCATCGTTTCCAGCGTCGTGAATGTCTTGGACGCCACGATGAACAAAGTCTCGCTCGCATCAAGATCGCGGGTCGCCTCATCGAAAGCGGCGCCATCCACATTTGCGACGAAGCGGAATTTCATCGACCGGTCGCTGAACGCGCGCAATGCGAGATAGGCCATCTCGGGACCCAAATAAGAGCCGCCGATACCGATATTGACGACGTTTTTGATGGGCTTGCCGGTATGTCCCAGCCACGTCCCGTCGCGCACCCGCTGGGCGAAATCACCCATATGGCCGAGGACCGCATGAACATCGGCCACGACATCATGGCCGTCGATCCGCATGACTGATCCCTTGGGTGCCCGCAGCGCCACATGAAAGACTGCACGCCCTTCCGTGATATTGATATTTTCCCCGCGAAACATCGCGTCGCGCCGCGGGGCGACGCCGCGCTCTTCCGCAAGCCGCAACAGCAGCCGCAGCGTCTCCTCGGTGATGCGGTTCTTTGAATAGTCGAGATAAAGCCCAGCCCCTTCCGCCACAAACCGTTCGCCACGGCCAGGGTCGTCCGCGAACATCTTCCGCAGATGCAGAGTCTTGATCTTATCGTAGTGGATCCTCAGGGCCTGCCAGGCTGGAATTGCTGTCAGTTGTATGTCGGTCATGGTGGAGTTCCGATGGTGGCTAGGCCAAAGCCCGGCTCTTTGTTCCAATTGCGTTCAGCAAATCCTGCCAAGAATCATCGAACGACTTTGCCCCTTCCTGCTGAAGCTGGCTTGCCAGTGCCATGACATCGATTCCGGCACTGCCATATGCCGCTACCGTCGTGTCACCGTCGCCACCGTCGCGCGGCAGGGTCCGTTCGACCCGGCCATGCGCATCAAAGGCGAGAAGCGTTTCTTCCGGCATGGTGTTGATGGTGTTGGGAGCCGCGAGCGCGCCGATGTAGAGCACATCAGATGCCTGCGGATCCTTGGTGCCAGTGCTTGCAAAGAGCAGACGTTGCGGACGCGCCCCATGCGCTGCCAATCGCTGCCAGCGGTCTGTTTCCAAAAGGACCCGGTAGCTTTTATAGGCTTGCTGCGAAATCGCAATGCCAAGCTTATCGCGCAAATTGGCGGGCACCTTGTCCATCGTAGCCTTATCCCAGCGGCTGACGAATATCGAGGCGACAGAATGCACATCGAGACTCAGCCCCGCCGAAAAACGCCGTTCGAGTCCTCTCAGATAAGCCTCGGCGGCGGCTTCATATTGCTCGCGCGAGAACAGCAATGTGACATTCACCGGAACTCCCGAGGCAATTGTTTCCTCGATCGCGGGCAGCCCTTCCCGCGTGCCGGGAATCTTGATGAATAGATTCCGGCGATTGGCCTTCGCATGCAGCGCCTTCGCTTCATCCGAGGATTTCTGGGAATCATAGGCCAGTAGTGGCGAGACCTCGAGCGAGACCCATCCGTCTACTCCATTGGTTCGCTCATGAATTGGCGCAAACAAGTCTGCCGCCTGCGTGAGGTCCTGAATGGCGAGCTCGAAGAACAGCGTTTCGCCCGATACGCCGCGCCCGACCAGCCGGCGGATTTCCGCATCATAGGCGTTGCTGCGGGAGATGGCGTGGTCAAAAATGGTGGGGTTGGAGGTCAGGCCAGTAACCGACAAGGAGTCGATGTACTTCTTCAGTGTGCCGCTGGAGAGGAGATCGCGAGTGATGTTATCGAGCCAAAAACTCTGACCAAGATTATAGAGAAGTTTTGTCGCTTGCATGATTTCATCTCCCTGACGTTTTCACGAATGCAGCCAAGGCATAATTTTTTAAATCGCTGAGTTGGTCCAATTGAATGTTGGCCGGCTGACAGCCGGCGAGAATTTGCGGGTCCCGCGCGTAGTGGCCTTGCCTCGGGAACACAGTAGTAACGCGCCCGCCCCAAACCTTCTTGACCTCGTTGAGGATGCGCAGCTTGTCATCGATCATGACATACCGCTTTGCCGGATAAAAGCGCTCCACATCGGCAAGTTCCTGCTCCTTGTGGACATAGATGAGCACGCGGCCATCGAAAACTGCCCAGAGCCCAGAGCGCTCGATCTTCCGAGGCTGGAACACCGCATCGCCATCGGAGAAGATAACCGCGGGACCCCATTGCTGGACATGCTCGATGGCATTAAGCGCGCCCGCATAGAGCCGGTCGGCAAAAGGATAGTCGACGAGCCAGCTTGACATCCGCAGCACCCTTGGATCGTGCATCTTCTCAAGCCGGAAACGTTCCAATGCGCCCAGGTAGTCGGCATACCCGAGCTCTTGCCGCAGTTTTTCGAAAATGTCCCGGTAAAGCTTGCAGGCATCGGCACCATATGCCTCAGTCAAATGGGCGGCCAGATCGGTTTCGACGCGATCATTATCAAGGAGCGTATTGTCGACATCGAAGAGAAAGACGATGTCATGCATTTTGGTCATGGGCGCAGCCCTGTTGGCTTCGGATTGTGCCAAGGGGAATCAGGCCCATTCAGCTGGTTAGCCTCCTCTGGTCCCCAGCTTCCCTGTGCATAGGTGACCGGCGGAGCGACCTCGTCCAGGACCGGCTCCACGATGCGCCATTGGGCGTCGACAATGTCCTGCCGCCCGAAGAGATCTCCGATGCCGTGCATCGCATCGCCAAGCAGACGCTGATAGGGCGGCATGAAAGTCAACTCCTGCTCGGTCAGGATCAGCTCGACGTCTTGGCCTTCCATGCCTTCGCCTGGATGTTTTACCCGCAGACCCAACGCGATGGTGACATCTGGGCTGATCCTTATCCGCATATGACCGGAGGCAGGAGAAACAGTCTCCGCGAAAGTTTCCCGCGGCGGCCTCTTGAAATCCACCATGACCTCCGTGGCGGTCATTGGCAGTGCCTTGCCCGCCCGAATATAAATTGGCACGCCTGCCCACCGCCATGAATCGATGAAAAGTTTGGCTGCGACGTATGTTTCGACGGTCGAACCGGATTTGACGCCAGGCACCGACTGATAGCCAGCATATTGGCCACGAACGACATGCGCCGCATCTAGCGGTCGCACTGCCTTCAGTAGAGCCGCCTTCTGCTCGCGCACGGCATCACATTCCTCGCCAGTCGGTGGATCCATGGTTAAACTGGCGAGCACCTGCAGCATATGGTTTTGAAACACATCCCGAATGGCGCCAGTTTCATCATAGAATTTGCCACGATCCTGTACACCAAACTTTTCGGCCATGGTGATCTGAATATTCTTGATGTAGTTGCGGTTCCAGATCGGTTCGAACATCGAATTCGCAAATCGCGTATAAAGTATGTTTTGCACCGGCTCCTTGCCAAGATAGTGATCGATCCGGAAGAGGTTTTCCTCCGGGAAAAAGCGGTTAAGGACGCGATCGAGCTGGCGCGCCGACTGTCTATCGTGGCCGAATGGCTTCTCGATAACGAGTTGTGCGTTCGTCCCTTCGCCCTGTTTTGCGAGGCCCTCTGCCACCGTTGCAAACAGGCTCGGAGGAATGGCGAGATAATGTAGCGGCCGTTTCGCGTCGCTTAGTTCCTGGCGCAGCCTCACATAGGTTGACGGATCATTGTAGTCGCCGTCGACATAGCGGAGAAGACAGGTGAGCTTGGCAAACGTTTTGGTGTCGAGGCCGCCATGACTGGAAAGGCTGTCCTTGGCGCGCGCCTTCAACTGGTCGAGCGACCATCCTGCCTTGGCAACACCAATGATCGGTATATCGAGCCCTTCATCCCGAATCAGTCCTTGCAACGCGGGAAAGATCTGCTTGTAGGCAAGGTCGCCCGTGGCGCCAAAGAAAACGATCGCATCGGAGACTGGATGATTCATTCAATGGTCTCCCTGCTTCCCGGTTTCTCGATTAAGCGGCTCTCTGCCTGCCTATTGGGGCGCCGCGGCGGTCCCGCATGCCCCCCGTCACCCCTTTTTCCACCAGGCGTGCCGCCTCGAAGCGCCCCAGCTCATGGGCAAATTGGCTCACCTGCCGACAGAGGTGTCCACCGTTTCGAGGGTGGGTCATTGGGGTTACGAATGGTTGCTGTCATCCACGGTGATTTTTTACCCCGAGTTGAGTCAGCTTAATCGCAAGTCCCCTGAAATCTACAACGCTGCTGGTGTAAGCGCAAATGAGGCAGACCGCCTGACTTCACTTGGGGGAATTCGCTTTGGCGTTCTCGAACACGCAAGCTATGGCGTTCTGGGCCTCTTGCTGAATTTGCCGCAGGTGACCTTCACTGCGGAAACTTTCGGCATAGATCTTGTAAACATCCTCGGTGCCGGACGGCCGCGCGGCAAACCATCCGTTCTCGGCAATCACCTTAATTCCACCGAACGGAACACCGTTCCCCGGAGCGGCGGTAAGCTTCGCGCGTATTGGTTCGCCGGCTAGTTCCGTCATGCTGATCTGATTGGGCGAGAGTGCCTTCAGCAGTTCTTTCTGTTCGGCCGTCGCGGACGCGTCGATCCTCTCGTAGAAGGGCACGCCCAATTCGCGCGTGAGGTGATCGTAGGCTTCGCTTGGGTCGAGCTTGGTTTGTGCGGTGATTTCGGAGGCAAGCAAACAGAGAATTATCCCGTCCTTGTCTGTCGTCCATACAGATCCGTCTCGCCTGAGGAATGACGCTCCGGCGCTCTCCTCGCCAGCGAAGGCGAGGGAGCCGCCGATAAGGCCATCGACGAACCATTTGAACCCCACAGGCACTTCGACAAGCTTGCGGCCGAGCTTTGCGGCGACGCGGTCGATAATGCCGCTGCTGACAACGGTTTTGCCGACGCCGCAGCTGCTGCTCCACGCGGGACGATACTCACATAGATACGAAATGGCAGCCGCGAGGTAATGATTGGGATTCATCAGGCCGTTCGACCGGGTCACGATTCCATGCCGGTCGGCATCGGTGTCATTGGCGAACGCAATGTCGAATTTGTCGCGCACAGTGATCAGCCGCGCCATGGCATAGGGCGACGAGCAATCCATCCGGACTTTGCCATCCCAATCGACCGGCATGAATCGAAAAGTTGGGTCGATGGCGTCGCTGACGATCGTTGCCGCGATGTCATAGCGTTCGATGATCGATTGCCAAAAATGGACGCTCGCGCCGCCCAATGGATCGATCCCGATCTTTACATGGGACGAGCGGATCGCCTCCATGTCGACGACATTCGCGAGGTCGGCGACATACGAGCCAATGTAGTCGTGGCGGTGGAGGTTGGGAGATTTGCGCGCGCGGTCGTAAGAGATTCGTCGCAAGCCCTTAAGATTTTCTTCGAGAAGCGCGTTTGCGGTGCGCTCGATCCAGTTTGTTACACTGGTATCGGCCGGTCCTCCATTCGGGGAATTGTATTTGAAGCCGCCGTCCTCGGGTGGATTGTGCGAGGGTGTGATGACGATCCCGTCGGCGAAACCGCTCTTGCGATCCTTATTATAGGTCAGGATCGCGTGCGATATGACGGGCGTCGGCGTGTATCCGTCGCGCTCGTCGATCATCACGTTAACGTCATTTGCGGCAAATACTTCGAGCGCGCTTGCAAAGGCGGGTGCGGACAGCGCGTGTGTGTCGATTCCAACAAACAGCGGGCCGGTTATGCGGCTTCGGCTCCGGTGACGACAAATCGCCTGACTGATGGCCAGGATGTGTGCCTCGTTGAAGGTGTTATCGAAGGCAGATCCGCGATGGCCCGACGTGCCGAAGGCTACGCGTTGTGCCGGGACCGTCGGATCCGGTTTGCCGGTGAAATACTCTGTCACCAGTCGCGGCACATTGACCAGCATTGACGGCTCGATTGTTTTGCCTGCGAGCGCGCTTACCTGGCTAACCACCTCTTTCTCCCTTTAACAGCGAGGAATCTTGCCGTCGCGTTTAGATGGCGAAGGCGGAAAGGACAAATCACATCCAAAGCACTGCGACGAGCATAAACACGGCGAGCTACTTCCGCCTTCGTGCGATCTTATGATTTGGCCTGGTCAGCCTGGCGGCGATATCAGCTGAAGACTCCTTTGTCGTTGGTGTCCAATTCAACTGTCATGTCGTTGTGGGCCGTCGGCAATAACGGGCGCACGGCACGTTTACCCCAGCGGCGGCGAAGTCCCAGGACATCACAGACCAAAATGCCAGTATAGATGCCCGGGCCGCTGGAATAGATTCGCCAGCCGCCCTCGATGCCGATCTTGCCTGCTTTGACCTGCCAATATTCGGCGCTCGCGGCATAGCGGTCGGGGAACGCCGCATCGCTGCTGCTGAAATAGGTATTGCGTTGCCGGGGCAGGGCCTGCGCCAGGCGGTCGGTCACGGCGAGAGGGTTTGCGAGCTGGAGCGCCTGCCACAGCGCGTCGGCTTCGCCGAGGACGGCCATGGACTGGGCATAGCGAAGATGCGCGTGAACATACATGAGGCCGATTTCGCGCCCGAAGAAAGAAGATGACTCGGCGCGTTGGAACACGGTTTGGGGGCCGCCGTGGTAAGCGACGGGGCGATCGATTAGCCGGGCGCCATCGGGGAAGAGCAAATGCTCGCGGATGAGCCGAAGATGGTGCTTGGACTGTTGCGGTGTGAACAGCCCGCCAATGATGCTCTGGGTCATCGGCAACAACGAATATTTGAGGCCAGTCCGCGTGTCGCTCGGGTGAAGCAGCAGCTCAGGCGATCCCCCATTCGCCTCGAACAGGCCATAGCCCGCGACCGCGCCGTCGCGCAGGAGATAGCGGTTGAAGTCGAGGCGCATCTCACTTGCAAGTTGGCCAAGCGCCTCAGCCTCGCCGGGTCGACCGGCCCGGCGCAGCACTTCGGCATAGCGGTTGAGCTGTTCAAAAAGCAATGCAACCGTCCAGCTGCTGACCATCCAGTCATGCATTTTGGGGTCGATGGGCTGGAGCGAATCGTTCCAGTCGCCGTGGCCATATCGGATGAGATGTGTGCCGGGGATGAAGCGCTCGCGCACGGTTGCAAGCAATTTTTCGACATGGGCGGCGACGGTATCCTTGTGTGCCGTCCGCTCGAAGGTATCTTGACGCCGCCATGCGACTGGCTCGTCAAGGAAGCCTAAGTCATCGGTGGCCTCGATGTAGTCGTTGAGCGCCTTGAGTGGCCAGACGATCACGTCTCCATGGCTTACCCTGTCCTGGATGATCGAATAGGGTTCGAGCATGAACCATTGCGGCCAGTCGCCCTGCGTTTCGTACTGTTGCGCGAAGACGATGCGCAGAATCTCTTTGACCGGTTCGTCGTGTTCCAACGCCAGCAAGAACTCCACCGGTCCCTGGCAAACGTCGCGGGTTCCCCAGGCGGCGGCGGTATATTGCTCAAGTCCGCGCGGTACAGTCAGATGGATCATCGCGTTGTGCGCGAACCAGGGAAGCAGCGTGTCGAGAGCGGCACCCTCGTCGCCGCCGTTCCTGACGCGGAGATCGCGTGTGACGCGTCTCCAATAATGTGTGGCCGGGGTCAGGAGATCATTATCTTCGACGCCATGCTGATATTTCTCCGCAAGTCGCCTCGCGGCCTCGGCGTCGCTCATCGAGCCGACGACCGCGAAACAAAGTTCGTGCGTTGGTCGCGTGCGGAACGCGAAATATGCTCCATCGCGGGGCTGCCCGTCGGAGTAGAGCAACTCGTCACCACCAATCGCTTCAACCGCGTCGGGTGTACTGGTGACAAGATGATAAAACGCGTTGGGGTAGTGCTGCCCCCACAGCCAGTTTGGGTCAGGCCGGAATGAAAAGCGTTTGGATTGCGTATCAACCTCGATAAGACCGTCGCTTTCGAGCTCGCGCTCGCCCAACACCAAGTGTCCGAAGACGAGGAAGCGGCAGGGGTCACCTTCGATCCTGCAACGCCATTGCATTGCCGGGTCCTCGCCGGAGGCGATGGCGCGCACGGTGATCGTGCGACCGCCGAGACTATAGATCCAGCGGCAGTCGGAGAGGCCCATTTCGAACGCCGACGGAACGGTGAGCAATCGCCAGCCGCCTCCGGTGTCGATCAGTATTCGCAGACCACTGGCGCGCGTGATGTTGTAGGGGTCGCGTGAGACCGAAAAAAGTTTGTGAAAAGATGTGTTGCCGATTGTCAGCTGGGCACCGAACACGCCGTGCATCCAGCACGTGGCGCTAAGCGTTGTCTCATCGGGCAACATTGCTTGGCCGGACCGCAGAAGCGTGCCGTGGCGGCGCAGTACGAGCAGCTCCTTTTCCCTGAGCACGACATGGCGGTTGTGCAGCGGCTCGGGCGTGAAGAAGGAGAGGAGCTTTCCGTTCAGCTGCTCTTCGTGTTGTCGCTCCGGGTAGCGTCGCGCAAGGTCCTCTGAATCGATTGAGTCAGCCACAGCTGGCGGAGCATTCTGCACTAGGGTTCGTACCGGCGCCGCCAGAATAATGTCGATCTGGCCTCGATCAGACCACGCCACGGCATCAATCCGCGCGAGGTCGGAATTGTTCGACGCGTCGGGGTGATCGGGATCGTAGAGGCCAAAGAACCGCCATGCCGCGGTCGAGCCGGGTACCAGCGAGGCAGGGGCGGATTGGATAGCGGCGCAGGCAACTTCACATTGGAGCCGTTCGCTCGGCAAGCCGACGCCGCACGCGAAGTTGACCGCATCGCTGTCACGAAAGAGCGGCCCAAAGAGCTGCATCCCGTCGGTCGCAAAGCCGCTCGCGCCATCTAGGCAGCCATGGACGGCCCACGGATGGCGTCCATCCTGCGCCAAGTTCTGCCGGCTCATGACGACGGGTCCGCAACGCGGGTGGCAGGAAATATGATGGTCGATGTATTGCGAGGTGAAGGCCTCATTATTCATCACAAAGCCGCGGTCGCCGAGGCCAAGGTCCTGGATGAGAATCGCATCCATGGGCTCGGTTGCGGCGCCAATATTCGTCACTTCCAGACGCCACATCCAAGCAGCGTCGTGCGGATGCAGCGAGAGCGTTGCACGATGGCGGAGGCCTGCCGTCTCGCCTTCCCACACAAACCGGTCGCTGGTGGCATGGAAGCGACCCCTAGCGCTCGGTCCGATGACCTGGGCACAGAGCTGCTCCTCGCCGCAGATGCGCAGATAAAGCCGGGCAATACCCCAGTCGATGGGAGAGCCGAGCAGTTGGTTGATCATCGTCGCCCCGCCCGGGCGCCTATGTTCGATCGAGAATATGCAGCCGTTCGGGAGAACGCTGATCGCTATTCCGGCGCTGTTCTCGATCTGATGCAGACCAAGATCGCGATCGCGCGGCGTCTTCCAACTTCGCACTTCCGACGGCATCATCGTGCTTTCTAACGGTTGGAAAAGCCGAGCCGCTTCAGGCCGGTCCTGACATCGGGATCGGCCATGAACAGCTTCCACAAAAGTCCCGTCCGGTAATTCTCGATCATTATCACGGCCGGCCCCAGCACATGGCAAAAATGGCGAAGCGCGCGCATCGCCTGTTCCGGCGCGTGGGGAAAGCTCGACAGCGCAGCCGAGGGGGTGATGACGCCAGTGTCATTGTCGGGAGCATGCGCGGCATAGCCTACCGGATCATCGCTTGCCGTCAAGCCCCAGCACGCGGGACATCTGCCATTCCTCGAACGGCAAGTCCTACTTCAATTTCGATCAAGGGCTCGTATCCAGAATTGCTTCAACTCCTCAGGACGGCACAAGCGCCCCCTGCGCGGAGGATCTTTTCACAAAGTGTGTTAGCTGCCGCGCGCGAGGGAGCAGGTGCCCGTACTTGATAGTATGGAGCGAAGCCTCGGCTTTGCACGCGACCGCCGATGATCATCGGTTCGCTGTTGCCAATAAGAGCGGAATACTTGCTCCTGGCGCGCATGTAAGCGGCCAGCGCCGCTGCCTTTGAAAAACTGCCGGCGAGCTGAACGCCCCATGGCGCAAAGAGCGTCGAGGTGGCAAAAGAGCGAGGTTCTGAGCGGCGCATCGCGGCTGTCGCTTGTAAACAGGACAGATTTGGCGATATTGCGCCGTCAGTTGTCGTCTCCGCCGCCGCGCCGCCGGTCCAGTCTTCGACCGGATGTCGCGTGATGGTCAGAACGTAGTCCCGGGTCTCGGCAGGCAAATTGCCGTGGCCAGCGAGCCATTTTGCAACACGGTCAGGACCGGCATTGTAGGCGGCGGCGGCCAGCCCAAGATTGCCGAAGCGTTGTTTGAGGTTGGCGAGAAGTTCGGCGGACTTGGGGATCGCTTCTTCGGGATCGAACGGATTGGCTAGACCACGCTCGTCAGCCGTCCTCGGCATGAATTGTGCAATCCCTTGCGCGCCGGCGGGACTGATCGAGTTGGGTCGAAAGCTGCTTTCCTGCCATATCAGCCGCGTCATGAATGCGATCGGCAAATTCTGAGTTCTAGCCGACGATTCGATAAGGCGGCAGACGGATGTTTCGACAGGTTCAACCTTGCTCGTCGCTGCGCTTTCCGATCCTGCCAGCGCAGAGCTGCCACAAAACAGGGCAAGCAAGCCCAAGGATAGACGGATCGATACTGCGCGTGGTTTCCCCATATGCCTGCTATCAGAATGCGGAAAGGACTTGGGAGTGATCATCACGCATTATACCAAAAAGGCTTCCTGGTTTTCGCGCTAAACGTGAGCGTCGGCTCGATTCGTTTCCGGCAGCTATCCGAGGCACTCCGAAAAATATATGTCCGCCGCGCGCTTTTCTTAAAGTGACCGATGCTGCCAAAAATAGCTGCGGGGAAAGTTATGCTGGTGTCGCGTGCAATGGGGCGACGGGATATTTTTTTTCGTTGGCATTTGAACTCAATTTTCGAACGCTATTTAAGGACCTCCAGTCGTCGACAAGGGAGGGTCAACCATGAAGATCGTCGTCATCGGCGGCACCGGCCTGATCGGCTCGAAGACCGTCGCCATTCTGCGCCAGGGCGGCCACGAGGTCGTCGCCGCCTCGCCCAAAAGCGGCATCAACACCATCACCGGCGAGGGGCTCAAAGAGGCCATGGCCGGCGCGCAGGTGGTGATCGACCTCGCCAATTCGCCCTCGTTTGAAGACAAGGCGGTGCTGGAATTCTTCGAGACCTCCGGCCGCAACCTTCTCGCGGCGGAGGCCGCAGCGGGCGTCCGGCACCATGTCGCGCTATCCATCGTCGGAACCGACCGGACGCCCGACAATGGCTATTTCCGCGCCAAGGTCGCCCAAGAGAAACTGATCGAGGCCTCCGGCATCCCCTACACCATCATCCGCTCGACCCAGTTCCTGGAATTCCTCGGCGGCATCGCCGCTTCAAGTGCGGATGGAAACATGGTCAGGCTCTCGCCCGGCCTGTTCCAGCCCATCGCGGCGGACGACGTTGCTGCCATCGTCGCCGATGTGGCGCTCGCGGCGCCGCGAAACGGCATCGTCGAGATCGCCGGCCCGGAACGAGCGCCGTTCAACGAAATCATCGCCCGCTATCTGAAGGCGGTCGGCGACCCGCGTGAGGTCGTGAGCGACCCCGAGGCCCGATACTTGCGGCGGCCGGGTCGAGGAGCGCTCGCTCGTGCCGTTGGGCGAAGCGCGCCTCGGCCGCATCGGTTTCGACGAATGGCTCCGCCGCTCACAGGCAGGAACTTGATCCGCATCCGCCAACCGAAGGATAGGGCTCCCTCCATGAAACGTATCCTCTGTTCGCTGCTTGTCGCCACCCTGCCGTTCGGCAGCACCCTCGCCGATGCGCCGAAAGAGAAGAACGCCAAGGCGACACTTGTTTACCAGCATGAGCTGCCGAACGTCCCCGGCAAGAGCATCAAGGGCGTGCTCGTCGAATATGGCCCGGGCGGTTACTCGCCTGGTCACACGCATCCAAAATCCGCCTTCATCTACGCGACCGTGCTTGAGGGTGCGATCCGCAGTCAGGTCAACGACGGACCGGTGACGATCTACAATGCCGGGCAGAGTTTCTCGGAGCTGCCTGGAGACCGCCACGGCGTCAGCGCCAATGCCAGCGAGACGCAGCCGGCCAAGCTCCTCGCGGTGTTCGTGGTCGACACGAATGAGACGGAACTGACGACCTTCGGGAACTGAGGTTTGATACTTTTCAACAGGCGGTATTGCCTCACGAGATCATGCGGGCATAGCGGCTGACATCGCCCGCACGGCATCCTGCACGTTCACAACGCCGCGCACGGCGCTTGCGGATTTCAGGTCTGCGATTTACCTGACTGCGGGACGCGGCCCGACAGCCGAAAAAACATGTGCGACGTTACCAGCACCTCTGGATCGGATAAATGGAGTTCGAGGACGCCCAGATCCTTCACGAGGTCTCTGCGCCGGATAAAGCCTTCGTCGATTAGATTCTCGCGAACATTGTTGACGAAGTCCACCAGGATCATTCGCCCGTGATCGCCTGCCGGACAGACACGCACGATCGCGTCAATGCGGATATCCACTACACCAGCGGCACGAAAAAGACGGTGAGTGCGTCGACCGACACAGAGGTCAATCCCATGTGCAGCCGAATAGGCTTTGTAGGCATCGAGCAAATGGGTCCATTCGGGGTTCGGCGGATCGCAGACGAGGGAAAGCAAGTCCGCCTCGAAGCTCGCCACCCAGCCGCCGGGGCGCACAAGTGACACCATCTCGCGGACGATTTGCTCGGGCTCGGGCACATTGACGAGGACGAGTTGCATATGGGCGCCGTCGAACGATGCACGCGGCAGTCCCGTGTTGTATGCATCGCCCTCGTGGATCTCGACTTGCGGAAGCGCATGCTCGGCTACGTAGCGGCGCGCCAGGCTAGCAAAATGTGCGTCTCGCTCGATTCCTACGACCAAGCCAGTTGGGCCCACGCGCTTGCTTAATAGGCTCAAGACGGTGCCCGGGCCGCAGCCGAGGTCGACGACACGTTCGCCCGGCTTGATCCCGATCTTCTCGAATTGAGCGTCGGATTCTGGGTCGAGAACAGCGCTCTGGCGCTCGAGCCGTGCTTCCTCGGCGTCGCTACAGCCGAGGAGATAATGTTCAGGCAGTGTCACGGCACGCTCCTCGCCTCGGGGCAGAGCTATGAAGCGGAGGTCGAATATAGTCGCGAACTATGCGACGGCCACCATTAGTGGTCAACCAGCATCGGAGAAAATTATCTGCACGATGAGCAATAGGTCGGGACTTGGTGCTGAACGTAATGCCGGCACGATTCGCGTCCTGCAGCTATGAAAAAATTCCGGAAATCTTATGCGCGGCGCGAGTTTTTCAGGCTGGCGCTTCTCAGAAATAGCGCGTTCTACCCATTGGCCCAACGACGGACTGAAGGCGGCGAAGTTGCGAACGGCCCGCTGTTAAATGCATTTGCGGATGAACAGTCCGGCGTTGGCGAGCGCCCGTCGGCCAGATTCCAGATGCGCATTCCACAGGGGCCACGCATGAATCATGTGTGGCCAGATCTCCAGCGTCACGCGTACATCGGCGGCACCGGCTGCGGCGGCGAAGCGCGTGGCATCCGCGAGCAGCGTCTCGGCAGAGCCCACTTGGATCAGTGTTGGCGGCAAGCCCTTCAAGTCAGCGAAGAGAGGGGAGACCTGTGGGTCCTTCCTATCTGTCTCAGCTGCAAGATAAGCATCGGCCAGTTCGCCGAGGTAGTCCTCGTGGATGATCGGATCTACTGCATCCTTAGTGGCGAGCGTTTCGCCAGACACGGTCAGGTCCGTCCATGGAGAGACTAGCCACGCGCAACCGGGGAGCGCCTCCCCAGCGTCGCGCAGCCGATTGATCAGCGCCACCGTAAGCCCGCCCCCCGCACTGTCTCCGCCTACGGCGATACGACCGGCAGCAACGCCTTGATTTCGCACGTATCGCCAAGCCGTTTGCGCATCCTCAAGGGCCGCGGGGAAAGGATGCTCGGGCGCCAGCCGATAGCCCACTGCCAGCGTCCGGATTCCTGCCGCCCGGCCCGCCTCGGTGACCATGCGGCGATGGCTGAGGATGGAGCCGGAGCAATAGCCGCCGCCATGGAAGAACATCAAGACGCGCGTGGCGTCACTGCCTTGGGCGATCGACCATTCGCCGGGCACTCCGTCGAGATCGGCCAATTCGAGATTCACATCGTTGGCCACGGGCCAGATGGAACCGACCTCGTCGAGGCGTTCGCGCCGCTGCACCCATCCCACGGGCCTAGGCTTAGAACTTAAGAGTGCGCGTACTGCATCAATCTCACTGCCGTCCATTGCCGTTCCTTTCGAAGCAGGTAGCTGCCGGCGTTTTCTCCTGAGCAATAATCCGGCAGGCATTGGGAAACCTATGATTGAGCTTGGTTCAGCGGACATTGTCGCAAGCCGATTACGCTGCCGCGAGATTGGCCCGGGTTTTTTCGTCAAAGCGCCGTTGTCCGATCTTTCAGCGAATTGTAGATCGGCGGCTCGCGAAGCATTGTGGCCACAGCCATCGCCGAGAAGCAGGCCGCCAGCATCGGCAGGAGCAGCCTGGAGTTGTCAGTCATCTCTGTGACAAGGATGATGCCGGTGAGCGGCGCCCGCACCGCGGCGGTGAAGAAGGCCGCCATTCCGACCAACGCGAACGTGGCCGCATGGAGGGTAGAGTCCGACGCACCGAAATCGAGGAGCGCGCCAAAGAGGAAACCCAATTGCGCTCCTAAAACGAGGAGAGGCGCAAAGATGCCGCCCGGCGTTCCCGCAGCGTAGGATGCTGCGCCGAAAACAAAGCGAAGTATAAAGGTGAGAGGGAGGAGAGCGAGCGCTTCCGTACCGTCGAGCGTGTATTGTGTGAGTGCGTCGCCGCCCCCGGCGAGGCCCGGCGCAAACCACGCGAGCGCCCCAGCCACCGCCCCGACGATTGCAGCGCGAACTTCCACCGGCCAGCGCGCGAAACGGTCCGCAATCGCGAGCCCGCCGAGAAGCACCCGATTGTAGCCTACGCCGAGCAGGCCGGCGGCAACCCCCAATGCGAAGCACACTAGATTGTCGCTGAGCGCTGGATAGGGGATGGTGGCCACGACAAAATCGGGCGCCGGCCCCGTGAGGAGCCGGGCCATTACGATCGCGGTGCCCGAAGCTCCGAGCGCGGCAATGGCGTTACGAGTTTCGAACTGTCGGGTGAGTTCCTCAAGTACGAAGGCGGCCCCCGCGAGTGGAGCATTAAAGGCGGCGGCAAGACCGGCGCCCGCGCCCGCTGCAAGCAGCGACCGGCAGTCGGCGGAATTCCGGCCAAAGGTTTTTCCTAGGAAATGAGCGAAGGTCGCGCCCATTTGTACGCAAGGCCCCTCGCGGCCGAGCGCCAGGCCAGCGCCGATAGCCAGCAGACCGCCGGTGAATTTGACAGGCAGTAGAATGAATGGAGCGGGAGGCACCTCGCCCCTGATCGCTGCCTCGACGTGAGGGATGCCGCTGCCCACGGCATACGCACTGAAACGGCGCACAAGCCATGCGCTGAAGGCGGCGGCCATCGCTGCTCCTACGACCAAGAGACTACAGCCGAGAAGCGGCTGGGCGTGCCACCACATGGGCACGGCGGTCCGGAGGCGATCCGCTTCTTCCAACGCCAGCCGGAAGAACCCGCATATAAGCCCTGTGCCTGCCCCGGCGATGCCGGAAAGCAGCGCCAGCGAGAACGAGCCTGGACTTCGCAATAATCTTCGTCGCGAATTTAATTTGAGAGCGCATCGGCGTGAACTGCTTCTCTCCCCTGTCTCCCTCGCCCTGCCAGTTCGCGTCGATTTCAAGCAGATCGCGGCCAGCGGCGCCGGCGATGTTTTTTTCGACGATGAGGTCGTTCGGACCGCCAATCATGACAAGATGTTCGACATCGTCGCGGCGCACGACAATAAGCTGGCGGCTCTGACCGAGCGCTAAGGTCTTCACAATGCCAAGGCGCCCCATATTGCTGGGTTGCGGCACGGGGCGCCGGAATGCCCGGCGAAATGGCATCAGGAGAAGAAGCGCAGCGACGACGAAGGCGATTGCTGCAGCGGCATGGGTAAGCGATTCGCTTTGGAAAAACGCGTCATTCACGGCCAGCATCGAAGTGGCTCACTCGGCAAAACGTGACAGTCGCGTCAATTGTCTATCGTGTCCCAGTCGAACATATGCAAAGACGATGGAGTGGTTTTCAATCTGCCGGACCAGAGCCTCAGATGATAGGTTCAACCGGAAACCCCCGGATAACGGCCATGTTGATGCTGAGATTGCCGCTTTCGAAGTATATTGGCAATGCCAATTCCTCGACACGGGCGCTCTCGCGCAGCCAAGCCGGAGCAAAGGATTCTCCGTAGCCGCGAGGCGACTTATACCAGCGTCTCCAGCATCGCGCGAGCGATCACCGACACAGCCAGGAACGAACCGTGCTTTTTTGGTTTTTGGATCGAAGAAGTTACCGTGGATTTACTGGATGCGGCCGACGCGTTGCCAGAAGTGCCGAAAGAGCGATCTTACAAAATACCCAAGCTTAGCGAACCCGCGAGGATGATAGGCGTTTAAAGAATCGGACAACGTCCCATGGCAGCAACTGTCCTGATCACCGGCGCCAATCGTGGGCTCGGCTTTGAATTTGCCCGTCAGTACGCAACGGACGGGTGGCGCGTATTTTGCGCCTGCCGCAACCCGACTACTGCCAGAGAGCTTAGACATTTAGCGCAAGACAGAAGGGGCAGACTTACCATTGTTGCAATGGATGTGACTGATACTGAAAGCGTCAAGAACGCCGCAACGCAACTCAAGGATATCGCCATAGACGTGCTCGTCAACAGCGCGGGAATTGCCGGTGTGCAGGGCCAGAAGACCGGCCATGTCGATTACGAATCCTGGTCCCAAGTGCTCAATGTGAATACGATGGGGCCTCTCCGAGTGCTCGAGTCCTTTAGCGATCACATCGCTGCGAGTGAGCGAAGGCTTGTGGTCACCATTACGAGTGGGATGGGCTCGCTCGCCGACAATACGTCTGGCGGCTCCATTGCCTATCGCAGCTCTAAGGCGGCGGTAAATATGGTGATGCGAAGCGCTGCGATCGATTTGGCGCCGCGCGGCATCACTTGTGTTTTGCTTAACCCCGGATGGGTCAGGACCGATATGGGTGGCCCCAAAGCGCCGGTGTCGCCGCAGGAGAGCGTGACAGTCATGCGGCATCTCATCGAGACTTTAGGTCCAGATCATTCGGGTAAGTTCTACAACTACGACGGGCGTGAATATCCGTGGTGAACCGAACGCGGCAAAGTCGAAACCTGCCGGAACGGATACGATTTCAGAGCCGCGCCCGACCTCTCGGACGTGGTTGATAAGTTTGCAAAAATGAAAGCGATCGCTATCGACGATTACGGCGGCTTCGATCAGCTGCATTTGCGTGAGTTACCCGACCCACGACCGCACGCCGATGAGGTTCTGGTGCGTGTTCGCGCCGCGGGCGTCAATCCAGTTGACTGGAAAATTTGTCAGGGCCAGCTGAAGTTCATACTGCGTCCCAAATTTCCCTATGTGCCTGGAGGTGACATTGCTGGCGAAATTGTCTCGACGGGTCCTAATGCCACCGAGTTCAAGACCGGCGATCCCGTGGTGGGTTATGTAGAATTGAAGCGAGGAGGAGCCTATGCCGAGTTGGCGGTCGCAAAGAAAGCCGCCGTCGCTTGGAAGTCGCCATCACTGAGCTTCATGGAGGCTGCCTCCCTGCCGATCGCTGGCTGCACCGCCTTGCAAGCATTGCGAGATTTAGGCAAATTGTCGAAAGGCGCAAATGCTCTCATTCTTGGGGCAGCTGGCGGCGTCGGTCACTTCGCCGTTCAGATCGCCAAGGCGTTAGGCGCAAAGACGAGCGCCACCTGTGGACCTTCAAACATTGCATTTGTCCAATCGCTCGAGGCCGACCGCGTCATTCACTATGGCGACAAGGACGCCATGGCAGACTTGGGTCGCTATGATGTGATCTTTGATGCAGTGGGCAAGAGTACCTTCGTCAGTTGCCGACAGTTCCTCGCGCCAGGCGGAACCTACGTGACGACGCTGCCTACGCCGGGCTTCTTTTTCTGGAGCGGCATTCAGTCGATTGCCGGAATATTCAGTAAAGCGAAACGCGCAAAGGGAATCCTGGTTCGACCGAGCGGAAAGGATCTTGCTTATCTCTGTCAGTTAGCTGGCGAGGGAAAACTCCGGCCGACATTAAGCCTGACACTTCCTCTCGATCGCGCGGCAGATGCGTATAAAGCGAGCGAAAGTGGTCACACGCGCGGCAAGATTGTCCTGGAAATATGACGTCTTTCGTCGCGGATTCGAATTTGCTTTTACGATCCCGTTATCGTGCGCGGTGATGTCATACGATCGGCTTTTTCTCATTAGGCTTTTGCACCTGGCATGGAGAATATCCGCGCGAATAATGAGGGCCTGACGGACGTTCGATGACCTACATGGCGGGGAGACGCAGACCTTGAAGGATTTCAGAGACGATGAACGGCTGTATCTCGATGACCTGCAGATCGGGCAGCGGTTTACGAGCGGAACCCATGTTGTCGATGAGGAGCAGATCAAAGCGTTTGCCCGTCAATTTGATCCTCAGCCCTTCCACCTTGATGGCGAAGCGGCCAAGAGCAGTCTACTATCGGGCTTGGCGGCGAGCGGTTGGCACACGGCCGCGATCACCATGCGCCTTCTGGTCGAAAGTGGCATGCCGCTCGCCGGCGGCATTGTCGGGGCTGGTGGTGAAGTGGGTTGGCCAATTCCAACCCGGCCTGGTGACAGTCTGCAGGTTGAAAGTGAAGTCTTGGACGTCAGGCCCTCGCGATCCAAACCGGATAGAGGCGTCGCTGTGGTGCAAAGCCTGACGCGCAATCAGCGAAACGAGGTGGTGCAGCGCATGACGGCCAAGCTGATCGTCCTGCGTCGCACCTGAATCAAGAGAGGTGCACGTGGCGGACTTCCGCGATACTGGCACTGCGCAGAGTCTTCGGAAAGAGGTAGAAAGCCAACTTACCGGTAAGATCTCCGTCTTCAGCTTTGGCTGCGTCGAACGATCAGACGGCTGATGGTTTCGAGCAAGGAACGCCCATCAGTGCGCAAATTCGACACTGGTTCGGTCAGGCTCAATTTGCGCCGATTTCGTCACCACCGTTCTGAAGGAGGTGCTCCAAACATGACCTCGGCGATGCGGGCCCGGGTTCCGGGAGTTGTAGTCTCAGGAAGGGCGTCGAGAGAAAAAAAGCCGTGTGCGGCAATCTCACGATTGGGTTCCGGAACGCGCTGCTGACGGAAAGAGCGCACAATAAATAAAGTAACATGGTCGCGCTGCGATACCCGGCTGTTGAAAAATAAGCCGTGCAACACTGGCGGCCCGAGAACTTCGATATTGCCCTCCTCTAGGAGTTCACGAGCCAAGGCCTCGGTCATTGTCTCGCCGGGTTCCACCCCGCCACCCGGCAATTGCCAGCCGGGGACATAGGTATGCATGACAAGAAAGATCCTTTGGTCTTTATCAACCACGAGCCCGCGAACGCCGAGCGTCACGCCTCTGGCCCAGCGCCAATAGAGGTGAAAAGTCCGGCGGACCGTTGGCTCAAATGCTTGCCGCACTCTATTCATTCCGCACTCTATTCATTCGAGTCCTGGTGCTTCGAGAAAGGTGAATGGAACATATTAGCCCTAGCCTCATAGAATTCTGAACCAGCACTAGCCAACCCCAATGACAGTCCTTGGCGACCTCTTCAGGGGCCGCCAAATCGCGAGCTGACGCTTCTCTTCGTACGCGGCACTTCTGCCCAAACCCTGCGCTTTAAGATATGATCCAAGCCTTCATGGTTTGCGAAAGGGTGGATGATGCACGATGTGGTCATCATCGGCGGTGGCCACAACGGTCTTGTTTGCTCCGCCTATCTGGCGATGGCCGGTCTCAAGGTATTGGTGCTCGATCAGCGCCCCGTTGCGGGCGGCGCCGCGGTTACCGAAGAATTCAGCCCCGGCTTTCGCAATTCAGTTGCGTCGTATGCCGTTTCTTTATTGAACCCAAAAATCATTCGCGAGCTCGATCTTGCCGTGCATGGACTGCGGATCGTCGAGCGCCCGGTATCTAACTTCCTGCCTTTCGGCGACGGACGCTTTTTGAAGGTCGGCGGCAGCCATACGCAACGAGACATGCGCCAGCGCTTCGGCGCTACAACTTCAGTGAATGGCGACGCGCTCGTGGCGCAGCAGCCAACGCTTGCGCTCGACGCCGCCGCCGTAGCCGGTGAGCGTGCCGTCGGCGCCGATCACCCGATGGCAGGGCACGACCAGGCAGATCGGGTTGGCGCCGTTGGCCAGGCCCACCGCCCGAACCGCCGCCGGCGTGCCAATGCGCTGCGCGAGACCGCCGTAGCTCAGCGTCGTGCCCGCGGGGATGTCGCGCAAGGCCTTCCAAACCGCGCGCTGGAAGGGCGTGCCGCCAGTCGCGCAAACGATAGCGTCAAGACTCTTGAGGTCGCCCTCGAAATAGCCGGTCAATGCCTCCATCAGTGTCTTGGGTGCCGACGCACTCTTCGGCTCGGTCGGCCCATAATGCTGCTCAAGTAGCCGGCGCATCCGCGGCTCATAGCCGGCCCAGTCGAACACCCGCAGAGTCTGGTTTTTGTCCCACATGACCAGGGCTTCGCCGGCGGGGGTAGGAATACGGTCGAAGGCGAGGCCTTCAGGCGGCGCTACAGTCGGCATGGCTTACCTCCCTGGTCGGGGTATTGCGGGATTTCGTCACGACCTTGGTCCGTTTGGCCTCGGCTGCGGCGGCCAAGCGCTCGCCCTCCGTTATCCAAAGGTGCATGGCTGCATAGGCACGCCAAGGCCGCCAGGTTTCGGCCCGCGCCGCGAGAGTTGCAGCGCTGAGTCTTCCAGTGGCCTTGTCGGCCATGGCCCGCATCAGGCCGATATCGCCGGCGGGGAAGGCATCAGGTTCGCGCAACTCGCGCATGGCGATGTATTGGGCGGTCCATTCGCCGATGCCCGGCAGGCGGCGCAGGGTTGCAATCACCTCCTCCAGCGAGGCCCTGGGACCGAACAGCCGCGGGTCGGCTGCAACCGCAGCGGCCAGCGCCGACAGGGACGCCGAGCGGGCGTGTGGAATCGGCAAGCCGGATAGGTCGGCGCCGGCCAGGGCCGCGGCCGAAGGGAAGACGCGGGTCAGGCCTGGGAAGCCCGGGACAGGCTCATCCCATGGCTCCCCATGCTGAGCAGCGATTACGCCGGCGATCTGGATTGCAGCGCCGACGCTGATCTGCTGGCCAAGGATGGCGCGCACGCCGACCTCAAAACCGTCCCAGGCGCCGGGTACGCGCAGGCCTGGCCGGGCGGCGATCAGCGGCGCAAGATGCGCATCCTTCGACAGATGTTCGCCGATCGTCAGTGGATCGGCCGCAAGGTCGAACAACCGCCGCACGCGGGCGATGATTGCCGGCAAGGCGTCCAGCTTCGGAAAGCGCACCGTCACGGCGAGCCGGTCGCCATTGGCAGGCTTTGCGATGAAGGCGCCCTTGTCCCTGCCGATCGCGATGGTGCGGGCGTACGCGCCGTCCGTCACCACCTCGACACCGCGAATGGCCCGCCGTGCGAGGAAGGCCAGGATGGCGTCCCAATCATAAGGCGGTTTGTAGGGCAGCTCCAGGGTGACGGCGCCCGCCGCCGAGGTCGGCTCTCGGCCGGAGCGGCGAAGGGCGATCGGCGGGCGATCATAAAGCTGCTGAAAGGTCTCATTGAACCGCCGTACGCTGCCGAAGCCGGCCGCCAGTGCTACCTCCGTCATCGAAAGACACGTCTCGTGGATTAGCTGCTTGGCGAGCAGTACCCGACGCGTCTGGGCGACGGCGACGGGCGAAGCGCCCAGGTGCCGGCGGAACAGCCGCCTCAGCTGGCGCTCGCCGACGCCAAGGCGCCCGGCCAGGGCGTCCACGCCATCCTCGTCGAGCGCGCCGGCCTCGATCAGGACAAGGGCCCGGGACACGGTGTTGGAGGCGCCGCGCCAGGCGCCGAGGTCAGGCGAGGTCTCTGGCCGGCAACGCAGACAGGGTCGAAAGCCTGCCTCCTGCGCCGCCGCGGCCGTGGGATAGAAAACCACGTTTTCGCGCTTGGGCGTACGGGCAGGACAGACCGGGCGGCAATAGATGCCGGTCGTCTTCACCGCAGTGAAGAAACGCCCGTCGAAGCGGGCATCGCGGGTTTCAACCGCACGGTAACAGGCGTCCTGATCGAGATCCATGCCCAAGAACATGGGAACTCGACGGCTTCTTGTCTCGCGGTTTTCGGACATGCATGGCCGGTAGCGTTAGTCTAGGACGCGTTGACAAATAGGATTCCCATCGGTTCAAGGTTCTGATTCAAGGTCGCTTTCGAAAGGAGGCGCGCTTGATTCGGGGATTGATGTCGGATGAGGAATGGGCCTGCTTTGAGCCATTCGTGACGGTTCGCGGCGCGCATAGCGGACGCCCGCCTAAAGATCATCGGCTTGTTCTGGATGGAATTTTCTGGATCGCCCGCACCGGAGCGCAGTGGCGCGACTTGCACGGACATTTCGGCAAATGGTCGTCGGTCTATCGACAGTTCCGGCGCTGGACGCTCGCCGGATTATGGGAGTTCCTGCTTGAAGCCCTGAACGAGACCGAAGGTGTCGGCGAAAGCGTCCAGATGATCGACTTCGACCATTATCCGGGCGCATCACTGCGCAGCCGGCGCTAAAGGGGGACTCCGAGTCAGGGTCTTGGGCGCTCAAGAGGTGGCTTCACGACTAAAATTCACCTCCGCACGAACGGCGAAGGACTGCCGATAGCCGCAAAGATCACCGCAGGCGAGGTCTCGGATTATTCGGGCTTTGACCCCTTGATGGAAGCGGAAGGGCCGGAGGCCAAAGTCCTGCTGGCCGATCGCGGTTATGATTCTGATCATATTCGCGAAACGCTGGAGGAAAAGGGTGCCGCGCCGGTCATTCCCACGCGACAGAACCGCAAGGTTCAAATCCCAGTCAATGGCCACATCTATGCCTTGCGCAACCGCATCGAGCGCTGCTTCAATAAACTCAAGAACTCACGAAGGCTGGCGACCCGCTACGATAAAACCATGGCGAGTTATCTCGGCTTCGTCCATATCGCCACCATCCGGATTTAGATGCGCGCATTTGTCAACAAGACCTAGGAACCCGATTCCCGCCCGATCGCCTCGACCGTTATCAACCTTGGCGGCGGGGTCGTCCCACAGCATGAGTGGCCGAGAGAGAGGGCGTCTCTGTCGGTACGGTCTCTGTCCGACGTCAGCACCCATGAGGCAGATTAAGCGGGTCGAAGAAAAGAAAGTATCTGTCTCATCGTAGCCTTTCAAGGAGCGTTGCCCGCGACGCGATAGTTGCAGATGGACAAGGCATTTTCGATATCAAGCGAAGTAATACGGGCATGAAAAAACGCCATTTATCCTACCTGACTCGACAGCATATGGTGAATGACAATCGCATCCAATCCCTGTCTCGGAGACCATTGTGCAAAGAGGTTTCAATGTTCTGGTATTGATATTCTCTCTCGCCGGTCATGCTTGCGCCGAGACACGATCCAATTATGAAATCGTCGCGAGACTGTCTCAAGCTCCAGGAAACGTGACAGTCACCGGAAGCGGCAGAATTATAATGAGCCAACACCAGTTCTACGAGCCCGATTATTCGGTCGTAGAGCGCCAGGACGATGGTACCCTCACTCCATTTCCGAACAAGGAGCTGAATGATCGGCAAAGCCAATCCGGCCTGACGCTGGATTTGGTTCTGGGCATCCGCACCGACGTCAAGGGAGTCGTCTGGATGCTCGACGATGGGATGCGTAGCGGCGTCACGCCGAAACTTGTAGGCTGGGATACGAAAGCCGACAAGCTGCACCGCGTCATCTATTTGCCCGCCCCGATCGCCCCCAAGGATGCCTTCGTCAATGATTTCACCGTCGATAGCCTGCACAACCGGATCTTCATTGTTGATCCGGCAGGTGGCGCCAATGCAGCGTTTATCGTGGTGAATCTGGAGACGGGCGCAGCCCGGCGAGTGCTAGAGGGGCACCCCAGTGTTGTTCCTGAGAAGGTCGATCTCATTATCGACGGACGGCCCATTCAGGTGAAAGATTCCGTTGGCCATCTGGTCCGGCCGCGCATCGGCGTCGACCCCGTTACCGAGGATTTGCAGAACGAATGGGTGTATTTTGGTCCCATGCATGGATTGAGTCTTTATCGCATCAAGGCGGCTGATTTGGCCGATGAAGGACTGGACGCGAAAACGCTTGGTCAAAAGGTGGAGCGTTACAGTGCCAAACCCATCTGCGACGGAATTAGCATCGACAAGGACAACAATATTTATCTGGGCGATCTCGCGGAAAACGCGATTGGCGTCATCAAGGCGGATCGAAGCTATATAAAACTCGCGCAAAGCACGGAGCTGTCCTGGGTCGATTCCTTGAGCTTTGGGCCGGAAGGCAAGCTTTACGCCGTGGTCAATCAATTGCATCGGTCGGCTGCCTTGAACGGCGGCGAAGGGCTGTCCAAGCCGCCATATCTTCTGATCGAGGTCAAAGCTCTGGCCGCCGGACTGCCTGGGCGGTGACTGAATCGTTTGAAGGCTCATCCAGGATGGTTTGGCAAACCGCTAAGATCTGCTCTCGCAGCCAGCGATGAGCGGGATCATTCTCCCGTAATGGATGCCAAATCATGACCAATTCATAGACTGGAAGATCCATAGGGACAGGCAATATCCTGAGGGGCGCCAAGCCAACAAATCGCCTGGCGATTCTTTCGGGCAAGGATAGCAGCATATCCGTCTTGGCGACGATGAACGGCGCGGAGAGGAAATGAGGCACGACCAGCGCGATGCGGCGTTCGAGTCCCCTCTCAGCCAACCATTCATCTATAACGCCGGTGCGGGTTCCCTCACGCGATATCAGCATGTGCTTCTTCGCGACATATTCGTCCAGCGTCAGACGTTCGCCACTGTTCACTGGATGATTTAGACCGACAAGACAGGTCATACGGTCGTCGAACAGCTTCTCGACGATCAAATAGGCCGGGGGCTTCAGGATCGCCGCGAACCCCAACACAACATCGAGATCATTGAATTCGAGCTCCCTATCCGGAAATGGAGTTTCCGTTCGTTTGACGTGGATGTCGACGCCTGGCGCGGTTCGCGCGATGCGCTCGACGAGCGCGGGAATCACGAGGAGTTCCATATAGTCAGTCGCCGCGAGGACAACGCGCCTTAGGCTCTTCGCCGGGTCGAATTCTTCGCGGGCGTTGATCAGGCGCTTGATGTCGCGAAGGACGGCCCTGACAGGATCGATCAGGGCCAGTGCCCGATCCGTCGGTTTCATGCCGGAAGGAGTCTTGACCAGCAACGGATCATCCAGCTGCTGACGCAGTCTCTGCAAGATGTGGCTCATTGCAGACTGGGTAACGAACATGCGTTCCGCTGCGCGCGAGACGTTCTGTTCCTGCATTAGCAAGTCGAAGGCGACCAGCAGATTCAGATCGAAATTGCGTAACTCCGACATCTCTCGATCACCGCTTGGTTGACGCATTTGAACTTCTTGAAGGATCGGACAGACCGATCAAGACGTGATTGGCCAACCCGTGAGGTTCATTCATGGCTGCATTAAATCTCATCATTTTACGCGGCACCGATTGGCGCCTAAATTGGCGTCATCGTCCCGCATGGTCACATTCGCGGCAAGTCGTGACTGTGAAGGCTTAGGGCGGCACGAATTTGCACAGCATGCCGGCGGACGTCCGGTGTGGTGAGGAAAATCCCATGACGGCAAACGCTCTGGAAATTCCACCTAAACCATACACCGGTGAAAAAGCGAGGCTTTCCCGAGCCTACGACTATCTTATCCTGGTGCTGGCCCTGTTCTTGTTCATTGGCGCGTTCCATCTTCACGTGGCGCTGACGGTAGGAGATTGGGACTTCTGGCAGGACTGGAAGGACCGGCAATGGTGGCCCCTCGTCACCCCGTTGATGATGATCACCTTCCCGGCCGCGGTCCAGGCGGTGCTTTGGTCAAACTTCCGCTTGCCGCTGGGCGCGACGCTTTGCATTTCGTGCCTCCTGATCGGCACATGGGTCGCGCGGTACTTCGCCTATCACCTGTGGAATTACTTTCCGGTCAATGAGGTTCTTCCGGCGACCATGCTGCCGAGCGCTTTGGTTCTGGATGTCATCTTGATGTTGAGCAACAGCTTGACCATCACCAGCATCTTCGGGGGAATTGCGTTCGCTTTGCTGTTCTACCCGAGCAACTGGCCGATTTTCGGCATGTTTCATGTGCCGGTTGAATATGGCTCCGCCCAGCTGACTATCGCCGATTTGTTCGGCTTCCAATACATCCGGGCCGGTTCGCCCGAATATCTGAGGATTATCGAGAGAGGAACGCTGCGGACTTACGGCCAATACGCCACGCCGCTGTCGGCTTTCTGCTCAGCAGTGCTGTGCACCCTGATGTACCCCCTCTGGTGGTACTTGGGAAAAGTCTTTGCGACGACGAAATTCGTTAAGTCCATTTGAACGGAGAGCTCAGCCATGTTGAATCCCACGAAGACATTGCTTGGTATCTTCTGCTTAGGGCTGTGCGGCCTGACGCTTGCACCGGACGGCGCCGCAGCCCACGGAGAAAAGGCGCTTGAGCCGTTCATCCGCATGCGCACCATCCAATGGTACGACGTTCAATGGTCGCAAGAGAAACTAAACGTCAACGACGAGTTGGTCATTACTGGTAAGTTCCATGTCGCCGAGGACTGGCCGCGCGGCGTGCCCAAGCCGGATGCGACCTATCTCAACGTGTCGTCACCCGGACCTGTGTTTGTCCGCACCGAGCGGTATCTGAACGGGCAGGCTTCCGTCAGTTCCGCAGCCCTAAAGCTGGGCGGTGATTACGACTTCAAGATTGTCCTGAAGGCGCGTCTTCCAGGCCGGTATCATCTTCACCCATTTTTCAACTTGCACGACGCTGGTGCCGTCATGGGACCGGGGCACTGGTTCGAAGTTACCGGCGATCCGGCAGCTTTCACCAATCAGGTGAAAACGCTCGACGGCAATGTGATCGACATGGAAACTTATGGCCTTGCCAACGGCATCGCCTGGCACGCGTTCTGGTTCGCGCTCGGCTCGGCATGGCTGCTCTGGTGGGTCCGGCGACCACTGTTCCTTCCTCGCTATAAGATGCTTCAGTCCGGCCAAGGGAAGTGGCTAATCACGCCGCTCGACAGGAAAATCGCCATTGGCATCTTGTTGGGAGTGCCCCTTTTCGTTCTTGGCGCTAACGCGATGACGGATAGTCAATACCCCAACGCCATCCCGCTCCAAGCCGGGATGGATCAAATCGAGCCGCTGCCGTCCGCAGTCAACGGAGGTTTGGTTCAGATCAAGATTCAGCGGACGGAATACCGCGTTCCCGTCCGCTCGTTGACTATCGTCGCACAAATTTATAACGCGTCGGACCAACCAGTCCGTGTCGGGGAGTTTGCCACCGCCAATGTGCGGTTCATCAATCCTGCCGTGAGCCAACCAGCCGCAAGCGACGCCGATGTGGTTGCCCGTCAGGGCCTAAGTGTCGACTCCGCCGATCCGATTCAGCCTAGAGAGACCCGGACGTTGCACATCACGGCAACCGACGTGCTTTGGCGAAACGAATGGCTGGACGGTCTTATCCGCGACGCCGACAGCAGATTGGGTGGTCTCCTGTTTCTTTATGACGCAACGGGTAAACGATACATCGCCACTGTCGCGACCGCCGTCATTCCGAAGTTCTACTAACGCCGATCGCAGACTCCCACTCGTAGCACCAACAACGCCCAGCAATCGTGAACTCGTAAGGAAACAGTCATGACCGCCGCATCGCGAGCCATTGCGACCAAAAGAGCGCAAGACGCATTTCTTCTGCCCTGGTATCTCAGAGACCTCTATAAATATCTGCTGACCTTCGCTGGAATGACGATCATTTACGTCGGGTTTCGGATCTATCAGGGTGCCTTTGGCGTTTCGGCTGGTCTTGACTCCACCCAACCGGAGTTCGCCACGCACTGGATGAGGTTGCTGTATATTGAGGCGAGTTTTCTCGCGATCGTCTTCCCGACGCTTTGGGGATATCTATGGTTCACCCGCGATCGCTATCTCGACGCGATCACTCCGAAGGAGGAGATCACGCGTTATTTCACCCTGACCATGTGGATCAGCATCTACACCTTTGCGGTCTACTGGGCCGGCAGTTACTTTGCCGAGCAGGACAATTCCTGGCATCAGGTCGCCATTCGGGATACACCGTTTACCGCAAATCATATCATCGAGTTCTATTTCAACTTCCCGTTTTACATCCTCATGGGCGGTTCAGCCTGGCTCTATGCGAGGACAAGGCTGCCGCTCTACGCCAAGGGCATATCGGTGCCACTGACATTGGCCGTCATTGGTCCCTTCATGATCTTCGTCAACGTCGGATTCAACGAATGGGGACACACTTTCTGGTTCCGGGAGGAATTTTTCGCGGCGCCGATCCATTGGGGATTTGTCACGGGCGTCTGGTTTGCTCTTGGCGTCGGCGGCATTTTGCTACAACAAGTGGGCCGCGTGATTCAACTGCTGGACCAAATTGAAGACTCCGCTTGACGCCCAAACGCAAGTCGCAAAGTGTTGAGCGGTTTTGCCCAGATGCCGAGGGTCCGGACAAATAGCGGCTCCCAAAATCTCTCAAGAAACCCTCAAGCGGGTTGCCTGCAATGCGACTTAAATCGTTGACGCTCCGATCGATCCGGGCGCGCGCAGTGCTGCTCAAATTGAAACGCCCTGTTGTCGCGCGAATAGCGACCCTTCCCGATTGGCCGATGATTCTAATAGACCTTTTGACGGAGGAGGGCATCGTCGGGCGAAGCTACCTTGAGCCATACACGGCTAAGGCGATGCGATATCTGATCCCGGCACTTCATGATTTTGGCGATATGCTCAAAGGCCGTTAAGTAGCGCCGGCTGAATTCCATGAAATTGCTCAAAAATCTCTTCATTTCGTAGGCTATCAGGGCTTGGCCATGATCGCGGTGTCGGGGCTCGATATGGCGGCTTGGGACGCGCTTGCAAAGGCGGCAGGCCTTCCGCTTTGCGTGCTTCTTGGGGGCACTGTCGGACCCGTGAAGGCCTACAACAGCAATGGGCTTTGGCTTAGGGACCCGGAACAGGTCGCCGAAGAAGCCGTTGAACTGCGGAAAGAGGGCGGATTTCACTGCTCTCAAACTTCGACTTGGGCGGGAGAATGCGCGGGATGATCTCAGAGCCATCCACGCAGTTCGCGTTTCGGTCGGTGATGAGTTTCATTTGATGGTCGATTTCAACCAGGGCCTCGATCTCGCCGAAGCATTGCACCGCTGCCACGCGATCGATGATTTGGATCTCGATTGGATCGAGGAGCCGATCGTTTACGACAATTTTGACGGCTTCGCGCGGCTTTCTGCCGAGTTGAAGACGCCAATTCAAATCGGCGAGAATTTCTATGGACCTCGGGACCTGCATCGGGCGCTTCGGGCGAAAGCCTGCGATTTAGTAATGCCTGATTTCATGCGGATCGGCGGCGTCACCGGGTGGCTCAGGGCGGCCGCGATCGCTGGAACGGCGGGCGTTCCTATCTCCACCCACCTTTACCCCGAGGTCGCCGCTCACGTCATGCGAGTTACAGAGACCGCGCATTGGCTCGAATGGCAGGACTGGGCCAATCCTGTTTTGCAACAGCCGTACAAAGTCGTTGATGGTATGCTGCACATTCCAGACGCGCCCGGCGTCGGCTTGGAATGGGATGAAGAGGCGGTAGGCGCCAATCGAGCCGAAATCTAGCTACGGACTCCTCGAGAACACTGTTCGTGCCTCGCTATGAATTGGCTTTGTCGCGGACCGTTCGAAGGAGATCTTGTAGCGTCCTACGTAATCCGTGGACCTGATCGACGAGGTTGATGATGATGCCGATCCCCTCATCGTTGACGCCAAGATCGTGCTTTAGGTCGTTGATGAGGTATGCCCGAGCGATGTCAACTTCCGAAAACTCTTGTCCAGTCGCATCCTCGCGTGGAATCAACCATTCTTCTTTGATCCACACCTCCAACGTCTCGATTTCAAGGCGCGTGCGGTCCAAGAACTGCTGCCGATCGATCATTCAACCCTCCATCCCAAGACGCGGATTTTCGGCTTTTCCGGCAGCCCAATTCGTAACGAATGCCTCAAGCTCCGGATCGACCTTTTCGGGAAGCACAACCTTTAGGTTGACATATTGGTCGCCCCGGCTGCCGTCCGGTCGCACCACGCCTTTGCCTTTTAGTCGAAGGACGCGGCCTGTATTGGCGCCCTTCGGCACCTTCATGCTGACCACCCCCGTTGTCGAGGGCACCCTCACTTCAGTGCCGAGAATGGCCTCGGAAAGGCTAACAGGCAACGCGAGATGAATGTCATCTCCTTCCCGCGTGAAAAAGCGGTGTGGCTTGACCTCGATCTCGACCAGTGCATCCCCAGCTCTTCCGCCGCCCAGCCCCGGTTCGCCCCTTCCTCGTAGGCGCAGGATTTGACCGTCGCGCGTGCCGGCGGGGACTATGACGTCAAGGGCGGAGCCGTCTGGGAGTATGACGCGGCTCGTCGCGCCGTTCACAGAGGCAAGAAAATCGACCGGCAGCTTGTATTGAACATCCCTGCCGTCAACGCGACCACGAGTCCTTGCGTCGCGGAACAGGTTCGACAGAATCTCATCGGAGCCCATTATGTCGGCGTAGCCTGAATCGGTCGCATAACGATGATGGTCCGCGCCCGCTCCCGCGTAGTCACGATAGAACTGGTACTGTGGCCGCTCTGCGCCCGAAGCATCGATCTCACCACGATCGAATCGGGCCCGCCTCTCGGGGTCGCTCAGGAGTTGATAAGCGGATGCAACCTTCTTGAACTCTTCCTCAGCGTCGGGATTGCCGGGGTTGAGGTCAGGATGGAGCTTCTTGGCGAGGCGGCGATACGCCTTTCGAATTTCTTCATCCAAGTCATTTCGTTGAACGCCCAGGATCTCATATGGATCTTTGTCCACCGCTTCCTCTCAAAGGTGTTGGAGGCGCTGGGTTCGTGCCTAGGATCGGATTGCGCTTGTTCCGAGCCGCTTTGGGCAGTGTCCCATTTTCGCGCTTGAAGTCCAATATCTTCCAATTTTGCCATGCGGCCTAGCTCTCGGGTTTGCGACCTTCGACGCGCCCCCTGAGGCATTTGGCTCGCTTTGCTCGGGGACCTTGGCCTCGGCATCCACGACACGCCAAAGATAGACCATGCAAACGCCGATTTTCAGATGAATTTCGTCAAAATGCCAAATGGTTTGTGGCTTGGATCTACGTTTGCGCAGGTCCGCTGCTATCAAGGGCCAATATGATTCACCGAGCGCGGAACAACCCCCTTAGCGACTTGATCCTATCCAATCCGGCCGCCCGGACAAGGATGGACGCGCACGTCCATCACATGATTCCGATTTTGGCGCAATTTTCAGCGAGACGATGATTGGTTTCGGACGTCGGCCGCTTTGCCTTTGAAGTGCGCGCTTCCCTTCGTTGCGAGAGCGCTGTGCCAGCGGCCATATGACAAGTAGAGCAGAAGGCCGAGCGCCATCCAAACGGCGAACCGTTCCCAGGCGACGGTAGGGAGCTTTGAGAGTAACCACAGCGAGAACCCGATCCCAGCTAGCGGTATCCAGGGGACGAAGGGCGTCCGGAAGGTGCGCCGGACGTCGGGCCGGGTCCGCCGTAGCACGATGATCGAAAGGCAGATGATCACAAATGCCGAGAGCGTTCCGATGTTCACCAATTCGGCAACCTCCTTGATCGGGACGAAACCCGCGACGAGGGCCGTGAGTCCTCCCGGCAATCAACGTCGGGCGGTGCGGCGTGCGGAACCGCGGGTGCACGTGCGCGAACCATGCGGGTAGCAGTCCGTCACGGCTCATGGCGAACCATATGCGGGCGCAGCCCAGCATGAAGGCGAGCATGACGCTAGCGATGCCCGCCACGGCGGCCGCGGATACAATGCAGCGTCACCCAGGGCAACCCAATCGCGGTGAACGCCGCCGCGACCGGAGCGGCATTGTCCAGCGTGTCGTAGCGTACCATGCCCGTGAGTACCAAAGACATCGTGATGTAGAGCACGAGAGAGATGCCTAACGAGAGCAGAACAGCGCGGGGAGCTGGCGCTGCGGGTCGCGAGCCTCTTCGGCGGCGGTTGTAAGAGTATCGTAACCGAAGACTGCAAAGAAAACGACGGCAGCTCCCTCGATCACGCCTCCGAAGCCGTGAGGCATGAAGGGATGCCAATTCGCGGGGCGCACATACGGCAGGCCGGCTGCGATGACGAAGAGGACCGCCGCGATCTTGATGATCACCATGGCCACGTTGAAGCGCGCGCCCCACTCGATGCGCAGCGTCAGGAGGCCCGCGACCCCAAGGCTCCCCAGCATGGCAGCAAGATCCAGGACATGGCCTGCGCCTGTCCTGGGCGCACCCATCGCCCAGATAGGGAGCATCAGGCCAAGCTGGTTGAGCAGAGCCTGCAAATAGCCCGACCAGCCGATCGATACGACCGCGACGACCAGCGCGTACTCGAGCAGCAGATCCCAACCAATTACCCACGCAACGAGTTCGCCAAGCACGGCATATGCGTAAGTGTAAGCGCTGCCAGCGACGGGGATCATCCCGGCAAACTCGGCGTAGCAAAGGGCGGCGGCGGCGCTGGCAATACCCGCAATCACAAATGACAGAGACACGGCAGGCCCCGCTTGAGTCGCGGCGACGACCCCTGTGAGCACGAAGATGCCGACCCCGATGAGCCCGCCGAGGCCGATGCTGGTGAGCTGCCATAGGCCAAGCACGCGACGAAACTGCTCTCCCCGGCCGATTTCGGATTGGAGTTGCTCGATCGATTTGGTGCGCGTGAGCACCTGCAGAGACATGGGTTCTCCCGATAGATGGAGTTAGGGCGCGAGTAGGATTTATGTCACAGAACCGCTTCACCCCAAACATTCGCCGAACTAGCGTCAAAACACATTGAGACAATAACGCTGGTCTCGTACGGCGGCGATCCGCTTGGCGCACTATCAGAATCCGATGCCGGATTACTGTAAAGGCTTACACGCCATGAAAGAGTTGCGTCAGGCCGTGCGTCGAAAATGGTGCTCTGATAATTTGCGACGGGTTCACGCATTAGCGGCAAAAACGGGAAATATATCGGTTCTTCAAAGATGATCTTCCAATTCCCGAACGAATTATGGCCTTGTCACGTCGTTGGTACGCTTGCCCTTCCGTGCGCTCAGCCGTAACCATCGATATGTCCACGCTCTCAGCCGACCCCGACCACATGCAACCGAATTGTATTTAAGGCGCAGTCGATCTAGGATCACATCAGGAACAAAGGAGCGAGCCATGCCAACGTCGCAATCATCGGTCAATTCCAACGCGTCAGCCGCTCTCAGCAAATCAATGCATGACCATTGGGGTCTATATCTGAGCGAGGGGATCGTTTTAATCCTGCTCGGGTTTGCCGCGATCATCTTTCCGTTCATTGCGGGCATCGTCGCCACTGTCTTCTTGGGATGGTTGTTTCTCATCGCGGGGATCGTGGGCCTCGTCTCCACATTCAGAGGGCGGCAGGCGCCGGGATTTGGGTCGTCGTTGCTTTCGGCGCTGGTGGCCTTGGTAGCCGGCATCGTATTACTTTGGAACCCGCTTCAAAGTCTGGTCACGGTACCTAATGGTCTGGTCATCCTTACCTATGTGCTGATCGCTTATTTTATTGTCGACGGTATTTTGATGATCATCCTCGCCATCGCCCATCGCCGTGAGCTGTCGGGCAAATGGGAGTGGATTTTGATGAACGGTGTCGTTGACTTGATCCTCGCGGGTGTCATCATCTCCGGCTTGCCTGGGACGCTCTTCTGGGCGCTCGGCCTGCTCGTTGGCATCGACATGGCGTTCGGCGGTGCCTCCCTCATCGCCATCGCGTTGGAGGCGCGCAAGGAGGCGGCTTTTACGTGACAAGGACTTTGCCGCTCATCCCGCAAAGCCGGCGACGGAAAATGAGCTGCTCGACCCCTTCACCAAGATCCTTCCACTGCCAGACCCAACCTTGAACTTGTGTACCTGGCTTTTGCAACAACTCGGGCTCAGCCTTTGTCGCGCCAGTGGAAGTTAAGTTCGGTTTGCGCGAGCAGCACGCAGTGCTCACCGGCAAATCGTATGTGGCAGATTGACCAAGGTGTTTCCGTTCGAGATCGTCACATATTGCGTCCAGCAAACGGGCACATACTCAGGTTGGCCTACAGGCGCATACATAGTTGGGCCGAATGGAGGGTATCCATCGGGTGCCCGTCCCGCGAGGGCTAGACCTGAAAGACCGAACTGTCCGAATGCAACAGCAGCGTTGGCGCTTGCAGAGTTGTCGAGCGCTTTAGCAGATGCGAAGGTTAGGGGTATGGCGCTTAACGCCAATAGTGCAATTCTAATCATTGCGGGTCCCTGCGTTCTCTTCGTGCTTCCCAACGCGCCTATGCGCTTCCGGATTCGGACGGGGCCGACGCGTTTGCTTGGCACACTACGGTACTCACTTATTTTAGAACGCCGGCGCGGTTGAACCGTTCCCGGCGCCTCTCAGCCGAACCCGCCGACGCCCCCATTCCGAGCAACGCGGATCGCAAAGTGAACGCAATGGAAATGGCCGACTGGAGTGAGGCGGCGAAGCCGCCGTCTCGAAGCCCGCGAGCGAAGGCCAAACGCACAGACTACTGCTCCTCGTCCTTCGAGACAGTGCCTTCGGGGCCTTCTCAGGAAGAGGGAACTTTTCATCCGATTGCCCCGAACGATGCGGCCGAGGGCTTGATTTTCAAATGCGACGTGCCTCATGATGCGCGCCAAGTATTTCGAAACCGATCAAGTCACCCTCGAACATATGCACCTGATTTTGCACGGACTAAGGGCTTGATCTGCCTGCTCCGAAACGATATTTGACAATTCTTGAAATTCCCACGGTGAGGGCAGACGACGCTTCCTTCCGACCATTGCCTTCCGCTGAATGAGTTGCGGACGCGAAGCCTGCATAGGCCCGCATGGCCGCTGTTGACTCGAGATAGCGAGCTCGCGATATGCCAATTCGACGATACCGCGCAATTGGTTGCTGACCAACAGTTAAGGAAGCTTTCGAGCGATTGTCATGGCTGAGACCACCAAAAAACGCCAAGCCGACGAGCAAGCATTAATCGAGTTTCGAGATATATTAACTAAATTGGTACAAGGACCTCGCAAGGAAACAGAGTCGGAAGAAGGAGCTCATGAGGAAAAAAATCGTGGAAGCAGCGCGACCGGATCGACGCGCAACCCAATTGATTGGTTGAATAGGTATCTTAACCGAGTACCAGAATTTGAGGACCTAGTCGCAAAATTTACTAATATTTTACCTACTTTATATACAGATGATGGTCGACCGTATAGACAAATGGCGCTGATTGGTATCAAAGCGCTTCAAGAAAGAAAACTTGAAATTGCTAAGACTGTGTATTCAGAGGTACTGTTCAAGACGACAGCGTCCGCAAATTTAGGTTTAACGCTCGCTGGGGTCTTTTCTGGTATTATTTTCTTAGGCTTACTTGGCGAACTATTGTTTGCCATCTTCAAGTGGTATGGAATCAACAAAGAAGGCATTGCTAATACAGATGTAATTAACCTTTTTGTTGCGTTTTCTCAGGGTGCTTTGGTAGTGTTGTAAGTTTTCTTGGTAGACTAAGTGAATTTGATGGAAAACAGGTAAGATCTAAAATATTCATGGCCACCTATGGCTTTACTCTTCCTATCATAGGAGGCGGATTTGCTCTGGTGTTCGCTGCGGCTTTGGACGCGAAAATTATAACTATATTTGCTAACAGCCTGCAGCTATTTATCGTTATTGGGTTTTTAGCCGGATTCAGTGAGAGGTTCACGAAAAGCATCTTGGACGCGATTTCCAAAATTGTTGCACCTGGCGCGAAGTAATTTTACCCCGCACGCTGTAGTAATAGGGAGTAATTACGTGCAAAAAAATTCGCTCTGCTGGCTACTCTCAAATCCGCGGAAGTGTTTACAAAGACTGTTCTCTTTCGGCTTGGGCAACTGCCTCGGGCGATGTATGCAGGCTACCACCCTGGACCAAAGTGCGGCTGTCCTTCGAGTGCCAAACGGAAGGTTACTCATTGGTCAAAAACGGCCAAAACAACTGCTACATAAGCACTTCCTGCACTGTGAATAATTCTCCAGCCACGTGCTTGGACTGGTAATCGGCCCGTTGCCGCCATATTTGAAAGGGGCTGGCAATAGGACAAATGGCCATGGGAGTTCTCGCGAAACCGGACCTTCCACCAAGTGCAAACCCAGACTGGACAATTCCGCAGGGGTTTGAGCGCTACAGCGAGGCCGAGCACCGGACTTGGACGACGCTCTATGAGCGCCAGGCGGCTATACTGCCGGGGCGCGCGTGCGACGCTTTTCTGCATGGGCTCGACGCGCTCGATCTGCACGGCCAAGGCATCCCCGATTTCGCAGCAGTTGAACGAAAAGCTCTCAGAGGCTCACCGGATGGCGGATCGTGGCGGTGCCAGGCCTCGTGCCGGATGCGGTGTTCTTCGACCATCTTGCCAACCGGCGCTTTCCGGCCGGCAATTTCATCCGCAGCGCAGACGAGCTCGACTATTTGGAACTGCCGGACGTATTTCACGATGTGTTCGGCCATGTGCCCATGCTGACCGATCCGGTCTTTGCCGATTACATGCAGGCCTATGGGAAGGGGGGGCTTCGCGCCCTGTCGCTCGGGAGCCTTGCCAATCTCGCGAGGCTCTATTGGTACACGGTCGAGTTCGGGCTCCTGGAAACGCCCGAAGGCTTGCGGATCTATGGCGCGGGCATTGTGTCGTCGAGAACCGAATCGGTCTTCGCGCTGAACTCTCGATTCGCCCAACCGCCTCGGCTTCGACCTTGAACGGGTGATGCGCACGCTCTATCGCATCGACGATTTTCAGCAGGTCTATTTCGTCATTCCCTCGCTGCGAATATTTGCTCGATGTCACGACGGGGACCGATTTCGGTCCCCTCTACGCCAAAATTTCGCGAAAATGCCCGATATTCCGATCGCGGCGATCGAACCGACCGATAAGATTTTCGCACGAGGCACACAGGACTATGCCAGGAGCGGCGGGCGCTTGCGTCAAGGTGCGGCGTAGCGGCAAGCCGCTTCGCGAGGAGGAAGAGCATCATGCGGGACAAGGTTTTGGTTGTCACTGGCGGTTTCGGCGTGCTTGGGCACGCGGTGGCGGAAGCGGCGCTTGAAGCGGGTGCCTATGTGGCCCTCCCTGGCCGGGATCAAGAGAGCAAGATCCCCGAACAGGAGACCGGCTTCTGGTGCTTGGCGGGGTCGATTTCACGGATTTCGCGGCGGCCAAGCAAGCCTTTGAAACGATGGCCGCGCGCTTCGGCAAGATCGACGGCCTCGCCAATATCGCGGGCGGCTTTCGCTGGCAAACGCTCGGCGACGGCGATCTCGCCGGTTGGACCGATCTATTCCGCGATGAATCTCTTGACCGCCGCGACGGCAACCAAGGCGGCGCTGCCCTATCTGCGCGCAACGCAGGGCGCCATCGTCAATGTGGCCTCGGCTCCCGCAAAAAAGGCCGGCGCGGGAATGGGCGCCTATGCGGCGTCCAAGGCCGGCGTACTGCGGCTGACCGAAAGTCGTCGCCGAGGAAGAGAAGAACGCGGGCGTGCGCGTCAATGCGGTGCTGCCGACGATCATCGATACGCCGCGCAACCGCGCCGACATGCCGAAGGCCGATTTTTCACGCTGGGTGAAGCCGGAAGACATCGCCAAGGCCATTTTGTTTCTGTTGTCCAGCGAGGCCAAGGCTATCACCGGCGCCGAGCTTTTGATTTCCGGGCGGACATGATCACACCGGGGATTTGGCGGCGCTCAGCGGCAGGCGATGGCTGTCCTTGAGCGTCGTCAACACGATCGAGGATTTGACGTGCGAGACGCTGGCATGCGGCAGGATCAAATCATTGATGATCCGGGATAGGCCGTTTAAGTCCGGGACCACCACTTTCAGCAGATAATCCGCGTCCCCGTCAGCGCATAGGCCTCCTGGATCTCCTCGACGGCTATTTACGAAATCGCTGAATTTTTTGGCATTCTCCTTGGAATGGGGAGACAGGCTGACTTGGATCGAGGGCGAGAAGGCCAATCCCCAGGCGTCCGGCATTGAGGCGCGCGGAATAGCCTTCGATGATGCCGGTTTCCTCAAGCCTTATGCGGCGGCGGGAACATTGCGAGGCCGAAAGACCGACTTTCTCGGCAAGCTCGGCATTGGTGAGGCGTCCATCGGCCTCGAGCGCGGCAAGGAGCTTGAGGTCAAAATGATCGAGTGCGTCAACTTCTTGCGAGTTTGGCGTTTCTCTGCATGATCCGTGCATCTTTCAGGCAAATATCCGATTCTTTATACACGCTTCTCCCGCAAATTTCGCGCTATTTTAATTGAGAAAGTCAGGTCAGGATGGTAGGACAATAGAGATGGGTCCGTTTCCGCACGATGCGCCGCCAGCCAAAATCAGTGCCGAAAACCCCGCGGGGACCGATGGTTTTGAATTCGTGGAGTTCGCTCATCCCGACCCGGACGCGCTCAAGACGCTGTTCGAGCAGATGGGTTTCGAGCTGTCGCGCGGCACAAAACGCGCGCCATTGATCTCTACCGCCAGGGCGGCGTCAACTACATCCTCAACGCCGACCGCATAGTTTCGGCGGCACGCTTTGCCGATCTGCATGGCCCTTGCGCGCCCGCGATGGCCTGGCGGGTCGTCGATGCGAAACACGCTTTTGACGCATGCGCTGGAGCGCGGCGCCCAGCCTTACAAGGGCGAGAGGGGCGCCAAGACCATTGACGCTCCGGCGATCCTGGGCATCGGCGGCAGCCTGATCTATTTCATCGACACTTATGGCGCCAAGGGTTCGCCCTATGAGGCCGAATTCGACTGGGTGGGCGAGCGCGACCCGTGCGCCAACTGGTTGCGGCATCGATTATATCGATCATCTGACCAACAATGTGTTTCGCGGCGCCATGGACCGCTGGTATCAGTTCTATCAAAACCTCTTCAACTTCCGTCAGATCCGCTATTTCGACATCGCCGGGAAAATGACCGGGCTCTATTTCGCGCGCGCTGACCAGCCCCTGCGGAAAGATCCGAATTCCCTTGAACGAATCCGCCGACGGCAAAAGTCAGATCGAGGAATTTCTGCACCAATATAAGGGCGAAGGCATCCAGCACATCGCCTGCGGCTGCAAGGACATCTACGCCAGCGTGAAGCGCCTGGCGGCGCGGGGTCTCGCCTTCATGCCGCCGCCGCCCGATACCTATTACAGCAAGGATCGCCGCGCGGCTTCCAGGCCATGGCGAACCGCTGGAAGCCTTGCGGGCGAGCGGCCTTCTCATCGATGGCGAAATCGTCGAAGGCGGCAAGCCAAAGCTGCTTGTTGCAGATTTTTTCAAAGACGGTGATTGGCCCGATCTTTTTCGAGTTCATCGAACGCAAGGGCGACGAGGGTTTTGGCGAGGGAAATTTCAAGGCGCTCTTCGAGTCGATCGAGGCGGACCAGATCGAACGCGGCGTGCTCCACGCGTAAAATCACGAGCATTTGATCATAAACGTCTCAAATGGAAATCCGCGACACGGTCCCAAAAATTCTTTATCTTGACCACCGGCAGATCCATGGCTGGCCGGATGGACGGGTGCAATATGACGGCCGTCTGGCCTAAAATAATAGCCTAATTGATCTCCCGTAATGTTTATCTGTCGCGCCAGGCGCGTTATATGCCGTTCCGGTTCGCCCGGATCGGCCGGAGTGAAACCGCGCGGGTTCGAACCAACCGTTTGAACGGAGAGAAATTATGCGAATTTCTTATCGGCCAATCCTTGGCGGGCTCGCCGGGGCGTTTCTGTTGCCATTGCCCCTGCTGGCAGGCGCCGTTCAGGCGCAAACAAAAAAGAAGCAATCGCCGGCGCCGGTCGCTCCCGGGCAGACATCTCGCCGATAAGAAGCCCAACATTCTTGTCATCATGGGCGACGACGTCGGCTGGTTCAACATCGGCGCCTATCATCGCGGCATCATGTCCGGCAAGACGCCGAACCTCGACAAGCTGGCCGACGAGGGCATGATGTTCACCGACTATTACGCCGAGGCGAGCTGCACGGCGGGCCGGGCGAATTTCATCACCGGCGAGCTGCCGATCCGCACGGGCATGACCACGGTCGGTCAGGCGGGCGCCGATATCGGCCTTCCGGACGAGGCCGTCACACTCGCCACCGTGCTGAAGGCGCAAGGCTATGCGACCGGCCAGTTCGGCAAGAACCATCTTGGGCGACCTCAACAAATTTCTGCCGACCGTGCATGGCTTCGACGAGTTCTTCGGCTACCTCTACCATCTCGACGCGATGTCGGACCCCTATTGGTACGATTATCCGCAGGATTGGATCGACAAGACCGGGCCGCGCAATCTGGTGCATTCTTTTGCGACTGAAACGGACGATCCGGCCGAGCATGCCGCGCTGGGGCAAGGATCGGCAAGCAGAAGATCATCGATGAAGGGCCGCTGGCGCCGTTTCCGAACATGAAGGACATGCAGAGCTGGCAGGAAGGCCGCAAGGCGAAATATGACATGGAGACCTTCGACGACGTGCTCGTCAAAGTCTTCGAGCGACTTCATGGACAAGGCGAAAAAGGCCGGCAAGCCTTTCTTCATCTGGCACAATACGACGCGCATGCATGTCTTCACCTACTATCCCGCCGAAATATCAGGCGATGATGAACGCGAAGGACAATTATGGTCTCGAAGAAGCCGGCATGGCGCAGATGGACGACAGTGTCGGCGCACTCCTGAAACATTTGGAGGACATCGGCGAGGCCGACAATACGATCGTCATTTTCACCACCGACAATGGGGCGGAAGTGTTCACCTGGCCGGATGGCGGCATGACTCCGTTCAAGGCGACGAAAGGCACCATCTATGAAGGCGGCTTCCGGGTTCCGGCGATCATCCGCTGGCCGGGCAAGGTCAAGCCAAGGTCCGTCGAAAACGGAATCTTCTCCGGCCTCGATTGGTTGCCGACGCTTGCCGCCGCCGCTGGCGATCCCGACATCAAAGACGAGCTTTTGAAGGGCGTGGAGCTAGAGGGCCGGACATACAAGAACCATCTCGACGGCTACAATCAAATGGACGTGCTCTTGGGCAAAGGGCCATCCGCCCGTCACGAACTCTTTTACTTCGGCGGACCGCATCTTGGCGCACTGCGGCTTGATGATTTCAAATTCCAATTCTTCCAGCAGCCTCAGGGCTGGCCGGGGGAGAAAGTCACGACGGACATGCCGACCATCATCAACATCCGTCAGGACCCGTTCGAGCGGACGCCATCGATCCGCGGCGAAAACTTGAACAATCTCGGCGGCGGCTACATGAACGATTTCATGGCGCGCGAGTTCTGGCGCTTTGTTCTCGTCCAGAAATACGTAGGGGAACTTGCTCAAGACGGCCATCGAGTTTCCGCCGATGCAAGCCCCGGCGAGCTTCAACATCCAAGCCGTCAAGGAAAAGGTCGAGGAGGCCATCAAAGCCCACGAGGGGCAGTAGGCCTACGCCAACGAGGCGAGTGTGTGTATAATAACTCTCCGAGGCAGTGACTCGTGACGACTCCTGGCACAGCGCTCGAATTTAATTGGATCAAAATCATAAGTGGGAACGCATGGAGATTTCCATGCCATCCGCTGGATGGTTAACCCGTGTCCGGGCAGTCAGCGGTCACCGTAACCCTCGTGCCCAGAGATACTCCGCATAGATTGCGGTGGTGATCAGGTTGAGCATGAGCGCGACAAGCCAAGCCACCGCCAGCAAACCGGCGGCTGGGTTGCATAGGCATGATAAATGAACTGGGGAGTTTGGTCTGTGAACGGACTGAAATGGGCCAGCCAGCCCAACGCCACGCCAATGCCCGCGGCAATGCCCAAAACAGAGGCCCGAGCTTGTTTTTCAATGTGAAAAATAATGCAAGGCCAAAGAAACCGAATTCTGCAATAAGGACAACGACTGGCAGAAGCTGCAAGCGAATATCACCCGGGCAATGTGGTCTATGTCGTGACCCAAGCTCAGGACGATTAGGAGGGCCACCAGAGCCATGAGTTTCTTGTTGCACACATTGTCCTCCCCTGCATCGAGCCGTCCCGATAGGACGCGAGACGTGGCAGCCGAGCCCCTGGTCCCAAGATAGAGTACTTATTATTTTTACGACAATGCCTTATCCGGGCAACGGCCTATATATGGGTAAGCCAATCGGCCCCGGGTTGCTTTATCGGCGCCCATTGGCCGCTGAAAACCGGCATCAAAAGAGCTCTTTCCGGCGATTATGCGGAACTTGACTAATTTCTAAAATGGGTGTAATATGTGTCTCAAGCATGGAGACACCTATGGGCGCGATCAAATTCACCCAGCAAATGACGGTTCCGCAATTCGAGAAGCTGTTCCCGTCTGATGATGCATGCAAGCAATATCTGGTTGCTCGCCGTTGGCCAAAGGGCGTCCGCTGCCCGCGTTGCGGGAACGAAGATGTATATCCATTCGCCAACAAACCTTTTCATTGGCAATGCTCGAAATGCGTGGAAAAAGGCGGCTATCGCTTTTCCGTTCTCGTAGGCACGATCTTCGAAAACACCAACGTGCCGATGAAGGCTTGGTTCAAAGTTATCTACCTCATGCTGACCAGTAAGAAGGGCATTTCTGCCCTTCAAATTCATCGCATGATGGGTTTTGGCTCCTATTCGACGGCTCATTATATGTGTCATCGCATCCGCGCTGGGCTGGCTGATCCTAAGTTCCGCAAGCTCATGGGCATTGTCGAAGTCGATGAGACTTATATCGGAGGAAAGAACAGGAACAGGCATTGGGATAAGCGCACCGAAGGAACGGGTGGTGAAGGGAAAGAAACAGTCATCGGCGCCGTCGAACGTAAGGGCAATGTCGTGGCTCGCGTCATTCAAAATGCTGATACCGAAACCCTGAACAGCTTTATTCGCGAAGCCGTCTCTGAAAAAGTCAGCCTGATTGCAACAGATGAACACCCCGGTTATCGCAAGCTGAGAAACCATGGTACGGTCCGGCATAGCGCTGGCCAATACGTTAACGGTGCGGTCCACACACCAAACCATTGATGGCTTTTGGTCGCTCTTGAAGCGCGGGATCATGGGCAGCTATCACAAGGTAAGCCGGAAATATCTGCCTCTGTATGTCGCCGAATTCGAGTGGCGCTACAACAACCGCGACAATGCGGACATTTTCGGCGCCGCGATAGCGCGGTGCTGAGACGCAAAAAGAGCCGAGGGAGGCGGAAGCGTTCTCAGCTATCATAACTTCATCTCATTTAGCTTTAGATAATGCAATTCAGGCCAGAGGCGTTTTATTTGTGCGACGTTCATGCATACATCATAGTGAGTTGATTCTTTTTTACAGCGAAGAAACGTTTGATTTATCGTGTTTTGTTCGTCTGTAAGTGCTGGGTAAAAATGAAATTGATGTGTGTTCCAAATTATCGCCTCTAATGGCAAAAGTTTCTTACCCATTTGCATTTGTCTTGCCCAACTCGACAGTCTTCCTGCAGTAAGAAGCCCTATTAATCTTGCATCATTTTTTTTGAAAAGTTCTAAAACCTCAGCACAATCAGCAATTCTTAAATCTGGATAACTTTCACTATCTATTTGGGCAGCGCTTTGATTTGTTTTCTCACACTCAATTCTCGCCTCTCGTTCAATCTTCCAAATCCAATAGGACGCGAATACCGCGCAAACTAGCGCTGTCGCGAAAAGGCCTACTTTGGCCGCATCATTTTGAACAAAATAAGCAATGATTGCCAAAGGAACGCTCAACGGCCCGCTCATGAACACGAACCATCGAACGGTGAAGGCGCGGAGATAGCTGAGGAACGTAGAATCCATTCGAAAGCTGATAACAGAGTTCGCCGATGTAGTCAAGTTCCGCATAATCGCCCTCGCGAGCCCCAGCGCCCTGTTCAACCTATCAAAGCTCTCCGTCTGGTGGTTGCGCTTGGGCGTCGAAATCGAGTGCATCAGGCCTGGCCATCCCCAGCAGAACGGCCGCCATGAGCGCATGCACCTCACCCTTAAGAAAGTGGCAACCCGCCCCCCAGGCTCGAACAGCCTTCAGCAGCAAGCCCGCTTTGATGCTTTTGTGCGCGCGTTCAACGATGAAAGACCGCATGAGGCGCTCGCCATGAAGCGCCCCGCCGAGGTCTACACCCCCTCGTCACGGCCCTATCCGGCCTACCGGAATTGACTTATCCCTTGCATGACCGCGACGTCGTCATCACCGCTTGCGGCCGCCTCTGCCTGCATCGCAAAAAATCAATATCTCGACCGTGCTCGCCGGTCAGAAGCTCGGCATCAAGGAAGTCGACGAAGGCATTTGGCTCGTTAGCTTCATGCACTATGATCTTGGATATTTCAACCTGGAGCAGAAGACCTTGCAACCCCTCGACAACCCGTTCGGCCCGAGGTTGTCACCCATGTCTTAGGTACATTCTGTCACCCATCTCTCCGGGCCGGACAGAGCAAATTT
>CAWKON010000048.1:0-33974 GCA_963851225.1 uncultured Alphaproteobacteria bacterium | reverse complement strand
AAGACTATGCCGGGGAATTGCAGAAGCTGCAAAGCGATGCGCCGCCAATGGGCGCGGCGTTTGTCAAGCGGCGGATGCAGGCGGAGCTCGGGGGCGGATTGGCAAACGCGGTTCGCCGCGTTCGACATGCATCCGGCGGCGGCGGCTTCGCTCGGCCAGGTTCACCGGGCAACCGCCAAGGACGGCACCACGCTGGCGTGCAAGCTGCAATATCCAGATATGACACCGATCGTCGAAGCCGATTTGCGGCAGCTCGAAATTGTGTTCGCGCTGCACCGGCGCCTCAATCGGGTCATCGACAAAGAGAAATCGCGAAAGAAATCGGCGCGCGCATCCGCGAGGAACTCGATTACCGGCCGCGAAGCGAAACATGCCGCGCTGTATTGCGACATTCTTGGTAGTATCGAGGAAGTACGTGTGCCCGGAGTGCGCGCGGAGCTGTCAACCGGGCGGCTGCTGACGATGGAATGGCTCGAAGGCGGTAAATTTGCTCGGCTTCACGGGTGCCCGCCAAATCCACGCGTAACCGCATCGCCCAGGCGATGTTCAACTTGGTGGATTCCGTTCAGCCAGTTCGGCGTCATCCACGGCGATCCGCATCTTGGCAATTATACAGTGTTCGGTATGGCGAAGAAAAGGAGGCGCGCGGTATAAACCTCCTCGACTATGGCTGCGTACGGATTTTCACACCGAAATTCGCCTGTGCCATCGTCGATCTCTACGAGGGATTGCTGCACAAGGATTTCACCCGCACCGTGCACGCCTATGAAACCTGGGGCTTTCGCGGTCTCACCAAGGATCTCGTCGAAGCCTTGAACATTTGGGCGGGCTTCATCTATGCGCCCTTGCTCGACGACCGGGTGCGAAGCGTCGCCGATGGCGTGGCGCCAGCGACACTATGGCCGCAAGGAAACTTTCGTTGTCCACCAGGCCTTGAAAAAAGGGGTCCGGTGCTGGTGCCGCGCGAGTTCGTGTTCATGGATCGCGCCGCGATTGGACTTGGAGGCGCCTTTCTGCATCTCGACGCGAGGCTGAATTTTTTCCAATTGTTCCATGAGACGATGGGGAAATTTTCGGCCGCCGCTGTGAGCGAACGGCAAACAGGCGCGCTCGCCAAGGTGGGACTGCCGCCGCCGGCTTGACCTTGCCTATGCTGGGGGATTTAAGTTCAACAACGGCGCGCTACCCCTGGAATTGGGATGTGACGAACCCTGGCGTCACTTTTAGCATCAGCGCGCGTTTTTCGATTGGCTCGAAAGCCGCCCTGTCCGTGCCGGAGAGCCAAATTTGCCCGCCCAAGGTTTCAAGCACTTCAAAGAGCGCGTCCCGGCGGGCCTGATCGAAATGCGCGGCGATTTCGTCGAGGAGGACGAGTGGCGCCAATCCGCTCAATGCCGCGACAAGCCTTGCGTGTGCCAGAACCAATCCGGCGAGGAGCGCCTTTTGTTCTCCTGTCGAGGCTTGCGCCGCCGGGGCTTGTTTCGGGCCGTGGCGCACGCCAAGATCGCTCGCCTGCGGCCCTATCAAGGTGCGCCCCGCCGCCGCATCACGGGCCCGGCCAGCGCGCAAAATGCCGCGATACATGTCCTCGGCTTGCAGCGCCGGGCAGGTCCCCACCAGGCGCTCGACATCGCCCTCCAAGTCGAGATCCGCCCATGGAAACGGCGAGGTTTTGTCCCGCGTCCCGGTAATGAGCGCCGAAAGCCGCGACACGGTCTCGACCCGGGCAGCGGCGACCGCGACGGCTAATCCGGCGGCTTCCCATTCGATTGCGTCGAGCCAGCCGCGGTCAGCGCCGGGACCCTCCTCCAGCAAACGGTTGCGGCTGCGCAACGCCCGTTCGAGCGAAGCAACGCGGGTCCCGTGACCGGCATCGATGGCGAGCACGAGCCGGTCGAGAAACCGCCGCCGGTCGCCCGCCGGGCCCATGAAAAGCCCGTCCATCGCGGGGGTCAGCCAAACCACGCGGACATGATCACAAAACCCGCGTATGGAGCCCGCGGGTTCGCGCCCGATCCGGTATTTGCGCAGCAGTGCCGCGCCGGTTTGCGGCTCGATCCCGGTGCCAAGCTGGACGCCGCCGTTTGGCGTTTCGAGTTCGGCCGAGATAGCGAAGCCGCCGCCGCCGTTGCTTCGCGCGCAATCCCGCAATTCCGCCCGGCGCAGGCCACGCCCCGGCGCCAGCAGAGAGAGGGCTTCAAGGAGGTTGGTTTTGCCCGTGCCATTGTCGCCGGTTAGCACGACGAGGCGCGCGTCAACCGCAAGATCGAGCGAGGCATAGGAACGAAAATCGGCGAGTGCGAGCCGCCGCACGCCCAATTGGGCGGCAGTTCTCGCGGATGCGTTGGGTGCAGACGCCTCCAAGGATACTCCGGTCGATTGTGGGGAAGGCTGCTTGCGACTATGCCAATCGTCCATGTCCGGCCAGAAGTCCAGCGACGACGCGACCGCCGCCAATCGGACAGAAATGTTTCACGTGAAACCTTTTGGTACGATCTGGGCCAAAAACCTTACAAGGCCGCGTCCATCCGGCGGCCTTTTAGCGCGTGGGATCGCATGGAAACTTGGTCTTTTGGGCGGCCAATGGCAAGACCCTGTCGAGCCCGCGTTTGCAGGGAATGGTCACGGTCGAATCTCACCGCGCCGCACATCTGCGCCCGCCCGGCTATAGAAGAAAACCACCGTCCCTGCTCGCATCCGGCAACTCCTCGCAATCTTCGACCCAATCAATGGAACAAAATCACCACGGCGAGACTTTTGACTGCTAGAGCGCGATCCCAAAGAGCTGCAGGCTTTTTGGAATAGGATCATGCGATAAAACACAGCCATAGTGACCATGTGCGAATCAACTTCAAGCGATCGTGGTCTGCAACAGCTGCTCACAACTGGAGAACAGACATGGCGAGCAATAAACCGTTGGAAGAGGCTTCTCAAGATTTCGCCGCCGATCTAGCGGCACTGCGTGGCGACGTTGCGAAATTGACATCATCGTTGTCCGAAATTATTCGCACGGGCACAGCCGCGACGGCAAACACAGTCTTCGACGCCGCCGATAATGCGCGGCAAAAGATTTCCGATACCGCGAGCAAAACACAAGATCGTGTTGCCGGAGCGAGCACGGATCTCGAGGCAACAATCGAGCGCAATCCCCTGTCGGCGGTGCTTATCGCGATGGTTGCCGGCATATTAATAGGCTTACTAAGCCGCGGGCGCCAATGAATGCACTGATTAACCGGCTTATGAGCGAAGCCGCGGCTCCGGTTGAAGAAATGAGCGCGCGCCTTTTCCAAAAGGCCGTGCTCTTTTTCGTGACCATGAGCGCCCTTTTTGTCAGCTCCGTGTTTGTTACAATCGCATTCTTTTTTTTAATTCAAAAACTAGCTGGACCTGCAATCGCCGCCCTCAGCGCCGGCGGTCTTTATCTTGGCGCAGCCCTAATTTGCATCGTCGTCGCATTGCGAGAAAGCTCTCCCCACGGCGCCATGGCCGCCGCGGAATCAGGCCGAAGGACGGAAAACAAATCAACCCCGCCCCAGCCAACACTTGAATTTGCAAGCAACATCGATGAGGCTATAGTGCCCGTCGTCGCCGTTTTGCGCGACGCTGGCTTCGAGCGCGAAAGCGCCGCTCTTGCGGCCGGAGCGGAAATCGCGAAACAGCTGCGTCCGTTTTCGCTGACCGCGCTGGCGATTGTCGCGGGCATTATCATTGGCCGGATGCTAAAGCAACACAACAACACGCCCGGATAGATTGGGCCAAGCTGCCTATCAAACGAGGCTGCTGCTTTTTTCGGGCTCGTCCTTGCGATGCGACTTGCGATCGAAAAATAGCGCTTGACTAATGACCGCCTTCAGACTGTCGATGCCGAACGGCTTGGTTATGAGAAAGGCGGGCTCGGGCGGCGTCCCTGTCAGAAAACGTTCCGGATAGGCGGTAATGAAGATCACCGGCACGGAAATGGTTTCGAGGATTTGATTGACAGCTTCGAGACCTGAGCTTCCGTCGGCAAGCTGGATGTCCGCGAGGATGAGGCCTGGCCGCTCCCGAATCACGGCCTCGACCGCCTCCTGGTGGGTGCGCGCGATATTGACGACGCGGTGCCCTTGTTCTTCGACGAGGGACTGAAGGTCGAGCGCGATGAAAGGCTCGTCCTCGATGATCAAGACATCGGTGCGAATTTGGCCGGCGATTTCCTTGCCCGCGGCGTCGATGAGCGACGCGGCCTCCTCGATCGAGCAATCGAGCGCGCCCGCGACTTCGGCGGTATCGAAGCCCTCAAGCGAGCTGAGAAGGAACGCGATACGCGGACGCAATGTCATCGCCTCGAGATTGCGTTGCGCCCCCGCTTCGTCGCCGGTGAACGACGCCTGATCGACGTGATCGTTGACCGGTACCGTCCCCCAGACCTTGAGGAACAGGCGGTATAGCGCCGTCCTCGGATTGGCGCATTTCGAAAACTCGGCCGGGTCGGCGACGATGGCCTCCAGTGTGGCGAGAACATAAGCATCTCCTCCGGCTTGCGTCCCCGTCAACGCCCGCGAAAACCGGCGCAAATAGGGAATGTGCGAGGAGATTGCCTGGGAGAGCGACATGAAAACACCTTTGATATTGCGCGTTATTTTTCGTGATCGATCCGGCCCGGCGGATTAATTCCAAAAGCCCGGAAAAGTTCCCGCATGTGGAACCATCCCGCTTATCAAGCGTTTAATGGAGCTAGTTATAGCCGTTTTCTCGCCAGAGCCAAGTGTCGCAAGCGGGACCACTCAAATTCCGATCCGCAAGCCGGGGCAAATGTGGGCCGCGGTGCTGCTTTTTCAACAAAAATGCTCCCCAGATTTAGGGGACGTCAATGAGGGACAAACGAATGAAAAGTACCGCCGCGAGGGAGCTTCAGTGACAAAACCGGCAAAACCGAGAAGTCCATCGATCAAGGGGGGGGAAATCGGCGAGACCCCCGGCGTGGGGCGTGTACCCGGGTGCTCCGGGTCGGCCAAAGAGATTATTGACGAGCCCTGCGCGAGGAAATCAGCATCGAAGCCCGGGGTCGCTGATCAAATCGGTCTGCATTTGCGCAGCGTCTACGACGACGTCTTGGCACAACCAGTCCCTGGGCGCTTCCTTGAACTTTTGCGGCAGCTCGAAGGCGCGTCAAGCTCCCGGTTAACTAAGGACGGCATGTGACGGCTGCGCATAAGGAAAAGACGCAAATCCCGGCGGCGCACGTGCCCTCGCGAGACCTCGCTGCAGGTTTGCAACTCACTTCCGACCTCCTTGCGGTCATTCCTAATCTGCGTGCTTTCGCGGTGTCCCTATGCGGCAATCTCGATCGCGCCGACGATCTCGTCCAGGAAACCTTGGTGAAGGCATGGAGCAACATCGACTCTTTCGTCGAAGGGACTAATCTTCGTGCTTGGCTGTTTACGATTTTGCGCAACATCTATTATTCGGAATATCGAAAGCGGCGGCGCGAGGTCGCCGACCCAGACGGCACATTTGCCGCCAAGCTCGCGACCGCCCCAGTGCAAGGCGGCCATATGGACCTGCTCGACTTTCGCGCCGCGCTCCAGCAACTTCCGAGTGATCAACGCGAAGCGTTGATTCTCATCGGCGCCTCCGGCCTGTCCTACGAAGAAGCAGCGGGGATTTGCGGCTGCGCGATCGGGACCATGAAAAGCCGCGTCAATCGCGCCAGAAGCCGTCTTACCGAGATGCTGTCGATCAAGTCCGGCATGGATTTCGGGCATGATGGTGAGTGGCAGGCGATTGAGTCCACGGGCGCGGGCCAGCGCTTTGTGCGCGGCGACGGCGGCGAGTAATCCTTGTAACTCGGGGTTGCGTTACGCGCGGCACGCCTTAAAAGCCTCGGCGGGCGAAGCTGGAGAATTGCATCAATGAACATGAGCAACACGCGGATCGAGACCGACAGTTCCGGGCCGGTCGAGGTGCCCGCTGCGCATTATTGGGGCGCGCAGACGCAACGCTCGCTGGTACATTTCGCGATCGGCTCACAAACCATGCCGATGGCGGTGATACGTGCCTTGGCGATGATCAAGCGCGCAAGCGCCGAGGTCAATCGCGATCTCGGAGTTTTGCCGGCCGGTTTATGTTCCGCGATCGCCGCTGCCGCCCGCGAAGTCGAAACCGGGGAACTCGATGGCGAATTTCCCTTGCGAGTCTGGCAGACCGGGTCCGGCACGCAAACCAATATGAATGTCAACGAGGTCATTGCCAATCGCGCCAACGAAATCCTCGGCGCCGTGCGGGGCGCGAAACATCCGGTGCATCCCAACGATCACGTCAATCTAGGACAATCCTCGAACGATTGTTTTCCCGACCGCGATGCACATCGCCGCGGTCCGCCGAAATCAAGCAAGGGTCTGAGCCGGCCTTGCGCGCGCTCGCTGCCGCCCTCGCTGCCAAATCGGAGGCTTTCGCCGACATCGTCAAACTCGGCCGCACGCATCTGCAAGACGCGACGCCGGTGACGCTCGGCCAGGAATTCTCGGGCTATTCGGCGCAGCTCGAATTCGGCTTCGAGCGGCTCGAGGCGGCGCTTCCGGGGCTCTACCGGCTTGCCCAGGGCGGCACTGCGGTTGGCACCGGGCTCAATACCAAACAGGGCTTTGCGGGAGCTTTCGCTGACGAAGATCGCGGACTATACCGCGCTCCCGTTCGTCTCCGCGCCGAACAAATTTGAGGCGCTCGCCTGCCATGATGCCTTGCTCTTCGCGCATGGCGCGCTCGACACAATCGCGGCGGGCCTCTTCAAGATCGCCAACGACATTAGGCTTGCCGCGAGCGGCCCCCGCTGCGGTTTCGGCGAACTGGTCCTACCTGAAAACGAACCGGGCTCTTCGATCATGCCGGGCAAGGTCAATCCGACCCAGGCCGAGGCGCTGACCATGGTCTGCACGCGGGTTTTCGGCAACCAGACGACGATCGCCTTTGCCGGATTCGCAGGGCCATTTCGAGCTCAACGTCTATAAGCCCGTCATCGCCTTTGCGTTTCTCGAAAGCCTCACCCTTCTCGCCGACGCCATGGATAGTTTCCGGCGCCATTGCGTCGAAGGGACTCGATGCAAACAGGAAGCGGATCGACGAATTGATGCGGCAATCCTTGATGCTTGTCACCGCGCTTGCGCCACGAATCGGCTACGACAATGCTGCTAAGATCGCCAAGGCCGCGCATCTTAATGGAACGAGCTTGCGGGAAGAGGCACTCGCCTCAGGGCTCGTTGGGCCCGGAGAGTTCGATGCGCTGGTGCGCCCGGAAGCAATGCTGGCGCCCGGAGTTCTGAATTCAATTCGGCAGCCAGCCAGAGTAAACGCAGATGAACAAGAAGATGCCCATCAGGCCTCGGTAGACCGCAAAGGGCCAGGCCGAGAATTGTTCGAGAATCCGCAGCAAGCCCCAGATCGCCGCAAAGGCCGATAGCGACGCGATCAGGAGACCGAAGCCCAGAATTGACCAGCCATGCACGTCGAGATGCGCATTGTGCAGTTCCCACATTTCCTTCAACCCGGCAGCGGAGATCGCGGGCAGTCCGAGCAGAAACGAAAAGCGTGCTGCTTCCGCGCGCTTTAGGTCCAAGAACAAAGCCGCGGTCAACGTCGCGCCTGATCGCGAAACACCGGGAATGAGCGCACCGATTTGCGCAAATCCAATAATCATCGCGTCTTTCAGTGTCGCATTATCTAGGGTCCGCTTATGCCGGGAGTAAATTTCTGCGAGCGCGAGCAGTGCAGACATGACAACGCAGGCGATGGCGATGACGGTGAGGCTGCGCAACGGCGAATGACAGGCATTGAGGACCGGCGACAACAATTGCCCGGCGGCGGCGATCGGGAGCGTGGCGAGAACTATCCAAACGGCGAAACGGAAATTCCAATCGTGGAAATCGCGGCGGCGAACGGCACCAAGCGACCCCAACGCGATGCCGCGCACATCGGCCCAAAAATAGCTGACAACGGCCGCGAGCGCCGCGACCTGCATCGCGGCCGAAAACGCCGATCCCGGATCCTGCCAGCCGAGGAAAGCGGGGACGATCCGCATATGCGCCGTGGAGGAAATCGGCAACAGCTCGGTAATGCCTTGAACGATGCCGAGAATGCCAACCTTGGCGTAGCCGAGAGCGGCAAAGCCGGTATCGAGCCCTTCGGTGCAGGCTGCGGCCATGTTTGATTCGTCCTGGTGTTAGAGCGGCGTGGCCGCCTCCCGATTTAGTCTCGATCCATTTGTGCAGATTGACCCGCAAAGATCAACCGCGCCAACTCTGCGAGGACCGGCCACGGAAGGGTACGGCCCGCTTGATTCATAACTTATTAAGTATATTCATAAGTATCATTTCATGCGTATTAACTAATTATTCACGTTAGTAAGAACATTATGACTTTCAATTCTGTATCTATACGTTGTGATAAGCTTAATATAAAATTATAAAGCTACAAAACTCTAGCCTATACCTCCCACGTTTTCCAATTTCGGCCTGATTTACGTTGCTTGCTTCGCGAAATAGCAAAGTTTCGCTGGAAGTGGAACTTCTGAAAGGGAGCAACCCATGATTCGCAAATTTCTCCTGCCGGCGGCCGCACTGGCCGCCGCCGCACCAGCCTTCGCGGCCGACATGGCGCCGCCGCCGGTCTACCCCCCTGCTGTTCCACTCTTCACCTGGAACGGCCTCTACCTCGGCAACCAACTCGGCTATGGCTGGGGCACCGATACCCTCACCGTCTCTCCGTTCGGATTTGGCACCAACTTCAGCCCCAACGGCATCGTCGGCGGCGGCCATGTCGGCTATAATTTTCAGTTCAACCAATTCGTCGGCGGGCTGGAAGGCGATGTTGAGGGAACCGGCATCGACAGGTCCTTCAGCCCCGGAGGCGTGCTGTACAGTACGAGCATCCCCGTGCAGGGATCGATTCGCGGCCGTCTCGGCGTCGCATTCGACCGGGCGCTTCTCTACGCGACGGGCGGCGCCGAATTCGCGGGATTCGACACGAGCGTCAATGGGTTTCCTGGCTACGACCAACACTCGACAACCCGCACCGGCTGGACTATCGGCGGCGGCATCGAATATGCCGTCACCAACAATTGGTCGGTCCGGGCCGAATATCGCTATGCAGATTTTGGCCACTTCAGTGATGCTACCCCCAACACATTTGGTTTCTGGTCCTTCGTTAATCATCACGAGACCGAAAACGCCGTTCGCGCCGGCTTCAGCTACAAATTCAATTCGTCTCGGCGTGGACGCCGCACGCTATTGAGAAGTCGCTTGCACGCGCGCCGACGATCCCGGCTCAAAGCAAAAGCCGGGCCGGGATTATGACGATGGCGCTTGCTGTTGCGGATAAGTCACGGTGCCTGAAATCCGGCATTCGCAAGGCAGATTTCAACGAAATGGTGTGCTGATCGGTGTATTCTTGCGCAGGCCTAAATTTATCGAAAGGATGAAGCCTATGTATCGTAAAATTCTCCTGGCATCAGTTGGTGCCTTCGCACTCACCGGATCGGCGGCGCTGGCGGCCGATCTTCCTTCCCGCGCGCCGCCGCCGGTCTATCTGCCGCCGCCGCCGCTCTTCACCTGGACCGGTATTTATATTGGCGGTCAGGTCGGCGGCGCCTGGGGTACCGGAGGTAGGAGCTTCACTGGATTTGACGCAGTGACCGGCACCTTTGTCAAAATCTTCCTCGGGCGGTGGTAACCCGGGCGGGGTGATCGGTGGCGGCCATATCGGCTACGATTATCAAATCCCCACTTGGAATTGGTTTTCCTCGTCAGGCGTAGTCATCGGTCTCGAAGGTTCGATCGACGGGAGCAGCCTAAGCAAGTCCGCCGTGGTCGACTTGCCTGGTGCCTTTGGGGGTAGCGGCACTCTGACGGCGAATACAAGCGCCGACATCCAGGGTTCGATTCGCGGCCGCCTCGGCATTGCCTGGGACCGCGTCCTGTTCTACGGCACCGGCGGCGTCGCCTTCGGCGGCATCACCACCAACTTCGAGCTTAACGCCGTCGACGCGGCAGGCGTGCCCTTCTTCTTGCAAACCAGCCGTTCGAACTCCCGCACCGGCTGGACGGTCGGCGGCGGCATCGAATATGCTGTCACCAACAATTGGTCGGTCGGGGTCGAATACCGCTATACCGATTTCGGTACTCTCAGTAGGGAGGCTTCGCTGGCCGACGGAAGTTTTATCAACGTGTCGCGTACCCTCAGGGAAAACCAGGTGCAGGCCCGGTTCTCCTACAAATTCGACACTTACACTCCGCCTCCGGTCGTCGCCAAATATTAAACCGCATTCTTCGCGGCCCCGGCTTCCACAAACACAAAACCCGGCCTCGCGGCCGGGTTTTTCGTGTGGTTTTACGGGCATTAATTCCGCTTGACGGCCTTCCGTTGCGTTCCTGCCACAGCTACCGGAATTACGTCGCATAGGAGCCGAGAAAGCTTGCAGGCACGCCGTAACGGCGTAGTTTTGTCAAATTCAATTTCCGCAACGGAGAACACTATGTATCGCAAAATTTTCCTGGCATCGTTTGGTGCCATGGCTCTCACCGGATCGGCGGCATTCGCCGCCGATCTTCCTTCCCGCGCCCCGCCGCCGGTCTATCTGCCGCCGCCGCCGATCTTCACCTGGACCGGCGTCTATATCGGCGGCCAGATCGGTTACGCCTGGACCAGCGGCAATAATAACTTCAACGGATTTGATCCGTTTTTTGGTACGGGCACCTTTCTCTCAACCTCGATCGGCGGCACGCCGAGTGGGGTGATCGGCGGCGGCAACGTCGGCTACAACTACCAGATCAACCAGTGGGTCTTAGGCCTTGAAGGTTCCGTCGATGGCACCAGCCTGAGCAATACCTCTGCGGCGTTCTTCCCCGACGGCACGACTCTGTCAGCACACTCGACCGCCGATATTCAGGGATCGATTCGCGGCAAGCTCGGCGTCGCTTGGGACCGTGCCTTGATCTACGCGACTGGCGGCGTTGCCTTCGGTGGATTTAACACTACTGTGTCGATTTCAAATCCCGGATTTGGGTTCTTCGGCTCCGGCAATGTTTCGACCACCCGCGTCGGCTGGACAGTCGGCGGCGGCATCCAATATGCCGTCACCAACAATTGGTCGATTTTTGCTGAATACCGCTACACGAATTTCGGCAGCATCAGGCAAAACGATTTTGGAGTGTTGCCTGCTGGCGTATTCTTCAACGGGAGCCACCAAATCAACCAAAACCAGGTGCAGGTTGGCTTTGACTACAAGTTCGACTTTTACGCTCCACCTCCGGTCGTAGCGAAATATTGAGCCGCGTGCCTCGGCTCCGGCTTCCACTAAAACAAAACCCGGCCTCGCGGCCGGGTTTTTCGCGACGGCGTTGCGGGCTTTAATCCGGCTCGACGGCAGCCCATTGCTTTCATGCGACAGTCACCGGATTAACGGCTCGCACGCGCCAATGAGGATTGCGGGCGCGCCACAACGGCGTGGTTGTGTAGAAATTTAATTTTCAAAGCGGAAAAAGCCCTACTTATCGTCGAAATCGATCTGGCATCGGTTGGCACCATCGCCATGCTTTCGCCGGATGGGTGGCTTTCGTGGCCGACTTTGCCTTACCGCAAGCTGCCGCATGTCGATCTGCCGGCGCTGCCAATTTACTCCTGGACTGGCGTTTAACGGCACGAGCCTGAGCAGGATCGTCGTGGTCCCTGTCAACGACCGTTTGGCAACGGTTCGGCAACTTCACGGCCACGTCATGCGCCGATATGCAAGGATCGAATTGCGTCGATCTCGGCATCTCCTGGGAGCACCCGTTCCTCTTTGCAACCGGGGTGTTGCCTTCGCTGGCCGCACCAACGGCATCACCGATAAGACCGGGATTGCCGCTCCGGCGCAAACTTCGGCCAGTTACTCAAACACCCGCGTCGAATGGATGGCAGGTGACAGTTTCGAATATGCCGTGACCACGTGCAGAGTACTCGGATTTCGGCCATGTCACGGATTTCCCATTCGCCGGCGCCTCCTCATTCCGGGAGGGGTGTTCACCCCCCGCCACTCGACCAAGTGCAGGCCGGCTTTGGCTACAAATTCGATCTCGGCCAATCCCTATTTGGTCGTCGCGAAATATTGAGCCGCGTGTCTAGGCAACGGCTTCCACTGTAACAGAACCCGGCCTCGCGGCCGGTTTTTCGCGGCGGCTTTACGGGCTTTAATCCCGTTAGACGGCCGTTCGTTGCGTTCCTGCCACAGTCGCCGAAATAACGCCACGCACACGCCAATAAAGGTTGCGGGCGCGCCACAACGGCGTAGTTGTTTTGAAATTCAATTTTAACGGAGAAAACCCCATGCGCCGTCAAATCCACCTGGCATCGGTTGGCGCCATCGCCATCGCCCTCGCCGGTCCGGCCTTCGCGGCCGATCTGCCTTCCCGCGCTCCGCCGCCGGTCTACCTGCCGCCGCCGCCCGTCTTCACCTGGAGCGGCCTCTACGCTGGCGCCCAGATCGGCTACGCCTGGGGCCGCGACAACAACGATATTACCACCCTTGACCCAGACCGGCCGTTTTTCCAAGCCAACACCAGCCCGGACGGAGTGATTGGCGGAGCCCATCTCGGCTACAATCTACAGTACCTCCAATGGGTGATCGGCCTCGAAGGCACAGTTGACGGCACGAGTATGGACAAGGATGTTTTCTTGGCCGGCGAGTTCGGCTTCCTCCATGCCACCCATCCCGACCTCACGGTTGGCAGCCGCGAGGACGTTCAGGGGTCGCTCCGCGGCCGCTTGGGCTACGCCTTTAACCGAATTCTCATATACGGCACTGGCGGCGCCGCCTTCGCCAACGTCACCAACAGTTACTTGATCTCGCCTTCCTTCGGCGCCGAGACTATTACCAAGACTCGCACCGGCTGGACCGTCGGCGGCGGTCTCGAATATGCCCTCACCGACAATTGGTCGATCCGGGCTGAATACCGCTACTCTGATTTCGGCCGCTACGACGATTTCCCCTTCACCAATAACCCTCTTGCTAGTGCTGCCGCACCATTGGCGCGGCATCACGTGACCGAAAACCAGGTTCAAGCCGGAGTCAGCTACAGATTCGCTCCGCCTGCTCCTCCGCCGGTAGTCGCCAAATATTGATTTCGGCCTTTCCGGCTTCGGCTTTTCTCCCGCGCGACACTACAAACCCGGCCCTCGCGGCCGGGTTTTTTGTGCTCGTGCGGCAGGGAATATGGCGCGCTGCCAGTTTTCCGTTGCGTTTTTGCCACGGTCCGCCGGATAACGCGGTGCGCAGCCTAACTAATATTGAAGACCGGCACAAACCGCGTAACCTATTGGAACGCTATCTTAACGTCCTTTGAGGAGGCAAGACATGTTACGCCGCATTCTCTTGGCTTCGGCCAGCGCTATGGCCCTTTCGGGCGCAGCGCTCGCGGCCGACCTTCCTTCCCGCGCGCCGCCGGTCATTCCGCCGCCGCCACCGGTCTTCAGTTGGACCGGCTTCTACGTCGGCCTCAATGCCGGTTATCATTGGGGTGATTCCACCTTCAACTTCACCGGAACCGACACGTCCCCGCTGGCCGTCGGGGGCGGCCTCGGCGTAGCGCAAGCCTTTGGCACTATACCTACGACCGGGGCTTCTGGCGCCAAGGGCTTTATTGGTGGCGGTCAGGCCGGCTACAATTATCAAATCGACAGCTTCGTATTGGGTCTCGAAGTCGATGTCGACGGCGCTACTGGAAGCTCCAGTTCAAGCGCCCTGCTTAGCGATCCTGCCGATGGATTCGACATTCCAACATTGACACAAAGCGAGCAGCGGCTCGATTGGCTCGGGACGCTGCGCGCCCGAATCGGCTGGACGCCGATTGATCGTCTTTTGGTCTACGGCACTGGCGGTTTGGCTTTTGGTAGATCCAGCGCCGACTTCTCGGTGGTGAACCCGCTAGGGGTTCCGCCACTGTCCGACTTCGCCTCTAACAGCCTCAGTGTCGGCTGGACTGCCGGCGGCGGCATCGAATATGCCTTGCCGGATGCTTGGTCGAATTGGTCAGTGAAAGTCGAGTATCTCTACTACGACCTCGGCCGCTCCACGGGGACGGTATCCTATCAAAATATTGATCTTGCCGGTAATCCCGAATCCTCCACCTTGAGTGGCCAGATCCGGCATAACGGCAACATCGTTCGCGCCGGCCTCAATTACAAGTTCGACTATGGAACTCCAGCACCCGTCGTCGCTAAATATTAGGCTCCAGATTCATTTTAGCTTGAAGCAGGCAACGGCGGGCAACAGCCCGCCGTTTTGCGTGCGCCGTTAGCGGCTCCGTAAACGGCCGTTACTGATGACTATTACATATCAACAGACAAAAACGGCCGTCCCTGTCTTATCCACTTGCATAGAGGTTGAAGCATTCGTCAATTCATGCTTTGCTAAGTTATGTTCAGGCCTGAGTTCGGCGCGTCCCTAGGGGACTAGAGCTTCAAGCTTTTTTGAGGGAGGAAAAAATGAAAAAAACGAGCTATTCGATTGGTAAGTGCAGTGTGCTTCTAATCGCTCTATTAACAAGCAGTGCTTTCGCCGAGACGCATTGCGGGCTTCGGGCTTGCGGGCAGCAACCGCCGCCGCCGCCGCCGGGTTCCTGCCTGCCATCGAGTTCAATAGGCGTATCGGTTGCCGGGACGAACGTCGTCGCCTATGTTCCCAAAGGCAATTGGGAAGAAAGAAGTAGTACAACGGGCGTTTCGGCCGTCAACATCGAGGGCACCAGCATCACGAATAAGCTGATCACGACCCCGAATACGGTGAATTCCTGCGCCGCGAACCCATTAACGGGGAAGACGGTGTGCGCCGCGAATAACACCGACGTTTATGTGTTCACTGGCACGACACTCAGCAGCACGCTCACGAGCGGCGGGTCCTTGACGATCAGCTTCTCCGGCGGTTCATGCACCAACTGCAGCGTTATGATGGATTCCTTGCATAACCGGGCGGTTATTGGGCTCAGCGTCGCCGGCGCGGCGGGGTTCCAAATCCTAAATCTCGCGACGACCCCACCGACCTTCGGAACGGCTTTCAAGTCGGCTTCGGTTCCGGGTGAAATCTCGGAAAACCCGCTGGTCGATCCGACCCGCGACTTAATATTGTCGGCCGCCGAATTCGGGCAATTTTGAACTCGTGAACATCGCCACTGCCACGGCGCCAAAGTTCTTTGAAAACCCAATCAAATTGGGCGATCCCGATTCCTCGGCCGAGGACTGCACTACGGGAATCGCACTGGCGCCGGGCGAATTTTCCGATCCATCCCAAGTCTTCATCGCCGATTTGACCAAGGCGACGTTCACGGCCGGCACACCCGGCGGCAAATGGACAGCGCCATCGCAGATTCAAACTCTGACGGAATCCTCCTTGGAGGCGGGAGCAAGCGGCAGCGCGGTGGCGCAGGGAACCCATACCGGCATCGTGACTGGGGAGTTCGGTGGCAGCCAAATCACCGCGATCGCGTTGCCCGCAACGTCCGGCACGGGCACTCCTGCGATCACCGACTGGGTGTCATGCAGCATCTCGACGAGCTTCTCGCAGGGCGACGATCCGCACACGGTGACAGCGTATCAAAGCCCGAACGGGACTAAAGACGCCATCGCCCTGGTCGCGAACGGCGCCACCGGGGCACCAGTGACCCAAATCGCGGTAGTCGACCTCACCAAGATGCTGAACAAGACGATCGTGCCGCGGACCGCGGGCGGCCATGCGTGTAAGTCGCTCACCCTTCCAGCGTCGGTGGTACACTTCGTCACCGTGCCATGATGCGATGAAGCCGGTTAAGGCTGCGATGGGGCCAGCGCTCGCTCTGATGCGGCCCTTTCCGGCTCCGGCTTTTCTCCTGCCCGACAAGAAAACCCGGCCCTCGCGGCCGGGTTTTTTTGTGCTCGCGCGAAGCATTGTGCCTATTCCGCCAACTTTCCGTTGCATTTAGGCCACGGTACGCCGGATAACGCGGTGCGTAGCCCGACAAATGTTGAAGACCGGCGCAAACCGCGTAACCTGTTCGAACGCTATCTTAACGTCCTTTGAGGAGGCAAGACATGTTACGCCGCATTCTTTTTGCATCGGCCGGCGCGATGGCGCTCACTGGCACGGCCCTCGCGGCCGACCTGGCACCGCCGCCGCCGGTCATTCCGCCGCCGCCGGTCTTCACCTGGACCGGCTTCTACGTCGGCCTCAATGCCGGTTATCATTGGGGTGGTTCAGCTACCCAATTTACCGGGACCGACACGGATGTTTTCGGTCTCGGAACCGCGCTGAACCAAGGCTTGATTCCAGCATCTGGCGCCGGAGGCGGCGAGGGCTTTATCGGCGGCGGTCAGGCCGGTTACAACTACCAGATCGACAGCTTCGTGTTAGGTCTCGAAGTCGATGTCGATGGTGCGACCGGGCACAAGAACCTGAACACCGCGTTCGGCCCTAACCTTGGCTTACTCCCCGTTTTCTTTGACAGCAGCCAGGGCCTCGATTGGCTTGGCACGTTTCGCGGCCGAATTGGCTGGACTCCGGTTGATCACCTTCTGATTTACGGCACCGGCGGTTTGGCCTTTGGAAAGTCCAGCGCGTCCTTCTCGGTGGTTCAGCAGAGCGCGGTCCCGCCGCTGTTTGACTTCGTCTCTAGCTCGCTCAGCGTCGGTTGGGCCGCCGGCGGTGGCGTCGAATATGCCTTGCCGGATGCGTGGTCGAACTGGTCGGTGAAGGTCGAGTACCTTTACTACGACCTCGGCCGCACGTCGGCGACAGCCTTCTATTCATATCCAAACGCCGCCTTCACCTGTCTGACTTGCGAGTCCTCCACGCTGACTGGTCAAACGGGACACCACGGCAACATCGTTCGCGCCGGTCTAAACTACAAGTTCGACTATGGGGCTCCGGCACCCGTCGTCGCCAAATACTAAGGCTGGTACTCGGGCTGGCGCGCCTAAGCGGGGCGCCAGTCTGCCGTTGTCCGGCGTCCCCGCGCCGTTGACCGTCGATTGCCCGGCCTAAAAGGATTCCGCGATATCGAACAAAGACAGGGCGGATGAACGGTTCCCTAATCCTGAGGTTGCCTTGATGAGGCCGTCTCGAAGGTTGAGGAACCTTTCCCCCGAATACCTTGGTGCGGATGCCGTCCCAGGTTGTGCGCCCGAGAAGAGTATCCGCCTGGCGGGCGCTTAACTAACTGGGCACTTAACTAACACGGCGGCTTCTGCAAGCCGCGGCACTTTCCCCCACCCCCGCCATTAGACACGATTATCTCGCCCTTCACGGAAAGGCCAGCCACATCGACAAAATTTGGAGCGACGTTAGCTTTCCAATTCTGAAGAATAGTACCGCTAGCGATATCCACTTTGGTCACTTGTCCAGATCCTGTAATATCGGCTGTCCAAAAAGATGTCCCGTCAGGGTCTAAATTGAGCGCAAAAAGAAAACTCGCCCCTGGTATAGTATACGTTTTTATTTGATTGCCGGCTGTATCCAATCGGATAACCGCGGTTGTATCGGCCACCAGCATCCCTCCAGCGGGCAACAGCCGATGGGCAAAAGCGCGGTTAGGCAATGGTTTCACAGTGAAGTTTGTCAACTGGGTATTTGTACAGGCATTAAAGCGCAATACGTTAATGTCTTCCGATGTATAGAAGAGCGTGCACTGATCAGCGGCGAGTTCTGTCCAGTCCGAGCCACGATCTTCTGTTTTCACTACAAAGGTTGCGAGCAGGGTTCCGCTCGGACCGAATTTGAGAATGTTATGGGTGCCATCTGCCTGACCGACATAGAAATTCCCGGCCTTATCGAAAACTATCGATTCCGGATGTTGATTGAAGGGTCCTGCAAAGTTTGCGGCGAGCAGAACCCCCATGGGATCGAACTTCGAGAGCGTGTTTGCTTCAAAGGCGGTAGTAAAGAAATTCCCCGCCGAATCAAACGTGGAACCTGTCATCTCCGATGATGCCGTCGTAGTATCCAGCTGCGTAATCATGGTTCCATTTTGCGTGAATTCGGTGACTTTCCCGTTACCGGTTCCCACCATGACTGTGCCTTTAGCAATTGTTGCCGCCGAGGCCTGCGGCGCGCCGAACGCGGCAGCGAGCACAAACGGCAAAGCAGCGATAAGTTCCAGCGGCGGCTGCCGGAAAGTCGCGGCCGCGATTTCTCTAAGTTAAGGACCTTATGTTCATAACGATTTCCTCCCCGCGTCCAGGTTGCGATTTCCGAATTAAGTTTCAGAACAATCGGAGCAATATGTATGCAACCTAACTACGCGCAGGTCAAACTACGCTTTTACCAGGCGAATCGCCCAATAGCTGGAACAGGTTGAACAACAGGGAATTTTCTAATTCCAAATGGGCCTTTTCCGGTGTCGCTAAATATTAATGCTGGCGCCCCCCAATTAAGGGGGCACGTCATCCCACCGCTATAGTCGTGGACCAGCGTCCTCGCGCGGTTGACCATAGACTGCCCGGCCGAAGATGAACGCGCGATGTTGAATCAAAGCGCGGCACGTAAAAAACTCCCCGCCCTGAGGAGCCCGTGAAGCGGACGTCTCGATGGACGGGGAAATCCTTCACCCGATTGCCTTGGCGCGGAGGCATCCCGGACTATGCCGCGCGAAGAGTATCTGTCTCGCGGGCGCTTAACTAACCGGGCGTCTAACTAACAAGGCGGCTTCTGTAAGCCGCGGCACTTTCCCCCACCAGAGACGACGGTGATCTCGCCCTTCACCGAAAGACCCGCTACTTCGTTAAAATTTGCCGCGACGTCAGCGTCCCAATTTTGGAGAATGGTGCCGCTAGCGATATCCACTTTGAACACATGGTTGCCGCCGCCAAGTTCAGCTGTCCAAAAAGATTTCCCGTCAGGGTCTATACTGAGCGCAAACAGCGTGCCCGTCGCTGGCAGAGTATAGGTGTGGATTTGATGGCCGGTCGCGTCCAGCCGGATTACCGCATTTGTATCGGCAACTAGCATGCCCCCAGAGAGTAACAGCCGATGCGCAAAAGCCTCGGAGGGCAATGGCAGCACGTTGAAGTTTGGCCCCTGGGTATGTGTACAGCCATTAAACGTTCTTACGAGAGTGCCTTCCGATGTATAGAATAGCGTGCACTTATCAGCGGCGATTTCGGTCCAATCCGTGCCACGGGGTCCCACCGTCGGTGCAAAGGTGTCGAGCAGGGTTCCGCTCGGAGCGAATTTGAGAATATGATGGGCGCCATCTGCCTGACCTACGTAGAAATTCCCCGCAGAATCGAAAGTTATCGATTTCCGGATCTAGATTGAATGGCCCCGCAAAGCTTGCGGCGACCAGAAACCCACTGGGATCGAACTTCGAGACCTTCTGTACTTCAAAATTGGTCACGAAGAAATTTCCGGCCAATCAAAGGCGGAACCAGTGGTGTCAGCTGAGCCTGTCGTCGTATCTAGCTGCATAATCACAGTTCCGGTTTGGGTGAATGCCGTGACTTTCCCGTTACCGGTCGACACCATTACCGTGCCCTTAGCGATTGTTGCCGCCGAGGCCTGCGGCGCGCCGAAGGCGGCGGCAAACGCAAATGGCAGCGCAGCCAAGAGTTTCAGCGGTCGCCGCCCAAATGTCGCGGCCGCGATGTCTCTAAGCAAAGACCTTATGTTCATGATGATTTCCTCCCCGCGTCCGGGTTGCGATTTCCGAATTAAAATTCAGAACAATCAGAACAAAATGTATACAACTAATCTTTGCGCAGGTCAAGTTAAGCATTTCCCCGGCGTGTTGCAAAATAGCTGGAACCGGTTGAATAATAAGGAGCTTTCTCATTCGAAATGAGCCTCCTAATTCGGGGAGGCCTTCGCGATGCAATTGGAGGCGATTTTGCAGCACGTTCCGAACTCGCCCGGCTAACAACGGCAAGATTATACAAGTCTTGCGGATGATGACTTACCGGGAGGCTTCCCCGAGCATGGCATCATAAGCCGCCCTCGGCGCGGATGATGTCCCATTCGCATTCGCTCACAGGCTGCACCGAAAGCCGCGAATTCGTGACGAGCGGCATTTTTGCCAGGCGCGGATCGGCCTTGATGGCATCGAGGCTAACCGGCTTTTTCAATGTCCCGGCCGCGCGAACATCGACCATTCCGAACTTGGCCGTAGGATCCGTCGGATCCGGATAATAGGGTTTGATGATTTCGACGATGCCAGCGATCTCCTTGCCTTCGTTGGAATGATAGAAGAAGGCCTGCTCGCCAACCCGCATTGCCATCAAATTTAGCTTGGCGCTGTGGTTGCGGACGCCGTTCCAACAAGTCCCCTTCCTGCCAGCTTTAAGCTGATCGCGCCAGGACCATTCGCCGGGCTCGCTCTTGAACAACCAGTGCGCCATCGGTGCCCTCCATTCGCAACGGAACATTATTCTAAAATTTCGACCGGCGCGCGAGGGAACAATTGCGGTTTGCACTCGTTCCGTTGTGTCCTGCCATTGCGATGGAGCGAAACGATGACCGCAAAAGCAAAGGCCAAAACCAAAAAGCCAAGACCAAAAAACCACTGACTTAAAAAAGCCCAAAGCGGCAAAGCTCGGGCCAGGAGCGGGAACAGCGGCTCGACCACGAACTGGCCGAGACTTTTCCGGCAAGCGATCCGCCAACCGTGACACAGCCCGGATTGATTCCGGGCGGCCCGGAACGCAAAACTTCCAGCGGTAAAAGATCGCAATAATCTGCATGTCCAACCGATCGTTCGCGAAGGAGACGTCCGATGAAAATCGGTGTTCGACTTCTACTTGCAGGTGTTTTGGGACTTTGTATTCAACCTTCCTTCGCTCAGACCGCGCCCGGCAATCCCGCCGGCACAGAGACCATTCCGGAAAAGGATCGATCGCGGCCAGAGGACATGGAGATCAAACCAAAACAAATTGATCCGGAGATCGTGAAGCCCGCTCCAGTGCCAAATCCCAACTCAACACCAGTCATTCCGCCGGCTGGAACACCGGGTGGCCCTCCCGGTCCGGAGCCAAAATAAACTCCTGGTGAAGATGAAAGACGCTATCCATACCGCGAACGCAAAAGGAATTGAGTTCCTCGCGGGCCCAGCTAATCGCCTGCGGCGAACTCGGCTTTCAAAGGCCTGGCCAGAAGCCCCGCGATAGCTTCCTCGACGCCAATCCGTTCGGCGAGCACCGCGTCGACGGCCGCCGCGATCGGCATTTCAATGTCCTTGGCATGAGCGAGATCGACAAGCACGCCGCACGTATGCACGCCCTCGCAGAGCCCGCTGCGGGCCATCGCCTCGGCGGGTGTCAATCCCCGCCCCATCGCAACGCCGAGGGCATAATTCCGCGACATCGCCGACGTGCAGGTGAGGACGAGATCGCCGAGCCCCGAAAGGCCCATCAAGGTGGCCACCTTGGCGCCATGGACTTGGCCGAAACGGCTGAGTTCGGCGAAGCCCCGGGCGATGAGGGCCGCCCCTGCGCTCGCTCCGAGGCCGCGGCCGGCGGCGATCCCGCTCGCGATGGCGAGAACGTTTTTCGCCGCGCCGCCGATTTCGACCCCTCTCACGTCGGACGACGAATAGAGCCGGAACGACGGCGCCGTCAGCATCGCGGCGAGGGTGGCCGCGCGATCGTCATCGCGCGCGGCCAAAGTAACCGCGGTCGGAAGGCCTTTTGCCACGTCCGAGGCAAAGCTCGGGCCGGAAAGGATAGCTGGCGGATTGCCCGGCAGAACCTCCGCCGCGACTTCGGTCAGGAAAAGTCCGGTCGCGTGCTCGATGCCCTTGGCGCAAACGACCACCGGTACCGCCGCCGTTATATGGGGCGCGAAAATTTCCAGCACAGGCCGCAACGCCTGCGCGGGGACCACGGCGAGAACGAGCTCCGCGCCTTGGGCTTCGGCCGGTTCCGCGATTGGATGGACATTCGAGAGGAGCGGCACGCCCGGAAGGTGCCGCGCATTGACTCCGGTTGCCCGCATCTCGTCGATATGCGCCCCATCGCGGGCCCAAAGCGCAACTTCGACGTCCTCCCCGCCGGCTGGACGGGCGGCGAGGTTGGCGAGAGCCGTGCCCCAGGCGCCGGCGCCGAGAACGGCGATCCGGCGTTTACGGTTAGCTGCCATTGAACGCTTCCTCGCTCCCTGGCCTGAATCCAACCTTCACAACAGGAAATAGTCTTTGCTATGGTCACCGGGCAATCTTGTAGCCCGTCTTGCCTTGCTGGACGCCACAAATGCTGCCGAATCCAAGGGACAAGACAAGCGCCGCGGATGTGCCGTTGCCAGTGCCCCACCGCCTCGCCATCCGCGTCTATTACGAGGACACGGATTTTTCAGGCGTCGTCTATCACGCCTCCTATCTGCGTTTCCTTGAGCGCGGCCGGACCGAGTTTCTGCGCGCGCTCGGTATAGAGCACCGGGAAATTTTTGGAAACGGCGGGGCGGACGCCTTTCATTTCGTAGTGCGCGCAATGACTATCGAGTTTCTCAAGCCTGCGCTGATGGATGACAAGCTCTGTGTCGAAACGCGTCCTTCCGTCACCCAGGGCGCTTCGATTACCATGATGCAGAAAATCTGGCGGGGCGGCGACGTCCTTTTGACCGCGAATGTCAAAATAGCCGTCGTCGCGGGCGGCAAGGCGAAGCGGATTCCCGCCGGAATTGTGGCAAAACTCAAGGCGCCGGCGCAGCCTTAAAGCTAATGGTAATGGTGTTTTAACCTTGCGAGAGGCTAACTTTCGAAGCGTGTCCATACCTCTCGCGTTGCGCCCGGCTTAAGCCACGGGAAAGGTTCAATCACGGAAAGCCCCAGAAATGACCGATTTCCTAGGCAGACGATAACTGAAATGGGTTTTGACTCGCGGCACGAGCCGCGCCTAAATTTTTTGGAAGGAAGGCTGTCATGAATCCTGCCGATATTGCGGTGTCCGGATTGGCGTCGCCCGCCATGGAGGTTTCTCTTCTCGGCATGTTCTGGTCGGCCCATTTCGTGGTCAAGCTCGTCATGCTGGGATTGCTCGCGGCCTCGGTTTGGTGCTGGGCTATTATCATCAACAAAATGTTGTTATTTTCGAAGACCCGGCGGGCCATGGCGCAGTTCGAGGAGGTTTTCTGGTCGGGCGCGTCGCTCGACGAACTCTATGCGACCTTGTCATCGCGCCCGGCGTCAGGCATGGCGGCATTATTCGTCGCAGCAATGCGGGAATGGCGGCGTTCGGTGCACGGTGCGGCCTCGTCCTTCATGGGCCTGCAGGCACGCATCGAGAAAGTCCTCGACGTTTCAATTGCCCGAGAAGTCGAGAAGCTCGAATCTAGCCTTCTGGTGCTGGCGACGGTGGCCTCGGCCGGTCCTTTCATCGGTTTGTTCGGCACCGTCTGGGGCATCATGACCGCGTTTCGCTCCATCGCGGCCTCGCATAATACGTCGCTTGCGGTCGTAGCACCCGGCATAGCGGAGGCGCTGTTCGCGACGGCGATTGGGCTCTTCGCGGCGATCCCGGCCCTGATCGCGTACAATAAATTCCAAGGCGACGTCGCCAAGAAGCAAGCTCGGCTCGAAGGTTTCGCAGACGAATTTTCCGCGATTCTGTCGCGTCAAATCGATCAGCACACCGTTCAGGACCGGGCGGCCTGAGTGGTGCATACCTAGGCGACCGGCGTTTTCCCGCGCCGGAGATTTTGAAACCATGGGCTTGGAGATTTTGAACATGGGCATGTCGGGCTTTGCGGTTCGGCAAGAGCGGGCGCGGGCGGCGTGGCGTACCACGCTACCGCGCCATGGCGGAAATCAACATGACGCCTTTCATTGACATCATTCTGGTCCTTTTGATCATTTTCATGGTGGCCGCGCCATTGCTCGCAACGGGCGTTGCAATCGATCTGCCGCGGACAAAGGCGGCGGCGCTGAACGTCGACCAAAAACCGGTCTCGGTCGCCGTCGATGACAAGGGTTTGGTCTATGTCATGGACCAGCCGGTGCAAATCAGCGAGCTCGCGGACAAGTTGAAGGCGGCGGCGGCTATGGGTGCCGACGAGCGGATCTATGTCCGCGGCGCAAATCAAGTGAATTACGGACGGGTTGCAGAGGTCATGTCGATCATTACCGCCGCCGGATACAAAAAGGTCGCGCTGGTCACCAATCCCAACAAGAATTAAACTGCCATGCCTTTGCCCGAAAATCCTGGCTTCGCGATCTCGGGCGGCGTGCATCTCGGCTTGCTCGCCTTGGCGCTATTTTCATTTTCGCGGCCGCCTCAATTTGACGACGCGCAGGAGAGCCTTCCGGTTGAAATTCTCAGCGCCCAGCAATTCCATCAGATCACGAAAGGCGAAAAAACAGCGGCCGAGGTGAAGCCGCTCCAACGGGCCGAAACAATTGCCGCACTCGCCGAGCTAAACCCGCAATCCTCGCCAAGCGAGGCGCCAAAGGACGTCTCCGCGCCGCCCCCGCCGCTGAAACGTCAAGCCGACCCCGGCCAAGCCGAGCGGCAAGAGACGCCTCAGCCGCCTGAACGTGGCGCTGTCTCGCCGCCCGCGCCCGGCACGCGAACCTGCGAAGCCGTCGCCGAAATCCGTGCAGGCCAAGCAGTTCGCAGCGCCGCCGCCGGAACCGCCGGTCAGCGAAGCGGAGGAAACGGCCACGCCGGAACCGGCCCAACCGAAGCCGGCCGCTCCGCCAAAAAAGGCCGTGCCAAAATTCAAGCCGGATCAATTAGCCAAGTTGCTCGATCGGGAAAAGCAAAAGGAAATCCAAAAGCCGGCCGAAAAGCCCAAGTCCGGCGAGGAAGTCGCCGGGGCGCACCAGCTATTTGACCCTCGCGGCATAGAAAAGTTTCTAAACAAGGAGGCGCCGCCAAGTAAACAGGCAAGCGGGCATGATCTTAGCCAATTGGCCTCGCTCGGTTCGCCCTCGGCAAGTGCCGCCTCAATGCCGCCTTCCCTCTGGAATGCCCTCGATGGACTGCTGCAAGAGCAATATAAGCGGTGCTGGAACTTCGCCGGGCTTGGCGGTCCGCAAAAATACGTTCCCGAGATTCATGTCCAATATACGCAGGACGGTTCGTTGATCGGCCAGCCAGTGCTGCTCAACCCGCCGTCCGATCCCAATTTGCGCGCGCTGGCCGAAAGCGCATTGCGGGCGGTACGGCGCTGTGATCCACTGCGCATACCGTCCCAATATCAGGCCTATTACGACCAATGGAAAGGCCGGATTGTGCGCTTCGATCCCGAGGAAATGTTGTGAATTTATTGTTCTTCCTGCTTTTTTCGAGTGCGCGGCGCAATCTTCAGGCCGCCGCCGAAATATCCGCCGGACTTCTGCCAGCCGCGATCTTGCTTGGCGGCTTGGCGCTCGCGCCGCCGGCCGCTGCCCAGCAGGATCGCTATCTCGATGTGCACGGAGCGGGAGAATTCACACCCATACCAATCGCGGTGACGGCATTTTCCGGCGAAGCCGCGGCCAACGCTCAGGTGACCGCGATAGTCACCAATAATTTCAAGCGATCGGTGTTTCTCGCCCCCATTGATCCGAAGACATTCGTCGAGACGATCACCAATCCGGACCAGGCGCCGACGATGGAGTCCTGGCGCATGATCAATGCCCAATTCGTGGTTACCGGGCGTGTCGGCCGGACCTCGGACGGGCGGCTGCAAACCGAGTTCCGGCTCTGGGACGTGGCGACCGGCAAGCAGATTGCAGGCAGCCAATATTTCACCGACCCGAGCAATGCGCGCCGCGTCGCGCACATCGTCTCGGATGCGATCTTTTCGCGCATTACCGGCGAGAAAGGCTTTTTCGATACGCAGATTGCCTTTGTCGACGAGACTGGCCCGCCGGAGCGCCGCCGCAAACGGCTTGCGATCATGGACCAGGACGGCGCCAATCTGCGCTACATGACGCGGGGCGATGACCTCGTCATGACGCCACGGTTCTCGCCCTCCTCGCAAGACGTGACCTATATGTCGTTTGGCGCGTCCGATCCCAAAGTCCTTTTGTTGAATATCGAGACCGGCCAGCGCGAGGTCGTCGGCAATTTCCCAGGCATGACCTTTTCGCCGCGGTTTTCGCCGGATGGGCAAAAGGTCGTGATGTCGCTTACGCAAGGGATGTCATCGAACCTCTACACCATGGATTTGCGCTCGCGCACGACGACACGGCTCTCCGATTCCAACGGGATCGACACATCGCCGTCCTATTCGCCCGACGGTAGCCAAATCGTGTTCGAATCGGACCGCGGCGGCAGCCAGCAGATCTATGTCATGGCGGCGAACGGGGACGGCCCAAAACGCATTTCGTTTGGCGAGGGCCGCTACGGTACGCCTGTCTGGTCTCCGAAAGGCGACTATATCGCCTTTACCAAGCAAAAGGGCGGTTTATTCGCGATCGGCGTCATGCATCCCGACGGATCCGGCGAGCGGATCCTTACCGAAGGCTTTCACAACGAGGGGCCGACCTGGGCCCCGAACGGCCTCTATCTGATGTTCTTTCGTGATCCAGGCGGCCAGGGCGGCGCGACGATTTTCATGACCGACGTATTTGGACGCGCCGAATTCCAAGTACCGACGCCGAACTATGGTTCGGATCCGTCCTGGAGCCCGCTTCTAAACTAGCGCCTGGTCTCAAAATGTTGCACCGATTTTGGATGGATCATGTCGGCTCCTGACGAATCAGGCGTAGATAAACCGGCCTTTCCACGTGCACGGTGACCAAGTCCGTTATCGCCCGAGTATCTCTCGCTATCCGCATCGCCTGCCCGGCACGACATCCTTTAAGGAAGAAATCGTTCCTTCCAAGCAAAGTGGCGGCGGCTTCCTCGCCTTGCTTCGCTGCGACGGTGAGCTTCACATTGCCGATCTGCATGACGAATAACGCAACCGGCAGTGCAGCCCGATACCGCGGTCTTCGTCAACCTTGGCGAGAAAGGATTTCAATTTCGAACGGTGGCCGGCGTTGGGGTGCTAAAATACGGCCTCTTTGCCGCGTATCTGTGATAAATAATTATTGACAATTATCGTAAGTTAATATACGTCATAATCGCAATCGTGCCATTTTTAACAAATCGACTTCCTTGGTTTGTTACTTAAGCTTTACAACAAAAAGGGCTTGAGCTAAACCCTCACCGAACTCTCCCGTACTGCAACTTGGCGGAAGCAGGGTCCATGGAATTTCCGGCTTTTTAGATAAAATCATATGACAATACAAAGGCATAGAGACCATAAACGACGGCCTTTGAAGCGCTCATGGTTTAGGCGAAAGAGTCCAGCGCTCCCAAAGTTGCCATAGCACCGTGTGATTGCCCCAATTTCTTTGTTACAGCCCAATCTTCTTCAAGCATTTTCCCGGCCAGGCCATCGCTGATCCAGCTTTTTCGGTCATTCGGTGGAGAAGATCCGCGCTTGTACGTAGCAATAGGATTTTTACAATTGCGGTGAGAAACTCCATCTTAGCCGTATTCTCGCCATGAACCATAGGTTAACCTTATCTTTGTTTCCTCAAATCCATGGCATTCTGGTTAGCTTCGATCAAGGTTGATGGAACATTCCTTTAACGAAAGGCGGGTAGGGCTACGGTCTGCCCCGCGATCACAGAAGGAATATGGGATGAGCTTTCTTCAGCGGACCAGCGAACTCAAATTCGCAGTCGTGCTGGGTGCCGCCCTGGCAATCTCCGCCTGCGCGAAGACCCCTGACCCCCTCGTTGGCGCGAATGGCGGGCGGGCGGCACCTGGCAGCCCGCAAGATTTCGCCGTTACCGCAGGTGACCGGGTTTTCTTCGACAGCGATTCGAGCGACTTGAGTCAGACCGCGCAAGCGACCCTTGCAAAGCAGGTGAGCTGGCTGCAGCAATATGGCCGCTACAATTTGACCGTCGAGGGCCATGCCGACGAGCGCGGCACGCGTGAGTATAATTTCGCGTTGGGCGCCCGGCGGGCCGAAGCCGCCAAGGATTATCTCGTGGCCCGCGGCATTCCGGCGGCAAGAATTCGTACCATAAGCTATGGCAAGGAGCGGCCGGTTGCGACCTGCAACGACATTTCCTGCTGGTCGCAAAACCGCCGCGCGGTGACGGTGCTGACGGGCGGCCAATCTTAACTAAGGTTTCGGCGAGCGGTCCTCCCCCGCCGCCGATATTTCCCGGACGGATACAAGGTCTAACCGTTCTTGGTCTCAATCCGGCACCGGCGACTTTCTTGTAAGCCGCCGGTTTTTTCTTGATGGATTGCCGCTATCGCCAGCCCCAAAGCGCCAGAACCTGAAGAGCGTCCCAAACCGGCCGGAGCGATATTCGCCCTGCCGGTTAGAAAGGAAGCCGGCAGGGAAGGCAAGGAGGCGCAAAATCGCCGTTTTTAGGTCGCGATGTCCTCGTCCGGAATTCTCCGGAGTGCTAATGCGGCGTACAAATTGTTCATGATCGACGCCTTGACGCAAATCAATCTAGACCGTTTGGGTCATTTAGGTGGCTTCCTTGTCATTTCGATACTGATGGCCGCGGGTCCAGCGCATGCGGGAAAGATCGCGCATCCGGTCGCGGTTTTTGCCGGATTAGACAAAATCACCGGACGCACGATTGCCTTTGAAGCCGCGGCCGGCGAAACTGTGCAATTCGGTTCGCTCCAAATTACTGAACGCGCCTGTTACACGCGCCCCGCCACGGAGGCCCCACAGACGACAACTTTTGTCGAGGTGGACGAGGTTGATGCCGCCAACCAATACAAGCGGATCTTTTCTGGGTGGATGTTCGCCGCGAGCCCGGGCTTACACGGTATTGAGCATCCGATCTACGACATTTGGCTGACCGGCTGCAAAGGCGGCGAATCCGTTGAGGCGGGAGCTGTGGCGCCAGCGGAGGTTACGCCAGTACCGCCGGAAACTCCGCAAAGCCCGGCCGCGAAGCCGTCCCGCCAACCTCGCCGGGGCCGGCCAATTGAAAATCACACTCCGGCAAGCAACGACCAAATGGGCGAGCCGCCGCAGGAACAGCCAGGGACGGAGCCTGCTCCACTCGGCCCGCCAATCGAAGTCGGGCCGCCGCCTGGGTCGGTTTCGCATGGGACTCGACGCCCGCCTGTCCAGCGTTACTATCCGGCAGGTCCTGGCACGGCCCCTGATTCTTCCGGCGGCAATGAACCCGATAGCGTTTCGCATTAGATTGACGTGTCCCCGGCATTCGCGAGGCAGTTCGCGTATCCCTGGGTGTGATGGTGTCGAGGGTTTCGGCGACGGTGCGCTCAAAGCACCCATATGATACGGTTTCCGGGTAATTAGTTCGGAGCGATTGGCTTTGGCCACCAATGGAATCCGGTCCGAGTTTTGATTTGCTCTGGCTGTTTGGCCAGGACGACGCATTGTTGGGCGATTTTTGCGTCGAGTTCCACGATGGTTGCGATGTGCCTGTTGACAATTGGCTTGTCGACGAGCGCCCATAGGGTTTCGGCGGGCTGCAGTTCTGGGCTGTAGGGTGGCAGATAAACGAGGCGGATGCCATCGGGGATCTTCAGGCCCGCGACGCTGTGCCATCCCGCATTGTCGAGCACGAGCAGGATGATACGCCCTAAACCGGCTTCGGCCTCACGCGCGAAGGTTTCGAGCAAAGCCTCGAAAAATTCCTTCGACACGCCATTGGAAAGATACCAGAAGGTTTCGCCCGTCGCCGGTGAGACAAACGCCGTGACGTAGAGCCAGTCGAACCGGTGATGGCCATGCGCGATCGGGCGCTCGCCGACGGGCGCCCAGACGCGACGGGTAACCGGCTTTAGGCCGATGCGGTGCTCGTCCGTGGCGAAGACCTCGACCTTTTTGCCGGGGTGCTTTGTGGCCTCCTCGGTAACGGCGTCCGCGAGTTTTTTTTGAATGCGGCGGCCTCTTCGAGCGAAGCCGATTTCGGGTTCTTCGGGCGGGGCTCCTGGATCGACCAGCCGATCGCCTTCAGTGCTTCCCAGCCTCGCTGCGGCGCCATCGACTTGAGGCCAAGTTCCTCGGCCATCCAGTTTGCAGCCTTGCGGCTCGACCATCGCTGGCGATCTATCGTAACAGCGAGATCGCAAAGCCCGCCATTGGGCGGCGGCTCGCCAAGGCGGGTGTGCAATTTTTCGAGCAGGCCGGGCTTTAGGATCGTCGCCGATGCGCCATTGCGGCGGCGCAAATCGCCAAGAGCCTCAGGGCCTTCGGCGTTGTACCGGGCAAGCAGTTGTTCGATCCATCGCTCGCCAAACGCCGTCGTCGCCGCCACTTGCGAAATGGTGTGACCCCCCGCCAATAGCCAGATCGCCTGGAAATGCCGCGACGCGGTGATGTCCCCACATCCCACGTACCGATCTTCCAACTCCTTCACAACTCAAATGCCCATTGACCGTCGCCATGTGTCACCTCCCAACTCATGGCGCTTAAAGCTATCTGCTTCGCGAGCCCGTGTGAATCCCCCTTCACTATCGAGTCAATCAGCCGGAAACCGTATGACTTGTCTGCTGGCGCTCTATCACCAATGTCAGGCACTATTGATTTGTTTTTTTTCGCGCCGCGAAAATCCCCCAGCATAGGCAAGATCAAACCGGCGGCGGCAGTCCCACCTTGGCGAGCGCGCCTGATTGCCGTTCGCTCACAGCGGCGGCCGAAAATTTACCCAGCGTCTCATGAAACAATTGGAAAAAATTCAGCCTCGCGTCGAGATGAAGAAAGGCGCTTCCAAGTCCGATCGCGGCGCGATCCATGAACACGAACTCTCGCGGCACCAGCACCGGACCCTCTTTTTTCAAGGCCTGGTGGAGGTTAAACGTTTCCTTGCGGCCGTAGCTCGTTGGCGCGACGCCATCGGCGACGCTGCGCACCCGGTCGTCGAGCAAGGGCGCATAGATGAAGCCCGCCCAAATGTTCAAGGCTTCGACGAGAATTCTTGGTGAGACCGCGAAAGCCCCAGGTCTCATAGGCGTGCACGGTGCGGGTGAAATCCTTGTACAGCAATCCCTCGTAGAGATCGACGATGGCGCAGGCGAATTTCGGTGTGAAAATCCGTACGCAGCCATAGTCGAGGAGGTTTATACCGCGCGCCTCCTTTTCTTCTGCCATACCGAACACCGTATAGTTGCCAAGATGCGGATCGCCGTGGATGACGCCGAACTGGCTGAACGGAATCCACCAAGCCTTGAACATCGCCTGGGCGATGCGGTTGCGCGCGGATTTGGCGGCATCCGTGAAGCTGAGCAATTTACCACCTTCGAGCCATTCCATCGTCAGCAGCCGCCCGGTTGAAAGCTGCGCGCGCACTCCGGGCACACGTACTTCCTCGATACTACCAAGAATGTCGCGATACAGCGCGGCATGTTTCGCTTCGCGCCGGTAATCGAGTTCCTCGCGGATGCGAGCGCCGATTTCTTTCGCGATTTCGCTTGTGTCGATGACCGGATTGAAGCGCCGCTGCAGCGCGAACACAATTTCCAGCTGCCGCAAATCGGCTTCAACGATCGGTGTCATATCTGGATATTGCAGCTTGCACGCGAGCGCCGTGCCATCCTTGGCGGTTGCCCGGTGAACCTGGCCGAGCGAAGCCGCCGCCGCCGGATGCATGTCGAACGTGGCGTACCGCGATTGCCAATCCGCCCCGAGCTCCGCCTGCATTCGCCGCTTAACGAACGCCGCGCCCATTGGCGGCGCATCGCTTTGTAGCTTCTGGAACTCCCCGGCATAGTCTTGCGGCAGAAGACCGGGGACGCTCGCCATCATCTGGGCGGCCTTCATTACCGGCCCCTTGAGGCCGCCGAGCGCTTGCGCCCAGGCCGCCGCATGGGTGCCGCCACGCGCGCCGAGAAGACGTGCGCCGGCAATCCTTGCCGCGACGCTGCCCGCATTGGCGCCGACCCGGGCATAGCGCGCCGCGCGCGCGGACAAGCGATTGGCTTCCTTGTCTTCCATGCACTAGACCCGGATTTTATGAAACGACGCCTCGCGAGTGCGCCGGCATCATGACTTTATTTTCCTTTAAGCTGGAGCAAGCGGCGCGGACAGCAAAAACCATCCATTCACAGAGACTTGTAGCCGGTCGTGCGGGCGAGGCCTGGGAGATGATCCCATAATCGCCAGTGCGGCGGCTCGCGTGTGTGCGGCATTCGAATTCATTGATTGCCCGATTGCGCGAACCCTGTCCCGCAAGCAGAAGAGGGATATCAACCGAATCCATCAAGCGAATATCATATGATCCGGACCAGTTGGACCTGGCTACGCAAGGATGACGCGGACCTCATTCGCGGAACCACGGGCAGTGGATTTAAGGTGTAATCTGGGCTGCTCTTTTCGTCCAAAATCACGCATCCTCCATGCGTTCGGACGCGGCATCTCGGCAAGCCAGCCTTGATCCTTTTGGAACCAAAGCGCCAACGCATGGACGAAAGCGGCCAGCCACGACCTCCGCTATCGTAGCGGGTAAATCTAGGTCAAAATTCTGGAATCAAATTGCCCGTTCAGCGCAAGGCGATCGGCACGCCGGCGCCCCTGATTGTCCCAAGATCGAATGGCCGGCCGGCGGCAAAGGGGCGGCGCGGCCCGCATAACGGCCGGTGGGGACTGCATCGGATGCCCCCGTGTCACCATCCGAAGGCAACGCCTTGGTCTCCGCCTCGGCGGGGGTCATGAGGGAAGCCTCCTTCCCGGCAACCATGGTACGGTCTCGGCCCGCCCAGCCGGCAATCGATGCCGGCCCATCGGTTCGCAAAGTCGCAAGCAACTTTTCGTCGTTCGACCCGGCGAGGCTGGCCGCGCCGATATATTCGATCTTAACCCGCGTGGTTCCCCTCTGGCGGAAATCCAAGGCCTCGGCAGTCTTTCGGGAAACGTCCATGATGCGATTGGCGGCAAAAGGACCGCGACGTTAACCCGCACGATCATCGAGTAATGGTTGCTCATATTGGTGACGCGCGCATAGCTTGGCAAAGGCATCGTCGGATGCGCAGCGGAAATCGATTCGCGATCGTAAACTTCGCCATTGGCCGTGCGGCGGCCGTGAAAGGCATCGCCATACCAAGAAGCAAGGCCGATCGCGGCATAATGTTTTTCGCTCGGATAGTAGGTTTGCCCGGCAATCGTATAGGGCTTGCCGAGCATATACATTCCGCCGCCGCGCGGTACTGGTTCCCCGTCGGCGACAACGCGCGGGCTCGCGGGGCCATAGATCGAAGATGGAAAATACTCCATCGAATTGGCAGAGGCGAGACGTTGCCCCGGGGCTGCGCGCAACCGCCCAGACTTAAGCATCGCGCCGCCTGCAAGCCGGCCGCAACGGTACGAGGGCCGTCCGGCGGCGCGAAGAAATCGGGGAAAAATCCGGCGAAGGCACGTGTTGAAACACGGCGATTTTCGATTGGCCCGCATGTGCTTCCCCTTGGCTCGCGGCGTGGACCTCGAAGCGGGCCTGTGCCGACTCTGGGTAATAACGGGCACACCGGTAATTTCGCAGTCTCCGGTTTCCGAAGGCTTAAAGTCCCGGTAGCGCCAGGTGCAGCTTTCGTCCGGCGATTGCGACCGAAATACGGCAGCGCTCTGGCTCGGTGTGCCGTAAAGAGCCGCGCTATGGTTAATTCGCGTTTACCATCAGAGGGTTGGACATTTTTGCAACAGTCGCTGGAATAATAGCGCGTTGGTCAGCCTCGCTCATGCTAAAAGCGTTATGGCGAGATCAACTCGAATCGATTCAAGCTCGATCATCACAATTGGCTACGACGGCGTGGCCGGAAAATCTAAGTAATTACAAAATATTACGCGGGCTAACCGATTGTGCCGCTTGCTTCTCAAGAACTTTTGTGCTTTGGCGATCCCTGGACGCACGGATCCGCCGCTCATAAACGAGAAAGGCACGCCCGAATTCGATTTGGGACGCGGCGCTCAAACGCCGATGAAAGAAGGTAAAACGCCCAAGAACGGAAACACGGAGATTTTGCTTCGCCCCCATGGTCGTCCCGTTGGCTCGCAGTTCGGACCGTGCGGGCTTGTGCCGACTCTCAAAACCAGGGAAACC
>CAWKON010000047.1:0-6720 GCA_963851225.1 uncultured Alphaproteobacteria bacterium | reverse complement strand
AGTTTACTGCCGATCCTGATAGCGGCGATGGTCTTCGCGATAACCGCGGGCGCCGGTTTTGTCCGCCTTAGGACTTTGTGCCACGAGGTGGAGCAAGCCCGGGCTGGACACGACGATAGTCTTGCCGAGACCTTGGGCGGCCTCGTCCTTCGTTGCGATGGGTCGGGCTCGGTGACGTCGGTCAGTTCGAATTGCGGGGCCTTGTTCGGTCTGCCCCCAAGCGAATTGATGGGACGCGGGTTTTTCGAACGTGTCCAAGTCGCCGACAGACCGGCCTTTCTGAAGACGATTTCAGATGCCCGCGCAGGCTCCGTCACCGTCAACGCGGCCTTGCGCTGGCGCAGTTCCGCCCGGATTTCGCGCGGTGATTACGCCGAACCGGTTTTCCTTTGGCTCGAAATGCGGGCGCGCCGGGCGCAAGGAATTTTACGCGCCCGGAGCACAAAAGCAACGATGAGCGCCATCGCCATCATTCGCGACGTGACAGAAGCCAAATCGCCGCGAATCGGAACTCGAAGACGCCCTCGCCGCCGCCGAGGAGGCGAGCCTCGGGAAGAATTATTTTCTTGCTCACGCGGGCCACGAATTGCGCACGCCACTCAACGCGATCGTTGGTTTTTCGGAGTTGCTCGGAGACCCGCGAGCCGCTCTCGATTATGAGAAGCAACGCGAATATGCGAGGATCATTCATCAATCGGGACTGCATCTTCTCGCCGTCGTCAATTCGATCCTGAATATGTCGAAGATCCAGTCCGGCTCCTTGGCGATAGAGCCTGAACCTTTCGCCATGGCGCCGCTGATCAATCTTTGTTGCGACATGGTGAAACTTCATGCCAAGAACAGAGGGGTCGAGCTTCTGCGCGCCTATCCGGATAATCTTGACGATATCACTGGCGATAGACGCGCCTGCACCCAGATTCTTATCAATCTGCTTTCAAATGCGATCAAGTTCACGCCTCCCAATGGGAACGTGACAATCAGCGCGAGACCCGAACCTCATTTTCTTCTGATCCTGGTGACCGATACGGGAATTGGAATAGCCGAACGCGATCTCGCCCGTCTCGGCGATCCGTTCTTTCAGTCCAACGCCTTACCGGACCGGCAAGATAAGGGATCGGGCCTTGGCCTTTCGATCGTGCGCGGTCTCGTCGGCCTGCAGGGAGGCACAATCGTCGTGGCTAGCGAACCGGACAAAGGAACTTGCGTCCGTGTGCGCCTGCCCCTCGATTGCCGTGGTTTGGCCGCCAAGCCGGGAAGCCCCGCCAAGATAGAAACGATTGCGCGCTTGCCGGTCAATGAGCAACGGGACTTTTACGAGCAAATGACGGTGCAGAAAATTGCGTGAAGCCTTGGCCGCCGCTGATCATGATTTCGTTTTGAGCGAGCCGGCGTCGAAACTGAAATTTTTGCGGGATACGCTGCTGACCGTGCGAAGGCGCGGATTATGCCGGACAACGCGGCGGAGACGGCGCTATTTGAACGTTGTTGCCGCTGGCATTTTCGTCGTGACGGTCGCAATCATCCTCCTCAACGCACTCGCCTGGCAACGGACCCGCCATCCCGCGCCGCTCTTCGCGCGCGCTGCTCCGGTGGCCCCGGCAAAGGAGCCAAGGATCGCCGAGATGATCACGGTTCCCGCGCCACGGCCCCAGCTCGCCGTTACGCCTGCTCAGGCACATGACAAGCAAATCGAAAAGACACCTGTGCTAAAATCGCCGGTTGAAAAGCCGCCGATGGAAACACCCGCGGGCGAGCAGCGGCGGCATACCCCCATCAGCGCTTCGAAGGCAAAACCGCATGACAAAATTTCACAGTTGCTCAAGGTGCCGCCCGCACCGCGTGCCAAGTCCGCCACGGCGGCTGCAGGACCCGCCGCACCCAGCAAACTGGTGCGGGCTGTGCAGCGCGCGCTCGTCAAATTGGGTTTTGTTATTAAACCTGACGGCGTGGCCGGGGAGTCAACGCGGCGAGCGATAGAAAGCTACGAACGCGACCATGGACTTCCGGTGCGGGGCGAGCTTACTCCCGCCCTTATGCGTCAATTGAGCACCGAAACGGGCATTGCCGTCGAGAGATGAAACCATTGACCGGCGCGTGTTTTGAATCACTCGATCGACTTTTCGGTTTTCACATCGTCCAGCTCTTTCCAAGCGATTCCTTTTTCAATCACGCGATTCCCCGTGGGGGACAAGCGTTCTAGCTGTGAGACTTACGATAGGCTTTTTCGAGTCCGGAATATTCCAATTTTTTGATTTGCGCGTATCAATTTGAGCCCTGATCTAGACGTCAGTCTCGCCGGATGGCCCGGGGGCGACACCCCTCAAGAACAGCGCGAGATCGCTTGTCACGAAATCTATATGCGCTGGCATGGCTTCGCTCGTAATCTCGCTGGCGTCGCGATGATCCAATTGGCCTGGCTTGGGAATGACGAGCACGGTCGTCATTCCCCTTTCATGTGGAACAATGAGATTCCTCGAAAGATCCTCGAACATGACAGCATTCGCCGGATCGACCACGTGCCTTTCAAAGAATTGTTCATAGGTCGTGGCCTGAGGCTTCGGCACGAAATCGGCGGCGGCAATGTCAAAAACATCTTCAAACAACGCCTCTAAACCAAGAGCCTCGGCGGTGCGCAAGGCGTGCTCGCGCGAGCCGTTCGTGAGGATTAGCTTACGTCCGGGGAGGGCGGTGATCGCTTTTGCGAGGGCAAGATTGGGGAGAAGCGAGGAGCGGTCGATATCATGCGTGAAATCGAGAAAATCCTGTGGGCCAATGTTATGTTCCTCCATCAGACCGCGCAAGGTCGTGCCGTAGCGCTGATAATAATATTTTTGCAAGGCGCGCGACGACATGCCGTCCAGCCCGGAAAGATGCGCCAAGAACAGCGTGATCCGCTGATCGATCTTCGGCCACAAATCACTGTCGGACGGATACAATGTATTGTCGAGATCGAAGACCCAAGTGTTGATATGCGATAGCGTTCGATATGCGCCAAAGCGCTGGCGAAAGATGTGCTTTCGCCGTTTGCAACCGGTTGATTCCCAGGCCCTATTGCGGCATCCCCGGCACGTTCCGATTGCGGCCCGCCGGAAAGATCTTTCAAAAAAGGGTTCGTGTCGTTCACCTTGTGATCAGAGTTCCCGCGCCGTGATCGGTCAAAAGCTCGATGAGCACGGCGTGAGGCAACTTGCCGTCGAGAATAACGACCCCTTCGACGCCTTGCTCCAGCGCATAGATGCAGGTCTCGACTTTAGGGATCATGCCGCCGGTGATCGTGCCGTCGGCGATAAGCGCATGAATTTCATCGACGCACAATTGCTTGATCAAATTCTTGTCGCGGTCAAGCACGCCTGGCACATCGGTCAGCATCAGCAGCCGCTTCGCCTTGAGCGCGCCAGCAATGGCGCCGGCAAATGTATCGGCGTTGACATTATAGGTCTCGCCGTCCTCGCCTTGCGCGACCGGCGCGAGGACAGGAATGAGTTCGCGCCCGAGCACCTGATCGAGCACGGTCCTGTCCACCTTGGCTGGCTCGCCTACGAAGCCAAGATCGACACGTCATTGCTCATCTGCGCGGCAATTTGGCTGCGATCACCATATTGCCGTCCTTGCCGCAGAGGCCGATCGCGCGGCCGCCTTCGGCATTGATGAAGCCGACGATTTGCTTGTTGATCGAACCGGCCAGCACCATCTCCACGATTTCCATGGTGGCCCGGTCGGTGATCCGCAAGCCGTCCGAAAACGCCGACTTAATGCCGAGCTTGCCGAGCATCGCGCCGATCTGCGGGCCGCCGCCATGGACGACCACGGGATTGACGCCGGACTGTTCGAGCAAAACCATGTCGCGCGCGAAATCCCGCGCGACCTTGTCGTCCCCCATGGCATGGCCGCCATATTTGACGACGACGATTGCATCGTCATAGCGCAACATATGCGGCAAGGCCTGCATCAGGATCGCGGCTTGCTGCTGCGCCCGCGCTTGAGCTTGTTCCTGCAAGCTAGGATATGGCTCGTTCATCAGCTCTCATCTCCGGACCAACCGGTGTGTGTTCTATCCGCTGGTTGTGACAAGCTCAACGCCAGAGAAAATGCACCAGGGCCGCCAGGCTGGCGGCGGTCTTGCCCGCTATAGTGAAGGACGGTGCCGCAACGCTATCGAAACACGATCCTTCCCTCGATCTTCGCGTCGATCAGCTTCGCAGCCGCGATGTAATCGATCACATCGAGAGCGGCTAGCCTGGTGCCGGAATCCGCGCTCACATGCGTCTTGCCCGCGAGCATCCCATAGCCGTCGCCGCCTAGCGCCATGAAATCATTGGTCGCGAGCTTGTAGTCGCGGCGGATGTCAAGCACTTCGCCGCCGACTGTCACCGTTTTCACGCGCGCCCCAGGCGCCGCCGCTGGATCGGCAACGATGAAGAGGCCAGAAACTTGTGGAAACCGTCCCGCTTGCCGCTCGATTTGAGAAAATCCGTTTTCAAGCGCCTCCAGAATGGCTTTGCCCGTAACATTGGTCACCATCGTCTTGTTGCCGAATGGAAGCTCGTCAAGAATATCGCGCTTCGGAAAGTCTGCTGCCTGCCGGATAGACCCTATTACCCCTTATGCCGCCTCCGTTGATAATGGCAACGTCCGCCGTCGCAGCCTTGCGGAGGGCGTCGGCAAAGAGATCGCCGATCGCACATTCTCTCGTTCGAAGGGCCTCGGCGCGGCTGTCGAGAGGCGCGGCAAGGGTCGCGATCTCGACGTCGAACAGCCGGTTCAATCCGGCGCTGTACATCTGGACTTTGGCAAGCATCGCCGGATCTGGACCGGCCTTTGCGGTATCGATGACGCGAAAATTGGGCCACCATGAAACAAGGCGATTTGCGTCGCCACGATTCGGAATGACATCAATGTCGACAACCGTGACATAATTTGCATCCTGCTCGGATTCGACAAGCGCGGTGCGGCCATCGAAATCGATATGCAGATCGTGATTATGGCCGGACAGTACGAGATCGACGGCATGTGAATTCATTAGAGTCGCGCCCGTCGACTTGTCGGCGTGTATGATCGCGATCACGAGATCGGCCCCCGCCGCGCGCGCGCTCTTGGCGTTGGCGAGCATCACCGGTATCGCCGGCGCGAAGGCAAGATCGCCGGGGCGCGAGGCGCTCGCTGTCGCTTCATAGGCGGCCCCAATGAGAGCAAGTTTAACGCCATCCTTCTCGATCAAAATTTGATCCTGATGATTTGGCGGCCTCATCCCGGCGGCATCCCGTAGATTTGCGGCAAGGACCGGGAACCGGGCCTGGCTCACCCGGTTGAAATAAACCTCCTTGCCGAAATCGAATTCATGATTGCCGGGAACGAAAGCATCGAGCCCCACATCGTTGAAGAGATCGATCATGTGGGCGCCTTGGTCGAAGCTCGACAACAAGCTCGGCGACAGCGTATCGCCGGCGTGGACGCAAACAAGATGGCAGTTCTCGGCTAGCGCCCTAGCGCGCTCCGCCTTCACAACGGCCGCGAAACGCGCCATGCCGCCGCGTCCATCCTTCTCTTCGATCCGGTAGATATCATTGACCAGAAGAAAGGAAACATGCACGGCGGCGCCGTCGCCGCGCGCAGCAAGCGTGGAGGGCATAGAGGCGCTCGCGCCAGCGGCCAGGATCGATACCATGGTCTGACGGCGGGAGAGCTTTCGCATAGTTGCCCCCTCTCATGCCCGCGGTGCGCGCGTTTAAGCTCAACTCCTATTATAGAAAGCTCATCAAGCCAAGGCGTAACATCCCACATAGCCTGTCGGGACCTCGACCGGGTTGACGACAACATTGGCAAGCGAGGGAAAGAAGCAATTGGGCTCGGCGTGGATCGCATAGCGCTCCCCGCTCAATTCGACCGAGAAATCCTTAAGATGATCGGAAATTCCAGCGCCAAACGCCTTCAGAACAGCCTCCTTGCAGGTCCAGATTTTGTAGAAGGCTTCGAGCAGCTTGCTGTTCTCCAAGCCTTCGAGAGCATGATATTCGGCATCCGAAAAAAAGGATCGCGCCAATTCCAGTTCGCTACCCGTCTTGCGCATCAATTCGATGTCAACGCCAATGGGCCGGCTCTCCGATATTCCGATCAATGCCCAAGATCCGGAATGGGAGACATTGAAATGAGGCCCCCCGATCCCGGCTAATCGGGGTTTTCCGTAATGTGCTTGCGCGAACAAGATTTGATCCGCGGGAACGCTTGTCGCCTCGCTCAGCAGGGCACGCAAGACCGCGCGGGTCAGGGCGAACAATATCCTATCCTTCGCTTGGACAAACCGTTTCGCGCGGTCCCGTTCGGCGGTGGAGAGAGTGGTCCATAAGTGCTCCGCAACTCCACTGGGACGAGCTGGGCCCGCGAGCCAAAGGGTAACGCCCGCACTCTCCGCGCTTGGCAACGTTAACCGCTTGATGGGCAGCAAATCGCCGTCCGTCATGTCGTGTCCGACCGGGCAGAACCGTGCTGGCGCTCAGTGGTCTTTTTGGCCGGAATGACCGCCGCGCTCCTGGTTGTCTTCGCCGCCGCGCCACGACGCCCAATGCTCGCGGCCTTCGCCTCTCGCGAAATGGTGATGGAAAATAAGCCCGTGCGCGAGCACCGGCAGGCGATGCTGTTGCTCGTCGTTCAGGGTCGCATAAAGAGGCGCCGCCGCGTCCGCGATCGCTTCCAGATTTTGACCCCGCGCGACAGCGCTTTCGC
>CAWKON010000046.1:0-15014 GCA_963851225.1 uncultured Alphaproteobacteria bacterium | reverse complement strand
TGACAAAGACGATCTCCGCTTCGAGCCATGCCGCGATGCCCGGCGCAACCGGGATCAATGCCCCCAGACTCTGAACTTTGATCATCATGGGTCGAAGACCGGTGCCACGGCGGTTCCGTGAGCACAGTCGACACCGGCTGGAGAGCCTAATATCCGCTCGCGCCTTAGTGTTTTGAAAATAAGGGGTTCGATTAAGGACCGCGAATGCACGCGGGTCCGGCGGCGCGCGAACCCAATGACGATGCCACCCAAGGATCATCGATGAGACCAGGACAGAACAACAAACGCATGCGCGGCCGCCCCACCAATCGCAAGGGGCCGAACCCTCTCACGAGGTCTTATGAATTGAGCGGCCCCGACGTGAAAATTCGTGGAACGGCTCACCATGTCGGCGAAAAATACCTCCAATTGGCTCGCGACGCGCAAACCTCCGGCGATCCAGTCATGGCGGAAAGCTATCTCCAGCATGCGGAACATTATTTCCGGCTGATCGCGGCGGCGCAGCACGCCCAGCAACAAGGACCCGGCGCCTATCAGGGTCAGCCCGGCGAAGCCAATGTGGAAGAGGCCGAGGACGACAGCGAATTCGGCGGCATGCCCGACCGATTCGCTTCCCCTGTCGAGCGCTATGCTCCGCCGCCGCAGCCAAGCATTGTGCCGCAGCCTCAGCCCGGCCCCATGCAGCCGGGTCCGGAGCGGTCTTTCCATGGAAATGGCGACAGACAGGACTTCACGCGGCCGGAGCGTACTCCGCGGCCCGAGCGCCCTATGCAAGATAGGAATTACCGGGACAGGAAATATCAAACCTACCCGGAAAAACCTTATCACGAGCAGCGGCCCTATCAGGAACGCAATGGCCACGGCCGCGATCCCGAAAATCGCGGCAACCGTGGACGCGGTCCGCGCGACTACCGCAATGAAGGCCCGATCCGAGTCGACCCGCCCGCCGAACCCCAAATGGCCGAGGCCGGCATCGAAGGTAGCGGCCTTCCGGCGTTCATCACTGCCCCGGTTCGCATCCCAACGGAAGCCTATGACGCCGCAGCCGCGGTACCTGTTGAGGCACTTCCTCCCATGCTTTCCAGCCTTCCGGAGGCGGGCGATGCGGCCAATGGCTTTCATCCGCGTCCCCGCCGCAGACGCGGCGGTAAGCCGGAAGCGGGGGTAGCCGGGCCGCACGGCGGCGGCGCGGCGAATGCCAATGATCCGGTCGAGGAATAAGCAGGGCCCGAGTTTTTCTGCTGGACTTGATTTGGAGCGGCGCCCTTGCCGGTCAAATGAGTCCTTTCGACTGGGACAGGCTCTACGTTTTTTGTTTTATCGCATTTTCTTAACGCGGACCGGTGTCCACTTCGCTTGAAAATGCTCTAGCCGAGCCGGTCGCCAAGGAGGAACTGGAGCGCGCGGTCGAGCCTGTATATGGGGCAGGCGGCAGCAGGTGCCATCCTTGCTCCAGACCGGCGACGGGAGGACGGAAACGGACGAAGCGGTAGTCGATTTCCTCTGGCTTAGCGGTGCGCGGCTCGTCGCGAAACACCGCTTCCGGGATCGCCGGGGAGTTCGCCGGGATAGATCGCGGCCTCCGAGTTTCCGTCGAAAATCTCGCCGCCGATATGTTCCCCGTCGAGTGGCGTGCCAATCACCGCTTCAAGTGCGGGCTCGTCGGGACCGCCAACCTTGGCCTCGCGCGTTGCCCTGACCGCGGCAAGCGCGATGACATCGACCTCGGCGCCGACCGTTCGACGCGCGCGATGGCCTTGGCGGTCAGATGCCGCAAGATCGCCTCCAGCCGGTCGTGGCTTGTGTGATGCAGATGATCGGCCTTGGTCGCGGCGAAAAGAATCTTGTCGATCTTCGGCCGGAACAAGGCCGACAGCAGATTGCTGCGCCCAGCCCGGAACGCCGCCAGCACATCGGTCAAGGCGGTTTCGAGGTCGCGCATCGCGGCAGGTCCCGCGTTCAACGCGGCGAGCGCGTCGACGAGGACGATCTGGCGATCGAGCCTTGCGAAATGATCGCGGAAAAACGGTTTGACGACATGCGTCTTATAGGCTTCGTAACGCCGCTCCATCATGGCCGCGAACGAGTCCGGCGGATAGATTTCGCCCTTCCTCGACGGCGAGCGGCGCGAAAGTCAAGGCGGGCGAACCTTCAAGGTCGCCGGGCATCAGGAAACGGCCCGGCGGCAGGCTGGAAAAATGATATTCGTCGGCGCGGCAGGCGCGCAGATAAGCGGTGAAAAGCTCGGCCTCGCGGCGCGCCTCCTCTTCATTGGCGGTCGCCGCGCGGATCGGTGTTGGCGGCAAGCCCGCGCCATTGCACCGCGAGCGGCGCCCGGGCCGCGCTCGCCGAGGCAACGAAGGTTTCGCGCGACCATTGCGCGAAGGATTTCGGAAGAAGCGGCAAATCGAGCAGCCACTCGCCCGGATAATCGACGATATCGATGGCTCAGCGATTGGCGGCCGGGCCGCAGCCCGGTAGTTTGGTCGAAATAAAGGCGCAGCCGCAGCTCGGAAATGCGGCGTGTCGATTGCGGCCAATGGCGGGCCTCGGCGTTGCCCTCGGGGCCGGCCAGACGCGGCAATGTGATCCTCATAGGCGAAGCGGGGCACGGCGTCGTCGGGCTGCGGCTCGAGCGTGCGCGCCGATTAGCCTCCCTTCGGCATGCACCCGGAAAACCGGCAAGGTATTTCTCCTGCCGTGCAAGGCCGGGCTTGCCGCCTTGGTCAGATGCTCGATCAGCGCGGTGATGAAGATCGTCTTGCCGGCCCGCGAAAGTCCGGTGACGCCAAGGCGGATATGCGGACCGGCGGCCAAGTCGGCGAGGTTCCGCGCCACGGCGCGGGCTTCGAATAGAAGATCGGAGATAAACGGCAAAATAAGCGGCTTTCCAGAGCATTTAGTGGCGGCAGGGGCCCCCGGAACGGGTGGGAAGAATGGGTAAGCCAAATGACTCTCGAAGTGGAGTCAGGCGGCGCGAATTCGCCATGTTCGACGCGAATAAATCATTCGCCATGACTCCGGAACTCGCCGGAAATCCCTAACTCGCCGGCCGGTCGTAGCGGCTTCGCTCTCAATCTACCGTGTAGTACGGTTATCCACCGGCAAGCTGGAAAAGTCCACGAAATGCTCCAGCCACCCGCTCCCGGCGTGCGCTTCCCACCAATCGCTGCAGGTGAAGTCGATTATCGCGAGACAAGGCGCCGGGAAATGGCGGGGCATGGCGCTTTCTCCGCCGCGCACGAGAAAACGCGCAAATTCGGCAAGACCCGGATTATGCCCGACGATGAGAAGCGTTTTCACCCAGCCGGATGTTTGCGAAAGAAGATCGCGCAGGGTGTCAATGCCGGCGTTATAGAGCGAAGGCTCGAGTTGGCAGGCACGCGATTGCGGCAATTCCTGCAATATCATGGCGAGTGTTTCGCGTGCCCGCCGGGCCGGCGAAGAAAGGGCGAGATCGCAAACGAGGCCGGATGCGCGAAAATAAGCGCCCATTCGCGCCGCACTTGCCTGGCCTGCAATGGTCAACGGCCTTTGAAAATCGCCTTCGGGGGCGTGAGTTGAGGCTTCGGCATGGCGGACCAGGAAGAGCCGGGACATCGCGCCAGGTAACGCTCGAGGGAATCGCGGGCGGTTTTCGGCACCGTCCCTTTAGGTGGTGAGGGCTAACGCCGCTTTGCCTCGCATATGGCGCTGCCTGTTGGTCCAATCGATGACGAACAGCTTCCGTTCATTGTTTTTCGCTAAACGCCAATATCTAGACCACAATCGGCGGCTTGGCGATAGGAAAAAACGTGGAGGACTAACTGTTTCCTTGCGCTTCAGCGACCGAAACCGCGGTCATATTGATGATGCCGCGTGCCGTCACCGAAGGCGTCAGGATATGGGCGGGCTTGGCGGTGCCGATCAGAATCGGGCCGACCGGCTGGATGTCGGCCATGATCATCGTGAGCGTGTAAGCAATATTGGCGGCATCGAGATTGGGCATGACGAGAATGTTCGCCTCGCCTTTCAGATGCGAGGCTGGCAACACGAGGTCGCGCATCGCCTGCGACAAAGCCGTATTGGCCTGCATCTCGCCATCCGCCTCGAGATCCGGGGCGCGCTGCCGCAAGATTTCCAGCGCGTCGCGCATTTTGCTGGCCGAGGGCGTGTCATCCGAACCGAAATCCGAATGCGACACGAGGGCGATTTTCGGCTCGATCCCGAACCGGCGGACGTGGGCGGCGCATAACTGTGCCATTTCCGCGATCTCCGGAGCGGTAGGATCGCGCCGGACATGTGTGTCGGCGATAAAAAAGGCGCCCTGATTGGTGATCATCAAGCACATCGCGGAAAGATCGGTCGCGCCCGGAACGAGCCCGATAATGTCCTTGATGTAGCGCAAGTGCGGATTGAAGCGGCCGTCGAGGCCGCAAATCATGGCGTCGGCATCGCCGCGCTTCACCGCGATCGCCGAAATCACCGTCGAGTTGGTTCGCACCAAGCGCCGCGCCGCCTTGGGCGTGATCCCGTGCCGTCCGGCCGCATCGAGATAGGCCGCGACATAGTCGCGATAGCGCGGATCTTCATCTGGATTGATAAGTTCGAAATCACTGCCAGGCCGCACCGCCAGGCCGAAACGCTCAATTCGTGCCTCGATCACCTCCGGGCGGCCGACGAGAATAGGTTTGGCGATCCCTTCCTCGACGACGGTCTGGATCGCGCGCAGCACCCGTTCATCCTCGCCTTCCGCATAGATCACGCGCTTGGGGCAAGCTTTGGCGGCTTGTATCACTGGCTTCATGACGAAGCCGGAACGGAACACAAAGCGCGACAATGTCTCTTCATAATGGGCAAAGTCTGCGATCGGCATTTTCGCGACGCCGGTGTCCATCGCGGCCTTGGCTACCGCCGGCGCGATGCGCAAGATCAAGCGCGGATCGAACGGCGCCGGAATAAGGCTGTCCTTGCCAAACTGCCGCGCCTTACCGCCATAGGCTCTGGCGACCACATCGGACGGCGGCTCACGAGCCAGCTGCGCGATCGCACGCGTCGCAGCGAGCTTCATTGCCTCGTTAATGGACGTGGCGGCAACATCGAGAGCGCCGCGAAAAATGTAGGGAAAGCAAAGCACATTGTTAACTTGATTTGGAAAATCAGAGCGCCCAGTGCAGATCAGCGCGTCTGGCCGCGCCGCGAATGCCACGCCCGGCTCGATTTCCGGAGTGGGGTTGGCCAACGCCATGATCAACGGCCGTTCGCCCATTTCTTTCGCCATCTCCGGCGTCAAGACGCCTCCCGCCGAAAGCCCGAGAAAAATATCGGCGCCGCCGATGACGTCCTTGAGCGTGCGGGCGTTGGTATCGCGGGCATAGATCTCGACGTAACTGTTCATTAGTGCTTCTCGACCGCGATACACAACACCTTCTAAATCGGTAACAAAAATGTTCTCGCGTTTGGCGCCGAGAACGACCAGGAAATCAAGGCAGGCAAGCGCGGCGGCGCCCGCACCCGATGTTACGATCTTGACGCCGCCAATGGTTTTGCCGGTAAATTCCAGGGCGTTGAGAACCGCCGCGCCGACGATGATCGCGGTACCGTGCTGATCGTCGTGAAACACCGGGATCGACATGCGTTCGCGGAGCTTCCGTTCGACCTCGAAACATTGCGGCGCCTTGATATCCTCGAGATTGATACCACTAAAGGTTGGCTCCAGCGCGGCGATGATGTCCACCAGCCGGTCGACATCGTTCTCCGCGATCTCGATGTCGAACACATCGATCCCCGCGAATTTCTTGAACAGAACCGCTTTGCCTTCCATCACCGGTTTTCCTGCGAGGGGACCGATGTTGCCAAGCCCTAAGACCGCGGTGCCATTGGTCACCACTCCGACGAGATTTTGTCGGATCGTGAGTTCGGCCGCCGCGCGGGGATCGACGGCGATCGCGAGGCACGCCGCGGCAACGCCGGGCGAATAGGCAAGCGACAAATCATGTTGCGTCCCCAGCGGCTTGGTTGCCACGATCTCAAGCTTGCCGGGGCGCGGCGAACGATGGTAGAGGAGCGCGCTCGACGCCAAATCGGGACTGATGGAATCGGCCATCAACCTGCTTTCTATCTGAACCGGGCTTGAGATAACCGGAGCGTGCGCCGATGTCCACCATGGCGATCAAAGCGTCCGGGGAGGGCTCCTCGTCTTCGAGGCATTGCGTTCGCGCCAAATCGCGCGGAGGATTGGCGATGGCCACCGCCGGATGCAACCTGAAGTCATCACTCAAAGACCTGTCATGGTCCCCTCCGCAACAAGACGTGTAGAGATTGTCCGCGACGTGGCGAGCCTCAGGGCGCGGCTCGCTTCGTTCCGGCGCGCGGGCGAGACGATTGCGCTCGTGCCGACCATGGGCGCGCTTCATGACGGACATATTTCCCTCGTCCATGAAGCGAAAAAACATGCGCGCCGTGTGGCGATGTCGGTTTTCGTCAATCCGGCGCAATTCGCCCCTTCGGAGGATTTTAGCTCTTATCCCCGCTCTTTCGAAGCTGACGCGGCTCTGTTCGCGGCGGCGGAAGGCGAACTGATCTTCGCGCCAAGCGTCGAAGAAATGTATGGCGAGGGTTTTGCCACCACTATTAGCTTGGCGGGCCCTGCGGCCATTGGCTTGGAAGATCAATTCCGGCCAACCCATTTTGCCGGCGTCGTAACCATCGTGGCAAAACTCCTCAACCAATTCCGCCCGGATGTCGCGGTCTTTGGCGAGAAAGACTATCAGCAGCTCAAGGTCGTGACGCGGATGGCGCGCGATCTCGATTTCGAAACCAAGATTCTGGGAATGCCCACGATACGCGACGCGGATGGCCTCGCGCTTTCGTCACGCAATGTCTTTTTGTCTACCAAGGAACGCGCGCTTGCGCCGGCTCTCTATGCCGCGCTACGCCGCTGTGTCGATGACATCAATGCCGGAATTGCGATTGGGACTGCGCTCGAGAGGGCCCAAGCCAGTGTCGCAGCAACGGGGTTCATCTCGGATTATCTTGAAGCGCGTCACGCTGAGACACTGGCGCCCATTTCCGCGTGCGGCGATGGCCCAATCCGGCTTCTCGCCGCGGCAAGTCTCGGCAAGACGCGGCTCATCGACAATATCGCGGTGTAACAGCGCTGGCGATTCAGAAACTGCACGATTGAACGTCTATTTCAGTTCCAGAACAACGGGACCGGACACCGGATCGGTGACGCCGAGGCCGGAGCCCAGATCTTCAAGCGTGTCGCGGAAGGTATCGAGGGTTGCGATCATCTTTGGCCGGGCCGCCGCCATATCAGCCATATCGGCCCATTCGCCGATGATGCAATAGGAACGCTCACCCGCCTTGATCATATTGACTTTCTTCAAGCCGGGCCAATCGGGGTGAGCGCGTTTGTGCGCGTCGAGAAACTCTTGCTCCCGGCCCGGCTTGACCCGGAACCGAACGACATTGAAGGCAGTCATCGAGAATCATCACTTGTTGTTAGCCGCGGCTTACGGCGCGCGCTCCACTCTGAAAACCCGCACTACCCATGCAAGGAATATGGTATAAGAACGAACCATTTTCCATGCCCTGTCAATCCCGGCAAATTTCAGACTGGCCGATTATCTGCTGCGGCTCTTCAAGGATCAATCATGCTTCCCTTGCTCCGTTCGCTTGCCCCAAATCGGCGCGGCGCTCGCGAAGGAAACGATGACATAAGTTTGGGCTGATTTGCGGTTTGAAAAGGTAAGAGACGATCATGCAAGTTTGTTTTCCTTGGCCACAGGCAAATAAGCGTCCCAGACCGGTGCCGCACCGAGCGTGGCGGCAAAAGCGTGGTGGCGAGACAGCTCCTCGTTGCTGAGCAGCGCGGGAAGCGGATGCGGCCGTTGCGTGAGCAGGCTCGCAGATCCTGGCCCGGCCAACGCAGCGCCTTGGGCGAAAACGAGGGTCGCCTGGCGCCCGCCAGTCAATTCAGCGTAGACTTCCGCAAGAAGTCCGGCATCGACCAAGGCGCCATGCGTGGTCCGCCGCGACGTATCGATGCCGTAGCGCGCGCAAAGTGCGTCGAGACTGTTCGCGGCACCTGGAAATTTGCGCCGCGCCAAGGCCAGCGTGTCGACCACGCGATCAGATTTAACGGGCGCGATCCCCAGGAGCACGAGTTCCGCGTTAAGAAACCGCATATCGAATTCGGCATTATGGGCGATGATTTTGGCGTTCTCGGCGAACTTCAGGAAATCCGCCACGACCTCCGCAAAGACCGGCTTGCCCGCGAGAAAATCAGCGGAAAGACCGTGTACCCGAAAAGCTTCGTCGGGCATGTCGCGGCCGGGATCGAGGTAGACGTGGAAAGTCTCGCCGGTCGGGATCGTGTTCAAGAGCTCGACACAACCAATCTCGACAATTCTATGCCCGTTGGCGGGGTCGAGTCCCGTCGTCTCAGTGTCGAGAACGATCTCCCGCATCATGCCCTCAAAGCTTGTTGCTCGCGCCTGCTAGCGCCCGCAAAATCGCGCGAACTTGCCGCGCGGTGGCGGCAAATTCGCCACCGGTATCGATAATGAAATGCGCCCGCGCACGTTTTTCCGCATCGGGCCGCTGGCGTGCCAATATGGCGGCAAGCCGCTCCGGTGTCATGCCCGGACGCCGGCTCACCCGCTCTTTTTGCACAGCTTCCGGCGCGGTCACGAGAACCACGGCATCAACCCCGCGTTCGCCGCCAGTCTCGAACAACAAGGGCACATCAAGAACGACAAGCCTTGCGCAGTTTTTTTCCGCCTCGCCCAAGAAAACATCGCGGTTGGCGGCAACCAGCGGATGCATGATCGCCTCGAGCCGTGCCAGTGCCGCAGGATCGTCGAGGACAACGGCACCAAGCAGCGCGCGATCGACTACACCATCGCGGGTGGTCCCCGGAAAGGCAGCCTCGATGGCGGGGGCCGCCTCGCCCCGATAGAGTTCATGGACCACAGCATCGGCGTCGTGGACCGCGATCCCCTCGGCGCGAAACATTGCGGCTGCGGTCGATTTCCCCATGCCGATCGACCCTGTGAGGCCCAGAACAAACATCATTCCGCCGCCGCAAGATCCGCCTCGACCACGCCGCGAAGCTCCGGCGTGACGCAAGGTTTTATCCCAAACCAACGCTCGAACCCCGGCACCGCCTGATGCAAAAGCATGCCGATGCCGGAAACCGCCCGGAGACCGCGTGCTTGCGCCGTTCGTATCAATTCGGTCTCGAGCGGAACATAGACGATATCGCTGACAACGGCGTGCGGCGGCAACGGTGTAAGATCGATGGCGAACGGCGGCTGGCCCCGCATTCCCAGCGATGTTGTATTGACGAGAAGATTGGCGCCGGCTAGCGCACCGGGCAGATCGTGGAAATCCACGACGTCGATCGACGCGCCAAAGTCCGAGGCAAGCTCCGCGGCGCGCCCCTTGGTACGATTGATCAGCAAAATGCGGTTCATGCCGCGCAGTGTAAGCGCGTAAACAATAGCCCGCGCGGCCCCTCCGGCGCCAATAACCACGGCATTCCCCGAATTAATGTCCCAGCCGGGCGAATCTTGATCCAACGAACCCATAAAACCAGCGGCGTCCGTATTGTCGCCGCAAAGTTTTCCCGCCTCAATCCACAAGGTATTCACAGCCTTGAGGCGGGCCGCCGTCGTGGTCATCACGTCGCAGAGTTCGAACGCCATTTGCTTATGCGGCAGGGTTACATTCGCACCGGCGAAGCCCCGCCGCGCGAGTTCACGCACAAAAGCTGGAAAATCGGGCGGCGCGACCGCGGCCAGTTCGTAAGACCCATTGATCTTGAGGCGGTCCAGCCAAAAGCGGTGGATCAGCGGCGAACGCGAATGCGCAACCGGCCAGCCGATGACACATGCCTTTGGTTTGCCTTGAACCACGGATGTCACGAAAGGAGACTCCCTTCCTCGCGCAGGAACTTTAGGAGGGCCAAAAGAGGAAGCCCCAGTATCGTCGCGTGGTCTCCCTCGATCGCATCGAAGAGATGGATACCAAGACCTTCGAGTTGATAGACCCCGGTGCTGCCAAGGACAGCGTCGCCGGATTTCGCCATATAGGCCTCGATGAATGCCGGCGAAAGATGCCGGCAGCATAATTTCGCAACGCCAACCGTTTCAAAAAGAACGGTCTTTTCGCACGCGACGCAGCAACCTGAATAAAGTTCATGGGTGCGCCCGGACAAGGCTTCGAGTTGCGCCCGCGCCGCGGCGCGGCTAGCCGGTTTGCCAAAGAGGCGGCCTTCAAGACAGAGCGTTTGATCGGCGCCGATCACGAGGCGGTCTGGCTTTTCAGCACTGATCTTCAAGGCCTTGGCGCGGGAAAGATGCAGCGCGATGTCAGCTGCCTTTGCGCCTGACGCCGCGCAGCGGCGCTTCGATCCCGCGTTCATCGATCGCCGCGGCACAAATCTCGAACGGTATTCCTGCGGCGCCAAGAAGGCCCTGGCGGGCAGGACTTTCCGAGGCAAGAACAAGCGGTGCCGTGCCGCGCCAAAATCCGGTCATGACGAGGCGATGAATTTCAACTGGTGAATCTTATAAAGATCAATGACCGCCGCCGCGGTTTCCTCAATCGAACGATGCGTCACATCGATTGCGGGCCAGCCATGCTCCGCGAAAAGCTTGCGTGCCCGCGCCATTTCGCCCGCGACCAGGAGGCGGTCCACATAAGGTGAATCGGGGTTTGCGTTCAACGCTATAAGCCGTTTCTCGCGAATCTGGACGATGCGCTCCACCGAAGCTAAGAGCCCGACGACGAGAGGATTGTGTAATGCCAAAACCGGCTCCGGCAAGGGAATGTCCGGCACCAAGGGAATGTTCGCTGTTTTGACGCCGCGATTGGCAAGATAAATGCTCGTCGGCGTCTTCGACGTACGGCTCACCCCGAGAAGAACAACATCGGCTGCTTCGAAATTTTCGATTTGCTGCCCATCGTCGTGCATCATCGCGAAGTTCAGGGCTTCGATACGTTTGAAATACTCTGCGTTGAGCATATGCTGGGCGCCGGGGCGGGGCTTTGAAGCCGTCCCGATATAAGATTGAAACAGGTTCACGATTGGCTGCAAAACCGAAAGACAGGGCACGCTCAACTCTTCGCACGCAGCCTCGAGATCCGCGGCCAAATTCCGATCGACCAAAGTAAATAACACGATCCCCGGCGCCGCCTCGATTTCGGCAATAGCCTTGTCGAGCTGCCCCTTGTTCCGCACAAGGGGATAAACATGCTCGATCGACGACACCCCTTCGTATTGCGCCGCGACGGCACGGCTCACCGCAATCAGGGTTTCACCGGTCGCGTCGGAAATCAGATGCAAATGGAAGTAGTGCCGTTCCAAGAGTTTTCAGGCCTCATCATCTTTTCCCTCAATTTAAGGGAATGCTGGGGAGAAAGCGGGATAACTGGCGCCGTCGTCCCATGGCAACCATTTTATTGGGCAAAACAACGAGATTCATCCACCGCCATCGAAGGCTGAACAATAAGACTCTCGCGGCTGTGAATTTGGGTGACAAGGCGAATAGATGTTGCTTCAAATTCCGTGCCCGCCGCTATCCAACTCAACTAATTGACAAAAATTTTGAGTTCCTTGCTCTCACCTTGTCTTGTTAGAAACGTGGATATGCGCAAAACCGAGACAAGCTTGTACGATTCCGTGAATACGCCTAACCCGCTTCCGAATTAAACAAATATAACATTTCTAAAGAAGATTCTTATGTTTTATGAGAAATTTGGATTTAGAAAGCCAAATGCATATCCAAACAAAACCATTCCTAAGAGTCGTCGACGGCGAGGCATGTTTTCCACCTCCTGTCTGGTTGATGCGGCAAGCCGGACGCTATTTGCCGGAGTACCAGGCGCTTCGCGCCAAATCCCACTCCTTTCTGGAATTTTGTTACACCCCGGCACTTGCCGCTGAAGCAACCATGCAACCGATCCGGCGCTTTGGATTCGATGCCGCAATTTTATTCAGCGACATCTTGGTTATTCCCGATGCACTTGGCCAGAAAGTCGCCTTCGAACCGAACGAAGGACCAAAACTCGATCCCATCGTGACAGCGGAGGATGTCGCCAAGCTGCATGGGCGGATAGGCAATAGTCGATTGAGCCCGGTTTTCGAAACGATCGAGCGCGTCAAAACTGCTCTTCCCCAGCAAACCGCGTTGATTGGCTTTTGCGGCGCGCCATGGACGCTTGCCTGTTATATGATCGCGGGCAAAAGCACACCCGATCAGGCACCGACCCGTCTTTTTGCGCGTCGCCAACCTGATCTGTTTCAGAAACTCGTCGACCGGATCGTTGAAGCGTCGATCGATTATCTCGCTCTACAGATCGACGCTGGCGTCGAGGCCGTGCAAATCTTCGACACTTGGGCAGGCGTGCTTACCCTCCCCGAGTTTGAGCAGTGGTGTATGCTGCCGGTTGCGGCAATCGTTGCCGGCCTGCGGCTCCGCCATGCGAACGCCCGCGTGATAGGTTTTCCGAAGGGCGCGGGCCACTATCTCATCGAATTCGCGGCGCGCACCGGTATCAATGTACTTGGCCTTGACAGTTCCACTGCTCCACAATGGGCTGCGAAAGCATTCGATCGTGATTTGGTGTTGCAAGGCAATCTCGATCCCCTTGCACTTGCGGCCGGCGGCCCCGCGCTCGAGACCGGGGTGCGGCAAATCCTCTCCGCCTTCCGGGGAAGGCCACATATTTTTAATCTCGGGCATGGAGTTCTTGCCACACACGCCCATTCAACATGTCGAGATTATGCTCGATCTACTTCGCCGAGGTTCCGTCATATGAGCAACCTTTATCTCTGGCTCAAGGTGCTGCATATTTTGGCGGTAATCTCCTGGATGGCGGGTATGCTCTATCTGCCGCGCCTTTTCGTCTATCATGCCGAGGCGCCGCAAGGCTCACGGCAAGCACGCACCTTCGTGACGATGGAGCGCAGGCTCATGCGTGCGATCATGCTGCCGGCTTTGCTTGTGACTTGGATAACCGGCCTTACGCTCGCGGTTCGGGCGGGTTTTCTCCATGCAGGTTGGTTTCACACAAAATTCGCCTTTGTGATGGCGCTTAGCGCGCTGCACGGATATTTTGCAAAAGTCCGGAAGGATTTGGCGGAAGATAGAAACCGTCGCGGGTCCCGATTTTTCCGGATCGTGAACGAGGTTCCGGCGATTCTCATGGCCGGAATCGTAATTCTCGTCGTCTTCAAACCATTTTAAGGTTGGGCTTCCGCGGCAGATCGGATCCTGGACTTCCGGCACCCGCATGGAGTGCCTGGAATTTGGCGCCGACACAATCTAGCGTTTGTTGGCTGAAAACAAACCTGTTTTAACCTGGTTCTAGAAGCCCGCATCAGCTTTCTTGCACCGGGGGGGTGTCTGGGCGCTTATTGGGCGCGGCCTCGATGAGCTTTGGCGAACGCCGGGCGCCCCCGCCAAAAGCCGAAGCCGCGGCGAGGAAACCCTCCATCCGGCCTTCGATCGCGGCCAGCCTCTTGTCCATCTCGACGACGCTCAGCGCCAATTGTTCCAATTTCCGGCTCTGGCTGGTCAATTCGCTCCTCGAGCAGGATCGCCTTTTTGATCGCATTCAAGGCGTCGCTGATAGCCGCTCACATGCGGTTCCGCTCAATCCGGCTGAAATGCGCAAGCGCTGTGTCGAGCGCCGCGTCGGTGCGGTCGAGCTGGGCAAGGGTGCCCGCATGAAGCTCTTCGAAAACATTGACAAGGCAGCGCAACTCCGTCTCCGCCGCTTCGCCGGCGGGCTCATAATTGAGCGCGGCCCGCCGGACGAATTCGGCCATCGAAATTTTGCCCGCCAAGGCCGCCCTTTTCTCAGGACGCGCGCTTTATCCTTTGCCGTGATCGGGACGACCAGTCTCTGCGTCGCCAGGCTCATTGCCATCTCCTAATCATGTACATCACCATATACATGATCATACCGACGCGGCAAGGGCAATAATGCGGAGCATCAACGAACGCCTGCGCTAATTCTTTTCCTTGTCGACGAGCTTGTTGGCGCCGATCCAGGGCATCATCGCGCGGAGCCGCGCGCCGACCTCCTCGATCTGATGCGCGGCCGACTTCGCCCGCATGGCTTTGAAAGAAGTCTGGTTGACTTGGTTTTCAAGCATCCAATCGCGGGCGAACCGGCCAGATTGAATGTCGTCCAGATACCCGCTTCATCTCGGCCCTCGTCTCCGCCGTCGACAATTCGCGGGCCGGAGACATATTCGCCATATTCGGCGGTGTTCGAGACCGAATAATTCATATTGGCGATCCCGCCTTCGTAAATGAGATCGACGATGAGTTTCACCTCGTGCAGACATTCGAAATAGGCCATTTCCGGCGCGTAGCCCGCCTCGACCAAAGTTTCGAAACCCCCCCTTATGAGCTCGACGAGGCCGCCGCAAAGCACGACCTGTTCGCCGAAAAGATCGGTCTCGCATTCTTCCCGGAACGTCGTTTCGATCAGACCGGCACGGCCACCGCCGATCGCCGCCCCATAAGAAAGCGCGAGGTCATGCGCATTACCGGAAGGGTTGCGCGCGACCGCGACGAGACAAGGTACGCCGCCGCCGCGCTTATATTCCGACCGCACGGTATGGCCCGGCCCTTTTGGCGCGACCATCAGGACATCGAGATCCGCGCGCGGCTCAATAAGATTGAAATGAATATTCAGACCATGCGCAAACATCAGCGCGGCGCCCTGCTTCAAATTAGGGCGGAGATGATCGCGATAGATGTCGCGCTGCAATTCGTCGGGCGCCAGCAGCATCACGACATCCGCCCATTTGGCGGCATCGGCGACACTTTTCACCTCAAGCCCAACAGCCGCTGCCTTTTTGGCCGAAGCCGAACTCCATGCGCAACGCAACGCAGACCTCTTTCACGCCGGAATCCCGAAGGTTCAAGGCATGCGCATGGCCCTGGCTCCCAAAGCCGATGATTGCTACTTTTCTGCCCTTGATGAGTTTGATATCGGCATCGGAATCG
>CAWKON010000045.1:0-17039 GCA_963851225.1 uncultured Alphaproteobacteria bacterium | reverse complement strand
TCGAAGTCCTCGCTTTGGCAGACGCAACGTATCGACCGCGGCGAGTTCGCTGACTCCTCTTTCAAATTGATCGGTCAAAATAAGCGCCGCCGCTTCATAGAGCTTCGACCGTGCCCGCTCGACGCTGCCATCCGCCGACATTAGTACCGCCTTCGCGGCGGCAAAGCGGGCGGCGCCGGGTTTACCGTCGATGATGCCTCTTTGAGCGATCTGCAAATAAACCCCGAGCTGGGCGGCGGAATCGACTTGGCCAACCAGTTCTTCGAGCGCGGCGTATTGGGCCGGCTTGATCGCCAGGCCAAAGTGAACAACCGAAGACACGAAGCGTTGCCGGAAACTGTCAAAATAAGCCGAACCCGGGAAACGCCAAATATATTCGCTGGACAAAAAAGCGAATTTATCGATGTCGGCGATCTCATCGGCGAGAACGAGTTCCCGGCGCAAAGCCGTTTCTTCCACCAATGTTCCTGGCGCCAGAACGCGAGCTTGATCGAGCAGACGCATCGCTTCGACGGGATCCTCTTTCGCGACCAAAGCCGATTGAATCATGGCGACATGCCCTGCGATTGCCGGGGACAATGTCCTAGCGTCGAGCCCGGAAAGGATCTTCTTCGCATCGGCTTCATGTCCTTCCACATAGGCGAGAGCTCCATTCATGAGCGCGAGCTCAGTCTCTGGGCTTATCCCGATCTCGATGACCTTTCGAATGACTCGCGGCTGACCACCACTCAACGTATAAATCACCGCAGCGCGGGCGTTTCTCGGATCCCGCCAAACGTCCTTGTCCGCGCCAGCAGGCGCTCTGATATTAGCTGAATGAGTTTCGGCAACTTAGCCCGGGCACCGGGATTCCCACGGACAACTTGGTCTTGAACGGCTTGCATCGACCGGACAATCTCGAATGGCTGCTTGCTATCGAGCTGTGGCTCCCCCTGCCCGAACGCCTGGCTTGCGCAGAAGGCCGCGAGAGCCAGACCTGATGCCCGTTTTGCCCATCCGGTCATGGCTTTTCCTTACGCAGCAAGATTTCGATCCTCCGATTTTCCGCCGCGTTGATATTTTTTGGATTCTTTAGGCGATGATCAGCATAGCCTTCGACTTTTTCGATCCGCTTTTCGCTCACGCCGCCGCGCGCCAGCATGTAAAGAGCCATATGCGCGCGCGCCGAGGAGAGCCGCCAATTGTCGTAAATCGGCGATTTATACTGTCGTCCATCCGTGTGACCGCGGATAACGATGGAACCCGAACCGCCCTTGAGAATCTGGCCTATCTTTTCCATGATGTGAACAGTTTCTGGATGTGGTTCCGCGGAACCAACTGCGAACATCGAAAACGTTGCATCATCGGTGAGACTGACGAGCATGCCTTCCCCAGTGATCTCAACGTCTAGGTGAGGCAGGTCTGCGGCACGCGCGCCACTTGTGATTGCCTTCATGATGTCCGTCTTCAATTTCGCGGCCGCAACCGCATCCGATCGCGATGCCGCCGAACTTTGCTCCCCACGCGAGCTTTCGTTAGGCTGCGAGTTTCTTGGCTCGGCTGGCGCTTGTAATGGAGGCGGCATTGCGGGCGGCTTCCTGCGGCTCTCGCGCGTCCTCTACGATGCCCGCATTGGCGCTTTTATCCTGTGGTTTGTTTTGTGCTCCGTTGTCCTGGGTATTGTGTCTTCCGCTTCTTCGCCTTGCCCATCTTTGCTGCCTTGCGCCAAGGGCAGTAAGCCTCCGGGTGGCTTTTCCTGCTCTTGTGGCGTTGTAATAAATGGATCGCTGAAGGTGCCTTGGGCATCGTCTGCGGTCGTCGATGTTGAAGCTTGCGAAGGTCCCCTCCCCGCTAATTCGCCGAGAACTTCGTAAGGGTCCCGGAACAGGGCTGCTTCTTCCGCGTAAGTCCGGTTGTCCGGATCCGCCTTCACCTTTCCGTCGTCCCCCGGCGTTAACGGCATTCTGCGCGGGCTTGTCTTGGAATCCGGCTGCGATTCCTTGATATTTGGCCCGGTTCCCATTTCAGTATCTTTCGGATCGCGAAACCCCTTTTTTAGCGTGGTCATATCCACGAGTTTCACTGGGTCGAAATATTGCGCGACGGTATGTTTTGTCTTGTCGCTCGTCGAGCTGATGAGCCACAAGACAAGGAAAAGCGCCATCATCGCTGTCATGAAATCGGCAAAGGCTATTTTCCAGGCGCCGCTGTGATGCTCGTCCTCGTGGCTCCTATGGCGCTTGATGATAAAAATTTCCGGATGTTCAGGGTCCGCCATTGATTACTCCGGCAACGCTTTAATGCGTTCGAGCCACGCTCCTATTCGCGATTCGATCCTCGTTTGATCGGCTATGATCCGGACATCGATCGAATTGTCCGGGGAATAGCCGATCGCGCCGGAAAAGGCGGCGAGTTTCTCGCGCAACATGGCAAGCAGATCTTCCGGGCCATGAATCTCGACGATGGGACGATCTTTGCCGCCAAGCAGGACGCCGACACTCTCAGCTAGAAGATCAATCATTTTGCGGCGCATGGCATCGACAACAAAAGGCGTGAGGACACGCTCGACGCACCCCGCGATATTCAATTCGACTTCGGCGAAGATCGCCTTGATATCTTCGCTCAACTTTTCACTTTCTTGACGCGTCCAGCGATCCCGTTCGGCGGAAAGACGCGCCTCGAACGCGAGCCTTTCTTGCAGAAGCTCCGCTTCGTAGTCAGAGCGAGCTGCGGCACGCCCTTCTGAAACGCCCTCGTCGCGCGCGGCTTGAAGTGAAACCCCGGGATCTTCGATCGCGGGATCATCCGGCGGTTCCGGGCATACCGCGTCTTGACTGGGGTTCTCCAAGGCTTCCGCAAGCGGCAATGGCCCAAACTCGACCAGATAGTGTGCCACCGGGCGAGCTAGCATCGGCGTTTTCATTGGTGCAGCCATTGTTTCAAAACGCCGGTGGCTTTTTCTTCGTCGAACTCGACGATTTGCTCCAGACGCTTTTGCGGCGAACGCTTCGGGCTATTGGTCAGATCCTCGATCAGATTTCCGTCCCCGGGCGCGGTCCAATTCGGAAGCTGCGCCACGGCCTCGCCGCTGGATCCAGCTTCGGCGAAATTTTCCAGCGCCGCCAATTCCGCGGCCGTCTCGGCATCCCGGCCGGAAATCGCCAAAATCGCTTTCGTCGCCGGGCGCAAGCCAAACCAGATCAAAAGCAAGCTAACGGCGAGGATCGTCGCGGCGTTCACGACGGTCCCGGATTGATGCAGCAACGTTTCGCCAAGAGTGGGTTGCGGCTGCGGCTCAAGATCATGCCCCGAATCGACAAAATCAACCGCCACCACTTTGATAATATCGCCACGATCGCTGCGGGTCCCCGCGGAGGACGCTACCAATTGCTGGAGCTCGTTCATTCGCCGTTCGACCACGTCCGGCGTGGGATTGCCGCCAAGCGAAGCGAGAAGGCTCGCCCGGTTGACAAGCACCGCAACCGAAAGATTCTCGATCCCATAGCCGCCGCTGACCGTGGAGATCGTCTTCGACGAGAGTTCGTAATTGGTCAATTCCTCCTGCTTCTTGGTTTCTTCATTCGACTGCTTTCCATCATTCGCGCTGGAGTTCTCCTGCGGCACATTGCGTTGCACTGTGGTCGGCGCAGCCGAATTGGTGGAATTCTGCGAAACCTGGTTCTGCTTCACAACACGAACGGACCGTTCGACGCGCAAATCCGGGTTGAAGATCGTCTCGTTCGTTTGCTTTTTGTCCGTATTTAGTCTGGCGGAGACGCTGATTTGAAAATTTGGCAATCCGAGATAAGGCGTGAGCGTCTTGCGAACATTGTCGAGTATTTCCCGGGCAACGGTCTTTTCAAGCGCGAGCATCGCGCCCGGCGCGGCATCGGCTTGATCGTCTCCCGACGCGAGAAGCACGCCATCGGTACTCAGTACCGTGACCTCCGCGGGCGTCATTCCGGGAACCGCCGCGGCGACCAAATGGCGTATGGCCTTGGCCGCGACGAGATCGTCTGGCGTTTCAGTTCGAACCACGACGGAAGCAGAAGGCGGCTGCCGCGTACGCCGGAACGAGCCTTCGTCGGCCAACACGATATGCACACGGGCGGCCTTGATGCCATGCATCATCTGAATTGTGCGCGCCAGCTCGCCCTCGAGCGCCCTGACGCGGGTGACCTCCTGCATGTAGGACGTCAGGCCAAGAGAACCGAGCTTATCATAGAGCTCGTTGCCGGCATTCGGGCTGTGCGGCAGGCCTTTTTCCGCGAGCAACATCCGTGCTCGCGCCGTTTCGCCATAGCGCACCAGCACGGTGCCGCCATCGGAACTTACATCGAACGGTATCTCGGCCTCTTTGAGGGCTCCGGCGATCCGGCCGACATCCTGCCGGTCAAGACCGGCATACAAGACCTCCGAGGCCGGCCGGCTCAAAAAATAGCCCGCCAAGCCGGTCATGGCGAATACGGATACGCCGATCACGCCAAGTGCCATGAGGCGGCGCGAACCAAGTTTCAGAAGACTGGCCCAGAGACGTTCAATCTGCTCCTGCACCGCCATCCGCCGCCTCGATCATGCATACCGTGTAGGATGCGCAATCTGAGCCGGAAAGCTTGCCCGGACATTGCAAAAAAAACCGCGCTTCCATGGGGAGCGCGGTCTTTTTCAGTAGAAAAGTTTTTACAGTCCAAACAGCTTCAGGATCAGCTGTGTGTTCGAATTCGAGATGCTGAGAGCCTGCACACCCAACTGCTGCTGAACCTGCAAGGCGGCAAGCTTGGTGGCGGCTTCATTCATATTCGCATCGACGAGCGAACCGACGCCCGTGGTCAGCGAATCACTCAAATTGGAGACATAGTTTTGCTGAGTTGTGAGATTGGTCGTCGTTGATCCGAGAACGCTCGAGGCGGTGGTAATTGACGTGATGGCGGTCTCGACGTCCGTCAGCATATTGGTGAGGTCGCCGGCTGTCGCCGCGGTAATATTCAAAGTGAGGATCGAGGCGGCTGAATAGGCAGCGCCGCTGATTCCAAGGATGCCACTGGTCGCGCCCGTCGTGGCATTGAACAGTGCCGTGGTTCCGGTGTCGACACTAAGGAAGCTGACGCCATTTGTCGAATCATAGGAGGCGACGAGGTTAACCGTGCCGCCGGTGGTTTCGAGGAAATTCTGGCCGTTGAATGTGGCCGATTGACCGATGCTGATCAGTGACTGTTGCTGCGCGGTAATATCCTGCTGTATCGCGTTCAAATCGGCGCCGGGCTGGGAAGCGGTGACGAGATCGTTTTTGATCGCGTCCATCACGGAAATCGAGGTATTGAGAGCCGTGGTCATGGTTGAAACCATCGACTGGCTTTCGCTAAGCGCGGAATTAACCGCGCCGAGAGCCCCGACATTGGAGGTCATCTTGGTCGCGATCGACCAATAGGACGCGTTGTCGGCGGCGCTGCTGATGGCAAGGCCGGTCGACACTTGGTTTTCCGTCTTGTTCAAACTCTGTTCTGTTTGCGTGAGGGCCGCAAGCGCCGTCATCGCGGATGTGTTGGTCAGTAGGCTCGACATTGTATGTCCCTAAAATTGTTTGAAGCTGCGGGGACATACCGGATTTTCGCCGGTACGGCAGAGCGGCATAATGCCTTTGGATGCTTATAGCCGATCCAATCCGCCATGTGTTTTTGTTATCAGATGATCATTGCGCAAAGTTTAACACCGGCACACACAAAAATAGATATTCCGCTATGAATAAGATCTTACGAGACTCCCGATCAAAAGGTTCCACCCATCGATGAGGATAAAGAATAAAATTTTAATGGGAAGCGCGATCACTGAAGGGGGCAACATCATCATTCCCATCGACATCGTCAGCGTGGAAACGATCATGTCGATGACGAGGAACGGAAGCGCGATCAGAAACCCAATTTCGAAACCGCGCCGCAGTTCCGAAATCATAAAGGCGGGGATCAGAACTCTGATTTCACCCTTTGCTTGATCCTTCGTCTTGAAGTTGTCCCTGGCCAAGTCCTCGAAGAGCTTAAGATCCTTGTCGCGCACCTGCGCCATCATGAATTCGCGAAACGGCTCGACGATTTTACCGAACGCTTCCTCCTCCGGCAAACTGTTGTTCACGAGGGGTTTCACGCCCTCGTCCCAGGCCCGCTCGAACGTCGGTCCCATGACATAGAACGTCATAAAAAGCGAGAGGCTAATCAGAATCAAATTGGCTGGCGTGCTTTGCAGTCCGAGCCCGGACCGCAAGAACGACAGGGCTACCGCGAATTGCGTGAAACTCGTCACCATGACAAGCAGGCCAGGAGCAACGGACAGCACCGTCAATAAAGCGACAATTTGAATGATCCGGCTGGTTACCGTCCCGTTTCCCTGCGGAATAAGCGAATTGAGATCCGGGACTTGCGCCGATGCCGCCGTCGCGGAGACCATCACCAGAGCTAAAGCCAGAACAAGGAAAAATTTTTTCATTGAACCACCAAGGTTTGAATGATGAGCTCGCGCACCAATCCTCCGGAGCGAATGGCGGCGCGTTCGTTCAAATCTTCCCGCAAATGCTGCAAACCGCTGGCGCCGCCGATCTGCGCGACCGACAAAGTCCGCATGAAACCAAGAATATCCTCGCCAATCTTCTCGGCGATAAGCTCGGAATTTGGGACGGCCTTGCTGTCGAATACGATCGAAGCTTGTACTCTAACCCAGGCGTCGCTCGGTTCCGCGAGATTGGCGATAACCGGCGGCAATTCCCGTAGGCTCGTTTCGCCGCCATATTTCATGTCGCTGGCGCCCTGAGCCTTCGCGGCACCAGGACTGTTTTGATCCGGCGTTCCGCCAAGCAGAAGCCCAAGACCTGTCCCCGCCGCGGCCGCGCCAAGCGTCAACGCGACCATCACGCCGGCCCAAACGCGGACGGGCGGGAACGCGGACTTGGATGTCGCTGGCGGCACTTCGTCGTCGAGCATCGTCGCGCCATCCAAACCCATCAAAGAGGTTTCAGCCGATCGTAAATCTGCTGAAGGAGTGCCGGCTGCTGGACTTCCATGATCCGGCCCCGGCCGCCATAGGAAATGCGCGCCTCGGCGATCTTGTCGTAGGAAATCGTATTGCCCTTGGATATATCGAGCGGACGCACGATTCCGGCGACGTTCAACAAGCGCAACTCATAATTCACCCGGACTTCCTGCGAGCCGCTCACAATCAAATTGCCGTTCGGCAGGACATCGGTCACGACGGCGGCGATCGCTAATTGTATCTTTTCAGAGCGGTCAATGGTACCTTGCCCTTGCGTCGAAGAGAGCGCGCTGGACGAGAACTGAGGATTGAAACTGGTGGTTTGGTTGTTAATGCCGAGCTGCCAATTGAAGCCCGTGTTCGCTTCCGAGTTGAGCGACCTGTCCGTGGCATTGCCGAAGGTCGCGCTATCGTTGATCGCGATTTGCACGGTGACGACATCGCCGATCTTCGCGGCTCTCTGGTCGCTGAATATATCGGCGCGTCCTCCATCCCATATCGATGACTGGCGATTAGGCTGCCTGGATGGCAGGAAGAGCGCGCTCGCGGAAGGCTGCACGTCCGTGATGAGCCCCGTGCCAACCGGAGTCATGGCGGGCTCCGTTCCGATCTCTCTAATGTCGCCGGCGCACCCCGACAGCGGCACGGCGACGGCGGCTATGGATATCAGCGCCCTCATGTCAGGATTTTTTTTCGCCTGGCGCTGTCTCCGGCGCAAGCATGCCATGCGTCAACTGCGCGGCGCGGGGCGGCTCCATTTCGTTGAGTATCGGGCCCGCGAGGCGGGGCGGGAGCTTGGCGATCAGCGCGGCAGCCGTCGCGTCGTCCATGACAGCGAGCTGCGAGGCCGCGGCGTCGGGTTTCATATGCATATAGATCGCGATAACGTCATCGGTCGCCTTTTTCATGACCTCGTCGTGCTTTTGCAGCCATTCCACGAGTTGCGCTTTTCTCGCCTCCAAATCCGCGAGGCGCTGTTTAATTTGAGCTTCTAGATCGAGAAGTTTGGAAGTTTGCCAAGCAATCCTGGCGTCGCCCGCAATCGCCAAATTATTGGCGCAAAATTGCTTTGCCTCGGTAGCCGCTCCAGCCGGCTCCGCCGGTTTCGCGGCTTCGATCTTCTTTTTTTCAACGGAGCTGCCCGGCACGGATGCGCAAGCAAATCCAATCGCCACAAGAATTCTCGCCGGATGGAAAAAGACAGAGAGACGAGTCATGGCGGCGGTATTCCCTGTGGCAAGCCCCGGAAAGCCGGTGGCTGTTCCGGTGATGACCTACTCGAACGCTTTGAATTTTAGCCATTCGTTCCAGATCAAATGATTTCATTTGACCGGACACTCATTAGACCATGATCGCTTCAAGTTTGATCGCTCATGGTCTCCATCTTTATGATTACCCGCATGATCGTATCCAAAAAGTCCGCGACTTTTCTAATAATCATGCGCTAGACCATGAACGCTTCAACAGGAATCGCTCATGGTCTCACTCTCTTTGTTTTGCCCCATGATCTCATCCAGATTTTTGGGATCATGCTCTAGCGCGTGCAACCGAGAATGCTCGAACAAGCTTGTGTAAGGCTGCCGGAAGCCCCGGGTTTAGATCATTGGATGACAAGATCGGCGTGTAACGCGCCGGCTGTTTTGATCGCTTGAAGGATCGCGATTATACCGGAAGGAGTTAGCCCAATTTTGTTCAAGCCATTGACCAAGGTGCTTAAGTTTGCACCCCTGACAATCGAAATCGGACCTCCTTGCTGGTCCGCGTCGATCTGGGTATTCGGTGTCACCACGGTCCTGCCTCTGGCAAAGGCATTGGGCTGCGAAACCTGCGGGGTCTCGGTGATCTGGACGGTGAGATTGCCTTGCGTCACGGCGACGGTGGAAATCTGAACATCCTGGCCGATGACGACGGTTCCGCTCCGCGAATCCATGACCACTCGCGCGGGCGTGTCGGCCTCGACGGAGAGCTCGCCGATTTCCGCGACGAACCGGGCGGTTCCGATTCGATTCGGCCGCATCAGCAGGATCGACCGCTGGTCTTCTTCATGCGCCACATGCGTCCCATAGTGCCGCGCGGCATAGGCGTTGATGGCATCGGCTATGCGCACCGAGGTCGTGAAATCGGGATTTTTCAAGATTAAAATGAGCGGCCCAATATCGCGAAATTGCCCGGGAACTTCCCGCTCGATCACGGCGCCATTTGGAATCCGCCCGGCCGTTGCCACATTTTGGGTAATGCTTTCGGCTTGGCCTGAAACGGAGAAACCGGTGACGGCAACCTGGCCCTGGGCAATCGCATAGGTCTGACCATCGACGCCGGAAAGCGCGGTGAGAACCAAGGTTCCACCGAGCAAAGACGTTGCGTCACCGAGCGACGACACCGTGACATCGACCCGCGATCCGGGCTGGATGAATGGCGGCAGGTCGGCGGTCACGAGAACGGCGGCGACGTTTCGGGTTCGCAAAACGTTGCCGTTGCCAACGCCACGGATATTTACCCCCATCCGGTCCAGCATGGATTGCAGAGACTGCGCCGTGAAAATCGAATTGGCGAGCGTGTCGCCGGAACCTTGAAGTCCGACAACAAGCCCATATCCAACGATCTGATTTTCGCGCACGCCTTGAAGCGCCGTGATGTCCTTGATACGGACGGAAGCGGCGGCCGGAAAGCTCATCATGCAAAGCAGGATAACCAGCCATATCCGCGACATCAGCCGCCACCGACGCGGACCGATCCATCCGCCTGCACGGTTCCTGAAACCGTCAACCCGCTGCCAAGATTCCGGACGGAAATAATCTCACCGACGCTGCCTGCTTGAAGCGCGGTGCCATAGGCCGTTATCGCCAAGGCACCGTCCTCGTAAAGGAGCCGGACCTTCGCGCCATTCGCCACCGCTTTTGGATCGCCGACAGCGCTTGCGGGAATCGGAAGTCCGGGCATCAAGGTGCGCCGCGCGACTTTGCCGACGATTGCCGCGCGGTGTCAATCGCGGCCAATTTGCTGGTTGGGAAGTCGGCGGAGAAATCACGATCAATCAGGCTATTGTCCTTAATCACATCGCCCGGATATATGATGACGGCCGGCACGGGCAAAATGTTTGGTTCGGCGGCTAGGAGCGGGCTCTCGCAATTCATAAGTCCAAGCCCAAGGAGCCCGAGCAATCCCTGCCTCGCCGCGAGGTTCATGGAAAGCCGCGCTCCTCGCATGTTATTGCCCCAAGTTCTTCGAGACCGTGCTCGCCATTTCCGAAGCCGCCTGAACGACCTTCGAGTTCATCTCATAGGCACGCTGCGCAGCGATAAGATTGGTAATTTCCTGAACGGGATCGACATTGGAGCTTTCGAGATAGCCTTGACTAATCAACGCGAACCCAAGATCGCCCGGAAGTCCCGTGACGGGCGCGCCAGATGCCTCGGTTTGCGAACAGAGATTGCCTCCCAGCATCAGAAGCCCGGCGTCATTCGCGAAATTAGCCAATGTAATCTGGCCGATCTGTTGCGGCGCGGTTTGGTTCGGGATGGTCGCCGTCACCAGACCCGACTGGCTGATGGTGACATTCACGGCGTTGGACGGAACGGTCATTGCCGGGCTGAGGATAAGGCCATCCTGCGTCACGATCTGGCCGGCCGCATTCGTGCTGAAGGAACCCGCCCGTGTAAACAGGATCGCACCGTCGGCACCGGTGACCTGAAACCATCCGCGCCCGGTCAAGGCGAGATCGAGCGGGTTTCCCGTATTCGTCAAGGTGCCTTGAATGTTAAGATTGCGAATCGCCGCGGTGCGTACTCCGAGGCCGAGTTGCGCGCCCTGCGGAACCACATTGTTCTGCCCCCGGCTCGATACCCCTTGCAAGCGTTCGGTCTGATAGATCAGATCCGTGAACTCCGCGCGTGCGCGCTTGAACGCCGTCGTGTTGACATTGGCGATGTTGTTGGCGATGACCTGAACATTCAAGTCCTGCGCGGCCATCCCGGTCGCGGCAATGGCAAGAGCTTGCATTTTATATCCTCATATCGCCATTTGACTGATCGATTGATACGCGGACACGATTTTATCGCGGATCGCGATCACGGTTTGCGGCGACCGCTCGGCGCTCATGACGGACTCGACCACATGCTGAACCGATGTCTGACCCTGGAGACCGGAGATCGCAGTTGATTTGCCGGCTTTCAGAGTATCAATCGCCTCGCCAACCTGAGCGAAGACTTGACTGAAATCGGAGCCCGCGGCGGCAATGCCGGCCGGTTGTGCCGCGGCTGGCAAGGCTTGCGACACCGCTGGCGCTCCAAACAAAGAACCGGCAAGAGAAAGTGCAGGTATCATGAAGAATTCCTCAAAAGGTCGATTGTCGATGACGATAGATTATTTGCTTGCTTGATGACTTGGAGATTGGCTTCATACGACCGGTTTGCCTCGCGCAGATCCGCCATTTCCATGATCATGTCGACATTCGGAAATTTGACAAAGCCCTTGGAATCGGCGGCAGGGTTTCCCGGATCATGTTCCACCCGGAAGGGCGTGTGATCGATGCCGATATTCTTGATCCTCACGAGATCGACCCCCGTCGCTTGATCCAATTCGCTCTCGAATGTCACGGTCTTTCGCGCATAGGGATCGGCGCCAGGCGCCGCCCCCGTGGATTGCGCATTCGCCATATTCTCCGCAACTATGCGAAGTCTCGCGGACTGGGTTTCAAGACCGGAACTCGCGATCTTGATCGCCGCGCCAATGGGATCGATCATGGCCTACCCCTTAAGGCTCGTCATGAGCATTTGGTTGAAGACTTTGACAATCGCTCTGTTTAGGGAATTCGCGGTGCCGATTTCGCCGGATTTCAGCAATTCCTGCTCCAGACTGACCGAATTGCCGGAATGGGTCACTTCCCAGCCCGGCAATTCCTTGGCCGGGACCGCCTCCACATCCATCGGATCGACGCCGATATGAGCATTGTTCGTGGTGGTCATCGTTAAATTCGTGTCGTCGAGGACAGCTGCAAACGGCGGAACGTCGGCGGCCTTGTATCCGGGCGTATTTGCATTTGCGATATTCTCCGCCACCGCGACCTGACGGGCGGAGAGCCAGCGCGCTTGTTGCGACGCGAGTTCGAAGAGCTGAACTGGTCCCATGAGTAATCCCACCCGGCTTCTGCTTCACGAATGGTTTAGAGACCGTCTCTTGCCCGGGGCTGGCGTTTACAGTTTGTAAGGAACAGCCCCGCGATCGGACAAGAACGTTTCACGTGCGAGCTTTGACAAGGCGCTCGCGATCAGGCCAGACCTCGCCGGGGCGCGGCAACTAAACATGTTGCAAGAACTCCTGCATTGTCGAAGAAAAGAGCTATGCGCCTTGTGATAAATGACCAGTTGTCTGGGCGGCGATGCAATTTCCGATCATACTGCCACTGGAACACAATCTTGAATAAAGCTTCCAACCAAAACGCGCACCGGTCAGGGCAAGCCGCCTCGCGCGGTTCACCCGGTGAAGTGTTTCGCGTCTTCCTCAAGCTCGGCCTCACGTCGTTCGGCGGGCCGATCGCCCATCTCGGCTATTTCCGTGACGAACTGGTGGTGCGGCGGAAATGGATCGACGAACCGGGCTACGGCGATCTCGTCGCCCTCTGTCAGTTCCTGCCCGGACCGGCCTCCAGCCAGGTCGGATTTTCGCTCGGCGTGCTGCGCGGCAATGGGCTTCTGGGCGGGCTTGGCGGCGTGGCTCGGCTTCACCATGCCGTCCGCGCTTGATCCTGCTCGCGTTCGCGCTCGGCGCGGCGGCGTTCACCGGCCCCGTCGCTGAAGGATTCCTGCACGGGCTGAAGCTCGTCGCCGTCGCCGTGGTGGCGCAAGCCGTCTGGGGCATGACGCGAACGCTGACGCCGGACCGCGACGCGCGCGGCGATCGCCCTGGCGGCAGTCGCTGTCGTCGTCATCTCGGGCGGGTCGCTTCGGACAGATCGCCGCGATCGCGCTCGGCGCGGTCGCGGGGCTTCGCCTCTGCCGCAGCGAGAGCGCGCCCGCTACCGGGGCATCTGCGTTTCCCCGTCTCCCGGCGCAGCGGTGCCGCGGCGCTCGTTCTGTTTGCCGCGCTCCTCCTCGCTCCGCCGCTCATCGCTGGCGGTGCTGACCAGGCCATCGCGCTTGTTCGATGCGTTCTACCGGTCTGGCGCGCTCGTCTTCGGCGGCGGTCATGTCGTGCTGCCTTTGCTGCAGGCCGCGGTGGTCGCGCCGGGCTGGGTGACGAACGAAGTGTTTCTGGCAGGCTATGGGGTGGCGCAGGCCGTGCCGGGACCGCTCTTCACTTTCGCCGCCTATCTCGGCGCGGTGATGGGGCCAGCGCCGAACGGTGTCGCGGGCGCCGCCATCGCGCTCGTCGCGATCTTTCTTGCCGGGCCTGCTGCTCGTCTACGGCATGCTGCCGTTCTGGGACGATTCTGCGCGCGCGCCAATCCGCGCAAGCCGCCATGCGCGGCGCCAACGCGGCTGTCGTCGGCATCCTTGGAGCTGGCTCTTTATAGCCCGGTCTGGACGAGTGCCGTGTTGACGCCGCGAGATTTCGCGCTCGCACTGGCGGGATTTCTGCTGCTGACCGTCTGGAAGGCCCTGCCGTGGATCGTGGTCGTGCTGCTCGCCATCGCCGGAGCGCTATTAGGCGTGGAGCGTAATTTTTGAAATTCCGCAAAGCACCTTGCGATCGTCATAAATATCTGTAATTCTGGATATATGGATAATACAGAAACTATCGCCGCACTGGCCGCGCTCGCCCAATCCACCCGGCTCGACACATTCCGGCTATTGGTCGGCCGTGAACCGGACGGCGTGCCTGCCGGTGAGCTGGCGCGCCTCATGGAAGTTCCACAAAATACCATGTCCGCACATTTGGCCGTGCTCGCGCGCTCGGGCTTGGTGAAGGCGGAGCGGCAAAGCCGCTCCATCATCTACCGCGCCAATCTGGCGCGCTTTCGCGAGGTCGCGCTGTACCTGCTCAAGGACTGCTGCGGCGGCCGTCCCGAGATATGCGCGCCCATCGTCGCCGATCTCAAGCCGTGCTGTCCGGCAAGGGTTGCCTCCCATGGCTGATCGCGCATTCAACGTTCTGTTTCTCTGCATTGGCAACAGTGCCCGTTCGATCCTCGCCGAAAGTATCCTGCGCAAGAATGGAGGCGGACGCTTCAATGCCTATTCCGCTGGAAGCCGCCCCAAGGGCTGCGTCAATCCCCTCGCGCTGAAAACACTCGAAGCCTACGGTTATCCGGCCGAGGGATTCCGCTCGAAGAGCTGGGAAGAATTCACCGCGCCGGACGCTCCGAAACTCGATTTCGTGTTCACCGTCTGCGACAGCGCGGCGGGCGAAACCTGTCCGGTATGGCTAGGTCTGCCAATGACGGGGCCTTGGGACATTGAAGACCCCGCGGCCGTCGAAGGAACCGATCTCGTGAAGGAACGCGCCTTCAACCAAGCGTTCCTCTATCTGAAAAACAGGATCGCGGCCTTCACCGCCATACCGATCAAAAGTCTCGACAAACTCTCACTAGCGAAGCGCCTCAAGGAAATCGGCCATATGGAAGGCGCTGCCGAGGGCGGAAAGGCAGGCGCATGAGCGAAACGGCAACAGTCACGGATGACCGAGATACAGCAAAAGCCCCGTCCATGGGCGACTTCGAGCGCTACCTGACGCTCTGGGTCGCGCTCTGCATCGTCGCCGGCATCGCGCCTCGGGCAGACCGTGCCGGGCGTTTTCCATGCGCTCGGCGCGGCGACGGTGGCGCAGGTCAATCTGCCGGTCGCCGTGCTGGTCTGGCTGATGATCGTGCCGATGCTGCTGAAGATCGACCTCGCCGCGCTTGGGCAGGTCGGGCAGCCACTGGCGCGGCATCGCCGCGACGGTCGGCGTCAACTGGCTGGTCAAGCCGTTCTCCATGGCGCTGCTCGGCTGGCTGTTCATCGCCCATCTGTTCCGGCCGCTGCTGCCCGCCGGATCAGATCGACGGCTACATCGCCGGGCTGATCCTGCTGGCGGCGGCGCCCTGCACGGCCATGGTGTTCGTCTGGTCGAACCTGGTGGACGGCGAGCCGCATTTCACGCTGTCGCAGGTCGCGCTGAACGACACGATCATGGTCGTGGCCTTCGCGCCGATCGTGGCGCTGCTGCTCGGCCTGTCCTCGATCACGGTGCCCTGGGACACGCTGATTCTGTCGGTCGTGCTCTACATCGTCGTGCCGGTGATCGTGGCGCAGCTCTGGCGGCGCGCGCTGCTGGCGCAGGGCGGGCAGGCGGCGCTTGGCCGCACGCTGCGCACGCTTGGCGCCGCTGTCGCTGTCGGCGCTGCTGCTGACGCTGGTGCTGCTGTTCGGCCTGCAAGGCGAACAGATCATGCGCCAGCCGGTCGTGATCGCGCTGCTGGCGGTGCCGATCCTGATCCAGGTCTATTTCAATGCCGGCCTGGCCTACTGGCTCAACCGCCGGCTTGGCGTCGCGTGGTGCGTGGCCGGGCCTTCGGCGCTGATCGGCGCCAGCAACTTCTTCGAGCTGGCGGTGGCGACGGCGATCGCGCTGTTCGGCTTTCAGTCGGGCGCGGCGCTGGCAACGGTCGTCGGCGTGCTGGTGGAAGTGCCGGTCATGCTGTCGGTCGTCCACATCGTCCGCCGCTCGCGGGGCTGGTACGAGCGCGCCGCCCCGCCGCGCCTTCATAATTAAATCGGTAGCCGGAACCGGCCGAAGCGATTTTTTTCTAACAGGAGAAATTCCCATGAAGCCAGGACTTATCGCCACTGCGCTTGCCGCGAATTCTGGTGGCCATAACCGCAGCAATCGCGCTGGACGTTAACCTTCCGGCCTATCAGGCCGTCAGCGGCATTTCCGGACAGATCAAATCGGTTGGGTCGGATACGTTGAACAACGAAATGGCGCTATGGGCCAAGGGATTCGAGGCTCTGTATCCCGGCGTGACAATCGAGATCGAGGGCAAAGGCTCGGCGACGGCCCCGCCGGCGCTCCTCGAAGGCGCTTCGCAGTTCGGCCCGATGTCACGTCCGATGAACTGCCGGCGAAGTCGCTGCCTTTGAAAAGAAATATGGCTACAAGCCCGCCCACTTCCGTGTGGCGGCCGATGCGCTGGCCATCTATGTCAACAAGGACAATCCCATCCCCTGTTTGACGATGCAGCAAGTGGATCAGATTTTCTCTGCGACGCGGCAAGGCAGTGGAAGCCGGAGCATCGATACCGTGGGGCGGCGTTGGCCTGACCGGCGAATGGGCGACAAAGCCGATCTCGATTTACGGCCGCAATTCCCTTTCAGGAACCTACGAGTTTTTCAGGAGCACTGTTTTATACAACGGCGAGTATAAGGAATCCGTGAAGCAGCAGCCCGGTTCGGCAGAGGTCGTTCGGAACGTTGCTAACGATAAATATCGCAATCGGCTATTCAGGCCTCGGCTACAAGACGGAAGGCGTCCGCACGGTCCCGTTGGCTGCATTTTATGGCGCACAATGCTATGACACGACTGCTGAAGCGACCTATTCCGGCAAATATCCGGTCGCCCGCTACTTGTACATTTATTTGAACAAAGCGCCGGACGAGCCGCTCGACTCCGCTGCGCGCCGAGTTCATCAAATATATTCTCTCCAAGGACGGCCAGACGCTCACGGAAAAAGGCGGATATTTCCCGATCAGCAATGAGATCCGCGAGCACGAGCTAGATGTGTTGGGAATTTCGACCCTCGCGAACTAATGGCTCGCCGCAAAATCCTCATAATGTCCTGTCGCGGCATGTTGCAGTTCTCTTGGATTTTTCCCAATGCCGAAGCGCCGCTGTGGGTACGAGCCTTTGTTCAACCCGAGGCCAGCGAAAATTGGATTGGTCAGCTTGGCACCCGTGTTTTCACACGGCCTGGACCCAAGGCCGCTGTTTTATCCGAGATCAAAAATCACAAGGCCAAAGCTTAATCCTATCGCGGAATTTCGCTCGCCCAAAATCCCCGCGCCGCACCCCGCGCCGCCTTGCGAAAGTGCGGTTGCACGGAGTGTCAATCGTACCAAAGTGTTTCG
>CAWKON010000044.1:0-8434 GCA_963851225.1 uncultured Alphaproteobacteria bacterium | reverse complement strand
GTTTCACGTGAAACGTTTTGGTACGATTGACGGCTGCGCGAACAGACATCCGCAAGGCGTGACGAAATACGAAACGGGTGCAAGCGGAAAACCTTGGCGCGGGAGTTGCTTTCCGTACGCCCCACTTCGCTTCCTCGCGCCGCTATGAGTTAATCGGGCTTCGTGCCGCCGCCCGCGGGGAGCGGCATCCCGCCGGAGGTGAGCGGTCCGTCTCGTCTTCCTCCACGGATCAACATCTTCTAGTTAGACTGTGACCTGGGCGCCGAGTTCGACGACGCGATCGGACGGAATCGAGAAGAAGTCGGTGGCGTTCGCCGCTTGCCGCGACAGCGCGATGAATAGCCGGTCTTGCCAGACCGGCATGTTCGAATTGGGGGCGGGCTTAATCGTCCGGCGGCCGAGAAAAAATGAAGTCGTCATGATGTCGAATTTCAGGCCGGCCTTGCGCAGCGAGGCGAGCGCGGCGGGAACGCGCGGACTTTGCATATAGCCATAACGCAGGATCACGCGGGTGAAATCCTCGGAAAGCTTTTCGATTTGATAGCGTTTGCTGGCGGGAACCCGCGGCGTATTTTCAGTCAAGACGGACAAAAGCCAAACGCGTTCGTGCAACACCTTATTGTGTTTGAGATTGTGTAATAGGGCAGGGGGGGCCATCTCGGGTGAATTCGTCAAGAAAACAGCAGTTCCGGCCACGCGTATCGGTTTTGATTTCTCCAGCATCCGGATGAGATCTGGCGTTGGGATCGAATCGCGGCGGAATTTTTGCGTGAGAAGCCGTGTGCCGCGAACCCAGGTCCACATCACAACCATCGAGCAGCCTCCAAGCAGCAGAGGCACCCAGCCGCCGTCGACGATCTTCATGAGATTGGCGGTAAGAAATGCCAAATCGATGGCGAGAAAGCCGGAAACGAACAGTGCCGCGAGCCAAACGGGCCAATGCCAGCATTTCCAGACCACGACGAAAGCAAGCGCCGTGGTCGCCACCATGGTCCCGGTCACCGCTATTCCATAGGCGGAGGCGAGCGAACTCGAACTCTTGAACACAAGCACCAGCACGACAACCCCGATCAAGAGAAGACGGTTGATGCGTGGAAGAAAGATCTGACCTTCCTGTGTCTCGGATGTGTGCAAGATGAGCATGCGTGGCAGCAACCCGAGTTGGATCGCCTGACGCGCAAGCGAGAATGCGCCGGTGATGACCGCTTGACTCGCGATGACCGTCGCGGTCGTGGAAAGGATGACGAGGGGCAGGAGAGCCCAGTGCGGCGCCAGCAGGAAAAACGGATTGTCCACGGTCGCCGGATCGGCGAGAACGAGCGCGCCCTGGCCGAGATAATTCAAGCTCAACGCCGGAAGCACGAAGAGCAGCCAGACGGATTGAATTGGCGCGCGGCCAAAATGACCCATGTCCGCGTAAAGCGCCTCGGCCCCCGTGACCGCAAGGAAGACGGAGCCAAGCACGACGAAACCGAGGAGGCCGTGGCCTAGCAGAAATCTCAAGCCGTGTATGGGATTAAAGGCGCTCAAGATGCGCGGCGCATCGCCGATATGGGCCGCGCCCAAGATCCCGATCACCAGGAAGAAAACCCCCATGATGGGACCGAAAAATGCCGCGACATGCGCGGTGCCGCGCCTTTGCGCCCAAAACAGCGACACCAGAATAAGGATGGTGACCGGCAGGATATAGGGCGAGAAAATCGGCGTGACGAGTTCGAGTCCCTCGATGGCCGAGAGAACCGAAATCGCCGGCGTAATGATCGCGTCGCCAGAAAACAGAGCGGCCCCGGCGACACCGAGAAAGAAGACCGGCGCCACGGCGTGGCCAAGCGCCGACTGGGCGAGTGCCATCAAGGACAGGATGCCGCCTTCGCCCCGGTTGTCCGCGTGCATGAGAAACAGCACATATTTCGCGGTAACGGTAAAGAACAGAGCCCACATGAGCAGGGATACGGTCCCAATCACCCCGCTATCGGTTACTCCCGCGGCTTTGATATGATTTAGCGATTCACGCAAAGCATAGAGTGGACTCGTGCCGATGTCGCCAAACACGACGCCGAGCGACCAGAGAGCCATGCCGGCGAAGGCGGTTTTTCGTGGTAAGGCGGGTTCACACGCCTCCTGTTGCGCGGCCGCGGGAGAACCTTGATTTTGCGTGATGTGTTGCCCCATTCAAATGTCCACCGCGGCCGCATTCCTGCACCCGTACGCCCGCGAGAAACGGTTGTTGCGATGCAATATAGCCTTTTACCGCAGACGAGAAAAGGGGAGCATCAAGCGACGACGCCCGGCGTTCCTCGCACTATCGCCGCCTTGATCATGATCCGCGCTTGAGGAGGCCGGGTTTACGGTATTTCAGATGGAGTAATCCTCGTCGAATGATCTTGTATTGTGCAGTCTTATGAAAACCTCGTCTTCGGGCTTTAGGCCAAGGTCCTTGTAGGCGTGCGTTGAGAGAGCAGCGTCGACGACGGCTTGATCGTCGATGCGCGCGAGTTCGACGTTCACCGAGGAACCGGCAAAGGCGATATGGCTGATTTTTGCGGCGATGCCAGATCCGTCGGTGTTTTCACGCCTTATTTCGATATCATGAGGGCGCACGAACGTCACGCCGTTTGCATCCGCAGGGCTTGCCGCTACGGCCGTGCTGCCATTGGGCTTGCGGGCATGAAACAGATTGTAGCTGCCGAGGAACTTGAAGACGAAGGGAGTGGCCGGGTTGTCGTAGATCGTTTCCGGCGATGCGAATTGTTCGATACGTCCTTCATTCATCACGGCTACCTGATCCGACACTTCAAGCGCCTCTTCCTGATCATGGGTGACGAGGATGGTCGTGACGTGGATCTTGCTGTGCAATTTACGAAGCCAGCGCCGCAACTCGCGGCGGACGGTGGCGTCGAGGGCGCCGAAGGGCTCGTCGAGCAAAAGGACACTCGGCTCGACCGCGAGCGCGCGCGCCAGCGCCACCCGTTGCCTCTGGCCGCCGGAAAGCTGGGATGGATAGCGCTGTGCGAAGTTTTGCAGCTGCACAAGCTGCAAAAGCTCGCCGACCTTGGCCCGGATCTCCGCCTCCCCCGGCCGTTGCCGCCAGGGCTTGGCGCGCAGCCCGAAAGCGATGTTTTCAAACACGCTCATATGCTTGAACAAGGCGTAATGCTGAAACACAAATCCTATGCGCCGCTTGCCGATTCCATCGCAGGAAACATCGCGGCCATCGAAGAGGATCGGCCCGCTGCCGGGGTCGGCGGCTTCCATCCCGGCGATCACGCGGAGAAGCGTCGTCTTGCCGGAGCCGCTCGGTCCGAGAAGCGAGACAAGTTCGCCGGTCTTCACCTTGAAATTGATATTGCTGAGCACCGTGACCTGATTGAAAGTCTTGCTGACCCCGCAAACCTCGATGCTCATGGCGTCCCCTCTCCCTCGACCTCGGCAATCGCAGCCTTGCCGGTTTTGCGTTCAACAAGCACCTGGACAAGCAATGTGACAACCGCCAGCAGGGCAAGCAATGATGCGACGGTAAAGGCTGCCTGGTTGTTATATTCGTTCCATAGTTTCTCGATCCGCAACGGCATGGTGTCGTTGGCGTCAGTGTGACCGGAGACCACGGAGACCGCGCCGAATTCGCCAAACACGCGCGCCGTGCAAAGAATGACGCCGTAAAGTAGCGCCCATTTCACGTTCGGCAAGGTGACTGTGCGGAAAGAGCGCCAGCCCGAGGCGCCGAGCGAGAGCGCCGCCACTTCCTCGTCGGACCCCTGGGATTCCATGAGCGGAATCAACGAACGCGCGACAAAAGGAAAGGTGACGAAAATCGACGCGAGCGCGATAGCCAAGGGCGTGAAAATGATTCCGGTGAAGCTTTGGGTGAATGCGAACGGCCACCAATCTTGATTAAAGCCACGCCAATGGAGAGAGAAGGGATCTGGCCAGGTCCAGTTCGAAGCCCATGCGCCGAAGACGCCACTCCGGCCAAGCAACAGCACGAAAATTAGGCCCGCGATGACAGGCGATACCGAGAACGGCAGGTCGATCAGCGTGATCAAAAGCGAGCGGCCCTTGAACCGGAACTTTGTGACCGACCATGCGGCGGCAAGACCGAAAATAATATTAAGGGGGACGACGACCACGGCGATCCCCATTGTCAGCCTGATGGAACTCCAGGTTTTTTCCGCCTGACTCCGGTCAGCCGCGAACTTGCGCCGTTCGGCCGGACTTAGCTTTATGCCCTCGGGCGGGCTTGCGGCGTAAAAGACACCGGCGTAGGCGTCAAACCCCTTGGAAAGCGCCTGGGAGAACACATTCACAACTGGGATAATGATAAAGACGGTCAGAAAGACGACCGTCACCGCGATCGTGACGCGGCGGACGAGCGGATGGGCCGGCGGGTCTGGTCTCCCAGTCCCTTCCATGATCGGATTTTGTCGCGGCGCTCCTGCCATGAACCAGTGCTTGTTCCATAATGTGTTGATGAATTGACCCGCGCGCTTTTCCTCAGGCCGCCCGTTCGCGGCGGCGCGCCCACCACTCTATCCCGTTTATGCCGAGAAGAATAAGAAGCGAGAAAAACAGCAGCACGATACCGATGGCGGTGGCTTGCGCGGTGCGGAAATCGTCGAGTTTAATGACAATCTGCAAAGGCGCGATTTGCGACTTGCCGGGAATATTTCCGGCGATGAAGATCACCGAACCATATTCGCCGATCGCGCGGGCGAAGGCCAAGGCCACGCCGCTCAGCCACGCCGGGAAGATCTCCGGGAAGATGACGCGGCGAAAAACGGTCCAGCTGTTGGCGCCAAGGCTCAACGCGGCGTGCTCGTTTTCCGTATCCCACTCCCGCAGCACCGGCTGAACCGTGCGCACCACGAAGGGAAGACCAACGAAGATGAGAACAAGCACGATGCCCGCGTTCGTATTCGAATAAGGGAAACTCAACCACCAGAAAGCGTCGGCGGCGACAATCTCGCCAAATCCGGCGAGCCCCGCCAGCCAATTCAAAAAATCCGCGAGATGACGGCCTAGTCCGCCGAGCCAGCCATTCGCTAAATAAAGCGAGCTGAACGTGAGACCGGCGACTGCGGTCGGCAATGCGAATGGAAGGTCGATCAGCGCGTCGAAAAATCGCCGTCCCGGAAACGGCTCGCGCACCAGCACCCATGCAACGATCAATCCGAAGACGCCATTGACCGCTGCCGCGATGGCGGAGGCGGTGAAGGTGAGCTTGTAGGAGGCCACGACGACGGGGTCGGTTATCGTTTGCCAAAATTCGTTCCAGCTAAGCTGCGTGGTCTTGAAGACCATGCCTGCGAGCGGGATGAGAACCAGCGCGGACAGATAAAATAGCGTGTAGCCGAGGGTCAGCGGCAACCCCGGAATAAGGCGCGATGGGCTGCTGGACGGTGAGCCAAACAGCTTGCCCGTTGGCGGCTCCGGAGGGAGGCGGTTTGCCGCGGCATTCCCGGTCATTTGGCGGGCCTATAAATCTGATCGAAGATCGCTCCGTCGGCGAAGAACGCTTCCTGCACCCTAGGCCAGCCGCCAAAGATCTCGTCGATGGTGAAGAGTGGAACTGGCGGCAGGTCCGCGCTATATTTCCTCAAGGCCTCGGCGCCGCGGGGCCGGTAATGATTTTGCGCGACGATTTCCTGTGCCTCTGCCGTATAGAGAAATTTTAGATAGGCTTCCGCGATATCCCGCGTGCCTTTTTTGTCCACCACTTCGTCGACGACGGCGACGGGCGGCTCGCCAAGTATGCTGCTCGACGGGTAGACGATTTCGAATTTGTCCTTGCCGAATTCGTCAAGTGCCAGCCAGAGTTCATTTTCCCAATTCAGCAGGACATCGCCCAGCTGCTTTTGCGCGAAGGTGACGGTTGCGCCACGCGCGCCGGTGTCGAGAACTGGCACGTTGTTGTTGTAGAATTTCTCGATCACCGCGCGAGCTTCGGCGTTCTGGTAGACTGGGAAATCCCGCGCCGTTCTCGCCGCTTCCTGCGCTTCCCTTAGCCCTTCAACGGTCGAAAGATCATGGGTCCTAGCTTTGGCCGTCGCACCCCAAAGCGCGAGAAACGCCCACCGCGCGGCGGCGCCAGTCTTTGGATTGGGCACGATCACCTGCACGTCCGGGCGGGTCAAATCCTTCCAATCCTTGATGTTTTTTGGGTTGCCCTTGCGCACCAGAAAGCCGACGGTCGAAGTGTAAGGGGAGGAATTGTAAGGCAGTTTCTCCTGCCAGCCTGGTTTAATCAGCCCAGCCCGCTCTATCGCGGTGATATCCCAGCCGGCGCCCAAGGTGACGACATCGGCCTTCAATCCATCGATCACGGAACGCGCTTGTTTGCTCGAGCCGCCGTGCGACTGCTCGAAGGTCACGCTCACGCCCGTGCGGGCTTTGTAGCGCTCCGCGAACAAATCGTTGATGTCGGTGTAGAGTTCCCGCGTTGGATCATAGGAAACATTGAGAAGCTTCACTTCCTCGCTCATCGCGGGATGCGTAACAGCGGCACACAACAGGCTCAGCCACGAAATGCCCGCACCGGCCAAAAATGACCGTAAGCCCAAATTACGCAAGCATTTCGCGAATCGATCCCGTTGCAAAATCCGGATAGCCGTGGATGCCGAGGTGGAACCATCCAATATGAAAGGAAACTTCGTCACGAAGCCGGTCCGATCCTGCTTTGTTAGATAGTGCTGCATCGATGAGATATTTGCGCACGATTACATCCACTAAGTCTATAGAGTAAACTTTTGTCAATAGGGTGCACGCTCCCTTGGGCTTTCTGTTGCCGCGGCACTTCAAAGCGGCCTCGCGGCTAAAATTATTGGCACGAGCAAATCGGCCTGGGCACTTCCTGACGGGGCCTTGAGCGCACCCGCAGTCTCGACCGGTGCCGGAAATGAGGAAGACCGCGATGGCCGCCCGTCTCTTCCGTCCTTAACGCTGGCAACGTAACAAGGAAATTCTATTTAGGCGCGCCGGTGCGCCGCCGGGAAGCAAGAGCTTCCACGCGGTGCCAGTCGCGCCGGAAGACCGCAAATTCTTGCGATCTGCGGGAATACCCGGCCATTCAGACTTGAGGAAGCCCGTCTATGAGCCCGCGTTTTCACCTTGGAAGGAGCCTCTGCCGACGCAGGTATAGACGAAACCAAGCCGGGCCATTTCCTCTGGATCGTAAATGTTGCGGAGATCAACCATGACTGGTGTCACGAGAGCTGATTTGACCCGTTCGAGATCAAGAGCGCGAAACGCGTCCCATTCGGTCACTATGACGAGCGCGTCGGCCTTTTCGCAACAGGAATAAGGGTCATAAAAAAAGGTCAGATTGTCGAGGACGAGGCGCGCCTGATCCATGCCTTCGGGATCGAAGGCATGGATCCGCGCACCGTTGTCCTGCAGGGCCGTGATGATCGATATCGCGGGCGAATCGCGCATGTCGTCCGTATTAGGTTTAAAAGTGAGGCCCAAGACCGCGATTGTCTTGCCGCGCACCGTTCCGCCGCAGGCAGCCAAGACCTTGCGCGCCATGGCGCGCTTGCGCTGATCGTTGACGGCGGCAACCTCCTCGACGATGCGGACCGGCGTGCCATGATCCTGGGCCGTCTTGATCAGCGCATGGGTGTCCTTTGGAAAGCAGGAGCCCCCGTAGCCTGGTCCCGCGTGCAAGAATTTGGATCCAATGCGCTTGTCGAGGCCGATCCCGCGCGCCACGTCCTGCACATTTGCCCCTGTCCTCTCGCAAAGGTCGGCGATTTCATTGATAAAGGTTATTTTAGTCGCGAGAAAAGCGTTTGCCGCGTATTTGGTCAGTTCGGATGTACGGCGGCTGGTAAAAAGGAAGGGCGCCTGGTTCAGGTAAAGCGGCCGGTAGATTTCCCTCATGACCGCTTCGGCGCGTTTGTCCTCGACGCCGATGACGATGCGATCTGGCCGCTTGAAATCATCGATGGCCGCCCCTTCGCGCAGAAATTCCGGGTTGGACACAACCGCGAAATCAGCGTCCGGCCGGGTTTCGTGAATGATTCTTTCGACCTCGTCGCCAGTGCCGATTGGAACGGTGGATTTCGTCACGACCACCGTAAATCCATCAAGACCGGCGGCGATCGCGCGGGCGGCCTGGTAGACGAAGGAAGATCCGCGTGGCCGTCGCCTCGCCGCGAAGGCGTGCCGACCGCGATGAAGACCGCTTGAGAGTTGGCCACCGCTGCGGCAAGACCGGTCGAAAAGGAAAGCCTGCGTTGGCGAACGTTGTTTCCGACGAGATCTTGCAAGCCCGGTTCGTAGATCGGCATCTTCCCGGCCTTCAAGGCCTCGATTTTTTGCGCATCCGTGTCGATGCAAATAACAGTGTGACCGAAATCCGCGAGACAGGCTCCCGACACCAAGCCTACATAGCCGGAACCGATCATGGCAATGTGCATGTTTTTTCCCCAGAACGCGT
>CAWKON010000043.1:0-6606 GCA_963851225.1 uncultured Alphaproteobacteria bacterium | reverse complement strand
ATGGCCACCGTCTCCTCGGCGCGCAGAGGAATATCGCAGGCCCGCACCTCAACCGTGTCGAAAAACGGATGCGGCCGGATGTCCCACCAGATCTTCTTCGCGTTGTCGATGCAGTTGGTCCGCACCAGCAGGCTCACGTAGTTCTCAAACTCCGAGTAGCTCGAAAACGCATCCGGAATTCCTGTCCGCGGAAAATTCTCGAACACCTTGGCCCGATAGCCCTTGTACCCCGTGTTGAGCCCCAGCCAGAACGGCGAATTCGTGGCCAGCGCCATGATGTGCGGCAGAAAATAGCGCATCGAATTCATGATGCGGATCGCCGCCTCGCGGTCCTCGATGCCCACATGCACATGCAGCCCGAAGATCAGGTTGGCGCGCGCCACCAGTTGCAGATCCTTCACCACCTGGTGGATAGCGCGGGTCGGGATAAATCTCCTGCGTCCGCCAGTCGGCAAAGGGATGCGTCGCCCCGGCCACCAGCTCCAGCCCATGCTCGCGCGGCCAGCTTGATCATCTCCCGGCGCAGCTCGTAAATGTCTTCGCGCGCCTCGTCGATGTTGCGGCAAACGCGCGTACCCACCTCAACCACCGAAGTGTGCATCTCCGCCTTCACCCGCTCCTGCAAGCCGCAGCTTGCCCTGCGCCAGCATCTCCGTCTGAATATGCGAGCGCAGATCGCGCGTGACCGGATCGATGGTCTGGTACTCCTCTTCAATGCCGAGCGAGAACGATGGCCGCATGAACACTCCTTGAGGAAACCTTTGCGCCATTGTAGCCGCTACGGCCAAGCGCAGCGCAATGAGCGGACGCCGTGGAACGCTCTAGCCCCAAACAGGCCCCCATGTACACCACCACCCGAAATGCCTTACCCTCAAGCTTCATGCCCCACCCGAACCAAATCCCGGACCCCGCACTGGAACACCTGCTCGACCACGCCCGCCGCGCCGCGCTTCATTCCTACTCGCCCTACTCCAACTTCCGCGTCGGCGCCGCCCTCAAGCTGACCAACGGCGAAATCGTTACCGGCACAAATGTTGAAAACGTAAGCTACGGCCTCACCATTTGCGCCGAGCGTTCCGCGCTTGTCGCTGCCGTCTCGCAATTCGGCCCCGGAATCCGCATCGCGGCCGTCGCCGTTGCCAACCTCAACAACGCCGCCAGCCCTCCCTGCGGCGCCTGCCGCCAGATGCTCTCCGAGTTCGCGCTCCCCGAAGCGCCAGTAGTCTTCCCCGCCGCCGACGGTCAACGCACCATGCCCTTTTCCGCGATCCTCCCTCTCGCCTTGGACATGAAACTGAAATAAAGAGGCAGCCGCCGCTACCATGCAAACAGAAGCCAACCATCGCCCCTCTCCACACCATCGACCTTATCCGCAAAAAACGCGACGGCCTCGCCCTCGACCCCCGCGAAATCGCGTTCCTCGTCACCGGCGCGGCTTCCGGCTCCATCCCTCTGGAACAGCTCTCCGCCTGGCTCATGGCCGCCTTGCTGCGCGGCCTCTCGCTCGAAGAAACCCGCTCCCTCACCCTCGCCATGCGCGATTCCGGTGAAAAATTCGACCCCTCGCGCCTCGGCAAAATCGCCGTCGACAAGCACTCCACCGGCGGCGTGGGAGACAAGACCAGCTTCCTTGTCGCCCCCATCGCCGCCGCTTGCGGCCTCGCCGTCCCCATGATCAGCGGGCCGCGCCCTCGGCCACACCGGCGGGACACTCGATAAGTTGGAATCCATCCCAGGCTATCGCACAGCCCTGTCACTGCAAGAATTTGAGACAGTCCTGGCCCACTGCGGCGCCTCCATCGTCAGCCAGACTCCTGCACTGGTTCCCGCCGACCGCGTACTCTATGCCTTGCGAGACCGCACCGGCACAGTCGAAAACCCCGGCCTGATCTGCGCATCCATCCTGAGCAAGAAGCTCGCCGCCGGCCTTGACGCCCTGGTCCTCGACGTAAAAACCGGCTCTGGCGCATTCCTGCGCAATCAGGAAGACGCCGAATACCTTGCCGCCCTCATGGTGGCAACCGCCGAAGCCGCCGGAACCCGCACCGTAGCCCTGCTTACCGACATGGGCCAGCCCCTCGGCCGCACCGCAGGCAACTTCATCGAACTCGTCGAGTCCGTCGAACTCCTCCGCAACCAGCGCCCCGCCGAGAGCGAAGACCTCCGCGAACTCTCGCTCATCCTTGCTGGCTGGATGATCCATCTCGGCGGCAAAGCTGGCTCACCGGGTGCCGGCCGCCAGCTTGCCGAAGCAACCCTGGAAGATGGCTCGGCCCTCGCTGTCTTCTTCAAAATGATTGAAGCCCAGGGCGGCGACACCAGCATCTTTTCTTCGCCCGATAACTTCCACAAGCCCGGCGCAACGAAAATCGTTAGCGCCTGGGCTACCGGCTACATCTCCGAAATGGATACAACAAAGATCGGCTGGGCCGTCCAACGCACCGGCGCGGGTCGTGAAAAAGCTGGCGAGCCTGTCGACCCCCATGCAGGAATCGAATTCCACGCCCGTCGCGGCGCTCGCGTCCAGCAGGGCCAGCCCATCGCCACAATCTACGCCACCAGCGCCAGCCTGCTTCCCGAGCCCATCGAACTTCTCCAACAGGCACTCACCATCAACCCATCCCCACCCGCTCCAGTCGAGTTAGTCTCCCGCATTTTCACGAACGAAAATGCCGAAGCCCATCTCCGCAATGCTGTAAGGTAATCAAAACGGAAATAGGGATCGGCAACCACGCGATAAAACTCCGTGCCCCATCCATGCGATTCCCCTTATCGCATGGGTGGGAAACCTCCGAACCCACTTTCCGGCTGCGGTCGAGATCAAGCAAGAATTCGGCCGGCCTGGTCCCTAAGTCCCGAGTCCCTCGTTGTTCAGGAGTTCACCTTGGATCGTTTCACCGGAATACTGGGAATTCTCGCCGTGTTACTCGCGGCCTGGCTAGGCTCAACCAATCGCAGCCGCATCCGCTGGCGCACCGTCGCCTGGGGGCTCAGCCTGCAAATCTGCTTTGTTCACCGCGACATTCTTGGCCAGCTTGGCGAGATATAACCCTTCTTCGAGCATCTGTTCATAGTCGGTCGCACCCACTTCGGCGCTGACGGGCCCGGGAACGATCTTGCAGATATCCTTGATCAGGTCGATGAAATTGGCATGGCCCGATTTCGCCACCAGTGAAGGGTTGGTCGTCACCCCGTCAAGCAAACCGGTCGCGGCAAGGTCTTTAATGTCATTAATATCGGCGGTATCGACGAAGAATTTCACGGTTGTCTCCTTTAGATTGGGGCGGACGATCTTATAGCCTATGACATTCTTCCGCCACCCCTCGAAACCCTTCGCGTTTTGCTGCCGGCGCCGCTTGCGGATGCCTATGATTATCTGCCCTTGGCAAGGTGAAATGCCCGTCCACCGGCCAGCTTTGTCGAAGTCCCTTTCGGCAGACGCAAGTTGATCGGCGTGGTCTGGGGTGCTGGCTCCGGCAATGTCCCGCCGCGAAGCTCAAATCCATCATCCGCACGCTCGATCTGCCGCTCGTGCCGGAAGTCAGCCGCGCTTTTGTCGATTGGGTCGCGCAATATACGCTGACGCCGCGCGGGCGCGGTTCTGAAAATGGTGTTCGGCAGCGCGCGTGATCGAAGCCGAAAAAGAAAGACGACTTTCGCCTGCCCCATCTCGATCCCGATCCATCATCAACCGGTTCTGACCGACGGATCAGAAGAAAGCCGCGGCAATTCTGATCGAAAAAATCAGAAACGCGGCTTATTCCGTCACCCTGCTCGACGGCGTCACCGGCTCCGGCAAAACCGAAGTTTTTTGCGAAGCGATTGCCGAATGTCTGCGGCAGGGCAAGCAGGCGCTGGTGCTGCTGCCCGAAATCGCGATGACGGCGGCGCTGATCGACCGCTTCGCGGCGCGTTTCGGCACACAGCCCGGTCCAATGGCATTCGGAACTTGACGCGAAAAGCAACGGCGCTTGAACTGGCACGCCATTGCGCGCGGCGAAGCGAAATTCATTCTCGGCGCGCGCTCGGCGCTGTTTCTGCCCTATCCCGATCTCGGCCTGATCGTCGTCGATGAAGAACATGAAGCCGCCTACAAGCAGGAAGAAGGCGTCATCTATCACGGGCGCGACATGGCGGTGGTGCGCGCGCATCTCGGCAAAATTCCCGTCATTCTGTCCAGCGCCACGCCGTCGCTGGAAACCCTCTTCAACGTGCAGCAGAAAAAATACGGCCATGTCGTCTTGCGCGAGCGTTTCGGCAAGGCGTCGATGCCGAATATCGAGCTGGTCGATCTGCGCCAATATAAAATGCCGGCGCAGGAATTTCATCAGCCCGCCTTTGTTCGAAGCGCTGCAAACAAACGATTGCCGAAGGGCAGCAGGCGATGCTGTTCCTCAACCGGCGCGGCTATGCGCCGCTGACTTTGTGCCGCGCCTGCGGGCATCGGCTGCAATGCCCGCAATTGCACGAGCTGGCTGATCGAACATAAACAATCCGGCAAGCTGCATTGCCATCATTGCGATTATACGATGCGCCTGCCGGACAAATGCCCGTCCTGCGAGGCCGAAGGACGTTTCGCCGCCTGCGGCCCCGGCGTCGAGCGCGTGGCCGAAGAAATCAAAAAGCGCCTGCCCGATGCGCGCTTCGCGATCATGGCGAGCGATACGCTCGACGACCCGCAAGGCCGCGCAGGACCTTGTGCGACAAAATGGCGCAACCGCGAACTTGATCTTCTGATCGGCACGCAGATCATGGCGAAGGGCTATCACTTCCCGCGCCTGACCTTGGTCGGCGTGGTCGATGCGCGATCTCGGCCTCGCGCGGCGGCGATCCGCGCGCCGCCGAACGCACGTTCCAGCTCTTGCAACAGGTGGCGGGCCGCAGCGGCCGCGGCGAAGATGCCGGGCGCGTTCTGCTGCAAACGACGGCGCCCGATCATCCGGTGATGAAAGCCCTCGTCAAAGGCGACCGCGATGCCTTTATGGACGCCGAACTGAACGAACGCGAAGCCTATCATCTGCCGCCCGTCTGGCGCCTCGCCAGCGTCACGGTCTCCGGCGAGGACGCGAAAGAAGTTATCCGCTTCGCGCAACGACCTGGCCGCAGCCGCGCCGCAAAATGAAAATCTGCGCGTCCTCGGCCCCGCGCCCGCACCCTTCGCGATGCTGCGCGGCCAATACCGGCATCGGCTGCTGATTCAGGCGCCGCGCAACGTGAATTTATCGTCTGTTCTGCGGCAATGGCTGGCAACCGTCAAAACGCCGCGCAACTTGCGCCTGCTGATCGATATCGATCCCTATAGCTTCCTCTAGCGCGGTTCGCTCTTGTCGTTTTTAGCCGGCTTCGGAAAAAGCTGCACCACATTGCCCATATACCGAACCGGCTCGACAACGGGTTCTGCAACCGGTTTTTTAATCTGCGGCACATGCGGCGTCAGAATATCCAAAGCCGCATTCCCCATCGCACTCACCAACTTGCCGCTGGCGCGAACCACAGGCGCGGAAAACTTGTTCCACCCCATACCGGCAACCGTCCCGCTCATATAACCGAAACAGCCGCCGAAAACCGCACCGCCTCCCACCAACGTCGCCCCCACCCAGGCGGAAGCGCCGCGAACCTCGTCGAGAGCCCCATAGCCATAAGCAGCTCCCACCACCGTCCCAATCGCGGCCCCGGCCAGCGCCAGCCGCACCACAGCCGGCCGCTTGAACGGATCGGTGAATTGGGGAAGCTGCGCCGCCCGAAGATGCAGCGCCTTTCGCTGAATACCAGCCCCCAGCTCAGCCGTTTTATCGGCGAGCCGCGCCATCTCGGCATAGGGAACAGTCACTTTTAGTTTCGGGCTCATGGCCATATTCCTGCAATGAATAACCCATTATGGGGCACAACCTACCCAATGAGAACAGGACAAATACTTTCATGATTTTATTTGGAAAATCAGCGCATGAAAGTTTTTAAGATTTGGTCGTCGGCGGTTAAGGTTAGATTAGGAAATGATCGCTACAAATGATCGTAAGAAAAAGAATCGAAGAAAAAGGACAGTTACAGTGTTGGTTGAACTTTCACCCGTTACCTATCTCGCTCTGTGCGGCCTCGTCAGCGACGCGATGCAGCAACCGAGCGACGCGACTCCCATCCTGGCGCGTGCCGCCAAGGAACTGGGCGCGGCCACGGCTGGGAACATGATTCCCTCCGATCTGGTCGAGCAGCCCCAATATCTCGAAAATCTGCGTCAGGCCGGCTTCGCCAGCCGCTAAATCGATCAACGGTCGAGATGCCGGAACGGAAAATACCGCGCCCGCACGCTGCCGAAACGCCCCAGTAAAAACGACGCGATATAAATCGCCCCGACAATAAGAATGATCGACGGCCCCGAAGGCAGCTTGTACGCGAACGACAGCGCCAACCCGCCGCACGCACCAATCATCCCGATACCAATCGCCACCAAAATCATCATCCGCAACTTCTGCGTCCAGAACTGCGCCGCAATTGCCGGTATCAGCATCAGCCCCGCCGACATCAGCGTCCCCATCGCCCTATAACTCTCGACCATATTCAAAACCGCAAGGCCGAGAAAAACGGCGTGAATAACCCCACCTTTCCAAG